>NZ_RWGU01000042.1 GCF_003944755.1 Rhodovulum robiginosum
CTTCCACATGGACCAGACCAAGGTCATGGACGGCAACATGGTCCGCATCCTGACATGGTACGACAACGAATGGGGCTTCTCGAGCCGCATGTCCGATACCGCCGTCGCAATGGGCGCGCTGATCTGATGGCACTGACGCCCCTGACATCGCTGGATGTTTCGGGCAGGCGCCTTGCGGTGCGTGCCGACCTGAACGTGCCGCTGACCGAAACGGGCGTGGGCGATGCCACGCGCATCGCCCGCTTCGCCAAGGGGATGATCCCCCTGCTGGACGAGGGCGCCCGGCTGATCGTTCTCAGCCACCTGGGCCGGCCAAACGGCGACATGACCCCGGCGCTGTCGCTGCGCCGGATCAAGGGCGCGCTGGCCGAGGCGCTGGGCCGCCCGGTGATCTTCAACGAAACCGCCGCCGGGGCGATGGCCGAGCGGGCCAGCGAGTTGCTGGAACCCGGACAGGTGCTGCTGTGCGAGAACCTGCGCTTTGAACATGGCGAAGAGCGCAACGATCCGCGCCTCGGCCAGCAGCTTGCCGCGCTCGGCGACATCTACGTCAACGACGCGTTTTCCTGCTCGCACCGGGCGCATGCCTCGACCACCTCGGCGATCCAGGCCGCGGCGCGCCCCGCGGCAGGCCCGCTGATGATGGAAGAACTGGCCGCGCTCGAGGGCGCGCTGGTCGATCCGCAATACCCCTCGGTCGCGCTGATTGGCGGCGGCAGCGTGGCGCCGCGCCTGGGCGTGCTGAAGCGGCTGGTGCGCAAGCTCGACACGATCCTTGTGGGGGGCGGGCTGGCCAATGCCTTGCTGTTTGCCAAGGGCTACGGGATCGGCCGGTCCTATATCGAGACCGAACTGGCCGACGAGATACTGGAAATCGCGGCGCTGGCCATGGTGTCGGGCTGCGAGATCGTGCTGCCCGAGGACATCGTCGTGGCCAGCGTGCAGTACCCCGGCGCCGAGGCGCGCGCCCTGCCCCTTGCCGGCTGTCCGGCCAATGGGCGCATCCTCGATATCGGGCCCAACACGGTGGAGCGCTACCGCGAGATCCTGCGCGGTGCGCGCACGATCCTGTGGAACGGTCCGCTGGGCACCTACGAAACCCCGCCTTTCGACACGGCCACCAATGCGCTGGCCCAAAGCGTGGCCGAGTTGACGCGGGCGGGTCTTTGCGTTTCGGTCGCGGGCGGCGGCGACACGCTCGTCGCCCTGAACCGGGCCGGCGTCACCAACGATTTCACCTATGTCTCCACTGCCGGTGGGGCTTTTCTCGAATGGCTGGAGGGCCGCAGGCTCCCCGGCATCGCCGCGCTCGAGCGCACCGAACACGCAGCCTGACGGAGGTATTCATGGCACTGATCACCCTGAGGCAACTTCTGGACCACGCGGCCGAGCACGGCTACGGCGTCCCCGCCTTCAACATCAACAATATGGAACAGGGCCTGTCGATCATGGAGGCCGCCAAGGCCAGCGACGCGCCGGTCATCATGCAGGCGTCGCGCGGCGCGCGGAACTACGCCAACGACATCATGCTGGCCAAGATGATCGAGGCGCTGGCCGAGATCTATCCTGACATCCCGCTGTGCATGCACCAGGACCACGGCAACAACGAGGCCACCTGCATGTCGGCGATCCGCCACGGCTTTACCTCGGTGATGATGGACGGCTCGCTTGAGGCCGACGGCAAGACGCCGGCCTCCTACGAGTACAATGTCGACATCACCAGGCGCGTGTCGGAGATGGCCCATTGGGTCGGTGCCTCGGTCGAGGGCGAGCTGGGCGTCCTGGGCAGCCTCGAAACCGGCATGGGCGAGGCCGAGGACGGCCACGGCGCCGAGGGGGAACTCTCACGCGACCAGTTGCTGACCGACCCCGACCAGTCGGCCGATTTCGTCGCCAAGACCAAGGTCGACGCGCTGGCGATCGCCTGCGGCACCAGCCACGGCGCCTACAAGTTCACCCAGAAGCCGACCGGCGACACGCTGGCGATGGACGTGATCGAGCGGATCCACGCCAAGCTGCCGGACACGCACCTGGTGATGCACGGCTCGTCCTCGGTGCCGCAATACCTGCAGGACCTGATCAACGAGAACGGCGGCGAGATGCCCCAGACCTACGGCGTGCCGGTCGAAGAGATCGAACGCGGCATCAAGCACGGCGTGCGCAAGGTCAATATCGACACAGACAACCGAATGGCGATGACCGGCACCTTCCGCCGCATCGCCAAGGAAAAGCCCTCGGAATTCGACCCGCGGAAGTTCCTCAAGCCGGCCATGGACGAGATGACCAAGCTCTGCAAGGACCGCTTCGAACGCTTCGGCACCGCGGGCAACGCCTCGAAAATCAAGGTGATCCCGATCGACGACATGGCCAAGCGCTATGCCGACGGCAGCCTCGACCCCAAGACCAACTAAGACCACGACCACACGTCGCGCCCGACCAGGTGGAAACGGTCGGGCGCGAGGGCAGGAAAACGGAAACGCGCGAACACCCCCGTCAAGCAAGCACAGGAAGGCCCCAGAAATGGACCAGTCTAATCGCTACGCGCGTCTCGACCTCGACGAGAAGCAGCTCATCGCAGATGGCCGCCACGTTCTCTGCGCCTACATCATGAAGCCGAAGGCAGGGTATGAATACCTGTCCACCGCGGCCCATTTCGCCGCCGAAAGCTCCACCGGCACCAATGTCGAGGTCTCCACGACCGACGATTTCACCCGCGGCGTCGATGCGCTGGTCTACGAGATCGACCCCGACAAGGAGATCATGAAGATCGCCTATCCGGTCGAGCTGTTCGACCGCAACATCACCGACGGCCGGGCGATGATCTGTTCCTTCCTGACGCTGACCATCGGCAACAACCAGGGCATGGGCGACGTCGAGTACGCCAAGATGCACGATTTCTACGTGCCGCCCGCCTATCTGCGCCTGTTCGACGGCCCCGCGATGAACATCGCCGATATGTGGCGCGTGCTGGGCCGCGACGTCACCCATGGCGGCATGGTGGTGGGCACCATCATCAAGCCCAAGCTGGGCCTGCGCCCGAAGCCCTTTGCCGATGCCTGCTATGAATTCTGGCTGGGCGGCGATTTCATCAAGAACGACGAACCCCAGGGCAACCAGACCTTTGCGCCGCTGAAAGAGACGATCGCGCTCGTGGCCGACGCGATGAAGCGCGCCCAGGACGAGACCGGCGAGGCCAAGCTTTTCTCGGCCAACATCACCGCCGACGACCCGTTCGAGATGATCGCCCGCGGCGAGTACATCCTTGAAACCTTCGGCCCCAACGCCGACCACGTGGCATTCCTGGTGGATGGCTACGTGACCGGCCCGGCCGCGATCACCACCTGCCGCCGGCAGTTCCCGGGCCAGTTCCTGCATTATCACCGGGCGGGCCACGGCGCCGTGACCTCGCCCCAGTCGATGCGCGGCTACACCGCCTTCGTGCTGTCCAAGATGTCCCGCCTGCAGGGTGCCAGCGGCATCCATACCGGCACCATGGGCTTTGGCAAGATGGAGGGCGACGCGGCCGACAAGGACATGGCCTTCATGCTGGAACAGGACAGCGCCGAGGGGCCCTTCTACCCCCAGGAATGGTTGGGGATGAAGCCCACGACGCCGATCATCTCGGGCGGCATGAACGCGCTGCGGCTGCCGGGCTTCTTCGACAACCTCGGCCATTCCAACATCATCCAGACCTCGGGTGGCGGCGCCTTCGGCCATCTCGATGGCGGCACCGCAGGGGCGAAATCGCTGCGCCAGGCCCAGGATGCCTGGAAGTCCGGCGTCGATCTGATCGAGTATGCACGGGAACACAGGGAACTCGCCCGCGCGTTCGAAAGCTTCCCGCATGACGCCGACACCCTGTTCCCGGGCTGGCGCGAGAAGCTGAAGGACGTTGTGGCCGCGGAATAACAGCCAAGGAGGAAACGGCATGAGCGAAGACACAAAGAAAGAGATCAAGGGCAAGGAGCGGTACAAAGCCGGTGTCCTAAAATATGCCCAGATGGGGTATTGGGACGGCGATTACGAGCCGAAGGACACCGATGTCCTGGCGCTCTTCCGCATCACGCCGCAAGAAGGCGTGGACCCGATCGAAGCCGCGGCGGCCGTGGCCGGCGAAAGCTCGACCGCGACCTGGACGGTGGTCTGGACCGACCGTCTGACCGCGGCCGAGAACTACCGCGCCAAGGCCTACAAGGTCGAGCCGGTGCCGGGTCAGGAAGGCCAGTATTTCTGCTACGTCGCCTACGACCTGATCCTGTTCGAGGAAGGCTCGATCGCCAACCTCACCGCCTCGATCATCGGCAATGTGTTTTCGTTCAAGCCGCTCAAGGCCGCCCGCCTTGAGGACATGCGCTTCCCGGTGGCCTACGTGAAGACCTTCGCCGGGCCGCCGACCGGCCTGGTGGTGGAGCGCGAACGGCTGGACAAGTTCGGCAAGCCGCTGCTGGGCGCCACCACCAAGCCCAAGCTGGGCCTGTCCGGCAAGAACTACGGCCGGGTGGTCTACGAGGGCCTCAAGGGCGGTCTCGACTTCATGAAGGACGACGAGAACATCAACTCGCAGCCCTTCATGCATTGGCGCGACCGCTTTCTCTACTGCATGGAGGCCGTCAACAAGGCGTCGGCCGAAAGCGGCGAGATCAAGGGCCACTACCTGAACATCACCGCGGGTACCATGGAAGAGATGTACGCCCGCGCCGAGTTCGCCAAGCAGCTTGGCTCGGTCATCGTGATGGTCGACCTCATCATCGGCTGGACCGCGATCCAGTCGATCTCGAAATGGTGCCGCGACAACAACATGATCCTGCACATGCACCGTGCGGGCCACGGCACCTACACCCGCCAGAAGAACCACGGCATCAGCTTCCGCGTGATCGCCAAGTGGCTGCGCCTGGCCGGCGTCGACCACCTGCACACCGGCACCGCCGTGGGCAAGCTGGAAGGCGATCCGCTGACCGTGCAGGGCTACTACAACGTCTGCCGCGAACCCTTCAACGAGGTCGACCTGCCCCGCGGGTTGTTCTTCGAGCAGGACTGGGCCGACACCAAGAAGGTCATGCCGGTGGCGTCGGGCGGCATCCATGCCGGGCAGATGCACCAGCTGCTGTCGCTGTTCGGCGATGACGTGGTGCTGCAGTTCGGCGGCGGCACGATCGGCCATCCGATGGGCATCCAGGCGGGCGCAACGGCGAACCGGGTGGCGCTCGAGGCGATGGTGCTGGCCCGCAACGAAGGCCGCGACATCAAGAACGAAGGGCCCGAGATCCTGCGCGAGGCCGCCAAGTGGTGCAAGCCGCTGGAGGCCGCACTGGATACCTGGGGCAACATCACCTTCAACTACACCTCGACCGACACCTCGGATTACGTCGTCAGCGAAACCCCGCTGGCCTGATCAAGCGCGAACAAGGAGAAAACGATATGCGTATCACTCAAGGTTGCTTCTCGTTCCTGCCCGATCTGGACGATGTGCAGATCACGGCCCAGATCGAATATTGCCTGGGCCGCGAATGGGCGATCGGCATCGAATACACCGACGACCCGCATCCGCGGAACACCTATTGGGACATGTGGGGCCACCCGATGTTCGACCTGCACGACGCCAAGGGCGTGATGATGGAACTCGACGACTGCCGCAAGGCGCATGGTGACAAGTACATCCGCATCAACGCCTTCGACAGCACCCGCGGGTTCGAGACGGTGATGATGTCCTTCATCGTCAACCGCCCGGCCGAAGAGCCGAAGATCCACATGCAGCGCACCGACTTCGTCGACCGCGCCCAGAAATACGCCTGGGACGTGCGCAAGTAACAAAGACGGTGCGCCGGGCCGCGACGCCCGGCGCACCTCTTCAGAGACGGGGTCCCCCCGTCGCCGATGTCGTCCTGACCGATGGCGCGGCAGCGGCACCCCCCGGGGGTATTTGCCCCCCAGGAAGAACCAGGGAGACGCGCAATGACCACCGAGACCAGCGAAGAGAGCAAGGAGCTGCCCACCAGCGTGGATCTGGCCGCCGAGTACGAAGCCTCGGGCGTGGCCGAGGTGCTGCGCGAGCTTGACGAGGAGCTGATCGGGCTGGAGCCGGTCAAGCAGCGCATCCGCGAGACCGCGGCGCTGTTGCTGGTCGACCGGGCGCGCAAATCCATGGGGCTCAGCCACGAGACCCCGACCCTGCACATGAGCTTTTCCGGCAACCCCGGCACCGGCAAGACCACAGTCGCGCTGAAGATGGCCGGGCTGCTGCACCGCCTGGGCTATGTCCGCAAGGGCCACCTGGTCAGCGTCACCCGCGACGACCTGGTGGGCCAGTATATCGGCCACACCGCGCCCAAGACCAAGGAAGTGCTGAAAAAGGCGATGGGCGGCGTGCTGTTCATCGACGAGGCCTATTACCTCTACAAGCCCGACAACGAACGCGACTACGGCCAGGAGGCGATCGAGATCCTGCTGCAGGTGATGGAGAACAACCGCGACGACCTCGTGGTGATCATGGCCGGCTACGCCGACAAGATGGACAAGTTCTTTTCGGCCAATCCCGGCTTCCGCTCGCGCATCGCCCATCACATCGAGTTCCCCGACTACAGCGACGAAGAGCTGTTGAGGATCGCCGAGCAGATGCTGGACGGGCAGAACTACCACCTCGACGAGGCCGCGCGCGCGGCGATGAAAGAGTACATCTCGCTGCGCCGCCAGCAGCCCCATTTCGCCAATGCCCGCTCGATCCGCAACGCGCTGGACCGGGCGCGCCTGCGGCAGGCCAACCGCCTTTTCACCAGCGCCAGGGGGCCGCTCGACGCCGAGCAGCTATCGGCCATCGGCGAAGAGGACATCCGCGCCAGCCGTGTCTTCCAAGGGGGGCTCGACGTGGACCGCCCCATGCACACCGGAGAACAGAAATGAGCTTTGACCGTTCGATCAAGATCGCCCCGTCGATCCTGTCTGCCGATTTCGCCAATTTCGGGCAGGAGATAAGGGCAATCGAGGCACAGGGCGCCGATTGGGTGCATGTCGACGTGATGGACGGGCATTTCGTGCCCAACCTCACCTTCGGCCCGCCCGCGGTAAAGGCGTTCCGTCCGCATGTGAAAACCTTCATGGACGTGCACCTGATGATCGCGCCGGTGGACCCCTATATCGAGGCCTATGCCGAGGCCGGCGCCGACATGATCACCGCCCATGTCGAGGCCGGCCCGCACATTCACCGCACGCTGCAGGCGATCAAGGCGCAGGGCGTCAAGGCCGGCGTGGTGCTGAACCCCGGCACCCCGGCCGAGGCGGTGGAGGATGTGCTCGATCTTTGCGACATGGTGCTGATCATGACGGTCAACCCCGGCTTCGGCGGGCAGAAATTCATCCATTCCGGCGTGGAAAAGACCCGCAAGATCCGCGCCATGATCGGCGACCGCCCGATCCACATCCAGATCGACGGCGGCGTCACGCCCGAAACCGCGCCGCTGGTGGCCGCGGCCGGGGCCGATTGCCTGGTGGCGGGCTCGGCGGTGTTCAAGGGCGGATCGGTCGACAACCCCGAGGTCTACGGCGCCAATATCCGCGCGATCCGCGATGCGGCCGAAGGGGCGCAGCAGGCGGCCTGAAGGAAAGGCTTCCGCGCGCCTGCGGCCGCTGCCGAGGGAATAGCGCAGCGGCCGCCTTTGGAGGCCCCGGGCCGGAGCGGCGCGCCGAACGCCTCGGGATACGCTCTCAAAGGCCCCTGCCCTCTGGCCCCAAGGATATGAATGCGTCTATGTTTCGGACGAAAGGGAGGACCGAAACCATGATCCGCACAATCGTCATCGCCACGCTGCTGGCCGGCCCCGCGCTCGCCAGCGAGGAAATCGCCGACAAGTACCCGCAATCGGTACTCTACGACAAACCCTTCGAGGTGATCCCGAACGTCTGGTCGGCCATCGGCGCCACCGCCCCGCCGACCTACGAGAACGCAGGCCACAACAACAACCTCAGCTTTCTCGTCACCGGCGACGGGGTGATCGTGATCAACGGCGGGGCCAACTACAAGCTGGCCGAGGCGCTGCATGCCGAGATCAGGGAAGTCACCGACCAGCCGGTGAAGCTCGTAATCAACGAGAACGGCCAGGGCCACGCGATGCTGGGCAACAACTACTGGACCGAGCAGGGCATCGACGTGCTGGCCCATGTGGAGGCCGCCGAGGAGTTTGCCGATTACAACGCCCAGATCATCGCCGGCATGCAGACCTACGCCAAAGAAAACGCCGAGGGCACCGAGCTGGTCGAGCCCACGATCACCTTCGAGGACGAATACGTCATCGACATGGGCGACATGCATATCGAGGTGCTGCATCTTGGCCCCGCGCATTCGCCGGGCGATACGCAGGTCTGGCTGCCCGATCTCGGCCTGATGATCGCCGGCGACATGGCCTTCAACGGCCGGATGCCGCCGATCTTTTCGGACACCTGCACCAGTTGCTGGATCGAGACGTGGGAAACGGCCTTTGCACCGCTCGCGCCCACCTACATCATCCCCGGCCACGGCTACCCCACCAACCTGGCGCAGGTCGAGCATCACACGATGGACTACGTGAAGGATCTGCGCGCCAAGATCGGCGAACATCTCGACAATGGCGGCGCGCTGGACGACGCCTATTACGTGGACCAGTCGAACTGGGCCTTTCTCGACACATATGAAGAGTTGGCGACCAAGAACGCGGGCGTCGTCTACACGGAAATGGAGTTCGAATAATGGCTGTCTCTCCCCCTGTCTGCGATTTCGGCTGGAAGGCGCCGGGCTTTTCCCTGCCCGGCACCGACGGCAAGACCTACACCCTGGAGGACATCGCCGGCCCCAGGGGCACGCTGGTGATGTTCATCTGCAACCACTGCCCTTACGTGATCGCGGTGCGCGACCGCATCATCCGCGATGCGAAAGAGTTGCAGGGCCTTGGCATCGGCGTGGTCGCCATCAGTTCGAACGACGCCGAGACCTACCCGCAGGACAGCTTTGAAAAGATGAAAGAGGTCGCCGAGGATCTGGCGCTTCCCTTTCCCTATCTTTATGACGAGGACCAGTCGGTGGCGAAGGCCTACGATGCCATCTGCACCCCGGATTTCTTCGGCTTCAACGCCGATCTGGGGTTGCAGTATCGCGGCCGTCTGGATGCCTCGCGCAAGGAGGCCGGGCCGCCCGACCTGCGCCGCGATCTTTACGAGGCGATGAAACAGGTGGCCGAGACGGGCCACGGACCGAAAGAGCAGATCCCCTCGATGGGCTGTTCGATCAAATGGAAGGACGCCGCGTGAAGGCCATCATCTTCGACCTCGACGGCACGCTGATCGACAGCGCGCCCGATATCCATGCCGCCGTGAACAAGACCCTGGCCGAGACCGGCGACGGCGCATTGCCGCTGGAGGACGTGCGCGGATTTATCGGCAACGGCGTGCACGTGCTGATCGAGCGCGTGATCGCGGCGCGTGGGCTGCCGGCCGACCGACACGGCGAGCTGCTGGAGAAATTCCTAGGCCATTACGAGGCCGATCCGGCGACGCTGACCACGCTGTATCCCGGGGTCGAGGATGCGCTGGAGCAGTTCAAGGATGAGGGCTGGGCCATGGGCGTCTGCACCAACAAGCCCGAAGGCCCCAGCCGCGACATCCTGAAATCCTTCGGCATCGACCACTATTTCGGCTCGATCGTGGGCGGCGACACGCTTGAGGTTAACAAGCCCGACCCCGCGATGGCGCTGGCCGTCAAGGACCAGCTGGGGGCCGATGCCGCGGTCTATGTCGGCGACAGCGAAATCGACGCCGAATGCGCGTGGAAGGCCAAGATGCGCTTTGCCCTGTTCACCGAGGGCTACCACAAGGCCGACGATGTCGACGACATCCCGCAGGATGCACGGTTTTCTGATTTCGACGTTCTGGTGGCGATCGTGGCACGGCTGGCCGACGAGCTCAGATGACGCTGAAGGCGCTGATCTTCGACGTCGACGGCACGCTTGCCGAAACCGAGGAGGCCCACCGCGCGGCGTTCAACGACAGCTTCGCCGCCAGTGGGCTCGACTGGTGCTGGAGCCGGGAGGCGTACCGCGAGCTGCTGAAGACCACCGGCGGCAAGGAGCGGATGCGCGCCTACCAGGACGGGTTGCCCGCCGGCGCGCGGCGGCTGAGCGACGAAGAGATTGCCACGCTGCACAAGCGCAAGACCGCCCGCTACGGCGAGATCCTCGCCGCGGGCGACCTGGCGCTGCGGCCGGGCGTGGCCGAGCTGATCGAGGCCGCCCGCGCGGCGGGGCTGAAACTGGCCGTGGCCACCACCACCAACCGCCCCAATGTCGAGGCGCTGACCCGATGCTGCTGGGGCCGGCCCGCCGATGCCGTCTTCGATGTGATCGCCGCGGGCGACGAGGTGGCGGAAAAGAAACCGGCGCCCGATGTCTACCTCGCCGCGCTCGACCGGCTGGGCCTGCCCGCCGCCGACTGCATCGCCTTCGAGGACAGCCGCAACGGCCTGATCTCGGCCCGGGGCGCGGGGCTGGCGGTGGTGATGACCCCCAGCGTCTACACCGACCACGAAGACCATTCCGGCGCCGCGCAGATTTTGCCCTCGCTCGAACGCGCGCACTGGCCCGCGCCGCTGGCCGCCGCGCTGGCCGGCTGAGCGCGCGGAATTGACCGCTTGACTTAGCGCACGGCGCAAGCTCCCGCTTGCAAAATATTCAAGATTTCGTATGTTTCTCTTCCATGACGACGCACCGTCAAAAGGCGGGCGGCCGACTCGGGAGGGAGCCCCATGGAAATCAAGCCAATCGCGCCGAGCTTTGCGGCCTCGCCGCAGATCCGGCCCGCCGATGTCGCGCGCGCCGTGCAGGCCGGCTACAAGACGATCGTCTGCAACCGCCCCGATGGCGAGGCCGACGACCAGCCCCGCGCGGTCGAAATCGCCGAGGCCTGCCGCGAGGCGGGGGTCGAGTTTCGCTACCTTCCCGTCCAGCCCGGCCGCCTGACGCCCGAGCTGATGGCCTCGCTCGACGATGTGCTGAGGACCTGCAAGGGCCCGATCCTCGCCTATTGCCGCACCGGCAACCGCTCGGCCTCGCTCTGGTCGCTCACGCGCGCCAAGATGCTGTCGCCCGATGCGATCCTGTCGGCGACGGCCAAGGCGGGCTACGATCTGGCCGGCCTGCGCCCGATGATGGAAGAGGCCTTCGGCACCGATGTCTACAACACCCGCCCCGAACAATACGACGTGCTGATCGTCGGCGGCGGCGCCGGCGGGGTCGCCGCGGCGGCCTCGTTGCTGAAACGCCGGCCCCGCACCAAGGTGGCGATCATCGAGCCGCGCCAGGAGCACTACTATCAGCCGGGCTGGACGCTGGTGGGCGCGGGCGTGTTTTCCCCCGCCCACACCCGCCGCCCGATGACCGATGTCCTGCCGGGCGGCGTGAAATGGATTCGCGGCGCCGTGGCCACCTTTCAGCCCGAAAAGAACGAGGTGATCCTGGAGGACGGGGCGCGCTACGGCTACGAGGTGTTGCTGCTCTCCCCCGGGCTAAAGCTCGACTGGGACGCGGTCACCGGCCTGCGCGACACCTTGGGCAAGAACGGCGTGACCTCGAACTACCGCTACGATCTGGCCCCTTACACCTGGGAGATGGTGCAGTCTGTCAGCGCCGGCAAAGCGCTCTTCACCCAGCCGCCGATGCCGATCAAATGCGCCGGCGCGCCGCAAAAGGCGATGTACCTCTCCGCCGACCACTGGCGGAGAACCCGGCGCCTCAAGGCGATCGACATCGAGTTCTGCCTGGCCGGCGACGTGCTGTTCGGGGTGCCCGACTACGTGCCGGCCCTGATGGATTATGTCGAGAAATACGGCGCCACGCTCTCTTACAAGCACAACCTCGTTGCCGTCGACGGGCCCGGCAAGACCGCCATCTTCGAGGTCACGGGGCCGGACGGCGAAACCAGCCGTGTAGAGAGAGAGTTCGAGATGATGCATGTCTGCCCGCCGCAAACCGGGCTCGACTTCATCACGTCGTCGCCGCTGGCCAACGATGCCGGCTGGATCGACGTCGACCAGACCACGCTGCAGCACAAGAGCTATCCCAACATCTTCGGTCTTGGCGACGGCGCCTCGACGCCGAACGCCAAAACCGCCGCGGCGGTGCGCAAGCAGGCCCCCGTCGCCGCGGTCAACGCGCTTAGGGTGCTCGACGGCAAGGACCTGGTCGCGCGCTACGACGGCTACGGCTCCTGCCCGCTGACGGTGGCGAAGGGCAAGATCGTGCTGGCAGAGTTCGGCTATGGCGGCAAGCTGATGCCCAGCTTCCCCGAGTGGCTGATCGACGGCACGAAACCGTCGCGCCGGGCCTGGTTCCTGAAAGAGCGGATGCTGCCGCCGATCTACTGGCAGGGCATGTTCCGCGGCCGGGAATACCTGGCCGGGCCCGACATGACCTTTCAGAAGATCGCCGCGGAATAATACACCCAAGCCGTCGGCGCGCATGTTTGTCGTGTTGGTAGAGGAAAAGAAACCGCTTCCAAGATCCATTCAAAGGATTTCGGATAGCGGTTTCAGAGATCGTCACTCCGCCCGCCCCGGGGCGGGCGGGCACGTCAAAGCCCTGGGATCAGGCCTTCTTTTCCGAAAGAAGCGGCCAACCCATCTTCGAGGACAGCGGCGTGGGTTCGTCGGTCGACAGATCGACCTTGGTCTCACGGTCGCTCAGCAGCGGCCAGCCCATCTTGGCCGAAAACGGCGTGGCACTGTCCGACAGCTCGACCTTGGTCTCGCGGTCGCTCAGCAGCGGCCAGCCCATCTTGGACGAGAGCGGGGTGGCGTCGTCGGTCTGCAACTCAACATTCGGCTTGCGGTTGCTCAGAAGCGGCCAGCCGAAAATCGACGAGAACGGCGTATTGGGGTCGTGCCCCTCACGGCCGTGCGCCTCGACATCGGTCAGGACACGATCTTTCTTGAGCAGCGGCTGCCAGTTTCCAAAAATCAGCGACATGGGTATCCCTCATGATTCTGGGTCGGGTGGCCCTTAGCGTAACGCAGTCGCGGCAAAAGGCGAGCGCGAAATCCGCGCACGCGCCCTTGCGCCGCGTGAAAAATTGCCGCTCCGCCGGGCCTGCGGGCGCGCCGCGCTCAGCCCAGCGCGACCTTCACCGCCTGGGCGGTCGCGGCGACCACCCGGTCGGCCTCTTCGCGGGTCAGGCACAGCGGCGGCGCAAAGCCGATGATGTCGCCCTGCGGCATGGCGCGGGCGATCACGCCCTGCTTTCCCATCTCGGCCACCACCGCCCCGGCCACCTTGCCGACGGGGTCGTAAAAACGCCGCGCGGATTTGTCCTCGACCAGCTCCACCGCACAAAGCATCCCTTCGCCGCGCACCTCGCCCACATGGGCGTGGCCCGCCAGCGCGTCGGCCATGGCGGCGGTGAAATAGCCGCCCACCTCGCCGG
Organism: Rhodovulum robiginosum; assembly: GCF_003944755.1. Classification (GTDB taxonomy): domain Bacteria; phylum Pseudomonadota; class Alphaproteobacteria; order Rhodobacterales; family Rhodobacteraceae; genus Rhodovulum; species Rhodovulum iodosum. Next base: position 13,435 of record NZ_RWGU01000042.1, read on the forward strand.
CGTTCTTGACCAGCCCCAGGTCGTCGACCAGCTTGAGGTTGGCAACCCCCGCGGCGGCGCCGATGGGATGGGCCGAATAGGTCCAGCCATGGCCGATGGGACCGTTCTCGTCTGTGCCCTGCTCGAGCACCGCCCACATCTTTTCGGACACGATCGAGCCCGAAAGCGGCGCGTAGGCCGAGGTCAGCCCCTTGGCGATGGTGATCAGGTCGGGTTTCAGCCCGTAATGGTCAGAGCCGAACATGCTGCCCAGGCGGCCGAAACCGGTGACCACCTCGTCGGCAATCAGCAGGATGTCATGTTCCTCCAGCACCGCCTGGATCGCCGCCCAATAGCCCTCGGGCGGCGGCACGATACCGCCGGTGCCCATCACCGGCTCGCCGATGAAGGCGGCGATGGTGTCGGCGCCCTCCCGTTCGATCATCGCCTCCAGCTCGGCCACGCAATGGGCGACATAGGCGGCCGCATCCATCTCGGGATCGGGGCGGCGGTAGAAATAGGCCGGCTCGGTATGCAGGATGCGGTCGAGCGGCAGGTCGAACTTGTTATGGAACAGGTGCAGCCCGGTCAGCGATCCGGTGACCAGCCCCGAGCCGTGATAACCCCGCCAGCGCGAGATGATCTTCTTCTTCTCGGGCCGGCCGAGGATGTTGTTGTAATACCAGATCAGCTTGACGTTGGTCTCGTTGGCGTCCGACCCCCCAAGCCCGAAATAGACCTTGGACATGTGGTCGGGCGCGCGGTCCAGAACCATCTTGGACAGCGTGATGCTGGCCTCGGTGCCGTGTCCGACATAGGCGTGGTAATAGGCCAGCTCCCGCGCCTGCTCGGCGATCGCCTCGGCGATCTCGCTGCGCCCGTACCCCACGTTGACGCAGTAAAGCCCGGCGAAGGCGTCGAGAAAGCGGTTGCCGTCGCGATCCTCGATAAAGCAGCCCTCGCCGCCCTTCACCACCCGCTCGGGGGCCTCGCCGCGGGCAAATTGCGCCAGGTGGGTCGAGGGGTGAAAGAAATTCTCCCGGTCCCACTGCTCCAGCATGTCGTTTCTCAGCATCGACGTCCGTCCTTTCCACGGGCCCCGGCGGCCTCGCGCCGCCCTGCCCTTCTTCTTGGTCCAAATACCTCCGCCGGAGGCACCGGCGCCCCGGGCGCCGGTCCCGGCTCACCCCCAGTCGCGGCACACATACTTCACTTCGGTGAAGGCCTCCATCCCCAGCCTTGCGCCCTCGCGCCCGATCCCCGATTGCTTCATGCCCCCGAACGGGATCGGCGCGCCGGTCACCTTGGTGCGGTTCACCGCCACCATGCCAAAGCTCAACGCGCGCGCGCAGCGGTAGATGCGCCGGGGGTCGTGGCTGTGCAGATAGGCGACGAGCCCGTACTCGGTCGCGTTGGCGCGTGCCAGCACCTCGTCCTCGGTCTCGAACGAGCTCAGCGCGGCGACCGGGCCGAACGTTTCTTCGCGCATGATCTTCGCACCGTCGGGCACGTCGGCCAGCACCGTGGGCCGGTAGAACAGCGGCCCGGCGGCATCGCGCGTGCCCCCGGTCAGCAGCCTGGCGCCTTGCTCCAGCGCGTCGGCGACATGCTCTTCCTGCTTGGCCATGGCCTTTTCGTTCATCAGCGGGCCGATATCGGGGTCGTCCAGGCCGGGCCCGACGCCCAGCTCCGCCGTGGCCTCGGCGAAGCGGGCGCAGAACGCGTCGTAAACCGGGGCCTCGATGTAGAAACGGTTGGCGCCCAGGCAATCCTGGCCGGAGGTGGCGAACTTGGCCTTCACCGCCTCCTCGACCGCAATGTCGAGATCGGCATCGGCAAAGACGATGAAGGGCGCGTGGCCGCCCAGCTCCAGCACCAGCCGTTTGACCGTCTCCGCCGATTGGCGGTAGAGCAGCCGGCCCACCTCGGTCGAGCCGGTGAAGGACAGCGCGCGCACGCGCGGGTCTTCCAGCCAGGGGGCCACCACGGTGGCGGCATCGCCCGTGACCACGTTGAACACGCCCGCGGGCAGGCCCGCGCGCTCGGCCAGTTCGGCCAGCGCCAGCGCCGAGAACGGCGTCTCGGCCGAGGGGTGGGCGACCACGGTGCAGCCGGCGGCCAGCGCCGCGCCCGCCTTGCGCGTCAGCATGGCCGAGGGAAAATTCCACGGCGTGATCAGCGCGGCCACGCCCACCGGCTCGCGCCAGAGCTCCATCTCGGCATCGGGCAGGTGGCTGGTGATGCCCTCGATATTCGGGCGCCGGGCCTCTTCGGCGTAATATTCCAGGAAGGAGGCGGCATAGTCGATCTCGCCCCGCGCCTCCGAGATCGGCTTGCCCTGCTCCAGCACCATCAGCCGGGCAAGGTCCTCGCGGTGCTCTTCCACCAGGCGGAACCAGCGGCGCAGCCGGGCCGAGCGGTCCTGCGGCAAAAGACCGGCCCAGCCGGGAAAGGCGGATTGCGCAGCCTCGACGGCGGCGGCCGAGTCGCCGGCCGTCAGCGCGGCCACCTCGCCCAGGCAATCGCCCGTCGCCGGGTCGGTGACGGCAAAACTGTCGCCGGCGCTGCTGCCCGCCCACTTGCCGTTGACATAGGCAAAGCTGCGCACCAGCCGCGGGTCGGAAAGCCCGGCAAGCGGGGATTTGGACAGGGTGTGGTGCAGGGTCATGGCTGACCTCCTCTAAAGTCGCTGGGCATCTCTTGCGCCACGGCTCTGCCGTCCCGCCCGGGCGGTCACGCCGGGCAGCAAGAACATGGGGTTGCCGGTGGTCGCTTCACGTCAAGACTCGGGCGGAAGCGCCAGACAAGGGGCCTGAAAACCACCGCTCGAACAGACGATCCGCCTGCCGGCGCGGACGCTGGCAGTCAATCCTTCTGCAAGCCGGCCAACAGATCCAGCGGCGGCGGCGCCGGGCCCTTTACCGGCTTGGTCACGATGTAGGTATAATAGCGCGCCAGCCCCACGCGGGCCTCCAGCAGGGTGTCGATCAGCCGCTGGTAGCTGTCGATGTCGATTGTGACGACCTGCATCAGGTAGTCGAACCCGCCGCCCAGCGCCCAGCAGGCGACAATCTCGTCATGGCGCGCCACCGCCTCTTCGAAAATGCGAAGGGTCGCCGCCGTGTGGTCGGCCAGTTCCGCCGCGACGAAGACCACCACATGGGGCCCCAGCGCCTTGAGCGAGATCTCGGCCCGGTAGCCGGCGATCAGCCCCGCCTGTTCCAGCCGCTTCAGCCGGTCCCATGCGGGCGTGGCCGACAGGTTGATCCGCTGGGCAAGCTCTGCCTTGGTGATGCGCCCCTCGGCCGAGAGGATGCGCAGGATCGCGAGGTCGCGGTCGTCGAGCCTGACCATGGCGCTACGTCGCTATTCTGATGCCGGCGCCCAGCGCGCGAACGGCGGCCAGCGCGTGGGTGGCGATGGCGGTGTCCTGCGCGCCGGTGCCGGTGAGGTCGCAGATCGTGACATCGCCGGCGGCGCCGCGCCCGGGCCGCGCGCCGGTGACGATCTGGCCCAGCTCGGCGGGCAGCCCGGCCTGCCACAGCCCCGCCCGCTCGGCCGCGCGCAGCTCGCCCAGCCGCGCGCATTGGGCGGCGTTGTCGGCAACGTAGAGGTCGGCCTGGGCCAGCGCGCGGGCCTCGATCTCGTTCTTGCCCGACTGGTCGGCGCCCATGGCGGTGACGTGCAGGCCCGGGTGCAGCCAGTCGGCCTTGAGCACCGGCTCCCGCGCCGGGGTCGTCGTCACGACGAGCTGGCTGTCTGCCACCAAGGCGGCCGGGTCGTCCACCGCGCTTGCCGCCACGCCCAGCGAGGCCGCCAGATCGGCGGCGCAGGTCGCGGCCTTGGCGCCATCGCGCCCCCAGACCAGCACGCGGCCGAAGGGGCGCACAAGGTGCGCCGCCTCGATCTGCAGCCGCGCCTGCACGCCGGTGCCGATAACGCCCGCCGTTTCCACCCGTTCGGGCGCCAGCCATTTCGCCGCGACCGCCCCGGCAGCGGCGGTGCGCAGGTCGGTCAGATAGCCGTTGTCGAGAAACAGCGCCTCGGCCAGCCCGGTTTTCGCCGAGAACAGGATCATCAGCCCGTTGAGGCTGGGCAGGCCCAGCGCGGGGTTGTCGAAAAAGCCGGGGCTGACCTTGATCGCGAACCCGTCAAAGCCGGGCAGGTAGGCGGTCTTGACGTCCACCTCGCCATTGGCGGCCTCCAGCTCCATCGACATGACCGGGGGCATCACGACGCCGCCCGCGGCCAGCGCGGCAAAGGCGCGCTCGACTACCTCGACGGCGGCAAGGTCCAGCCGCACGGCGCGGCGCAGCTCGGCCTCGGTGACGATCAGCACCTCATGGGGCATAGGGTCTTCCTTCCACGATGTAGTCCCCCAGCACCACGTCGCGCCCCGTCACCACGCGGGCAAACAGCGCCATATCCAGGTTGCGCCCGGTCAGGATCGTGGCCACCGGCCCCGGCGCGAGGTCGACCTTGCCGGCCATCATCGCCGCGATGCCGACGACCGAGGCGCCCTCGGCCACCAGACGGTCCTCGTAAAAAAGTGCCTGCATGGCAAGATAGATATCCTCTTCGCTGACCAGAACGGTCTCGTCCAGATAGTCGCGGCAAAGCGGAAAGGACAGCCGGTTCGCCATCCCGACACCGCCCCCCAGCGAATCGGCCAGGCTGGGCACCTCGGCCACCTCGACGGGCCGCCCGGCGATCAGCGACGCGTGCATCGCCGCGCCGCGGGACATCGTCAGGCCGACGACGCGGATGTCCGGGCGGATCGCCCTGGCCGCCACCGCCACGCCCCCGGCCAGCCCGCCGCCCGAAAGCGGCACCAGGATCGTGCCGATATCGGGCCGCGCCTCCAGCATCTCCAGCCCGATCGTGCCCTGCCCGGCGATGACGCGCGCATCGTCGAAAGGCGAGATGTCCACCAGCCCCTCCTCGGCCACCAGCCGCGCGGCCTCGGCCTGGGCGTCGTCCTGGCTGTCGCCCGCGATGCACACCTCGGCGCCCAGCGCGCGGATGCCGGCGACCTTGGCCTCGGGCACCAGCCGCGACATGCAGATCACCGCCCTGAGCCCGCGGACCCGCGCCGCAAAGGCCACGCCGCGCCCGTGGTTGCCGGTGGAACAGCAGGTGACGCCGGTCACGTCCTCGTCCAGCGCCGAGACGGCGTTGAGGGCGCCGCGCAGCTTGAAGGCGCCGATGGGCTGCGCGATCTCAAGCTTCAGCAGCACCTCGGCGCCGGCCACGCCGGACAGAAACGGCGAGGGCACCAGCGGCGTGCCACCCGCCAGCGACGCGATGCGCGCGCGCGCCTGCATGATGTCGGCCAGCGTCAGGCCCATCCGCCATCTCCTTGTCGCTCTTCTGCAATTTGTCGTCGCACCCGGCCGACACTTGACGTAAACCGGCGCCATCCTGTCAGATAGGCACGTTTTCCACAGCACCACGCCCCAGCGCCCCCCGTCAAGCCGACCGCCCCGGCAGCCCCCAAGGAGCCACGCCGCCCATGACCGATGAAATCGTCCAGTTCGGCTACGCCACCGAGGGCCGTGCCCCGTTCTCTCTGGGCGAATACGAGCGCCGCATCGGCAAGGTGCGCCGCGCGATGGAGGAGAAGGGCATCGACATCCTCTTTGTCGAGGACCCGTCCAACATGGCGTGGCTGACGGGCTATGACGGCTGGTCGTTCTACGTGCACCAGGGTGTGCTGGTCTTTCACGACGCCGACCCGATGTGGTGGGGCCGCCAGCAGGACGCGAACGGTGCGGTCCGGACGGTCTGGATGGCGGGCGTGCACATCACCCATTATGCCGACCATTACGTGCAGTCGACCGAACGCCACCCGATGCAGCAGCTCGCCAGCATCATCCGCGACCTCGGCTACGGGGCCAAGCGGATCGGGGTGGAGATGGAAAATTATTATTTCTCCGCAAAAGCTTACGTGACGCTTTGCGAGTCGCTGCCCGAGGCCGAAATCATCGACGCCACGGCGCTGGTCAACTGGCAGCGGGCGGTGAAATCCGACGAAGAGCTCGATTTCATGCGCCGCGCCGCGCGGATTTCGGAAAAGATCATCGACGGCGTGGTCGAGCGGATCGAGCCCGGCATGGCCAAGAACGACCTGGTGGCCGAGCTTTTCCGCGACGCGCTGACCGGGGCCGATGGCGACTGGGGCGATTACCCGGCCATCGTCCCGCTCTTGCCCTCGGGCAAGGACGCCTCGGCCTCTCACCTGACCTGGGACGGGCGGGAATTCGCGACGGGCGAAGCGACGTTCTTTGAAATCTCGGGCTGCTACCGGCGCTATCACGCGCCCTTCTGCCGGACGATCTTCCTCGGCACGCCCCCCGATTACATGCGCGAGGCCGAGGCGGCGCTCTTGGAGGGGATCGAGGCCGGGCTCTGGGCCGCCAAGGCGGGCAACCGCGCCTGCGACGTGGCCAACGCGCTGGCCGCGCCGCTGGAACGCGCGGGTATCGAGCGGGGCGCGCGCTGTGGCTATCCCATCGGCCTTTCCTACCCGCCCGACTGGGGCGAGCGCACGATCTCGCTGCGCCCCGAGGACGAAACGGTGCTGGAACCGGGCATGACCTTCCACTTCATGCCCGGCCTGTGGATGGAGAACTGGGGGCTTGAGATCACCGAGCCGATCCTCATCCGCGAGGACGGCCCGGCCGAATGTTTCTGCGACCGCCCCCGCAAGCTATACGTGAAGGACTGATGGCAACGCTTGAAGATACCCGCGCGATCCTGGCCGATCTGGTGGCCTTTCCCACCGTGTCGTCGGACTCGAACCTGGAGATGATCGTGCACATGGCCGCCCTGCTCGGCGATCTCGGCGCGCGGGTCGATCTGTTTCACGACCAGGGGGGACACAAGGCCAACCTCTTCGCCACGCTGGGCCCCCAGGACGCGCCGGGCGGCATCGTGCTGTCGGGCCATACCGACGTGGTGCCGGTGACCGATCAGGACTGGTCGTCCGACCCGTTCCGGCTGCACGAGGCCGATGGGCGGCTTTACGGGCGCGGCACCTGCGACATGAAGGGGTTCATTGCGGCGGCGCTGGCCATGGCGCCCGATTTCGCCGCGCTCGACCTCGCGCGACCGCTGCATTTCGCCTTTACCTATGACGAGGAAACCGGCTGTCTCGGCGGTCAGGCGTTGGTGGCCGAACTGGCCGCGCGCGGCATCCGCCCCGACATCGCGATCATCGGCGAGCCGACCGGGATGCAACTGGTCGAGGCGCACAAGGGGTGCTGCGAATACACCGTCGAGTTCACCGGGCTCGAAGGCCACGGCTCGGACCCCGGCGCAGGCGTGAACGCCGCCGAATACGCGGTGCGTTATGTCGCGCATCTGCTGGCTCTGCGCGAGACGCTGCGTGCCCGGGCGCCGGCGGGCAGCCCGTTCCGCCCGCCCTACACCACCATCAACCTCGGCCGCATCGCCGGGGGGCACGCCCATAACGTGATCGTCGGCAAGGCCGAGGTCGCGTGGGAAATGCGACCGGTCCATCCCGACGACATCGATTTCGTGAAATCGCGCATGGAGGCGCTTTGCCAGGGCACGCTTTTGCCCGAGATGCGCGCGGTCCAGCCCACGGCGGACATCGTGACCCACGTGATCGGCGAGGTCACCGGCCTGAAGCCGATGCGCGACAGCGCCGCACGGGCGCTGGTGGCCGAACTGACCGGGCAGCATCACGCCAAGTCGGTGCCGTTTTCCACCGAGGCCGGGCTTTTCCAGTCGATCGGCTGTTCGGCGGTGGTCTGCGGGCCCGGCGCCATCGCCCAGGCCCACAAGCCCGACGAATACGTCACGTTCGACCAGTTGGGCCGCTGCCTCGACATGCTGGAGGGGCTCGCGCCCCAGCTCACCCGCCCGGCCTGAGCCTCAGCGCGCCCGCTCCAGCGCCTTGTCGAACATGTCGCCGCCCATCTCGGCCAGCCGGCCTGCCGCATCGGCGTAGTCCGAAAGCGTCTCTTCCACATAGCCGGCCTGCACCGCCACCACGTCCTCGGGGTTGCGGCAGTTCCACAGCGCCTGCTGCGCGCGAAGATCCTTGCCCATCCGGTCGGCGGTGAAATTGGCCATCTCGGCGCCCAGGATGCGCATGTTCTGCAACGTCGCCGTGCCCAGCCACGCCATCAGCCCCAGCCCCTCGGCCTGCGCCCCGGTCAGGGCGGCGATGGGGCTGTCGGTGTCGCTGTCGTGTGTCTCCTGCGTCGCCATCTGTCGTCTCTCCGTCATCGGGCCGGGGCGCGCCGGTCAGCCGACCCGTTCGCCCTTGACCCAGGTTCCGCGCACCATCGGCGCGCCGTCGATCCGCGCCACGCGGATCAGGTCGGCCCGCGCGCCCGGCGCAATCCGCCCCCGGTCGGGCAGGTGCGCGGCGCGGGCGGGTGCCGAAGTCACCGTGGCGATGCCGCGCGCCATGTCGTCCCAGATATCGCCCAGCATCACCGCCGCCATCAACAGCGCCGAGGGCACGTAATCCGACGACAAGATATCCAAAAGCCCGGCCTCGGCAAGATCGGCCGCCGCCACGTTGCCCGAATGCGACCCGCCGCGGATCAGGTTGGGCGCCCCCATCATCACCGCGATGCCGCTGGCGCGGCAGGCGCGCGCGGCCTCGACCGAGGTGGGAAACTCGGCCAGCTCGATCCCATGGGCCGCCGAGACCGCCACATGGTCCTCGGTGGTATCGTCGTGGCTGGCCAGCACCGCGCCCCAGGCCCTCGCCGCCGCCACCGCGCGGGCCTCATGCGCCGCGCCCAGCCGGTCGCGCAATGCGCGCTGGTTTTCCACATGGGCGTCGAACTCGGCGTCCGACAGCCCGTGCTTGCCCTGCACATAGGTCCTGAGCTTGGAGAGATCCGAAAACTGCCGCTGCCCCGGCGTGTGGTCCATCAGGCTCAGGATGCCGACCCGGTCCTCGGGGCCGAACTCGTCCAACTCCTCGATCAGCGTCTCGGAACAGACCTCGGCGCGCAGGTGGATGAAATGGCTTATCCTGAGTGCGCCCTTTGCGCGCAGGTCCAGCAACTCGCTGGCCAGTTGCCGCGCGTATTTGCGGTAGTTCGTGCGGTCGTTCGACACGACCGAGCCCACCCGCAGCGCGTCGAACACGGTGGTGATGCCGACGCTGGCCAGTTCCGCGTCATGGGCGATCAGCGCGCTGGCGTGGGGCCAGTCGACCCGCGGACGCGGCTGGATGTGGCGTTCCAGGTTGTCGGTGTGCAGCTCGATCAGGCCGGGCATCAGCATGTCGCCGCCGCAATCCACGGCACCCTCGGGCACCGCCCCGCCGGTGTCGACGGCCGCGATCTCGCCGCCCGCGACCCTGACAGAGCCGGTGACGGTTTCCTCGGCCAACACAAGCGTGGCGTTGGCAAGCACGGTCTCAGGCATGACGGGCTCCTTGATGCGCGCCGCGCTTTGCGGCAGGAGAGAGGCCAACAGGCACGGCGCCCCGGTTCTGGAGCATCCCATGGAAGGCTACAAGCGTTACGCGATCTACTACGCGCCCGAGCCCGGACCGCTGGCCGCCTTCGGCGCGGCCTGGCTGGGCTGGGATGCCGAAGCGGGGCAAGAGCGTGCCCGGCCGGTGGTGCACGGCCTGCCGCGGCCGGTGGCCGATCTGACCGCGCAGCCTCGCAGATACGGCTTTCACGGCACCGTCAAACCGCCCTTCCGGCTGGTCGAGGGCAGCGATATCGCGCTGCTTCACCGGGCGGCCTCGGCGCTGGCGGGTCAGCTCAAGCCGGTGCTGCTCGACGGGCTGCAGCTTTCGCGACTGGGCGGGTTCCTGGCGCTCACGCCGCGCGGTGACACCACGCATCTGGGCGCGCTGGCCGGCAGCGTGGTCGACGCACTCGACGGGTTCCGCGCCGCGCCGAGCGAGGCCGAGATCGCCAAGCGCAACCCCGACCGGCTGAGCGCGCGGCAAAACAAGCTCTTGCAGCGCTGGGGCTACCCCTACGTGATGGAAGAGTTCCGCTTTCATCTCACGCTGACCGGCCCCCTCGAGGACGCCGAGGCCGAGGCGACCCGCGCCGCCCTCGCCCCGGTGGTGGCACCGCTCATCGCGGGCCCCTTGCGCATCCGAACGCTGTGCCTTTTCGGCGAGGCCGAGGACGGGCGCTTTCGCAACCTGCACCGCTACACCCTCTCGGGCTGAAGCGCGGCCAGCATCGCCGCGACCGCGTCATCGAGCGCCCCGTCATTGTCGATGCGCCGCACCGTCAGACCCGCGGGCAGCGCGTAATCGGCCCGCGCCAGGCGCCGGGCGATCTCTTCGGCGCTCTCCCGCCCCCGTCCGGCAAGGCGCCGCGCCAGCGTCTCGGGGCGCGCCGTCACATGCAGCACCACCAGACCGGGATAGCGCGCCGCCGCCTCGCCCAGCACCGCGCGCGAGCCGTTGAAGAGCACATCGCGCCCCTCGGCCAGCACCGCGTCGATCGCGGCCGGAATGCCATAGGCCAGCCCATGCGCCCGCCACGACAGCGCAAAGGCGCCGGCGGCCAGCCGCCGCCCGAACGCGTCCTCGCTGATCCCTTCGAAAGGCTCGCCGCCCGCCTCTTCGGGCCGGGTGATCGCCCGGCGCACCAGATAAAGCCCCGGCCGCCGCGCCGCGACCTCGGCCATCAGCGTGTCCTTGCCCGCCCCCGAGGGGCCCACCACCGCAAACAGCCGGCCCGCCATCACGCCGCCCTCGGCGTGAAGCCGGTCACGTCCACCTCGCGGTCGGCCACCCGCGCCCGCGCCGCGACGTCGTGAAAGATCCCCACGATCGCCGCGCCCCGCGCCTTGGCCTCGTCGATCAGATCCAGCACCACCTCGCGGTTTGCCGCATCCAGGCTCGCCGTCGGCTCGTCCAGCAAAAGGGCCGGGTAATCGTAGGCAAAGCCCCGCGCGATGTTCACCCGCTGCTGCTCGCCCCCCGAAAAGGTGGTGGGGCTCAGCCCCCACAGCGTGCGCGGAATGTTCAGCCGCTCCAACAGCGCCGCCGCGCGGTCCCGCGCCACCCCGTCGTCGGCGCCCACAGCCAGCAGCGGCTCGGCCACCACGTCAAGCGTCGGCACCCGCGGCACCACCCTCAGGAACTGGCTGACATAGCCCAGCGTGTGCCGCCTCAGCGCCAGTATCTCGCGCGGCTCGGCGCGCGCCACGTCGACCCCGCCCACCAGGATATGGCCGGCCTCTGCCAGGTAATTGCCATAGATCATCCGCATCAGGGTGGACTTGCCCGCGCCCGAGGCCCCGGTCAGCGCCACGCACGCCCCGGCCGCGACGCTCAGATGCCCGCCTTCCATCACCGGGATCACCGCGCCGCCCTGGTTGTGCAGCACAAAGCTCTTTGACAGCCCGTCGATCTCGATCATCCCCCAAGCCCCTTCTTCTTGGTGAAAATACCCATAATCCGCCGTGTCACACCTGCAGAACCGAACTCACCAGCAATTGCGTATAGGCATGCTGCGGGTCGTCCAGCACCTGGTCGGTCAGCCCGGTCTCGACCACATGGCCCGATTTCATCACCATCAACCGGTCGGCCAGCAGTCGCACCACCGCCAGGTCATGGGTGACGATGATCGCGCTCAGCCCCATCTGCCGCACCAGCCCGCGCATCAGGTCCAGCAGCCGTGCCTGCACGCTGACGTCCAGCCCCCCCGTGGGCTCGTCCATAAACACCAGCCGCGGGCCGGTCACCAGGTTGCGCGCGATCTGCAGCCGCTGCTGCATGCCGCCGGAAAAGGCCGAGGGCCGGTCGTCCACCCGGTCGGCCTCGATCTCGACCCGGCCCAGCCAGTCGAGCGCACTTTCGCGGATCGCCCCGTAATGCCGCGCGCCCACGGCCATCAGCCGCTCGCCCACATTGCCGCCTGCGGAAACGCCCATCCTCAGCCCGTCGCGCGGGTTCTGGTGGACGAAGGCCCAGTCGGTGCGCCCCAGCATGCGCCGTTCGGGCTCGCTCATCGTGACGGTGTCCTTCAGCCCCTCGGCGCGGGTGTCGAACTGCACCTCGCCCGCATCGGGCGCCAGGTGCCCGGCGAGGCAGTTCAGCAGCGTCGACTTGCCCGACCCGCTCTCGCCGACGATCCCCATCACCTCGCCGGGGTAAAGGTCGAAGCTGACATCGGCACAGCCGATCCGGGCCCCGTAGAACTTCGACACGCCCCGAACGGAAAGCAACGGCTCCGCCGCCGCCCAAGACCTTTCGGAACAATCCCGGCACGACTCTTGCGAAGCATTTTGCACGCTCATGCCTGTCCCTCCTCGTAAGGCGCGCCCATCGCGCCGACATGACCGTCGTCCCGGCGCGTGGCGCAGTAATCGGTGTCCGAACAGACGAACATCCGCCCGCCCGCATCGTCGACGATCACCTCGTCGAGATAGCTGTCCTCGGCCCCGCAGAGGGCACAGGGCTTTTCGGCCTTCATCCGCTGGAACGGGTAATCCTCGAAATCGAGGCTGACCACGCTGGTGTAGGGCGGCACCGCATAGATGCGCTGCTCGCGCCCCGCACCAAACAGCTGGATCGCCGCCATCTCCATTTTCGGATTGTCGAATTTCGGGATCGGCGAGGGGTCCATCACGTAGCGCCCCGCCACCTTGACCGGGTAGGCATAGGCGGTGGCGATATGGCCGTGGCGCGCGATGTCCTCGTAAAGCTTCACATGCATCAGCCCGTACTCCTGAAGGGCGTGCATCTTGCGCGTCTCCGTCTCGCGCGGTTCGAGAAAGCGCAGGGGTTCGGGGATGGGCACCTGGTAGACCAGGATCTGCCCCTCGATCAGCGGCTCTTCGGGGATACGGTGGCGGGTCTGGATCACCGTGGCCTCGGCGGTGCGCTCGGTCGCCTCCACCCCCGCCACCCGGCCGAAGAACTTGCGAATCGACACCGCGTTCGTGGTGTCGTCGGCGCCCTGGTCGATCACCTTGAATCGGTCCTCTGGCGTCAGCACCGCGGCCGAGACCTGCACGCCGCCGGTACCCCAGCCATAGGGCATGGGCATCTCGCGGCTGGCAAAGGGCACCTGGTAGCCTGGAACGGCCAGAGCCTTCAACAATGCCCGGCGGATCATCCGCTTTGTCTGCTCATCGAGGTAAGCGAAGTTATAATGGTCCGTTTTCGTCATCTTTCGGCCCCGATTCCCCTGCAAACAGTCCTCGTAGCGAATGAGGAGCGCCCGTCATGGACTGGATTTCCACCATCACCTTCGACCAACTGGCCTACAGCATCCTGATGCTCGGACTGATCCGCGAAGGCATGGTCTTTGCCCTGCCCGACACCATTGCCGGACCGGGCGGCTGGCTGATCGACACCCAGCCCGAAGACTGATCCATGGACACGCTCTGGCACATGCTCACGACGACGAGCTGGGGCCACGGCCTCTTGCTCGTGCTGGCCGCGGTCGGACTGCATCAGATCGTCATCCTCGCCCAGAAGCGCGACGCGCGCACGCCGAACCCCCGCGGGACGGATAGCGGCCACTGGGCCGACCACGACCGGTTCGACGACGGCCGCGACAGGGGCCGCTAGGCTCATTCCGCCGCCGCCCGGGCCATGGCCGCCTCGGCCTCGGCCCTGATCTTTCGGATCAACTCCAATTCGGATTGGAAATCCACGTAGTGGGGCAGCTTGATATGCTCCAGAAACCCTGACGCCTGGATGTTGTCGCAGTGATAAAGCACGAATTCTGCGTCCTGCGCCGGGGCGCCGGTGTCGTCCTCGCCCAACTCTTCCCACCTGAGCGACCGGTCGACCAGCGCCATGGAAATCGCCTTGCGCTCGGTCTGGCCGAAAGCCAGGCCATAGCCACGGGTGAATTGCGGCGGTTCGGTCTTTGAGCCGGTGAACTGGTTGACCGTCTCGCATTCGGTCAGCCGCACCTCGCCGATCTCGATGGCAAAGCCCAGCTCGGGGATGTCCATCTCGACGCTGACCGCGCCGATCCTGAGTTCGCCAACGAAGGGATGGTTGCGCCCGTAGCCGCGCTGGGTCGAATAGGCCATGCCCAGCACGAACCCCTCGTCGCCCCGCGTCAGCGCCTGTAGCCGCAGGGCGCGATTGGCGGGAAACTCCATCGGCGCGCGGGTCAGGTCGGGGGGCGTGTCCTCGGCCGGCTCTTCGCGCTGGATCAGCCCGTCGCGGTCGAGATACTCGGTGATGCGCGGCATCGGCGCGGTTTGCGGCGCCGATGCGGGCGCCTCGGGCGCCTCGCCCTCGGCGGCCAGTTTGAAATCCAGAAGGCGATGGGTGTAGTCGAAGGTCGGCCCCAGCACCTGCCCGCCCGGCGCGTCCTTGAAGGTCGCCGAGATGCGCCGGTCGCAGACCATCGCGCCGGTATCGACGGGCCGCGAGGCCCCGATCCGCGGCAGCGTGGTGCGGTAGGCACGGATCAGAAACACCGCCTCGATCAGATCGCCGCGGGCCTGCTTGATCGCCAGCGCCGCAAGGTCGGGGTCGTAAAGCGAGCCCTCGGCCATAACCCGGTTGACCGCGAGGGCCAGCTGCTCGCGGATCTGCGCCACGCTCAGCTCGGCGATGCCGGGATCGCCGCGCCGTTCCTCGGCGAGCCAGTCATGGGCGTTGTCGATGGCGCGCTCACCGCCTTTCACCGCGACATACATCAGGCGGCCTCCACCCTGGTGCTGCGCGGCAGCGCGGCCAGCCGGTTGCCCGACGTGAAGAAGAAGTCGAGCCCCAGCGGATAGCCCGCCGCGTTGGCGCGAAAGGCGTCGATCTCGGGCAGGCCGAGGCTTTCTTCGGTCTCGATCCCCGGCCCGGTCAGACGCGCGCCGGCCTTTTCCAGCGCCGGCATCTCGACGATCAGCGTGGCCGAGCGGTCGGGGTATTCGGACACGCCCGCCCGGTAGGCGCCAAGCGGTGCAAGCGCCGCCCAGTCACCGACTGCAAAGGCGGCGTCCCTTGGCCGCGTGAGCGGCGCGCCGGTATGAAAGGTGAGCCACTCCCGCAGGGCCGGCGTATCCCAGCCCCCCGCAAGGTAAAGCGGCGTGTCGCCATCGGCCAGCGTCAAGAGCAGCGTACCGGCGGCGGCGGACAGTGGCGCCGGGGGCGCGGCCCCGGCGATCTGGAAAATCCGCCCGGGCCGGGCCATCGCTTCGAGCGCGGCGCGAAAGGCGTGAGCGGCATCGACGGGGGCGTCGGCGAACCCGCCGGTCAGGGCGTTTGTCTGCATCGCTCAATCCTCTCCGCGGACCATCGTGAAGAACTCGACCTTCGTCGCCGCAGCCTTGGCCGCGCGGGCGGTGCGGGCGGCGGCCATTTCCTGCGCCAGCGGCGCCAGGATCGCGGCGCGCACCCGGTCGGCCTGCCCGGTCTGCATCAGCGCATCTACCAGCGCCGCATGACGGGCTTTTTCCTTGTCGCGGCCCTGCACGTAGCCGTGGCCCACCTCGCCGGTCTCCAGCCGCAGCGCACAGCGCGTCACCGTCATCTCGCCTATGTTGAACGGCGCGCCGGTGCCGCCCATGCGGCCGCGCACCATCACGCCGCCCACCTCGGGCGCGCGCAGCCAGGAAAAGCCGGGCTCGGGGCCGAAGCCCGCCCAAAGCGCCGCCAGGCGCTCTGCCGGGGCCTTGGCCAGAAGGCCCATCCAGCCCTTTCGTGTGTCGATCTCGCTCATGTAGACAGCTTGCCGATTTGTCTAGGTTTCTATACAACTAGACAAATCATTACGCCTTTGCCCCGAGTCGCGCAAGCCGCCCCAACGTGAAGTTTCAGTGACATGGCCCGCACCCCGATCTGGACATCGATCTACGAGACCCTGACCGCCGAGATCGGTACCGGCCGCTACCGGCCGGGCGACAAGCTGCCCACCGAGGCGGAACTGGCGCAACGCTTCGGCGTCAACCGGCACACCGTGCGCCGGGCGCTGGCGGCGCTGGCCGAGGCCGGCCTCGTCCACGCGCGACGCGGCGCCGGCGTTTTCGTGGCGGCCAAACCCACCGATTACCCGCTGGGCCGGCGCGTGCGCTTTCACCAAAACCTCAAGGCCGCCGGGCAAAGCCCCACGCGAAAGGTGCTTTTGCTGGAAACCCGGCTGGCCGACGCGCGCGAGGCCGAGGCGCTCGCCCTGCCATCGGGGGCCGAGGTGCACGTGTTCGAAGGGATATCGCTGGCTGACGGCGTGCCGCTCGGTCTTTTCCGCAGCGTCTTTCCCGCGGCGCGCTTTGCGGGGCTTCTGCCGGTGCTGGACGAGACCCGCTCGATCACCGCGGCCCTGGCCCGCCTGGGTGTCACCGATTACACGCGCGCCTCCACCCGGCTCACCGCCAAGCTCGCAACCGCCACGCAGGCGCTGCACCTGCAGGTCGGCGAGGGCGCCCCGATCCTGCGCACGGTCAGCGTGAATGTCGACGCAAACGGCCAGCCTGTCGAATACGGCCATACCTGGTTTGCCGGTGACAGGATCAGCCTCACCGTCGCGCCGGAATAATAATAAAACACGCGGTTTCTGTCATATCGGCGATACAGAGCCGGGTTATCCACAGAACTCAAAATCACTGGCGAGCAGGTTCCATGCCCACGATGCTTCAGCCCTTGCGTTTTACCGGCGCGACAATCCTTCGTGACGGCGAGATGCAGCAGCGCTCGCTGGCGATTGCGGACGGGCGCATCACCAGAGGCCCCCTGCCCGAGGTCGACCTTTCGGGCTACCTGATCCTGCCCGGCATCGTCGATCTGCACGGCGACGCTTTCGAGCGGCACATCGCGCCGCGCCCCTCGGCGCCGTTCGACATGGAAACCGGTCTGGCCGGCACCGACCGCGACGCCGCCGCCAACGGCGTGACCACCGCCTGGCTGGCGCAAAGCTGGTCTTGGGAGGGCGGGCATCGCGGACCCGACCATGCCGAGGCTTTGATGACCGCGCTCGACGCCTATCGCCCGCGCGCCCTGACCGACCTGCGTATCCAGGTCCGCTGCGAGACCCATATGGTCGACACCGGTCCGCGCCTGCTCGACGCCGTGCGCCGGCACCGGATCGACTACGTGGTGTTCAACAACCACCTCGACGAGGCGGTGGACCATGCCCGCGAACAGTCCGAGGTGATCCATCACTGGGCGCGGCAGGCGGGCCGCACGCCCGAGCAATATGTCGATCAGATCAAGACGGCCGCGGCCCGGTCGCGCGAGGTGCCGCGCCACCTGTGCCGCCTGGCCGACGCGTTCGACGAGATGGGCGTGCTTTACGGCAGCCATGACGACCCCGACGGCGAGACGCGCGAGCATTACTCGATGATCGGGGCGCGGATCGCCGAGTTCCCCACCTCTCGCCGGGCCGCCGCCGCGGCCAAGGCGATGGGCGACCCGGTGCTGATGGGGGCGCCCAACGTGGCCAGGGGCGGTTCGCAATCGGGCAATGTCGCGGCGTCCGACCTGATCGCCCAGGGGTTCTGCGACGCGCTGGTGTCAGATTACTACTACCCGGCGCTCGCTCGTGCCGCCTGGCGGTTGGTCGACATGGGGCTGATGGGCCTGCCCCGCGCCTGGGCGATGATTTCCGAAAAACCGGCCGAGATCCTGCGCCTGCCCGACCGGGGCCGGCTGGATGTCGGGCGCGGGGCGGATCTGTGCGTGGTAAACGCCGAGACCCGAACGGTCGAGATGACGATCGCGGGCGGGCGGCTGACCTATCTCGCCGGCGAGGCCGCACACCGCTTTGCCCATCGCATCGCCGCGCTGGACATGGCCGCCGAGTAAGGCCGCGACATTTCCTGCGAGATGCCGGCGAATTGATATGCTTTCGACACATTCGTGTGCGACATATTGTCCGTAGCGCCGCAAGGTGACCGCGAATTTTAAACGAGTACTTTTTTGCGAGAAAAGGGATGGTCCGATGGGCCATCCCTTATTCTTGCGGGCGCTCATTCCTGCGGCGCGGCGCCCTCGTATTTCTCGAGAAACGCCTCGATATCGAGGCTGCGGAAATCGGCCAGCGCCGCGCGAAGCGCCGCGTGCGGCCAGTCCCACCATGCCAGCCCCATGAGCCGCTCGGCAATCTCCGCCGGAAAGCGCGGCCGCAGCGGCACCGCGGGCAGGCCCGCCACGATCATGTAGGGCGCCACGTCGCGGGTGACGACGGCACCGGCGGCCACCACCGCGCCATCGCCCACGCTGAGCTCTGGCCGGATGATCGCGCCATGGCCGATCCAGGTGTCGTGCCCGATCGTGGTGCGGCGGCTCTTGCGATGGGCGAAGAACGCGGGGTCGGCCTCGGCGTCGTCCCAGTAATCGGCCGAGCGGTAGAGGAAATGGTGCAGGCTGGCGCGCTGCATCGGGTGGTCTGTCGGGCCGATCCGGGCAAAGCTGGCGATATTGGCGAACTTGCCCACGGTGGTGTTGGCGATGTCGGCGTAGCGGTCGCAATAGGAATAATCGCCAAGCTCGGAATCGGCGATCCGGCTGCCGCGGCCGATCTCGACATAGCGGCCGAAGCAGGAGGCGGCGATCTCGCAATCGGGGTGGACGACGGGCTCTTCGCTCAGGCGTGGCATGGGGCGGCTCCGTTGTGCCGGAGTTTTCGCCTCCGGCGGGGATATTTGAGGCCAGAAGAAATGGCGGGCTAGACGCCCTTGATCAGGCGGCGGCGCAGGATACCCGAGATCCAGTCCATCAGCATCACCATGAGGATGATCAACACGATGTAATAGCTGACCTCCTCCCAGTCCTTCTGGGTGATCATCGCCTGGGTCAGCAGCAAGCCGATGCCGCCGCCGGTGATCGCGCCGATGATGGTGGCGCTGCGGGTGTTGGATTCCAGGTAGTAGAGGACCTGGGACAAGAGCACCGGGGTGATCTGCGGGATCACGCCGAAGCGGTAGCGGCCGAGCACCGGCGCGCCGGTGGATTGCACCCCCTCGATCTGCTTGTCGTCAACGTTTTCCAGCGCCTCCGAGAACATCTTGCCGAAGCTGCCGGTATCGGTGAACAGGATCGCCAGCGCCCCCGTCAGCGGGCCGGGGCCGAAGGCGCGGGCCAGAACGATCGTCCAGATCAGCGCGTCGACCCCGCGCAGAAAGTCGAAGACACGGCGGATACCGAGACGCAGCCCCCTCACCGGCGTGAAGTTCTTGGCCGCCACGAAGGCCAGCGGCAGCGCCACCATGGCCGCGCCCATCGTGCCGAGAAACGCCATCAGGATCGTCTCGAAGATCGCCCAGAGGACCTCGGCGTGGCGCCACATGGCGTTGGTCCAGAAATCGTGCCAGGCGCCGGCGAGATTGCCGCGCGCGGGGTCGATCCGGGGGCCCAGCAGGATCTCGGTCAGGGAATGGCCGTGATAGGGGCTGTCGAGCGTGAAGAAGAACAGCTCCCACCCCCGGAAATAGCGAAATACCTCGGTCCGGTTGCGGGTGACGCTGACGCGGCCGGCCTCGGTGGTGATGGCCAGCCGGTTTTTCGAGACGCTGATCCAATCGGGCACGTCACCGGCAAGGTTGGTCTCGACGCCGCGGGCGCGGCTGGGCATCGCCTCGATCACACCGTAGCCGGGCACATCGTACACCATGCCGTTCTCGGTATAGGTGACGACATGGCCGCCGCCGAGGTCGATCACCGTTTCGGCGCCGGTGCGGGTGACCCAGTCGGGCGGAGCGTCGGGCGCGTAGGTGCCCTTGCGCTCGCCCTCGATGGCGACGCTCAGCTCGCCCGAGCGGTTGTCGCGGGTGACGTGGGTCTTGTAGCTGTAGCTGTCGGCGACCAGCGCGCGACCGTTGTCCCAGCGGGCCCGTTCGGCCAGGCCGGGAATGCCGAAGGCAACCGCGATATAGGCGAGATAGACCAGCACCAGCGCGGGCAGGCCGAAACTGACCAGCCGGCGGCGGACAAAACTGCGCTCGGCCGCGGCCTTCTGGATGTCGGTGGCGGCGAGGCTCATGCCGGGGCCCTCCCGCGGGTCAGGCGGTTACGGTAATGGCTGGAAAGCTGGTCGAAGAAGACGATGGCGGCGAACAGCAGGATGAAGATCGCCGCCGCCTCGTCGAACTTGCCCTGCCCCCAGGACATGGCGTTTTTCAGCTCGTAGCCGATGCCGCCCGCGCCGACGAAGCCCAGAATCGCCGAGGCGCGGATATTGATCTCGAAGCGAAGAAGCGCGTAGCTGAGATAGTTGGGCGCGACCTGCGGGATCACCCCCAGCCACATGCGCTGAATCCAGGTGGCGCCGACCGAGGCGAGCCCGTCGAGGGGATTCATGTCGGCGTTCTCGTTCACCTCGGAAAAGAGCTTGCCCAGCGCGCCGCCGGTGTGAAAGGCGATGGCGATCATCGCCGGCACCGGCCCGCCGCCGAGCACGAAGATCAGCACCAGCGCGATAACGATCTCGGGGACCGCGCGCATGATGTCCATGACGCGCCGAAAGAGCGGGATCAGCCGCGGGAACCGCGCAAGGCCCCGGGTCGACAGCAGCGACAGCACCAGCCCGAGGATGCCGCCCACCAGGGTCGACACCGCGGCGATGTTGATCGTCTCGATCAGCGCGGGGAAGAAATGCACCAGGTGCGCGGGCAAAAGCGCGACCTTGGCCGCCGCCTCGTCCACCACCAGCGCGGGGAAATCGAATATGTTGTGCAGCCCGTCCCAGAAGCCGCCAGCGTTGCGCGCGTTCGAGACCATGAAGCCCGAGGTCATCAGCGCGGCGAAAATCGTCAGAGCCAGCCCGGAATAAAGCCGACGCCGCTGTGTGAGGGCCATGTAGTGGCCGCGTATGTCGCCCGCCCCGGTGGCCGGGCCCGCGGTAATCGTGTCTGCCATCTGGGCTTTCCCTGAAACGTAAGGCGGGCCCGGATCGTCCGGGCCCGCCCCTGCACCGATAGGCGCTTAGTTCGATTTGGACCTGCGGGCTTCGATGATCGACAGGTAGGCGTCGTGGGTGATCGGGTCGAAGCCCAGCGATTCACCGGCCGAGATGTTGTAGGTGCACTCCTTGTCGGCATCGTACATGCCGTCGATCAGCGCGGTCATCTCGGCCTTGACCTCTTGCGGAAGCGCCTTGCGCAACACGATCGGGCCTTCCGGGATCGGCTTGGAACGCCAGATCTCGACCAGGTCGTTCATGTCGATCAGGCCGGCATCCACCGCCTTGCGCAGGGCGCCCGAGTTGTAGCCGTCTTCCCAGTCGCCCTGGCCGTCGGCCCAGGTCACGCCGCCGTCCACGTCGCCGTTGTTGACCGCGACGATGGTCTGCTCGTGGCCGCCGGTAAAGACGACCTCACCGAAGTAGTCGCCCGACTCCATGGAGGCGCCGGTCGCCTCGGGGATCTCGATCGAGGGGATCAGGTAGCCCGAGGTCGAGTTCGGGTCGCCGAAGCCGAATTTCTGGCCCTGCATGTCGTCCAGCGAGGCGATGCCGCTGTCTTTGCGGGCGAAGCCGATCGAGTGGTAGCCGTAGGAGCCGTCGAGGTTGATCTTGACCAGCACCGGCTCGACCGCTTCGGGGTCTTCGAGGTAGGTCTTGGCGTAGCCCGAGGCGCCCAGCCAGGCCATGTCGATGGTGCCGCCCAAAAGGCCCTGGATCACACCGTTATAGTCGGCGGGCGCAAACAGCTTGACCGGGACGCCCAGCGCCTCTTCGGTGTAGGTCTTCAGGCATTCGTGGCTGGTCAGGCGGTCCTGCGCGTTCTCGCCGCCGAGGATGCCGATGCGAAATTCGTCGATATTCTGGGCCATGGCCGGGGCGGCAAGGGCGGTGGTGGCCACAAGGGCGGTCAGCAGATGCTTCATCGTTTCTCTCCAGGTTGGTTTTGCCCCCCGGGAGGCGCCCGGGAGTGCAGATGAAAACTCTCGGGATGCTCAGAGCAGCTCGGCCTCCTCCATCATTGCGCGGGAGGTTTCGTCCAGCGCATTGATGGACGTGGAGGTCGACGCCTCGGAAAAAGAGGCGTCGGCGCCGTAGATGTCGCGCGCCGCGCCGGTGGTCAGTTGGTCGGGGGTGCCGTCGAACACCACGCGGCCGTCGCGCATCCCGATCACCCGGTCGCAATAGCGCCGGGCGGTATCCAGCGTGTGCAGGTTGGCGATCACCATGCGGCCGTCTTCCTCGTGGATGCGGCGCAGGGCGTCCATCACCACCTGGGCGTTCATCGGGTCGAGGCTGGCGATAGGTTCGTCGGCGAGGATGATCCTGGGGTCCTGCATCAGTGCGCGGGCAATGGCCACGCGCTGTTGCTGCCCGCCCGACAGCGCCTCGGCGCGCTTGGGCGCCTGCTCGGCGATGCCCAGCCGGTCGAGGATGTCGATGGCGCGGTGGATGTCGGCGCTCGGGTAGAGATTGAAGAACGTGGTCAGCGCCGAATGGCGGTTGAGCGTGCCGTGCAGCACGTTCGAGACGACATCGAGCCGGGGCACAAGGTTGAACTGCTGAAAGATCATCGCGCAGTCGGATTGCCACGCGCGCTTGGCGCTGCCCCGCAGCTCCAGCACGTTGCGCCCCTCGAACCGGATCGCGCCCATGCTGGCATCGGTCAGCCTGTTGATCATGCGCAGAAAGGTCGATTTGCCCGCGCCGGACCGCCCGATGATCCCGATGAATCCGGGGCGGTCCACGGCAAAGCTGACATTGTCGACGGCGGTGTTCTGGCCGAACACCTTGGTCACCTTTTCGACCTCTAGCGACATTTCGCCCCCTGTTGCCGGTTTCCACGCCTCGTATCGGCGGCGCGCGACGGGTTTGTTGCATTTTGCCGAAGCTTTTGTGACGGTCGCCGGCCCGTGGGCCGGGCCGCGCGGGGCGGTTGCCGCCGCCGGCCATCTGGCGCATTCTGCGCCCGCCCGAAGCGAGAGAAAGGCGCAAGATGCACCGTTTCAGACCGACAGCCGAAACCCAGCGCGCCTATCGCGATGCGCTCGGCTGTTTCGCCACAGGGGTGACGGTGGTGACGGCCGCCAGCCCGTTGGGGCCGGTGGGAATGACCGCCAACAGCTTCGCCTCGGTCTCTCTCGACCCGCCGCTGATCCTGTGGTCGCCGGCGCGCGCATCGAGCCGCTACGCCGCGATGGCCGGGGCCGGCCGATTTGCCGTGCATGTGCTCGGCGCGGGCGAGCACGCCCTGGCAAACCGCTTTGCCCGGTCCGGCGGCGCGTTCGAGGGGCTGGCGATGGAGGGCGCGAATGATCCGCCGCTGATCGACGAGGGATGGATCGCGCGGTTCCTGTGCACGCGGGCCGCGGTGCACG
Organism: Rhodovulum robiginosum; assembly: GCF_003944755.1. Classification (GTDB taxonomy): domain Bacteria; phylum Pseudomonadota; class Alphaproteobacteria; order Rhodobacterales; family Rhodobacteraceae; genus Rhodovulum; species Rhodovulum iodosum. Next base: position 36,620 of record NZ_RWGU01000042.1, read on the forward strand.
AGGCGGGCGACCACGCCATCGTGGTGGGCCACGTCGAAGAGGTCGCGCGCCGCGAGGGGCCGCCGCTGGTCTTTGCCGGCGGCGCCTACGGCGATTTCAGCCCCGAGGGGTGAGGCCGCGCGCCGGGCCTTCGGCGCGCGTAACCCTTGCAATCGCGCCGCCCCCTGACAAGTAATGCAAGGCAAGGGTCGCGCCCCGGCGCGACCGCCAACTGCGTCGGGGCCGCCGGCGCCCCGCGGGACTGGCCGTAGCGATGAGCGAACATCGTGACGATTGGGTGATCGCCACGCTTCTGGATGACGTGTCGGCGCTGGCCGTGGCCCGCGACAAGGTCAGCCTGGGCGAGCTTGTCGACACGCTGGGAGCGCGCGGATTCGGGCCGCTGCTGGTGGTGCTGTCTGCCTTTCTCATCCTGCCGGTAGGCATGGTTCCGGGCATGCCCGGCATTGTCGGGCTCTTCCTCATCCTTATCGGGTCGCGCATGGCGGTGGGCAGCACGCAGCTTTGGCTGCCCGAAAGGCTGCGCCGGGTGACCCTGCCCGCGCGCCTGCTGGTCTCGTCGGTCGCCCGTGCCCAGCCCGCGGTGCTGTGGCTGCGCCCGCTGGTGGCCCCGCGCCTGCCCTATCTTGTGGAAAGCGACGTGATGCTCAGGGTGATCGCGATCATCCTGATGGCCACCGGCGCGGTGAACATCCTGATCGGATTCATCCCCGGCCTGCCCTTCCTGATGTCGATGCATGTGCTGGTGCTGGGCATCGCGGTGTCGTCGCGCGACGGGGTGCTCGGGCTGGTGGGCTACGCCTTGTTGCTGCCCGAACTGGTGATCATCTGGCGGCTGCTGACCTGACCGCGCTGTTCGGTCGCCGCCCCGTCAGCTTGACGCAGGCCCCGGCATCCCGTAAGGAAACGCGCGATCGACATCATGATCGGCAATCCGGCCGGTCGGGCCGCGCGGGACATGCGGCCGAACAGAAGCCGCAAAAGCAAGGGTCTTCATGACGACATTCGCCGATTTGGGGCTGGACCCCAAGGTGCTTTCCGCTATCGCCGACGCCGGCTACGAAACGCCGACGCCGATTCAGGCCGGGGCGATTCCCCCGGCTCTCGAAGGGCGCGACGTTCTGGGCATCGCCCAGACCGGTACCGGCAAGACGGCCGGCTTCGTGCTGCCGATGATCACGCTCTTGGGGCGTGGACGCGCCCGGGCGCGCATGCCGCGCAGCCTGGTGCTGGCCCCCACGCGGGAACTGGCCGCCCAAGTGGCCGAGAACTTCGACACCTATTCCAAGAAGACCAAGCTGACGAAGGCCCTGCTGATCGGCGGCGTGTCGTTCAAGGAACAGGACGCGCTGATCGACAAGGGCGTGGACGTGCTGATCGCCACCCCCGGCCGCCTGCTGGACCATTTCGAGCGCGGCAAGCTGCTTTTGACCGGCGTGCAGATCATGGTGGTGGACGAGGCCGACCGGATGCTCGACATGGGTTTCATCCCCGATATCGAGCGCATCTTCCAGCTGACCCCCTTCACCCGGCAGACGCTGTTTTTCAGCGCCACCATGGCCCCCGAGATCGAGCGCATCACCTCGACCTTCCTTTCGGCGCCCGCCAAGATCGAGGTCGCCCGGCGCGCCAGCGCCGCCGAAAGCATCGAACAGGGCGTGGTGCGCTACACCGCCACCCGCAAGGACCGCCAGGCCAAGGAAAAGCGCGAGTTGCTGCGCGCGCTGATCGACAGCGAGGGCGAGGCTTGCAAGAACGCCATCATCTTCTGCAACCGCAAGACCGAGGTCGATACCGTCGCCAAGTCGCTGCAGAAACACGGCTACGACGCGGCACCGATCCACGGCGACCTGGACCAGAGCCAGCGAACGCGAACGCTGGAATCCTTCCGCGACGGGCGGCTGCGGCTTCTGGTGGCCTCGGACGTGGCCGCGCGCGGGCTCGACATCCCCGCGGTCAGCCACGTGTTCAACTACGACGTTCCGAGCCATGCCGAGGATTACGTCCACCGCATCGGCCGCACCGGCCGCGCCGGGCGCCTGGGCAAGGCGCTGACAATCTGCGTGCCGCATGACGAGAAATGGCTCAGCGCGATCGAGGCCCTGGTGGAAAAGGGAATTCCGCGGGTCGAAAGCCCGCTCAAGGGCCTGTCCGACGAAGACAAGCCGAACAGCAGTCCGCGCGGGCGCCAGCCCAAGACGGAAGCGGCCGAGGCAGCGTCTTCCCCTGCCCCTGCCCCCGCCCGTGACACGGCCGAGCCGAAGCCCGAACGCAGTGATCGGGCCGAGCGTGGCGACCGCAGCGACCGGGGCGAGCGCAAGTCGGGCCGCGGCAAACGCGGCGGGCGCGGCGGCGGCGGCGGGCGCGACGAGCCGGTGGTCGGCATGGGCGATCATATGCCCGCCTTCCTCACCCGGTCGTTCAAGCCGAAAACCGACACCCGCAGCGAGCCCGAGGCCGAACCGGCGCCCGAATCGCAAACCGCCGACGCCGACTGAGCGCTGGACAGGAACGGGCGCTCGGGCAGACCACTGCCGGGCGCCCCTCATTGTCACTGACGCAGCGCGGGGCGGCGTTGCGCCTCTCCCCCAAGCCGAACACCGCGGCCCCGATTTGATCCGGGCGGGCGGCAGGCAGCGGCCTGCCCCTCAAGGCGCGCCGCCGCCGGCCGTCGCTGCCGCTAGGCGCTCAGCCGGCTGATCACCACCGTCACCTCGGGTTTCTTGCCGATCTCGTTCTGCGCGCCTTGCCGCACGATCCGGCGCAGCGCATCCTCAAGCTTGTCGTCATCGGCCAGCGTCTTGTCCTCGGCCCGCCGCATGAACTGGTCGAGATCGGCCTCCAGCACTTCGGCCAGCGCCGCATTCGAGCGCCCCGTTTCAGGCAGGCCCATCAACTCGACCCAGGGCTCGCCCAGCGGCTCGCCCTCCTCATCGAGGATCAGCGTCACCATCGCGTGGCCGTTCAGCGCCATGCGCATCCGATCGCGCACCACACCGTCCAGCGCGCCGATCTGCACGGCACCATCCAGATAGGTGCGGCCGGCCTCGATCACGTCGACCACGCGGGGCGGGGTGTGCGAAAGCTCGACCATGCTGCCATTGGGCGCCAGAACCGCCGGCAGCGCATTCTCGGCCGCCAGTTTCACATGTTCGCGCAGGTGCCGGTGTTCGCCGTGCATCGGCACCACCACCTCGGGGTTGATCAGCCGGTGCACCTCGGAGAGGTCGGGCCGGTTGGCGTGGCCCGAGACATGGTAGAGATCGGCCGCGTCGTCGACCACGTCGACACCAATCTCGGACAGGGCGTTGACGACGCGCAGCACCTCGCGCTCGTTGCCGGGGATGGTTTTCGACGAGAACAGGAACAGATCGCCCGCCTTCAGCTCCAGCCCCATGTAGCGCCCGCGCGACAGCTGCCCCGAGGCCGCGCGGCGTTCGCCCTGGCTGCCGGTGACGATCAGCATCAGATGCTCGCGTGGGATCTCGGCGGCCTCTTCGGGCGGCACCGTCGTGGGGAAATCGGTCAGGATGCCAGACTCGACCCCCGCCTCGATCATCCGTCGCATCGCCCGGCCCAGCAGGCAGACCGACCGGCCCGCGGCATGACCGGCCTCGGCCAGCGTCTTCACCCGCGCGATGTTCGAGGCGAATGTCGTGGCCACCACCATCGCCTCGGCCCTTTGCACGAGCTGGGTAATGGCCGGGCCCACCGTCGCCTCGGACCGGCCCGGTTGGGGCGAGAAGACGTTGGTGGAATCGCAGGTCAGCACCTTGACGCCCGGCGCGGCCACCTCGGCCCAGAGCGCGCGGTCGAAGGGCTCGCCCAGCACGGGCGTGACATCCAGCTTGAAATCGCCGGTATGCACGATACGCCCCGCCGGGCTGTCGATCACCATCGACGAGCTTTCGGGGATCGAGTGCGAGACCGGCAGGAAGCCCACCTTGAACGGCCCGGCCTCGACCTGGTGCGGCCAGGGGCCGGTCACGCGCACCTCTTCAGGGTCGTTGCCCTGTTCGTCCATCTTTCGGGCGGCGTGGTTGGCGGTAAAGGCGCGCGCGTAGACCGGCGCCTTCAGCCGACGCCACAGATGGCCCAGTGCGCCGACATGGTCCTCGTGGGCGTGGGTGATGAAGATGGCCTCCAGCCGGTCGCGGCGTTGCTCAAGCCACGCGATGTCGGCAAAAATCAGATCGACCCCCGGCGTGCCATCCATGTTGGGAAAGGTCACGCCCAGATCGACCAGGATCAGCCGCTCGCGGCCGGCCGGGCCATAGCCGTAGACATAGGCGTTCATGCCGATTTCCCCGGCGCCGCCGAGGGGGAGGTAGATCAGTCGGTTGTCGCTGCTCATGTCGCCTCGTTTTGTGTGTTATAGGCATGGATAACGGTCAGGCCGTGCATCGTCAGGTCGTCCTCGATCGTGTCGAACAGCACGTCGCCCTGGGCAAAGAGCGACGCCAGCCCGCCGGTGCCGATGATCTTCATGGGGGTTTCGTATTCGGCGCGAATCTGCTCGGTAATGCCGCGCACCAGCCCTACGTAGCCCCAGAACACACCCGACTGCATACAGGCAACCGTATTGGTGCCAATAACCTTCTGCGGCATCGTCACATCCACATGGGGCAGCGCCGCGGCCGCCGAGTGCAGCGCCTCCAGGCTGAGATTGACCCCCGGCGCGATCACGCCGCCCACATAGGCGCCGTCATGGGCGACCACGTCGAAGGTGGTGGCGGTGCCGAAATCCACGACGATCAGGTCGCCGCCATGCCGGTCATAGGCGCCGGCGGTGTTGACCAGCCGGTCCGGCCCGACATGGGTGCCGAAATCGACGCGGGGGTTGTGGGGCAGCACGCAATCGGGCCGGCCGACGACCAGCGGGCGCGTCTTGAAATAGCGGTCGGAAAAGACGCGCAGGTTGAACACAACCCGCGGCACGGTGGACGACACGATCACGTCGGTGATCTCGGCGTCGATGCCGTGATGCTCGATCAGGGTCGAGTACCAGACGTAATACTGGTCGGCGGTGCGCTGATGTTCGGTCGCCGTCCTCAAGGTGCAGAGAAACCTCTGCCCGTCCCAGATGGAAAAGACGGTATTGGTGTTGCCGCAGTCGATGCACAGAAGCATGGCCGCCTCCCTTAGAAAAACACGTCCGCCGCGGCTATGGCACGCCGCCCGCCCGGCGTCTCTAGGACAAGCTGGCCGTCCTCGTCCACTGTCTCGAAGCGTCCGGTCACCTCGTCGGCGCCGGTTCGCGCGGTGATCGTCTCGCCCAGCCTCGCCGCGCGCTCCAGCCAGGCGCGGCGCAGCGGGCCAAAGCCGTGGATACGAAAGAACTGGTCCTGGTGGGCCATGTGTTCGGCCAGGAAGGCGAGGAATTCCAGCGGATCGACGGCCTCGCCCGTGACCTCGGCGAGGGTGACGGGCGCGATCCGCCCGGGCTCGATCGCCGCGTCGGCGGGCGCGGTGTTGAGGTTGACGCCGATGCCGATCGACAGCCGGTCGATGCGTTTGCCCTGCCCCGAGGATTCCAGCAGGATGCCGGCCAGCTTACGCCCGTCGAGCAGCACGTCGTTGGGCCATTTCAGGGCGATCGCAGCGCGGTCGTCCACATAGGCCAGCAGCGTGGCGTAAAGCGCATAGGACGCGACGAAGGAATAGAGCGCGGCCTTGGCCGGCGGGCAATCTGGCACCATCGCCAGCGTCGCCGACAGGTTGCCCTCGGGCGCGGCCCAGGCCCTGCCACGCCGACCCACCGCCGCCGTCTGGCGCCGCGCGGCGAACCAGGTCGGGCGGACGAGAGGCGCATGGCGGCGCGCCTCGGCCATCGTGCTGTCGACCTCGTCGAGCAGGATCAGGTCGTGCCCGGTCGGCCAGTGCCAGCCCGAAGCGTCAGTTGACAAGGGTTTCTGCCGCAGCCAGCGCCAGCCCCTCGACCCCGAAGAGGTTGACCACGCCCCCGACCATCGCGAAGGCCGAGACCATCATGAAGACCCACAGCACCCGCGGCATCGTCCCGTCGATGGCGGTGTCGGTCTCTTCGCCGAAATACATGTAGTAGACGATGCGCAGGTAATAGAAGGCGCTGATCACCGAGGCGATCACGCCGCCGACCGCCAGCCACACCAGCCCGCCGTCGACCGCCGCCTTGATCACGTAGAACTTGCCGAAGAAGCCCACGAAGGGCGGCACGCCCGCCAGGCTGAACAACAGCACCATCATCGCCAGCGCCTTCATCGGTTCGCGCTGCGAGAACATGTTGAGGCTGTTGATGTCTGTGACCGGCTGGCCGTCCTTTTCCATCGACAGGATGAAGGCGAAGGTGCCCACGTTCATCACCGTGTAGATGGTCATGTAGATCAGCATGGCCTGCACGCCGCCCGCGGTGCCCGCGGCCAGCCCCATCAGCGCAAAGCCCATATGGGCGATCGAGGAATAGGCCATCAGCCGCTTGATGTTGCGCTGGCCGATCCCCGCGACCGCGCCCAGCGCCATCGACAAGAGCGCCAGCACCGCCAGCACCTGCCCCCAGTCGCCCGGCACCGTGCCGAACCCGTCATGCAGCACCCGCGCGAAAAGGGCCATCGCCGCCATCTTGGGCGCGGTGGCGAAAAACGCGGTCACCGGGGTCGGCGAGCCTTCGTAGACATCCGGCGTCCACATGTGGAACGGCACCGCCGAGACCTTGAAGGCAAGGCCGGTGATCAGGAAGACGAGCCCGAAGAGAAGGCCCAGCGGCATGTCGCCCTCGCCCAGCGTCGACAGGATGCCCGAGAACAGCGTCGTGCCCGCATAACCGTAGATCAGCGACGCGCCGTAAAGCAGCAGGCCCGACGACAGCGCGCCGAGGACGAAGTATTTCAGCCCCGCCTCGGTCGAGCGCAAGCTGTCGCGCCTGAGCGCTGCGACCACGTAAAGCGCCAGCGATTGCAGCTCCAGCCCCATGTAAAGCGTCATCAGATCGCCCGACGACACCATCAGCATCATGCCCACGACCGACAGCGCCACCAGCACCGGAAACTCGAAGCGCAGCACGTTGGCGCGCTTCATGTAGTCCTTGCCCATCAGCAGTACCGCGCCCGCCGAGAGCAGGATCACCACCTTGGCAAAGCGGGCAAAGCCGTCGTCGATCACCGCGCCCTTGAACGCGGTGTCCACGCCGCCCGCCGAGGCGCCTACCCAGAAGGCCAGCGCGAACATCACAAGCGCCGTGGTCCACACCAGAAGCGGCGCCATCCGGTCCTTGCCGGTGTAGACGGCCACCAGCAGCGCGACCATGGCATAGGCCGCCAGCGCGATCTCGGGGATCAGAACGGAAAGTTCGGCAAGGTTCATCGCGGGTCCCTTCAGTTCTGCGCCAGCCGGAGCGCGGTATCGACCTCGGCCAGGGCCGTCTCATAGCCGGCGACGAGCGCGGCGACCGACGGCCCGGTGATGTCGGTGACCAGCGCCGGGTAGACGCCCAGCGCCAGCGTCATCGCCACCAGCGGCGCAAAGATCGCCCGCTCGCGCGCGGTCATGTCGGTGATCGAGCGCAGGGATTCCTTGATCAGGTCGCCCAGGACCACCCGGCGGTAGAGCCACAGCGCATAGGACGCCGAAAGGACGATACCGGTGGTGGCCACGACGGCCACCCAGGTATTGACCTGGAACACGCCGACGAGCGTCAGGAATTCGCCGATGAATCCGCTGGTGCCGGGCAGGCCCACATTGGCCATGGTGAACAGCATGAAGATCAGCGCATAGGCCGGCATCCGGTTGACCAGCCCGCCATAGGCGTCGATCTCGCGGGTGTGCATCCGGTCGTAGATAACGCCGACGATCAGAAACAGCGCGCCCGAGACGAAGCCGTGGCTCAGCATCTGGAAGATCGCGCCCTCGACGCCCTGCTGGTTGGCCGCGAAGATGCCCATGGTCACGTATCCCATATGCGCAACCGAGGAATAGGCGATCAGCTTTTTCATGTCCGATTGCGCAAGCGCCACCAGCGAGGTGTAGACGATGGCGATGGCCGACAGCCACAGGATCAGCGGCGCCCAAAGGTCCGAGGCCACCGGGAACATCGGCAGGCTGAAGCGCAGGAAGCCGTAGCCGCCCATCTTCAGCAGGATCGCCGCCAGCACCACGGACCCCGCGGTGGGCGCCTGCACGTGGGCGTCGGGCAGCCAGGTATGCACCGGCCACATCGGCATCTTGACCGCGAAGCTGGCGAAGAAGGCAAACCACAAGAGCGTCTGCATGCCCCCCATGATCTCGCGGCCCGCAAACGTCATGCTGGCCGCGCTGAACTCGTGGTTCAGAAGGGTCGGGATGTCCGTGGTGCCCGCGTCGACATACATCGCCAGCATCGCCACCAGCATCAGCACTGAACCGAGGAAGGTGTAGAGGAAGAACTTGAAGGTCGCGTAGATCCGCTCCTTGCCGCCCCAGATGCCGATGATCAGGAACATCGGGATCAGCCCGCCCTCGAAGAACAGGTAAAAGAGCACCAGGTCGAGCGCGGTGAAGACACCCAGCATCAGCGTCTCGAGCACCAGGAAGGCGGCCATGTATTCCTTGACCCGGTGTTCGACGTCCCAGCAGGCGGCGATGGTCAGCGGCATCAGGAAGGTGGTCAGCATCACGAACAGCACCGAGATGCCGTCGACCCCCATCTTGTATTTCAGCCCCAAGAGCCAGTCGCGCTCCTCGACAAGCTGAAAGCCCGGATCGGCCGGGTTGAACTCGGCCAGGACGAAAAGAGACACCAGGAAGGTGGCGGTGGTGGCGATCAGCGCCAGCCACTTTGCGTTGCGCCGTGCCGCCGCGTCGTCGCCGCGCAGAAAGGCCATCAGGATGAAGGCCGCGATCAGCGGGATGAAGGTGACAATGGAAAGCAGGTTGTCCATCAGTTCGCTCCCCCGCCCAGCGACATCCACGTGACCAGGAGCGCGATCCCCAGCACCATGGCGAAGGCGTAGTGGAACAGGTAGCCCGATTGCATCCGCCCCGACAGCCGCGTCAGGAACGGCACGAAACCCATGGACAGCCCGTTGATCGCCCCGTCGATCAGGCTGCCATCGCCCCCCTTCCACAGCGCGCGGCCGATATTGCGCGCCGGGTTCACGAAGATCGCGTCGTAAAGCTCATCGAAATACCACTTGTTCAGGAGGAACAGGTAGACAGGCCGGAACTGCCGCGCGAGTTGACCGGGCACCGACGGGCTGACGAGGTAGAACTGGTAGGCCAGGCCCAGCCCGAGCAGCATCGCCAGGAACGGCGCCGCCTTGACCCATTGGGGGGCGTGGTGCGCCTCGTCCATCACGTGGTTGTCGGGGGCCATGTAGATCGCCCCTTCGCCCGGCAGGGCATAACCGGCCGCCGCGGTGTCGTGGGCGGCCTCTTCGCCGTCACCCGCCTCGTCGGTCGCCGCGGCCTCTTCGCCGTGGCCGGCCTCTGCCGTCGCCGCGACCTCGTGGCTGGGGATACCGTAGAAGCGGTTCACCCGGTCATGGTCGCCGAAAAAGCTGCCGTACCAGGCCATGCCCGCAAAGACCGCGCCAAAGGCCAGCACGCCCAGCGGAATCAGCATGCTGCGCGGGCTTTCATGGGCGTGTTCGTGGGTGTGCTTGTCGCCCCGCGGCGTGCCCCAGAAGGTCATGAACATCAGCCGCCAGGAATAGAAACTGGTCATCGCGGCCGCGATCACCAGCGTCCAGAAGGCCCAGGTATCGCCCGATCCGAACGCGCTTTCGATGATCGCGTCCTTCGACAGGAACCCGGCAAATCCGATCGAGGTCAGCGGAATGCCCACCCCGGTGATCGCCAGCGTGCCGATCAGCATGGCGTAGAAGGTGTAGGGGATCTTGTCCTTCAGCCCGCCGTAATTTCGCATGTCCTGCTCGTGATGCATCGCGTGGATGACCGAGCCCGCCCCGAGAAACAGCAGCGCCTTGAAAAAGGCGTGGGTCAGCAGGTGGAACATCGCCGCCGAGTAAACGCCGACGCCCGCTGCGACGAACATGTAGCCCAGCTGCGAACAGGTCGAATAGGCGATGACCCGCTTGATGTCGTTCTGCACCAGCCCCACCGTGGCGGCGAAAAACGCCGTGGCCGCGCCGACGACCACGATCATCGTCTGGGCCTGCGGCGCGAATTCGATCAGCGGCGACATCCGGCAGATCAGGAACACCCCCGCCGTCACCATGGTCGCCGCGTGGATCAGCGCCGACACCGGCGTCGGGCCCTCCATCGCGTCCGGCAGCCAGGTGTGCAGCAAGAGCTGCGCCGACTTGCCCATCGCCCCGATGAACAGCAGGATCCCGATCAGGTTGGCGGCGTTCCAGCTTCCGTTCAGGAAGCTCAGCTCGGTCTCGGCGATCTCGGGAGCGGCGGCGAAGACATCGGTGAAGTTCACGCTGTCGACCAGGAAGTAGAGCGCGAAGATGCCCAGCGCAAAGCCGAAATCGCCCACCCGGTTGACAATGAACGCCTTCATCGCCGCCGCGTTGGCCGAGGGTTTCTTGAAGTAAAAGCCGATCAGCAGGTAAGACGCGAGGCCCACCCCCTCCCAGCCGAAGAACATCTGGATCAGGTTGTCGGCGGTGACCAGCGCCAGCATCGCGAAGGTGAAGATCGACAGGTACGCGAAGAACCGCGCCTTGTAATGTTCCTCTTCCTGCCACTGGGGGTCATGGTCCATGTAGCCAAAGCTGTAGAGATGGACGAAGGCCGAGACCGTGGTCACGACGATCAGCATGATCGCGGTCAGCCGGTCGATGCGGATCGCCCAGTCGGCGGTGAAGGTGCCGCTTTCGATAAAGCGAAAGACCTCGACCTGGCGCATCTCGCCGTCGAAGCCGAAGAACACGACCCAGGACAGCACCATCGAGACGAAGACCAGCACGGTCGCCGTCCACATCGCCGCCTTTTCGCCGATCAGCCGCCAGGTGAACCCGCACAGAAGCGCGCCCAGAAGCGGGGCAAAGAGGATGATCTTTTCCATGGCTCTTTACCCTTTCAGGATGTTGATGTCCTTGACCGCGATCGACCCGCGGTTGCGGTAGAAGCAGACCAGGATCGCCAGGCCGATGGCCGCCTCGGCGGCGGCGACGGTGAGGACGAACATGGTAAAGACCTGCCCCACCAGATCGCCCAGGAAGGCCGAGAAGGCGACGAGATTGATGTTGACCGCCAAGAGCATCAGCTCGATCGACATCAGGATGACGATCACGTTCTTGCGGTTCAGGAAGATCCCGAAAATGCCGATGACGAAGAGCGCTGCGGCCACCGTCAGGTAATGTTCAAGTCCGATCATTCCGTCCCTCTCGACCCCGGCGGGGCCTCAGTCAGTTATCCCCATGGCCACCGGCAAGGCGGCCACGATGCCGATGGCGACCGCTGTCCAACTCGCGGCGTCCGTGCTCACAGCCCCTGCCCCGGCTTCACATCCTTCAGTTCCATCGCCTTGGCCGGGTCGCGGTACATCTGGGCCAGGATGTCCTGGCGCTTGATGTTGGGCCGGTGGCGCAACGTCAGAACGATGGCGCCGATCATGGCGACCAGCAGGATCAGGCCCGCCGTCTGGAAGAGGTGCAGGTAATCGTCGTAGATCAGAGCACCCAGCGCGGCGGTGTTATGCGCCTCGTCCGGGGACGGGGCCACCGCGCCCCTGAGCGCCATCGCGCCGTCCGCGCTTTGCCAGACGCCGAAAACCATGGCGAGCTGGATCAGGAAGATCACCCCGATCAGCGCGGCCACCGGCAGGTAGCTGACCATCTCGGCCCTCAGTTCGGTGAAATCGACGTCGAGCATCATCACGACGAAGAGAAACAGCACCGCCACCGCGCCCACGTAGACGATGACCAGCAGCATCGCCACGAATTCGGCGCCAAGCAGCACGAAGAGCCCCGCCGACGAGATGAAGGCGAGGATCAGCCACAGCACCGAATGCACCGGGTTGCGCGCCAGCACCACGAAAAGGCCCGACGCGACCACCACGGTGGCAAAGCTGTAGAATGCGATATCGGCCACGGTCATCCGTCACTCTCCTCGGTCTCGTCGAAGACGGCCTGAGCCAGGCCCAGCGCCCGGCTCATCGCCGGGATGCCGCCCAGCATCGCCATCTGGTAGATCACCTCGCCGATTTCCTTCTCGCTGGCGCCCGCCTCCAGCGCGTGGCGCACGGTCAGCTTGAACTGCGCATCCGCCTGCGCGCCCAGCACCGTCAGCCCCGCGATAACAACCAGGAGACGGGTCTTGGCGTCCAGCCCCTCGGGGTTGAAGGCGTTGCCCCACATCATGTCCATGAAATCCTTGGGCATGGTCGGCATCAGCTTGTCGAAGCCCTGCGCCTGGAAGGTCTCCAGTGCGGGGTTGAAGGTGCGGGCCATGCGGTGGCTCTGCTCCAGCATCTGCTCGAAGAGTTTTGCGAAATCGCTCATCGGTACGGCGCGTCCAGTTCCAGGTTGCGGGCGATCTCGGCCTCCCAGCGTTCGCCGTTGGCCAACAGCTTGTCCTTGTCGTAGAACAGCTCTTCCCGCGTCTCGGTGGCGAACTCGAAATTCGGTCCCTCGACGATGGCGTCCACCGGGCAGGACTCCTCGCAAAAGCCACAGTAGATGCACTTCGTCATGTCGATGTCGTAGCGCGTGGTGCGGCGGCTGCCGTCGGCGCGCGGCTCGGCGTCGATGGTGATCGCCTGCGCGGGGCAGATCGCCTCGCACAGCTTGCAGGCGATGCAGCGTTCCTCGCCGTTGGGATAGCGCCTGAGCGCGTGCTCGCCACGAAAACGCGGGCTCAGCGGGCCCTTTTCGTGCGGGTAGTTCAACGTCGCCTTGGGGGCGAAGAAATACTTCATCCCCAGCCGGAAACCGTCGATGAAATCGACCATCAGAAAGTATTTTCCGGCGCGTTTCCAGTCGATCGCGGTCATGTCTTGCCCTCGTCGATATTGCGCGCCGCCCAGGCGAAGATACAGGCCGCGAGATCCTCCTGGGTCATCTCGCGCACCGTGCCGCCCTGGGCGAGGCGCTTGTCCAGCTCGGCCAGGACCGTGCTCGAAAGATCCATCAGGTCGAGGTATTTCACGTCGAGAATGGCGCGGGACAATTCGTTCATGTCAGCCTCCAACAGGCCAGCGCGCATAGGCGCCGCCGAAAAGATCATACTGGGCAAAAAAGGCCACAACGACGACCCACAGCAGGCTGAGCGGCAGGAACACCTTCCAGCCCAGCCGCATCAGCTGGTCGTAGCGGTAACGGGGCACGATGGCCTTGACCATCGCGAAGAGGAAGAAGAACACCGCCATCTTGCCGACCATCCAGACCGCGCCGTCGGGCAGGCCCGGAATGGGCGACAGCCAGCCGCCGAAGAACAAGAGGCTCATCAGCGCGCACATCAGGAAGATGGCGATGTATTCGCCGGCCATGAACAACAGGAACGGCGTGGAGGAATATTCCACCTGGTATCCGGCCACGAGTTCCGACTCCGCCTCGGGCAGGTCGAAGGGCGGGCGGTTGGTCTCGGCCAGCGCCGAGACGAAAAACAGCACCACCATCGGCAGATGCGGCAGCCAGTACCAGGAAAACAGCCCGAACCGGCCATCCTGCGCATGCACGATGTCGCCGAAATTCAACGAGCCGGTGGACAGGATCACCCCGATGATGATCAGGCCGATCGACACCTCGTAAGAGATCATCTGCGCGGCCGAGCGCAGGCTGCCCAGAAAGGGGTATTTCGAGTTCGACGCCCAACCGCCCATGATCACGCCGTAGACCTCGAGCGATGAAATCGCGAAGACATAGAGAAGCGCCACGTTGAGATCGGCCAGCACCAGCCTGTCGGAAAACGGAATGACCGCCCAGGCCGCCATCGCCATGACGAACGAGATCAGCGGCGCCAGCAGGAACACGATCTTGTCGCTGCCCGAGGGCACGACGATTTCCTTGACCACGTATTTCAGCGCGTCGGCCACCGTCTGCAGCAGGCCGAAGGCGCCCACGACGTTGGGCCCCCTGCGCATCTGCACCGCCGCCCAGATCTTGCGGTCGCCATAGACCAGGAACAACAGCGAGATCATCACGAAGGCGATCAGCATCACGCCCTGCGTCATGATCAGCAGCGCGGTTCCCAAGCCTGTGTCCAGAAAATCAGCCATGTCGCCCCTTGTTCCTCAAACCGTCGGTATTCCGTCCCGGCGGCATTGATCCACCACCACTTCGGCGTCGATGGTCAGCGCGCCCCTCGGCAGCGCGGGTGAAATCGTGTAAACAGCATCCGCCTTCCAAATGCCACCCTCTTGGGCCAGCCGCGTGCGGACGTGGCGGGCAAAGCCGTAGCCGCGGATCAGCGCGTATTGCGCCGCCGCGCAGCGGGCGTAGTCATCCACCGCTTCGGGGCCGTCGGCGCGTTCGAGCGCCACGACGAAATTGACCAGGTCGTCCTGCAAAAGCCGCGTCTCGACGCCCAGATAGACCGGCGCCGCGGCCCGGTCGTCCGGCCCCTCGGTGGGGGTGCAGCCCGCCGCCCCGCCGGTCAGGGCGAGCGCGGCGAGCGGCGCGACGAGAGAACGAAGACGGATCATCGCCGGGCCTATTCCGCCGCCAGCGGCGCGGCGCGGCGCGCGCGGGCATTGGCCGAAAGCTCGGCCATCAGGGCCGAGGCGCGCGCGATCGGGTTGGCCAGGTAGAAATCGGCGAGCGAATAGCGGAACTCGGCCTTGGCCGGCGCGGCCGGCGTGAGCGGTTGCCACTCGTTTTCCGGCACCTGGTCGATCTCTTTCAGATGCGGCGCGGCGGCCACCAGCGCTTGGCGAAGCTGGGCCAGGCTGTCATAGGGCAGCACCGCGCCCATCTCGCCCGAGAGCGCGCGCAGGATCGCCCAGTTTTCCTTCGCCTCGCCGGGCGGAAAGCCCGCGCGCAGGGCAAGCTGCGGCCGGCCCTCGGTATTGACGAAAAGCCCCTGTTCCTCGGTATAGGCGGCGCCGGGCAGGATGATGTCGGCCCGGTGCGCACCGCGGTCGCCATGGCTGCCCTGGTAGATGACAAACGGCCCCTCGGCGATGTCCACCTCGTCGGCGCCCAGGTTGTAGATCACCTCGGCGCCCTCGATGGCCTTTTCCATGCCGCCCTCGGCGGTGCAGCCGGCATCCATCGCGCCGACCCGCGCCGCGGCGGTGTGCAGCACCAAAAGCTTTGCGCCGGTCTTGTCGGCCAGCGCCATCGCCTGGGACAGCACCGCCGCGCCATCGGCCTCGGTGAGCGCGCCTTGGCCGACGATCACCACGCCGGGCCGCTCGGTCGGTGCGGCGGCCGAGACCAGCGCGCTCAGCGCGGCGCGGTCGGTGCCCGCTTCGTGCACGTCATAGGTCAGATCGACCACCGGTCCGACCCGGTGCACCTCTGCGCCGCGTATCCACGCCTTGCGGATGCGCGCGTTGAGAACCGGCGCCTCGGCGCGCGGGTTGGTGCCGATCAGCCAGATGTCGCCCGCCGCGTCGATATCCTCGATGGCCGCGGTGCCGACATAGGCCGAGCGGTTGCCGGCGGGCAGCCTGGCCCCGTCGGTGCGGCATTCCACCTGGCCGCCCTGCCCCTCGATCAGCTGTTTCAGGGCAAAGGCCGCCTCGACCGGGGCCAGGTCGCCCACCAGCCCGGCTGCCTTCTTGCCTTTCAGCGCCTTGGCCGCGGCGGCCAGCGCCTCGGGCCAGCTGGCGGGCCTGAGCTTGCCGTTTTCGCGCAGATAGGGCTTGTCCAGCCGCTGACGCCGCAGCCCGTCCCAGACAAAGCGGGTCTTGTCGGAAATCCATTCCTCGTTTACGCCGTCATGGTTGCGCGGCAGGATGCGCATCACTTCTCGGCCCTTGGTGTCGACCCGGATGCTGCTGCCCAGGGCGTCCATCACGTCGATGGTCTCGGTCTTGGTCAGCTCCCACGGGCGGGCGGTGAAGGCGTAGGGTTTCGAGGTCAGCGCGCCGACCGGGCAAAGATCGATGATGTTGCCCTGCATCTCGCTGTCGAGCGTCTGGCCCAGATAGGCGGTGATCTCGGCATCCTCGCCGCGCCCGGTCTGGCCCAGCTCGGGCATCCCCGCGACCTCGGTGATGAAGCGCACGCAGCGGGTGCAGGAAATGCAGCGCGTCATGCAGGTGCCAACCAGCGGCCCGAGATCCATGTCGACCACGGCGCGCTTGGGTTCGCGGTAGCGGCTGAAATCGACGCCATAGGCCATGGCCTGGTCCTGAAGGTCGCATTCGCCGCCCTGGTCGCAGATCGGGCAGTCGAGCGGATGGTTGATGAGCAGGAACTCCATCACCCCCTCGCGCGCCTTCTTGACCATGGGCGAGTTGGTTTTCACCACCGGCGGTGCGCCCTCGGGGCCCGGGCGCAGATCCTTGACTTGCATCGCGCAGGATGCCGCGGGCTTGGGCGGGCCGCCCACCACCTCGACCAGGCACATCCGGCAGTTGCCGGCGATCGACAGCCGCTCGTGATAGCAAAACCGCGGCACTTCGATGCCCGCCGCCTCGCACGCCTGGAGCAGAGTCATGGCCGGTTCGACCTCGATCTCCTGGCCGTCGATGATGATCTTGCGTAGCTCTGCCATGATCTTACCTTGCTGTGCCGGCCCGGTCGGGCGGGCATCCCTATCGTTTTTCGCGCAACAGCCAGCCCGTCAGGCTGCCCCTGGCGATTTCCTCGCGGCCCAGGCGGCAATAGCTCTCGGCATCGCCCTCTTTCACGCCGTGGCGGGCGAGGTAGGCGTCGCGCTGGGCGCGCATGCGATCCTGTTCGTCGTCGGAGTCGAGAAACGCCTCGATCTGTTCTTCGGTGTAGCCGAGCGACAGCGCATGTTCCTCCAACTCATGGGCGCCCCGCAATGCCCGAAAGATGCGGGCCGACATTGTGGGACAGTTCTTGCGTATCTCGTCGCCCACCGCCGCGGCGAAGAGCGAATTCCACACATGGGCGTTTTCGCGCAGGGGCGGCAGGCCCTCGGCCGCCGCCGCGGGGCCGGTGCCCAGCGTCAGCGCCCCGGCCAGCGCCGCCGCGGCCGATATGTGCCCCAGCAGACGCATTTTTATTCAGCCGCCACCGCGCTGGGGCGGCCGGTCTTGCGGGCCTTGATGCGATCTTCGATCTCGCCCCTGAAATGCCGGATCAGGCCCTGGATCGGCCAGGCCGCGGCATCGCCGAGCGCGCAGATCGTGTGGCCCTCGACCTGCTTGGTGACGTCGAAGAGCATGTCGATCTCTTCGACCTCGGCCTCGCCGGTCACCATACGGTCCATTACGCGCATCATCCAGCCGGTGCCCTCGCGGCAGGGCGTGCACTGGCCGCAGCTCTCGTGCTTGTAGAATTTGGCCAGCCGCCAGATCGCCTTGATGACGTCGGTCGACTGGTCCATCACGATCACCGCGGCGGTGCCGAGGCCCGATTTCTGCTCGCGCAGCCAGTCGAAATCCATGATCGCGTCGTCGCACAAATCCGCCGGAAGCAGCGGCACCGACGAGCCGCCGGGGATCACCGCCTTGAGGTTGCCCCATCCGCCGCGCACCCCGCCGCAGTGTTTCTCAAGGAGGTCCTTGAGGCCGATCGACATGGTTTCCTCCACCACGCAGGGATGGTTCACATGGCCCGAGATCGCAAAGATCTTGGTGCCCGCGTTGTTGGGCCGGCCAAAGCTGGCAAACCAGTCGCCGCCCCGACGCAGGATGGTGGGCACGACGGCGATGGATTCGACGTTGTTGACCGTCGACGGGCAGCCGTAAAGCCCCGCGCCCGCCGGGAACGGCGGCTTGAGCCGCGGCATCCCCTTCTTGCCCTCCAGGCTTTCCAGCAGCGCGGTTTCCTCGCCGCAGATATAGGCCCCTGCCCCGTGCGAGAGGTAAAGGTCGAAATCCCAGCCCGACCCGGCGGCGTTGCGGCCCAAGAGACCCGCCTCGTAGGCCTCGTCGATAGCCGCCTGAAGCGCCTCGCGCTCACGGATGTATTCGCCCCGGATATAGATGTAGGCCGTGTGCGCCTGCATCGCAAAAGAGGCCAGCAGGCACCCCTCGACCAGCGTGTGCGGATCGTGACGCATGATCTCGCGGTCCTTGCAGGTGCCTGGCTCGGATTCGTCGGCATTGACCACCAGATAGTGCGGCCGCCCGTCGCTTTCCTTTGGCATGAAAGACCATTTAAGACCGGTCGGGAAACCGGCGCCGCCGCGCCCCCTGAGCCCCGATTTCTTCATCTCGTCGATGATCCAGTCGCGGCCATTGGAAATCAGCGCGGCCGTGCCGTCCCAGTGGCCGCGCTTCTTGGCGCCGGCCAAGGTGCGCTCGTGCATCCCGTAGAGATTGGTGAAGATGCGGTCCTGATCGGTCAGCATGGCTCAGCCTCGGTTGTTCCGGCGCGCCCGCCAGAGTCTAAATGTCACCACCAGCGCCCAGACGAACGCTGCAAGGGCCGCGAAGTCGACAAGAAAGGCGTAGCGCGCGGGCAGGCCCATTCGCCCGCCCAGCGCCTGGGCGGCGACCCAGACCAGCATCGTCACGGCTATCACCACGGCCACCAGCCGTGCCTGCCGGGCCAATGCCCTGTCCTGATCGCCCCCTGCCGTCACATGCACCTCAGTAGACGTCGCCCTCGTCGACCCGTTTGGAGAAGGCGGTCTCGCCGCCCTCGGCCAACAGCTTGGCCTGGGCAACCCAGTCGTCGCGGCTCACCCGGCCCTTGAAGCCTTCGAGGTTTTCATCGACCCAGGCCACCTCTTCGTCGGTCCATTTGGCGATCTGGTCGAAGTGGTAAAAGCCCAGACGATTGCACAGCTTTTCCAGCTTCGGCCCGACGCCCTTGATCCTCTTGAGATCGTCCGCAGACCCGCCGCGCGGTGCGTCCAGCGCCGCCGGGCGCTTGCCGACCTCTGCCGCCTCGGGCTTGGCTGCCTCGGGTGCGGGCGCAGGCGCCGGTTCGGGTGCAGGCGCAGGTTTGGGCGCGGCTTTCTTCGGTTCGGGCGCAGGCGCCGATTTGGGCGCGGCCTTCTTCGGGGCGGGTGCAGGCGCCGCCTTGGGCGCGGGCGCGCGTGCCGCCGGCTTGGGCGCCTTGCTGCCCGGCTTTTCGCTGACCGGCGGGTTCGCCGCGGCCTTCGCGTTGGCCGCCAGATAGGGGGCCCGGCGCGCCTCGATCTCGGCCTTCTCGGCCCGCTCGGCGTTGAGCTCGTCAGGGCTGCGGCAGAAGCCCTCGGTCAACACGTAACCGCAAACCGCGAAGGTCACCAGACCGGCAATGACCGCAACCAGCGACCAGAATCCGATCGCATAAGCGATTACTGCCACGGTAAGCCCGATCACGGCGGACAGGGTCCACCACAGCAAGGCGCATCTGAATTTGTGTTCGTTGTGAGTGATTGTCATCGTCCGACTCCGATACGACGTTTAAGTCTCGACACCGTCAGTTGTAGCGCGTCGAGCGGCCGCTGTCTTGCCCTCGGCGGCAAGCCCACGGGCCTGTTCCACCCAATTGCCCCGGCTCGCGCACCCTTCGTATCCCTCCAGATGCGCGTCTGCCCAGGCAACGTTGTCGGCCCCCCACTCGGCGATCTGCGCGAAATGGAAAATGCCAATCCCATTGAGCATGGCCTGCAGCTTTTTATCAACGCCTTCCAGCCGCGTCAGGTCGTCCACCCCCTGAGCGCCCGGCGCGCGCATCGGCACCGGTCTGCGGCCCTTGCCGTGGCCCGGCGCCAGGCCCCACGGGGCCAGAAGCGGCACCTCGGTGCCGTCGATCCGCTTGACCGTGTCGCCGATCTCGGTCGCCAGTTCGGCCGAGGCGTTGTAGCTGTAGTGCTTGGTGTCGGCCTCGGTCAGGCTGGTCAGCCCGCCCTCGGGCTCCGACGCGAAGCGGCCGTTTTGCGGGCCCGGCACAGGCACCTTGCCCGCGGCCAGCTCGTCGAGGATCGCGGCCAGCCGCTCGGCGGTGAGATCCTCGTAATAATCCTTGCCGATCTGCACCATCGGCGCGTTCGAACACGCGCCGAGGCATTCGACCTCTTCCCAAGAGAACTTGCCGTCCGCCGACAGGGCGAACGGCGCCTCGGCGATCTTCGACTTGCACACCCCGATCAGGTCTTCGGCACCGCAGATCAGGCAAGACGTCGTGCCGCAGACCTGCACATGGGCGACCGAACCCACCGGCGCGAGCTGGAACATGAAATAGAAGGTCGCAACCTCCAGCGCGCGGATATGCGCCATGCCCAGCATGTCGGCGACATGCTCGATCGCCGGCCGCGAGAGCCAGCCCTCCTGCTCCTGCGCACGCCACAGCAGCGGGATGATGGCGCTGGCCTCGCGCCCCGCGGGGTATTTCGTCAACTGCGCCTCCGCCCAGGCCTGGTTGGCCGGGGTGAAGGCGAAGCTGTCTGGTTGATCGGGGTGCAGTCGTCGCAGCATTACTCGGCACAACCTCCTGTCAAAAGACGGATGCCGCCCTCTTCCGACGCATCGCCGACTTCGCCCATGACGCGCAGTTCGTCAACGACGGCGCGCAGGGTCTCTTCTTCGTAGCCGGTGGCACTCTCCACCTGGGCGGCGGCGTCGTCGGTGGTGATCACGCAGCCGGCGGATTCGATGGCAGCGCGCACGGTGGCGAGCTGTTCTTCGGTGGCGGCGGCCTGCGCGATTGTGGCCACGGGGGCGAAAACGGCGCAAAGCGCCAGGGTTTTAAGGGTCTTCATGGGTGGTCCTCCAGTTTGACGGCCCCATTGCGGGCCGCGTGAGTTGGCGCATCGCGGTCTTGCGATGCAGGGGTCCCCACCCAGATGCGGTAGCGGCAAAGGCGGCTCATCGGTCCACCTCGCCGAAAACGATGTCCATCGTGCCGATGATCGCGGCGACGTCAGCCAGCTGGTGGCCCGTGGCGATGTAGTCCATCGCCTGAAGGTGCAGAAAGCCCGGTGCGCGGAGCTTGGCGCGGTAGGGCTTGTTGGTGCCGTCGGCCACCAGGTAGACGCCGAATTCGCCCTTGGGCGCCTCGACCGCGGCATAGACCTCGCCCGCGGGCACATGGAAGCCCTCGGTATAAAGCTTGAAGTGATGGATCAGCGCCTCCATCGAGGTCTTCATGTCGCCGCGCGTGGGCGGGGCGATCTTGCCGCGGTTCAGCACCTCTCCGGGTTCGCGGCGCAGCTTTTCGCAGGCCTGCTTGATGATGTGGGTCGACTGGCGCATCTCTTCCATCCGCACCAGATAGCGGTCGTAGCAGTCGCCGTTCTTGCCCACGGGAATCTGAAACTCGAACTCGTCGTAGCACTCGTAAGGCTGCGCCCGGCGCAAGTCCCACGCCAGGCCCGAACCGCGCACCATCACGCCGGAAAAGCCCCAGTCGAGGATATCCTGCTCGTTGACGACGCCGATATCGGCGTTGCGCTGCTTGAAGATGCGGTTTTCGGTCAGCAGCCCGTCCAGGTCGTCCAACACCCTCGGGAATTCGTCGGCCCAGCGGTCGATATCTTCGATCAGCTCGGGCGGCAGGTCCTGATGCACGCCGCCGGGGCGGAAATAGGCGGCGTGAAGCCGCGCCCCGCAGGCGCGCTCGTAGAACACCATCAGCTTCTCGCGCTCTTCGAACCCCCAGAGCGGCGGCGTCAGCGCGCCGACGTCCATTGCCTGGGTGGTGACGTTCAGCAGGTGGTTGAGCACCCGGCCGATCTCGCAAAACAGCACCCGGATCAGCTGGGCCCGGCGCGGCACCTCGGTCTTGGTCAGCTTCTCGATGGCCAGGCACCAGGCGTGTTCCTGGTTCATCGGGGCCACGTAATCCAGCCGGTCGAAATAGGGCAGGTTCTGCAGGTAGGTACGGCTTTCCATCAGCTTTTCGGTGCCGCGGTGCAACAGGCCGATATGGGGATCGGCACGTTCCACGATTTCGCCGTCAAGCTCCAGCACCATGCGCAAAACGCCATGGGCCGCAGGGTGTTGCGGGCCGAAGTTGATGTTGAAGTTGCGGATGCTCTGCTCGCCCGTGCGGGCGTCGCCGAATTTTCCGTCCATCATCTCACACCCCCGCCATATGCGCGCGCCAGACGCTGGGCACCGGGCCCAGGCTGGCGGCGACGTAGTCGTATTGCGGACGCAGCCAGTCGGCCGCGGCGCGGCGTTGCGCGTCGCTCATCGGCACCGGCACGCCTTCGTGCACCCGCTCGGCCAGCGGCGCAGGGGCGGGAGACAGGCCCAGAAAGGCGCACAGCCGGGCGACGCCCTGATCGCTGAAAAGCTCTTCGTAGAAGGCGGTAAACAGGCGCGACGGCGCGACGGCCGCGCGCAGCCGGCCCAGCACGGCGCGATAATCGCCGCGACGGGCGATATGGTCCTCTTCGCCGCGCAGCACGCGGCGCAGGATGCGGCCGGCCCGCTCGGTGATGTCCTCGCCCGTGGCGGCACGGCGCCTGGCGATCATGCGCACATGGCTCCACAGCCGCTCGACCGGGTCGCGCAGCAGATAGACGAAACGCGTGTCAGGTGCCATCGCGGCCATCCGTTTCAGGCGCCCCTCCGAAAGCAGAGCATACCCGGGGGTTATGTCGGCAATAAGGCGTGAATCGGCCGCCGCGCCGGCCTCGAGATAGGCCAGGTAGGCCGCCTCGTCCCCCGCGCGCAGCACATCCGCGAACGTGCCCAGGTCGGCGATCCGCTGCGCCCGCTCGGCCCGTTTCTCGGGCGAACCCGCGCCGGTTTCGGCCCGGCGCGTCAGCATTTCGCGCTCGGCCTCGAACTGGGCCGCCTGCTTGTCGCGGCGCCCCTCGTCGATCGCGTCGAAGAAGTGCAACTCTTTCACGCTGCGCAGATGGCACTGCGGGTGGCCTGCGAGATAGCTGTAAAGCCAGCTCGTGCCCGCCTTGGTGGCGCCCACGCCGAACATCAGCGTGCGCCCGGATATCGTCGCTGTCTGGCTCACGCCGCGCCGTCCCCCCGCTCGTCGCCGGGCAGGATGTAATCGGCGCCCTCCCAGGGGCTCATGAAATCGAATTGCCGGTATTCCTGGGTCAGCTTGACCGGCTCGTAGATCACGCGCTTCTGCGTTTCGTCATAGCGCACCTCGGTATAGCCCGTGGTGGGGAAATCCTTGCGCAGCGGGTGCCCGCGAAATCCGTAGTCGGTCAGCAGGCGGCGCAGGTCGGGATGGCCCGAGAAGAGGATGCCGAACATGTCGAACACCTCGCGTTCGAACCAGTCGGCCGAGGCGTGGATGCGGATGATCGAGGGCACCATTTCGTCCTCGCGCACGGGCAGTTTCACCCGCAGGCGCTGATTCTGGTACATCGACAGGAAATGGTAGACCACATCGAAGCGCGCCTCGCGCTCGGGATAATCCACCGCAGTGATGTCGACCAGCGAGGAAAACCGGCAGGTCGCGTCGGCGCGCAGAAAGTCGACCAGCCCGGTGATCGAGCTGGGCGCCGCGGTCACGTTCAGCTCGTCATGCGCAACCTCGTAGGACAGCACGCAGTCGGGGCGCCGGGCCTCGATATGGGCGCCGAGTTCGTTCAGGGCGTCGGTCATTCGCTCACCTCACGATGGTGCCGGTGCGCCGGATCCGGCGCTGAAGCTGGAGGATGCCGTAAAGCAGCGCCTCGGCGGTGGGCGGGCAGCCAGGCACGTAGATGTCGACGGGCACGATGCGGTCGCAGCCGCGCACGACCGAGTAGGAATAGTGATAATACCCGCCGCCATTGGCGCAGGACCCCATCGAGATCACGTAGCGCGGCTCGGGCATCTGGTCGTAGACCTTCCTGAGCGCGGGCGCCATCTTGTTGGTCAGCGTGCCGGCGACGATCATCAGGTCCGACTGGCGCGGGCTGGCGCGCGGCGCGGTGCCGAAGCGTTCCAGGTCGTAGCGCGGCATCGAGGTCTGCATCATCTCGACCGCGCAGCAGGCCAGGCCGAAGGTCATCCAGTGCAGCGACCCGGTCCGCGCCCAGTTGATGATGTCCTCGGTCGAGGTGACGAGAAAACCCTTGTCCTGCAGCTCGGCATTGAGCGACTGGGTGGCATGCTCGCTATCTGCGCCGGCGGTGTTGGTGCCCGTCATCACTCCCATTCCAGCGCCCCCTTCTTCCATTCATAGGCAAAGCCGATGGTCAGCACGCCGAGAAAGACCATCATCGACCAGAAGCCGACCACGCCCACGGTGCCGAAAGACACCGCCCAAGGGAAGAGAAAGGCGATCTCGAGATCGAAGATGATGAACAGGATCGCAACGAGGTAGAAGCGCACGTCGAAGGTCATCCGCGCGTCGTCGAACGCATTGAAACCGCATTCGTAGGCCGACAGCTTTTCGGGGTCGGGATTGCGAACGGCGACGATGGCGGCGGACAGGATCAGCATCAGCCCCAGCCCGATGGCCATGCCGAAGAAGATAATCACCGGAAGATAATCGCTCAGAAGTGCATTCACCGGCCCGTTCCTCCTCTGTCCTGTCCGCGCGTTGCCGGGCGCCTCTCGTCCCGAGGTCTAGTCGCGCCTTGGAAACCGGTCAACAAACCGGCCCCCGCGCACGCCCCGTTGTTAACGCGCAGCCGTGCAAATGTATACAGTTGTGCGCATTGAAAAAGCGGCGGGATGCCGCATCGGTTGAGAAGGCACCTCTAGCCTTTGTTTTACAGGGTTTTCGACCCGGCCGAAGGCGGTCGAAAGCGGCCCCTGCGCCAGCCGCGCGGCGGCCCCGGAAGACGCTTTGGGACACCGGCCCAAAGCGCGATTCCCGTGCCGTGCCGCATCGTGAGAGCGCACCCTGACAACCGCGAGCAACCTTTGGTAGTTTTTCCATATGGACGTTTGGCGTAGCGTCACCGTTTCGCAAGAATTTTCATAGAGATAATGCAATGCTTTCGCCTCTCAAGGCATTTGCCGCAGCCGCGGTCCTAAGCCTCGCCTCGGCTTTCCGCGCCGCCTGAGCCGCAGCCGCCCATCTCATCACGCGCGCCGCCACCTCGGCGGGCGTTTCCCGAAAAAGGCGTCGAGTCCCTCCGCGGCCTCGGCGCCTTCCCAACAGGCAACCAATTCGGCGATACTGGCCTCTATGACCTCCTCGTCGATGACCGGGCCGAGGCTGCGCAGTTGCGCCTTGGCGCGCGCCACCGCCCCTGGCGCGGCGGAAAGAAAGGGCGCGATCTCTGCCTCGATGGCGCCGTCGAGCGCGTCCTCGGGCACGGCACGGGTCAGCAGGCCCAGGCGCACCGCCTCGCCCGCATCGAACCGGCGCCCCGACAGCACCACCTGCCGCGCCCGCGCCTCGCCGATCCGCGCGGTAACATAGGGCCCGATGGTCGCCGGGATCAGCCCCAGCCGGGTTTCGGTCAGACCGAACCGCGCGGTTTCGACCCCGATGGCGATGTCGCAGACCGAGATCAGCCCGACCCCGCCGCCGAAGGCCTGCCCCTGCACGCGCCCGATCAGCGGTTTGGGCAGCGTGTTCAGCGCCTGCAACATGTGGGCGAGCTTTCGCGCCTCGGCGGCGCGGGTGGCCCGGTCGGCGGCCATCTGCGCGCGCATCCAGCCCAGATCGCCGCCGGCACAAAAACTTTCGCCCGCGCCGGTCAGCACCACCGCGCGCACGTCCGGGTCGGCGCCCAGCGTGTCGGCCGCCGCGTGCAGCGCCGCGATCAGCCCCGCCGACAGCGCGTTGTGCTTGTCGGCACGGTCGAGGCGCAGCCACGCCACGCCGCGCGCGTCGGTCTCAAGTGTCAGTTCGTCGCTCATCGCCCGCTCCCAGGACTGCTGCCAGGATTCATGCTTTGGCCTGTTGCCCGCCACGCATCCCGCGCGCCATATCCGCCGCCTCTTCGATCACCGCCCGGTCCAGCCCGGTCGCGTAGCCCAGCGCGGCCAGACGGTCGGCGACCGCCTCGGTTGCAACGTTTCCCGTCGCCCCCTTGGCATAGGGGCAGCCCCCCAGCCCGCCGACGGCGGCGTCGAACACCCGCAGGCCGAGGCCCAGCGAGGCCTCGATGTTCGCCAGCGCCCGGCCCGCGGTGTCGTGGTAATGCCCTGCCAGCCGGTCGGCCGGCACCGCCTCCAGCACCGCGCGCAGCATCGCGGTTATGCTTTCCGGCGTGCCCTGCCCGATCGTATCGCCCAGGCTGATCTCGTAGCATCCC
Organism: Rhodovulum robiginosum; assembly: GCF_003944755.1. GTDB lineage: Bacteria > Pseudomonadota > Alphaproteobacteria > Rhodobacterales > Rhodobacteraceae > Rhodovulum > Rhodovulum iodosum. Next base: position 62,741 of record NZ_RWGU01000042.1, read on the forward strand.
AGGCCGCGCAGCTTCTCTGCCACCTCGGCCACCTTGCCCGGCGGGGTCGGCCCGTCATAGGGGCAGTCGGTCACGCAGGAGATATAGCCGCGCATCGGGATGCCGTCGGCGCGGGCGGCCTCGGCCACCGGCGCGAAACGGGCGAGGCTTTCCTCGATCGAGGCATTGATATTGGCCCGGCTGAACCCTTCCGAGGCCGCGCCGAAAATGGCGATCTCGTCGGCGCCCGCGGCTTTCGCCCTCTCGTAGCCCTTGAGGTTGGGCGTCAGCGCCGCGTAGCGCACACCGGGCTGGCGGGTGACCCCCGCCAGCACCTCGGCCCCGTCGGCCATCTGCGGCACCCATTTCGGGCTGACGAAGCTCGCCGCCTCGATCCGGCGAAAACCCGCGCGGCTGAGCGTGTCGATCAGCGCGATCTTGTCGGCGGTCGGGATCGGGCGTGCCTCGTTCTGCAGCCCGTCGCGGGGGCCCACCTCGAAGATCTCGACGAAATCGGTCATCGCAACACCGCTCCGCCGGCCGATCCGGACCGCCGCGCCGAAGCACGCGGGGCGGGCCGGCCCGGATCTCTCAACGTCTCACTCATTCGGCGCCTCGTAGAAGTCACGGCCGTAGATCTCGGCCGGCCCGTCCTCTTCCACCGCTTTTCGAAAGGCCGGACGATCCGCCAGCCGCCCGTAATACGCGTCGACCGCCGGCAACAACGCGGCCGGCACGAAACGCCGGGCGATCATCACACCGTAGCCGATATTGGTGTCCACCGCCGAAAACCCCGACGGCAACAGCCAGTCCCGGCGCTCGACCACACGGTCGACCACCTCCAGCACCTTTTCCAGCCGCTTGGCCTCGAGCCGCATGACCGTGGGGCTTTTCATCCAGTCCTCGCGCAGAACGATATGCTGCTGGGTCAGGATGGCGATGTGCTGGCCCATGGTCTCGGCGAAATGCAGCCATTCCAGCCAGTCGGCGCGCTCGGCATCGCCGGGAAAGCGGCCCAGCCCGCAGTCGGGCCGCGTCTCGACCAGGTATTCCGTGATCGCACCGGATTCGAAAAGTACGCGCCCGTCGATCTCCAGCGCCGGCACCCGGCCCGCGGGCGAGAGCGCCAGGTAGTCGGGCTGCCTCAGCGATTTGTCGAAGAACGAGTAGCGCCGTGTCTCGAAATCGAGCCCCATCTCGTGCATCAGCCAAAGCGTGCGGAACGATCGCGCCTGGGGGCAGTGGTGCAGCCTGATCATGCCTCGTCCTCCTCCAGCCGGATCAACGCGGCCCCGGCCTCGACCTGGGCACCGGCCGCGGCCAGCACCTCGGCCACCCGGCCAGCGCGCGGCGCGGCCAGCGCGTGTTCCATCTTCATCGCCTCCAGAATGGCGAGCGGCTGGCCCTGTGTCACCTCGTCACCCGCCACAACGGCAATCGACTTGACCAGCCCGGGCATCGGCGCCTCGATCACGTCGGTACCGGCCCCGGCCGCGGCGGCCCGCTCAAGCGGGTCGACAGGGGCAAAGCTGAACGTCCCCGCCGCGCCGGCAAAGACGTGGATCGCGCCGCCCGCCTTCAGCACCCGGCCCGGCGACCGCCCGCCAACGCGCCAGCCCTCTCCCTCGCGATGTGCTGCGAGCGTGGCCTCGGCGATCTCGACCGCTGCAAGATCTGGCCCTTCGAACATCACCGCGCCCGTGATCTCGTCGCCGTCGCGCGACAGCGTCAAGCTGCGGCGCAGCGGCGCCCAGAGCGAAAAGCCCGCCAGCGCCCCCCCGCCGGGGTCGGCAGCGGCCAGAAGCGCCGCGGCCAGATGCTCGGGCGCGGGGCCGGGCGCGGCGGCGAGCGCGGCGAGGTCACGCTCGATAAGGCCGGTATCGACATCGCCGGCGGCAAAGCCCGCATGCCGCGCGAGACGGCCCAGAAAGGCGAGGTTGGTGACCGAGCCCGCGACCTGCGTGTCCTCCAGCCCGCGGGCGAGGCGGTTCAGCGCCACCGCGCGGGTGGGGCCGTGGGCCACGATCTTGGCGATCATCGGGTCGTAGAACGGGCTGATCGCATCGCCCGGACGCACGCCGGTATCGACCCGCAGCCCCGGCGGAAAGGCCAGATGAGTCAGCCGCCCGGTGGCCGGCAGAAAGCCCGCCGGCACGTCCTCGGCGTAAAGCCGGGCCTCGAAGGCGTGACCGGTGAGCGGGATGTCGTCCTGGCGCATCGGCAACCCCTCGCCCGCGGCCACGCGCAGCTGCCATTCGACGAGGTCGAGCCCGGTCACGGCCTCGGTCACGGGATGTTCGACCTGCAGCCGCGTATTCATCTCCATGAACCAGAACCGGTCGGGGCGCAGTCCGCCCGCACCATCGACGATGAATTCGACGGTGCCTGCGCCCCTGTAGCCGATGGCCTCGGCCGCGCGCACCGCCGCCTCGCCCATCGCCGCACGCATCTCGGGCGTCATGCCCGGTGCGGGGGCCTCTTCGATGACCTTCTGGTGGCGCCGCTGGAGCGAGCAGTCGCGCTCGTAGAGGTGGACCGCATCGGCGCCGTCGCCGAAGACCTGCACCTCGATATGGCGCGGGCGTTCGATGTATTTCTCGATCAGCACGGCATCGTTGCCAAAGGCGCCCCGCGCCTCGGACCGCGCGGCGGCCAGCGCGGCGGGGAAATCGGCCGCGCGTGCGACCTTGCGCATCCCCTTGCCGCCGCCGCCCGCCACGGCCTTGATGAGCACCGGGTAGCCGATGGCATCTGCCGCGCCCTCGAGGTGGGCGTCGTCCTGGTTGTCGCCGTGATAGCCCGGCACGACCGGCACGCCGGCCGCCTCCATCAGCGCCTTGGCGGCGTCCTTGAGCCCCATCGCCCGGATCGCCCGGGCCGAGGGGCCGATGAAGGTCAGCCCCGCCGCCTCGACCGCCTCGACGAAATCGGGGTTTTCCGACAGGAACCCGTAGCCCGGGTGGATCGCCTGCGATCCCGTCGCCAGCGCCGCCTCGATGATCCGCTCGGCCCGCAGGTAACTCTCGGCCGGGGCCGGCGGGCCGATGCGCACCGCCTCGTCGGCCGCCGCCACATGGGCCGCCTCGGCATCGGCGTCGGAATAGACCGCGACGGTGGCCACACCCAACCGATGGGCGGTGCGCGCTATGCGGGCGGCAATCTCGCCGCGATTGGCGATCAGGATTTTCTTGAACATCGGCGACCTCTTGGAGGGAGCGCGCGGGGGGCCAGCCCCCCGCACCCCCCGGGATATTTGCGGCCAGAAGAAACGGCAGGGGCTCTGTGCTACATGCGGAAAATTCCGAAGCGGGTGTCGGGGACGGGCGCGTTGAGCGCGGCCGAGAGCGACAGCGCCAGCACCGCGCGGGATTTGCGGGGGTCGATGATGCCGTCGTCCCAGAGCCGGGCGGCGGCGTAGAGCGGATGGCTCTGGCGCGCGAACATCTCGACGGTGGGGCGTTTGAACTCGGCCTCGTCCTCGGCGCTCCAGGTCTCGCCCGCCCGCTCCATCGCGTCGCGTCTGACGGTGGCCAGCACGCCCGCGGCCTGTTCGCCCCCCATCACGCTGATACGGCTGTTGGGCCATGTCCACAAAAGGCGCGGCTGGTAGGCGCGGCCGGCCATGCCGTAATTGCCCGCGCCGAACGAGCCGCCGACGATCATGGTGATCTTGGGCACGCCGGTCGTGGCCACCGCGGTGACCATCTTGGCGCCGTGCCGCGCTATGCCCTCGTTTTCGTAGCGGCGCCCGACCATGAAGCCGGTGATGTTTTGCAAAAACACCAGGGGCGTGCCCCGCTGCGAACACAGCTCGACGAAATGCGCGCCCTTCTGGGCGGATTCGGAGAACAGCACGCCGTTATTGGCGACGATGCCCACCGGGCAGCCCATGACATGGGCGAAGCCGGTGACGAGGCTTTCGCCGAAGCGCGGCTTGAACTCGTCGAAGCGCGAGCCGTCGACGAGCCGCGCGATGACCTCGCGGATATCGTAGGGCGTGCGCAGGTCGGCGGGGACCACGCCCAGCAATTCCTCGGGGTCGTAGGCGGGGTCTTCGGGCGAGTCCCAGCGCACGGTCCGGGGCTTTTCACGGTTGAGGTGGCTGACGGCGCGGCGGGCCAGCGCCAACGCGTGGGCATCGTCCTCGGCCAGGTAATCGGCAACCCCCGAAAGGCGGGTGTGCACGTCGCCGCCGCCCAGGTCTTCCGCCGTCACCACCTCGCCCGTGGCGGCCTTTACCAGCGGCGGGCCGGCGAGGAAGATGGTGCCCTGCTCGCGCACGATGATTGTGACATCGGACATCGCGGGGACATAGGCGCCGCCCGCGGTGCACGATCCCATCACCACCGCGATCTGGGGGATGCCCTTGGCCGACATCTGCGCCTGATTGTAGAAGATGCGCCCGAAATGGTCTCGGTCGGGAAAGACCTCGTCCTGGTTGGGCAGGTTGGCGCCCCCGGAATCCACCAGGTAGAGACAGGGCAGATGGCATTCCTCGGCGATCTCCTGGGCGCGGAGGTGCTTTTTCACCGTCATCGGGTAATAGGTGCCGCCCTTCACGGTGGCGTCGTTGCAGACCACCATGACCTCCTGCCCCTCGACCCGGCCGATCCCGGCGATGACGCCGGCACAGGGCGCTGCGCCGTCATAAAGCCCGTGCGCGGCGGTGGCGCCGATTTCGAGGAAGGGCGCGCCGGGGTCCAGCAGGTTCGCCACCCGTTCGCGCGGCAGCATCTTGCCGCGCGACAGGTGCCGCGCGCGGGCCTTTTCGCCGCCGCCGGCGGCGGCCAGCGCGGCGGCCTCTTCCACGACGCGAAGCGCGTCGAGATGCGCGGCGTGGTTCGTCTGGAACGCTTCGGAGCCCGGTACGGCGGCGGAGGACAGTTTCACGCGCGATGCTCCGGGTTCTCGTGATCGAAGCGGCAGCCGGCTGCCCAGGCGCGGCGGTCGTTGCCGTGGTTCGGCAACCCGCCTGCGTCCTTCAGCATCTTGGCCATGTGCATCAGGTTCCAGGTCATGATCGTGGTGTTGCGCTGGGTAAACTCGTTGTCGAAGCCCGCGGGCTTGCCATCCACCATGTCGCCATAGGACGGGCCCGGCCCGGCCTCGCCGATCCAGCCGCAATCGGCCTGGGGCGGGATGGTGTAGCCGAGATGGCCGAGCGCATAGTGCAGCGTCATCGCGGCGTGCTTGACCCCGTCCTCGTTGCCGGTGACGACGCAGCCCGCCACGCGCCCGTAATAGACCGATTGGCCCTTGTCGTTCAGCTCGCCCGACATGCCGTAGAGCCGCTCGATCAGCACGCGGGCCACCGAGCTTTCCTCGCCCAGCCAGAGCGGCGTTCCGACCACCAGGATATCGGCGGCCTTCACCTTGTCCCACAGCTCGGGCCAGTCGTCGCGGTCATGCCCGTGTTCGGTCATGTCCGGGTAGACGCCCGGGGGCACCACATGGCTGAGCATGTGAAGATGCTCCACATGGATGCCGTTCTTGGCCATGATCTCGGCGGCGACGTTCATCAGCCGCCGCGTGTGGCTGTCATGCGGATCGAGCTTCAGCGAGGTATTGACGAAGAGCGCCGAAAGCCCGCTGAAATCGGTGGTATTGGCGTCGCAGAGCGCCTGTTGCTTCTCGTTGAGGGTCATCGGTCGCGCCTCCCTTCGCGGCCCGCGCCGTGCGGCCGCCCCCTCCCCGGGGCGGCCGCGACGGGCCTACTTGGTTTCCATGTAGGTCACGGCGCTTTCCAGAAATAGCGCCTGTTCCCCGATGCGTTTCATCGTGCAGTTGGCCGCCGCGGTCATCGTGTAGGGGCTGCCGCGGCGCATCATCGCCTCGACCGCACAGCGGATTTCGCGCCATTCGGCCCATTTCTCCTGCTGGATCGCCAGGTCTTCGGTCAGCTTGAACGGTACGACCTTGGCCTTCTCGGTCTTCGAGAATTCAGCATCGGCCGCCTCGGCCAGTTCCATCATCCGGTCATAGGCCGCGTCCATCCTGCCCTTCCAGTATTCCGATTCCTTGCCCATGCAGGCGGCGATATCGGCGTTGGACGCATTCTTGATGCGCTGGAAACAGACCCGGGCGGAAGAGCCGATGCAGGTGTCGTCGGCGCCGGGCAGGCGCTGTTTCTTCATGCAGTCGAGCGTGGCATCGGGCGAGAACTTGACCTCCTGGGCCGCCACGGGGGCGGCGAGCGCCAGGACGGCGACGAGGAAAAGGGAGAGTCGCATAGGATCACCTCACAAAGTTGAGTCTACGACTCACCTTTAATCCATCGCCTTCATGAGTTCACGCCCCACCAGCATCCGCCGGATCTCGGATGTGCCCGCGCCGATCTCCATCAGCTTGGCGTCGCGGAACAGCCGCGACACGGCGCTGTCGGCCAAAAATCCAGCGCCGCCCATGGCTTGCACCGCCTGATGGGCCTGTTTCATCGCCTCTTCCGAGGAATATAGAACGCAGGCGGCAGCGTCTTGACGCGTCACCTGGCCGCGATCACAAGACCGTGCGACCGCGTAGACATAGGCCCGCGCGCTGTTCATCGCCGTGTACATGTCGGCGATCTTGCCCTGCATCAGCTGGAAATTCCCGATGCTTTCGCCGAACTGCTTGCGGTCGCGCAGATAGGGCATGATCTCGTCCAGGCAGGCGGCCATGATGCCGGTGCCGATACCCGCCAGCACCACGCGTTCATAGTCCAGCCCCGACATCAGCACGCGCACGCCCTTGCCCTCTTCGCCCAGCACGTTTTCGAAGGGCACCTCGACATCGTCGAAGATCAGCTCGGCGGTGTTCGACCCGCGCATACCCAGCTTGTCGAAATGGGGCGAGGTCGAGAACCCTTTCATCGACTTCTCGATGAGGAAGGCGGTGATGCCCTTCGCCCCCGCCTCGGGGTCGGTCTTGGCATAGACCACCAGCGTGTCGGCGTCGGGGCCGTTGGTGATCCAGTATTTCGTGCCGTTGAGCGTGTAATAGCCGTTCTTCTTTTCGGCCTTCAGCTTCATCGACACCACGTCGGACCCCGCCCCGGCCTCGGACATGGCCAAAGCACCGACATGTTCGCCGCTCAGCAGGCCGGGCAGGTATTTCCGCTTTTGCTCTTCGGTGCCGTTCAGCTTGATCTGGTTGACGCAAAGGTTGGAATGCGCGCCGTAGCTGAGCGACACGCTGGCCGAGGCGCGGGCGATTTCCTCGACCGCGACCGTATGGGCAAGGTAGGACATGCCCGCGCCGCCGTACTCTTCGGGCACCGTTATCCCGAGCAGCCCCAGCTCGCCCATCTCGCGCCACAGTTCGGCGGGGAAATCGTTGGTTCTGTCGATCTCGGCGGCCAACGGTTTCACCCGCTCCTGCGCCCAGCGGTGCACCATGTCGCGCAGCGCCGCGGTGTCCTCGTCGAGGTCGAATGCCATCGTTGCGGTGAACATGGGTCCCCCTCCTCCTCCATGCGCTTATTGAACGCTTGTTCATATAACTATCACCGAACGGGCTGCGGCGTCAATCGCGGTGGCGCCGCCGCGAGCGCATCCCTACCTTGGCGTCACGCCCAGACCGAAAGGAGCCCACCCATGCCCCGCCTCGCCCCCATCGCCGCCCTCATCGCCGCCCTGCCGCTGGCCGCCCCCGCCGAAGAGGTGGGCCGCATCGGCGTGGACTGGACCGGCAACGACGTCATCATCGAGGCGGTACACGACCCCGAGGTGCCCGGCGTGACCTGCCACATCGCCTATTTCGAACGCTCCTTCCTAGACCGGCTGAGCCAGGGCAACTGGTTCGAGGACCCCTCGAACGCCTCGATCGCCTGCCGCCAGACCGGCCCCATCGAGATCGGCGATATCGACCTTGGCAGGGACGGCGAAGAGGTGTTCCGCGAGCGTCAGTCGATCATCTTCAAATCGCTCAGGGTCAAGCGGATCTACGACGCGGACAACCGCACGCTGATCTATCTTGTCCATGCAAGGGAACTGGCACAGGGCTCGGCCAAGATGGCGATCTCGACGGTGCCGCTGTTCGGGTCGGGCTCGCGATAATCCGCAGGCGTGCGCCGGCATTGCCCCGCGCCGAGACCGAGGCTTAACCTGCTCGCTGGAGTGGCGGCGGCCGCGGGCCACGGGTCGGACTGGGTGCAGGATTACGCCGCCGCCGCGGGCGATCTGCTGATCTTCGGCGGCGGCGCCGCCACGGCGGACGATTTCCGGGTGGCCCTTGCCGAGACACCCCGCGCCGGACTTCAGGGCGTGGCCGAGGCGTTCGTGACCTACTTGCCCACCGGGCAGATCCTCTGGGCGCTGGTCGACGGCGCGGCGCAGGACAGCCTGAACGTCTCGATCGGGGGCGAGGTGTTCGATCTCTTGGCCTAGCGGTCCGCCCCACCGTCCGAGGCCCCGTGGCGCAAGCCCTGGCCGCGCGTCACTTCCTCCCGCACGATCCGCGCGATCACCGCGCAATCCTCTTGCGAGAAGGTCAGCGGCAGGCGCATGTCGATCAGCCCGGCCAGAACGCGGTCTGTCCGCGGCAGCGGCTTGGGTTCGGCGTAGTCCCAATGGGCGTAGCGCGAGGTGAACCCGGCCGGCTGCGCCGCGCCGAACCATTTCAGCTCTACCCCCCGGTCGGCGCAGCGGGCGAGCAATGCTTCTACACGCTCCGCCGGCCAGCCCGGCAGCAGGGCCTGGAAGGACGAGCCGACGAAGGCCTCGGCCTCGGGCCGGTCGATCAGGCGCAGGCCCGGCGTGCCGCCGAGCCCCGCCTCCATCGCGCGATAAAGCCGGTTCCAGCGCGCCGCCTGGTCCGGCAGGCGCGCCAGTTGCGGGCGCAGCAGCGCGGCGCGCAGATTGTCCATCCGGCCCGATATGTTGGGCAACTCGGCCTTGAGCCCCTCGAACGCCTCCGGCGGCGGCGCGGCGAGGTGCCGGTCGAAAAGCATGTAAGAGCCCGAAAGCAGCACCGCGCGGGCCATCAGCTCGGCGTCGTCGGTGACGATCAGCCCGCCCTCGCCGGAGTTGATGTGCTTGTAGGTCTGGCTCGAATAACACCCCATCGCCCCGTGTCGGCCCGAGGGCACGCCGGCCCAGGCGGCCCCCATCGTGTGGGCGCAGTCCTCGATCACCGTCACGCCGGCCCCGTCACACAACGCCATCAGCCGGCCCATGTCGCAGATATGCCCGCGCATGTGGCTGAGCATCAGCACACCCGCGCCGCTGGCTGCGATCTGCGCCTCCAGATGGGCCAGGTCGATTGTCAGATCCTCGGTCGTCTCGACGAAAACGGGCGTGGCCCCCACCCCGGCAATCGCGCCCGGCACCGGGGCCAGGGTAAAGGCGTTGGTCAGCACCGTGTCGCCCGGCGCCACGCCCGCGGCCCTCAGCGCGCAGCCCAGCGCGTAGCCGCCCGAGGCGACGGCCAGGCAGTACCGCGCCCCGGTGAACGCGGCGAAATCCCGTTCCAGAAGCGCGGTCTCGCCCGCCTCGCCCTCGGCCACGTTGTAGCGGTGCAGCCGGCCGTGGCGCATCACCCCGACCGCCGCTTCGATGGCGTCTTTGGGGATCGGCTCTTGCTGGGTGAAACTGCCGGTGAACCGCTCGGTCATTCCGCCGCCTCCCGCGGGATCAGCCGCTCGGCCAGGTCGAAAAGCTCGTCGTAATGGCCGATCAGGCCCTCGGGGGTCAGCCCGGCCACGATGTCCGCCGCAGGGCCGAAGCCCACCAGCACGCACGGCACGCCCGCCGCGCGGGCGGTGGTGCGGTCGGTCGCCGTGTCGCCGACCAGAAGCGAGCGCGCAACGCTGCCGCCCGCGCGCTCGACCGCGGCGATGTAGGGCGCCGGGTCGGGCTTGCGCACCGGCAGCGTGTCGGCGCCGATCAGCGAGGCAAAGAGGTCGCGCACCCCGAGGCGGGACAGCAGGACCTCGGCCAGCGCCTCGGGCTTGTTGGTGCAGATGCCCACGGCGTATCCAGCGCCCCTCAGCCGCGCGACCGCCTCGGCCACGCCGGGGTAAAGCGTGGTGTGCCGGTCGATATGCGCGCCGTAATAGTCCAGCAGATAGGGGTAGTGGGCGGCCACCTCGGCATCGTCCGCGGCCCCGTCCAGCCGTTCGTAGCCCAGTTGCAGCATCGCCCGCCCGCCCAGAAAGGCGGTGGCCGCATCGGCCACGGGGTCCAGCGGCGCGCCGCGGCCGGCCCGCTGGAAACAGGCATTGGCCGCCGCGATCAGGTCGCCGCTGGTATCGGCCAGCGTGCCGTCGAGGTCGAAGATCACCGTCCGCATGAGCCCCTCCAGCGCGGAAATCCGCCGCAGATGAAATGTCGCGAAACCCCAAGTGATGGGGGCGCCGGTTGCGCGCCGGCGACTCCGCGATAAAAGGGAGCGACACAAAAGGAAAGAGGCGCGCGACATGGGCACCGCCCTGATCATCCTGGCCGCGGGGGAAGGCACGCGGATGAAATCGGACCGCCCCAAGGTGCTGCACGAGGTGGCCGGCGCGCCGCTCTTGGCCCATGCCATGGCCGCCGGCGCGCTGCTGGCGCCGGACCGCACCGTGGTCGTGGCCGGGCACCACGCCGCCGCGGTCGAGGCCGCGGCGCGCGAGATCGACCCCCAGGCGCAGGTGGTGCTGCAAGAGGAACAGCTGGGCACCGCCCACGCGGTGGCCCGTGCGCGGCCGGCGCTCGACGGGTTCGAGGGCGACGCGATCGTGCTTTACGGCGACACGCCCTTCATCCGGCCCGAAACGCTTGGGGCGATGATCGCGGCGCGAGCCGGTCATGCGGTGGTGGTGCTGGGCTTTCGGCCTGCGGATGCGGGCCGTTATGGCCGGCTGGTGACGGCGGGCGACGCGCTGGAGCGGATCGTCGAATACAAGGACGCGACCGAGGCCGAGCGCGCCATCGGCCTGTGCAACTCGGGGGTCATCGCCGCCGATGCGGCCACGCTGTTCGATCTGATCCACGCGGTCGGCAACGACAACGCGTCCGGCGAATACTACCTGACCGATATCGTCGGTCTCGCCCGGGCGCGCGGCCTGTCAGCGACCGCGGTGACCTGCGACGAGGCGGAAACCATGGGGGTCAATTCCCGCGCCGACCTCGCCCGCGCCGAGGCCGCCTTTCAGGCCCGCGCCCGCGCCGCGGCGCTGGAGACCGGCGTCACCCTCACCGCCCCCGAGACCGTCCATTTCGCCTTCGACACGGTGATCGGCCGCGACGCGGTGATCGAGCCCAACGTGGTCTTCGGCCCCGGTGTCAGTATCGAATCGGGCGCCCGCATCCGCGCCTTTTCACATCTCGAAGGGTGCCATGTCAGCCGCGGCGCGATTGTCGGCCCCTATGCCCGCCTGCGGCCGGGCGCGGAACTGGCCGAGGATGTGCGCATCGGCAATTTCGTCGAGGTCAAGAACGCGCAGATCGACGCCGGCGCCAAGGTCAATCACCTGAGCTATATCGGCGATGCCAGCATCGGCGAGGCTGCCAATATCGGCGCGGGCACGGTAACCTGCAATTACGACGGCGTGTTCAAGCACCGCACCGAGATCGGCGCGCGGGCCTTCATCGGGTCGGACACGATGCTGGTCGCGCCGGTGAAAATCGGCGACGAGGCGATGACGGCCTCGGGCTCGGTGATTACCTCAGACGTGCCCGAGGGCGCGCTGGCGCTGGGCCGGGCCAGGCAGGAGGTCAAACCGGGCCTCGCGCGAAAGATGTTCGAAAGGTTAAAGTTTTTGAAGGAAAAACAGCGAAAGGCTGGACATTAATGTGTGGAATTGTAGGGGTCCTTGGTGACCACGAAGCCTCGCCCTTGCTGGTCGAGGCGCTGGGACGGCTGGAATATCGCGGCTATGACAGCGCCGGGATCGCCACGGTGAACGACGGCGGACTGGCGCGGCGGCGCGCCGTGGGCAAACTGGTGAACCTCTCGGACCTGCTGGTGCACGAGCCGCTGCCGGGCAAGGCCGGCATCGGGCACACCCGCTGGGCCACCCACGGCGCGCCCTCGGTGGCCAACGCCCACCCGCACCAGGCGGGCCGGGTGGCGGTCGTCCATAACGGGATCATCGAGAATTACCGCGCGCTCCGCGCCGAACTGGCCGGGCTGGGCCAGCCTCCGCGCACCGACACCGACACCGAAACCGTGGCGCTGCTGGCGCAGCATTACCTCGAGACCGGGCTTTCCCCGCGCGAGGCCGCGCGTCAAACACTGGCCCGGCTGGAGGGCGCCTTTGCGTTGTTGTTCCTGTTCGATGGCGAGGACGATCTGCTGATCGCCGCGCGGCGCGGCTCGCCGCTGGCGGTGGGCTATGGCGAGGGCGAGATGTTCGTTGGCTCCGACGCCATCGCGCTGGCGCCGCTCACCACCCGCATCACCTATCTCGACGAGGGCGACATGGCCATCGTCACCCGCGCCGGCGCCACCTTCTTCGACGAAGACGGGCACCAGGTGGGCCGCGAGGTCAAGACCATCGAGCCCGGCGCCGCCCGCGTGGAAAAGGCCGGCTACAAGCATTTCATGGCCAAGGAGATTTTCGAGCAACCGGTGGTGCTGGCCGACGCGATCCGCCACTACCTCAGCGATGACGGGCAGACCATCGCCAGGCCCGGCGACGAGATCGACTTTGCCGGCATCGACCGCATCGCCATGGTCGCCTGCGGCACCGCCTACATCGCCTGCCTGACCGCGAAATACTGGTTCGAACGGCTGGCGGGCCTGCCCGTCGATGTCGACGTCGCCTCGGAATTCCGCTACCGCGAGCCGCCGATCCCCGACCGCACGCTGGCGCTGTTCGTCAGCCAGTCGGGCGAGACCGCCGACACGCTGGCCGCGCTGCGCTTCTGCAAGGGCCGCGCGGCGCAGACCGTGGCGGTGGTCAATGTCGCCGAAAGCTCGATCGCGCGGGAGAGCGACCTGGCGCTGCCGATCCTGGCCGGTGTCGAGATCGGCGTGGCCTCGACCAAGGCGTTCACCTGCCAGCTGACCGTTCTGGCGATCCTCGCGCTCAAGGCCGCCCATGCGCGCGGGCGGATCGACGACGCCGCGCTCGCCGGCCACCTGGAGGGGCTGAACGGCCTGCCGGGGTTGGTCAACGTTGCGCTGGCACTGGAAACGCCGATCAAGGCGCTCGCCCAGCGCCTGGCCGAGGCCGAGGACGCGCTGTTCCTGGGGCGCGGCGCGATGTTTCCCTTGGCCCTCGAAGGGGCACTGAAACTCAAGGAAATCAGCTATATCCATGCCGAAGGCTATGCCAGCGGCGAGCTGAAGCACGGGCCCATCGCGCTGGTCGACAAGCGGATGCCGGTCATCGTGATGGCCCCGCACGACCGTCTGTTCGACAAGACCGTGTCGAATATGCAGGAGGTGCTGGCCCGCGGCGGCAAGGTGCTGCTGATCACCGACGCCGCCGGCGCCGAAGAGGCCGGCGAAGAGGTCTGGCAGCGGCTCGTGCTGCCCGACGCGCCGGAACTGGTCGAGCCGATCCTTTACGCCATACCGGCACAGCTCTTGGCCTATCACACCGCCGTCGCCAAGGGCACCGATGTCGACCAGCCCCGTAACCTCGCCAAGTCCGTGACCGTGGAATGACGCCCACGCCCGCCGCACCGATCATCTCGGGGCGCACGCGGATCATCGCGCATCTCGGCGTGCCGACCGAAAGCTTCAAGGCGCCGATGATCTACAACCCCTGGCTCGATGCGGCCGGGGTTGACGCGGTGGTGGTGCCCATGGGGTGCGAGGCCGAGGATTTCCCGGCCTTCCTGCCCCTCGTGGCGCGGCTGCGCAATTTCGCGGGCGCGCTGATCACGATGCCGCACAAGGCGGCGGCAGTGGCGCTGCTGGACGAGGCCGCGCCACGGGTGCTGGCCTGCGGCGCGTGCAACGCGGTGCGGCGCGACGCGGCGGGCCGGTTGATCGGCGACATGTTCGACGGCGAAGGCTTTGTCCGGGGGATGGAACGCAAGGGCCGTACGGCGCGCGGCGCCTCGGCGCTGGTCGTGGGCGCGGGCGGCGTGGGCTCGGCCATCGCCGCCTCGCTGGCCAGCGCCGGGGCGACCCGGCTGGGCCTTTGCGACGTGGACGGGGCGCGCGGCGCGGCGCTGGCCGACCGGCTGCGGCAGAATTTCCCGGCGACCGAGGTCACGACCGGATCGAACGACCCGGCGGGCTGGCAGATCGTGGTCAACGCGACCCCGCTGGGGATGCGGCCCGACGACGCGATGCCGGCGGACACCGCGCGCATCGCGCCCGACAGCTTTGTCGGCGAGGTCGTGCTGACCCCCGAGACGACCGCGTTTCTGGCCGCCGCCCGTGCGCGGGGCTGCGTGACGCAGGTGGGCATGGACATGCTCTACGAACAGATCCCCGCCTATCTCGACTTTTTCGGCCTGCCCTCGACCGACGCCGACACCCTGCGGCGGCTGGCGCGCTTCGCCGACTGAGCTACCCGGCCGTGGCCAGATCGCGGCCGATCTCGACGACGCGCTCCGGCGTGATGCCGAAATGGCGGTAAAGCGTCTCGGCCTTGTCCGAGGCGCCGAAACCCTCCATGCCGACGAACCGGTCGCCGGCGCGCAGCCAGCGCGACCAGCCGAATTCCATCGCCGCCTCGACCCCGATCCGGGGCGCCGTGCCCAGCACCGCGTCCCGGTAATCTGCGTCCTGGTCGCAGAACAGCTCCCAGCAGGGCATCGAGACCACGGCGGTGGGCATGCCCTCGGCCTGCAGCGCAGCGCGGGCGTCCATCGCCAGCGCAACCTCGGTGCCCGTGGCCAGCAGCGTCAGCGCGCGCGGCCCCTCGGCCTCTGCCAGCACATAGGCACCAAGGCGGCTGAGGTTCTCGCCCGCCTCGCGGCGCACCGGCGGCGCGTCCTGCCGCGACAGCGCGAACAGGCTGGGCGAGTGCCGTTCTTCCATCGCGATCTGCCAGGCCTCGGCGGTTTCGATCGCGTCGGCCGGGCGGAAGACGCGCATGTTGGGCATCGCGCGAAAGCTTGCCAGGATTTCCACCGGCTGATGGGTGGGCCCGTTGCTGCCCACCCCGATGGAATCGTGGCTGAAGACGAACAGCCCCGGCAGCCCCATCAGCGCGGCCATGCGCATCGCCGGACGCTCGTAATCGGCAAAGGCCAGGTAGGTCACGTTGACCGGCCGCAGCCCGCCATGGGCGGCGATGCCGCAGGTCATCGCCCCCATCAGATGCTCGCGCACCCCGCAATGGACGTAGCTGCCGCTCCGGTCCTGGGCGGTAAAGGCGTGGCGGCCGCGCTTGTGGTTGGTCGGCGCCTCAAGATCGGCGCAGAGCACGACCATCTCGGGCAGAACGCCGCCCAGCGCATCGCAGGCATCGCCCGAGGCAAGGATGGTGCCGCGCGGCGCGGGCGATGCGGCCTGGCGCAGCTCGGCGGCGCGGACGGGCCAGTCCGCGGGCAGGCGGCCCTCGGTCCAGCGGGCGAATTCGGCGGCCTGCCAGTGATTTGCGTGCCGGTCTTGCCAAGTAGCATGGGCCGTTTGCCCCCGCTCCATCGCCGCCGCCCAATCCGCGCGGATCGCCTCGGGCACCGCGAAGGGCGGGTGGGGCCAGTCCAGCACCGCGGCAGCCGCGTCGCGGTCGTCTGGCGTCAGCGGCGCGCTATGACCGCCGCGCTGGCCCTCGAGCCGCGGAATGCCGCGCGCAATGGTCGTGCGGCAGGCGACGAGCGAGGGGCGCGGATCGGCCCTGGCGGCCTCCAGCGCCGCGTCGATGGCGGCGATGTCGTGCCCGTCGACGCCCTGGACGTGCCAGCCCGCAGCGCGAAAGCGCGCCGGCACGTCCTCGCTGATCGACAGCAGCGTGTCGCCGTCATCGGTGATGTGGTTGTCGTCCCACAGGAAGGTCAGCTTGCCCAGCCGCAGATGCCCGGCCAGCGAGATCGCCTCCTGGCCCACGCCCTCTTGCAGGCAGCCGTCGCCGACGAAGGCCCAGGTCCGGTGGTCGACCAGATCGGGGCCGAATTCGGCCTCCAGCCGCGCCTCGGCCACCGCCATGCCCACCGCGCAGGCGATGCCCTGGCCCAGCAGGCCCGTGGTGATCTCGACACCCGCCTCCTGCTCGATCTCGGGATGCCCGGCGCAAACCGAGCCCAGCCTGCGAAAGGTCTTGAGCCCGTCGAGCGGCACCGCGTCATGGCCCGACAGGTGCAAAAGCGCGTAAAGCAGCATCGAGCCGTGGCCGTTCGACAGCACCACACGGTCGCGGTCGGGCCAGAGCGGATCCTTGGGGTCGGCCTTGAGGTGGCGGGCATAAAGCGTGGCCGCGATCTCGGCCATGCCCAGCGGCACGCCCTGGTGGCCCTCGCCGGCCTTGAGAATGGAATCGATGGCCAGAAACCGGATTGCATGGGCCATCGCCTGGATATCGGCCATGGGTCGCCCTCCCTCTTTCGCGCCGCGGGTGCGCGGCCTTTCCGAGGGGTACCCGGTTTCGCGGGCAAAACCTTTGAAGTTCTCCTAAAAAGATACGGCGGATTCCTTCACCGAGGGTCCACCGCCCCTCAGGCGAACCCTTCGCCGCCGCAGGCCGCGCAGCGTTTCGTCTTCAGCCCCATGCAGCCGTCGCAGGTGCCCCATTGCGGATGCCCGCGCATGTCCGTGCCTTTCATGACCTGACCCTTGCCGCCGCACACCTGGCAGGGTTCGCGGCCGGTGCCGCGGCAGCGGTGGCAGCGCCGCTTGATATGGGGCATCTGCTTCTTGCGCGGAACATGTTCCTTCATGCGGGGCCTCGGGCGACTTCTGGGACGGGTTCCGCGCATCAAAGCGGATGCAGGCGGCGCTGTCAGCCTCCAAAGCGCTCCGGGCGCACGTTTCGGGCGAACCGTGCCCGCGCGGCACTACACGCCCTCGGGCCCCACACGCCCGGCGACGAACCCGCAGCCGAGCCCGGAAAGCAGCGCGCGGGCCTCGGCCTCGCATTCCTTGGCCTCGTGCGCGACCCAGCCGGAAAAGCGGCTGACGATGCGGCGGTTGAGATGCCGGGTCGGACAGACGAACCAGTAGGCGGGAAACTCGACCACCGGGCAGGCAAGGCTCAGCGGCACCAGGTCGCCGCGGGCGAGTTCGGGCAGGCACAGCGTGGCACTGTCGAGCGCCACGCCGCCCGATTGCTTGGCCATCTCGATCGACATCGACGAGCGGTCGAAGCGGAACGGGTAGACCAGCTCTTTCAGCTCGATCCGGTTCGAGGCCAGCCACAGATCCCAGCGGTAAAGCGATTTGACGCTGTCGATGAGGCGGGCCGATTCCAGCTGCGTCGCCAGGTCGCCGCCCTGGCGGCGCAGCCGGTCCAGATAGGCCGGGCTGCACATCGGCATCACCAGGTCGCTCATCAGGCAATCCACCGTCAGGCCGGCCCAATCGCCATGTCCGTAGCGCAGGTCGCAATCGACCGCCTCGGTCTCGAACGAGGTGACATCGGGCGTGGCGTCGATGCGGATCGCCCAGTCGGGGTTGTCGGCGGCAAAGCGCGCCACGCGCGGACCCAGCCAGCGCACGCCGAAGCTGGGGCTGACGCGGATCGTGAGGCCGCGCATGTCGCGCTGGCGGCCGATCGCGCTGCGGGCGTTGCGTAGCGCACCGAATGCGTGGGCCGTGGTCTGGAACAGCCGGTCGCCGTCGAGCGTCAGCACCAGGCGGCGCTTTTCGCGGCGGAAGAGTTTCACGCCGAACTGGCCTTCCAGAAGGCGGATCTGCTGGCTGACCGCCGAGGGCGACACGCCCAGCTCGGCGGCTGCCTTGGTCACGGTGCCAAGCCGCGCCACGGCCTCGAAATACTCGGTCGCCTTGAGATTGATGTCGCGCATGAAACCCCTTGGTAAAGCGGCGCTTTTTTGCTTCGGCGCATCCCGCAGGTTAGCCAAAGACAGTTTTTTTGTGAAGCTCTGCTAAACAACCCTTTTACGTTAATTGATTGACCGGTGGCCGATCCCCGTGGGACCGTCGCCCGATCCGCAATATCCGAGACCGCAACGATGAACGCGCGCATTGAGGCCGACTATCTGATCGAGACCCCGGACGACCCGGCCCGCGCGGCCGAGGTGATGGCCGGCGAGCAATCGTCGGGCACCTTCGTCAAGCTGCCGGGCGAAACGGACGCCCTGTTGCAGCGCGCCGCGGCGCGGGTCGAGCGGCTAGAGGTTCTGGGCACCGTTGCCGCGCCCTCGCTGCCCTGCGCCATGCCCGATCGGGGCACAGGCTATACGCGCGCGGCGGTCACGCTGTCCTGGCCCTTCGAAAATATCGGCCCCGACCTGCCCAACCTGATGGCCACCGTCGCCGGCAACCTTTTCGAGCTACGCCCGTTTTCCGGCCTCCGGCTGGAGGATATCCGCCTGCCCGGCGCCTTTGCCGCCGCCGGCCCCGGCCCCCGGTTCGGCATCGCGGGCACAAGGCGGCTGGCGGGCGTGGCGGAGGGCCCGCTGATCGGCACCATCATCAAGCCCAGCGTGGGCCTCTCGCCCGAGGACACGGCGGCGCTGGCGGGCACCCTGGCGGGTGCGGGCATCGACTTCGTCAAGGATGACGAGCTGCAGGCCGACGGCCCCGCCTGCCGCTTCGAGGACCGCGTGCGCGCGGTCATGCGCGTGTTGAACGATCACGCCGAGTGGACCGGCAAGAAGGCGATGTATGCCTTCAACCTGACCGGCGAGGTCGATGACATGCGCCGCCGGCACGACCTGGTGCGCGATCTTGGCGGAACCTGCGTGATGGCCAGCCTCAATTCGGTGGGGCTGACGGGCCTGCTGGCGCTCGCGCGCCATTCCGAGTTGCCGATCCACGCCCACCGCAACGGCTGGGGCGCGCTGTCGCGCGCGCCGATGCTGGGCTGGTCCTACCCCGCCTGGTCGAAACTCTGGCGCCTGGCCGGGGCCGACCACATGCATGTCAACGGGCTGGGCAACAAGTTCAGCGAACCCGACGCCTCGGTGATCGCCTCGGCGCGCGCGCTGATGGACCCCCTGTTCCCCGACAAACCCTGCATCCCGATGCCGGTCTTTTCCTCGGGGCAGTCGGCGGTGCAGCCGCCCGAAACCTATCGCCGCCTCGGCAGCGCCGATTGCATCTATGCGGCAGGCGGCGGGATCATGGGGCACCCGGACGGGCCAGCTGCGGGCGTGCAAAGCCTGCGCGACGCCTGGGACGCCGCCATGGCCGGGATCGCGGCCAGCGACTACGCCCGCACCCACCCGGCACTGGCCCGCGCGCTGGAGACCTACGCTTGACGACCGAAAGCGGGCTGCCAGGGGGGGTGCTGCTGGGCTGGTACGGCGACGATTTCACCGGCTCGGCGGCGGTGATGGAGGCGCTGGAATTCGCCGGCCTGCCGGCGGTGCTGTTCCTCGATCTGCCGCTGCCGCACCAGGTGGCCCGGTTTCCCGCCGCGCGCGCGGTGGGCATCGCCAGCACCGCGCGCACCCACGCGCCCGGCTGGATGGAGGCCCACCTGCCCCCGGCCTTTCGCTTTCTCGCCGAAACCGGCGCGCCGGTGGTACATTACAAAATCTGCTCGACACTCGATTCCGCGCCCGAGACAGGCTCGATCGGGCGGGCCATCGACATCGGCACCGGCATCGTGCCCGGCCCTTGGGTGCCCTGCCTGGTGGCCGCGCCCAACATGCGGCGCTACCAGTGTTTCGGGCACCTTTTCGCCGGCGCGCCCGAGGGCGTGTTCCGTCTCGACCGGCACCCGGTCATGGCGCGCCACCCGGTGACCCCGATGGATGAATCCGACGTGGGCCGGCACCTGGCACGCCAGACGGCCAAGGCAATGGGGCTGATCGACCTCGAAGACCTGGCGGGCGATCCGCGGGCCGCGCTGAGGCGCGAAATCGACCGCGGCGCAGAGGTGATCGCGCTCGACGCTATGACCATGGCCGACATGGCCGCCTGCGGCGCGCTGATCTGGGAAGGGCGCGACGCGCCGATCTTTGCGGTCGGCTCGCAGGGGGTGGAGTATGCGCTGGTCGAACACTGGCGGCAGGCCGGGCTGATGCCGCGGATAGACCGCACCGCAGGCGCGGGGCCAGTGGATCAAATGGTCGCCGTCTCGGGCTCGGTCTCGCCGGTCACCGCGGCGCAGATCGACTGGGCCGAGGCCAACGGCTTTGCCGGCATCGCGCTCGACGCGGCGGCGGTGGCGTGCGGCGACGCCGGCGCCGAGGCAGCCGCGCTGGCCGCCGCGCGCCAGGCGCTTTCCGAGGGGCGCGACGCGCTGATCCATTCGGCCCGCGGGCCAGAGGACCCCGGCGTGGCGCGGATGCGAGAGGCCTGCCAGGCCGCGGGCATCGCGCCGGACACCGCCAACGGGCGGATCGGGTCGGCGCTGGGGCGCATCCTGCGTCACCTGCTGGCGGAAACCGGGCTGACCCGCGCGGTGATCTCGGGCGGCGACACCTCGGGCTTTGCCGCACGGACACTGGATTTCTACGCGCTCACGGCGCTGGCGCCCACGATACCGGGCGCGGCGCTGATGCGCGCATGGTCGGACGATGCCGCCCTCGACGGGCTGCAACTGGCGCTGAAAGGCGGACAGATGGGAAGCCGGGACTTTTTCGGCTGGATCAAACGCGGCGGCGGGACCGCCTGAAGGAGGGAGAGATGACGAAAATCGCGTTGCTCGGTGCGGGCGGCAAGATGGGTGTGCGGCTGGCGCAGAACCTCAAAAGCTCGCGCTTCGAGGTGGACCATGTGGAGATATCCCAGGAAGGCCGCGCGCGGCTCAAGCGGGAGGTGGGCGTCGACACGGTCGATGCCGACAACGCGCTGGCCGACAGCGACGTCATCGTCATGGCGGTGCCCGACCGGATGATCGGCAAGATCGCCCACAGCTTTATCGAAAAGGTCAAACCGGGGGCCGCGCTGGTGGTGCTCGACGCCGCCGCGCCCTATGCCGGCGAGATGCCGAAGCGCGACGACGTCACCTATTTCTGCAGCCATCCCTGCCACCCCAACATCTTCGAGGTGACGCCCGACGTCGAGGCGCAGAAGGATTATTTCGGCGGCATCGCAGGTGAGCAGGGCATCGTCTGCGCGCTGATCCAGGGGCCGGAAGAGCATTACGAGATGTGCGAGGAGGTGGCCAAGATCATCTACGGCCCCGTGGCCCGCTCGCACCGCTGCACGCTGCAGGACATCGCGGTGCTGGAACCGGCGCTGTCGGAAACCGTGGGCGCCACGTTCTCGCTGGCGCTGCGCGAGGCCACCGACCGGGCGGTCGCCATGGGCGTGCCCGAGGCCGCGGCGCACGATTTCATCCTGGGGCATCTGAAGATCGAACTGGCCATCGCCTTCGGCATCTTCCCCGAGGGCAAGTTCTCGGACGGCGCCCTTCTGGCCATCGACAACGCCAAATCGGTGATCTTCAAGGACGACTGGCTGGATGAGGTGTTCAACCTCGACGCGGTGAAGAAATCGGTCGCCGATATCTGCGCGCCGTCGCCGGGCTGAGCCTCAGGTGCTGGTTCCGGCCCGCATGGTGCCCACCACCGTGCGGGCGCCGGCCGCCATCAGCCGCGCATCCGATGAGATGGTGACGAAGCGAAAGCCCTTTTCGATGCGCCTGAGCGCGGCCTCGGGCGTGCCGTTGTGGATGCCCGCGATCTTGCCATGCTCCTTGGCCTTGGCGAGGATGAAATCGATGGCCTCGGCGACCGGCGGATCGACATCGTCGAAGGTGGGCCGGCAGCCCAGCGCCAGCGACAGGTCCGAAGGGCCGATATAGACCGCGTCGAGCCCCGGCACCGAAAGGATGTCCTCGAGGTTGTCGAGCCCCGCGCGGGTCTCGATCATGGCAAAGCCGACCACGGTGTCATTGGCATGTTCGGGGTAATCGGCCCCGCCATAAAGCAGCCCGCGGATCGGACCGAAGCTGCGACCGCCCAAGGGCGGGTACTTGGTCGATTTGACCAGGAGTTCGGCATCCTCGGCGCTGTTGACCATCGGGCAGATCACCGCGTAGGCGCCCGCGTCCAGCACCTTCATCATGATGCCGGGGTCGAGCCAGGGCACGCGGGCCATGGGCACGGTGTCGGTGGTCGAGATCGCCTGGAACATCGCCACGGCGGCCTGGTAGTCGACCACCCCGTGCTGCAGATCGACGGTCAGCGAATCCCAGCCCTGATGGGCCATGGTCTCGGCCGAAAACCCGCTGGGAATCGCCAGCCAGCCGTTGATCGCGGCCTTGCCGGTCCCCCAGATCTCGCGCAGTCGGTTCGGGCGCATTGTCGGTCTCCTTGTTGACGTGAGCGGCGTGTCGGCCCCAAGGCCCCGGCAAACGCCTCACCCGTTTCAGGCCGCGGCTCGGGCGCGCTGCCCGGCCGATGGGCGCAGCGCGCGCTCTTGCGGCGCGCTGCGCTATCGCCCCTCGGCCTGCCGCGCGTATTCGTCGGCATCGAACCAGCCGCGCGAGGCCACGACCTTGAGATCGTCGTCGAGCTCCCACTCTTCCCAGCCCCGCACGGTCAGCGGGTTGCCGGTCTTTGCGTCGTGCCCGGTGAATGTCCAGACATAAACCGCATGGTTTCCCGAGCAGCGGATATCGTCGCATGTCAGGCTGAGGTCAGGCACATCGGCGTAGAACCCGGCCGCCATGTCGCGGACCCGCGCGCGCCCCGACCACGGGTCGCCCCTATTGATGACGATGCCGCCATCCTCGGCGAAAAACGAGGCCACCGCCTCGGGCGATTTCGAATTCCATGCCGCGGTGTAGTCCGCGGCCATCCGGGCAACGCCTTGCGGATCGATCATCTCCCACCCCTTTTCGACCAGTCCCTTGCGGCCAGCCTGCCACGATGCGGCAAACCTGTCCAACTCCTCCGCCTGTCCGGGCGTCGAACGCGCGGGCCGGGCCGCGGCGCCCCCTGCCCTAGCCGTCCAGCAGCCGCTTCTGCTCGTCGCGCATCGCCACGATGTCGAGGTCTTCGGTGATCTCGACATCGTCGAAGCTGACCACCTGGTCGCGGACGATGGGCTTTTTCAGCTTCACGTGATGGGCAAGCCCGATGGGCAGGGCGTTGCGCTGCATCGACTGCGTGGCCGGGATCGCCTTGGCCCAGACCTTGAAACCGCCCTCGCCGTCGAGATATTCGCCCGCCGCGAAATCGCCCTTGGAGGTCGCCACCGCGTCGGCCCGATAGCGGGTGGACGACCCTGTGGCCTCGCCGCGCAGCACCGCCGACAGCACCGACACGCTGGTTTCCAGCCCGATCAGGTGAAACGGCCGCCACATCGAGCCGTACCAGCCCGACTTGTCGGTCAAGAGCCCGTATTGCTGGAAACAGGCGCGGGTATAGTCGTCCGGCGCGCGGAAGGTGACGAACATGCCGTACTGGATGTTGTTCAGCACCACGCGCCCGTCGGGTTCGCGGCTGGCGGCGATATCCACCAGCCCGGCCTTCGGCAGCCGCCCGCCCTCGGACTCGGGCTTGAAGACCTCGGCCAGGTCCTGCAACCCCGAGGGGTAGAAGGCCAGCCCGTCATCGGGGCAATCGAGCCCGGTCGCATTGGCCACCGCCGCCATCTCGATCGCGGCCTTGGTGCCGTCGGTGAAGGAGTTGTACATTTTCGGGTTGAAATCGCCCGCGGCGACCTCTTCGTCGGTCCAGCCGAAAAAGCTCCAGACCGTGTCGGGCGTCGAATAACGGTAGGGCGGCGCGAAATTCATGCCCTTTCCGGCGGCCACCAGTTCGAAACCGCAGGAATGGACCCAGTCCACCAGTTCGCAGATCGCGCCGGGCTGGTCGCCATAGGCCATGGAATAGACCACGCCCTGTTGCCGGGCCCGCTCGGCCAGGTGCGCGCCGCACAGCACGTCGGCCTCGACATTGACCATCACCACATGCTTGCCCGCGTCGATGGCGGCCATGGCATGGCGCAGCCCCGCGATGGGGTGGCCCGTGGCCTCGATGATGCACTCGATCCCCTCCGCGGCGCAAAGCGCGCGGGCATCCTCGGTCAGGTGCGTGGTGCCCGCCTCCATCGCCGCTGCGAACGAGGGCGCGCCGAACCGCTCTTCCCCCCAGCCGACCCGTGAGAGCGCGCCGCGCGCCTTGGCCAGATCGAGATCGGCAATGCCGACCACGTGCAGCCCGGCGATGAATTTCGCCTGCGCCAGGATCATCGAGCCGAACTTGCCCGCCCCGATCAGCCCCACCCGCACCGGGCGCCCCTCGGCCGCCCGTATCGCCA
Source organism: Rhodovulum robiginosum (assembly GCF_003944755.1). Lineage (GTDB taxonomy): Bacteria > Pseudomonadota > Alphaproteobacteria > Rhodobacterales > Rhodobacteraceae > Rhodovulum > Rhodovulum iodosum. Next base: position 86,927 of record NZ_RWGU01000042.1, read on the forward strand.
GCATCGTCGACAGGTTCATGCCCGCCCCTCCTTTTCGCGTATTCGGCGCAGGATAGACACGCGCGGCGGGCCGCAACCATCGCTTTCTGGCACCAGGGTCTGAAGTTTTTCTAACGAACGCCTTAAGATTTCGAGATTGCTATACGGGGCCGTCCCGCGCGACTGATGCACCCTGTCATTCAACGCGCACCAGGGAGGATTCCGTGACAGCAGACCCCGCCAAGGCCGGATCGAACGTGAGCCTCGCGCGACGCGCCTGGGCGATCCGCCGCAACGCGCTGTTGATGGGTGAGGTGCAGGGCCAGGGCTATATCGGCCAGGCGCTCGGCGCGGCCGACCTGCTTGCCGTCACCCATTTCCACGCCATGCGCTACCGCCCCGGCGAGCCCGAGTGGGAGGGGCGCGACCGCTTTTACCTTTCCATCGGGCATTACGCGATCGCGCTTTACGCGGCGATGATCGAGGCCGGCATCCTGCCCGACGACGAGATCGCCACCTACGGCATGGACGACTCCCGCCTGCCGATGTCGGGCATGGCGTCCTACACGCCGGGGATGGAGATCACCGGCGGCTCGCTGGGCCATGGCCTCGGCATCGCCGTGGGGGCCGCGCTGGGGCTGAAGCGCAAGCAAAACCCCGCCTTCCTCTACAACCTGCTGTCCGATGGCGAGCTTGGCGAGGGCTCGACCTGGGAGGCGGTGATGTCCGCCGTGCAGTGGAAGCTCGACAACCTCATCGCGGTGGTCGATTTCAACAACCAGCAGGCCGACGGCCCGACCCGCGAGGCACTGGCCCGCACCCCCGAGGCGGCGAAATGGGCCGCCTTCGGCTGGTACGCGCAAGAGATCGACGGCAACGACCTGAACGCGCTGGTCGCCGCCTTCGACGCGGCGCGCGCCCATGCCGGCCCCGAGCCGCGCGTCATCATCTGCAACACCCGGATGTGCAAGGGCATCCCCTTCCTCGAAGCGCGCGAGAAAACCCATTTCATCCGGGTCGAACCCGATGAATGGACCAAGGCGCTGGCCATCCTCGACGCGGAGAAGCCCGAATGACCCACGAGCCCCCTTTCGGCGCCCATTCGAGGCGCAAGTCGAAATACACCCCGCGTGTTGCCCCCGGCGCTGGCGGCGCGCGCACCTCGGCGATGATCGCATCGCTGGACGCCGAGGGGCGCGAGACCGTCGCCGCCCCCTTCGGCCACGCCCTGCGCGAACTGGCGGCAGCGCGCGACGATATCGTCGGGCTGTCGGCGGACCTGTCGAAATACACCGACATGCATGTTTTCGCCAACGCCTACCCCGACCGCTTCTACCAGATGGGCATGGCCGAACAGGTGATGATCTCCGCCGCCGCTGGTCTGGCGCGCGAGGGGTTCACGCCCTTTGCCACCACCTACGCCGTCTTCGCCTCGCGCCGGGCCTACGACTTCATCGCCATGGCGATTGCCGAGGAAAACCTGCCCGTCAAGATCGTCTGCGCCCTGCCGGGGCTGACCACGGGCTACGGCCCCAGCCACCAGGCGACCGAGGATCTGGCGATCTTTCGCGGGATGCCCAACCTGACCGTCGTCGACCCCTGCGACGCGGTCGAGACGGCGCAGGCCACCCATGCCATCGCGGCGCATCCCGGGCCAGTCTACATGCGCCTTCTACGCGGGAAAGTACCTGATGTGCTAGGGCGTTACGGCTACAAGTTCAAGCTGGGCAAGGCGCAGACGATCCGCGACGGGCGCGACGTGCTGTTCGTCTCGTCGGGCTTCATGACGATGCGGGTTCTGGACGCGGCCGAGCGGCTGGCCGCCGACGACGTCGATTGCGCCGTGCTGCACGTGCCCACGATCAAGCCGCTGGACGTCGAGACCATCGCCGCCGAAGCCGCGAAATCGGGCCGGCTGGTCGTGACCGCCGAAAACCACACCGTCATCGGCGGGCTGGGCGAGGCCGTGGCCGGGGCGCTGATGCGCGCGGGCGTGCATGTGCCGTTCCGCCAGGTCGGCTTGCCCGACGAATTCCTGGACGCCGGCGCCCTGCCGACGCTGCACCACCAATACGGGCTGTCGGTCGACGCGATCTCGGCGTCGGTCAAGTCCTGGCTTTGAAGGAGCCCAAGATGAAATTGCTGGACGGCAAGACCGCGATCGTCACCGGCGCCGCGTCGCCGCGCGGGCTGGGCAAGGCCACCGCAAGGATGTTCGCCGAACACGGCGCGCGGGTGGCCATTCTCGACCTCGACGAGGGCCAGGCCAAGGCCGCCGCGGCCGATATCGGCGCGGGGCATCTGGGGCTGGCCTGCAACGTCACCGACAAATGGGCCTGCGTCGACGCGACCGCCGCGGTGCTCGACGCCTTCGGGCAGATCGACGTGCTGGTCAACAACGCGGGCATCACCCAGCCGCTGAAGCTGATGCAGATCGAGCCGGAAAACTACGACGCCGTGCTCGACGTCAACCTGCGCGGCACGCTCTACATGAGCCAGGCGGTGATCCCCCACATGCGCGAGCGTGCGACAGGCTCTATCGTCAACATCTCGTCGGTCTCGGCCCAGCGCGGCGGCGGCATCTTCGGCGGGCCGCATTACTCGGCGGCCAAGGCCGGCATCCTCGGGCTGACCAAGGCCATGGCGCGGGAACTGGCGCCCGACGGTGTGCGCTCGAACGCGGTCTGTCCGGGCTTCATCGCCACCGACATCACCGGCGGAAAACTGGCCGACGAGATGATGGCCATGATCCTCGACGGCATCCCGATGGCGCGCGCCGGCACGGCCGAGGACGTGGCCGGCTGCTGCCTGTTCCTGGCCTCGCCGCTGTCGGCCTATGTCACCGGCTCCGAGGTGGACGTGAACGGCGGGTCGCTGATCCACTGAGGGCGAGAGCGGACGCAGCGGCATCGTCCCCTCGGTCAGCGGGACGAGTGCCCCTTCACCCGGCACGGCCCTCGACGCCTGTCCTGCCCCCTGGCTTCTTCTGGCCGAAAATATCCCGGGGGTCCGGGGGCAGAGCCCCCGGCGGGTCGCCGCGCGACGCGCGGCGAGCCTTATGGCCGCGAAGATCCCGCGGGCGGTTGCCCCTTAGCCCGCCGCCACGGCCTCCTGCCGTTGCTCGCCCAGCCCCTCGATGCGCAATTCCATCACGTCGCCGGGCCTGAGGAACCGCTGCGGTTTCATCCCCATGCCGACGCCCGAGGGCGTGCCGGTGGCGATGATGTCGCCCGGCATGAGCTTGAGAAACCGGCTCATGTAACTGACGATCTCGCGCACCGAAAAGATCATGTCGTCGGTCGAGCTGTCCTGGACCCGCGTGCCGTTGAGGTCGAGCGACAGCGCCAGCGCCTGGGGGTCGGCCACATCGTCGGCGGTGACCAGCCACGGGCCGATGGGCCCGAAGCTGGGGGCCGATTTGCCCTTGATCCATTGGCCGCCCCGCTCGATCTGGAAGGCCCGTTCCGAGACATCGTTGATCACGCAATAGCCCGCGACATGGCTCAGCGCGTCGGCCTCGGAGACATAGAGCGTCTCGCGCCCGATCACGACGCCCAGTTCCACCTCCCAGTCGGCCTTTTCGGACTGGCGCGGAATGATGACCGGGTCGAACGGCCCCGACAGCGCCGAGCTGGCCTTGGAAAAGACGATCGGCTCTTTCGGCGGCTCGGCCCCGGTTTCGGCGGCGTGCTTGGCGTAGTTCAGGCCGATGCAGTAGAAATTCGGCACCGAGGCGAGGCAGGCGCCGATCCGGCCCGGGTCTGCGACCAGCGGCAACTCGGCGGGGTCGAGCGCGCGCAGCCGGTCCAGCGCCTCGGGCGTCAGCGCCGCCCCCGTCAGCACCGGCACATGCGCGCCGAGGTCGCGCACCTGCCCGTCACCATCCAGCATACCGGTCTTTTCGGCCCCGGCCGGGCCATATCGCAACAACTTCATGATGCGCCCTTTTCCTCTTGTTTCGGCATAGTTTTCCGCGCCGCCCTCAGGACGCCGCCTGTTCCGGCACCAGCCCGTCTTCCTCGAACCGGTGCCGTACATTGATCGCCAGATGCTCCAGATGGCTACCGATTTCCTGCGTCACCTGCGCGGCATCGCGCGCCAGCAACCCCTCGACGATGGCGCGGTGCTGCGCAAGCACGCGGTCGCGCGAGCGTTTGCGCACGGCCGACAGGTAGCGCGCGCGCCACAGCCGCGAAAGATAGGCGTTGTGGGTCTCGGCCATCGACGGGTTGTGCGAGGCCTGCGCGATGGCGATGTGAAAGCGCATGTCGATCTCGAACACGTCGACCGGTTCGACCGTGTCATAGACCGCCTCCATGTGCTGCTGGAGGCCCTGGATGCGGGTCAGCTCCTCGTCGGTCGCCCGCTCGCAGGCGAGCTGCGCCGATTTCAGTTCGAGACAGGCCAGCACCTCGATGTTGTCGGTAATGTCCTGAAGGCTGGGATTGGCCACGATCGGGCTGCGCGACGGGCGCAGGATCACCAGCCCCTCCTTGGCCAGGATCCGGATCGCCTCGCGCATCGGGGTGCGGCTGACGCCCATCTCGGCCGCGTTGTCGCGTTCCTTGATCGATTCGCCGGGTGCCAGTTTCCCGCGCAGGATATCGCGCCGGAGGGTCTGGGCTATCTGTTCCGGCAGGGTCTGGTCGGCCATTCGGGTCTCTCACGGCGGGTTACGATGTTCAAAAATTATCTTTAGGCGTGCCACCGTGCAATTTGCGGAATTTGGTATACCAAAACCCGTTGATTGTCGAGGTGGCTTTCGCTAGCGTCTTGGCAGGATGGTATACCATCTTGCGCAGGGAGGATGCGCAAACATTCGGGGGATAGGACCCCAAGGGAGGAGTAATATGAAGCTGAGATCGATTTTGAAGTCGGCTGCCATGGCCTCTGTCGCCGCGGTTCCGGCCATGGCGCAGGACGTGACGCTGCGCATCCAGACGCATTATGCCACCGAGCACCCGACCGGCCAGCGGCTGGCCCAGTGGATCGATGACGTTCAGACCATGTCGGGCGGCGAAATCGCCATCGAGATGTTCTATTCGTCCTCGGTCGTGGCCACCACCGAAACCTTCGATGCCGCCATCAACGGCATCGTCGATTGCGATGCCACCGGCGGCGCCTACCAGACCGGCAAGAACCCCGCCTTCCAGTTCGTTGGCGACATCATGGGCGGCTACGAGACGCCCTGGCAGCAGTATAGCTGGCTCTACCACGGCGGCGGCTACGACGCTGCGCAAGAGCTCTACAACGAGCAGAACATGCAGCTAATCGGCTGGTCGATCTACGGCCAGGAATCGCTGTCCTCGTCGAAGCCCATCGCCGGCATCGGAGACCTTGAAGGCTGGAAATTCCGTTCGCCCCCGGGCATGGAGACCGAGATTTTCGACGAACTCGGCGCCTCGCCCATCGTGATGGACTTCACCGAGATCTTCACCGCGCTGGAGACCGGCATCATCGACGGCGCCGACGCGAGCGGCCTGGCCAACAACGTGGGGCTCGGGCTTTACGACATCGTCAAGCACGCCACCTATCCCGGTTTCCACTCGATGCCGTCGGACCATCTGGCGTGCAACCTCGACGTCTGGAACGGGCTGAGCGAACAGCACCGCCGGATCATCGACACCGCCTGGCAAAAGCTGAGCTTCCAGATCGCGCTCTATAACGAGAAGGCCAACGCCGAAGCGGCGGCCGCGCTCAAGGAACAGGGTGTGACCCTCTACAACTGGTCGTCCGAGGACCGCGCCGAGTTCCGTCGCGCCGCCCAGGTGGCGTGGGAAGACTGGGGCACCCGCTCGCCCGAGGCCGCCGCGCTTCTGGAAAGCCACAAGACCTACCTTGAGCAACTGGGTCTGATCAACTGATCCCTCGGGCCTGATGGCGAGCCTGTAACGGCTTCTGGCGGGTCCCTACCGGGGCTCGCCATTTTTTCAACTGCGGCAAGGTAGGGGGAGGCTGACGATGCAAGATCGAAGCCTGTGGCTGGGCCCCATGAGGCAGCATGTAAAACTGGCGATGATCGCCTTTTGCGGCGTGACGGCGATCCTTTATGTCTGGCTGGTGGCCAACAAAATCATCGACGAGAACGCCATCGGCATGCACGAGATGATCCGCCCGACGGGCCGACCCATGGTCTGGGCCATGCTGATCTGCATCGCCGGCAGCCTGCTTTTCACTTCGCTCTACCTGTCCGACACCAAGGGCGACATCGAACCCGAGCCGGGCGGCTTTTTCGATGTCGTCTCGATGGTCTGCGGGCGGCTGGCGATGATCTCGGTCGCGCTGATCGTGCTGGTGATGTTTTACGAGGTGGTGTCGCGCTACGTCTTTTCGCGGCCCACGCTCTGGGCCAACGAGCTGTCGCTGTGGATCGCATCCTTCGTGTTCCTGCTGGCCGGGCAATACGCCATGCAGCAGCGCAGCCATATCCGCATCTACGTGATCTACGACATCATGCCCCGCTGGATGCAAAAGACGGCCGACGTGATCTCGGTTGGCCTGATTTGCGGCTTTTTCTTCGCGCTGGTCTGGGGCGGTTACAACGACGCGATGCGTCGAATGCTGAGGATGGAGACCTTCGGCACCGCATGGGATCCGCCGATCCCCGGCACGGTCAAGCCGGCGATCCTGTTCATCATCATGCTGGTGACGATCCAGGCGGTGTCGAACCTGATCGCCGACTGGAACAAGTTGCCCGAGCACCACAAGGGCATCGAGGATATCGACGAAACCGAAATCGAGAATATCCGCCGCGCGCTGGAGGAAAAATAAGCCATGGTCGATATCGGCACCCTGAGCCTCATCATCCTTCTGGCGATGTTTGCGCTCCTGGCGATCGGCATGCCGCTGGGCTTTGCCTCGGCCTTCCTTGCCTTCGTCACGCTGGCGCTGAAATTCGACGCCAGCATCCTGTTTCGCGATTTCGGTCAGGGGCCGATGTCGGTGCTGGGCCAGGCGGTCTACCGTCAGATGACGAATTACGTCCTGATATCGGTACCACTCTTCATATTCATGGCCGCGCTACTGGAGCGATCCGGAATCGCGCGCGACATGTACAGCTCGCTGAACGTTTGGTTGTCGCGCACGCGGGGCGGCATCGCCATCGTCACCTCGATCATGGCCGTCATCATGGCCGCCATGTCGGGCATCATCGGCGGCGAGGTCGTGCTTCTGGGCCTGATCGCACTGCCGCAGATGCTGCGGCTGGGCTATAACCAGAACCTTGCCATCGGCACGATCTGCGCCAGCGGCAGCCTCGGCACCATGATCCCGCCCTCGATCGTGCTGATCTTTTACGGGCTGGTGACCGAGACCTCGATCAAGGCGCTGTTCACCGCCGCCTTCCTGCCCGGGTTCATGCTGGCCTCGTTCTTCCTGATCTACATCATCGTGCGCACCCGGATGAACACCTCGCTCGCTCCCCTGCCCGAGGACGACCCGAACGACCCGCATGGCCGCGAAAAGGGGCTGATGTTCCTGGGCTTCCTGTCGCGCTTTACCATGTGGTTCACCGGCTTCCTGCTGCTCAGGGCGCTGTTCTTCACCGCGACCAGCACCAACACCGTGCGCGAGGGCGAAGACCCGATCGCACTCGGCATGGTCAGCGACATCCCCTGGATCATCGGCGCCTTCGCCATCGCCGCGCTGCTGGTCTACGTCGTGATCGGGCGCGAGCGCAGCGCGCGCGGCTGGGAGATGGGCAAGGGCCTGATTGCCCCGATTGTCGTGATCGGCGTGGTTCTGGGTTCGATCTACATGGGGATCACCGGCATCACCGAGGCGGCCGGGATGGGCGTGGTCGCGGTCTTCGTCATCGGCATGATCCGGCGCGAGATGACGTTCGACATCGTCTGGGACAGCCTGTTGCGGACCCTGCGCTCGACCGGCACGATCATCTGGGTGACGATCGGCGCCGCCTCGCTGGCCGCGGCCTACACGCTGGCGGGCGGGCCGACCTATGTCGCCAACCTGATCGTGGGGGCCGACCTGCCCACCATGGGGATCATCCTGGTGATGATGCTGATCTTCCTGATCATGGGCATGTTCATGGACTGGATCGGCATCGTGCTGCTGATCATGCCGGTGTTCCTGCCCATCGTGGTGCGCCTGCCCGCCGAGGAAATCGGCTGGCTCGGAACGGTCGATCCGCGCTTCATCCCGATCTGGTTCGGCGTGGTGTTCTGTATGAACATGCAGGTCAGCTTCCTGTCGCCGCCGTTCGGGCCCGCGGCCTTCTACCTCAAATCGGTGGCCCCGCCGCATATCACCCTGACGGCGATCTTCCGCGGCTTCCTGCCTTTCATCGTGCTGCAATTGATTGCGCTGTCGGTGCTGCTGACCTGGCCGCCGATCGTCACGCTGTTTCTCTAGAACGGCCTTGGCGCGGGGCGCGGCCCACGCCGCGGCCCGGGCCTGCTTTCGGGCGCGCCGCGCCCCCAATCCGCTCGAGGCCCCATGCCCCGCATCGACCGCCTGCACGCCGACCACTACCTGATCGCCCTGCCCCGCACGCTGGAGGACAGCATGCACGGCACGATGACCGGCTTCGAGATCGTCACCGCGCGCATCACCGATAGCGACGGCGCCGAGGGCGTCGGCTACACCTTCACCTGTGGCGTCAATGGCGGCGCCATCGCCGACATCCTGGGCCGCGAGATGGCCCCGCGCGTCGCCGGCCGCGACCCCGACCTGATCGAGGCGATCTGGAAAGATCTCTGGTGGGCCTTCCATTACGGCGGGCGCGGCGGGCCCACGGTGCTGGCGCAATCGGCGCTGGATATCGCGCTGTGGGATCTCAAGTCGAAACGGGCCGGCCTGGCGCTCTGGCGCCTGCTGGGCGGCTACGACCCCCGCGTGCCCGCCTACGCCGGCGGCATCGACCTCGACCTCACCCCCGAGGAACTGGTCGCCCAGACCCACGACAACATCGAAAGGGGGCACCGCGCGATCAAGATCAAGGTCGGCCGCGACAGGCTGTCCGAAGACGTGGCCCGCATGGCCGCGATGCGCGCGGAATTCGGCCCCGACCTGCCGCTGATGGCCGACGCCAACATGAAATACAGCGTCGACGGCGCCATCCGCGCCGCCCGCGCTTTCCGCGCGTTCGACCTTACATGGTTCGAGGAACCGATCCCGCCCGAAGATCCCGCCGGCCACCGCCGCATCCTCACCGAGGGCGGCATCCCCATCGCCTCGGGCGAGAACCTGCGCTCGCTTTGGGAGTTCCGCACCGCCATCGAGGGCGGCGTCAGCTTCCCCGAACCCGACGTCACCAATTGCGGCGGCGTCACCCCGTTCATGAAGATCGCCCGGCTGGCCGAGGCATACCACCTGCCGGTCACCAGCCACGGCGCCCACGACATCACCGTCCAGCTCCTGGCCGCCTGCCCCAACCGCTCCTACCTCGAGGCGCACGGCTTCGGGCTGGACTCCTATATCGACGAACCGCTTGCCATCGAAAACGGCCACGCCATCGCGCCCGATCGCCCCGGCCATGGCGTCGCGTTCGACTGGGACAAACTTGAAAGCTGCCGGCCATGACCCTGTTTCTCAGCCCCGACCAGATCGAAGAGTTCTCCACAACCGGCGTGCTCGTGGTCGACGACGTTCTGCCCGCGGCCACGCTCGCCGCGGTTCGCGCCGAATACGCCGGCCTGCTCGACCGGCTTTACGCGGGCTGGCAGGCCGAAGGCCGCGTGCCGCCCGCAGCGGCCGGGGCGGATTTCTTCGAAAAGCTGCTCACCGCCTATGCCGCGGGCGTCGACTGGTTCCAGCCGATGGACATCTCGCTACCGGGCGGCGAGATCGCGGCCGACACCCCGTTTCATTTCGGCCCGGCGGTGTTCGACATGCTCACCGCGCCCCGGCTGCTCGACCTGGTCGAAGACCTGATCGGCCCCGAGATCACCGCGAACCCGATCCAGCATGTCCGCCTCAAGCCGCCCTCCCGCACCCTCAGGGCCACCGAGACCACCGCCCATATCATGGCCACCGACTGGCACCAGGACCGCGCCGTCGCCCATGAAGCCGGCGACCGGACCACGATGGTCACCGTCTGGCTGGCGATCACAGATGCCAGCGAGGACAACGGCTGCCTCCAGGTCATCCCGGGCAAGCCGCGCATGTACCCCCATTGCCCCCGCCGCCAGACCTCCATCGCCGAGGGCTGCATCGACCCCGCCCTCGCCCGGCCCCTGCCGGTCAAGGCGGGCGGCGCGGTGATCTTCCACCCGCTCACGCCGCATGCCTCGCTCGACAATGTCTCCGACCGCTTCCGCTGCTCCTTCGACATCCGCTACAACGTCACCGGCCAGCCCACCGGCCGCGCCCATTTCCCCGATTTCGTCGCCCGCTCGCGCGCCGCCCCCGGCGCCGAGTTCCGCGACTGGCAGGCCTGGCGCGACATGTGGCGCGCCGCGCGCGCGCGCCTCTCCGGCCAGCCCCATATCCCGATCCATCGCTGGACGGGCGACAGCCCCGCCTGTGCCTGACCCACACCGCCGCCCCCGACAAACGCCCCCCGCTTCTTCTGGCCGAAAATATCCCGGGGGAGCGCGCAGCGCGGGGGCAGAGCCCCCGAAAGGACCCGACCTCGCCATGCAGACCGTCCGCCTCTCCGACGCCGACAACGTCGTCACCGCGCTTGCGCCGCTTGCCCTGGGCGAGGACGGCGCCGCCCAGCCGATCCCCCGCGGCCACAAGATGGCCAGCGCGCCGATCGCCAAGGGCGCGCCGGTGGTGAAATACGCCCAGCGCATCGGCTACGCCGCCGAGGACATCGCGCCCGGCGCCCATGTCCACACCCACAATCTCGACTTTCGCAACGTCGATACCGCGTACGAATTCGGCACCAACCTGCGGCCCGCCGCCCCGGCGGCCGAGGCCGACACCTTCATGGGGTACCGCCGCCCCTCGGGCCGGGTCGGCACGCGCAACTACATCGCGGTGCTGACCTCGGTGAACTGCTCGGCCACCGCCGCGCGGATGATCGCGTCGCATTTCACCGACGACGTGCTCGCCCCCTACCCCGATGTCGACGGCGTTGTGGCCTTCGTCCATGGCACCGGCTGCGCCATGGGCGGCGACGGCACCGGGTTCGAGGCGCTGCAGCGCGTGCTCTGGGGCTACGCGCGCAACCCCAATGTGGGCGGGGTGCTGATGGCGGGGCTGGGCTGCGAGATGATGCAGATCGACTGGCTGATCGAGGCCCACGGGCTGACACCGGGGCCGCTGTTCCAGACCATGAACATCCAGGACGTGGGCGGGCTGCGAAAAACCGTCGAACTGGGCATCGCCAAGATCGAGGCGATGCTGCCCAGGGTGAACGCTGCGCAGCGCGAGCCCTGCCCGGCCTCCGCGCTGACCGTGGCGCTGCAATGCGGTGGCTCGGACGCCTGGTCGGGGATCACCGCGAACCCGGCCCTGGGCCATGCCTGCGACCTGCTGGTCGCCCAGGGCGGCACCGGCGTGCTGGCCGAGACGCCCGAGATCTACGGCGCCGAGCACCTGCTGACCGCCCGCGCCGCCAGCCGCGACATCGGCGACAAGCTGATCGGCCTGATCCGCTGGTGGGAGGACTACACAGAGCGCAACCGCGGCAGCATGGACAACAACCCCTCGCCGGGAAACAAGCAGGGGGGGCTGACCACGATACTGGAGAAATCGCTGGGCGCGGCGGCCAAGGGCGGCACCACGCCGTTGATGGGCGTCTACAAATACGCCGAACCCATCGACACGACCGGCTTCGTCTTCATGGACAGCCCTGGCTACGACCCGGCCTCGGTCACCGGGCAGATCGCATCCGGGTGCACCCTCGTGGCCTTCACCACCGGGCGCGGCTCGGCCTTCGGGGCCAAGCCTTCGCCCTCGATGAAGATCGCCACCAATACCGAGATGTACGAGCGGCTGACCGACGACATGGATATCGACGCCGGCCGCATCCTGACCGGCCGCGCCACGATCGAGGAGGTCGGGCGCGAGATCTATCGGATGTGGCTGCGGATGGCCTCGGGCGACAGGTCGAAATCCGAGGCGCAGGGTCTGGGCGACTACGAATTCGTCCCGTGGCAGATCGGGGCGGTGATGTGAGCGTGCCGTTACCTCTCTGCGTGATCGGCGGCGGGGCGATCGGGCTGCGCCATGCCGAGGTGGCGGCAGCATCGCCCCATATCGCGCTGAGCGCGGTCGTCGAGCCCGACGCGCCCCGCCGCGCGGCGCTGGCCGGCATGGGTCTGCCCGCCGTGGCGACGCTGGACGAGGTGCCCGGCACCACCCGCGCGGCGGTCGTGGCCACGCCCACGCCGGCGCATTTCCCGTCGGCGACCGAGGCGCTGGGCCGCGGATGGCCGGTGCTGGTGGAAAAGCCGCTCGCCGCGACATGTGCCGACGCAGGCGCGCTGATCGCCGCCGCGGCGGCGGCCGGCCTGCCGCTCTTCACCGGGCATCACCGCCGCTGCCACCCGTTTTCGCGCGCCGCGCGCGCGGCGGTGGCCGCAATCGGCGCGCCGGTCGGGGTGCAGGGCCTGTGGTCGCTGCGCAAGCCCGACAGCTATTTCGACATCGCCTGGCACCGCGCACCGGGCGCAGGGCCGCTGCTGACCAATCTCAGCCACGAGATCGACCTGTTGCATTTTTTCTTCGGCCGGGTGGCCGAGGCCACGGCGCTGGTGTCGTCGGCCCGCCGCGGCCTTGCCGTCGAGGACACCGCGGCGGTGGCGCTGCGGTTTGAAAACGGCGCGCTCGGGTCGTTCCTGATGTCGGACGCCGGCGCCTCGCCCTGGGCGTTCGAGGCCGGCTGCGGCGAAAACCCCGGCATCGCCTTGTCGGGCGAGGATTACCTGCGCATCGTGGGCAGCGAGGGCGCGCTGGCGTTTCCCTCGCTCACCCGCTGGGGCCGCTCCGGGCCGGGCGAAATCGAGTGGAGCAAACCGCTCGACCGCCACGCCGGGCCGGAATTCGAGCGGCTCGACCCGCTGCTGGCCCAGATCGAACGTTTCGCGGGCGTCGTGGCCGGCGGAAAGGATGACGTTTTGTGCACCGGCCCCGACGGGCTGGCGGCCCTGCAAACGACGCTGGCCGTGGCGCTGTCGGCCAAAACCGGCGCGCCGGTCGGCACGGGCGAGGTGCCAGACGATTTTCGCGGAACATGACAGGAGGATGACATGAGCAAACCCAGCATCGGTTTCATCGGTCTCGGGCTTATGGGCCGGGCGATGGTCGAATGTCTGCAAAACGCGGGCTACACCTTGAGCGTCCTGGGCCACCGCGACCGCAGCGGCATTGAAGAGGCCGTGGCGCGCGGCGGCACCGAGGCCGCCAGCGCCAAGGCGATGGCCGAGGCGAGCGACATCGTGATGATCTGCGTCGGCACCTCGGATCAGGTCGAGGGCCGCATCTACGGCCCCGACGGCGTGCTGGAAGGCACGCGCGAGGGGCAGGTCATCATTGATTTCGGCACCTCCCTGCCCGCCTCGACTCTGAAGATCGGGGCCGATCTGGCGGAAAAGGGCGCGACCTATCTCGACGCGCCGCTGGGCCGGACGCCGGCCCATGCCAGGGACGGGCTGCTCAACATCATGTGCGCGGGCGACGAGGCCGCCTTCGACCGGGTCAAGCCGGTGCTCGATACCCTCGGCGAGAACGTCTTTCACCTTGGGAAACTGGGCAACGGGCACACGATCAAGCTGATCAACAATTTCTACGCCATGACCACCGCGATGGCGATGTCCGAAGCGTTTGCCATGGCCGACGCGGCGGGCATCGAGCGCGGCGCGCTATACGGCGTGCTGGCGGCGGGGCCGAACCATTCGGGGATGATGGATTTCATCCGCAACTACGCGATGGACGGACAGGTCGACCTGGCCTTCTCGGTCACCAACGCGGCCAAGGATGTGGGCTATTACAAGCAGATGGCCGACGATCTGAAGCGCCACAGCCGGATTTCGGGGGCGCCACTGGCCACGCTGATCGAGGCGCGCGACGGCGGCAGCGGCGATCTGATGGTGCCGCAGATGGTCGACTGGATGGCCAGGAACCTGGGAAAGGAACGCCCATGAGACTGGCCGGCAAACGCGCCTTCGTCACCGCCGCGGGCCAGGGCATCGGGCGGGCGATCGCCGAGGCCCTGGTGCGCGAAGGGGCCGCCGTCACCGCGACGGACCTCAAGGCCGAACTGCTGGCCGGGCTCGACGCCGAAACCTTCGCCCTCGACGTCACCGACAAGGCGGCGGTGACCGCGGCGGTTCAGGCCGCGGGGCCGGACGTGCTGGTCAACTGCGCGGGCTATGTGCATTCGGGCACCATACTGGACGCCACCGACGACGAGTTCGACTTTGCCTTCGACCTCAACGTTAAGGCACAGTTTCACACCATGCAGGCCGCCCTGCCCGGAATGCTGGAGCGCGGCGGCGGGTCGATCGTCAACATCGCCTCGGTGGCGGGCTCGATCGTCGCCGCGCCCAACCGCTGCATCTACGGCGCGTCCAAGGCCGCGGTGATCGGGCTGACGAAATCGGTGGCGCTGGACTACGTGACCAAGGGGATAAGGGTCAACGCGATCTGCCCGGGCACGGTCGACAGCCCCTCGCTGCACGACAGGCTGCGCGCGATGGGCGATTACGAGGCCGCCCTCAAGGCCTTTGTCGCCCGCCAGCCCATGGGCCGGATCGGCACGGCACAGGAGGTCGCGCACCTGGCCGTCTACCTGGCCTCGGACGAAGCCGGCTTTACCACTGGTCAGGCCCATGTGATCGACGGCGGGTGGGCGGCAGGCTGAGCCATGGCAATCGCGCGACCGAGAGAGGAAAAGACCACAGGCGGCGTCCTGTTGATGGCGCTCGCCGTGACCTTTTTCACCTGCATCGACAGCTCGGCCAAGTGGCTGATCCTGGCCGGGCTGCCGACGCTGCAGGTCGTGTTCATGCGCTATCTGGTGCACTGGCTGCTGGCCTTGTCGCTCTACCTGCCGCAGGACGGCGCCGGCGCGCTGGTCTCCAACAGCCCGAAGTTGCAGTTTTTCCGCTCGCTCTTCTTGCTGGGCAGCACGGTTCTGAACTTCTCGGCGCTGAGATACCTGCCAATCACCGTGACCACGACGATCATGTTCGCCGGGCCCATCGCGGTGACGCTGCTGGCGATTCCGATCCTCAGGGAACGGGTGGGCATCCGCCGCATCGCCGCCGTCTGCGTCGGCTTTCTGGGTGTGCTGGTGGTGATGCAGCCCTGGGGCGCGTCGTTCCACCCGGCGATGCTGCTCAGCCTCGGCGCGATGGTCTCGGCCTCGATGTATTTCGTGATGACGCGGATGCTGGCGGGGGTCGAGGCCAATTCGACCCAGCAGATCTGGTCGAGCGGGGTGGCGGCGCTGGCACTTCTGCCCTTTGTCCTGGGCGGCTGGCTGTGGCCGCAGACCCCGATGCAATGGGTGATCTTCTTCGCCGTGGGCGCTTTCGGCGCGGCCGGGCATATCTCGGCCACCATCGCGCATCGCTGGGCCGACGCATCCTTGCTGGCGCCGATGGTTTATGTCCAGGTCTTCACCGCGGCCGTGGCCGGCATCCTGGTGTTCGACACCTGGCCCACGGTCTGGACGCTGGGCGGGGGCGCGATCATCATCGCCTCGGGCCTTTATATCTGGCAGCGGGAGCGCCAGAAAAAGGCTCAGTCCTCGTAATGGCCGGCCTTGGCAAAGCCCCCGCCCTGGTAGACCACCGCCGGGTCGTTCGGATCCTCCGGTTCGAAATCGGCGAACTTCGCCGCGAACTGGGCCGAGCTGTCCCGAGGCCGCCAGCCCAGGTAGGCCGTCTTGGAATTGTCCCACCAGCATTCGGGGTTGTCGGACACGCCGTAGACCACGGGGCAGCCCAGCCGCGGCGCGAAAAGCATCGTCTCGATCAGCCGCAACATGTCCTCGCGGCTCATCCAGGTGGCCATCATGCGGCGGTCCTTGGGTTCGGGAAAGCACGAGCCGATGCGCAGGATCAGGCTCTCGATCTCGAACTTGTGCCAGTAATAGGTCGCCAGCGCCTCGCCATAGGCCTTGGAGACGCCGTAAATGCTGTCGGGCCGAACCTCGCTGTCGGCGTCGAGCAGGGTCTCGCGCCGGTGAAACCCGATGACGTGGTTGGTGCTGGCAAAGAGGATGCGCCGGACGCCCGCCTTTCGCGCCGCTTCGTAAAGGGTGTAGGTGCCCTTGACGTTGACCTCGTGGATCAGGTCGGCCCGGTTCTCGGTCGAGATGCCGCCGAAATGCAGGATCGCGTCGCACCCCTCGACGACGCGGGCCACGTCCGCGGCGTCGGTCAGGTCGGCCATCGCCCAATCCTCGTCCGGGGCCGGGCCGCCGTCGGGGTCGGCCATGTCGCTCAGCCGCATCTTTACCCCGAGCTTGGGCAAGATCGGCCTCAGCAGCGTGCCGATCCCCCCGGCCGCGCCCGTCATCAAAACCTGCTGCATCTCTGGCCCTCCCCTGCCGTATTGCAGCCAGCCTAGCAGCCTGATCCACAAGCGAAAGGCCCGCCATGAAAATCTCCCAGGTCAAGACCCACCTTCTGTGCCACCGGCTGGACGTGCCGTTCCAGAGCGCGTTTTCCACCTTCACCGAACGCTGGGCCTGCCTGGTCGAGATCGTCTGCGACGACGGCACCGCGGGCTGGGGCGAATGCCTGGGGCCGGCGCAGGCCAACGCGGGCGTCGTCGCGGCGATGGCGCCGCTTATCGTCGGCCGCGACCCGCTGGAGAGCGAGCCGATCTGGACCACCCTTTACAACCAGTTCCGCGACCAGGGACAGCGCGGCCTCGCCGTGACGGCCCAATCGGGCATCGACATCGCATTATGGGACATTGCGGGCCGGCATTTCGGCGTGCCGGTGCATGTGCTGGCCGGCGGCGCCTACCGCAGCTCGGTGCCGGCCTATGCCACCGGCGGGTTCCGCATGGTGGGGCACGACCGGATCGCGACGCTGGAGGCCGAGCTGGCCGGCTATGCCGAGGCGGGCTTTACCGCGGCCAAGATCAAGATCGGCTATGGCCACGAGATCGACGTCGCCGCGATCCGTGCCGCGCGGGCGGTGCTGGGCGAGGGCCGGCACCTGATGATCGACGCCAACCACGGCTACGACGCCATCGAGGCGATAAGGCTGGGCCGGGCCGTGGCCGACCAGAATATCGACTGGTTCGAGGAACCCGTGGTACCCGAACAACTGACCTCGTACCAGGAGGTGCGGCGGGGCCAGCCGATCCCGGTGGCCGGCGGCGAGACATGGCACGCGCGCTATGCCCATGCCCAGGCAATTGCGGCCCGGGCGGTGGATATCCTGCAGCCGGACGTCTGCGGCTGCGGCGGCATCACCGAGATGCGCAAGATCGCAACGCTGGCCGAAACCGAGGGGGTGCGGCTGGTGCCCCATGTCTGGGGCACCGGCGTGGCCGTGGCCGCGGCGTTGCAAATGCTGGCGATCCTGCCGCCGGTGCCCCAGCGCCACGCGCCCTCGGACCCGTGGCTGGAGTTCGACCGCACGGTGAACCCGTTCCGCATGGCCGTTCTGACAGCGCCGATCGTCTGCGAAGAGGGCCGGGTTGCCGTGCCCACGGGCCCCGGGCTGGGGGTCGAGGTCGACCGGGCGGCGCTGGCGGAATGGGCGGTGTAACCGGTCCTCGAAACGCTCGGTCCGGGCTGGGCGCACCGTCCCCGTTCACCCGCCACACGCGCACCGGAAGCCGGGCGGTCTGACGCCTTGGTTTGAACCGCACTACGCTTTCGGATTTCGGTCGGGGTTTCCTTCTCGTTTCCCGTCCGTTTCCCGCGGGTGACTGTAGGCGCCGCGCCGCACTCCGGTAAATTCGCGCATGGCCTGCCAGCGCCTGATAGGGGTGGTGCAGGCGGCGGGGCCTCCCACCCGGTTGCCCGGAAACCCCGCATATCGCTCCGATCCAGGGATCGTGCTACGGCCGGGAGAATATCACCGTGTCACGCCTGCCCGATGCCTGAAGCGGTAAGAGACCGCGCACCAAGCATCGAGCGATAGGCTACCCGTGCGCCCGCCCGAGATCAAGAACGGCCGGGTCCACGCCGCGAAGCCGGCTTCCTACGATACAAAGCGCAAGCCCTTCCCGAACCGTAGGGCGACCGGCCCAGTGCCCCGCCCGTTCGGCCCTTGGGTTGTCTACTTGATGGTTTCCGAGACGGCCCTCACCCCCGCCCGATATAAGGCATCGCGCTCGCCATCACGGTCATGAACTGCACGTTGGCCTCCAAGGGCAGCGATGCCATGTGCAGCACCGATTTCGCCACGTTCGACACGTCCATCACCGGCTCGACCGCGATGGACCCGTCCGCCTGGGGCACGCCCTTGGTCATCTTGGCGGCCATGTCGGTCAGCGCGTTGCCGATGTCGATCTGGCCGCAGGCGATGTTGTAGGGCCGCCCGTCGAGCGACAGCGACCGCGTCAGCCCGGTGATGGCGTGTTTCGAGGCGGTATAGGGCGCCGAGCCCCAGCGCGGCACATAGGCCGAGACCGAGCCGTTGTTGATGATCCGCCCGCCTTGCGGGTCCTGCACGCGCATCCGGGCAAAGGCGGCACGGGCACAGATGAAGCTGCCGGTCACGTTGATGTCGATGCAGCGCCGCCAGTCCTCGACCGAGATCTCGTCGACGGTGCCGCCCATGACCGACACGCCCGCGTTGTTGAACAGCGCGTCGATCCGTCCCCATTCGGCGAGCGCCGCGTCGAAGGCCGCATCCACCTGGCCCTCGTCGGTGACGTCGCAGGGCAGCGCCAGCGCGTCGGGATGGCTGGCCGCCGCCGCGGTCACCGTCTCCTGGGTGCGCCCGACGATGCCCACGCGCCAGCCCGCGGCCAGAAACGCCTCGGCGCAGGCCTTGCCGATGCCGCGCGCGGCACCGGTGATGATGATCGTCTGCGCCATGGCGCGCCTCCCCTCGTTCCGTTGCCCCGGCGGGGCCTAGTGGTTGTCTCTCGGCAGGTCGCGCCCGACCTTCTGATAGGCGGTCGCCAGTTCCAGGCAGCCGCCATCGGCCAGTTGGCCCACATGGGTGCGGTAGATCTCTTCCCACGGCGTCTGGCTGACGATCTCGGGCGGCGCCCAGGCGGACTTGCGCGCCTCCCATTCGGCCTCGTCCACCAGCGCGTCCATCCGGCTGGCATTGAGGTCCAGCCGCACGGTATCGCCGGTCTGCAGATAGGCCAGCCCCCCGCCCACCACGGATTCGGGCGAGGCGTTCAAGATAGAGGGGCTTTCCGAGGTGCCCGACTGGCGCCCGTCGCCCACCGTTGGCAGGTGGTTGATGCCGGCCCGGATCAGGTGATCGGGGGGCTGCATGTTGACCACCTCGGCCGAACCCGGATAGCCGACGCAGCCCACGTTGCGGATGAACAGGATCGTGTTCTCGTCGATGCCGAGGGCGGGGTCGTTCAGACGGTCGTGGTAATCCTCGGGGCCCTCGAAAACGACGGCGCGGGCCTCGTAGATGCCTTCCTTGCCCGGCTCCGACAGGAACCGCGCGCGGAAATCGTCGGAAATCACCGAGGTCTTCATCAAAGCCGAGTCGAACAGGTTCCCCGTGAGTACCTTGAACCCCGCATTGGACCGCATCGGCGCGTCATAGGTCTTGATCACGTCGCGGTCGACGCTTTCGACCCCCGCGAGGTTGACGCCCATCGTGTTGCCCGTGGCGCTCATCGCGCCTTCGTGGATGCGGCCCGCCTTCATCAGCTCGCCCATCACCGCGGGCACGCCGCCGGCGCGGAAAAAGCTTTCGCCCAGGTATTCGCCCGCCGGCTGCATGTTGAGCAGCAGCGGCACGTCGTAGCCGATACGCTCCCAATCCGTCACGTCGAGATCGACGCCCGCGTGGCGCGCGACCGCCTGAAGATGCGGCGGCGCGTTGGTCGATCCGCCGATGGCGGCGTTGACCACGATGGCGTTCTCGAACGCCTCGCGCGTCAGGATGTCGGACGGTTTCAGATCGTCCAGCACCATCTGCACGATGCGCTTGCCGGTCTCGTAGGCCATCCCCATACGCTCTCGAAACGGGGCGGGGATGGCGGAGTTGCCGGTCAGGCTCATGCCCAGCGCCTCGGTCATGGCGTTCATCGTGCTGGCGGTGCCCATGGTGTTGCAATGGCCCAGCGACGGGGCCGACGAACAGACCCGGCTGATGAATTCGTCATAGTCGATCTTGCCTTCGGCCAGCAGGCGGCGGCTTTCCCAGACGATGGTACCCGAGCCGGCGCGCTTGCCCTTCCACCAGCCGTCCAGCATCGGCCCGCCATTGAGCGCGATCGCCGGAATGTCCACGGTCGCAGCGCCCATCAGCATCGCGGGCGTGGACTTGTCGCAGCCCGTGGTCAGCACCACCCCGTCCAGCGGATAGCCGTGCAAGATCTCCACCAGCCCCAGATAGGCAAGATTGCGGTCGAGCGCGGCGGTGGGCCGCTTGCCGGTCTCCTGCAGGGGATGGACGGGAAACTCCATCGGCACGCCTCCCGCCTCGCGGATGCCAGCCTTGATACGGTCCATCAGGAAGACGTGGATCTTGTTGCAGGGCACGAGGTCGGAGCCGGAATTGGCGATGCCGATGACGGGCCGTTCGCTTTGCAGCTCGTCGCGTGTGAATTCCTGGTTCTGGTAGCGTTCCAGGTAAAGCGCGGTCATCCCCGGGTTGTTGGGGTTGTCGAACCATTCCTGCGAGCGGAACCGCTTGTTCGCGCGGGTATCTGTCATGGCTTGCCTCCCATGGGCGCGCCGCCATTGCCGCCGCCCTTGGCACAGGTTTTCAATTTGGTATACCAAATGCAAGGGGATTCATACCGTCCCGGGGAGGAGACGTCATGAGATTGCGCACCGCGCTGGGCCTCGCCGCCCTTCTGGCCGGGCCCGTTCCGGCCGCGGCGGCCGAGATCGACCTGCCCGCCGTCGCCGCCTGCGTCGAGGCGCACGCGGCCATGGGTGACTTTCCCGCGCCCTGTCTGGCCAAGACGATGGCCGAATGCCGCGCGATCCCGCCCGACAGCCCTGCCCTTGCCTCGCAATGCTTCCGCGAGGCCCGCGAGTCGTGGTTTGACGGCATCGCCGCGCACATGGCCGAGATCCGCAAAACGGCGCCGGAAGAGATCGCCGCCATTGCCGGGATCGAGCTGAAATACGACCTCATGGCAGACATGACTCAATGCGACCGTATGGAGGAACTGGCCCTCGTCGGCCCCGGCGCCGCCGAAGACATCCAACGGCAAAAGGACACCTGCGCCGCGGCGGCCGCGGGCAAGGCCTATATCCGGCTCCTCTGGCGCTCGCGGAACCTGCAATGACCCGGGCCGAGGCCTTCTGGCGCGGCTATCGTGACTGCGCGCCGTTCATCATCATCGTGGTGCCCTACTCGATGCTGTTCGGCGTGGTGGCCCGCGATGCCGGGCTCGACATCCTGCAAACCATGTCGATGTCGGTCCTGGTGATCGCCGGGGCCTCGCAATTCACCGCGCTGGCGCTGTTGCAGGAAAACGCCCCGGTCTTCATCGCGCTGCTGATCGCGCTGGCGGTGAATTTGCGCATGGCGATGTATTCGGCGGCGCTGGTGCCGCATGTGGGCCATGCGCGGCTGGGGGTGCGGGCGCTGATGGCCTACCTGATGGTCGATCAGGCCTTTGCCGTGGCGGTGCGCACCTACGAGGACAACCCGACCATGCCGACCGCGGTGAAGGTGGCCTATTACTTCGGCTGCATGATGCTGATCTGCCCGGTCTGGTACGCCTTTACCCTGATCGGCGCGGTGGTGGGGCGCGGCCTGCCGGCCAGCCTGTCGCTCGATTTCGCGGTGCCGGTCTGTTTCATCGCGATGCTGGCGCCGCTGTTGCGGTCGCTGCCCCATGTCGTCGCCGCGCTGGTCTCGGCGCTGGCGGCCATCGCCTTTGCCTGGGTGCCATGGAGCCTCGGCCTGCCGGTCGCCGCCGGAATCGCGATGGTCGCCGGCGCCCAGACCGAGCTTTACCTGCGCCGCCGCGCCGCGCGGGTGCGCCCATGATTTCCGACACCGCCTTTTGGGGCCTTACGCTAGGTCTGGGGGTCGGCACCTTCCTGATCCGGTTTTCATTTCTCGGCATCCTCGGCGGACGGCAGTTGCCCGACTGGGCGCTGTTGCACCTCAAATATGTGGGCGTCGCGGTCTTTCCCGCGCTGGTCACGCCGCTGGTGCTGTGGCCCGAGGCCACTGGCGGGGCGTTCGAACCCGCCCGCCTGATCGCGGCACTGGCCGCCCTCGTCGCGGGGCTGCGCACCGGCGTCGTGGGGGCCATCCTGGCCGGGATGGGCACGCTCTACCTGCTCCAACTCATTCCCGGTCACCTCTAGAGAAAGGCTTGCCCGATGATCGAAGAACCTCCCGTCCTGACCATCGTCACATCCCGCCCCCGCCCCAGCGCCGCGCAGATCGCGGCGTTTCAGGGTGTGCCCACCGGCTTTGTCTGCGACGCGATGGAGGGGCTCGGCGCGCTCGACACCGCCATTGCCCCCGTCGGCGGGGTGATGGACCCCGACGTTCGGGTCGCCGGCCCCGCGCTGGTGGCCGACAACGGCCCGGCCGAGATCCTTGCCACGCTGGCGGCGGTCAACCTGGCCCAGCCCGGCGACGTGGTGGTCGCCGCGGTCTCGGGCTACCAGGGCTGCTCGGCCAGCGGCGACCAGGTGATCGGCATGTTCAGGAACGCCGGCGCGGCGGGGCTCGTCACCGACGGGCCGCTGCGCGACTACGAGGGCATCGCCGAGGTGGGCCTGCCCGCCTGGTGCACCGGGCTCAACCCCAACTCGCCCTACAGCAACGGCCCCGGCACCGTGGGCGGCGCGGCCTTCATCGGCGGCCGGCAGGTCGCCTCGGGCGACATGGTCGTGGCCGATTGCAGCGGCGTGGTGGTCGTGCCCTTCGCCCGGATCGACGCGGTGATCGCCGCGCTCGACACTGTCCGGACGCTGGAGGAAGAGCTGGAGGCCAAGGTGAAAGACGGCTTTCGCACGCCGCTCGACCTCGAGGACCTGCTGGCCTCGGGCAAGGCGGTCGAACTGGGCTGACGCCGGCGCTCAGCCAAAGGCGCTTTTGGCCCCGCCCGATTCCTGCATCCGGAAGATCGACGAGGTATCGGGCGCGGGCGGCAGCGGCATGCGCACCGGCACCTGCTCCAGCCGGGGGGCGAGGCAGGGTGCGCCGGTGATCGTGCGGTCCTGCAGATCGTCCCAAAACCGGCGCTGGCCAAGCGCGTGGAAATAGCTGTTCGCGCCAAGGATCGGCCAGGCATCGGCCTTGGCGATCTCGTAGAACAGGATCATCCGCGCCCGGTCGCTGACATTGGGGGCCGAGCCGTGCAGCAGCCGCGCGTGATGCACCGTCATGCTGCCGGCACGGCCGGTCAGCGTCACGGCCCTGTCGCGCTCGAAGAGCGGGTCGTCGGGGTCGATCGCCCCGCAGAACACGCCGTTGGCGTTGTGGCTCAGGATCGGCCCCTTGTGGGTGCCCGGGATCACCATCAGCGGCCCGTTCGCCTCGTCCACATCCTCCAGCATCAAACCGAAGGCCAGCAAATCGTCATTGGTATGCGGGTAAAAGGCCCAGTCCTGGTGCCATTCCACCGCCGCCCCGCCCCCCGGCGCCTTGGTGTTCAGCTTGGAGGTCAGCAGCGTCGTGTCCGGCCCCAGCAGGTCGGTCAGCACCTCGGTCACGCCCGAGCGCGTCAGGATTTCCCAGAAATACGGGTCGCGCTTGTGCGGCAGCTTGATCCGGGTCAGGCGCGGGCCGTCGGGCCCGTGCCCCTTGTCGAGGTCGTAGACCTCGTCGCTTGTCGATACATGCCGCGAGGCGTCGATCAGCCCGTGGGTGATCTTTTGCAGCCGCGCCAACTGGTCGGGCGTCACCGCGTCCTCGACCATCAGATACCCGTTCTCGGCGTAAAACGCCTTTTGCGCTTCGCTCAGCATCTCTCCCCCTTTCGACAGGCGCCTCAGCCGCCCGTCTTGGTCACCTCGTCCATGTCGAGCCCGTTCAGCCGGCCCACATGGTCCGACAGCATCGGCACGTAATCCTGGCCCGCCCCGATCGCCTCGGCATGGGTGTAGTAATGCCGCGCCGCCGCGGCCATCACGTTGACCACGCCCGCCTCGGTCGCCATGGCGTTGACATAGCGCAGGTCTTTCGAGGCGTTGGCGATGGCGAACTTGTGGGCGTCGCGGTTTCGGTCGACCACGTAATTCATGAAGGTGTCGAAAAACCCGCAGCCCATGCGGCTGGGCGCGATCACCTCGCGGAATTGGGCGGGCGAGATGCCCACCTTGGCGGCCAGCACCGTGGCCTCGGAATAGAGCGCGCCGTAGCTCATCGAGATGAAGTTCATCAAGAGCTTCATCTTATGCCCGGTGCCGACCGGGCCCATGTGGGAAACCGACCCGGCCCAGCAGTCGATCACCGGGCGGATGCGCTGCAACACATCCTCGTCTGCGCCCACCATCGCGTCCAGCATGCCCGCCTCGGCCTCTTTCGGGGTGCGGCCCAGCGGTGCGTCGACCATGGCCGCGCCTTTTTCCGCCAGCTCGTCGGCCAGCGCCAGGGTCGAGGTCGGGTCGGCCGTGGTGGTGTCGATCACAACCAGCCCCTCCCGCGCGCCCGCCAGGATGCCGTCCTCGCCCCGGATCACCGCCTCGACCTGGGGCGAGTTCGACAGGCACAGGTGGATGACATCGCATCCCTCGGCCATCTCGCGCGGGCTCGCGGCCTCGGTCGCGCCCATCCCCACCAGGCTGTCCACCGGCACCCGGTTGCGATGCCCCTTGATGACCAGCGGATAGCCGCCCTCAAGGATGTTCTTGGCCATGCCGTGGCCCATCAGGCCGACGCCGATAAAGCCGATGACCGGTTTGTCGCTCATGTCCTCTTTCCTCCCTCGGTTCTGGTTTCGCGCCGTGCGGGACGGCGGGCGGGGCGATGCGGGCCTCGCCCGCGAGCGCCGCGCGGCGGCCCCTCTTCACAGGCTCGCCGTGATCCCCCCGTCGACGAACAGCGTGTGACCGTTGACAAAGCTCGACGCCGGCGCGGCGAGGAACACGCAGGCGCCGACCAACTCCTCTACCCGGCCCCAGCGCCCCGCCGGCGTGCGCTTTTCCAGCCAGGCGCAAAAATCCGGGTCGGCGACCAGCGCGGCGTTGAGCGGCGTGTCGAAATAGCCCGGTGCGATGGCGTTGCAGTTCAGCCCGTGCCGCGCCCAATCCGTCGCCATGCCCTTGGTCAGGTTGGCAATCGCCCCCTTCGAGGCGGTGTAGGGCGCGATGCCGGGGCGCGCGAGCGCGGTTTGCACGCTGGCGATGTTGATGATGCGCCCCGCACCGCGCCCGATCATGTGCCGCGCGACCGCCTGGCCGACATAGAAGGCCGAGTTGACATTGGTGCGCATCAGCCGGTCGAACGCCTCGACCGGGAAATCCTCCAGCGGCGAGCGGTGCTGCATCCCGGCGTTGTTCACCAGGATGTCGATCGGCCCCTGCGCCGTCTCGAACCCGTCGACGGCCGCGCGCACCGCGCCCGCATCCGTCACGTCGAACTCCAGTGTCTCGACGGCCGCGCCTTCGTCGCGCAGCGTTGCCGCCGCGGCCTCCAGCCGCTCGGCGTTGCGCGCGTTCAGCACCACCGCCGCCCCGGCCCCGGCCAGCCCGCGCGCCAGCGCCAGGCCGATTCCCATAGACGAGCCCGTCACGAGGGCCCGCTGGCCGCTCAGGTCGAACAATTGCATAGCGCCTCCCCCGGGCCTTGGCCGGAAAGGTTGACAACACCCCCCCAAGCGGCCTTCATGGCCGAAAATGGTATACCATTTTGGCGGCGTTGCAACCCGCCACCCCAGGGAGGTCCAGCCGATGAAAGCGCTTTATGCCGACGCCGCGCGCGAGTTGCGCCTGGCCGACTGCGACGCCCCCGCGCCGGGGCCGGGCGAGGTGCGCCTGCGGCTGGCCCGCGGCGGCATCTGCGGGTCGGATTTGCACTATTTCCTGCATGGCGGGTTCGGCGCGGTGCGCCTGAAAGAGCCGATGATCCTGGGCCACGAGGTCGCCGGCCATGTCGAGGCGCTGGGCGACGGCGTCACCGGTCTGGCCCAGGGCGATCTGGTCGCCGTCTCGCCCTCGCGCCCCTGCGGCGCCTGCAGCGAATGCCTGCGCGGGCTGCCCAACCAATGCCTGAACATGCGCTTTTACGGCTCGGCGATGCCGTTTCCCCATATCCAGGGCGCGTTCCGCGAGGCGCTGGTCGCGGAGGCCGGCCAATGCGTCAAGGCCGACGGGCTGACCCCGGCCGAGGCCGCCATGGCCGAGCCGCTTTCGGTGGTTCTGCACGCGGTGCGCCAGGCGGGCGGCCTGGTGGGCGCGCGCGTGCTGGTCACCGGCTGCGGGCCCATCGGCGTTTTGGCGATCCTCGCCGCGCGCCGCGCGGGAGCGCAGGAAATCATCGCCACCGACATCGCCGAGAACGGGCTGGCCTTCGCCCGCAAGGCCGGCGCCGACCGCGTGCTGAACACCGCCGCCGCCCCCGAGGCGCTGGCCCCCTATTCCGAGGCCAAGGGCAGCCTCGACGTGCTCTTCGAATGCTCCGGCGCCGATGCGGCGCTGCGCGCCGGCATCGCGGCGCTGCGCCCGCGGGGCCGGGTCGTGCAGCTGGGCCTGTCCGGCGACATGGCGGTGCCGATGATGCAGATCACCGCCAAGGAGCTGTCGGTGACAGGCTCGTTCCGCTTTCACGAGGAATTCGCCACCGCCGTGGCGATGATGCAAAAGCGGCTGATCGACGTGCGCCCGCTCTTGACCCATTCGTTCCCGCTGGCCGAGTACCAGACCGCTTTCGAGACCGCGGCCGACCGCTCGCGCGCGATGAAAGTGCAGCTGGAGTTCGCCTGATGCTGACCTTCGCCGCGGCGGTCTTCTTCCTGATCATCACGCCGGGGCCCGGGGTGCTGTCGACCGCGGGATTCGGCGCGGCCTACGGGTTCCGCGCCAGCCTGCCTTATGTGCTGGGCCTCTTCATCGGCACCAACCTTGTGGCGCTCGCGGTGATCTCGGGGGTGGCTGCCGTGGTGCTGTCGGTGCCCGCGATCCGTGTCGTGCTGATGGCGGTCTCGACGGCCTACTTGCTCTATCTCGCGGCCAAGATCGCCTTCGCGGGCTCCAAGATCGCCTTCATCGAGGCCAAGGCCGCGCCGGGCATCGCCGCGGGCGTGCTGTTGCAGGCGATCAATCCCAAGGCCTACGCGGTCAACACCACGCTTTTCGCGGGCTTTCCCTTCGCCCCCGACAACCTGGTTTTCGAGACCGTGGCAAAGCTCGTGATCGTCAACACGATCTGGATCCCGATCCACCTGGGCTGGCTATACGCCGGCGCCACGCTGCACCGGCTCAACCTGTCGGAAACCGCCCATCGGCGGATCAACTACATGATGGCGGCCTCGATGCTGGCCGTCGTCGTGCTCGCCATCCTTGCAGGGCTGAGCCAGACATGACCCACGACGCCGCCCTTGCCGCGCTTTCCGCCCTGCTGGGCGAGCGCCTGTCGACGGGGCGGGCCGACCTCGCCCTGCACGGCCAGAACGAAACCTACTATCCCGACACCCCGCCCGAGGCGGTGGCCTATCCGGAGACGACGCCGGAGGTGTCGGAGATCGTGAAGATCTGCGCCGCCCGCGGCTGCCCGGTCACCGCCTACGGGGCGGCCAGTTCGCTGGAAGGCCAGCACCTTGCGATCCGCGGCGGAATCAGCCTCGACATGGGCCGGATGAACCGGGTGCTGGCGGTGAATGCCGAGGATATGAACGCGGTGGTCCAGCCCGGTCTCACGCGCACGGCCCTGAACGAAGAGCTGCGCGCGACGGGCCTGTTCTTCTCGGTCGATCCGGGCGCCGATGCCTCGATGGGCGGCATGGCCGCCACGCGGGCGAGCGGAACAACCGCCGTGCGCTACGGCACCATGCGCGAGAACGTCCTCGCGCTCGAGGCGGTGATGGCCGACGGCACGATCGTGCGGACCGGTACGAAGGCGCGCAAATCCTCGACAGGCTACGATCTGACCCACTTGCTGGTCGGCTCTGAGGGGACGCTGGGCATCATCACCGAGCTGACGGTCAGGCTCCACGGCATCCCCGAGGCGGTGGCCGCCGCGACCTGCCGGTTCGACACGGTCGAGGACGCGGTGAATTGCGTGATCCTGACCATCCAGTCGGGCCTGCCCATGGCGCGGATCGAATTGCTGGACGAGATGATGGTGAAGGGCTTCAACCGCTACGCCGATGCCGGGCTGCCTGAAAAACCCCATCTTTTCCTCGAATTCCACGGCACGCCCGCCGGCGTGGCCGAGCAGATGGAAAGCTTCCGCACCATCGCCGAGGATTTCGGCGCCGAGGCGTTCGCCACCGCCACCAGGCCCGAGGACCGCACCGCGCTTTGGGCGATGCGCCACAAGGCCCATTACGCCTCGGCCGCGCTGGGCGGGGGCAAGCATTTGTGGCCCACCGATGTCTGCGTGCCGATCTCGCACCTGGCCGAAGCGGTGGTCGAGGCGCAGGAGGCCGCCGCCGAGATGGGGCTGACCTGCACCATCGTCGGCCATGTCGGCGACGGGAATTTCCATGCCGGGCTCAGCATCGACCCGACCGATGCGGGCGAAATGGCCCGGGCCAAGGCCTACACCGACAAGCTGGCCCAGACCGCGCTGCGCCTGGGCGGCACGGTCAGCGGCGAGCACGGGATCGGCATCGGAA
Organism: Rhodovulum robiginosum; assembly: GCF_003944755.1. GTDB lineage: Bacteria > Pseudomonadota > Alphaproteobacteria > Rhodobacterales > Rhodobacteraceae > Rhodovulum > Rhodovulum iodosum. The sequence goes on from NZ_RWGU01000042.1 coordinate 115,691, forward strand.
AGCAGGCGCAGATGGCGGGCGAACATGGGCAGGCCCTGGCCTTCATGCGCCGGATCAAGACCGCCTTCGACCCCGGCGGCATCCTCAACCCCGGCAAGCTCTTGCCCGACGACGCCTGAGAAAGGAGGCCCGCCATGCTGCCGCTTTCCAACCCCGATCCCGAGGCCCTGCTGGTGGGCCGCGTCTGGCGGCCCGGCATCGGGCCCGCGCTGGTGCTGCTGCGCGGCGAGACGCTGATCGACATCACCTCGCCCGAGTGGCCGACCCTGCGCGACCTGCTGGAGCAGGACGACCTGCCGGCCCGGCTGCGCGGCGCTGACGGCACTCCCTTTGCCACGCTGGGCGATGTGACCGGCGGCGCCGACGGCGCGCCGCGCCTGCTGGCGCCGTGCGATTTGCAGGCGGTCAAGGCCTCGGGCGTGACCTTTGCCGAAAGCATGGTGGAACGGGTGATCGAGGAACAGGCCGCCGGCGACCCCGACCGGGCCGACGCGATCCGCAAGAAGGTGCAGGCAGCCATCGGCGACAGCCTGTCGGGCATCGCGCCGGGGTCCGACAAGGCGATGGAGGTCAAGCGCGTGCTGCAGGCCGAGGGACTGTGGTCGGCCTATCTGGAGGTCGGCATCGGCCCCGATGCCGAGGTCTTCACCAAATGCCAGCCCATGGCCTCGGTCGGCTGGGGCGCCGAGGTGGGCCTGCACCCGATGTCGACCTGGAACAACCCCGAGCCCGAGATCGTGCTGGCGGTGAACAGCCGGGGCGAGATCCTGGGGGCGAGCCTCGGCAACGACGTGAACCTGCGCGACGTCGAGGGGCGTTCGGCGCTGCTTCTGGGCAAGGCCAAGGACAACAACGCCTCCTGCGCCATCGGGCCGTTCCTGCGCATCTTCGACGCAGGCTACGGCATGGCCGACGTGGACCGGGCCGAGTTGACGCTGAAGGTCGAGGGCGAGGACGGCTTCGTGCTGGACGGCCATTCCTCGATGACGAAGATCAGCCGCCGCCCCGCCGACATCGTGGCCCAGACCATCGGCCGCCACCACCAGTACCCCGACGGGTTCATGCTGTTTCTGGGCACTCTCTTCGCGCCCATTCAGGACCGCGGCACCCCGGGCCAGGGCTTTACCCACAAGCTGGGCGATTCGGTCACGATTTCCGAGCCCAAGCTCGGCAGCCTGCGCAACATCGTGCGGCTCTCGACCGAGTGCCCGCCATGGGAGTTCGGCACCGCCGCGCTGATGCGCAACCTCGCGGGGCGGGGGCTGTTGTGACGGGCGGGCGGTTCCTTTCCATCGGCGAGATCATGGTCGAGATGGCCCCCGCCGATGGCGGGCTTTTCGCCATGGGGTTTGCCGGGGACACGTTCAACACCGCGTGGTACGCGCGCCGCGTGCTGCCCGCCGACTGGCAGGTCGGCTATTTCACCGCCATCGGCACCGATGCCGTGTCCGACGACATGGCCGCCTTCATGGCGCGCGAGGGCATCGACACGGCGGCCGTGCGCCGGGTGCCGGACCGCACCGTGGGGCTTTACATGATCCAGCTCAAGCGCGGCGAGCGCAGCTTTTCCTACTGGCGCGGGCAGTCGGCGGCAAAGACGCTGGCCGATGACACCGGCGCGCTGGGCGCGGCGCTGGCGGGGGTGGATATCGTGCATTTCTCGGGGATCACGCTGGCCATCCTCAGCGCGCCGGCGCGCCAGGCCTTTTGCGCCGCGCTGGCCCGGGCGCGCGCGGCGGGCAGCCACATCGCCTTCGATACCAACCTGCGCCCGCGCCTCTGGCCCGGGGCCGAGGCGATGCGCGACGGGCTGATGCAAGGCGCGGCGGTGGCCGACACGGTGCTGCCCTCGCTCGACGAAGAGGCGCTGGCCTTCGGCGATGCGACGGCCCAGGATACCATCGCGCGCTACCGCGCCGCGGGGGCCTCGACGGTGGCGGTCAAGAACGGGGCCGAGACCTGCCATGTCTGGTCGGCCGACGAGGGCGCGTTTTCGGCCGACCCGCCCGAAGTGGCGCGCATCGTCGACAGCACGGCGGCCGGCGACAGCTTTGCGGCCGCGTTTCTGGCAGCCCGCGCCGAGGGCGCCGCGGTGCAGGACGCGGCCGCCCGCGCAACGGCACTGGCCGCGCAAGTGGTGCAACGGCGCGGCGCGCTGGCACCTGAAATCTTTGAAAAGGGAGGAACGTCATGAAGGTTCTGATCATCGGGGGCGGCGGGCTTGTCGGGCAAAAACTGGGCAAGGCGCTGGCCGCGCGCGGCACGCTGAGGGGCGTGCCGATCGATACCCTGGTCCTGGCGGACGTGGTCGACCCGCCGCTCTTCGAGGCGCCCTTCAAGCTGGAGACCGCGCGATGCGACATCGCCGACCCGGCCTCGGTCGCCGCCGCTGTCGACGCCGACACCGACGTGATCTACCTGCTGGCCGCCATCGTTTCGGCCCATGCCGAGGAAGACCTCGACGCGGGGCTGAGGATCAACATGATGGGCACGCTCAACGTGCTGCAACGCTGCCGCGAACTGGGCTCCAAACCGGTGCTGGTCTTCACCTCGTCAATCGCCGTCAACGGCGGCGAGGTGCCCCAGCCCTATACCGATTTCACCGCCCTCAACCCGCAAACCTCCTACGGCGCGCAAAAGGCCATCGGCGAGTTGCTGGTCAACGATTTCTCGCGCCGCGGGCTGATCGACGGGCGCGGGTTCCGCCTGCCCACGATCTCGGTCCGGCCGGGCAAGCCGAACCGCGCGGCCTCGGCCTTCATGTCGTCGATCTTTCGTGAGCCGCTGCAGGGGCAAAACGCCAATTGCCCGGTGGACCCCGATTTCAACCACTACTACCTGAGCCCACGCAAATGCGTCGAAAACCTCGTCAAGGGGGCCGAGCTGCGCGCCGAGGACCTGGGCCTGAACCGCTGCATGCCGATGCCCGGCCGGGTCTGGACGATTGCCCAGATGATCGAGGCCATGACCGCCGTGGCCGGGCCCGAACCCGCCAAGCTGATCACCTGGGAGAAGCAGCCGGAACTGGAGCCTATCCTGAAGGGGTGGCGCATGGAGATCCACGCCGACAAGGCCGAGCGGCTGGGGCTGGAGGCCGATGCAAGCTTCGAGGACAATATCCGGTATTTCCTCGAGGACGATCTGGGCTGAGCTGACCTGCAAGCCGGACCGCCGGGGGCCCTGCCCCCGGACCCCCGGGATATTTTTAGCCAGAAGAACCAGGCAGGCCGGGACGAGGCGGAGGGCGCGCCCCGTCAGTTGACCGGCGTCAGCAGTTCCCGCCCGTCGAGGAACGCCCGGATGTTGTCGAGCTGGAGCACGGCCATCGCCCGGCGCGTCTCGACCGAGCCCGAGCCCTGGTGCGGCTGAAGCACCACGTTGTCGAGCGCAAGGAAGCGCGGGTCGATATCAGGCTCGTTCAGGAACACGTCGAGCCCCGCCCCGGCGATCTTGCCCTGTTCCAGCGCGTCCAGCAGCGCGCCCTCGTCGACCGTGGTGCCGCGCGAGATGTTGATCAGCACGCCGCGCGGCCCCAGCGCCTCGATGGCGGCGCGGCTGACATAGCCCTCGGTCGCGGGACCGCCCACCAGTGCCACGAAGAGGAAATCGACCGCCTCGGCCAGCGCGACGACATCGTCGTGATAGGTCCAGCCCGGCGTCGGCTTTTCGGATCGGGCGTGATAGTGGATGTCCATCTTGAAGGCCGCCAGCCGGTCGGCGATCTCGCGCCCGATCCGGCCCAGGCCGACGATCCCGGCGGTGTTGCCGGTGACCTTCCGGTTGAGCGGTATCTCACCTTCCCGCGCCCAGGCGCCCGAGCGCACATGGGCCTCGCCATTGCGCATGGTGCGGCATTGGGCGATCAGCATGGCGACGGCCAGATCGGCGACGTCGTCGTTGAGCACGTTCGGCGTGTTGGTGACCTTGACCCCCCGTTCGGTGGCGGCGGCCACGTCGATGGCGTCATAGCCCACGCCGTAATTGGCGATCACCCCGAGATTGGGAAAGAGGTCCATCTCGGCACCCGACATCTGCGCGTGACCCTTGAAGGCGATGGCGCGGATGCCGTCGCGCGCGGCCGGGTCGAGACCGGCCATGGCGTCGGGCCCGTCGACATGCAGCGACGGATAGGCCGAGGCCAGCCGGCCGCGCTCTTCCGCGTTGAGGCTGGCACCTGAGGTGAGAAGGATCGCATCTGCCATTTCAAATACCTTTCAGCGGTTTAGAGAAGCTTTCGAATGCGCGACAGCGCTTCGAGGATATTCTCGGTCGAGTTGGCATAGGAAAACCGCAGATAGCCCTCGCCCCAGGCACCGAAGGAGGTGCCCGCCACGGTGGCCACGCCCGCCTCGTCGAGAAACCGGTCCTGCGCCTCTTTCGCGCGCATCCCCGTGCCCTCGATGTTCGGAAAGGCATAGAACGCGCCGGCCGCGTCGGCGCAGCGCACACCGGGCAGCGCGTTCAGTTCGCGCACGATCGCCGCGCGCCGGGCGTCGAACTGGGCCACCATCTGGCGCACCGCGTCCTGTGGGCCGTTTAAGGCCGCGATTCCAGCATATTGCGTAGCGGCGTTCACGCATGAATGGTCGTTGATGCACAGCCGCGTGACGTGGTCGACGCACGCGTCGGGCCAGACCGCATAGCCCAGACGCCAGCCGGTCATGGCGTAGGTCTTGGACCAGCCGTCCAGCATGATGAGACGGTCCCGAATGTCGGGATACTGCAAGAGGCTGACATGCTCTCGCCCGTCGTAAAGCATGTTGGAATAGATCTCGTCGGACATCAGCGCCACCTGCGGATGCGCCGCCAGCCCTTCGACCAGCTTGTCGATTTCCGCGCGCGGGGTGACGCCGCCGGTGGGGTTGGCGGGCGAATTGATGATGATCAGCCGTGTCGCATCGGTGATCTGCCCCAGCACCTCCTCGGCGGAAAAGGCAAAGCCGTTTTCCTCGCGCAGGGCGATGGGCACGGGCGTGGCGCCGGAATAGCGGATGACCGATTCGTAAATCGGAAAACCCGGGTTGGGATACATGACCTCGGCCCCGGGTTCGCCGAACATCAGCACCGCGAAAAACATGGTCGGCTTGCCGCCGGGCACCACGACCACGTTGTCGGGATTGACCTCGACCCCGTGCCGGCGGTTGAGGTCGGCCGCCACCGCCTCGCGCAGGGCGGGGATACCGTTGGCGGGCGTATAGCCGTGGTGGCCGTCGCGCAGCGCCTTGATGCCGGCCTCGACGATATGCTCAGGCGTTTTGAAATCGGGCTGGCCGATGCCGAGATTGATGATGTCGCGGCCCTGCGCGGCCAGGGCTTGCGCGCGGGCAAGAACGACGAAGGCGGATTCGGTGCCGAGCCGCGACAGGCTTTCGGCGAAGTGCAGGTTCGGCATCGTGTCCCCCTCCCGTGCGTCTGGCGGCGGGTCTGCTTTTGGATTTGGTATACCAAGAATGGGGGCGGGATAAAGCGGGGAGTTTCGGGGCCGGCATCGGAAAGCCTGTGGCCCGGCGCCGGCGCCGGGCGGAGGGCTGGACCGGCGCGCTCTTACCGAAAGCTCGCCAGCCACCCCAGGCTGTCGTCCGTTGGGCCGGTGGGCTTGTATTCCGCCCCCAGCGGCGCCATCCAGCCCAGCCCCTCGATCACTTCGAAGACATGGGCGAAGCTGACCTCGCCATGGTCGGGCGCGCCCCGGTCGGGGACCGAGGCAAACTGGATATGGCCGATAAGCGGCAAGAGCGCCTGCAATCTGTGGGTCAGATCGCCCTCCATGAGTTGCACATGGTAGCAGTCGAACATCAGCTTCAGGTTCGGTGCCCCCGCCGCCTCGATCAGCCCGCGCGCCTGGTCGGTGGTGGTCAGGAAATAGCCCGGCGCGTCGTAGCGGTTGAGCGGCTCGATCAGGATCGACATGCCGTGGGGCGCGGCGGCGGCGCAGGCATGGCGCAGGTTGGCGAGAAACACCGCCTCGGCCTCGGGCCCCTCGGCAAAGCCCGCCATGACATGCACCTTTCCGGCCCCGATGTCGCGGCCATAGGCGATGGCCTCGTCGATGGACGCGCGCGCGTCGGCCTCGCGCCCCGGCAAGGCCGCGAGACCGTTTTCCCCCGCCTCAACGTCGCCGCGCACCGTGTTCAGCCCCAGCATGGGCAGGCCGGTCTCGTTCAGCGCGGCCTTCACCTCGGCGGCGGGCACGGCGTAGGGCCAGTGGCATTCGACCGCGTCAAAGCCCGCTTTCGCGGCCGCGCGGATGGCATCGGGCAACGGCCGATCGGCCCAGAGAAACCCCAGATTGGCGGAAAATTTCATCCGTCCCACTCGATGTCGAATCTCTTTGCCACGGCGGAAACCTGGTCGTCGGACAGGGCCCGCGCCCCGGCCCCGCGCGTCAGCAGCGCCAGACGGGCCGTCGCCTCCATCTCTTCCACCGCGTTGCAGGCGGCCTCGACGTCGCGGCCGGCCACCACCGGCCCGTGATTGGCCAGCATCACCGCGCTGCGCTTGCCCGCAAGGCCGCGCACGGCCTCGCCCATGGCCGGGTCGCCAGGCAGAAAGAATGGCAAGAGCTTGACCCGCCCGAGCTGCATGATGGCGTAGGGGGTGAAGGGGGGCAGGAAATCGTCCTCGTCCGCCTCGGGCATCATCGACCACGCGACCGAGTGGCGGGAATGCAGGTGCACCACCGCGCCCGCCGTGCTGCGCGTGTCGTAAAACGCGGTGTGCAGCGGCATCTCCTTGGTGGGCTTGTCGCCGTCCACATGGGCGCCCGACGCGTCGAACCGGCTGAGGCGGCCCGGGTCGAGCCGGCCGAAGCTGGTGCCCGTGGGCGAGACCAGAAGACCGCCGTCGGCGGTGCGCGCCGAGATGTTGCCGGTCGAGCCATGGGTCAGCCCCCGCTCGAAGAGCGACCTGGCCAGCAGGCAGAGCCGCTCGCGCAGGCGGGTTTCCTCGCTCATTCCGCCTCCAGCCGTGACAGGGCGTCGGCAAAAAACGTCTCGGCGCCGAAATTGCCCGATTTCAGCGCCAGCGCCAGCCGCGCCCCGGCGCTGTCGCAATAAGTCCAGGGCACGCCGGGGGCGATCTCGGCCCCGATATCGAGGCGCGTCACCCCCAGTGCCTGGGTCACCGCGCCCGAGCTTTCGCCGCCGGCCACGACGAAGCGCCGCGCGCCGCGGTCGCGGGCAGCGACCGCCAGCCGCGCGAGCGCCGCCTCGACGACCTCGCCCGCACGCACCGTCCCCAGCGTCTCTTGCGCCGCGCGCACCTCTTCGGGGTCCGCGGTGGCGTAGATCAGCGGCGCCGCCTCGAGGGATTGCTTTTCCAGCCAGTCAAGCGCCGCGCCCGGCCCCTCTTGCGCCAGCCCGACGGGGTCCAGCCGGAAGTTGGGCGCGGACTGCGCGTAAAGGGCGACCTGCGCGCGGGTCATGGCCGAGCAACTGCCCGACAGCACGATGGCGCCGGGGCCAAGCGCGGCCGGCGCGGGGCGGGCGGCGGGGGGCGCAAGCGCCCCGGCGCGGATCAATAGCCCCGGCAGCGGCATCGCAACCGCGCTGCCCCCGGTCATCAGCGGCATGTCGCGGCAGGCCTCGGCGATGACCGCGAGGTCGTCGTCGGCCACCGCGTCGACCACCACATGGGCCACGCCCTCGTCCGCCAGCCGCGCCAGTTCCGCCTTCAGCGCCGGGGCACCCCTGGCCACGGTCAGCCGGTCGGCCAGCCCGACCGCCCGCGTGACCTGCGGCTGCAACAGGCGCATCAGGTTCGAGTCGCGCATCGGCGTCAGCGGGTGATCCTTCATCGGGCTCTCGGCCAGGGGCTGGCGCCCGACGAAGAGATACCCCATGAAGATCGCCCGCCCGTTCTCGGGGAAGGCCGGGCAATAGATGGTCTGGGCGGTGCCCAGGTCCTGCATCAGGGCCTCGGCCACCGGGCCGATATTGCCTTGGTCCGTGGAATCGAAGGTCGAGCAGTATTTCCAGAAAAACCGCTCGGCGCCCGCTTGCCGCAGCCAGCCCAGCGCGGCGCGGCAGGACGCGACGGCCTCGGCCACCGGCGCGGTGCGGCATTTCAGGGCGATCACCTCGAACGGCGCCGTGTCGCGGGGCGGGCCATCGGGCACCCCGATGCGCAGCGAGACAGGCACGCCGCTGCGCGCCAGCAGGCCGGCAAGGTCGGTCGCCCCGGTAAAATCATCGGCGATGGCACCCAGCAGCGTGGCCATGGGGCTACCCCTCGCCCGGCAGCGTCAGCCCCGCGTTGCGGGCATAGATCTTCGTCACCGCCGCGTCGTCCTGCTGCCCCAGCCCCGTGCCCGAGGCGGCGACGAATTGCTGAAGCGCGGCGGCGACCAGCGGCGCGCTGAATTTCGAGGCGCGGGCGATGTCGGAGACGATGCCCAGGTCCTTCAGCCAGATATCGACAGCGCTGAGCGGGGTGTAATCGCCCGCCACCACATGCGGCGCGCGGTTTTCCAGCACCCAGCTGGTGCCCGCGCATTTCGGAATGACCTCTAGGAACTGCTCGGGGCTGACGCCCTGGGTCATGCCGAAGGTCAGCGCCTCGCCCATGGCCGCCAGCTGCACCCCCACCAAAAGCTGGTTGACCGCCTTCATCGCCGAGCCGGGCCCGGCCGCGTCGCCCAGCGCGAATACCGTGGCCGCCATCGCGTCGAGAACCGGGCGCGCCTTGGCAAAGGCCGCGGGCGCGCCCGCAGCCATGACCGCCAGCGAGCCGTCGGCCGCGCGGACCTGCCCGCCCGAGATCGGCGCATCGAGATAGAGAAGCCCCGCCTCGGTGCAGCGCGCCTCCATCCGGCGGGCAAAATCGGGGGCCACCGTGGCGCAGCTGACGATCACCGTGCCGGGGTCGAGATGCGCGGCGATGCCGGCCTCGCCGAACAGCACCGCCTCGGTCTGGGCCGCGTTCACCACGACCACCACCACGACGTCGCGGCCGGCATAGTCGTCCGGCCCCTCGATCACGCCGCCGCCCGCCTCGCGGAAACGGGCGCAGGGCTCGGGGCTCACATCGGCACCCATCGTGTCGATGCCTGCGCGCAGCAGCGACGTGGCCACGCCGTAGCCCATCGAGCCCAGGCCGATCACGGCCGCTTTGGTTGCGTCGGTCATCCTCATCCTCCCTGGTTCGCCGCCGGGCCGCCGTCTTGCGCGCCGGTTCCCGTCCAGACCGCATCGAGTCGTAGCATGGCGGCCGAGAAATGGTATACCAAAAAAGATGGCCCCAGCCTGCCCGATTCAGGAGACACCATGAAAGACGTGCTTAGCGGAATCCTCCCCGTCGCCCCCACCCCGTTTCACGAGGATGGCAGCGTCGACGGGCCCGGCATGCGCCGGGTTCTCGATTGCATGATCGACCAGGGGGTCGACGCGATCTGCGTGCTGGCCAATTATTCCGAACAGTTCCTGCTGTCGGACGAAGAGCGCGCGATGCTCACCCGGCTCTGCCTCGAACACGTGGCAGGCCGCGTGCCGGTGATCGTGACGATCAGCCATTTCGCCAGTGCCGTGACCGCGGCGCGGGGCCGCGAGGCGGCGGAGCTCGGCGCGGCGATGGTGATGATGATGCCGCCTTATCACGGCGTCGGGCTGGTGCCCTCGCCGCAAGGCATCTTCGAGCATTTCGCGGCTGTCTCCGATGCCGCGGGCATCCCGATCATGGTGCAGGACGCGCCGCTTTCGGGCGTGTCGCTGCCGGTGCCGCTCTTGGTGCGGATGGCGCGCGAGATCGAGCATGTGAGCTATTTCAAGATCGAAACGCCCTTTGCCGCCGACAAGCTGGCCGCGCTGATCGCCGAGGGGGCGGAACACATCGTCGGCCCCTTCGACGGCGAAGAGGCGGTGACGCTCTTGGCCGATCTCGATGCCGGCTGCACCGGGACGATGACCTCGGCGCTGCAGCCCGAACGGATCAAGCCAATCCTGACCGAGCACCGCGCCGGCAACGATGCGGCGGCGTTGCGCCACTGGCAGGACTGCCTGCCGCTGATCAACCACGAAAACCGCCAATGCGGGCTGAGGGCGGCCAAGGTGGTGATGAAGGAAGGCGGCGTGATCGGGTCCGACCACGTCCGCCACCCGCTGACGCCCATGTCAGAGCGCACGCGGACCCGGCTGTTGCAGATGGCCAGAGAGCGGGACCTGATCGCGCTGCACTGGGGGACATGACGGGTCGCAGCGCGCCGTCCTCCTCGCTCGTCCCCCGCCCCCGCTTCTTCTTGGCTCAAATACCCCAGCGACGGCCCGTGTCGCGCCATTGGTCCGAGTGGCAATGGCGAGGGGGCGGAGCCTCCGGCCGATCGCCTTGCGCTGCGAGGCGAAGCCAATGCACGCACTGGATTCCAAGCGTGCGGACACGCTTGCCCGAACATATCCAATTCCTTCGCGGCCCGGCGCGGCGGGTCCGACCGCGCCGGCCAATGCTGCTCAGCCCAGATCGCCGGGCAACAGCGCGTCGGGCATGTTCTGGTAGCAGACCGGGCGCAGGAAGCGCCGGATCGCCAGCGTGCCGACAGAGGTGTGCCCGAAATTGGTGGAGGCGGGGTAAGGCCCGCCATGGACCATCGCGTCGCACACCTCGACACCCGTGGGATAACCGTTGGCCAGCACCCGGCCGGCCTTGCGCTCCAGCACCGGCATCAGCTTTTGCCCCAGCGCGGTGTCGCCGTCATCGAGATGCAGGGTGCAGGTGAGCTGCCCTTGCAGGGACTGCGCGATCTTCAGCATCTCCGCCTCGTCGGCAACGCGCACGATCAGGCCGAGCGGGCCGAACACCTCTTCGCCCAGCGCCTCGTTCTCCAGCCATTCCTTGCCCGTCGTCGCAAAGAGATAGGGCGTGGCATTGCGCAGGTCGCACATCGATGTCAGCACCTCCTGCACGCCACGGACGCCCGCCACCCGGTCGCGCCCGGCCCGGTAGGCCTTGGCGATGCCATCGGTCAGCATGGTCTGCGCGCCGAACGGCTCCAGCGCCTTGGTGGCCGCCTCGATAAAGGCGTCCGCCTCGGGGCCGTCGATCAGCACGGAGATACCGGGATTGGTGCAGAACTGCCCCGCGCCCATGGTCAGCGACCCCGCCCAGCCCTTGGCGATGTCCGCGCCGCGGGCCTTCAGCGCCGCGGGCAGCAGGAACATCGGGTTGACCGAGCCCAGCTCGCCGAAGAACGGGATCGGCTCGGGCCGCGCCGCGCAGAGATCGTAAAGCGCGCGGCCCCCGCCCAGCGAGCCGGTAAAGCCCACCGCGTTGATCAGCGGATGCTGCACCAGCGCCTGGCCCACGTCGCGCTTGCCGCCCTGGATCAGGCTGAACGTGCCCGGATGCACGCCCGAGGCGTCGATCGCGGCCTTGATGGCCTCGGCCACGATCTCGCCCGTTCCCGGGTGCGCCGAATGCCCCTTGACCACGACCGGGCAGCCGGCGGCCAGCGCCGAGGCCGTGTCGCCCCCGGCGGTGGAAAAGGCCAGCGGGAAGTTCGACGCGCCGAACACGGCCACCGGGCCGATCGGGCGCTGCACCATCTTGAGGTCGGGCCGCGGCAGCGGCTGCCGGTCGGGCAGCGCCGCGTCATGGCGTCGGTCGAGATAGTCATCCTTCAGGATATGCTCGGCAAAAAGGCGCAGCTGGCCGGTGGTGCGCCCGCGCTCGCCCTGAAGGCGCGCCTCGGGCAGGCCGGTTTCCTGGGTGCCGATCTCGGTGATCGCCTCGGCCCGCGCCTCGATCTCGTCGGCAATGGCGTTGAGGAAGGCCGCCCGCTCTTCGCGCGAAGAATAGCCGTAGGACCAGAATGCCTCTTCCGCCGCCGCGCAGGCGCGGTCGACCAGCTCGGGCGTGCCGATACTGTAATCATGGGCCGGCCCGTGCGCGGGCTCGGAGCGGAACGTGTCCGCGCCGGCCACCCAGTCTCCGGCGATCAGGTGTTTGCCATGCGGCGTGAATGTCGCTTTGTCTAGCATCTCGTTCCCTTTTTTCCCTGGCGCGCCTGCCCTGTCCGGGGCGGCCCGGCGGCCCGAGCCGTCGGGGGAAACGCGCGGCGTCCCTCTTCCGATGTGGCCCACGCACCGGCCGCCGTCAATCGCTGCGCCGCCCCGGGCATCATGTGGCGGGGCGCGGACGCGCGTGCACAGGCGGGGCGCGCACCGCAAATGGTCCCGCCGCCAAATACCGAGTCACTTGCCAATAAGCCGGGCCTAAAAACCGGCCATCGCGGCGCTCGCCTGGCTTGCATGTCGGGATATCGTCGCGGCGGCTCTGAATAATTCGCGGTGTCATTACGGCTTTACAAGAATCTGGTGTGTCGCAGTCACGCAGCGGCGGTGCGTCTGCACGGCCGCCTATCATCCAGCAAATGGAGCAAGTGATGAAAAAGACGCTTATCCCTTCCCTCGTCCTGACCACGGCCCTGTCGGCGCCGGCGTTCGCCGATTCGCTGACCCGCGTCGCCACGGTGCCCCTGGGCGGCGAGATCACCGGGATGTTCCTCGAAGGCGATGACCTGTTCTTCAACGTGCAGCATCCGGCCGACGACCTCGGCACCGATTTCGCCCTCGCCACCGTCGGCGTCGTGTCCAACGCCGATTTCGGCGCCCCGGAAATGCCCGTGCCCGAAGGCGACGACAAGAAGGTCGTCAAGACCGCGCTGGGCGACTACCAGGTGCCGGTGCAGCAAGGCGCGTTCGACATGATCGGCAAGATCGTCGGCGTGGACGGCGAGATCAAGCAGTCGAACGACCCCGACTTCAACGCCTTCGTGCGCACCGGCGCCAGCGAAGGCTACCTCTTTACCAACTGGGAAGACCGCCCCGGCGGCATGTCGCGCGTCAAGCTGGCCCGCGCCGAAGACGGCACCTGGTCGGTCGATGAAACCGACGCCATGATGCTGGATTTCTCGGGTGTCCACGGCACCTGGGTGAACTGCTTCGGCACGCTGTCGCCCTGGAACACCCCGCTGACCTCGGAAGAGCTGTATTTCGACGACACCGCCGAGTGGAACAACCCCGAGTACAAGTATATCGGCGACGTTGCCGGGCTGGAGGAGTACCTGGGCGAGTACCCCAACCCCTACCGCTACGGCTATATCGTCGAGATCAACAATCCCGCCGGCAAGCCGGTCCCGACCAAGCTGTTCGCGCTGGGCCGCTTCAGCCACGAGAACTCTGTCGTGATGCCCGACCGCAAGACCGTGTATCTCTCCGACGACGGCACCGACGTGGTGTTCTACAAGTTCGTGGCCGACCGCGCGGGCGACCTGTCCTCGGGCACCCTCTACGCCGCCAAGATGACCCAGATGGCCGAGCCGGGCACCGCCGCCGCCGAGGCGGGTTTCCAGATCTCGTGGATCGAGCTGGCGCACGGCTCGAACGCCGAGATCGCCGGCTGGGTCGCCGAGTATGACGGCATCACCCAGGACGATTTCGCCGCCGGAAAAAGCTCGTACATCTCCGACGCGGACGTCGCCGCCTGGGCGCGCGGCGAGGCCGCCGACAACCGCGCAGCCTTCCTCGAAAGCCGCAAGGCTGCCAAGGCCAAGGGCGCGACCGCCGAGTTCCGCAAGATGGAAGGCGTGAACATCAACCTCGACGCCGCCGCCGACGGCTCGGTCCCCTACATGTACATGGCGATGTCGGAAGTCGCCAAGGGGATGTCCGACGACGCCGGCGATATCCAGGTGGCCGAGAACAAGTGCGGCGTGGTCTACGAGATGCGCCTCGACAGAAACTACAACGTGTCGATGATGACCCCGGCCGTGGCCGGCGGCGCCTACGACAAAAACGCCGAGGCCAACGCCTGCGACGTGAACGCCATCTCCAATCCCGACAACCTGCTGGTGCTGCCCACCGGCCAGGTGCTGATCGGCGAGGACACCGGCAAGCACGAAAACAACGCCATGTGGGTCTGGACCCCGAACCGCACCGCGATGTGATCGCGCCCGTTTCGGACCAGACCGGGGGGCGGGGCGACCCGCCCCCCTTGCTTTTCAGACGCCCTGCGATGACCCGCCTTGCCTTTGCCGGCCATTCGCTCGCGCCGCCCAGCGGTGTTGGCCGCGATCCCGGATGCCAAGATCGACAAGGACACGGCCCCTGCCCTGCCCCTGCGATACCGCCAAGGGCCCAACGTCAGGCGCGACCGGGCCACGCAATCGCCGCCATCCCCGTGCGGGTGTCGGACCGGCAGCGCCCCGGCCCGCCAATTTTTCGGTAGGCTCAGGACTCCGGATCGAGACTGCGCAAATAGGCGTGCAAGGCGGCGACCGCGTCGTCGTCGAGCGCGAATTCCGGCATCTTGTCGAACCCGTGCAGCGCGCGGCGCAACGCACCCAGCGGGATGCCCCTGATATCGGGGGTTTCGTCGTCGCCGGCGCCGGTCTCGCCGTGGCAGATGATGCAGTTGGTGTTGAAGATCCCTTGCCCGAGGCCGTTTTCCGTGGCCCAGGCGGGCGTCACGGCGAACGAAACGAACAGCAGACTGGCTGCGCGCAGCATCTTGTCTCCGTCTGGCTTGTGGTCCTGATGCACGGGCACCTTGGCCGCGTCATGTGACGGTTCGGTGACCGGAGGATGCGACGAACCGCCCCTGCCGGGGACCGCGCAGCGCGCCTTCGGTGCGTCGCCCGCCCGAGATTGGCCCGAAGGGCGCGCCCAGCGCGATTGAGGGATTAAGCGCGTCGCGCGTATGCTTTCCCGAAAGCGGCCCCGGTCAGGGGCCGGTGTCTGCGCCGGAGGCGGATTTGCTCAAGATCAAGGATGCCGAGACGGCAGCGGAGTTCGATGATGTGCGGCTGCTGTGCTGGGAGTATCGGGATTTCCTGCTGCGGCTCGGCCCCGCGGACGCGGACATCGTGAGAGCGTTCTACCCCAAGGACAAGTATGCCTCGATCATGGAGCGCCTCGAACAAGAGCACGCTCCTCCGGCCGGTGCCCTCAAGCTCGCCCTGAAGGACGGCGCGCCGGTCGGATGTGGCATGTACCACACGCTGATGCCCGGAACGGCCGAAATCAAACGGGTCTATGTACGGGAGAATGCGCGCGGCCTCGGTGCCGGCCGCGAACTGATGCTTGCACTCGTTGCGCAATGCCGTGCCAGCGGATTTTCACGCATTTTCATGGACACTGGCGTTCCTCTGGAAGCCGCGCAGCGGCTCTATCTTTCCATGGGGTTCAAGTTGCGCGGGCCCTATCAGGAGATCCCGGAATCGGTACGCGACCGCTTGATCTTCTTTGAGATGTATCTTTGACACCGGGAGCGCAGCCTTCGGCAGAACGCGAAAACCGGCACATTGGCATAGCCTGCAACCATGTCCCAAGAGGCGTTGCGCTGCACGACGCTGGCCTCTCTGGCCAAGCCGCGAGCTTAGCCAGCCACCCCGCCGGGCCCCATCAGCCCGGTATGCGCGACGATGCCCACCATCAGCGGCGTCAGCGCCTCGGCAATGCGGCCTTGCGCGGCGCCCAGCGCGGCCAGGCCCGTCGCCGGGTCGTCGGGGGTGTCGGCGAATTCCATCACCAGATCCTCGACCATGCCGCGCTTGAAACCCGGATGCCCGATCAGGCCCAGGCAATTGCCGTTCAGCGCGAAAATCTCGGGGTCGCCGTCCGGCCCCTCGGCCAGCACCTCGGCGCTCTCGGGCAAGGCGGGGCGGTCGCGCAGGTAATGGGCCAGCGCAAACCGGTCGGGCAAGTGGCCGCGCAGATGCCCCGGCGCGGTCGCGCGCACCTCGTCGACGGCAAAGCGAAGCGGCGCATCGGCCGCCCCGCCGCCCGCCGCGACCGACAGGATCAGCGCCCCCAGCCCGATGCCCACCACCGGCAGCCCGGCGTCGAGAAACGCGCGGGTCAGGCGGAACTCGGGCGCGGCGCTGGGCAGGATGTGCCCGCTGACCAGCCCATAGGGCCCGCCCCCCAAAAGCCATAACCCATCGAAGCCCTCGGGCCCGAACGGCAGGCTGCCGCCATGGGTAAAGGGCCGAAAATAGCGGAACCGCACGTTGCGGCCCTCGAGATGGTCCTCGATCAGCCCCAGATACTCGGCCTCGGTATGCTGGATGACGGCGATGGTCTTCATGGTGCGGGCTCCACGGCGGCAAGGATCGCAGCGGCAAAATCGGACGGGCTCACGCCCGGCGTCTCGATCCCCCCGGCCTCCAGCACCTGGGCCGCCGCGCCGGTCAGCGCCGCCGCGTCCAGCGCCACACCTTTCAGCGCCGCTGCCAGCCGGTCCAGTCCGTCGGGCGGCAGGCAGGTCAGATCGCCCGAGATCATCAGGTCGGCGACACGGCCCTCGCGGTTGAGCAGATGCACCCGGATCAGCCCCCCCGGCGCCTTGACCGCGCTTTCGGTCAGGTGGGTGTCGGCGGCGATCTTGACCCCCAGTTGCACCAGCTTGCGCCCCTGCATCTCGACGAAATCGGGGGCGGTCAGCTCGGCCTCGGCGGCCTCGATCGCGCGCCACTCGGCATCGGTGGGCCGGTCGATTTCCGGCTCCAGCCCCAGCACCTCGTGGCAATGGTGGAAGAAACGGGCCAGCAGGTCGTCGCGGGCGGGCGGCGTGGTCAGCTCTCGTGCCATGGTGGTCATGTGGTCGTTCAGGGTCTGGCGCAGCTTGTCGCGGAATTTCTCGGACGGCACGCGCAGGCATTTCGCCATTGTGGCGGTGTCGAAATCGTACATGAAAGAGCCAACCATCACCGTGGCCTCGCCGATCGAGGCGGCGCCGGTGCCGCCGATCTTGCGCCCGTCGACATGGATGTCGTTGATCGGACGGTATTGGGCGGCGATGCCGAAATCGCGGTATGTGCGCAGCACAGGCTCTATGAAGAGCGGGTAAAGCTCCGCCGCGTGGCGCGGCGCGCGCGCCCTGGGGAAGACGAAACGGGTAAAAAGCTGGTCACGGTCGAGATAGACCGCGCCGCCCCCCACATGCCGGCGATAGACGGGCAAGCCTTGGGCCGCGCAATAGCCGGTATCCACCTCGCGGGCGATTTCCTGGTGCAGGCCGACGCAGACATAAGGGGTGTCAGGCGAGGCGAGCGAGAGCATCGGCTCGGAGGCGGATGTCACCGTTTCGGCCAGCCCGTGATAGACGGCCTGGCTGCGCAGGGCGCCGACCAGCCCGAAATCGAGAACCCTGAGGCGCATTCCGGTAATCTCCTTTTCCACGCGCTCAGGCGGCGCGCGTCGCGGCGGCGCCCAGCGCAAGGGCGAAATCCGCGGGTGCCGCGGACATCAGCGAGGCGCCCGAATTGGCGAAGAACCCCTCGACGGCGGTCTCCAGATTGCCCAGTTCGACGCCGCGAAGCGCGGCTTCGAGGTCGGGCACGATGCGCGGCGGGGCGACGAAGAAATCGCCGGTGAACAGCACCTCGCGGATACGGTCCTGGCGGGGCCCCTCCAGCCGCAGATGGGCTGTGATGGTGCCGCCCGCGCCGGTATGGCTGGCCGACAGCACGTCGGCCGCCCGCGACGGGTCGTCGATGCCGTAGACGAACGCGTCGCGCCCGATCTCGGTGTCATGGATCGCTTGCGCCGCGCGTTCCTCGGCCTCGGTGATCGTGCCGCGTTCGGGTGCGATTCCCAGGCGACGGGCAAAGGCCGCCAGCAGCGCCGCCTTGACCTCGGCAGCCTCGGGCGGCGCGCCGTCGAAAAGCGCGCTCAAGGTCACGATCCGTTTTGCCGCGTCGGTCTGGCCATGCTTGGCGAGCTTGGCGGCGGGGATGTTCAGCAGACCCGCCATCCTGGCCCCGTCCATGTCTACGAGGATCGTGCCCTGGTAAAAGATCGTGTCGCCGTCGAAGAACCCGCCCGTGCCCGAGATCTTGCGCCCCTCCACCTCGATGTCGTTGCGCGGCCGGTAGCGCGCCGCGATGCCCAGCGACGACAGCCCCTCGGCCGCGGCCTCGCAGATCTCGCGCGCGAGGTCGCCCAGGTTTCCGAGCCCGAGGGTGGATTTGTGAAACACCAGCTCCCAGCCGAACTGCCCCTCGTCGAGGTAAAGCGCGCCGCCCCCCGTGACCCGCCGCCCGATGCCCACGCCGGCATCGCGGCAGGCCGGCAGGTTCAGCTCTTGGCTGATCGCCTGGTGGCGGCCCACCAGCACCGAGGGCGGAAAGGTCAGAAACCGCACCGTGTCGGGCGTGGTGCCGGCCTTGTGCCCCTCGATCAGCGCCTGGTCGAAGGCGATCTGTTCGCGGCAATCCCGAACGCCGGTGTCGATCACGCGGAAGGGTTTGGCCTCAGTCAAGGTCGACCTCCTCGCCCGGCTCATATGCCTCGCCGGGACGTTCCATGCCCAGTTGGTGACGCACCCGGCGCAGGTCGGGGGCGCGCAGGGCGAAGGGGTAAGAGGCGATGTCCGACGGCGGGCTGTCGCCATAAGGCCGGTCGCAGGCCGAGATGTCCTCGGCGAACTTGCCCGGGCAGCCCGAGGTGCGGAACGGCAGGCCAGAGTCGATGATCGTGGCCAACTCTGCCTCGGGCAGGCCGAAATCGGCGATCCGGCCCTCTGCGTCGAAGCGCATGTGCTCGACCCGCACGCCGCAATAATCGACCAGGTAGCGGGCCAGTTGCACCCGCCGCCACTGGTCGCGCGGGGTGGCGGGCAGATGGTCCATCAGGCTGCCCGCCTCGGGGTAGAAACAGAACATGTGACTATGGCCGCCCAGGTCCACGAGGCGCTGGATCACCTCCATCATCTCGGCCTCGGTCTCGCCCATGCCCACGATCAGATGCGCGCCGAATTTCTGTGTCCCGAAAATCTCGCGGGCCATGTGGATCGCGTCCCAGTAGGTTTTCCAGCTATGGGGCGACTGCACGCCCTTGCCGCGGGTGCGGTCGAAAACGGCGGGGCTGGCGGCATCCAGCGCCACGGTAAAGATGTCCGACCCCATGTCCCTGAGCCGCACGATATCGTCGCGGGTCATCGTCGTGGGGTTCGACAGGATCGAGATCGGGATCGCGTCGGGGTCGATCCGGTCGGTCCAGGTTTTCAGCACGCTCACCGTGTCCGCGTCTGAATCCGGATGGGTGATCATCGAGATGCACATCCGGTGAAACGGCGTGCCCTCGACATCGGCGGCGATGCGGTCGACCACCTCGGCCATCGGCACGGCGGGCCAGTCGACGCGAATGAAGTTGCGGTCGGCATAGTTGCGCTCGGCCTCGCGGTGGCGCGCCAGGCCGCAATAGGCGCAGTTGGCCCGGCAGCCCTCTGGGTAGGTCAGCAGCAGGTTGAGGCAGCGCGTGCAGGAACAGTTATACATCCGCCCCTCGACCAGCCCCAGCGTGATCGCCGCGGCGGTGGACATCTGCACGTAGTCGGGCGAGCGCATGGCCGGCGTCATCACCCGGTAATCGGGCCGGTAAAGCCCCTTGGGCGCGAGACCGGCCTGCTTGACCGCCCGGCCGTTTTTCAGCGCGGCGGGCACGGCCGAGGGCGCGCGCGGCTGCATCCGATCGGGGGCGTTGTAGCCGGTCGTCGCGGCGTCGCCGGCGGCGCCTTCCTGCTTGATACAGCTCATGCGGGTTCCTTCGCCTCCTTGGCGGGGGTTGGGATGTCAGCGCAGCGATACTCGGGATAGGCGATCCAGGCGCGGCGCAGCTCTGCGGTGCCGGGCCGGGCGCCCCAGGCATAGGCGTCGACCAGCTCGGCCCGGCGGCGCGCGGCCAGCGCCAGCGAGGGGCCGTAAAGGTCGGTGAGTTCTTCGGCATAGTCCGCGGACGCCTCGGCCCGGCCCGCGGCGATCTTGGCCGCCGCCGCGCCGGCCATGCGGCCCGACAGGCACGCAGCGGCGATGCCCGCGCCGGTGATCGGGTGGGTCAGGCCCGTCGCATCGCCGGCCAGCAGCACGTCGAGCGGCCCGATGCGGCCCAGCGGCCCGACCAGGCCGCCCACCGGGATCTTGCCCCCCGTCAGCCGCCCGGCGGCAGCCCCCACGCGCCCCTGCCGCGCGAGCCCGGCATGGAGCGCGTCGAGCAGCGGTTTCAGCCGGTCCCGCGCGCGGGGCACCACGCCCAGGCCGAGATTGGCCTCTTGGCCGCGTGGAAACAGCCAGCCATAGCCGCCTTCGATCTCGGGGCGCAGGAAGATGTCGGTCGCGTCGTGCCGGGCCAGCAGCGGCACCGTGATCTGCCGCGTCTCGGCAAAGGCGCGGTTGGCATGGCCCGCCAGCCGCCCCACCGTCGAACGCGGCCCGTCGGCGCCGATCAAGACGCGGGGGTGCACCACCCGGTCGCCCAGCACCACCGTGCCATCCGCCCCGATCCCGTACAGCGCGGTGCCGGTCAGGGTCTCGGCCCCGGCTGCCTCGGCCTCGGCCACGAGGGCCGCGTCGAACACCGCCCGGTCGATCATCACGCCGCGGAAATCGGGGGTGCGCAGCGGCGGGGCGGCGCCCAGGTAGGTCTCCATCGCGGCGATCTCCTGCACCGCCGCACGGCGCACCGCCGGGGTTTCGGCCCCTAGCGCCGCGGGCACGAACTCGGCGCATTGCACCGGGGTCCCCGGCGCGGCGCGGCGGTCGACCGCCAGCACCCGCGCGCCT
>NZ_RWGU01000041.1 GCF_003944755.1 Rhodovulum robiginosum
CAGCACCCGCGCGCCTGCCCGCGCCGCCGCCGCCGCGGCCATGGCCCCGGCGGGGCCGAGCCCGACGACCAGGACATCGACGCTCATGCCGCGCACCCCGCGCTGGCCCGCGCCGGTCCGCCCAGCTTGATCGAACAGCAGGCATGGGCCTGTTCCCAGCTCCGCCCGGTCAGCGCCGCCACGCCCAGCGCCCCTTCGGCCGGGAAGGCGATACCGTCAAGCCCGGCCATCACCGCGTAGGCATCGGTCACCCGCTTGTGCATACCCGCGGGCCGGGCGCAGCCCAGCAGCACATCACGGTCGGCCAGCACCTCGCGCGCCTCAAGGAAGATGCGCCCCACATCTGCCGTGTCGGGCGTGGCGAAGGTGCCGGGCTCGGCGTAGAACGGCATCACCACCACCAGCACCAGCGCCTTGGTGGGGTAGCGCGCGACCATCTCCAGCGCCCGCGCCTCGCCGCGCAATGTCCCGTAATGCAGCCCGATCACGATATGGGGCGAGATCTCCATGCCGGTGGCCGTCAGCGCGGCGAGCGTTTCCTCGAAATCCTCGACCGGGCGGTCGAGGTGGTAGACATCGCGGATCGTGTCGTCCGAGCCGATCACGTCCATCATCGCGGTATCCACCCCGGCGCCCTCCATCCGCCGGGCGCCGGCCGCGTTGGTCAGCGCGGTGTGGATGGCGATGCGCAACTCGGGAAAGTCGCGCTTGAGCCCCTCGATGACCGGGTAGAAGCGTTCGTACCGGATCTCGTTCTTGCGGTTCGACCCGCCCGACAGCAGAAACCCCTGAAGCCCCTGCGCGGCGATCAGCGCGCGCACCTTCTGGTCGAGGATCTGGGGCTTTGTGGCCGGGATCATCGGCTCCAGGATCTTGGCCTTGCAATGGTCGCAGTCCAGCGCGCAGGCGCCCCCGGTGATCGAGAAGGCCGGGAAGGAATTGCGCCCGCAGCCCTTGATGTCGGGCGTGTCGTATTCCTTGAAGGTCGGCGTGGCAAAGCGCAGGGGCCGCGCCCGCGCACGGGCCGCGTGGCGTTCCATCTCGGCCACCAGCCCGGCGTCGAACGCGGCATCCTCCAGCGCCTCGATCCGCGCGATGCGGGTCAGCCAGTCGCCCATGCGTTCGCCTCCTGTGCCGGCCCTGCCGCTTGCACCGCGGCGATCAGCGCCTCCGTCTCTTCCCGCACCGGCCCGTCATTGCGCCTGTCGGCAATCGTCGTCAGCCAGGCCGGGTCGCGCTCGTCCTCGTCCACCAGGTCGCAATCGAGCCCGTCCAGCACCGCGCGCGCCGCCTCCGGCAGGCGGTCGGGGATGTCCTGCCCCGTCAGCCGCGCCCAGAGCCCGGCCCAGGCGCGGGCCAGCGTCCAGGGGTTGTAGCCGCCCCCGCCCAGCACCACCGTCGCCGGGGCAAGCCGCGCCAGCGCTTCGACCGCCGCCCAGAGGCAGGTATTCGACAGCGCGAGCGAGGACAGCGGGTCACCCCCGAGCGCATCGGCGCCCACGGTCACGACCACCGCATCGGGCGCGAATTCGCGTGCCAGCGGCAGCACCGCGCCAGCAACGATGCGGTCGAACTCCGTATCGTTCAGGCCCGGCGGCACCGGCAGATTGCGTGCGTTCCCGCCGCGGCGCTCAGACTGCGTGCCGGTAAAGGGCCAGCGCCCGGCCTCGTGCACCGAAAGGGTCATCACCCGCGGCTCATCGGCAAACGCGGCCTCTACCCCGTCGCCATGATGCGCGTCGAAATCGACGTAGAGCACGCGCGCGCGCCCGAGGTCGAGCAGGGCCAGGATGGCAAAGACCGGGTCGTTGAAGAAACAAAAGCCGCTGGCCCGGTCGCGCCGCCCGTGATGGGTGCCGCCGCCGGTGTGAAAGGCAAGAATGCCGTCATGGGCCAGCCGCGCCGCCATAACCGCGCCACCGACCGAGGTTGCCGCGCGCCGGTAGAGACCGGGAAAGATGGGGTTTTCCAGCGTTCCGATATGGTAGCGGTCGCGGTCTGCCCGGCTTGCCCGCCCGGCCGCCTCGGCCCGCCGGATCGCGTCGATGTAATCGCGGGCGTGAAACCGCGCCAGCTCGGCCCGGCTGGCGGGCGGGGCTTCGAGCGGGGGATGGCAGGGCCCGATCCAGCCCAGCGCGGCGGCCAGCCGCTCGACCGTGCCCACGCGCGGGATCGCCAGCGGGTGATCGCCGCGATAGCCGGTCTCACGAAAGATCGGCGCAGTGATGAAACGGGCCTCCATCGCCAGTAACTGCCTCCCCGCAGTACCCCGGTGCCGTCCCGGTTGGCCTCGCCCACCATATTCAAGAAAGTTTATATGACAAGGATTTCCCAAGCCGCGCGGCGCGGGGCGAACGGTATTCCAGTTTGCACAGCCCGGTCTGAGCGCCTCGACCGGTGCTGTCAGACGACTGCGATCTGGTTTCTGCCAGGGCAGCTACCCTGCCCCGTCTTAGGACAAGTTTCTTTGACAGAGCCCTACGCCAGCCTCCAGGATGGAGGTCAACGTGGTCTCGGCCGAGGAACAGGCCAGGTTCGCCGCGGCTGGCCAGCCGGCGTTGCGCGCGCTGATCGAAAAGCAGTACGGGTCCGAAGGCACCGAGATGCTTGACGCGCTGCGCGCCTCGATCGAGGAGGAGAAGGCCGAGTTTTGATCCATCAGTCCCCCGGGCGGTCTGCCGGCCGGGGGCTCTTGCTGCCCGAGGACACAGATGACCGCAGAGATCACCCGAGCGCCCGCTGACGCGGAGGGGTTCACGCTTCTCCTCAGCCCGCTGGCGCGGCGCGACGCGCCATGGACGCCCACGCAGGACGCCATCCTCAGCGCCGCCGGCCTGCAAGCCGCCCACGACACGATTTCCCGCTGGCCGGGCTATGTTGAAACCCCGCTGGTGGCATTGCCGGGACTGGCCGCCGAGATCGGCGTGGCCGAGCTTCATTACAAGGACGAGGCCGGGCGTTTCGGCCTGGGCAGCTTCAAGGCGCTGGGCGGTGCCTACGCGGTGTTGAAGCTGTTGCAGCGCGAGGTGGAAACCGCCAAGGGCCACCCGGTGCCCATGGCCGATATCGTCTCGGGCGCCCATGCCGACCTGGTGGCGGGCATCACCGTGTGCTGCGCCACCGACGGCAATCATGGCCGCTCGGTCGCCTGGGGGGCGCAGAATTTCGGCTGCAACTGCGTGATCTTCATCCACGCCGCCGTGTCGGAGGGGCGCAAAGAGGCGATCGAGGCCTACGGCGCCGAGGTCCGCCGCTGTGCCGGCAACTACGACGACAGCGTGCGCGAGGCGCAAGAAACCGCCACCCGCGAGGGCTGGTTCGTGGTCTCCGACACCTCCTATCCGGGCTATATGGAGATCCCCAAGGACGTGATGCAGGGCTACGAGGTAATGGCGGCCGAAGCCTTCGACGCGCTCGCCGCCACGCCCACCCATGTCTTCCTGCAGACCGGGGTTGGGGGCATGGCCGCCGCCGTCGCCGCCAACGCGGTGCGCCGCTGGGGCGCCGACCGGCCGCTGATCGTGCTCTGCGACCCCGATCTTTCGGCCTGCTGGCTCGACAGCCTGCGCGCCGGGCGGCCCACGCCGGTGGAGGGCGATCTCGAAACGATCATGGCGGGGCTGGCCTGCGGCGAGGTTTCGGCGCTGGCCTGGGAGATACTGAAAGACCATGCCGACGCGGTGATGGCGCTGCCCGACGGCACGGCACTGGCCGCGATGCGCAGGCTCGCCGCGCCCAAGGCGGGCGACCCGCCCATCGTGGCGGGCGAATCCGCGGTGGCGGGGCTGGCCGGGCTGGTGGCCGCCATGGGCGACGCTGAGGCCCGCGCTGCGCTGGGGCTGGGCCCCGCGGCGCGGGTCGTCGTCTTCGGCACCGAGGGCGATACCGACGCCGCGCTCTACCGCGACATCGTCGGACACACCGCGGCGCAGGTACGCGCAGGGGCGGCGACCTGAGCCGCAAGCTGAACGTCGCCGGCGCCCAAGGGCGAGATCGTGGCCCGCGCCGCGGTGATAGCTGCCAAGATCGACCTCGACCGCTGCGCCGAGATCCGCAGCAACATCTTCAACTTCGCCGGCACCGCGAGCCGCGGGAAAATGCCCCGATAACGGCGCCGACGGGCGGCCAAGGGCCAGCTGTTTCGGGCCTGCGCGGCACCGCCTTGGCCAGCGAACCGGCCGCTCTCAAGGTCCGGAATGCGGCCAAGACTGACAACCGGGCACCCTCGCACTAGTTCTTTTCTCGCAAGAGATCAGACGTGGGGATTTTATCTATGCACATCATTTCTGGCCTGGCCGCGATGTCTTTGGCCGCCCTGTCGCTCGGCGCCCTGTCCGGCCCGGCGACGGCACAATCCGACGCGCTTTCGGCACGCGAGTCCGATCCAAGGGTCATGGGCTGGATGGAAGGCTTCCCCCCGCCCCCGGACAAATTGATCGTCCAGCCGGATTCGAACTATTTCAGCTTTCCCAGGCTTCGCTGGTCGGTGTGCCATCTCAGGGAATTCCTGCCGACCGAAGAGATCAGCCGGGGCCTCGGCGCGCCCGTCCCGCTCGATTATCTTTCGCCCGCCGACTTCGCCGACATGCGTCAGGAAATCGATGCGCTGACCTTCACGCCGATCGGCAGCGACGCGACGATGACATGGGCGGAGTCGCTTTATGCCAATTACACCGACGGGATGCTGATCATCCACGAGGGCCGCGTCGTCTACGAACGCTACTTCGGATGCCTTGACGAAGACGGCAAGCACGCCGCGATGTCGATGACCAAGTCGGTTACCGGCCTGCTGGCCGAGATCATGGTGGTCGAGGGCGCGCTGGACGACACCGCGCAGGTCCGCGACATCATCCCGGAGATCGGCGACAGCGCCTTTGCCAGCGCCACCGTGCGCCAGGTGATGGACATGACCACCGGCGTTCGCTACTCCGAGAATTATTCGGATCCGAATGCCGACATCTGGCGGTACTCGGCCGCGGCCAGCCCGTTTCCGAAACCACAGGGCTACCAGGGCCCGGACGGCTACTGGGAATACCTGCAGCAGGTGCAGCCCGACGGCACGCATGGCGCAGAGTTCCACTACAAGACAATCAATTCCGACATGCTTGGCTGGATCATCAGTCGCGTGTCGGGCAAGCCGGTGACCGAGCTGGCGTCCGAGCGTCTTTGGCGGCGGATGGGCACCGAACAGTCCGCCTACCAGACCGTCGACGGCAAGGGCGTGCCCTTTGCCGGGGGCGGCATCAGCGCCGGGCTGCGCGATCTCGGACGGCTCGGACTGCTGGTGCTGAACGAAGGCGTCATCGACGGAGAGCGCCTGTTCCCGGCCGAGGTCGTACAAAAGATCCGCGCCGGCGGCGACCCGGCCAAATTCGGCGGTTTCCCGACACTCCCTGGCGGCAGCTACACCAGCCAGTGGTGGGTGTTTCACAACGATCACGGCGCCTTTGCCGCGCGCGGCGTTCACGGGCAAACCATCTACGTCGACCCGGAGGCAGACATGGTCTTGGTGCGCTTCGCCTCTTTCCCGCGTGCGCAGAACGGTTTTATCGACCCGACGTCGTTGCCGGCCTACCAGGCTGTCGCGGAATACCTGATCTCGAACTAGCGGGCGCGCGGGCGGTCGTTGCCCGTAGCTCCGGCCTTTCGGCCTGCGCCCCCGCCCCTTGGCCGGCGGCGCAATAGGTCGATTTCGGCCGCTGTCAATATATTCTTGCATATGTGAATATGTCGGCCTAGGCTGGACCGGCAACAAAGAGCGTTGCGAGCACGACTCGCATCTTGATCGGCTCGCCGCGATCTCAGGGAGGGGACCTTGGCCAGCAAACTCATCATCGTGATGGTCAACACCGATCCGCGTAATGGCGAGGAACTCGGGGCCCCGTTTTTCCAGGCCACGGTCGCCGCGGCGATGGATTACGAGGTCGAGGTGATCTGCACCGCGACCGCCGGAAAGCTCATGAAAAAGGGCGTGGCGGAACAGCTGGTGGTCAAGGAAGGCTCGCCCAAGTCCGTCTACGACTTCATCAAGGACGCCCACGAGGCGGGGGTGAAATTTTTCTGCTGCTCGCCCAATCTCGATCTCTTCGACATGACCGAAGACGACCTGATCCCCGAATGCGAGGGCATCGTCGGCGGTGCCAAGATGATCTCGGACATCATGGAAGACGACGACGCAAAGGTGCTGACTTACTGAGTTTCCAGGTTTCCGCGTCGGACCCGGCTTCAAGGGAGGTGAAGATGGGTGTGAACAGCCAGACAGACGCCCCGATCGCCGACCCGTTGTCGGAAAAGCCGGTGGTAAGCTACGAAAAGCTGGAAGAGATTTTCGACGACATCCGCGGACACCAGCTTTACGACCACGAAATTCATGGCTGCCTGAACTGCGGCATCTGCACCGCGACCTGCCCCTCCGCGCATTACTACGATTATTCCCCCCGCGAGATCGTCCAGCTTTTGTGGACCGAAAACCTCGAAGGCATCTACGACGCGATGCAGGAAAAGATCTGGGCCTGCGCCCAGTGTTACACCTGCGCCGCGCGCTGCCCGTTCGAGAACTCGCCCGGCGGGCTGGTGATGATCATGCGCGAGGTGGCGATCAAGCACGAGATGGACTCGGCCAAGGAGGTGCTGCGCCCGTTCAGCCGCGTGCTGCTCAAGGTGGTCTCGACCGGCAACCAGCTGGCCCCCAACATGATCACGAAAGAGGCCTTTCCCGACTGGGGGCCGAACGTGGCCAAGATCGACGCGCCGCTGATGGTGCTGCGCAAGGCGATCCCGATGCCCACGATGCACACGCTGGATACCGCGTGGGAGGTCAACCTGCGCGCCTCGGTCGAGCTTTACACGATCTGGGAGGAAACCGGCGTTCTCGACCAGCTCGAAGCCGTCGATGAAAACCTCTTCGACGTTGTCTCGGACGTGATGGATGAGAAGCGCGAAGAATGGGAAGAGTGGCTCGAAGAGCAGGCAGAAGACGAGGACGAGGATTGATCCCCTCCCCGGGGAGCCCGCGTTTCAGGGAGGAAACGGCGATGACCACCGACAAGGACAGCGAGGGCGGGGCGTTCGGCGGCTTCGGCGCCGAATGGAAACCCTCGAACCTGACCCCCGACGAGGCACGGCGCGCCACCGACTGGGTCGCGCAGAAGATCGACAAGCGCGCGCTTCTGACCGGCAAGGAGCGTAAAGAGGACATCCGCGACCACATGTGGGAGCTGGAGCGCGAGGGCGAGATCATCGTCCACCGCATCGGCGACGGCCACGAGCCGGTGATGGCCAAGACGCTTTACGGCTGGGACAAGAAGATCCCGACCAACAACCTTTGGCATCACAAATCCTGCGGGCAGTGCGGCAACATCCCCGGCTACCCGTCCTCGGTGCTGTGGATCATGAACCAGATGGGGCAGACCTATCTGGACGAGACCGACCAGACCTCGTGCACCGCGTGGAATTATCACGGCTCGGGCATCGGCAACGTGGTGTCGCTGGCGGCGGTGTTCTTGCGCAACTTCCACCAGGCCTATGTCTCGGCCAAGGCGATGGGCCTGCCCGAGGGCACGTTCTACCCGCTGGTCCATTGCGGCACCTCCTTCGGCAACTACAAGGAGATGCGGATTTTCCTGATGGAATCGCCCGAGTTGCGGGCCGAGGTGAAAGCGATCCTCGGCAAGCTGGGGCGGCTGGTGGACGGCAAGCTGCTGATCCCCGAAGAGATCGTGCATTATTCCGAATGGCTGCACGTGATGCGCCACCGCATCGCCGAGCGCCAGACGATCGACGTCAGCAACATCCGCACCACCGTCCACCCGGCCTGCCATGTCTACAAGATGGTGCCTGAGGACGTGATCTATGACGACACGGTGATGAACGGCAACCGCGTGGCGGTGACCACCGGGCTGCTGCAATCGCTGGGCACCCAGGTCATCGACTATTCCACCTGGTACGACTGCTGCGGCTTCGGCTTTCGCCACATCATCGGCGAGCGCGAATTCACCCGCTCCTTCGCCATCGACCGCAAGATCAAGGTCGCCGTCGAAGAGGCCAAGTCGGACGTGATGATCGGGCACGATACGGGCTGCATCACCACGCTGGACAAGAACCAGTGGATCGGCAAGGCGGTGGACAAGGTCTATGCCCTGCCGGTGATGGCCGATTGCCAGTTCGCCGCGCTGGCCATGGGCGCGCACCCCTACAAGCTGGCCCAGCTGCACTGGCACGCCTCCCCCTTCGAGGTGCTGCTCGAAAAGATGGGCATCGACTGGGAAAAGGCGCGGGCCGAGTTCGAGGCCTATCTCGACGAGGTCAAGGAAGGCCGCATCGAGACGCTCTATGACCCCAAGCGCGCAATCACGTCCGGTCCCGGCTACGAGAAACCGAAATCCCTTGCAGGAGCAGAGAAGTGAGCCAGCCCGTCCTTATCGTCGGCGGCGGTCCCGCCGGTCTGTCCGCCGCCCAGGCCCTTGCCGCGGTCAACCAGAAAAGCGTGCTGATCGAGAAGGAAGACCGCCTCGGAGGCGCGCCGATCCTGTCGGGCTATGCCAAGCTGGTGCCGAGCCACGAATGGGCCAGCGACGCCATCGGCGGCATGGTCGCCCGGGTGGAAGGCAACCCGCATATCGAGGTGCGGACCGGCGCGACGGTGAAAGCGTTCAGCGGCGGCCCCGGCGATTTCGTCGCCACGCTGTCGGACGGGTCCAAGGTCGAGGCGGGATCGGCGATCCTGGCCACCGGGTTCACCCATTTCGACAGCGTGAACAAGCCCGAATGGGGCTTCGGCACCTATCCCGACGTGGTGACCACGACCCAGGTCGAACAGATGATCTCGTCGGGGGGCGGCATCAAGTGCCCCTCGGACGGGCGTGTGCCCGACCGGGTGGCCATCCTGCTCTGCGTCGGCTCGCGCGACCGCCAGATCGGCCGCGAATGGTGCTCGAAAATCTGCTGCACCGTGTCGGCCAATATCGCCATGGAAATCCGCGAGATGTCGCCCGAGACGAATGTCTATATCTACTACATGGATATCCGCACCTTCGGCCTTTACGAGGGCGAGTATTACTGGGGCAGCCAGGAAAATCATAAGGTCAAATACGTCAAGGCGCGCATCGCCGAGGTGACCTCGGACGGCAAGCGCCTGCTGGTCAAGGGCGAGGACACGCTGGTCAAGCGCCCGATCTCGATCCCGTTCGACATGGTGGTGCACGCGGTCGGCATGGACCCCAACGTGGACAACATGACCCTGTCGGCGATCTTCGACGTCGAGCTGAACCGCTGGGGCTATGTCGGACGGCAGAACGCCTATGCAACGCTGGCCGAGACCTCGCGCCCGGGCGTCTTCGTCGCCGGCGCGGCCTCGGGCCCCGAGACGATCGACGATTCCATCGCCCAGGGCCACGCCGCGGCGATGGCGGCGATGGGCTTTGCCATGTCGGGCGTCAAGGACGCCGCCGAGTGATGTTCGGACTGACGCGCAAGACAGAGGTCGCAGCGCCGGAAGCCCCGGTGCTCGACCTGTCGGGCCCGCGTCTGCGGCGCGCGATGGATCACCTGGTGGAAAGCGCAGAGCCCACGGGCGGCGTGGATCGCTACGTGACCGCGCTGTGGCTGAAGGCCTCGCTCTTCGAGGAAATGCTGGGCAAGGGCCAGGTGGCCGAGTTGACCGAGACCGAGTTCCTCGACCTTTGCGCCTTCGTCACGCCGGCGCGCCGCAAGGTCGGCGCGCTGATGGCCGAGACCGGGTTCGAGGAAATGCGCGCCCGGCTGACGGCGCTCTTGGAGGGCTGGTGCGACACGTCGACCGCCGACGCACGGCTCGCCGCCTTTGTCGACGGCTTTCCGCAGGACAAGGCCCATCGCTGGCTGCGCGACCTCGGCGCCGAGGTTCTGCATTTCACCGCAGCCGACCGCTACCCGCTGATGACCCGCTGGGTGTGGGACAGCAAGGTGGGCACCGGCGTGGTGCGCGAGATCTGGTTTGCCGACGACGTGAGCGAGGCCAGGATCGACGCGCCCGCCGATTTCGTCACCTTCGCCGCGCTGGCCGAAGAGTTGCAAGGCTTCTTGCGGGCAGAAGGCATCTACCGCGACCTGCCCTTCTTCACCGACCTGCTGATGGCGCATGTCTATGCCGCCTACATCAACGACCGCGGCGGAGAGTTCATGCGCGCGGAATTCGCCACCGCCGCCGACCCGATGCTGCACACCCGCAGGATGCTGGGCCTCGACGCGGTGGATACCGAAACCGGCCGCACGCGGCTCAAGCTCGTCGACGGCACCGCCCATACCCTGGGCGCGCTCGGCGCGACAGACCCGCAGGAGGCGATGTGACATGCCGATCCATGAAAAATCCCTGATCCGCCCCGAAAACCTGCGCGAGCAGGATGAGCTGGTGATCGACGGGGTGGACGTGTCAGGCCACTGGTCGACCTTCATCGAAACCCGCGCCGTCACCGATTACAACGAGGCGATGCAGGACGAGATCGCGGCGCTGGCGGGCGGCGAGAACATCCACCGCTGCTGGCAATGCGGGTCATGCACCAACGCCTGCACCGTCCATGCGGTCAACCCCGACTTCAACCCGCGTTACTGGATCTATCTGATCCGGCTGGGCATGGAGGACGAGCTGGTCCGCGACAAGGACATCATCTGGCAATGCGTGAGCTGCAACAAATGCACCGACGCCTGCCCGCGCGATGTGGTGCCCGAGGCGGTGATGAAGGCCACCGCCCACTGGCTGGAATTGAAAGGCCATGTCGACAAGAAACCCTCGACCCATTTCGACGAGGGCTTTTCTGCGCAGGTCATCGAGACCGGCAAGATCGAGGACGGGCTGGTGGTGCGCGATTTCTTCAAGCGCATGGGCGACCCGTTCCGC
Organism: Rhodovulum robiginosum; assembly: GCF_003944755.1. Classification (GTDB taxonomy): domain Bacteria; phylum Pseudomonadota; class Alphaproteobacteria; order Rhodobacterales; family Rhodobacteraceae; genus Rhodovulum; species Rhodovulum iodosum. The sequence goes on from NZ_RWGU01000041.1 coordinate 10,874, forward strand.
CCCTTCAAGGAGCCCTACCTGGTGGCGATGATCACCGGCATCGCGAAACGCGCGCCGATTGGCTACCTGCTGAAGATGGGTCTGGCGCTCGTCGTCCGCCCGCGCACCCGCGGCTGGGCCCCCGCCCGCAAGGGCATCGAGGAATACATCAGGGAAGTCGACGCCAAGGACCGCAAGGCGCTGGGGCTTCCGGCCGAGGGGGGCCACTGAGATGGAGAAGGATCTGAAAAAGGTCGCCTATTACCCCGGCTGCGCGCTGGAGGGCACGGGCTACGCCTATAACAAGTCGACCAAGGCGGTCGCCAAGGAGTTGGGCCTCGATCTCGTCGAAGTGGAAAACTGGAACTGCTGCGGGGCGATGGAGGTCAAGAACATCGACCCCGAAATCGAAACCTACCTGTCGGCGCGTGTGCTGTCGCAGACCGAAAAGATGGGGTTCGACAAGGTGATGGCGCCCTGCAACGGCTGCTATCACAACCTCAAGAAGGCCGAACACGACCTGACCCACGACGCGCACTCGGTCGAGGTCAACGACCGGCTGTCGAAAAAGGCAGGCCACAAGACCTACGAGGCCGGCAAGGTCGAGACGCTGCACGCGCTCGACTGGCTGATGCGCGCGGTGGGCGAGGAAGAGATTTCCCGTCGGGTCAGGAAATCGCTCAGCGGCATCAAGGTCGCCAACTATTACGGCTGCATGTACACCCGCCCGCGCCGCATCTTCCCCGAAAAGGACAAGGGGCCGGGCACGGAATCGACCGCCAACCCGCATTTCATGGACGACCTCCTCGCCGCGGCGGGGGCCGAGAACGTGGCGTTTCCGTTGAAGACCGCCTGCTGCGGCGGCGCGCACACGCTGTCGGACAGCGACACCTCGACCAAGCTGTGCCTGAACATCCTCACCGCGGCCGAGGCCTCGGGCGCCGACGTGATCGCCACCGAATGCCCGACCTGTCACACCGGGCTGGAGATGCACCAGATCCGCGCCGAAAAGGTTATGGGCCGCAAGACCAAGGTCAAGATCATGCATTTCACCCAGCTTCTGGGGCTGGCTCTGGGATTGTCGTCGCGCAAGGTCGGCGTGAACGACAACTTTTCCGACTCCCGCGGCTTCGTGAAAGAGCGAGGGCTGGGATGACCCGCACGCCCCGCTCCATCGCCGAGGTCGAGGCAGCCTGCGACGCGCTGGACGCCCTGCCCGGCGACGCGTTGGCCACCGATCCGGCGGCCCATGCAGCCGAATTGCTGCATCTGGGCGAGGACGTGCTGGCGGCCTGGGTGACGGCCAAGGGCGGCGCGCCGACCGAGGGCGAGAGCGAAGGTTTTCGCCTGCTCGCGCTGCACCGGCAGGGCGCGCGGGGCACCCCGAGCTTCAACGCCTGCCGAGAGACTTGCCGAGAGCTGGTCTATCATCACAATCTGGTTCTGGACGATCCCGCGTCCTCCGAGGCCGTGCAGCGACTGCGGATGGCCACGATGATCGCCCGGCACCTGGCCCTGTTCGTCGGCGGCAAGCTGGTCGTCGACGGTCTGGGCGATTTCTGCTGCTCGTCGCGCCCGATCCGTCAGGGCGAGACCGCGGCGCCCGAAGCGATGGAGACCTGACATGCCCGTAGTCCGCGGCTGCACCCTTCCCGACGACCTACTCTACGACGTTCCCAACAACATCTGGTATCGCGACAACGGCGACGGCACCCTGACCGCCGGCATGACGATGATCGCCACCGCCATGGCGGGCCAGTTGGTCGCCTTTACCGCCAAGAAGGTGGGCAAGACGATCAAGGAAGGCAAATCCATCGCCACGGTCGAATCGGGCAAATGGGTGGGTCCGGCCAAGGTGGCCTTCGAGGCCGAGATCGTCGAGGTCAACGACGGGCTGGTCGCCGACCCCAAGCTGGCCAACAGCGACCCCTATGACGCCGGCTGGATGGTCAAGGTCAAGCCCGTCGATGCCGCCGCGCCCCAGGCCGTGCTGGTGCCCGGCAGCGCCGTGGCCGACCCCTACGAGGCCAAGATGGCCGCCGACGATTTCGCGGGCTGCGCCGCCTGACGCGATGACTGCCGCGCGGGGCCCGGAAGGCGGCGCGCGCGGCCAAACAAGGGGGCCTGCCGGCCCGGGGAGAGAGAGATGCTCGACGACACCAATGCCAAGGCCATGACGATCATCGTCACCAAGGGCACGCTGGACTGGGCCTACCCACCTTTCATCCTTGCCACCACCGCGGCCGCGATGGGCATCGAGACCACGATGTTCTTTACCTTTTACGGGCTGCAGCTGCTGAAAAAGGATCTCGATCCCAAGATCAACCCGCTGGGCAACGCCGCGATGGAGATGCCGATGGGCGGCGGGCACATGGCGATGCCCAACATCGTCGCGGCGCTGCCCGGCATGACCTCGCTGACGACGAACATGATGAAGAACATGCTCAAGAAAAAGGGCGTCGCCTCGATCGAGGAGCTGCGCGAGCTGGCGCTGGAGGCCGACGTCAAGATGATCGCCTGCCAGATGACGATGGACCTGTTCGAATACAAGCGCGAGGACATGATCGACGGCCCGGAACTGGGCGGCGCGGCCTCGTGGGTCGATGTCGCCGCGAAAAGCGACATCAACCTTTATATCTGACAAGGGAGAGAGACATGGCCGATCAGGTTCTTGACGCGCAGGGGCTGAACTGCCCGATGCCCATCCTGCGCGCGAAAAAGGCGCTGAAGGAGCTGCCGACCGGCGGCACGCTGGAAATCCTGGCCACCGATCCGGGCGCGGTGAAGGATTTCGAGGCGTTCTGCAGCACCACCGGAAACGAGCTGCTGTCGAGCGAAGAGGACGGCAAGGTCTTCAAGTTCGTGATCCGTCACACCGGCTGATCGCCGGGCGCGGCGGGCTCTGCCAGTAGCGCGGTGAACGCGCGCGCCGCGGGTGACAGCGTCCGTTCGCGGTGGCGCAGCAGGGTGAAGGCGCGCCTCGGCAGCGCCATGTCAAGCGTGACCAGCGTGCCCGCCTTTAGCGCGCCCGCCACCACCTGCCGCGACAACGCCGCCGCCCCCGCCCCGTGCTCGGCGGCGATGCGCACCGCCTCGTTCGACGGCAGTTCCAGCGCGATCTTCAGATCGGCGGGCCGCACGCCCATCTCGGCCACCGCGCGCTCGAACAGCGCGCGGGTGCCCGAACCCGGCTCGCGGAAGACGAAGGTCATCGCTTTCAGGTCGCCTGGGGTCAGCGGCCGCACGATGGGCGCGCCCTGCCCCGGCGCCATCACCAGCACCATCTCGTCCTCGGCCACGGTCTGGGCGGCCAGCGCGGGGGCGTCGATGTCGTCTTCGATCAGGCCCAGATCGGCCAGCCCCTGTTCGATCTGCCGGGCGACCGCGGCGCTGTTGGCGATGGAAAGGTGCAGCGCGACCGCCGGGCAGCGGGTGCGAAAGCGGTGCAGGATCGGCGGCAGCCAGTAGGTGGCCACGGTCTGGCTGGCCGCGATCGCCAACTCGCCCCGCGCCAGCCCGGCCAGGTCGGCCATCGCGGCCTCGGCCTGCGCCGCGCGGGCCAGCACCGCGCGCGCCTCAACCATCAGGACCCGCCCCGCCTCGGTCAGCACGATCCGCCGCCCGACCCGGTCGAAGAGCGGCAGGCCCAGCCGCGCCTCCAGCGCGCTGACCGCGGCGCTGACCGTGGATTGGGTCAGGTTCAGCGCCTCGGCCGCGCGGGTCACGTGTTCGCGTTCGGCCACCGCCAGGAAGATGCGCAATTGCTCAAGCGTCATGGGCTTGATCTTACAGGACCGTCTTGACCAGCGTCAGGCTGAAAACCGCGATGAAAAGCGTCGAGACAGCGCCCAGCGCCAACGGCCGCAGCCCCTTGGCCCTGAGCTTGCGCAGGTCGGTCTCCAGCCCCATGGCGGCCAGCGCCATCGACAGCAGGAAGGTGGTGGCGGCGACGATATCCGCTTTCAGTTCCGCGGGCGGCGGCGCGACGCTGGCCACCAGCATCATCGCGATGAAGCCGAAGACGAACCAGGGCGTGGGCACCCGTGCGCCCTCGGCCGCGCCATGGGTGCGCGCCATCATCGCCAGGGTCAGGATCAGCGGGGCCAGCATCATCACGCGCGACAGCTTGGCCACCGTCGCGGCCTCTCCGGCGGCCTCGCCCCGCTGAAAGCCCGCGGCCACCACCTGGGCGACCTCGTGGATCGACGCGCCGGCCCAGAGGCCGAAATGGTCGGGGGCGAGGCCCAGCGGCGCGGCCAGCATCGGGTAGAGAAACATCGCCAGCGAGCCGAAGACGGTGACGCAGGCCACCGCGTAGGCCACGTCCTCGTCATGGGCGCGGGTCACCGTGTTGCACGCGATCACCGCCGAGGCGCCGCAGATCGAGGTCCCGGCGCCGATCAGTTCGGCCAGGCCGCGATCGACGCCCAGCATGCGCCCGGCGGCCTTGGTGAAAAGGAACGTGGCCACCAACGCCGCGGCGATCACCGCGAGTCCCGTGGCCCCCACCGACACGACCTGCCCGAGCGTCAGTTGCAACCCCAAAAGCACGATCGCCGCGCGCAGGATGCGCCGCATGGTGAAAGTCACTCCCGGTTTGGCCATCGCCGGCGTGCCCAACAGGTTGTGCAGCGCCATGCCGATCACGATGGACAGGATCATCGGGCTCAGGACGCCGATGCCGGGCACCTGCCTCAGGCCGAACGCCGCCGCGGCGACCGTCGCGCAGAGCACCACGCCGGGCACAAGCCCGGCCCATGGGGCGGCGGGGGATCTGCTGAGGGCTGTGGCGGCGCTTGGCATCGGCGGTCTCCGGCTTGGCGGCCAGAATGACGCCCACGAACCGTTCTTACCAACGAATAGTTTTTCATGAAACGTTCGTCTCTAGCGAACATATGCGCCTTTTGTACCGGTCCCGGCCGCAAAGGTCGATTCGCACCCGGCCGGGTATCGGCAGACCCGCGTCAAGCCGTTTGCAAAGGCATCGCTGCACCGTTCGTTGTCCCGCCACAAAGCGCCCAAAAAATGGGCGCTGACGCCCGCAGCGTGCAGCCGAGACGCACCGTCGCGCAATTTAATTACGCAGCGAGACGCGGATTTGAGCAAATCTTTATCGACATATGCTCGCTCGAAGCACAAAAAAAGCCAAAAAACCAAAACCTTGGTGGTCGGCGGTTGAAGTCGCGCCATCTGGCTGCTCACTGTTCAGCATGTGGAGGCAAAAACCAGCGCTTCCACACAAAACATGGTCGGTATATGTCCTTACATGTTTAAGAGGGTCCAGGGAGGGCCATCTTCGGCCGATCCAAAAGGAGGAATCAAAGATGGAAAGACGCAAGTTTCTGAAAACCGCCGCCGGCGGCACCGTTGGCGCCGCTGCGCTGGCGGCACCGGCCGTCGCGCAGGAGCGGACCGACATGGTCATCGTCTCGACCTGGGGCCGCGATTTCCCCGGTCTTGGCACCAGCGCCCAGCGCCTGGCGGCGCGCATCGAAGAGCTGACCGAAGGGCGCATCGCCGTTCAGTATTTCGCCGCGGGCGAACGCGTCGGCGCCTTCGACAGCTTTGACGAGGTCGCCTCGGGCAACGCGCAAGCCTACATCGCCGCCGACTACTACTGGAAAGGCAAGCATCCGGGCTGGGCGCCGTTCACCGCCGTGCCCTTCGGCCTGACCTATAACGAGATCGACGCCTGGATGAAGTTCGGCGGCGGCCAGGAGCTTCTGGACAAGATCGGCGCGGAATTCGGCATCAAGGGCATGCCCTGCGGCAATACCGGCGTGCAAAAGGGCGGCTGGTTCAACAAGGAAATCAATTCGCCCGAGGACCTCAAGGGCCTCAAGATGCGTATCCCGGGCCTCGGCGGCGACGTCATGGCCAAGGTCGGCGCCTCGCCGGTTTCGCTTCCGGGCGGGCAGATCTACGAAAACCTCGTCTCGGGCGCCATCGACGCGACCGAATGGGTGGGGCCGTGGAACGACTTCTTCCTCAAGCTCTACGAGGCGGCGAAATACTATTACTGGCCCGGCATGCACGAGCCCGGCAGCCAGCTCAGCCTCGGCCTGAACGCCGAATTCTGGGGCTCGCTGTCCCAGAGCGACAAGAACATCATCACCTCGGCCAGCGCCGAGGAGAACGCGATGCAGGCGGCAGAGACCAACTACAACAACGGGATCTACCTCACCCGGCTCGTCAACGAGTACGGCGTGGAACTGCGCGAGTTCAACGATGACGTCTACGAAGCCTTCGGCGAGGCAGCAACCGAAGTCATCGAGGAAGCGCGCGACCACAGCCCGCTGGCCGCCGAGATCTTCGACAGCTTCCTGGCGGTGCGCGACAACGTCGGCTCCTACACGAACTACGCCGACGCCTCCTATGTGGTGAAGCGTAACCGCTTCCTGGGCATATGACCCGGCGGGTTTAGCCGGCCGGTGACGGACGGGCCAGGAAAGCGGTTCCTGGCCCGGACCTACTGATAAAATGACGACCATATTCCTGTGGGGGGGACATCAGCCGCATGACAGACACAACCGCTGGGCGCGCCTTGGTGACGCGTTCTTTCGGCTGGATCGTTCTGGCCGTCATGGGGGCCTTCCTCGTCGATTCGATACTCAAGTTCTGGCTGGGCTTTCCGGGCGCGGCCGCGGCGCTATCGGGCGGCGGCGCTCTGGCGCTGTTGCAGGCCGCGCTTTATCCCGCAGCCGCGGCGCTGGCTGTTCTGGGAGTGACGCGCCGCCCCGAAGTGTCGCTGCGCGACGACGCCGCACGGGTCACCGCGATCAACACCTTCATCGTGCGCGCCGCCTTCTGGGTGGTGGTGCTGGTGGGGATCGGCGATGCGATATTGTCCTTCCTGCGGGTCGACGGCCTGCTGGAAGGGCTGGTGGGCACCGAGCTGGCCTCCGACCTCGGCCGGTCGCAGTTTCGCGGCATCTATTTCCACCTGCCGCTGGTGCTGCTCGGCATCCTGATCGCAGCAGTCACGCGGGGCATCGCCTTCGTCTGGCTGGGCCTTTTGGTGGTGCTGGCCGAGTTGCTGATCGTGTTCAGCCGTTTCGTGTTTTCCTACGAGCAGGCGTTCATGGCCGACCTCGTGCGCTTTTGGTACGGCGCGCTGTTCCTGTTCGCCTCGGCCTACACGCTTCTGGAAGACGCCCATGTGCGCGTCGACCTGCTTTATTCGAACATGTCCCGGCGCGCGCAGGGGCGCACCAACGCCTGGGGCGCCGTGCTTTTGGGCATCACGCTGTGCTGGACGATCCTCATCATCGGGTTCGGATCGTCGTCCAGCATCATCGTCGGCCCGATCCTGGTGTTCGAGGTCACGCAGTCGGGCTTTGGCATGTATGTGAAATACTTCATGGCCGCCTTCCTCGGCATTTTTGCGGTGACGATGATGTTTCAGTTCGTCGCCCAGTTCTTCGAAGCCGTTGCCGATAGACGCGGCGAGCCTGGCGCGCGCGAGTCGCACGCCGAAATGATCTAGACCGACAGGACCCGCCCGGATGGAACTCTTCTTCCTCGCTCTTCTGATCATCATCATGGCGACGGCGCTCGGCTCGGGCTTCCCCGTTGCCTTCTCGCTGCCGGGTGCGGCCATCATTACGGTGCTGCTGGCGGCGGGTGCGGGGTATCTATTTACCGGCAGCACCGACGCCTATTTCGAAAGCGGCGGCCCCTCGCAATGGCTGAGTGCGGGGGTAACCAACCTGCGCGGGGTCTACTGGGAGCCAGACCGAGACACGCTGATCGCGATTCCACTGTTCATTTTCATGGGGATCATGCTGCAGCGGTCGAAGATCGCCGAGGACCTGCTGGTCACCATGGCGCAACTCTTCGGCCCGATCCCCGGCGGCCTGGGTATCTCGGTGGTCGTGGTGGGCGCGCTTCTGGCGGCGACCACGGGCATCGTCGGCGCGACGGTGGTGGCCATGGGCCTGATCTCGCTGCCGGCGATGATGCGCAACGGCTATGCCAACCCGCTGTCGACCGGCATCATCGCGGCCTCGGGCACGTTGGGGCAGATCATCCCGCCCTCGATCGTGCTTATCATCCTGGCCGACCAGCTGGCCTCGGCCACCGACCAGGCCGGGCAGGCGCGGCAGACGCTTTACAAGGCCGTGACCGGCGAAATCACGATGCCCTCCGAATTCGCCGTGGTCTCGACCAGCGCGGGCAACATGTTCCTGGGCGCGCTGGTGCCGGGCCTGCTGCTGGTGGGGCTTTACGTACTGTTTATCCTCGGCGTTGCGCTGGTGCGGCCCAGATACGCGCCGGCCGTGACCCACGGCGGTAAATACGACCTGCGCTTCGCCGGGCAGGTGTTCCTGGCGATGGTGCCGCCGCTGGCGCTGATCATCATGGTGCTGGGCTCGATCATCGGCGGGATCGCGACGGTGAACCAGGCCGGCGCCATCGGCGCCGTCGGCGCCATGATCATGGCTGGCTACCGGCTGCATCCCGGCGGGCGGCTGCGCTACGTGCCGGCGATCATGGCGCTTGCGGGGCTGGCGCTGATCGCCTTCGTGCTGTCCAATTTCGACACCAACATCCAGAACATCCAGTCCGCCAGCGACGTTCTTGGGGTGCAGCTTGCCGGTCTGGGCGTGCTGATGGTCGTGGCCGCCATCGCCTGGAGCGGCTACCGCGCCTATGTCACCGAAAACGCCCTGAACGGCGTGATGATCGACACCGCCAAGACGACCTCTCTGGTCTTCATCATCCTGCTCGGCGCGGCGATGCTGACCGCTGCCTTCCGCGCCTTCGGCGGTGAAGAGCTGGTCAAGCATTTCCTCGAGGGCCTGCCGGGCGGCTTCTGGACGAAGTTCATCATCGTCATGGCGGTGATCTTCATCCTCGGCTTCTTCCTCGACTTCATCGAGATCGCCGTGGTCGTGGTGCCGATCGTCGCGCCGATCCTGCTGGCCGATCCGGAGGCCAACGTCTCGGCGGTATGGCTGGGCGTCATGATCGGCCTGAACATCCAGACCTCGTTCCTGACGCCGCCATTCGGCTTTGCCCTGTTCTACCTGCGCGGGGTGGCCCCGGCGGCGGTGCGCACGATCCAGATCTACAAGGGCGTGGTCCCGTTCATCGGCCTGCAGCTTGCCGCGCTGGCGATCGTGGCCGCCTACCCGCCGCTGGTAAACTACCTGCCGGTCCGCAGTGCGCTGACATCCGAGACCGCGCCGCCGCCGGTGAACCCGGCGCTGCAATATTGCGTCGAGGATTACGTGGCCAAGGAGTTCAACGAGAACGGCGACACGATCCGCGCGGCGATCGATCGGGCCGCGGCGCTGGATCTGTCCGCCCTGCCCGAGGATTTGCAGGACGATTTCCGCGACGGCGTGGAAAAGGCGGGCGAGTCCTTCCAGCTGATGGCCGAGATCGAGGCGCTGGAACGTGATCTCGACGAGGCCGCGGTAGACTACCGGCCGGTGCACAAGGCCGTGCGCCAACTCGAGGCCGACGCGCGCCGGATCGACACCGTGCTGGAGGATATCGAGCAGCGCATCAGCCGAGGCTTCGGCGATTCCGCGGCACTGGAAGAGCGCGCGGCCGAGCTGAGGACCGAAAAGGAGGCGCTGCTGGAGCAGATCCCCGGTGGTTGGTCCGAATTGGAAGCGGCCTACAGCCAGATCACCAATGCCGACCGGCGGGCGCGCACGATGTACCGCCGGACGGTGGACCAGGCCTACGAGCCGGTGACGGAGATCAGGCAGATCATTGCCGATGCCGATGCGCTGGCCGGGTTGCAGGGCCCACTGGACGCGCTGGCCGACGATGTCATGGGGATGGACGGCGAGACAGCCGACGAACGCTTCAAGGAGGTCGAGCGGATGCTCAGCGATGTCGAAGGCGCGAACGACATCCGCGGGCTTCTGTCCGATGCGCGGCGCGAGATCGACGACCGCTCGCCCGACCCCGAGCGGGCGGCGGAATATGTGGCCGAGGCGCAAGCGCTCTTCGCCGAAGAGGTCGCCTGGCGCCGGCGTGCGGCCGAAGAGGTGCTGCCCGCGATCGAGGCCTACGACGCGGCGATCCGCGACACGATCGGCCTGCGCCAGCAGCCGCGCCTGCCGCGCGAACAGGCGTTGTTCGTGGCCTCGTGCAACTCGGTGCACCGCGACATCTCGCTGAGCTTCTGACGCGAACGGGGCCGCCCATGGGGGCGGCCACGGCACACCCCGCCGGTATCGGCAGGGTCAGAAACGGCGCATCAGCCAGTCGGCCACGCGCAAGACCCCCCGGTCGTTGCCCATCGCGCCCACGACCTGCACGCCCATCGGCAGGCCGCCATCGGCCCGCAGGATCGGCACGCTGCAGCAGGGCAGGCCCAGCAGGCTCCAGATACGGTTGAATGCCGGATTGCCGGTGCCGCTCTCGAAGGCCGGCGCCGGGCCTGTGGCCGCGGGCGTCAACCAGACGGAGTCGGGCGCGACGTGGCCCTCGAAGAGATGCCGCAATCGCCGCATCGCGCGGCGGTCGTGCGCCCGCTCTTTGGCGCTGGCCGCGCGCCCCTCGGCAAGCTGCGCCCGCAGCCCGTCGGACAGCAGATCGGGCGCCCGCGCGTATTCGTGGGCCAGCGCCTCGGCCGCCTCCATCGCCATGATGCGGGCGTGCAGCGCAGGCGCGGCGGCAAGCTCTGCCTCGATATCGGGGGCAAAGCGTTGCTCGTCCAGCAATGGGCCCAGCCCCGCCTCGAACTCCGTCCAGGCGGCGGCGAGCGGCGGTTCGGCCGCGCCCCAGACCGGCGAGCGGTACACCTGCAGGGTGCCGATCTCCGTGGCGGCGCCGGGTTGCAGGGCAAGGCCCGTCAGCGCCTCGACCGCCAGCGCGGCGTCCGGTACCGAGCGCGCGAAAACCCCCACCGTGTCGAGGCTGCGCGACAACGGTGCCACGCCCCCGGTCTCGATCAGATCGAAGGACGGCTTGTACCCCACCACGCCGCAGAACGAGGCGGGGCGGATCACCGAACCCGAGGTCTGGGTGCCCAGCGCCAGCGGCACCATGCCCGCGGCCACCGCCGCCGCCGAGCCCGAGGACGACCCGCCAGGCGTGCGCGCGGCATCGTGCGGGTTGCGGGTGCGGGTCGGGTTGTAGCCGGCGAATTCCGTGGTCTCGGTCTTGCCCAGGATCACCGCACCGGCGGCACGGGCCAGCGCCACCGACCCTGCGTCGAACCCGGCGATCCGATCCTGCCAGATCGGCGAGCCGCAGCGCCACGGCAGGCCCCTGACCGCGAAGATGTCCTTGACCCCCAGCGGCACCCCGTGCAGCGGGCCGCGCGACGGGGCGCTGTCCAGCGCGCGCGCCGCGGCGATGGCCCCTTCAGCATCGACCGCGACCCAGGCCGAAAGGTCGCCCTCACGATCCGCGATCCGGTCCAGGCGGGCGCGGACCGCCTGTTCCGCGGTCTGGCGCCCTTGGGCGATGTCGCGCGCGGTGTCGCGGGCCCCAGGAAGGTCGTCAACGGTATCCGGCATGATGTCACCCTGTCGCAACGGCGGGGGTCGCGCCCCGATCAGGGGCCAGTCTGCGCCGAGACGGCGCCCGCCGCAAACCCCGCCGCAAACCCGGCACACCGGCGCCCCGCGGCCGACCGCCCCTCCGGCGTGACCGCGCCGAGGCATCGGTCGAGCAACGGCTGCATCTGCATTTGCCGGGCCATGTCCATCGCACGCCGGCGCAGATGGCGCGCCCGGTCACGGCGCGCGGAGGTGCCATGCCGTCACCCCACGCCGCTAGGCACTGGACGGGGCGCGCGGCCATGTTAGGCTGGCGTCGTCCCCAGGATGCCCGGACCACCGCTTCATGATCTCCAAACGCCTCTGGAAGCTCGTTCGCCTCAGCCGGCAGCTCTGGGTCCGCGCCTCGCTGATCGCGCTTTTGGCCATTTTCGCGGCCATCGCCGGTGTCCTGCTCGAGCCGATCATCCCGGCCGCCATAGCCGAAAGGATCGGCGAGGATGCGGTGATGCCGCTTTTGAACGTGCTGGCCTCGTCGATGCTGGCGGTCACCACCTTCTCGCTCAGCGCCATGGTAAACGCTCACCGGGCGGCCTCCAGCCAGGTGACGCCGCGCTCTCATCGGCTGTTGCGAGAGGACACGACGACCCAGACGGTTCTGGCCACGTTCCTCGGCGCGTTCATCTTTGCGCTGGTCTCGATCATCCTGTTCCGCGCGGGGCTTCACGACGGCGCGGCGCCCGTCGTGTTTTTCGCCTTCACGGTGCTCGTGGTCGCCCTGGTCGTGCTGGCGATCCTGCGCTGGATCGACCACCTCTCGCGGCTCGGCAGCATGGACGAGACCATCAGCCAGGTCGAGGCAAGCGCCCGGCGCACGCTCGCGCGTCAGCGCGCCGCCCCGAGCCTTGGCGCGCGCCCCCTGCCCGCCGGCCGCGCCGCGATCCCCGACGGGGCAGAACCGGTCCGGGCGCAGCGCGGCGGCTATGTGCAGTTCGTCGACATGGCCGGGTTGTCGGCGCTGGCCGACGAGGCCGGGGCCGAGATCTTCCTCACCGCCGCGCCGGGCACCTTTGTGGTGTCGGGAATGCCGATCGCTCATTTCACCCCCGAAAGCAGCCTGTCCCAGGACGCGATCCGCGCGGCATTCGAGATCGACGAGGTGCGCAGCTTCGATCAGGACGCGCGCTTCGCGCTGGTGGTTCTGTCCGAGATCGCCTCTCGCGCGCTGTCGCCGGGGCTGAACGACCCGGGCACCGCGATCGACGTTATCGGCCGGCTGGAACGGCTGCTGGCGGAATGCGACCAGGAAGACCAGGAGGTGCGGTATCCGCGCCTCTGGGCGCCTCTGGTGGGGGCGGACGACCTGATCGAGGACGCCTTTGACGCCATCGCGCGCGACGGGGCGGGAATGGTCGAGGTCATGCGACGGCTGATCCACGCGCTGAACACGCTGCGCGAGGGCGAGGACAAGGCCATGTCCAAGGCCGCCGAGCACATGGTCAAACGCGCGCTGGCCCATGCCGAGCGTAGCCTCGCGCTGGAAGAAGACCGGGCCAGCCTGGCGGCGCTCGCAGACCGCTAGGGCAGGTCAAGGGGGCCATCCCGGCCTTGCGCGTCAGTCCCGGCGCGCCCCGCAGGACCGGCGCGGCCAAGGCGTCGGGCGCACAGTGTCACGCCAGAAAAGCGAGCGAAAACAACGACAATGTCGAGGTCCAGATAATCACCGGCGCCAGTTGGTCGGTGCGAACGCCATGCAACACCCCAAGCGAAAAGGCCATCGCGCCGGACGGACCCGCCGCGCACAAAAGCAGGAGCGAGTTCCAGTCTTCCGGCCGCTGTCCCACCTGAAGGGCGGCCCAGACCAGCGCGGGAAAGACCAGTAATTTCAGCGAAGATATCGTGATCACCGTGGGCGTCGGCATCAGGCTGTGGCCGGACAGGATGACCCCGAGGGCAAACAGCGTCAGCGGCGCGGCGCCGGCGCCGGCGAACTCCATCGCGGTGAGGACCGGCGCCGGGGTGGGCAGCGTCGCCACATTGCCCAGGACGCCGAGGGCGATGGCGATCAACACCGGGTTCGCCGCGACCCGCCGCAGCGACTGCATCGGCGAGGAGGCGCGGTTCACCAGCAGATCGGTCGTGACGATGAAAAACGCGAAGGTCACCGTCGCGTCCCACGCGACGATCCCCGTCACCGCGGTCGCGGCTTTCTCGCCGTAGATCAGGAACGAGATCGGCCAGATATAAAGCAACGTGTTCACGAAAATCGTCGCCATGGCCAGCAACCACGCCTCGACCATGTCACGGCGCAAAAGGCGATAGGCCACGAAGAAGGCCGAGGCGAACAGGATGGCCTGGCAACAGGCGTAAAGGGCGATGGCATCGAGGCGAAAGGCGGACCAGTCCAGCCCGTTGACCAGTGGAAAGATCAGCGCCGGCTGGAGCACGAGAAACGCTATGCGGTTGACGGCCGTGGCCTCGGCCCGGTGCACCTTGCCGGCCCGCCCGAGCAAAAAACCGAGGGCGAGCATCGAGAACACCGGCAGGATGTCGTTCGTCAGTACGTCGAGCATGCCCTGGCCCCTTGCGGATACCGACCGAGAAAGCACTCAAACGACCCGGGCGCAAGCGGCGAGCGCGCCCAAGCCGCTGCAACCGCCTTCGGACGCTGGGACCTTTCCGTCTCGCGTCAGACCGGCCTTCCGACGAGATGCGCGGGTGTAGCGGCAGTGGACGGCGAGATCGTTCCAGCCGGGGGCTGTTGGGCGCAGGAATCACGCCACGGGGCAAGGCGGGAGGCGCGGGGTTTTTCGCCGCGCAGATGGACGCCGTTCATGCCGCAATGGTGCGCCTTTTGGACGGCGGCCACGCTGTGGGCGCTTACCCCTCGGCCCCTCCCCCATTCTCAAGATAGACCTCCAGGGCACGGCGCGCGCCCTGCGCCCAGATCAGCCCCAGCCACGTTGCAAAGGATGCGCTGAAGGCCGCATCCTCCCCGATCGCCCCATAGTACTGGCGTTGCCCCAGCCAGGTTTCGGGCGCCTCGCGCGCGGCCTGCGCCGCCTCCACGAGGTTGGCCCAATGGGGGTCGTTCGGTTCGATCGGGCTGCCATCCTCGCGTTGGCCCGCGCACATCCGGGCCCAAAGCGCCTCGGTCAGGGCCAGGCCCTCTACCGGGCCGCCGGCGGCCAGCGCATCGCGCAGGATTGGCAGCACGAAGCCGGTATGCCGTGAAGAGCCGTCGAAGGCGACCCGGCGCGTGGTGTCGTGGATCTCGGGGTTGGCGAACCGCCGTTCGATCAGCGCGAGGTAGTCGCGCGGCGCCATTCCGGGCACGGGGTCTACGTAGGGTACGATCTCCTCGGTCTCGACCTTGTGCAGGAATGCCGCGATCTGAGGATCCTGCATGCAGGCCGCGATGGTCGGCACGCCAAGTATTTCGCCCGCATTGGCCAGCACCTGGTGGCCCGCATTCAGAATGCGGATTTTCATGCGTTCATAGGCATGCACATCGTCGGTCAGCGTGGCGCCCACCTCTTGCCACGGGGGGCGGCCATTTGGGAAACGGTCCTCGATCACCCATTGGCGAAAGTTCTCGTGGGTCACGGGGGCTGCGTCGTCGATCCCGAGGGACCGGGCCAGTTCCAGTTCGCGGGTGCCGGTCGACGGCACGATGCAATCTACCATGGCGTTGGGGAAGGCGGCGTGCGTGTCGATCCAGTCGGCCAGGTCGGGATCGCCAAGCCGGGCGAGGCCGACCACCGTCTGACGCAGGATCGCGCCGTTGTTTTGCAGGTTGTCGCAGCACTGGCCGGTGAAGGGCGCGTGGCCGGCTGCGCGGCGCGCCCTGAGTGCCGCAACCATCGCGCCAAAGGCGGTTTTCGGGGCATTCTGGTTGGCCGCGTCGTGGACGATATCGGGGTGGCAGGCATCGAAGGCGCCAGAGGCGTCGGTGAAATAGCCCCCTTCCGTCACGGTCAGCGAGACGATGCGGATCGCAGGATCGGACATCGCGCGGATCAGCGCCGCGTTGCCGTCTTCGATGGGCAGGAAATCGATCATCGAGCCCACGACCTCGGCCGAGATGCCATCGGGGTCGAGCTCGATCAGGGTGGTCAGGCAGTCCTGGGCCAGAAGGCGGTCGCGCATCGCGCTGTCCGTGGACCGGACGCCGGCGCCGATAATGGCCCAGTCATGCGCCAGGCCCTTCTGCATCAGCCGGTGCAGGTACCACGACTGGTGCGCGCGGTGGAAATTGCCAAGCCCGACATGCACGATGCCGGGGGTGAGCGCGGCGCGATCGTAGCGCGGGCGTTTCACGCCCTCGGGCAGATCGGCCAGGGTCGCGTTGCTGAGTTTCGTCGGGCGGCCTGCCCCGGCGCGGTCAGTCATCAGTTCATCCAGTTCCCGCCGTCGACATTATAGGTCTGGGCGACGATGTAATCGGCCTCGTCCGAAGCAAGGAAAATGGCCATGCCGGTCAGGTCCTCGGCGCGGCCCATCCGGCCGTAGGGCACCGCTTCGCCGACCTCTTTCTTCTTCTGACCCGGCGCTTTGCCCTCGTATTTGGCAAAGAAGGCATCGACGCCGTCCCAATGCTCTCCATCGACCACACCCGGCGAGATGGCGTTGACGTTGATGCCGTGCCTGACCAGGTCCAGCGCCGCCGACTGGGTCAGGCTGATGACGGCGGCCTTGGTGGCGCAATAGACCGCGACCAGGGGCTCGCCGCGCCGCCCGGCCTGGCTGGCCATGTTGATGATGCGGCCGCGGACGCCATGCTCGATCATGTGCCGGGCAACGGCCTGCAAGGTGAACAGCGTCCCCGCGACATTGACGGCGAAGACGCGGTCATAGTCCGCGCGCGTGATCTCGACGACGGGCGCGGCGGTAAAAAGGGCGGCATTGTTGATCAGGATGTCGATCCGGCCCAGCCGGTCCACGGTCTCGTCCACGGCGGCGTCGATGCTGTCCTGCCGGGTGATGTCCATCTCGACGGCAATCGCCGCCGGGCCGATCTGCTCGGCCGAGGCCCTTGCCGCAGCGATATTGATATCCGCGATGGCAACGCGCGCGCCCTCGGAAACATAGGCCTTGGCGAAGGCCAGACCGATCCCGCGGGCCGCCCCCGTGATCAACGCGCTTTTGTCCTTGAGCCGCTCCATCTCAGTCAGTCCTCAGCCCGTTTGCGTCGAAGCGGTGGATATGGGCCTCGTCGGGCGTCATGCAGATCGCGTCGCCGTGGTAAAGCTCGACGTCGCCGCCCGCGCGCACGGTCAGCGGCGTGTCCTGCCCTTCCATGTGGATGTGGAAGAACGTGTCCGAGCCCAGATGCTCGGACACGCCGACCGTGCCTCGCCAAATGCAGCTCTCGTCGTTCGACACCTTGATATGCTCGGGCCGGATGCCGATCGTGTGCGCACCGTGCCGATCTGCCTCGGGTCCGGTCAGGAAATTCATCTTCGGGCTGCCGATGAAGCCGGCGACGAAGAGGTTCTTGGGCGTGCGGTAAAGCTCCAGCGGAGAGCCGACCTGTTCGATCCGCCCGGCATGAAGCACCACGATCTTGTCGGCCATGGTCATGGCCTCGACCTGGTCGTGGGTGACATAGATCATCGTCGTCTTGAGCCGCTCGTGCAGTTCGCTGATCTCCAGCCGCATGCCCACACGCAGCGCGGCGTCGAGGTTCGACAGCGGCTCGTCGAAGAGAAACGCCGCGGGTTCGCGCACGATGGCACGCCCGATGGCGACCCGCTGGCGCTGCCCGCCCGACAGCTGACCGGGGCGGCGATCGAGGTAGTCGCTCAGGTTCAGAACCTTCGCCGCCTCGGTCACGCGACGCTCCTGCTCGGCCGCGTCGAGGCCTGCCATGCGCAGCGGAAAGGCGATGTTCTTGCGCACCGACATATGCGGGTAAAGCGCGTATGACTGGAAAACCATCGCGAGACCGCGCTTTGCCGGCGGCACGGTGGTGGCGTCCTGGCCGTCGACACGGATCTGGCCGCCGCTCACGTCCTCCAGCCCCGCGATCAGGCGAAGCAGCGTGGATTTCCCGCAGCCGGAGGGGCCGACGAAGACCACGAATTCCCCGTCCTCGATGGTCAGGTCCAGGGGTGGGATAACCTCCACGGCCCCGAAGGACTTGGACACCTTGTCAAGCGTGATGCGTCCCATGTCTTCCCCTTTATTTCACGGCGCCGAAGGTCAGCCCGCGGACGAGTTGTTTCTGGCTGAACCATCCCAGGATGAGGATCGGCGCGATGGCCATGGTCGAGGCCGCCGAAAGCTTCGCGTAGAACAGGCCCTCGGGGCTTGAATAGCTGGCGATGAAGGCGGTCAGCGGCGCGGCCTTGGCCGCCGTCAGGTTGAGAGTCCAGAACGCCTCGTTCCAGGCCAGGATGACGTTCAGCAGCATGGTCGAGGCGATGCCGGGCACGGCCATTGGCGTGAGCACATAAAGGATTTCCTCGCGCAAGCCGGCGCCGTCCATGCGCGCGGCCTCCAGGATCTCGCCCGGGATTTCCTTGAAGTAGGTGTAGAGCATCCAGACGATGATCGGCAGGTTGATCAGCATCAGCACGACAACCAGCCCCACGCGGCTGTCCAAAAGCCCCAGTTTGATGAAAAGCAGGTAGATCGGGTAAAGCACGCCCACCGCGGGCAGCATCTTGGTGGACAGCATCCAGAGCAGGATGTCCTTGGTCCGCCGCGACGGCACGAAGGCCATCGACCAGGCGGCCGGCACGGCGATGAGAACGCCAAGGATCGTCGAGCCCACCGCGATGATGACCGAGTTCCACAAGAACCGCATGTAGTCGGAACGTTCCTGCACGACGCTGTAATTTTCCAGCGTCCAGTCGAAGAACAAAAACAGCGGCGGGTCGTTGATCGCCTGCGCCTCGGTCTTGAAGCTGGTGAGGATGGTCCAGAGGATCGGAAAGAAGATCAGCAGCCCCACCGCCCAGGCCAGGGTGGTGTTGATCGCCTTGCGTTGCGGGGTGACGGCGCGCGCCATGTCAGGCCCTCCCGTCCCGGGCGTCCCCCGGGAGCTGATGGTCGGTGGCGGGGACGTCCCGGAAATGGCCCGGGACGCTGCGAAGCATGAGATCAGGCATCGAGATTCTTCCCCACGATGCGCATCAGGAACAGCGCGACGATGTTGGCAAGGATGATGGCGTAAACCCCGCCGGCCGAGCCGAGCCCGACATTCTGACTTTCCAGCACGCGCTGGAAGATCAGGTAGGTCAGCGTTCGGGTTCCGAACGAGCCCTGGGTGGTGACGAAAATCTCGGCGAAGATCGACAGCAGGAAGATCGTCTGGATCAGGATGACCACCGTGATGGCGCGGCTCATGTGCGGCAGGATGATGAACCAGAACCGCTTGATCGCCGGTGCCCCGTCCATTTCCGCAGCCTCAAGCTGTTCGCTGTCCAGCGACTGGATCGCCGTCAGCAGGATCAGTGTCGCAAAGGGCAGCCATTGCCAGCTGACGATCATGATGATCGACGCCAGCGACGCCTCGGACAGCCACGAGATCGGCGTGGCGCCGAAGAATTTGAACAGATGCGCGAACAGCCCGTTCACCGGATCCATGAACATGTTCTTCCAGACCAGTGCAGACACCGTCGGCATGACGAAGAACGGGGCGATCACGAGGATGCGCACGATGCCCTGCCCCCACATCGGCTGATCGAGCAGAAGCGCCAGCAGCACGCCGAAACACACGGTGATCGCCAGCACGCCCCCCACGATGATCAGGGTCGCCTGGATACTGGGCCAGAAGGAGCTGGAGCTGACGAAGCGGACATAGTTGTCAAAGCCCGTCCAGCCCAGATCGCCGCCGCGCAGGGGCAGGTATCTGCGAAACGAGAACCACAGCGTCATCGTCAGCGGAACGAGCATCCAGCCCATGAGCAGGACGACGGCGGGGGCCATCATCAGCCTGGCGGCGGATCGGGAATGCTGGGTGGCCATGAGATGCACCTCTCCTTTCGACGGACCAAGCGCCCCGGCAGCGGGGATGCGGTGTCAGAAACGAATTGCCGGGGGGCAACAGGGGCGTTGCCCCCCGGACGTGAGAGGGCCTAGTACCCCGCCGCTTCCATTTCGTCAGCGGTCAGCGCCTGGGCTTTTTCCAGTGCCTCCTCGGCGGTCTGCTGCCCGGCGAGAGCGGCCGAGAACTCCTGGCCGGCCTGGGTACCGATGCCGGCAAATTCCGGGATCGCCACGAACTGGATGCCGACATAGGGCACCGGTTCGACAGTGGGCTCGTTCGGGTTTGCCGCCCGGATCGATTCCAGCGTCATCTGCGCGAACGGAATGTCGGCATAGTTCGGGTTTTCGTAGAGCGATGTCCGCGTGCCCGGCGGGACATTGGCCCAGCCCTCTTTCTCGGCGACGAGGGCCAGATAGTCCTTCGAGGTGGCCCAGTTGATGAAATCCTTGGCCGCCTCTTCCTTCTGCGTGCCGGCCGGGATTGCCAGTGCCCACGCCCAGAGCCAGTTGGCGCGCTTTCCAAGGCCGGTGTCAGGCGCAAGCGCGAAACCCACGCTGTCGGCGACGCTCGAATCGTCGGGGTTGGTCACGAAGGACGCCGCGACCGTGGCATCGATCCACATCCCGCACTTGCCCTGCTGGAACAGCGAGAGGTTCTCGTTGAAGCCGTTGGTCGACGCGCCCGGAGGGCCGGCATCCTCCATCAGGTCGAGGTAGAAGGTGATCGCCTCTTTCCACTCGGGCTGATCGAATTGGGGGGTCCAGTCCTCGTCGAACCAGCGCGCCCCGAAGGAGTTGGCCATCGTGGTCAGGAACGCCATGTTCTCGCCCCAGCCGGCCTTTCCGCGCAGGCAGATCCCGTAGATCTCGTTGTCCCTGTCGGTGATCTTGCGCGCCGCATCGGCCACAAAGTCCCAGGTGGGGGCATCCGGCATCTCGATTCCGGCCTCCTCGAACAGGTCGGTCCGGTACATGATCATCGAGCTTTCGCCGTAGAACGGCGCCGCGTAGAGCGTGCCGTCAACCGAAAGGCCGTCGCGCATCGCCGGAAGGATGTCGTCGATATCGTAATCGGCAGGCAGGTCGTCCAGCGGGACCAGCCACCCTTGCCGCGCCCAGATCGGCGTTTCGTACATGCCGATCGTCATGATGTCGAACTGACCGCCCTTGGTGGCGATGTCCTGTGTCACCCGCTGGCGCAGCACGTTCTCTTCCAGCGTAACCCATTCGACCTCGTGGCCGGTCTTGGCGGTGAAATCGTCGGTCAGGCCCTGCATGCGGATCATGTCGCCGTTGTTCACGGTGGCGATTGTGATCTCTTCTGCCTGGGCCGCTCCGACCGCGATCAAGGTAAGCGCGGTCGCCGCACGAAGTGCGTTTCTCGAATACATCCCACTCCTCCCGTAATTGGATGTTGTCCGAGAACGCTAGCCGCGACTTCAGCGCGCTGTCAATTTTAATTTTACGCGCGGCAAGTTTTCCCTTGGCTCATGCCGAGACTCTCATGACAAGACGCCCCTCGAACAGCTTGGAATCCTTGGGCATTGGGGCACCGTCGATCATGCGGAACAATGTCTCGGCCGCGTGGCGGGAAATCGCCTCGTAGTCCTGGGCGACCGTTGTAAGCGGCGGGCACGTGTACCGGGCAAACGGGTGATCGTCCTGCCCGGCGACCCGAATCCTGCAGCCGGGCTCGTGGCCAACGCGCAACCCGGCCTCGCAACACGCGGTCAGGAATCCGATGGCCAGGCGGTCATTGCTGCACAAGACGGTGTTGGTGGCGAACTGGCCCTCTGCCAGCGCCTTCGCTCCGCCGCGCAGGCCGATCTCTTCGAAATTCCAGCCCTCGCCCGCGGCCTTTACGATCTTCGGTTCCTGCCCCAGCCGCTGCATGGCGTGGATATACCCGGCGCGGCGTTTGTTCGCGTTGGGGTTCGACGGCGTCGCCATCTCGAAAAAACAGGGCGGCTCTCCGGTGCGGCACAGGTAATCCACGATCAGCATCGAGAATTGCGGATTGTCCGAGCCGATATAGGCAAGGCCCAACGCCTCAAGGCTGCTGTCGAACAGAACGGTCGGGATGTCGGCGCAGAATTTCTCGACCGCGCTGGCATCCGACGCCCGCCCCAAGGGCGCGAGCAACACCCCCGCAGGCTTGAGCGAGCGCAGGCTGTCGAGGATATCGTTTTCCAGCGCCTGGTTGCCGTGGGCGCTGTAAAGCGTCGGGCGATAGCCCGCATTGATGCAGCGCTGTTCGATGTTGCGCGCGATCTCGGCAAAGAACGGGTCGGCCAGATAGGGCACCACGATCCCGACGTTCTTGGTCAGCTTGCGGTTCTGGTTGATGGCGAAGATGTTCGGCCGATAATCGTATTTCTCCAACGCCGCTTCGATGCGCGTGCGGGTGGAGGAGCGCACGCTGCCGGGATCGTGGAAGTATTTCGAAACGGTCGGCCGCGACAGGCCGCTGACCGCGGCGAACTCTTCCATATTCCGGATCTTCTTGGTGCCCATGGCCTCAGAACGTTGCTTCGGACCGGTCGTAATGCCAGCCCGTATTCTCCTAGGTTTACTTTTTCTTAACGCGCGGAAAGTTTCAAGGGCGTTGTGAACGTTTACCGGGAGGGCTTCGTCGCTTGGTGAACAACTGACGATGCATGGGATGTCGAAAGGCACCTGCTGCGCCGAAATCCGACGTTCGGCGGACTGCCAGCTCGCCCGGATTACGCGCCCGTGAAGACCTGGCGGTTTGGTGCAGACACCGAAACCAAGGCCGAGGGCGCGTTGACCAGCACATCAAACGCGCCCCTGATGCGAACGCTGTCATCCCGGACGTGAATGGCCGCCATATCACAATGGCCAGCCAATCCAATCTCTTGGCTCTTCGCCTTCGCTGTCTTTACTGATCGAGAAAGCTTCTCAGCTTCCGGCTGCGGCTCGGGTGCTTGAGCTTGCGCAATGCCTTCGCCTCGATCTGGCGGATGCGTTCGCGGGTGACGGAGAACTGCTGACCGACCTCTTCCAGCGTGTGGTCGGTGTTCATGCCGATGCCGAAACGCATGCGCAGCACCCGTTCCTCGCGGGGCGTCAGGCTGGCCAGCACCCGCGTCGTGGTGTCTTTCAAGTTGTCCTGAATGGCGCTTTCCAGCGGCAGGATCGCGTTCTTGTCCTCGATGAAATCGCCGAGTTGGCTGTCTTCCTCGTCGCCGATCGGGGTCTCCAGCGAAATCGGCTCCTTGGCGATCTTCATCACCTTGCGGACCTTTTCCAGCGGCATCTGGAGTTTCTCGGCCAGCTCTTCGGGCGTCGGCTCGCGGCCGATCTCGTGCAGCATCTGGCGGCCGGTCCGGACCAGCTTGTTGATCGTCTCGATCATGTGCACGGGGATGCGGATCGTGCGGGCCTGGTCGGCGATGGAGCGGGTTATGGCCTGGCGGATCCACCAGGTGGCGTAAGTGCTGAACTTGTAGCCGCGGCGGTACTCGAATTTGTCGACCGCCTTCATCAGGCCGATATTGCCTTCCTGGATGAGATCGAGGAATTGCAGCCCGCGATTGGTGTATTTCTTGGCGATCGAGATCACCAGACGCAGGTTGGCCTCGACCATCTCCTTCTTGGCCTGCCGGGCCTCTTTCTCGCCCTTCTGCACCTGCGAGACGATGCGGCGGAACTCGGAGATATCGACGCCGACATACTGGCCCACCTGGGCCATCTCGGCGCGCAGGTCTTCGACCTTGTCGCCCGAGCGTTCGACGAATGCCTGCCAGCCGCGACCGGCCTTTTCGGTCATGCGTTCCAGCCAGCCCGGGTCCAGCTCGTGGCCGCGATAAGAGTCGATGAATTCGCGGCGGTTGATCCGCGCCTGATCGGCCAGCTTCACCATCTGGCCGTCGATCTGCATGATCTTGCGGTTGATGCCGTAAAGCTGGTCGATCAACGCCTCGATGCGGTTGTTGTGAAGGTGCAGTTCGTTGACCAGTTCGACGATTTCGGCCCGCAGTTTCTGATACTTGGCCTCGTCGATCGCGCTGAACGCGCTGCCCTCGCCCAGCGTGGCCTGCATCCGCGAATCCTGCATCTCGCTGAGCTGCGCGTAATCGCCCGCGATTCGGTCGAGCAGTTCCAGCACCCGGGGTTTGAGCGCGGCCTCCATCGCGGCGAGCGACATGTTGGCCTGTTCTTCTTCCTCGTCGTCGTCGTCGGGCTTGATCGGGTTGCCGTCCGCGTCGAGTTCGGGCTCTTCGGATTTCTTGGCGTTGGCGCCGGGTGCTGCGGCGCCCTGCGCGGCGCCGACATCCAGCCCCTCGACGACCGGCTCGTCCTCGTCGCCGTCTTCCTCCAGCGAGCGGCCGAACGTGGCGTCGAGGTCGATGACGTCGCGCAGCAGGATTTCCTCGTTGAGAAGTTCGTCACGCCAGATCGTGATCGCCTGGAAGGTCAGCGGGCTTTCGCAAAGCCCGGCGATCATCGTGTTGCGCCCCGCTTCGATGCGCTTGGCAATCGCGATTTCGCCCTCGCGCGACAGAAGCTCGACCGAGCCCATCTCGCGCAGATACATCCGCACCGGGTCGTCCGTGCGATCCAGCGTTTCCGACTGGGTCTGGGCGACGGCGACCTCGCGCGAGGTCGAGGTCTCGACCACCTCGGTCGATTTTTCCTCGCCTTCCTCGGCGCCTTCCTCTTCCTCGATGATGTTGATGCCCATTTCGGAGAGCATCGACATCACGTCCTCGATCTGCTCGGACGACACCTGATCGGGCGGCAGGACCTGGTTGAGCTGATCATAGGTGATGTAGCCGCGCTCCTTGGCCTCGGCGATCATCTTTTTTACCGCGGCCTGGCTCATGTCGAGCGTCAGCTCCGGCTCCTGCTCATCGGTCTTGCGGTCGTCGGCGTCTTTTGCGGCCATTCCGTGCTCCTTGGGCGGGGAGGGCTGATTCGGGCTCAGGCTTGACCCGAATCAATAGCGCGAATCATGCGCTTGCACACCCTTCTACCCTGCTTTCTTTACTCAATAATCACCTTCCGGCTCTGGCTTGGGCGGCAATCGCGTCTCGTGACCGATTCGCGTCAGCAATTCGGCGAAGGCATCACGCTCGTCGCGGCTGATTCGGGCGCCGTTCGGACCAAGGTCGAACTCGCCCCGGTCCTCGGTCTCGCCGCGCCCGGCATTGTGCCGGGCCTTGGCCACCTCGCTCAGCCGCCAGGTCAGCCCCTCGTCCGCCAATCCCTCGATATCATGCATCGCCTCTTCGATTTCGCGGGCCGCGCCGCGCGAGGCGGACAGGCGGGCCAGTTCCTCCGCCAGGCACAGCGCAGCCTTCTCGCTGTCGCCGGGGTCGCGCACGGGCGGTGCTATCCGGACATGGCCGAGGGCGAAGAGCTTTTCAAGGGGGGCGGTGCCCACGCGCGCCTCCAGCGCGGCGCGCAGGGCGGCCCGGTCGGTCTCTCCGGCCAGCGCCAGAAGGGCGGCTTGCAGCCGGGCGTGGTCGGGGCCGTGGCATTCCAGCCGCTCCAGTTCGCCCTCGAAGCGCGCCAGCAGGCCCGGATGGATGATCAGCGTTGCCAGGATCACCGCCTCGCGCAAGGCCTCGCCGAACTCGTCGCTGGCCGCGACGAGGGACGAGCTTTTGGTGCTGGGCATCGGCTGGGCGGGGGCCTTGCCGCGCGGGGCGCCGGGGCGCCAGGGCGGGCGGAACAACGCGCGGCGCAGGCGGTCGATCTCCTGCCCGTAATGGCGGCGGATCGACGGGTCCTTGATGCGCGAAATGGCGTTTCGCAGGTCGCGGTCGAGCGCCGCCTTGCGCTCGGGGCTGTCAAAGCTCTTGCCTTCGGTCTCGCGCGCCCAGAGCAGGCTGACCATCGGCTGGGCGGCGTCGAGGATCTTCTGCATCGCCGCCGCCCCGCCGGCGCGGATCACGTCGTCGGGGTCCTGCCCCGGCGGCATCAGCGCGAACCGCAGCGATTGCCCCGCCTCCAAAAGCGGCAGCGCGAGGTCCATCAACCGCCGCCCGGCATCGATCCCGGCCCGGTCGCCGTCGAGCGCCACGATGGGTTCGGGGTGGATGCGCCACAACAGGCGCAACTGGTCCTCGGTCACCGCCGTGCCGAGCGGCGCCACCGCCGCCCCGAACCCCGCCTCGGCCAGCGCGATCACGTCCATGTAGCCCTCGGCGACGATCAGCGGCTGGCCCTTTCCGGCGGCCTCGCGTGCGGGGCCGTGGTTGTAGAGGTTGCGCCCCTTGTCGAACAGCTCGGTCTCGGGCGAGTTGAGGTACTTGGCGCTGTCCTCGGGGTCCATCGCGCGGCCGCCGAAGGCGATGGCCCGCCCCCGCGCATCGCGGATCGGGAACATGATACGGTTGCGGAACACGTCATAGGGCCCGCGCGATTTCTCCGAGGTCTTGGCCAGCCCCGCGCCGAGGATCAGATCGTCCTCGACCTCCTTGGCCTTGAGGTGCGCCCAGAGCCCGTGCCAGCCGGGCGGCGCAAACCCGATCTCCCACCGCTTGAGCGCCTCGTCCGAGAGCCCGCGCCGTTCGAGATACGCGCGCGCCTCGGCCGCCGCGCCGGTGCTGAGTTGCAGGCGGTAATGCTGCACCGCCTGGTCCATCACCTGCGTAAGCCGCGTGCGCCGGTCGGCCTTTTCCTGCGCCTTGGGGTCGCGCGCGGGCATCTGCATGCCCGCCTCCTGGGCCAGGATCTCGATCGCCTCCATGAAGCCCACGTTCTCGGTCTCGCGCACGAAGGAGATCGCGTCGCCCTTGGCGTGGCAGCCGAAGCAATAATAAAACCCCTTGCGATCGTCGACGTGGAAGCTGGCGGTCTTTTCCTGGTGGAACGGGCACGGCGCCCACATGTCGCCCTTGCCCTGGTTCGATTTGCGCGTGTCCCACATCACCTTGCGCCCGACAACCTGGGCCAGCGAGGTGCGACTGCGCAATTCGTCGAGGAAACCGGGGGGGAGACTCATGGCTTACAATATCGGGCGGCAGGTGCCTGCTGTCCAGTCATGGTGAGGCGCGCCTCCCGCCTGGCGCGACGCGGCCGGCCGAAACGGCGGCGCCGTTACCCGCGCGCCGCCACGCCCTGCATCGCCAGCGCAATCTCGCCCCAGGCAGAGCGCGCCATCGAGCGCATGACGAACATCTCGAACCCCGCCGCGTCCCGCACGAAGAGCGCCGGCATCTGCGCCAGTTCGCTGCGCGCCGAGCGTCCCTCGGGAAACGCGCCGCGCCGCAGGTCGAGCGGCGTCAGCCGCGCCAGCACCTCTTCGGCCGCACCCTCCAGGCGCAGACACACCCAGCCGTCGCTCAAATCGCTCAGCGCGGCATGGGCGGCAAGTCCCTCATCGGCCCGCACACCCACCAGCCAGGCCATCCGCAGCCCCGCCCAGATGCAGCGCCCCGGACCCGCCTGCCCCACCTGCCCGGGCCCGGCAAAGCCCATCCCGTGCGCCACCTGCAGCGCAGCGGACAGCCGCGCCTCGGCGCCCTTGTAGGGCGCAAGTGCCGTGATCGGGCCAGACTCGACAAGGCGCAGCCGGGCGCCGCCGGCCTCAAGCGGCCCGTCGTCCAGCGGCAATGTCGCCGTCAGCTCAACCACGCATGCGCCCTCCCTCGGTGTCATAAAAACAGGGCGCCGTGATCTCGACATCGGTCCACACGCCGCGCAGGCGGTCGACCAGCCGCACCACCTCACCCAACCGCTCGGGCCCATGTTTCAGAAACCCCAGCCCGATCATGCGGCCCGAAACGGTGGACCACCCGACCGAGCTGACATGCCCCGCGATGTTCGGCGCGGTTGGCCTGTTGCCCTTGGCGAACAACAACGCCCCGGCGGTCATCTCGTCCCCGGCCGCCACCGTCCGCACCCCCACCAGCCGCGGCCGGGCCGGGTCGGTCAGCGCCGGGCGGCCGGCCGCCACCCGCCCGATGCAATCCTTCTCGGCCACCATCCGCCCGAGGCCAAGGTCATGGGCCGTCACCCGCCCGTCGATCTCGGCATGGGTGAGAAACCCCTTCTCGATCCGCAGCACGTTCATCGCCTCCATGCCGTAGGGGCCGCCGCCCTCGGCCTCCGCCGCCGCCAGGAGCGCCGCGTAAAGCGCCGTGCCATAACGCGCCGGCACCGCGATCTCGTATCCCAGCTCGCCCGAGAACGAGATACGGAACAGCCGCCCGGCCACGCCCCCCACCGACACGGCCCCGCAGGCCATGAAGGGGAAGGGGTCGGGCAGCCCGCCCTCCAGCACCGCCCCCAGCACCGCGCGGGCCCGCGGCCCCGCCACCGCGAACTGCGCCCATTGGTCGGAGACCGAGACCATGCGCAGGTCCATCTCCGGGCGAAGGCATTGATGCACGAACTCCAGATGCCGCATCACCGGGCCCGCCGCGGCGGTGGTCGTGGTGAGCAGGAAATGGTCATCGCCCAGCCGCGCGACGGTGCCATCGTCCATCACATGCCCGTCCTCGCGCAGCATGATCCCATAGCGCGCGCGGCCCGCCTTCAGCGTGGAGATGCCGTTGGCGTAAACGAAATCGAGAAACGCCCCGGCCACCGGCCCCTGCACGTCGATCTTGCCCAGGGTCGAGACATCGGCCACGCCCACGGCATTGCGCACCATCGCCGCCTCGCGGGCGCAGGCCGCTTCCCAGCCCTCGCCGGGGGCCGGGAAATAGCTCGGCCGGTGCCAAAGCCCGGCCTCCACCGTCGGCGCGCCCCGTCCGGCGATCGCGTCATTCGCGGGCGACAGCCGCTCGGGCGCGAACCTCCGGCCGCGCCCGCCCGCGCCCATCGCCCCGACCGGCACCGGCACATAGGGCGGGCGAAAGGTGGTCGTCCCGGTTTCGGGAATGCTGCGCCCGGTCGCCTCGGCCAGCACGGCAAGCGCCAGGAGGTTCGAGCTCTTGCCCTGGTCCGGCGCCATGCCCTGCGTCGTGTAACGCTTCATATGCTCGACGCTGCGGTAATTCTCCGCCGCCGCGCCCTGCACGTCCTTCACCGTCACGTCGTTCTGGAAATCGAGCCATGCGCGGCGCTTGCCCGGCACATGCCAAAGCGGCGCGATCTCGTAGGCACCGTCCTCGGCGCGGGGCAGTTCCAGCGCATCGACCCCCAGCGCGGCCACCGCCGCATCCACGCCGGACGCCAGGCACCCGGCGGTGGAAAACACCCCCGCCGCAGCCCCTGCCGGCACCATCCCCGGCACACCGTCCTGCGGCGGCAGAAACGCCGCGAGGCGGTCGTCCCATACCGGGCGCGCCCCCAGATGGCAGGCCAAATGCACGTTCGGGCTCCAGCCGCCCGACACCGCCAGGCAGTCGGCCGGCACCGCGTGCCGGCGCCCCCCGGCCTCGACCGTCACCGCGCGCAGGCCCTGCCGGCCCCGGCTGCCCACCACATGCGCACCCTCGCGGGCATCGAACACCCCCGTCACCTCGACCCCCGCGCGGGCCATGTCCCGCGCCGTCCGCGCCGCGCCGCCGTTATTGGCAAACACCGCCACGCGCGGCCCGGCCACCGCACCCCAGCGGTGCAGATAGGCCCGCGCGGCACCGGCCAGCATGATCCCCGGCCGGTCGTTGTCGGCAAACGCGATGGGCCGCTCGAGCGCGCCTGCCGCCAGCACCGCCCTCGGCGCGACGATCCGCCAGAAGGTCTCGCGCGGGCCTGCATGCCCCGGCGCCGCGCGCTCCAGCGCCGCGTAGGTGCCCCCGTCATAGGCCCCGGTCACCGCCGTGCGCATCATCACCCGCACATTGGGCATCGCCGCCAGGTCGCGCGCCACCGCTAGCGCCCAATCGGCCCCGGGCCGGCCATCGACCTCTTCGTCCTCGGCCAGCAGACGCCCGCCGGCGGCGGCATCCTCCTCGGCCAGGATCACGTCCCGCCCCGCCCGGCCCGCGGTCAGCGCCGCCATCAGCCCCGCAGGACCGGCCCCGATGACCAGAAGGTCGCAATGGGCGTATGCGGTCTCGCGCCAGGTCTCGTCAGGCGCGCGCCCCAGCCGGCCCAGCCCGGCGGCGCGGCGGATCAGCGGCTCGTAGACCCTCTCCCAGGTCCGGCCCGGCCCCATGAACGCCTTGTAATAGAACCCCGCCCCCAGGAACGGTGCGAACAGGTCGTTCACCGCCATCAGGTCCAGCCCCAGCGCCGGCCAGGCGTTCTGCGCTTGCGCCTCCAGCCCCTCGGCGAGCTCCACCATGGTCGCGCGCAGGTTCGGCACGCCGGCCACGGAGACCAGGCCGTTGGGCTCTTCCGATCCCGCCGCCAACAGGCCCCGCGGCCGGTGACACTTGAACGACCGGCCCACCAGCCGCACACCGTTCGCCAGCAGCGCCGAGGCCAGCGTGTCGCCGGCAAACCCCCTCAGCGGCCGTCCGTCGAACCGGAACGACAGCGCCGCACCGCGGTCGACCCGCCCATAGCCCGCAACCCTCACGCGCCCGCCTCCGCCAGCCGCACCGACACCACGGCGTGGCTGGTCATGTCCCGCTCGACCGCCAGCCACGCGCCGCAGCCCGCCTCGTGGCACCACAGCTCGCGCCCCCGCCCCGCCGGGTTCTCACGCTGATGCAGATAGGCGTCCCACGCCTCGGGCCCGGCCGCCGGCCCCGGCCGGTCAAGATAGACCGCAGCGCCCAGATAATGGAATTCGCGCCGGTCCCGCGCGCCGCACAGCGGACAGTCGATCCTCATCGCGCCCCGCCCCCTGCTTCTTCTTGGTCCAAATACCCAGATCCCGCCATTGTCCGTTCTCGCCTAATGCAGGTTGTGCTGGCTGCCCCTGCCTTCCTCGTCGATCAGATCGCCGCGCGCGAACCGGTCCAGCCGATAGCGCGCCGCCGGGCCGTGCGGCGCCCCGGTGGCGATCAGATGGGCAAACGACCACCCCGAGCCCGGCACCGCCTTGAACCCGCCATAGCACCAGCCCGCATTCAGAAAGAGCCCGCCCACCGGCGTCCGGTCGATGATCGGGCTGCCGTCCGGCGTCATGTCCATGATCCCGCCCCAGCTGCGCAGCACCCGGGCGCGCGCCAGCATCGGCATCAGCGCCACCCCCGCCTCCATCACGTGCTCGGCCATGGGCAGGTTGCCGCGCGCCGCGTAGGAGGCGTAGAAATCCAGGTCGCCGCCGAAGACCAGCCCGCCCTTGTCGGACTGGCTGATATAGAAATGCCCCATGCCGAAGGTCACCACATGGTCGACGACGGGCTTCAGCCCCTCGGTGACGAAAGCCTGCAACACGTGGCTTTCGATCGGCAGGCGCAGCCCCGCCATCGCCGCCACCTGCGACGACCGGCCAGCCGCGGCCAAGCCCACCTTGCCGGCCCGGATCGCGCCGCGCGTGGTCTCGACCCCGCGCACTTGCCCGCCCTCGACCGAGATACCCGTCACCTCGCAATTCTGGATCAGGTCGACGCCCAGGCGGTCGGCCCCCCGGGCAAAGCCCCAGGCCACCGCGTCGTGCCGCGCGGTGCCGCCGCGGGGGTGGTAGAGCCCGCCATGGATCGGAAACCGCGCCTGGTCGAAATCGAGATAGGGCAGCATCGCGCGCACGCCGTCGCGGTCCAGCAATATCGCGTCGTCGCCCTGCGCCAGCATCGCGTTCCCGCGCCGCGCGGCGGCGTCGCGCTGGGCATCGGAATGGAAGATGTTGATGACCCCCCGCTGCGAATGCATCACGTTGAAATTCAGCTCTTCCTCCAGCCCCTCCCAGAGCTTCAGCGAATGGCTGTAGAACTCGGAATTGCCCGGCAACAGGTAGTTGGCCCGCACGATGGTGGTGTTGCGCCCCACGTTGCCGCCGCCGAGATAGCCCTTCTCCAGCACGGCGACATTGGTGATCCCGTGGTTTTTCGCCAGGTAATAGGCGGTGGCGAGCCCGTGACCGCCGCCGCCGACGATGACCACGTCATAGGCGGGCCTGGGCGCGGGGTCGCGCCAGACCGGGGCCCAGCCGCGATTGCCGGTCAGCCCCTGCCGGATCACCTGCCAGGCGGAATAGCGCATCCCCGGTCTCCCTGTCTCATGGGGCCAGCGTGGCAGGGGCGCGGCCCCCGTGCAATGGCCGGGGGCGACATCGCAAGGCGCGTCCGCGGCAAGACCGGCGCGCCGCCCGGTCCGCCGCGCCTCAGGCGCCCACCGCGCGGCGCACCATGTCCCAATAGATCTCGGCCACCCGCTCGCGGCTGAGCCGGCCCTCTTCGCGGTACCAGGTGGTCACGCCGGTCAGCATCGCGATCACCGCGAGCGCGGCCAGCTTGGTGTCTACCAGCGTGAACACACCCTCGGCCTTGCCCGCGCGCAGGATGTCCTCCAGCGCGGTCTCGTAGCGTTTGCGCAAGCCCTCGATTACCTCGAAATTGCCGGGCTCGAGGTTGCGCAACTCCATGTAGGCGATGAACACCGCCTCGGGCCGCGCCAGGTGAAAGCGGATGTGAAAGTGGCAAAAGGCCCTGAGCGCCGCGCGCGGGTCCGCGCCCTCGTCCTCTGCCTCCCAGCTCGCCAGCAGCTCTTCGAGATGCGCGCGCATCATCTCGAAAAGCAGGCTCTGCTTGTCGGGCGTGTAGTTGTAAAGCGCACCCGCCTGCACCCCCACCTCGGCCGCGATCTGGCGCATCGACACGGCGGCATAGCCGTGCCGGGCGAATAGCCTTTGCGCGGCGGCGCGGATGCGCGGGCCGGTGGTGGCGGCGTCTGATCCTGCGGTACGGGCCATGGCACCCATGATCGTGTGAACGGGCGTTCATTTCAATCCCCGCACCTTGCCGCGCGCGCGCGCTGCGGGCTAAGGTCGCGCCAGCCACGAAAGGGTCGCCATGCCGCGCGCCGTTCTGCTTCTGATCTGCCTGGCGCTGGCCGCCGGCTGTGCCCCACGCCAGACCGTGGGCCTTGCCGAGGCCGGGCGCACCGCCGCCCTGCCCTATCCGGTGCTGCTTCCGCTTGACGGGCTGCTGGCCGGCACCGAAGACACGCGGCTGGAAGACGACAGCGCCGCGCGGCTGGCCGCCCGCGCCGCGGCCCTGCGCGCCAAGGCGGCGCGGCTGAATGCCCCGGTCCTCGCACCGGCCGCGCGGCGCGACCTCGAAGAGGCGGCCGAGCGCCGCGCACCCTGAGCGCCCGCGCGCCCCCACGTTGCATGCCCCGCCCCGACGCGCTAACAGACCGCGAAGCCACGCCCCTTTCGCGGAGAATGCCACCATGACCACCCCCCTGCGCCTGGGCCTTGCCGGGCTCGGCACCGTCGGGGCCGGCGTCGTCAAGATCGTCGCCGCCCGCGCCAACCTTCTGGCCCGGCGCACCGGGCGCCCGGTCGTCATCACCGCCGTCTCGGCCCGCACCCGCGACAAGGACCGCGGCGTCGACCTCGCCCCCTACGCCTGGGAGGACGACCCGGTGGCACTGGCCCGGCGCGAGGACGTCGACGTGTTCGTCGAACTGATGGGCGGCAGCGACGGCCCGGCCAAGGCCGCCTCCGAGGCGGCCATCGCCGCCGGCAAGGACGTGGTGACCGCCAACAAGGCGATGCTGGCGATCCATGGCCAGGCCCTGGCCGAAGCCGCCGAAGAGGCCGGGCGGGTGATCCGCTTCGAGGCCGCCGTCGCGGGCGGCATCCCCGTGGTCAAGGCGCTGACCGAGGGGCTGGCGGGCAACGAGATCACCCGCGTGATGGGCGTGATGAACGGCACCTGCAATTACATCCTGACCCGGATGGAAAATGCCGGGCTGCCCTACGAAGAGGTTTTCGACGAGGCCAACAAGCTGGGCTATCTCGAGGCCGACCCGACGCTCGACGTGGGCGGCATCGACGCGGGCCACAAGCTGGCGCTGCTGGCCGCCATCGCCTTCGGCACCAAGGTCGATTTCCCCGCGATGGAGCTTGAGGGGATCGAGCGTATCTCGATCGACGACATCCGCCACGCCGCCGACATGGGCTTTCGCATCAAGCTGCTGGGGGTGGCGCAGATGACCGGCCGCGGGCTGGAACAGCGCATGTCGCCTTGCCTTGTGCCCGCCGACTCGGCCCTCGGCCAGTTGCAAAACGCCACCAACATGGTGGTGCTGGAGGGCGACGCGGTGGGCCAGATCGTGCTGCGCGGCGCCGGCGCGGGCGAGGGCCCGACGGCCAGCGCGGTGATGTCCGACGTTCTCGACATTGCCCGCGGCATCCGCGTGTCGACCTTCGGCGCGCCCGCCGCCGGGCTTGAGACCGCGCGGCCCGCAAGGGTGGCCGCGGCCGCGCCCTATTACCTGCGCATGGAATTGCAGGACAAGCCCGGCGCGCTGGCCAAGGTCGCCACGGTGCTGGGCGAGGCCGGCGTCTCGATCGACCGGATGCGCCAGTACCGCCACGCCGAGACCACCGCGCCGGTGCTGATCGTCACCCACAAGACCACGCGCGACGCGCTCGACCACGCGCGCCACGGCTTTGCCGAGACCGGCGTCTTGGTGGGCGAGCCCGTGGCGATCCGCATCGAGTCGGTCTGAGACGAGTCGCCAGCTTGCCCGCGGCCCCCCGCGCGGGCATTAAGAGGGCGCGCACCGGCCAAACAGCATAAGAGGAAAAGCGCCATGTCCCCCCATCCCACCGATTTCAACGACCGCATGCTCTCGCTTGGTCTTGCCCGCGTGTCCGAGGCCGCCGCGCTCGCCTCGGCCAAGCTGATCGGCCATGGCGACGAAAAGGCCGCAGACCAGGCCGCGGTCAACGCCATGCGCGAGCAGTTGAACATGCTCGACATCAACGGCGTGGTCGTGATCGGCGAGGGCGAGCGCGACGAGGCGCCGATGCTTTTCATCGGCGAGGAGGTGGGCACCGGAGAGGGCCCGCCCGTGGACATCGCGCTGGACCCGCTGGAAGGCACCACGCTGACCGCGAAAGACATGCCCAACGCGCTGACGGTCATCGCCATGGGCAAGCGCGGCTCGATGCTGCACGCCCCCGATGTCTACATGGAAAAGCTGGCGATCGGGCCGGGCTATCCGAAAGACGTGGTCTCGCTGGAGATGAAGCCGTCCGAGCGGGTGCGCGAGCTGGCCAAGGCGCGCGGCTGCGGGCCCGACGACATCACCGTCTGCATCCTGGAACGGCCCCGGCATGAAGACCTGATCGCCGACGTACGCTCGACCGGCGCGGCGATCCGGCTGATCACCGATGGCGATGTGGCCGGCGTGATCCATTGCGCCGAGGCCGCGATCACCGGCATCGACATGTACATGGGTTCGGGCGGGGCGCCCGAGGGCGTGCTGGCCGCCTCGGCGCTGAAATGCATGGGCGGGCAGATGTGGGGCCAGCTTCTGTTCCGCAACGACGACGAACGCGGCCGCGCCGCCAAGGCCGGCATCACCGACCTCGACCGCATCTATTCCCGCGACGAGATGGTGAAAAGCGACGTGATCTTTGCCGCCACCGGGGTCACCGATGGCTCGGTCGTGCGCGGCATCAAGCGCGAGCCGGGCTGGCTGACCACCGAGACAATCCTGATGCGGTCCAAGACGGGCTCGGTCCGGCACATGATCTACCGCAACCCCGATAAGTAAAGGGATGGGCGCGGCCTTTCTGGGCGTAGACACGTCGGCCACCGGGCGGCGCTGGGTCGGCCCCGATGCAGAGACCGACCGCCAGGCCGAGCGGCTGGCGCAGCTCGCCCGCCTGCCCGATCCGGTGGCGCGCGTGCTGGCCCGGCGCGGCGTGGCGCCCGAAGAGGCCGAGGCGTTCCTGGCCCCGTTGCTGCGCGATCTGCTGCCCGACCCGCTATCCTTGCGCGACATGGGTCTGGCCGCCGAGCGGTTCGTTCAGGCGCTGGAGCGGCGCGAACGGATCGCCGTCTTCGCCGATTACGACGTCGACGGCGGCGCCTCGGCGGCGCTGCTTTTGTGCTGGCTGGGCGAGATGGGCCATTCGGCCACGCTCTATATCCCCGACCGCATCGACGAAGGTTATGGGCCCAACGTTCCTGCCATGGAGCATCTCGCCCGCGACCACGACCTGATCGTCTGCGTCGATTGCGGCACGCTGAGCCACGAGCCCATCGCTGCGGCCAGGGGCGCGGACGTCATCGTGCTCGACCACCATCTGGGGGCCGAGACGCTGCCGCCCGCGCTGGCCGTGGTCAACCCCAACCGGCAGGACGAAACCGGCGATCTGGCCCACCTGTGCGCCGCCGGCGTGGTGTTCCTGATGCTGGTCGAGGCCGGCCGGCAATTGCGCGATACGGGCAAGCGCGGACCAGACCTGATGGCCTATCTCGACCTCGTGGCGCTGGCCACCGTCGCCGACGTGGCGCCGCTGATCGGCGTGAACCGGGCGCTGGTGCGCCAGGGGCTGACGGTGATGGCCCGCCGCGCCCGGCCCGGCCTCGTGGCGCTGTCGGACGTGGCCCGCATGGACAGCGCCCCCAGCCCCTATCACCTGGGCTTTCTGCTGGGCCCGCGGGTCAATGCGGGCGGGCGGATCGGGCGGGCCGATCTGGGCGCGCGGCTGCTGTCGACCCATGACCCGGCCGAGGCCGCATCGCTGGCCGAGAAGCTGGACCAGCTCAACACCGAACGCCGCGAGATCGAAACCGCGGTGCGCGCAGCGGCGCTGGACCAAGCCGCGGCGCGGGGTCTCGACGGGCCGCTGGTCTGGGCCGCGGGCGCGGGCTGGCACCCCGGCGTCGTGGGCATCGTCGCCGCGCGCCTGAAAGAGGCGACGGACCGCCCCGCCGTGGTGATCGGGCTGGAGGGCGGCGAGGGCAAGGGCTCGGGCCGGTCGGTCGCCGGCGTCGACCTCGGCGCGGCGATTCAGCGCCTGGCGGCCGAGGGGCTGATCACCCGCGGCGGCGGGCACAAGATGGCCGCCGGGCTGACTGTCGCCGAGACCGATATCGAACCCGCGATGGCGCGGCTGGGCGAGTTGCTGGCGAAACAGGGGGCCGGCGCCGCGGGCCCGGCCGACCTGCGCCTCGACGGTCTCCTGATGCCCGGTGCCGCGACGGTGGACCTGATCGCGCAGATCGAAACCGCAGGCCCCTTCGGCGCCGGCGCGCCCGCCCCCCGCTTCGCCCTGCCCGACGTTAAGATTGCCCATACCCGCAAGGTCGGCGAAAGCCATCTCAAGCTGACCATCGCCGACGGGCTGGGCGCGCGGCTGGACGCCATCGCCTTCGGTGCCTTCGACGGGCCGCTGGGGCCGCTGCTGGAGGGCCATGGCGGCGCGCGGTTCCATCTGGCGGGCCGGCTGGAGATAAACACCTGGGGCGGACGGCGCCAGCCCCAGCTGCGCCTCGAAGATGCCGCGCGGCCCTGACCGAAACCGGCGCGATTTCTGCAAAAAGCCTCTTGCGCAGTCCCGGCAATTTTTCTAGGTAACGCGTCACGCACCGGCATGGCCCGTTCGTCTATCGGTTAGGACGCCAGGTTTTCAACCTGGAAAGAGGGGTTCGATTCCCCTACGGGCTGCCACCTTATCCGGCACGCATTCCAGACATCTCCGCCAGTCGCCCCATGGGGGGCCTAGCCGGTTTCGGTCCGGCCGCGACGGTCGCTGCGCAGGTTGGCGTAAAGCACGTGGTTGCGCCAGCGGCCGTTGATCTGCAGGTAGCTTTGCGCGACCCCCTCATACTTGAAGCCGCATTTTTCCAGCACCCCGCGCGAAGCGGCGTTCTCGGGCAGGCAGGCGGCCTCGATCCGGCTGAGATCGGCCAGCACGAAGGCATGGTGCACGACCGCGTCGATCGCCTCGCGCATGTAGCCCTGCCGCGCGAAGGGCCGGCCGATCCAGTACCCCAGCGTGCCCGACTGCGCCGGACCCCGGCGGACATTGTCGAGCGTGATCGCCCCCAACAGCACCTCGTCCTCGCGCCGCACCAGAAAGAGCGGCACGGCCGAGCCCGCGGCCTGCGCCCGCTGGGCCCAGTAGACGCGATTGGTAAAGGCCTTGCGGCTGAGGTGGTCGTCGGCCCAGGCCGGTTCCCACGGCTTGAGGAAATCGGCCGAGGAAGCGCGCAGCGCCGTCCACGGGCGAAAATCGGAATGGGTGGGCGGACGCAGCGTCATACGCTCGGTCTCGATGCGGACCTTCCTCCGCCGCCCGATCATCAGGCCGCGAGCCTGCCCTGCAGCGCATCAAGCGCCGGCGCCCCCTCGACGGGCCCGTAAAGCGCGAGCGCCGCCCGGCCGCTGGCCGCCAGACGCTCGGCAAAGCGGCGGACATCGTCGGTCGAGACCGCGTCGATCTGGGCGATCGTCTCCTCCAGCGCGGGAACGCGGTCCCATATCGCCGCGAGGCGCGCCAGACGCTCCGCCCGGTTCGACGGGCTTTCGATCCCCATCAAGAGCCCCGCCTTCATCTGCGCCCGCGCGCGGGCCACCTCTTCGGGGCTCATGTCCTGGGCGGCGCGGGCCAGTTCGGCCATGGTCAGCTGCGCCAGATCGCCCAGCTGCGACGCGCCGGTGCCGGCGTACAAGGTGATCAGCCCGGTATCGGCATAGGCACCGGCCTGGGCGAAGACGGTATAGCACAGGCCGCGTTTTTCCCGCAGCTCCTGGAACAGCCGCGAGGACATGCCGCCGCCCAGCGCGGTGGTGTAGACCTGCGCGGTGTAGATGCCGGGGTCGCGGTAGCCGGGGCTTTCGAAGGCCATTGCCAGGTGGGCCTGCTCCAGCGGGCGCACGACGCGCCGCTCTCCGCCCGAAAACCGGGCCTGCGCCACGATGGTTTTCTCGGCCGGTGCGAGGTCCCCGAAATACCGCTCGGCCAGACGCACGATCTCGTCGTGATCGACGGCGCCGGCAACCGAAAGGATCATCCGCTCGGGCGTGTAGCGTCGTTTGATGAAGCTCAGCAGGTCGTCGCGGGTAAAGCCGCGCACCTTTTCCGCCGCGCCGAGGATCGAGCGGCCAAGCGACTGGTCCGGATAGGCAACCTCTTGCAGCCAGTCGAAGACCACGTCGTCGGGGGTGTCCAGCACCTGCGCGATCTCTTGCAGGATCACCCCGCGCTCGACCTCGATCTCGCCGAGCTCGAACAGCGGGTTGAGCAGGAAATCGGCGATCACGTCGATGGCCAGCGGCACGTCCGCCTCCAGCACGCGGGCGTAATAGGCGGTCATCTCGCGGCCGGTATAGGCGTTGATATAGCCGCCCACATCCTCGATCGCCTCGGCGATCTCCAGTGTGCTGCGCCTTTTGGTGCCCTTGAAGGCCATGTGTTCAAGGAAATGGGCGATGCCGTTTTCGGCGTCGCTTTCGTCGCGCCCGCCAGAGGTGATCCAGACGCCGACGGCGGCCGATTTCATGGACGGCATACGCTCGGTAACGATACGGAACCCGTTGTTCAGCCGGTGCAACTCGACACTCAAGCCGCGCGCCTTTCCTTGATGAGGGCCTCTATCGCGCTCAAGTCGTTTTCGACGGCCGTCACGCGCTCCGACCGCTCATACAGGTCCGCCATGCGAATGGGAAGGGGGGGGCGCGTGCCGGTGGCCGCCTCGACCGCGTCAGGAAACTTGGCCGGGTGCGCGGTGGCCAGCGTGATCATCGGCGCGCCGCCCAGGGGCTGTTCGCCCGCCACCTTCACGCCGACGGCGGTATGGGGACAGATCGTCTGGCCAGTGGCGGCATGGGCGGCGCGGATCGTCGCGCGGGTTTCCTCTTCCGAGGCGCGGCCCGAGGTATAGGTTTCGCGCAGCGCCTCCAGCGCGCCCTGAGAGATGGCAAAGCCGCCCTCCTCTTTCAGCGCCTGCATCTGTTGCGCCACCGCCGCGCCGTCGCGCCCGTAGGCCTCGAACAGCGCGCGCTCGAAATTGGAACTCACCTGGATATCCATCGACGGGCTGATCGAGGGGGTCACCCCCTGGGTCTGGTATGCCCCGCCGGCCAGCGCCCGGTGCAGGATGTCGTTCTGGTTGGTGGCGATCACCAGCCGCTCGATCGGCAGGCCCATGCGCCGCGCGATGTAGCCCGCGAAGATATCGCCGAAATTGCCCGTGGGTACGGTAAAGCGCACGGCCCGGTGCGGCGCACCGAGGCTGACGGCGGAGGTGAAGTAATAAACCACCTGCGCCAGCACCCGCGCCCAGTTGATCGAATTGACCGCCGACAGGCCCACCGCATCGCGGAAGGCGAAATCGTTGAACATGTCCTTCACGCGGGCCTGGCAATCGTCGAAATCGCCCTTGAGCGCCAGCGCGTGGACATTGGCCTCGCCCGGCGTCGTCATCTGCCGGCGCTGCACCTCGCTGACGCGGCCTTCGGGAAACAGGATGAACACGTCCACATTGTCGAGCCCGCGGAACGCCTCGATCGCCGCGCTGCCGGTGTCTCCGGAGGTGGCGCCGACGATGGTCACGCGGTTGCCGGTGCGCTCCAGCGCCGTCTGGAACAGCTGGCCGATCAGCTGCATGGCGAAATCCTTGAAGGCCAGGGTCGGGCCGTGAAACAGCTCCAGCAGAAAGTGGTTTGACCCAAGCTGGACCAGCGGCGCGCGGGCGGCATGGCCGAAGCCCGCATAGGCCCGCGCGATGATCGCTTCGAACTCCGCATCGGTGAAGCTCTCGCCGATAAAGGGGCGCATCACGCGAAACGCCGCGTCCTCGTAGCTGAGCCCCGCCAGCCCCGCGATGTCGCCCGGCGCCATCGCCGGCACGGTCTCGGGCACGTAAAGCCCGCCATCGCGCGCGAGCCCGGTCAGCATCGCCTCTTCGAAACTCAGAACCGGGGCCTGCCCCCGGGTGGACACATAACGCATCAGATCGGCCCCTTACGCGGTTCGCCGCCTGATACGCCAGACAAGCAGCGCTGTCATCCCCAGCCAGAGCGCGGCCAGCGAAAACCAGGTGATCGCGTATTCACGGTGATCGTTTGGAATGCCCGAGCTGTCGACGGGCATCGGGCTGACACCCGCCACGGGCGGGGTGACCTCGCGCGCCACGATCAACACCGGTTCGGTGGAAAGCGCCGCGGCCATGGCGGCCACGTCTCGGGCGAAGAACAGATCGCCCTCGGGCGGCGGTGTGAAACCGTCGACCTCGTCGGGCCAGTGCAGGTTGCCGACGATCCGCGCGGAGCCTCGCGGAAGTGGCGCCTCGCCCTCGTCCATCCTGCGAAAGCCCAGATCGGCCAGCACGCGCCGCCCCCCGGTCTCGAACACCGCGATCAGCCGGTGCCCGGGCCCGCGCAGCTTGACGCTGGTCAGCA
This sequence comes from Rhodovulum robiginosum, assembly GCF_003944755.1. GTDB lineage: Bacteria > Pseudomonadota > Alphaproteobacteria > Rhodobacterales > Rhodobacteraceae > Rhodovulum > Rhodovulum iodosum. The sequence goes on from NZ_RWGU01000041.1 coordinate 51,502, forward strand.
CGAAGACCTCCTCGCCCGTCAGCCTGCCCTGGGCGACGACGGGCAGGTATTTATCGGCCGCCTCGGAGGGGGCCGCGGGCAGTGCCACCGGCGCGGCTCCGATCCGCGCGTCGATCTCGGCGAGCACGCCCTCTTTCCACTCCAGCCGGTGCAACTGCCAGACCCCCAGCCAGATCAGGATCGCGGCCCCGGCGAACCCGAAAAGAAGCGGTGCGATCAGTCGCCGGATCATCGCGGTGTCTCCCGAAGGGATGGGGCAGGCCGCAGCCGGCCCGGTGCCGGCCCGGTGCCGGTTACGGTGCCGAAAGCTAGGGCTTCGGTCCCGGCGCCGCAACCGCATCCTGCCTATCAGCACCGCCGTCTGGGCGAGCGGCAGGACGGGCCAGCCACGCCAAGCCGGCCTTGGGCGACCGAGCGGACACCCGTATTGCGGCCGCGCTGGGGGGCTCTGCCCCCCGTCCTTCGGACTCCCCCCGGGATATTTTGGGCCAGAAGAAGCCTCTGCCTACTTCTTCTTGGTCCAAATACCCATGCGGTCCACCATCGCCCCGAGTGGCAATGGCGCGGGCGAAACGCCCCCGGCGGGTCGCGTTGCGAAGCACGGCGAAACCGATTTCCGCAACGGGTGCAATGGCGCAGCTCCGAGATCGCAAGGTCGGGTCCGTTCCGTCGCGCCCCCGCCCCACAAAGAAAAGGCGCGGCCTGCGCCGCGCCCTTGTCCGTCAATACGGAAAGATCCTCGCTAGCTGCCCCAGATGTAGATCGCACCGAACAGGAACAGCCACACCACGTCGACGAAATGCCAGTACCAGGCCGCTGCTTCGAACCCGACGTGGTTGTCCGGCGTGAAATGCCCGCGGAAGACACGCATCAGGCAGACGGTCAAGAAGACCGTCCCGATGATCACATGCGCACCGTGAAAGCCCGTGGCCATGAAGAAATTGGCGCCGTAGATGTTGCCGGAGAAGCCGAAGGCCGCGTGGCTGTACTCGTAGGCCTGGAAGAAAGTGAACAGCGCCCCGAGGATGATCGCCAGGATCAGCCCGTTCTTGAGATCGCGCCGGTTGTTGTTCTCTTCCACCAGCGCATGGTGCGCCCAGGTCGCCGCCGCGCCCGAGCACAGCAGGATAAGCGTGTTGATCAGCGGCAGGTGCCAGGGATCGAAGGTCTCGATCGTTGGGGGCGGCCACTGTCCCTCGGAAAACGTCGCCATCGGGTACATGGCATGCTTGAAAAAGCTCCAGAACCAGGCGGCGAAGAACATCACCTCGGACATGATGAACAGGATGAACCCGTAGCGCAGGCCGATGCGCACCACCGGCGTGTGATCGCCCGCCTCGCCCTCGACGATGGTATCGCCCCACCATTTCCACATGGTGACGAGTACCGCCGCCACCCCGATCAGCAGCATCCACGGCCCGTTGCCGTGCATCGCCATCACCGCCCCGAAGAGCATGATGAAGGCCCCGACAGCGCCGACGAACGGCCAGATCGAGGGGGTCAGGATGTGATAGTCGTGGTTCTTTTCATGCGCCATCTGTCGCGCTCTCCCCTTCTGACCTCAATTGACGGGGTCGCCGGGCCGGGTGCCCAGCGCCGCCTGCTCTTCGGGCAGGTCTGTTTCATGGAACGTGTAGCTCAGCGTGATCGTGTGGACGTATTTCGCCTCGCGGTCCTCGACGATCTCGGGATCGACGTAGAAGGTGACCGGCATCTGCGCCGTCTCTCCGGGCTGCAGCACCTGCATCTGGAAGCAAAAACAGTCGATCTTGGAAAAGAAGGCGCCGGCCGAATAGGGCGTGACGTTATAGCTGGCAGTGCCGGCGATCACCCGGTCGGTGGGGTTGTGCGCCTCGTAAAAGGCAAGACCGGTCTCGCCGATCTTCAGCTCCATCTCGCGTACCGCGGGCCTGAACTCCCACGGCATGTCGCGCGCCTTGGAGGCGTCGAAGCGCACCCTGATCGTCCGGTCGAGGATCACGTCCGAGCCCGCCGTGGCGACATTTGTCTCGCCGCCATAGCCGGTGACGCGGCAGAACAGGTCGTAAAGCGGGATCGCCGCCCAGGCCATCGCCCCCATGAAGGCGATGACGCCGACCAGCCGCAGCGCCGTCTTGTGGGTGGCCCGGTCGCTCATTCGCCCTCCGCCGGCAACAGAGCGGGGCGCACCGAATGGTCGTAGCCCTGGATATTGCCGCCCCCCGACACCTTGGCCAGCGTCAGCCCGAAGACGACGGCGACAAAGACCGCCAACGCCAGCCCCACCCCGAGGTTTCGACCAAATCGGCGCTGGTGAATCTCGTGATCTTCGCGGAACGTCATGCCCAGCCTCCCAATCCGAACGGCGCCAGCGCCGCCTCGGCCATCAGCGCCAGGAAATGGGCGAAGAGGTAGGTCAGCGACAGGCGGAAGAAACGTTTCTCGACCATGTATTTGTCGGCCTCGGCCTCGGGCGTTGTGCGGCGCCAGATGCGCCAGGCGCCCCGCAGGAAGCGCGCGTTCAGCACCAGCGCGGTGGCCAGGTAGACCGGCCCGCCGATCGAGGTGAAGGCGAGGCCAATGGCCAGCGCCGCCAGAAGCACGGTGTAGATGAAGACCTGAAGCCGCGTGTGGTCGTGGCCGTGGGTCACCGTCAGCATCGGCACCTTGGCGTCGGAATAATCGGTCTTCATGAACAGCGCGAGCGCCCAGAAATGCGGCGGTGTCCACAGCATGATCAACGCGAACATCAGCACGCTTTCGAGGCTCACGCCGCCTGTTGCAACGGCCCAGCCGATCATCGGCGGGAAGGCCCCGGCGGCCCCGCCGATCACGATGTTCTGCGGCGTCCAGCGCTTCAGCCACATCGTGTAGACGACCAGGTAAAAGAAGATGGTGAAGGCCAGCAGCGCCGCGGAGAACAGGTTCGCCGCCAGCCCCAGCATCATCACCGACAGGCCGGACAGCGCGAGGCCCAGGCCCAGCGCCTCGCCCGGCGAGACCTTGCCCGCGGGCACCGGCCGTTTGGCCGTGCGCTTCATCACCGCGTCGATATCGGCGTCCCACCACATGTTCAGCGCGCCCGAGGCCCCCGCCCCCACCGCGATGAACAGGATCGCGGCGAAGCCGACCATCGGGTGCACCGGCACCGGCGCCACCACCAGACCGGCCAGCGCGGTGAACACCACCAGCGTCATGACCCGCGGCTTCAACAGCTTGAAATAGTCGTGAAAGCTCGCCTCGGGGCGTTGCTCCAGCACGGTCACGGTTGCGTCGCTCATACGGCCCTCCCCAGCCAGGTGGCGCGCCGGGATGCCGGCGCGGCGGTGTCTAGTTGGCGGCGAGCGTCACGTCGCGCGGGCGGCCGGCATAGGCCTCGGCCGCGCCCTCCAGCCACGCGTCGTACTGCTCTTGCGTGACGGCCTTGACGGTGATCGGCATGTAGGCGTGCTGGATGCCGCAAAGTTCGGAGCATTGGCCGAAATAGATGCCCTCCATGCCCGGTTCGACCTCGAACCAAAGCTCGGCCAGGCGCCCAGGCACCGCGTCCTGCTTGACCCCGAAGGCGGGCACCGTCCACGCATGGATCACGTCCGCGCCGGTGACCTGCACCACGACGGTCTTGCCGGTGGGCACGACCATGGCCGTGTCGGTGGCCAGAAGGTATTCGCTTTCATCATAGCCATAGGCGGCCAGATCCTCTTTCGGCAGCATGAAGCTGGAAAACTGGATCCCCTCGTCGGGGTATTCGTAGCCCCAGTACCACTGGTAGCCCGTGACCTTGATGTTGATATCGGCCTCGGGCATCTCCTGCTGCTTGAACAGCACCGGCAACGAGAAGGCCCCGATGAAGATCAGGATGACGATCGGCACCGCCGTCCAGGTGATCTCCAGCGGCGTGTTGTGGGTAAAGCGCATGGGCGCCGGGCTCATCCGCCGATTGTAGCGGACGATCACGATCAGCAGCAGCAGCATCACAAGCGCGGAAATCGCGCCGATGATGTAGATCAGCATCCCGTCGAGCCATTGCAGATCGCGGGCAAGTTCCGTCGCGGCGGGCTGAAAGCCCATGCCCTTGGGATGCGGCTTGCCGATGACCTCCAGCCCCGTCAGCGCCTCTTCCTGCGCCGACGCCGCCGTCGCCAGGATCGCACCGCTTAGCCCGGCCAAAACTCCGCTCAGCCCGTTCACACGTGCCATAGTCACTCCCTGGTTCCCTGCGGCGGCTTTTTCCGCCATCCTGCCGGCATCCCGGGGCGCACCTCGGAATACCGTTGTATCCCGGCCAGACGAAACCATATTCACCGGAGCGACACAAGGGAAACGTGCGGCGAGTTGCCGCAAGATCAGCCCGATCGAAAAAGCCACTACGGAGCCCCCATGAGCCAACCGCCCTTCCGCCCCTTCGACCTCCAGATCGACCAGCAAACCGCGCTTTCGGTGCTGCGCGAGGCCACCCATGGCGCGGAGGACGGCGAGCTGTTTCTCGAACGGCGGCGATCCGAGGTGCTGGCCTTCGACGACGGGCGCGTCAGGACGGCCAGCTATGACGCGTCCGAAGGGTTCGGGCTGCGCGCGGTCAAGGGAGAGGCCGCGGGTTACGCCCATTCCACCGAGATTTCCGAGGCCGCGCTCAGGCGCGCCGCCGACACCGCGCGGCTGGCCGTGGGCGATGGCGGCGGCACGCTTGCCGACGGCCCCCAGCCGACCAACCGGCGGCTTTATACCGATGCCGACCCGATGGCCGGCGCCGAATTCGGGGTAAAGCTGGAAACCCTGCGCGAGATCGACGCCTTCGCCCGCGAGCTTGACAAGCGGGTGGTGCAGGTCTCGGCCACGCTCGCGGCATCCGTGCAGGAGGTCTATATCCTGCGCCCCGACGGGCAGCTCTTGCAGGATACGAGGCCGATGAGCCGGCTCAACGTCTCGGTCATCGTCGAAGAAAACGGCCGCCGGGAATCGGGCAGCAGCGGGGCCGGCGGCCGGGCCGGGCTGACCGGGCTCATCGCCCGCGACCACTGGGAGGGCGCAGCGCGCGAGGCGCTCAGGATCGCGCTGGTCAATCTCGAGGCCGAGGCCGCGCCCGCCGGCGTGATGGACGTGGCGCTGGGCGCCGGCTGGCCGGGCATCCTGCTGCACGAGGCCGTGGGCCACGGGCTGGAGGGCGATTTCAACCGCAAGGGCAGCTCGGCCTTCGCCGGTCTGATGGGCCAGCAGGTCGCCTCGAAAGGCGTGACCGTGCTGGACGACGGCACGATCCCCGACCGGCGCGGCTCGATCAGCTTCGACGACGAAGGCACGCCGAGCGGCAAGAACGTGCTGATCGAGGACGGCGTGCTGGTGGGCTACATGCAGGACCGTCAGAACGCGCGTCTGATGGGCGTGGCCCCCACTGGCAACGGTCGGCGCGAAAGCTTTGCCCACATCCCGATGCCGCGGATGACCAACACCTACATGCTGTCGGGCGAGGCCGATCCGGGTGACGTGGTGGCCGAGGTCCAGGACGGCATCTATGCCGTCGGCTTCGGCGGCGGGCAGGTCGACATCACCAACGGCAAGTTCGTCTTCAGTTGCACCGAGGCCTACCGGGTGAAGAACGGCAAGATCGGCGCGCCGGTCAAGGGCGCCACGCTGATCGGCGACGGGCCCACGGCGCTGAACCGGATTCGCGCCATCGGCAACGACATGGCGCTCGACCCGGGCATCGGCAATTGCGGCAAGGCCGGTCAGTGGGTGCCGGTGGGCGTGGGCCAGCCGACGCTGTTGATCGGCGGGCTCACGGTGGGGGGCGCGGCGGCCTGACCGCCCGGCTTGGTCGCTCTTCATGGGCTCCCGCCCGCTCTGCGGCCCTGGCCGATCCGCGTTCACCAATCGTTAACCATCTGCGCCCAAGACTCGTCCGAGGATGAGCGGAGCCGCGCGGCATTGCAGAAGAATTCTTCAACACACACCCTCGCACCACCCACAAGGGAGGATTCCCTGGTCGCGTGGCTGCGCCTCATCCGCTCGCGCCGTGTCGGCGCGAGCACCTTTTTCCGGCTGATGGCCGAGCATGGCAGCGCCGAGGCGGCGCTCGATGCGCTGCCCGGCATCGCGCGGCAGGCGCGGGTGGCCGACTACGCCCCCTGCCCGGCCGACGACGCACGGCGCGAACTCGACGCCGGGCGCGCGGCGGGCGCCCGGCCACTGTGTTTTGGCGCGCCCGACTACCCCGCCGCCCTGGCCGACCTCGGCGACGCGCCGCCCGTGCTGTGGGCGTTGGGCCGGGCCGACCTCGCCCAGCGCCCGATGGCCGCGCTGGTTGGCGCGCGAAATGCCTCCAGTCTTGGCACGCGCATGGCCCGCGCGCTGGCGCTGGGGCTGGGCAAGGCCGGGTTCACCGTGGTCTCGGGCCTGGCCCGCGGGATCGACCGCGCCGCCCACCTGGCCGCGCTGGAAACCGGCACCGTGGCCGTGCAGGCCGGCGGGATCGACGTGATCTATCCCACCGAGAATGCGGGCCTCGCCGCCGATATCGCCGAAACCGGACTGCGCCTGTCCGAACAGCCGCCGGGGATGCAGCCGCAGGCGCGGCATTTTCCCCAGCGCAACCGCATCATCTCGGGGCTGTCGCGCGCCGTGGTGGTGGTCGAGGCCGCCGCGCGCTCGGGCAGCCTGATTACCGCGAAGGCCGCGCTCGACCAGGGGCGCGAGGTGCTGGCGGTGCCCGGCCACCCGTTCGACGCGCGCGCGGCGGGCTGCAACATGCTGATCCGCGACGGCGCCGTCCTGGTGCGCGGGGCCGAGGACGTGTGCGAGGCGCTGACCGGGCAATTGCCCTTGCCGGTGCCCGACCCGGCGCCCCCCCCGCGCCCGCGCATCACCGAGGTGCCCCGCACGCCCCCCTCAGCACGCCGCGCGCCGGCCGATACCGCAACGCTGCATGCCGAGATCCTGTCGCGCCTCGGTCCCTCGCCGCTGGCCGAGGATCAGCTGATCCGCGATCTTGCGCTGCCCGCCGGCCATGTCGCCCCCGCGCTGGTCACGCTGGAGTTGGACGGCCGCATCCAGCGCCAGGCCGGGGGCCTGTTGTCGCGCCAGGGCTGAGGCCCGCCCGGCCCGACGGTCGAAGGTGCCGCCACGGGCGGTGCATTGACATTCGCCGCCCGCCCCCCACATCTTCCGCCGCCATGGGCCTGAGCCCGAGTCGAAAGGAATTCCATGCCGGTCGTTGTCGTCGAGTCGCCTGCCAAAGCCAAGACAATCAACAAGTATCTGGGCTCCGACTACACCGTTCTCGCCTCTTACGGCCATGTACGCGACCTGCCGCCCAAGGACGGATCGGTCGATCCAGAGCATGATTTCGAGATGCTATGGGAGGTCGGCACCGACTCGCGCAAACATGTGAAGGCGATCGCCGACGCGCTGAAAGACGACAACGCGCTGATCCTCGCCACCGACCCCGACCGCGAGGGCGAGGCGATTTCCTGGCACCTCGAAGAGGCCCTGAAAAAACGCCGCGCGATCAAGAAGGACACCCCGGTCAGCCGCGTGGTCTTTAACGCGATCACCAAATCCGCCGTCACCGAGGCGATGAAAAACCCCCGCGCGATCGACGAGCCGCTGGTGCATGCCTACCTCGCGCGCCGCGCGCTCGACTACCTCGTGGGCTTCAACCTCTCGCCCGTTCTGTGGCGCAAGCTGCCCGGCGCGAAATCGGCGGGCCGCGTGCAATCGGTCTGCCTGCGGCTGATCGTCGAGCGCGAGATGGAGATCGAGGCGTTCCGCCCGCGCGAATACTGGTCGGTCAAGGCGGTGCTCTCCACCCCACGTGGCCAGACCTACGAGGCCCGGCTGACGCTTCTGGGGGGCGACAAGCTCGACAAATACGACATCGCCAATGAGACCGCGGCGGAACTGGCCGTGCAGGCGATCAACAGCCGCGACCTCAGCGTCGCTTCGGTCGAGGCCAAGCCCTCCAACCGCAACCCGGCGCCGCCGTTCATGACCTCGACCCTGCAGCAGGAGGCCAGCCGCAAGTTCGGCTTCGGCGCGCGCCAGACGATGCAGGCGGCGCAACGCCTCTACGAGGCCGGGCACATCACCTACATGCGGACAGACGGCATCGACATGGCGCCCGAGGCGGTGATGGCCGCGCGCGACGCGATCAAGGACCGTTACGGCGCGGACTACGTGCCGAAAAGCCCGCGGATGTACAAGAACAAGGCCAAGAATGCGCAAGAGGCCCACGAATGCATCCGCCCCACCGACATGACGCGCGACGCGGGCAAGCTGAAGCTGACCGATGACGACCAGCGCAAGCTTTACGACCTGGTCTGGAAACGCACGCTTGCCAGCCAGATGGAGGCCGCACGGCTGGAACGTACCACGGTGGATGTGATCAGCGCCGACGGCCAGGTGGGCCTGCGCGCCACGGGCCAGGTGGTGCTCTTCGACGGGTTTCTCAAGATCTACGAGGAGGGGCGCGACGATGTTGTGGTCGACGAGGACGACAAGCGCCTTCCGCAGATCGCGCAGGGCGAGCCCGCGCAGAAGCAGAGCATCACGCCCGAGCAGCATTTCACCCAGCCGCCGCCGCGCTATACCGAGGCGACGCTGGTCAAGCGGATGGAGGAACTCGGCATCGGCCGGCCCTCGACCTATGCCTCGATCGTCACCACGATCCAGGACCGCGGCTATGTGACCAAGGACAAGAACCGCCTGATCCCCGAGGACAAGGGGCGGCTGGTGACGGCCTTCCTGTCCAACTATTTCCGCAAATACGTAGGCTACGAGTTCACCGCCAATCTTGAGGACGAGCTCGACGACGTCTCGGCCGGCGAACGTGAATATCTCGACGTTCTGGGCCGGTTCTGGAAGGATTTCTCGGCCGCCATCGCCGAAACCGCAGATCTGCGCATCACCGAGGTTCTGGAAAAGATCGACGAGGTGCTGGCGCCGCACCTTTATCCGCCGCGCGAGGACGGCACCGACCCGCGGATCTGCCCCAAATGCGGGGCGGGCCGGCTGAACCTCAAGACCGCGCGGTCGGGCGGGGCGTTCATCGGCTGCTCGAACTACCCCGAATGCCGCTATACGCGGCCCCTGTCGGCCCCGAACGGCGAGGACGCGTCCGAGTTGGACGGCAAGGTGCTGGGCCATGACGGCGACGACGAAATCACCTTGCGCGTCGGTCGCTTCGGGCCCTACGTCCAGCGCGGCGAACCCACCGAGGAGGCCCCCAAGCCGCCCCGCGCCAGCCTGCCCAAGGGCTGGGCGCCCGAGGAGATCGACCTGGAAAAGGCGCTGATGCTACTCTCGCTGCCGCGCGAGGTGGGTACCCACCCCGACGACGGCGAAATGATCGAGGCCGGCATCGGGCGCTATGGCCCCTACGTCAAGCATGGCAAGAAATACGCCAACCTCGCCGATGTGGACGAGGTGTTCACCGTGGGCATGAACCGCGCGGTCGAAGTTCTGGCCCAGAAGAAAACCCGCGGTCGCGGCACGACGGCCAAGCCGATCAAGGAGCTGGGCGAGCACCCCGAAAAGGGCGGCGCGGTCAACGTGATGGACGGCCGCTACGGCCCTTACGTGAAGTGGGACAAGGTCAACGCGACGCTACCCAAGGGGGTCGACCCTGCCGACGTGACCATGGAGATGGCGGTCGGGATCATTGCCGAAAAAGCCGCCAAGAAGGGCGGGCGCAAGAAGAAGAGCTGAGCCCGCCGGGCCCACCGTTTGGCGTGAAAAGGTTGGCGCGCGGCCTGCCGCATGGGCGGCACAGGCGGCGTCTCACGCCCCCGGCCGCGGCAGACGCGCCGCACTTGATTGACAGCGCCCGGCCCCTTCGCCACAACTCCCGCAACGGTCCAAATGGGAGAGGTCCATGCAAAAGATATACGGCAGCGCGACCGAGGCGCTCGACGGGCTTTTGTTCGACGGCATGTTCATCGCCGCCGGCGGGTTCGGGCTTTGCGGCATTCCGGAACTGCTGATCGACGCGATCAAGGAGGCGGGCACGAAGGATATGACCTTCGCCTCGAACAACGCGGGCGTGGACGATTTCGGCATCGGCCTGCTGCTGCAGACCCGGCAGGTGAAAAAGATGATCTCGTCCTATGTCGGCGAGAATGCCGAGTTCATGCGGCAGTACCTGTCCGGCGAGCTCGAGCTGGAATTCAACCCGCAAGGCACGCTGGCCGAGCGGATGCGCGCCGGCGGCTGCGGCATTCCGGGTTTCTACACCAAGACCGGCGTCGGCACCCAGATCGCCGAAGGCAAGGAACACAAGGAGTTCGACGGCGAGACCTACATCCTGGAACGCGGGATCGTCGCTGACCTGTCGATCGTCAAGGCGTGGAAGGCCGATACCACCGGCAACCTGGTGTTCCGCAAGACCGCGCGCAACTTCAACCCGCCGGCGGCGATGTGCGGCAAGGTCTGCGTGTGCGAGGTGGAGGAAATCGTCGAGCCCAAGGACCTGGACCCCGACAACATCCACCTGCCCGGCATCTTCGTGCACCGCCTGATCCAGGGCGAGCACGAGAAACGGATCGAACAGCGCACCACCCGCGCGGCGTAAGGGAGAAATAACATGCCTTGGGACCGCAACCAGATGGCGGCGCGCGCCGCTGAGGAACTGAAGGACGGGATGTATGTCAACCTCGGCATCGGCATTCCGACGCTGGTGGCCAACTATATCCCGGACGGCGTGACAGTCACGCTGCAATCGGAAAACGGGATGCTCGGCCTCGGCCCCTTCCCGATCGAGGGCAGCGAAGACCCCGACCTGATCAACGCCGGCAAGCAGACCATCACCGAGCTGCCGCATTCGGCCTATTTCGACAGCGCCACCTCCTTTGGCATGATCCGTGGCGGCAAGATTGCCATGGCGATCCTGGGCGCGATGGAGGTTTCGGAAGAGGGCGACCTGGCCAACTGGATGATCCCCGGCAAGCTGGTCAAGGGGATGGGCGGCGCGATGGACCTTGTGGCCGGCGTGCGCCGAGTGGTGATCGTGATGGATCACACCAACAAGCATGGCGACAGCAAGCTTTTGAAAGCCTGCACCCTGCCGCTGACCGGCACCGCCGTTGTCGACCGGATCATCACCAACCTCGGCGTGCTCGACGTGGTCGAGGGCGGGCTGAAGATCGTCGAATGCGCCGAGGGCGTCACCGAAGACGAGATCCGCACGGCCACCGAGGCAGCCATCGTCAACTGACCCCTCAAACGACATGCGCGCCGGAGATGTGTCTCGCCGGCGCGCGTTTCGTGTCTTGGGAAGGGGCGGGTAGTGGCGCGCCCCTTCGCTGTTTTCTCCGCATGATCAGCTATTCGGGCCGTCGCGGTGGTCGCCAAGCGCATCGAGGATCTGCGCCGCGCGGGCATTCGCGTGGCTTTGCGTCGACATGAAGACGCGCGACGTGTCGTCCTCGGCGAAGACCCGGTCAATGCCGTCGTCGCTGCCCATGGCGATGGATTCGAAGATGCGCTCGGCCTCGTCGTTCGCGGCGCTGGTGCTGGACACGGTGTATTCCTTGGGCGTGCCGAAGTAGACGCGGGCGTCGTTGCCGGTCTCGTTGGCGGCGGCCTTCAGGCGGACCAGCTGGGTGCCGGTGTACTGGCCTGCTTCCACGCCGAGTTCGCGTTCGAGTTGCGACTGGGCCATCGCGGGGGCGGCCAGGGCGAAGACGGCGGCAGTGCTCAGGATAATGCGTTTCATGGGTGTATCTCCTTTGGTTTGGTTGTCGGTTCAGTTGGGCTGTTGCGTTGCCCGTGTACCGAAGATGCGCCCTCACCCACCTCACATCAACGCACACAAACGAGAGAAGGCCGCGAGATGGGTTCGTGGATGCACAGTTTGTGTGGCGCACGTTTCGTTGAGCCCCCTTGCGCCGGGGCACCCGGCCACCGGCGGTGCGAAATTGTCGCCAAATTCGAAACAGCATCATATTGATGCCCTATTCCGTTGCTATCGCGCGGATGACAAACACCACCGAGCAGACAGATCCGCGAGTCACGACATGCAATGGAAAACCGCTGAATATGCGGGCTGGGGCCGGGCGTATCGCGCCCATGGCCCGCTGGCCCGCCCCGAGCGCCTGTCGGCGCTCGCCGCCGCGCTGGCCGAACCAGGCCCCGCCATCGGCAACCGCCGCTCTTACGGCGACGCCGCGCTAAACGATGGCGGCGCTGCGATCGAGATGACCCGGCTCGACCGGTTTCTCGGCTTCGACGCCGAGACCGGCACGCTGGATGTCGAGGCCGGCGCCACCATCGGGCAGATCGCCGAGGCCTTCGCGCCGCGCGGCTGGCTGCCCGCGGCGATGCCCGGCACCGGGTTCGCCACCGTGGGCGGCTGCATCGCCAATGACGTGCATGGCAAGAACCATCACGGGGCGGGCAGCTTTGGCCAGCACGTGACGGCGCTGACCCTGATGACCGGCAACGGCCCGCGCGAGGTGACGCCCGAGGCCGACGCCGCTCTCTTTCGCGCCACGGTCGGCGGCATGGGCCAGACCGGCCCCATCGTCTCGGCCAGGCTGCGGCTGATCCCCTGCCCCGGCCAGCGTGTGGTGGTCGAGGAAAGCCGCGTTCCCGACCTCGGCACGTTTCTCGACCGGCTCGACGGATCAGAGGCCACTTATGCGGTCGGCTGGATCGACGCGCTGGCCCGCGGCAAGCACCTGGGCCGCGGCATCCTGGAAGAGGCGGAACTGGCCGAGGGCCCCCGCCCGGGCCCCGAGAAGCGCGCGAAATCGGTGCCGCTCGATCTGCCCGGCGCGCTTTTGTCCTGGCCGGTGGTCAAGGCGTTCAACGCCCGCTACCTGCGGCGCATCCCCGACACCGGGCGGCGCAGCAAGAAGCAGATCAACGACTTCTTCTTTCCGCTGGACGCGGTCCACGACTGGAACCGGCTATACGGCAAGCGCGGCTTTCACCAGTTCCAATGCGTCGTGCCGGTCGAGGCCAGGGACGCGCTGCGCGAGATCCTGACGCGCATCGCCAAATCGGGCCTCGCCTCGCCTCTGGCGGTTATCAAGCGCATGGGGCCGGGGCGCGGCGGGATGATGTCCTTCCCGATGGAAGGCTACACGCTGGCCGTGGACATGCCCAACCGCGCCAAGGCCGCGCCGCTGATCGCCGCGCTCTCGCGCATGGCGCAAGAGGCCGGCGGGCGCATCTACCTGGCCAAGGATTCGGTGGCCGAACCGGCGGTCGTGGCCGCGATGTATCCCGAACTGGACGCCTGGCGCGCCGAGGTGGCCAAGGCCGACCCCGAGGGCCGGTACCAGACCGACCTGGTGCGCCGCCTGCAACTGAGGAGCCCGGCATGAGCGAAACCTGGATCATTCTCGGCGCCAGCTCGTCGATGGCGCGCGCCTTTGTCCGTGCGGTGGCCGAACGGGGCGACAGCGTGCTGCTGGCCGGGCGCGACATGGACGACATGGCGCGCAGCGCGGCCGACGCCCGCACCCGCGGCGCGCCGCTGGCCGAACCGGTCTTTTTCGATGCGCGCAAACCCGACAGTTTTACCCCCATCCTCGACCGCGCCCAGGCGGTGGAAGGCCCGGTCTCGGCCGCGGTCTTCGTGGGCTCGATGCCGCCGCAAGACGAGATCGACGCCGACCCCGGCCTGATCGAAGGCGTGGTGAGCGACAGCTTCTCCGGCCCCGCCCGGTTTCTGCAGTCGTTCGCGCCGCTGATCGAGGCGCGCGGCGCGGGCAACGTGGTGGGCGTGGCCTCGGTCGCGGGCGACCGCGGGCGCATCGGCAACTATGTCTACGGCGCCGCCAAGGCGGGATTTGCCACTTACCTTTCGGGGTTGAGAAACCGGTTGACCCGCGCCGGCGGCCATGTGGTGACGGTAAAGCCCGGCTTTGTCGACACGGCGATGACCTGGGGCATCGAGGGGATGTTCCTGGTGGCCCCGCCCGAGGCGGTGGCGCGCGACATCCTCAAGGCCGTCGAGAAAAAGCGCAACGTGATCTACACGCCGATCTTCTGGCTGGGCATCATGACGATCATCCGCGCCATCCCAGAGCCGATCTTCAAGAAGATGTCGATCTAGAAGCCGAACCAGCGCTGCCACAGCCCCGCGCCGTAAAACATCAGCGACAGGGCAAAGCAGATCAGCCCGATGCCCAGCTTGTCGCGCAGGGCGAATACGATCGGGTCGTAATCCTGCTTGCCCTGCCAGCCCAGCACGACCATGCGGATCAGCCAGATGGCCAGCGGCACCAGCGCCACCCACAGCAGCCAGCGCGTGGGATAAAGAATGTGCGCCTGCTCGGTGAAGCTGTAGCCGAAAAAGGTCAGCAACGCGCCGACGATGCCAAGGCCGGCGACGTTGAGCAGATCCTCGCGGTCGGGCCGGCCATAGCCGCGCCCCGGCAGGCGCTCGTCCGTGGTGGCCAGCGCCAGCTCCGTCAATCGCTTGACCGCTCCAAGCGTCAGGAAGACCGGGTAGACGAAGACCAGCATGAAAACCGACACATCCACCTTGGAGGCCACGGCGCCCGCCACCACGCGCAGGGTGTAAAGCGCGGCCAGCGTGGCGATATCGACCCAGCGCATCCGCTTTAGCCGCAGCGAATAGGCCAGCGACAGCGTCATGTAGAGCGCGACGACGCCCAGCATCGCCGCGCCCAGCGCGGCCGCGATGCCGAGCGCGACCAGGGCAAGGCCCAGGCTGGCCGCCATGCCCACCTTGATGGGGACGGTCCCGGCCGCGAACGGACGGCGGCATTTGGTGGGGTGCAGCCGGTCGGCCTCGAGGTCGAGCAGGTCGTTGACGATATAGATGCACGAGGCTGCCGCCGAAAACGCCACCATTCCCGCCAGGACCAGCAGCACCGTGGCCACGCCGAAATCATGCGCGGCCAGCATCGGCACGAACAACAGCACGTTCTTGACCCACTGATGCGGCCGCAGCGCCCGCGCCAGGTCGCGCCAGTGCCAGCCGGTAGAGATCTGCTCGACCGGATGGCCCGCGGCGCGCAGCCCCGAGGCGATCTGGGGATGTGCGCCGACGATCAGCGCGCGGTCGGCACGTTCCCACACCGCGCGGTCGGCCACGTTGTCGCCGGCATAGTCAAATCCGCGCTCGCCATAGGCGGCCACCAGCGCCGCGCCCTTGGCCGCGCCCTTGAGGTTGGTCTGCCCGTCCGAGGCAAAGCTCTGCGCGCTCAGCCCATGGGCGGCGGCCAGCCGCTCGACGAGCTGTCCGTCCGAGGCCGAGGCCAGGACCACCTCGCGGCCCTCGGCGCGGGCGGCCTCGACGCGGGCGGCCAGTTCGGGATTGAGCGGCAGCAGGTCGAAACGCGGCGGTGCGATCTCGGCCAGCGCGCGCTTGAGCGCGGCGCGGTCATGGATGTTGCGCGCCACGGCCCCCAGCGTCGCCAGGGGCGCGCGGTGCAGCCCGCCCCAGAACGTCTCGAACAACAGATCGGTGCTGAGAAAGGTGCCATCGACATCCAGCACCAGCGGTTTGCAGGCCGACATCATCCCGCTCCTATCACGCGAAACACACAACCGTCGCTGATAAGCTGGGGCGGGGTGATGCACAGCCCCCGGCTGACCTGCCAGGCGGCCAGGACCTTGGGCACGTAATCGCGCGTCTCGGCATAGGGCGGCACGCCGCCATGTCGCTGTACCGCGCCCTCGCCCGCGTTGTAGCCGGCCAGCACCAGCACCGGGTCGCCGCCGAAATTCTTCATCAGCCAGTCCAGATAGGCCACACCGCCGGCGATGTTCTGCGTCGGGTCGGTGATGTCGGTCACGCCGAACCGCTTGGCCGTCGCCGGCATCAGCTGCATCAGCCCGGTGGCGCCCTTGGGGCTGACGGCCCGGGGCCGCCCGCTGCTCTCGATGCCGATCACCGCCAGCACCAGCGCCGGCGAGACCTTGGTGCCCACGGTGGCGCGCAGGATGTCGGTGCCATGCAGCCGCGCGATGTCCTGAAGCGCCTGCAGGCGCGGCGCCGGCACCGCGGCCCCCGCTGGCCCGGTCGACAACGCGTTCACCGCAAGCTCCAGCCGGGCCGGGCCCAGCCGGCTTTCGCCCCGGCCGACCGCGTCCCAGTACCAGGCGAAACGGCCGATCGGCGATGCGGGGGCCTCGGGCGCGGCCTGGTCGGGCTCTGCGGTGTCGTCGGTGGCGGGGGGCTTGGGTGGCGGCGCGGGGCGCGGGGCGATCTGCACGGTGATACGCTTTTGCCCCGGCTTGGGCAGCCCGACACGCTTGAAGGTAAATTCCGGGTACGGCGGCGGCTCGGCACCGGCCGCGCCCGCGAGAGCCATGGCTCCGATGACTGCGATTGCGAAGCGCCGCTTCATGCGGTGACTGCCCTGCCTCGACCTTTGTTGTGGATCTTGTCGCAAAAATCGTCGGAAAAGGCCAGCGGGAAGGGTTCGAATCGCGCGATTCCGCTGCGATCTGTGCGCTTCAGCCACCGCGAAAAACGAAAAATTTACGATCTTTTCATTTTTTTATCGTTAAAAAACATACGCTTAATTTGATTTTTCTGATTTGCGGGCGTGCAACCAAAAATGCCAAGCGCAGGCCAAACTCTCGCCCCATTCAAACGGGATATTTCAACCATGCCAAGGCGGGGATCGGCCCAAACAAGAGACGGGCCACATAGAACCGAAGAGGCAAGACAGAGCGAGCTAACGGACCTACTGGAGGGATACCAAATGAAACTGTTCAACATGCTCAAGAATTTCCGGAACGACGAATCCGGTGCCGTGACCGTCGACTGGGTGGTGCTGACCGCCGCCATCGTTGGCCTTGGCATCGCTGTTCTGGCGACCGTTGAAACCGGCGTGAACACGCTGGCCACCAACATCAGCTCGGAAATCGCCGGCATCACCGTCAACTAATCTTTTGACGGCCACCGGTATTTCGGAACCGACTGACAGGCCGCGCCCCTCGGGGCGCGGCCGCCTCTTTTGAAGGCCCCGAAACACGTTCGGCGGGAAACCGCGACGCACGCGAATTCCACAAGCGGAACAACCTCCGGCCACATTTTAACGTGATATTTGCGTTAGGCGGTGGGAGAGACCGTCCGCAATAGCCGGCCGGTCATGGATCGAGGCCCTTATTTGATGGGAGTACCCTTATGAAGGATACTGCAAAAAAATTCGTCCAGGACGAAGACGGGGCGGTGACGGTCGACTGGATCGTGCTTACCGCATTCGTCGTCGGCATGGCTCTGGCGGTGGTGGCGATCTTCGTCCCCGGCCCCACGAACATCGCATCGAACATCAGCAACGCGATTGCCGGCATCACGGTCGTCGACTGACCGCGGCGCCATTTGTTTCCAAAAATGCGAAAATCCTTGGCGTCGCCTTAGCCTGTCCACGTTTTCGCCGCAAAGCCGGACAAGGATGATCTCGATGCAAAAGTGTCGGCCCGTCGCCCAGAGCGGGGCTGGACCAAGCAAGGGAAGGGTTCAACATGCGATTGCTGTTCGGGTTGGTTCTGATTGCGGGCCTTGGGCTTGCAGGCTTTGCCGTCTACATGGCGCAAGGCTACATCTCGGAATATGAAACCGCTTTGGCGCAGGAACGCGCCCAGCGCGCCAAGCAGGTCAAGTTGGTCGACATCTACGTGACCGACCGGCCGCTGCGCTACGGCGAGCAGTTCACGCTGGACGATGCGCGCCTCGTGCGCTGGCCGGCCGACGCGCTGCCCGAAGGCGCGTTCAGCAAACAAGCGGAGCTGTTCCCGGAGGGCAAGCCGGCCTTTCGCACCGTACTGCGCGCGATGGAGAAGAACGAGCCGCTGCTCAAGGTCAAGTTGACCGAGCCGGGTGCCGAAGCCGGCATCACCTCGCGCCTGACCAAGGGCATGCGCGCCTTTGCCATCAAGGTGGACGTGGCGACCGGCGTGTCGGGCTTCTTGCGGCCTGGCGACCGCGTGGACGTTTACTGGACCGGCAATTCCGGCGGTGGCAGCGTGACCAAGCTGATCCAGACGAAGATGCGTCTGATCGCGATCGACCAGACCGCCGACGAGGACCGCGCAAGCCCCGTCATCGCGCGCACCGTCACGGTCGAAGCCACACCCGAGCAGGTCGCGGCCCTGGCCCAGGCGCAATCGACCGGACGCCTGTCGCTGTCGCTGGTCGGCGCCGATGACAACGAAGACGTCGCCGGCGTCGAGATCGACCAAAACCGCCTGCTGGGCATCAAGCAAGAGGTGCAGGTGGTCGAAGAAAAGGCCGAGGAATGCTCGATCCGGACGCGCCGGGGTGCCGAGGTGGTGGAAATTCCGATCCCCTGCACCAACTGACCCCGAAAATACCGAACGATCCGCCGCGCGCGCCCTTCACGGGGCGCGCGCTTGGCTTAGTGGCGTGTGCCTCTCCGGCTCGGGTGTTGCGGCATGTCCACAGGCAGGCCGAGTCGCACAGGCTTGATTGTTGCAATAAAATGCGAAGTACCGCATGCTCTCGAACAACGGGCGAACAGACCCGACATGAGGCGTGGTCGGAAAGGCAGGATCACATGAGCATTAAGAAGTTGTTCGCGGCGGGCCTTTTGGGTGTAGCCGTGGTTGCGACACAGGCGGGTCCGACCTCGGCCGAAACTCTTCGGGTGATGAGCGGGGCCCCGTCAGGTAAGCTGAACGTTCCGATGAACCGCGCGGTCGTCGTCGAAAGCGACGAGGTCTTCGCCGAATTGTCGATCTCCAATCCCGCGATCGCGGACATCTCCACGCTTTCCGACCGGATGATCTACGTCCTGGGCAAGTCGCCGGGGCGGACGACGCTGACCCTGCTGGGCCCCGATGGCCAGCTGATCACCAACGTCGAAGTCCGCGTCACCCCAGATCTCAGCGAGTTGAAAGAGCGGCTGCGCGAGGTGCTGCCCGGCGAGTCCATCGAGGTGCGCGCCGCGAATGACGGCATCGTTCTGTCTGGCACCGTGTCTTCTGCCGTGGTGGTCGACCGGGCACTTGATCTGGCCGGACGTTACGCTCCAGAGCGTGTCGCCAACCTGATGACGGTCGGCGGCAGCCAGCAGGTCATGCTCAAGGTCCGCTTCGCGGAGATGAACCGCTCGGTCCGCAAGAGCCTCTCGGCCAGCCTCGCGGTCAACGGCACCGGCGACGGCGGCAACATCGGCTATAACGGCGGCAACGGCACGTTCATTTCGGGCGACAATTTCGGCAACATCTTCGACGGGGACGCCACCACCGGGCTCGAGCTGCAAAGCGGCACCCAGGGTGCGTTCACCTTCGGCGTCGGCGCCGGCAGCATGGAATTTGCCATCCTCCTGGAAGCCCTTGAAACAAAAGGTTTTGTCCGCACGCTGGCGGAGCCGAACCTGACCGCCCTGTCCGGCCAGAATGCCGAGTTCCTGGCCGGGGGCGAATACCCTGTGCCGATCACGGACTCGGACGGCCAGGTCACGGTCGAGTTCAAGCCTTTCGGCATCCAGCTCGAATTCACGCCTCGCGTGGTCGGCAAGAACATCAACCTGCGCATGAGCGCAGCGGTCAGCGGAATCGACACCAACAACAGCTACTCCGACGGCAACATCACCATCTCGGGCTTCTCGACCCGCAGCACGGCCACCACGGTCGAACTGCGCGACGGCGAAAGCTTTGCCATCGCGGGCTTGCTGCAAGACGACTTCCGGAGCCTCAACAGCCAGGTGCCCTGGCTGGGCGACGTGCCGATCCTGGGCGCGCTGTTCCGCAGCTCGGAATACAACCGCGAACAGAGCGAACTGGTGATCATCATCACCGCTCACCTCGTGTCGCCGACCCGCGGAGAGGCGCTTGCGATGCCGACCGACAGGGTACGGCCGCCCAGCGAGTCCGAACTGTTCCTCTTCGGCAAGGTCGCCGGCCGCGATGGCCGCCTACCCGGCGCCGCCGGCGAAGTGGCCCGGCAGGAATTCAGCGCCCCCTACGGCTATGTGATGGAGTAAGAGAGATGCGCGGCCCCCTTGTTCTACTGTCCGTCTCGGCTCTCGTCGCTCTGGGGGGGTGCAATCCCGCAGCGATCAACGCCCCTGCCGGCAGCACCCTCGATAGCGGCGATTTCGGCAATGCCACGATGAACAACACCCTGGTAATGAACGGCGAACGCGATGCCGTCATCAGCCTGTCACGCCGGTTCGCCGCCGAGGCGCCGACCACCATCAATTTCGACTTCGACAGCGCCGTTCTGGACGGGACAGCCCAGGCGGCACTGGCCCGCCAGGCCGAATGGATCGCCCAGTACCCCTCGGTCCGCTTCCGGGTCTATGGCCATACCGACAAGGTCGGCTCGAACAGCTACAACAAGCGCCTCGGCCTGCGCCGGGCGCGGGCCGCCGTCAACTACCTTGTCAGCCGGGGCATTTCGCGCAGCCGGCTAGAGGCCGTGGTCTCCTACGGCGAGACACAGCCGCTGATCGTCACCGAGAACCGCGAGCGGCGCAACCGCCGCACCGTGACCGAGGTTTCGGGCTTCCTCAAGCGCAAGCCGCTTGTCCATGATGGCAAGTACATGCAGCGCACCTACGAGGAATACGTCGACAGCGCGACCGAGCTTCACGCCATCGTTGGCGACGAATAATTAATCGCGCCGGAAAGGCGCGATCTTCCAACAATTTTGGTTTTTGGGCCGTAATGTTGCCCAACTTGAAAGCCACCTTTCTCCAGAGGCAGCAACGCGTGTGACACCGAGTCGCGCGCTGGCATCCGCCCCGCCAGGACCCGCAATTTCGCGCGGTCCCGCGCGTCCGCGGCTGTCTGCAAGGAGAAGGAAGAGTGGCATATGGCGAGTAACGCAGCGATCCAGTCGGACCCCGCCCCCATCGTCGCCTGTACGGTTTCGCGCGACGTGCAGAGTTTCGAGCTATTGATCGAAGACATGGAGGCCGAGCTCGGCGAAAATTGGGGCGATCTATCCTTCGACGACGCCACCGTCTTTTTGACACAGCCCGATGCGCAAGAGCTGGAGTTCATGGCCATCGCAGTGGATCAGGAGGACGAGGAGGTCCTGTCGACGATCTGCGACCTGGTGAAGACCGCCAAGGAACACAAGGTCAAGGTGATCTTGATCGCCGACGAGCTGAGCCCGATGGCGTTGCACCAACTGTTGCGGCTGGGCGCCGAGGATTTCGTCCCCTACCCCCTGCCCGAGGGCGCGCTGCACGAGGCGATCGAAAAGCTGCGCCGCGCGCCGGCGCCAAATCTGCAGCCGGTTCCGACCGGGCTTCCGGGCCACCCCGCGGGCGACCGCGAAGGCGTGGTTCTGCCGGTGCATGGCCTGGCCGGGGGCGTGGGCACCACGACCTTTGCCGTCAACCTCGCCTGGGAGTTGGCGAATGCCGACAAGAAGGAACCGCCGGCGGTCTGCCTGATCGATTTCGACCTGCAGTTCGGTGCGGTGTCGACCTATCTCGACCTGCCCCGCCGCGAAGCCGTGTTCGAGTTGCTGTCCGATACCGGCGCGATGGACAGGGACGTCTTCATGCAGGCGCTGCAGACCTTCAACGAACGTCTGCACGTGCTGACCGCGCCGGCCGACATTCTGCCGCTCGATCTGATCGGGTCGGAGGACGTGAACGCCATCATCGACGTCGCACGCGCGAATTTCGATTTTGTCATCGTCGACATGCCGTCGACGCTGGTGCAGTGGACCGAGACGGTCCTGGCGCAGGCGCAGATCTACTTCGTCCTGCTCGAACTCGACATGCGCTCGGCCCAGAACACGCTGCGGATGATCCGCGCGCTGAAAAGCGAGGATCTGCCGCACGAGAAGCTGCGCTTTGCGCTGAACCGGGCGCCGAGATTCGCCGATCTGTCGGGCAAGAGCCGCGTCAAGCGGATGGCCGAGAGCCTGGATATCGACATCGAGATACTGCTGCCCGAAGGCGGCAAGATGGTCAGCCAGGCCGGCGACCACGGCATGCCCCTGTCCGAGACCGCGGGCAAGATGCCGCTGCGCAAGGAAATTCAGAAACTCGCGGTGCAGCTTTATGAACACGCCCGTGAGGCCGAGGCCGCCGGCTGAGTAAGGAGGGGGACCCCCAATGTTCTCGCGTTACAAGAAAACCGGCACCGGCCCGGCCCAACTCGCCGACGGACCGACCGCCCAGGCCGCGGTGCGCGAAGCCGCGCCGGAAACCATTCGCCGCCCGCCCTCGCAGCAGATTTCGCCGGCCCGCGCGGAAGCCGTCGACAAGGAACGCAAGCGCAAGCAGCGGCTGGCCGACATCAAGAACGAACTGCACAAGCGGCTTTTGGAGGACCTGAACCTCGCCGCGCTCGAAACCGCGTCGGAGTCCGATCTTCGTTCCGAAATCCAGGCGATCAGCGCTGAGGCGCTGGATGAGATGAGCGTCGTCCTGAACAAGGAAGACCGCCAGACCCTGCACCAGGAACTGTTCGACGAGGTGATGGGCCTCGGCCCGCTCGAACCGCTTTTGAAGGACGACACGGTCAACGATATCCTGGTGAACGGCCCGCAGCAGATCTTTATCGAACGCTCGGGCAAGCTGGAACTCAGCAACATCACCTTCAAGGACGAAAAGCACCTGCTGCGGATCATCGACAAGATCGTGTCGGCCGTCGGCCGGCGTGTCGACGAATCCACCCCCTATGTCGACGCCCGCCTCGCCGACGGCTCGCGTTTCAACGCGATGGTGCCGCCGATCGCGGTCGACGGCAGCCTGGTGTCGATCCGGAAATTCAAGAAGGACAAGCTGGCGATCGACGACCTGGTGAAATTCGGCGCCTTTACAGAAGAAATGGCCGCCTATCTTCAGGCTGCGGTGGCCTGCCGGCTGAATGTCATCGTCTCGGGCGGTACGGGTTCGGGCAAGACGACCACGCTGAACGCGCTGTCGTCCTTCATCGACAACTCCGAGCGCATCCTGACCATCGAGGACACCGCGGAACTTCAGCTTCAACAGACCCATGTGGGCCGGATGGAAAGCCGCCCCGCAAACGTCGAGGGCCGCGGTGCGGTCAGCCAGCGGGACTGTCTGAAAAACGCGCTCAGGATGCGCCCCGACCGCATCATCGTCGGCGAGACGCGCGGCGAAGAGGTCATCGACATGCTGCAGGCGATGAATACCGGCCACGACGGCTCGATGACCACGATCCACGCCAACAACGCGCGCGACGCGGTCAGCCGCCTTGAGAACATGATCGCCATGGCCGGCATTGAAATGCCTCTCAAAGCGGTTCGAAGCCAGGTCGCAAGCGCTGTGCACCTGATCGTGCAGGCCAGCCGCCTACAAGACGGCTCGCGCCGGATGGTGTCGATCACCGAAATCACGGGCATGGAAGGCGACGTCATCTCGATGCAGGAAATCTTTCGCTACGAGCGCCTCGGCCTCGCGCCCGACGGCAAGATCATCGGCCGCTTCAACGCCACCGGTGTGCGCAGCCACTATTCGGAACGTTTCCGCCAATGGGGCTACGACCTTCCGCCCTCGATTTTCGAACCGATCACAGGGGACTGATCATGGAAATTGGAATTGAGCCGATCATTTACGGCCTGATCTTCGTCGCAGTCCTCGCGTTGGTCGAGGGCCTTTACCTGACCGTCTTCGGCAAGTCGATCAGCCTCAACAACAGGGTCAACCGCCGGCTGGAGATGCTGGAAAAGGGTATCGACCGCGAACAGGTGCTGGAACAACTCCGCAAGGAGATGAGCCAGCACATGAACGCCAAGGGCATCCCGCTCTACGCGATCCTCGCCGACAAGGCGCAAAAGGCCAATATCGCCTTCTCGCCCAAGGCACTCATCATGGTGATGCTGCTGCTCTCGGCGGTCGCCTTCATGGGCCTGACCGTGGGCACCGCCGCCTCGCTGCCGGTGCGCGCGCTGGTTGCCCTCGTCATGGGTTTTGGCGGTGTCTATGTCTGGATCAACAACAAGGCCAAGAAACGTCTCGGCCTGATCGAGGAACAGCTTCCCGACGCGGTGGAACTGATGGTGCGCTCACTTCGTGTGGGCCACCCTTTTTCCTCTGCTGTCAACATCGTGGCCAAGGAGGTGCCCGACCCGCTGGGCTCGGAATTCGGCATGATCGCCGACGAGGCCGCCTATGGCCGCGACGTTTCGGAAAGCCTGAAATCCCTGGCCGAGCGGATGGACATGCAGGATTTGCGCTTCCTCGCGGTGGCCGTCACCATCCAGCAGCAATCGGGCGGCAACCTGGCCGAGATCCTCGCCGGTCTGGCCAAGGTGATCCGGGCGCGGTTCAAGCTGTTCCGCAGGGTCAAGGCGATCACCGCCGAGGCGAAATGGTCGGGTATGTTCCTGTCGGGCTTCCCGATCGCGGCAATCCTGATGATCAACGTGATCAAGCCGGACTACTATGACGAGGTGAAAACGACCGCGGCCTTCATTCCCGCGGCGATCATCGTCGGCGTGTTCCTCGTGGCCAACGTGATCTTCATGAAGATCATGGTCAATATCAAGGTTTGAGGCCCAGAGAGATGGAATTCATAAACGAAATCAACGCCATCCTGACCGATAACTTCGGCGAGATGGGCCCGCTCTACGCCGCCGGGCTGCTGGGCGTGTTGCTTATCCTGCTGTCGCTGCCGACGCTTCTGAAAAAGCAGGTCGATCCGCTGGACAAGCTCAAGCGCGACATCCGAGCCGATGCCGCGCGAAACGTTGCCGACCCCGGCAAGAGCCTGCGGCCGCGCTCGCGCACCGAAAAGCTGGACAGGTTTTCGACCTTCCTTGAGCCCCAGGACGAGGAAGAGCTGTCAGCCGCAAAGCTGAAGCTGCTGCAGGCCGGCTATCGCTCCAAGGCGTCGGTGCGCATGTTCCACTTTGCCCAATTGGCCCTCGGCCTGGGCTTTCTCGGCCTCGGCATGCTCTTTGCGGTCATCAAGTCGGCCACCGGCGACGTCACCACGCAGATGATCGTGCTGTCGGTCGTCATCCCCGGCGCGGCGGGCTATTATCTTCCGAAATACTGGGTCGAGCGACGCCTGCAATCGCGCCAGCAGGAAATCATCGAGGGCTTTCCCGACAGTCTCGACATGATGCTGGTCTGCGTCGAAGCGGGCCAATCGCTCGACCAGTCGATCATCCGTGTGAGCAAGGAAATCCGCGCAGGCTACCCCGCGCTGGCCGACGAGTACGAACTGGTCGCGCACGAGATGAAGGCCGGCAAGGAAAAGGTGCAGGTGCTGAAGGACATGTCAGAACGCTGCGGCGTGGCCGACGTGTCGTCCTTTGTCACCGTGCTGATCCAGTCGACCACTTTCGGCACCTCGATCGCCGAGGCCCTGCGGGTCTATGCCGGCGAAATGCGTGACAAGCGCGTGATGCGCGCCGAGGAAAAGGCAAACACCTTGCCGACCAAGCTCACTCTGGGCACGATGATGTTCACGGTTCCGCCGCTGATGATCATCCTGATCGGGCCCTCGATATATGATATCTACACGACCCTCAGCACCTCGAATTTCTAAGGCGCTGGGCCGGCCCCTGCGGGTCGGGTTGATATTTCTGGTGGCCGCCTGTCAGCCGACGGGCGGCCTTTCGCCGCTCTACGAGGGCCCGCCGCCGCCGCCCGGCACGCCCGAGGTGCGCGAGGCCGTCGACGGGCTGGTCGTGGGCCACCGCCTGATGGCGGCGGGCGAATACGAACTGGCGCTCAAGGCCTATCTGCGCGGTGCTGCCGAACACGGCCTCACGGTCGACGTGCTCTCGGCACTGGGCTCGGCCAATCTGCGCCTCGGCCGGCTGGGCCAGTCCGAGGATCTGTTGCGCCGCGCGATCGATGCCGATGACAGCTTCGTACCGGCCTGGAACAATCTCGGCGTCGTGCTGATGGAAACCGGCGAATACGGCGAGGCGAGGCGCGTGTTCCGCACCGCCTACGGGCTGGACAACGGGGCAAGCGACGAAATCCGACAGAACCTGCGCTTGGCTATCGCAAAAACCGAAAATCCTGCCTATTATGAGCCAGAACAAAAAAACTTCGAGCTCATGAGGCGAGGAAACGGCAGGTATCTGCTTTTGTCCGCGCCGTAGCAAGAGAGCAGCAGAGGACGCAGGCAATGCGACACCCCGTCTTCCTCACGCTGTGCGTGTCCAGCGCATTTGCGCTATCGGCATGCCAGAAGGCTAACGAGGCCGAGGTCGAGCGCGCCGTTCAGGACGTTATCGCCTCCGACGAAAACAGCATGAACGCCATCATGATGACGGTGGCCGACCCCAACGAGGCGGTCGCCTATTTCAAACGCGAATCCGCCGAACAGCCCAACCGCATAGATTTCAAGCGCGGCCTTGCCCGCTCGCTGATCCGCGCGCGCCGCTACACCGAGGCCACCTCGGTCTGGAGCGACGTCATCTCCCATCCCGAGGTGACCAACGAAGACCGCGTGAACTACGCCGACGCCCTGATCCGTTCGGGCAACTGGGACCGGGCCGAGGCGGTGCTCGACACCATTCCGCCCACCCACGAGACCTACAACCGCTACCGCCTCGAGGCGATGGTGGCCGATGCCAACAAGGAATGGAAGCGCGCCGACAGCTTCTACGAAACCGCCGTGGGCCTGACCACGCGGCCGGCCGCCGTGATGAACAACTGGGGCTATTCCAAGCTGACCCGGCGCGATTTTTCCGGCGCCGAGCGGCTGTTTACAGAGGCGATCACCTATGATCGCGATCTCTTCACCGCCAAGAACAACCTTGTCCTGTCGCGGGGCGCGCAGCGCAACTACCAGATGCCCATCCTGGAAGTCAGCCAGATCGAGCGCGCGCAGCTTTATCACACGCTGGCGCTCGCCGCGATCAAGAACGGCGATGTGGCCATCGGCAAGGGCCTCTTGGAAGAGGCCGTCGATACCCACCCGCAGCATTTCGAAGAAGCCTCGCGCGCGCTTGCCGCGCTACAGGCCAACGTGACCAACTAGGCCGATGAATATTCCTGCCTCGGCGGCCATCCTGTTCCTGCCCTTTGTCACGCCAGTGGCGCTTTGGGTCGCGTGGAGCGACATGAAGGCGATGCGCATCGCCAACCGCGCGGTGCTTGTGCTGGTCGCCATCTATGCCGTGGTCGGGCCGTTCGCGCTGCCGCTGGAGGCCTGGGCCTGGGGCTGGGCGCATCTGGCCCTCGTGCTGGCGATCGGTTTCGTTCTCAACATGGGCGGGCTCGTCGGCGGGGGCGACGCGAAATTT
Source organism: Rhodovulum robiginosum (assembly GCF_003944755.1). Lineage (GTDB taxonomy): Bacteria > Pseudomonadota > Alphaproteobacteria > Rhodobacterales > Rhodobacteraceae > Rhodovulum > Rhodovulum iodosum. The sequence goes on from NZ_RWGU01000041.1 coordinate 78,626, forward strand.
GCCGCGGCCATGGCGCCCTTCATCGCCGCGGCGGATGCCCGGTTGATGCTGGTGCTCTTCGCCGCCGTGCTGCTGGCCGCGTTCCTGACCCATCGCACAGCGCGCGCCACGCCTGCCATTCGAGGGTTGGTGCCAGAGTGGGAATCCTGGCAGCGGCGCGACTTTCCCATGGGCCTCGCGCTGGGCGGTGCGTTGATCTTTTATCTCGCCCTCGCCGCGGCCTTCGGGAGCTGACCGAGCTCAGCCGCCTGCCTGCCCGTCCAACTCCAGCAAGATGTAGTGGTCGGTGCGGTGCGCCTCGTGCAGCTCCAGCGGGGTCTCGGCGATCAGGTCGAGGATGCGCTTGCGCTGTTTCTGTTTGACCGGGCAGACCGGCACGACAAGGTAGTCGGCGCCCTCGATCCCCGGCAGCCCGTCGTAATGCCACGGCGCCCCATGCGCGAGCGGCCGGAAATCGGCAAACAACCAATAGGGGTTCAGCACGTCGGCGTTGAAAAACCGCGCGCCTGCATAGCCCGCCTCTTCTAGGTCGGCGGCGACATTGGCGTACCACCCGATCAGCCCGGTATAAAGTTCGCAGTCCGGCAGTTCCTCGCCCAGCAACTGCGCAGGCTCGGGGCGTTCGACCATATCCGAAAACCGGTCGAGCCCGCCGTCCCGCATGTCGACAGGCGCCTGTTTTCGGATCAGGTACGCGCGCGACTTGGCCGCGAACAGGTCGTCATGCGGGGCCTCGCCGCCCAGCAACGGCGCGTACTCGGAGACCACGGTGTTGCCTTGCCGCAGCGGCGACAGGGTCATGTTGACCAGCGAGGGGAAGATGAACGCCAGCAGCGCCGTGCCCACCACCAGCGCCACCTGGTTGCGGTCGATGCCCTTTTCCGGGGGCGCGGCGCCGGGCGTGCGGCTGATGAACAGCAAAATCCCCAGCAGCAGCAGCCATTTCGGGTCGTTTCCGTAGTTCTGGTGTGTCACGAAATAGAAGCCCGGCACCAGCAGCAGCACAACGAGACCCAGCAGATCGTGACGCATCTCGCGCAGCAGGATCGCCGCGTAGATCAACAGCAGGTTCCCGCCCACGAAGGCCGGCGCGCCGATCATCGCCCGGAAAGACACGCCCCCCGGCGACGGGCGCAGCTCGGACCCCGCGACCGTCAACAGGTCCCGGATGTAGGCGGGCCAGTACAAAGGGCCGGCCAGCAGCGTGACCACCGCGACCACCGCCAGCCCCGCAAAGACGGCCAGGCGCAGGGCGCGCCAGTCGCGGCGGATCGCAAGCGCAAGCGCCACCGGCACGGCGAAACCGGCAAAGAACGTGATCTTGGTCAGCGCGAGAGCGGCCAGGCCCAACCCGATGATCGGACCGTCCACCGCCGCGCGCGCCCTGCCCCGCGCAGGCAACAGCGCCGCGGTCAGCACCAGAAAGCTGACGGCCCACGCCCAGCGGTTGTAATGCATCGAGATGGAGATGCTGCGCTCGGCCTCGCCATGCACCAGCGCAAGGCAGAACACCATGACCACGAAGCCGAACAGATAGGCCCATCGCCCCGGAATCCGGGTGACCGCAACCCAGACGGTCACCGGCAGCAGGATCGCCGCCACCAGCACCTGGCTGTAAAGGATCGCGTGCCCGACGCCATAACCCAGCTTGACGAACAGCGCGATGGGCGCGAAGGCCAGATAGCCGATCGGCGTCATGAAATCGCGGTGCGGCCACTGGCCGTCGGCAATGCGGAAGACGATGTCGAGAAGGTGCATCATGTCCCCCTCGTGCTTGCCGATAAACAGCGCACCCTGCAGCAGCGGCAGGCCGCCCAGGATCGTGACGACCGCCAAAAGGAAGGCGGTCAGGATAAACGGATTCGGTCTGCTCATGCCTGCCCTCGGTCACATTTCAAGGCGCGCGTCCGGGCCGGTTATCCCCCGCCGTGGCGCACGCTGTCCAAAGATATTCGCTTCGTGCCCCATCTTTGCCAAAAAAATCCGCCAGCTTCACGCCAGCAAAGGATCAGTTTCAGGGCAACCTCATGAATATGCAGACTTCCACAGTCATGGCACCGCCGGCGCCGCGCTCGCTCGAAGAGATGCGGCTGCCCGTCGTCATGATGCGCGACATCCTTCTGAAGACGGTCTTCCGCCAGAACCTCGATATCGTGCCGGAAATCGCCAAGGCGATCTGCCTGCCGGTCCCCGTGACGCAGGAACTGGTCGACCTGGCGCGCAGCCAGAAGCTGCTCGAGGCCACCGGCAACCTGCATGCCGGCTCAGGCGGGCAGATGGGCTATCAGCTCACCGATGGCGGCAAGGCCAGGGCGCTCGACGCGCTCAGCCAGTCGGAATATTACGGTGCGATGCCGGTGCCGCTTGCGGTCTATTCCGAACAGGTCAAGCGCCAGTCGATCAAGAACATCCAGATCACCCGCGATCAGCTGAACGGGGCAATGGGCCACCTGATCCTGCCTGACGAGTTGCTGGATCACCTCGGCCCCGCGGTCGGATCGGGCCGGTCGGTCCTGATGTACGGCCCCCCCGGCAACGGCAAGTCGTCGATCTCCAACGGCATCCGCGACGCGCTGGGCGACAAGATCTACGTCCCCCGCGCCATCGAGTATTCCGGCCAGGTCATCACCGTCTACGACCCGATCGTGCATTCGGCGGCCGAAGAGTTCGAGGACGATCCCTCGTCGCTGCGCCGCACCTCGAACCGCTTTGACACGCGCTACGTGCTGTGCGAGCGACCGACGGTGATCACCGGGGGCGAGCTGTCGCTGTCGATGCTCGACCTTGTCTACAACCCCACCGCGCGGACCTACCAGGCGCCGCTGCAACTGAAATCGACCGGCGGTGTCTTCATCGTCGACGACCTTGGCCGGCAAGAGGAACCGCCACAGTCGCTGATCAACCGGTGGATCGTGCCCCTGGAAGAGGGCAAGGACATCCTCGCCCTGCAATCGGGCGAAAAGTTCGAAGTGCCCTTCGATACGCTGGTGATCTTTTCGACCAACTTCCACCCGAACGAGATCTTCGACAAGGCGGCGCTCCGGCGGATCTTCTTCAAGATCAAGATCGACGGCCCCTGCCGGGAGGATTTTCTCAAGATCTTCTCCCTGGTGGCGCGCAAGAAGAAGATGCCGCTCGACGAAGCGACGCTGATCTACCTTCTGCAGGAAAAATACCCGACCATCGACAATGTCTATGCGAACTACCAGCCGGTGTTCCTGGTCGACCAGATGATCGCGATCTGCGAGTTCGAGGGCATCCCCTACCAGATGAGCCCCGAGTTGATCGAGCGCGCCTGGGCCAACATGTTCGTCCGCGAGGAAACCATCGTGCACTGAGCCGCGCAAAATCCACCGAAGGATTTTTCGAAAAGTCACGGAGCGCGCATTAGATTGGGGGCATGAGCAACGTGCCCCCTTTCATCGACACCTGGTTCGCCGCGCGCGGATGGGCCATGCATCCGCATCAACATGAGATGCTGGAGCGTGCCGGCGCGCCCGCCCTGCTCTTGATCGCGCCGACAGGCGGGGGCAAGACGCTTGCAGGATTCCTGCCTTCTCTGGCCGATTTAGGCCCTGATCCGGCACCAGGCTTGCACACGCTCTACATTTCGCCGCTCAAGGCGCTGACCGCCGATATCCGCCGCAACCTGCGCGCGCCGGTCGATGAGATGGGCCTTTCCATCCGCATCGAGGACCGCACCGGCGACACCTCGCATACCCAGCGACGGCGCCAGCGGGCCGACCCGCCCCATATCCTGCTGACCACGCCCGAAAGCCTGGCGCTGATGCTGTCCTACGAGGACGCGCCGCGCATTTTCGCGGGGCTGAAACGGGTGATCGTCGACGAGGTGCACGCGCTGGCCGAAAGCAAGCGCGGCGACCAGTTGATGCTGGGCCTCGCCCGGCTCGCCGCGCTCTGCCCCGGGCTCTCGCGCGTGGGGCTGTCGGCCACGGTCGAAGACCCGCCGGCGATCGGCCGTTTCCTCGCCCCGGCACCCAAGGCTTGCGAGATATTGCAGGCCGATCCCGGCCCCGACCCCGATATCGCCATGCTGGAAACCGACGCGCCGCCGCCCTGGTCGGGCGGCGGCGGGCGCTATGCGATCCCGGCGATCCTCGACGAGGTGCGGCGCCACCGCACCACGCTGATCTTTCACAACACCCGCGCGCAGGCCGAGATATTCTTTCACGACCTGTGGCTGGCCAATGACGCGGGCCTGCCCATCGGCATCCACCACGGCAGCCTCGCCCGCGAAGCGCGGGAAAAGGTCGAGGCCGCGATGGCCGAAGGCGCACTGCGCGCCGTGGTCTGCACCGGTTCGCTGGATCTCGGGATCGACTGGGGTGATGTCGATCTGGTCATCCAGGTCGGTGCGCCGAAGAACGTGAAACGGCTGGTCCAGCGGATCGGGCGTGCCAATCACAGATACAATGCGCCCTCCAAAGCGCTATTGGTTCCTGCAAACCGCTTTGAGGTGGTCGAATGCGTCGCCGCGTTGCAGGCCGCGCGCGCCCATGACCTCGACGGCGACCCGCGCGGGCCCGGCCCCCGCGACGTGCTGTGCCAGCATATCCTGGCCACCGCCGCCGCGGGCCCCTTCGACGCCGATGCCCTCTACGACGAGGTCACGACCGCTGGCCCCTACACCACGCTCACGCGTCCCGCCTTCGACGCCTGCCTCGATTTCGCGGCCACGGGGGGCTACGCGTTGCGCGCCTATGACCGATGGCAGCGGCTGAAACGGGGGCCCGACGGGCGGTGGGCCCTGCGCGACCCGCGCGCTGCGAAACAAATTCGAATGAACCTGGGCACTATTGTCGATACGGAAACACTCAAGGTCCGGATGCAGCGCCACCGCGGCGGCGCCCCGCTGGGCGAGGTCGAGGAAGGCTTCGCCGCCACGCTGACCCCTGGCGACACCTTCCTGATCGGCGGGCAGATCGTACGTTACGAAGGCTTGCGCGAAATGACGGTGGAGGTCACGCGCTCGGCCAGCGCAACGCCCAAGATCGCCACCTTCATGGGCACCAAATTCGCCACCTCGACGCAGTTGTCCGACCGCATCCTGACGATGTTCCGACAACCCGACTGGCCCGAGCTTCCCCGCCACACCGCCGAATGGCTGGCCCTTCAGCGCAAGGTTTCGCGCCTGCCCCGGCGCGAGCGGCTGCTGATCGAAAGCTTCCCGCACGAGGGCCGCGCCCATACCTGCGTCTACGGATTCGCCGGCCGCAACGCCCAGCAGACCCTTGGCCTGCTGCTTACCCAACGGATGGAGGCCGCCGGTCTCGCGCCTCTGGGCTTCGTCGCCACCGACTACGCCACCCTCATCTGGGGGCTGGACCCGGTGACCGACCCTGCCCCCCTTTTGGACGGGGATAACCTGCGCGAGGCGTTCGAGACGTGGCTGGCCGGCAACGCGGTGATGAAGCGCACCTTTCGCGCCTCGGCCATCGTCGCAGGCCTGATCGAGCGCAACACCCCCGGCCGCCGCAAGACCGGACGGCAGGCGACGTTTTCGTCCGATATCCTTTACGACACGCTGGCCAAGTACGACCCCGGCCACCTGATGCTGGAGATCACGCGGGAAGAGGCGATGAAGGGCCTCGTCGATTTCGGACGGATCGAGGCGATGCTGGCGCGCACAAAGGGGCGGATCGACCATGTCCCGCTAAGCCGCGTCACACCGCTGGCCGCGCCCTTGTTCCTCGAACCGGGCCGCGTGCCGGTGACAGGCACGGCCGAACAGCGGCTGATCGACGAGGCGGCCGAGAGACTGATGGCCGAGGCCGGCCTTGCCTGAGCCCTTGCAATGGGGCGCGTTTTCGTGTGGAAACAAATCATGAACGGGTATGCCTTCATGCTGACCGGCGCGCAGCTCGCCGCCCTGCCCTCCGGGGCGCTCTATTGGGGCGACGCGGGGCTGCTGGCCGTCTCCGACCTGCATCTGGGCAAGGCCGAGCGGATCGCCCGGCGCGGCGGCGCGCTCTTGCCCCCCTACGAGACGCGCGAGACGCTGGCCCGGCTGGAGGCCGATATCACGGTCACCGGCGCGCGCACGGTGCTCTGCCTCGGCGACAGCTTCGACGATCTCGACGCGGCCGCGGGCCTGCCCGAGGATGAAGCCCAATGGCTGATGCGGCTGATGGCCGGGCGGCGCTGGCTCTGGATCGAGGGCAATCACGACCCGGGGCCCATCGCCTTTGGCGGCAGCCATCTGGCCGAATATGCGGCGGGGCCGCTGATCTTTCGCCACATCGCCCGGCCCGGCGCCGTGGGCGAGGTTTCGGGCCATTACCACCCCAAGGCGCGAATCAGCCTGGGCGGACGGGCGCTGAGCCGGCCGTGTTTCCTGCACGATGCGGCGCGGCTGATCCTGCCCGCCTACGGCGCCTATACCGGGGGGCTTTGCTGGGACGACCCGGCCTTCGCCCCGCTCTTCGGGACAGAGGCGCGCGCGATAATGCTGGGCAACCCGCCCCGCCCACTGCCGAAACCGCCCTGCCGCGCGGCGGCGCATGAGGTGACACACGCATGACCCAGCCCAAGAACCCCGATTTCGCCACCGCCGTGCGCGAAAGCTTTGCCCGGCAGGGTCTGATGACCCATTTGGGCGCCGAAATCGTTTCCCTCGTCCCCGGCGCGGTGACCATCGCCGCGCCGATCCGCCCCGAAACCGGCCAGCAGCACGGCTATGCCCATGCAGGCCTCAGCTTTTCGCTGGGCGACACCGCGGCGGGCTATTCCGCGCTCAGCCTGCTGCCGCCGGGCCACGAGGTGCTGACCAGCGAGATCAAGATCCACCTGCTGGCGCCGGCGCGCGGCGAGAGGCTGGTCGCCGAGGGCGGCGTCATCCGCCCCGGACGGCGGCTGATGATCGTGCGCGCCGAGATCTACGCCGAGGACGGCGCGGACCGGGCGCATGTGGCCACGCTTCTGGGCACGATGGTGCCGATGGCGCTTGAACCAAGGTGAAGAAGGCCGCGCCAGACCATGGGCGGGCGCTTCGCTCCGCCGTATTTCCCTGATACATGGCGCCAAATACCGCCCCGCATCCTGCTGATCGAGCCGTTGCGATGCGCCCTGCCGAGGGGTGGGACGGCCGCGGCCCGGACGCCCCGGTCAGACAGCCGGTAAGGGCGCACCAGGGTCCACAGAGGCGCAGAGTAGGTTCAGCGCCGATCAGGCCCTCAGGCCGTCAGCCCCTCCGGCTCGGCCAGGTCGTTGGCCCGGCAGCAGGCCGTCACCGTGTTGGCCAGGAGGCACGCGATGGTCATCGGCCCGACGCCGCCCGGCACCGGCGTAATCGCGCCCGCCACGCCGACCGCGCTGTCGAAATCCACGTCGCCCACCAGCCGCGTCTTGCCCTCGCCGCGTTCCGGCGCCGCGATGCGGTTGATGCCCACGTCGATCACTGTCGCGCCTGGGCGCACCCAGTCGCCCGGTATCATCTGCGCCCGGCCCACCGCGGCGACCAGGATATCGGCCCGCCGGCAAACCTCGCCCAGATCGCGGGTGCGCGAATGGGCGATGGTCACCGTGCAGTTCTCGCCCAGCAAAAGCTGCGCCATCGGCTTGCCCACGATATTGGACCGGCCCACCACCACGGCCTCGGCCCCCGACATGTCGCCCAGGTGGCCGCGCAACATCATCAGGCATCCCAGCGGCGTGCAGGGCACCATGGCCTTCTGCCCCGTGGCCAGCCGCCCGACGTTCAGCACGTGAAACCCGTCAACATCCTTGGCCGGGTCGATCGCGTCCAGCACCTTGCCCGCATCGATATGGGCCGGCAGCGGAAGCTGCACCAGAATGCCATGCACCGCCGGCGCCGCGTTCAGCCGCGCAATCAGCGCCAAAAGCTCGGCCTGAGAGGTCTCCACCGGGAGCTTGTGCTCGAAGGACGCCATGCCGGCCTCGACGGTCTGCTTGCCCTTGTTGCGGACATAGACCTGGCTCGCCGGATCCTCGCCCAGCAGCACCACGGCCAGGCCGGGCGTCAGCCCGTGTTCGCCATGCAGGTGGCGCACATGGCCGGCCACCTTTTCGCGGATCGTCGCGGCAAAGGCCTTGCCGTCGATCAGGGTTGCGCTCATGCCCGGTTCTCCTTTGCCCCCATCGCCGCCTCTTCGCGGGCGATGGCCCATTCGATCAGTTCGCGCCACAGCGTCTCGGCCAGCGCCGGGTCCAGCCCCGCCTTGACGGCCGATCCGCGCACATTGCCGATCACCTCGTCGATCCGGTTCCCGATCCGGGCCGGCAGCCCCTCGCCCGGCTTCAGCGCCGCCGCCCGGTCGATATAGCCCGCCCGCTCGGCCAGCATGGCGACCAGAGCGCGGTCCAGCCGGTCGATCTCGGCGCGCAGCTCTGCCATGGAACGGCACTCTTCAGGCGCTCGCATTCGTCACCCCCTCCGCATCGGTTCGATCTCGCCCCACCGCTTAGCGCGGGCGGGCCGGGGCTGCAATGCGGCTCAGAACAGCCCCTCGACCTGGCCCAGATCGTTCAGCCCGATCGCCTCGGCCGACGGCACCCGCGGCAGGCCCGGCATGGTCATGATCTCGCCGCAGATCACCACGACAAAGCCCGCGCCGGCGGCCAGCCGCACCTCGCGCACCGGCACCGAATGGCCGGTGGGCGCGCCTCTCAGGTTGGGGTCGGTCGAAAAGGAATACTGGGTCTTGGCCATGCAGATCGGCAGATCGCCATAGCCCGCATCCTCCCAGGCGTGCAACTGGTCGCGGATCTTCTTGTCGGCCAGCACCGCGTCGGCGCGATAGATGCGCTTGGCGATGGTCTCGATCTTCTGAAAGAGGCCCATCTCGTCGGGATAAAGCGGTGCAAAGCCGTGATGGTCCGCCTCGGCCAGCGCGACCACCCTTTCGGCCAGCGCCTCGGCCCCCGCGCCGCCCTCGGCCCAATGGGTGCACAGGATCGCCTCGCTGCCCTGCCCCGCGGCATAGGCCTTCACCGCCGCGATCTCGGCCTCGGTGTCGCCGGCGAAATGGTTGATCGCCACCACCGCCGGCACGCCGAAGGATTTGACGTTCTCGATATGGCGGCCCAGGTTGGCGCAGCCTTTCTCGACCGCGGCGACATCCTCGGCCCCCAGCGCATCCTTTGCCACGCCGCCGTTCATCTTCAGCGCCTTGATCGTTGCCACCACCACCACCGCGGCGGGCGAAAGCCCCGCCTTGCGGCACTTGATGTTCATGAATTTCTCGGCGCCGAGGTCCGCCCCGAACCCGGCCTCGGTCACCACGTAATCGGCCAGCCTGAGAGCCGTGGTCGTGGCGATGACCGAGTTGCAGCCATGGGCGATATTGGCGAAAGGCCCGCCATGAACGAAGGCCGGGGTATGCTCCAGCGTCTGCACCAGGTTGGGCTGCAACGCATCCTTCAACAACACCGTCATCGCGCCCTCGGCCTTCAGATCGCGCGCGGTGACCGGCGCGCGCTCGCGCGTGTAACCCACGATGATGTCGCCCAGCCGCCGCTCCAGATCGGACAGGTCGGAGGCGAGGCATAGAATCGCCATCACCTCGGAGGCCACCGTGATGTCGAACCCGGTCTCGCGGGGAAAGCCGTTGGCCACGCCGCCGAGCGAACAGACGATGTCCCTGAGCGCGCGGTCGTTCATGTCCATCACCCGCCGCCAGGCGACGCGCCGCTGGTCGATGCCCAGCGCGTTGCCCCAATGGATGTGGTTGTCGATCAGCGCCGCCAGCAGGTTATGGGCACTGGTGATGGCGTGGAAATCCCCGGTGAAATGCAGGTTCATCTCCTCCATCGGCACCACCTGTGCATGGCCGCCGCCGGCCGCGCCCCCCTTCATCCCGAAACAGGGTCCGAGGCTGGCCTCTCGGATGCAGATCGCCGTCTTCTTGCCGATCCGGCTCAGCCCGTCGCCCAGGCCCACGGTGGTTGTCGTCTTGCCCTCGCCCGCCGGCGTCGGGTTGATCGCGGTGACCAGCACCAGCTTGCCCTGGGGCCTGTCCGCCAGCCCGGCGATGAATCCGGCTGTCACCTTCGCCTTGTCATGGCCATAGGGCAGCAGATCGTCGGCGCCGATCCCAAGCCGCGCGCCGACCTCCTGGATCGGTTTCTTGTCCGCCGCGCGGGCGATCTCGATATCCGTCTTGTGCACCATGTCCCGTTCCTCCCTGACCTGTCTTGGGCCGTCTCCCCCTTGAGAGATACCCGCCGCCGCGGCGCCCCACAGCACCGCTTCCGACATAAACCGCGCCGGTTACGGCGGCGCACCTGCGCCGGGGCTTCTTCTTGGCGAAAATACCCAAGGCGCGGCCCGGCACGGGCCGCCATACGAAAGGCGTGCGCCGCAGGCGCTCGAATGAAAACCGCCGCGCCCGGGGGCGCGGCGGCTGATACGACGGCAGGGCCTTCGGTCAGGCCGAGGGTTCGGGCTCGAAACCCGGCTTCGGCCGCGGCTTGGTCTTCGGGATCGCGGTGACCGAGGGTGCGTTGCCGCTGTCGGGCGGCGTGTCCTCGTCATCGCCGCGGTTCAGCGGTTCGCCGGCGATCACCTTGGTGATCTCGGACCCGGTGAGCGTCTCGTACTCCAGCAGGCCCTGGGCCAGCCGCTCCAGATCGTCACGCTTCTCGGTGAGGATACGCTTGGCGGTCTCATATCCCTCGTCGATGATCTCTTTCACCTTGTCGTCGATGATCTTCTGGGTCGCCGCCGAGTGGTTGGTGCCGCCGCCATAGGGCCCGAGAAAGCTCTCCTGCTCGTTGGCGTAGTCCACATAACCCAGTTCCGCATCGGCAAAGCCGAACTGCGTGACCATGGCGCGGGCGATCTTGCTGACCTGCTGGATGTCGCTGGCCGCGCCCGAGGTGACGTTGTCCTTTCCGAAGATCAGCTCTTCGGCGACGCGCCCGCCCATCGCCATGGCGATCTTGGACGTGTACTTGGTGTAGGTCACCGACAGCTGGTCGCGCTCCGGCAGGCTCAGCACCAGACCAAGCGCCCGGCCGCGCGGGATGATCGTCGCCTTGTGGATCGGGTCATGCTGCGGCACGTTCAGGCCGACGATGGCGTGGCCCGCCTCGTGATAGGCGGTCAGCTTCTTCTCGTCCTCGGTCATGACCATGGATCGGCGTTCCGCGCCCATCATGACCTTGTCCTTGGCGTTCTCGAAATCTTCCATCGTCACGAACCGGCGTCCCACGCGCGCGGCCATCAGCGCCGCCTCGTTCACGAGGTTGGCGAGGTCGGCGCCCGAAAAACCGGGCGTGCCGCGGGCGATGATACGCAGGTCCACGTCAGGGCCCAGCGGCACCTTGCGGGCATGCACGCCAAGGATCTTCTCGCGGCCCTTGATGTCGGGGTTGGGCACCTGCACCTGCCGGTCGAACCGGCCGGGGCGCAGGAGCGCGGGGTCCAGCACGTCGGGCCGGTTGGTCGCGGCCACGATGATGATGCCCTCGTTGGCCTCGAACCCGTCCATCTCGACCAAGAGCTGGTTGAGCGTCTGCTCGCGCTCGTCGTTGCCGCCGCCATAGCCCACGCCACGCGAGCGGCCCACGGCGTCGATCTCGTCGATGAAGACGATGCAGGGCGCGTTCTTCTTGGCCTGCTCGAACATGTCGCGCACGCGACTGGCGCCGACACCCACGAACATCTCGACGAAGTCGGAGCCCGAGATGGTGAAGAACGGCACGCCCGCCTCGCCCGCGATGGCGCGGGCCAGCAACGTCTTACCGGTACCCGGAGGGCCCACCAGCAGCGCGCCCTTCGGGATCTTGCCGCCGAGGCGCGAAAATTTCTGCGGGTTGCGCAGGAACTCGACGATCTCTTCCAGCTCTTCCTTGGCCTCGTCGATGCCCGCCACGTCGTCGAAGGTCACGCGACCGTGCTTTTCGGTCAAGAGCTTCGCCTTGGACTTGCCAAAGCCCATCGCGCCGCCGCGTCCGCCGCCCTGCATCCGGTTCATCAGGAAGATCCAGATGCCGATCAGGATGAGGAACGGCAGCAGCGTGCCGACATAGGCCAGCAGGCCGTTCTGCTCCTGCGGCTCGGCCTTGACGTCGATATTGTTCTCGACCAGCCGGTCGGTCAGGTCCACGCCCTGCGGCACGATGGCGGTATAGCTCGACCCGTCGCTGCCGCGGATCAGCGCGCGCTCGCCGTCCAGCGTCACCTGCGCAACCTCGCCATTCTCGACGTTCTGCAAGAACTCCGAGTAGCTGATCGTGCGCGACGACATGGTCGACTGGCCGCCGCTGAAGAGGTTGAAAAGGGCCAGGATCAGCAAAAACAGCACGACCCAAAAGGCGATGTTTCTCGCGTTACCCACAGTCTTCTCCTTGAAACTTGTGGGGCGGCATAACCGCCCGTCCCTCTAAGATAGAGATATGAGGCATAGGTTCAATGCGAATCGACCAGCCGGAAAAAGCTGTCCTCGCCTGTTGCAAGCCATGCGCGCCACCCCTCGGACAGGCCCGCCAGCGGCGCGGCAACCAGCTTTTCGCCGCGCCAGACGCCCGGTTGGGCCACCAGGGCGGCCCGAGGGCGGCCCGTGGCGCGCCAGTCCGGACAGGCTGCCAGCCCCGCTTCGCCCAAGGCACGGAGGGTCAATTCGGCGTGATGCGGCCCGTCGAACCGCCAGCGCCCATCCCAAAGCGCGCCGGTCGGGGTCTCGGCCGCGGCCACGGCGCGGTGCTCGCGGGCGATGCGCAAGGTCGGGCCGTCGGCCAGCATCAGGCAGCCGTGCAGCGTCGCGGCGGGGCAGTCGGCAAGCGCGGCGAGCGTCTCTTCCAGCGCGCCTTCCCTGGGCCCGTAGTCGGCGCCGGACACCCAGACCAGCGCGTGGCGCATCAGCCGCCGCCGCGTCTCGCCCGGCAGCGCGTCGAGCGCGGCGCGGTCAAAGACCACGTCGCCGCCGTCGATGCGGGCCACGCGGCGCGCCGCCGCTTCGGCATGGGCATCGAGCGCATCCCGCGCGCGGGCAAGGTTGCGGCAGACCCCGGCCAGCGTGGCGGCCTCGATGCCGAGGGGCGCCAGCACCGTCAGCGCCGCCCGGGCGCGGACCCGTGCAAAGCGCGGGTCGACATTGCCCGGGTCTTCGACCCACACCTGCCCCAGCTCCTCAAGGTAGCTGCGCAACTCGGCCCTTCGACAGGCCAGCAACGGGCGCAGCCAGAGCATGCCTTCGGCGGCACGGCGCGGCGCCATGCCCGACAGCCCGTCCACGCCGGCGCCGCGCGCCAGCCGCATGAGGAACGTCTCGGCCTGGTCGTCGGCGGTGTGGCCCAGCGCCACCGCACCGATGCGCCGCCTGCACGCCCAGTCGGCGATCAGCCGCTGGCGCGCGCGGCGTGCGCGGTCCTGCAGGTTGCCGTGCCCGTCCCAGCCGTCCCAATTGAGGGTATCGTGGGACAGGCCCAGCCCGGCGGCCACGCGCGCGACGAAATCGGCCTCGGCCGCCGCCTCTGGGCGCAGCCCGTGATCGACCGTCACCACCGCGAGGTCAGCGCCGCGCGCCTGCGCCCAGCCTGCCATCAGGTGCATCAGCGCCATGCTGTCGCCGCCACCCGACACCGCCACGCCCAGCCGGCCGGGCAGGTCCGCACCCAGCCCCTCGGCCAGCGCGGCGGCCAGACCGGTCACGGGCAGCCGAGCGCCTCGCGCGCCGCCGCCGCCTCGGGCACGACGGTCGCGCCGGGAAAGCGTGTGGCGACCTCCGAAAGGGTAACGCAAGCCTCCTGCGTCTGGCCCAGCGTGCCCAGCGATACGCCGAGCTGCAACAGCGCCTCGGACGCGCGCGCGCCATCGGGATCGCCGGAAAAGCTCTGCAGATAGGCCCGCGCGGCATCCGAGGTGCGGCCCTGGGCGCTCAGCGCCTCGCCGCGCAGGAAATGGGCCACGCCCGACAGGGGCCCGCCCGGATAGGTCTCGGTAAAGGCGGCGAACTGCGCGGCGGCGGCGTCGAAATCACCCGCCTGGTAGGCGGCCTGGGCGCGGTCGAAATCGGCCTGTTCGCCCACCGCCATCTCGGCGCCGCCGGCCGACGGCGCGCTGGGCGTGGCCGGCGCGGGGGCGACGGGTTGCGCCCCGCCGCCAAGCGTCGAGGTTTCGCCAAGGGTTGCAGGATCGCAACCGGGCTCAAGCTCGCAGAGCCGGAACTCCAGATCGCCCAGCCGCGTCGTACCGTCATTGACGATACGCGCGATGCGATGCTCCATCTCTTCGGCGCGGGCGGTCAGCTGCTGCAGCGCGCCCTCGATCGCGTCGATGCGCTGCAACGCGGTGCCGGCGGGCGACCCGACCTCGGGGGCGCCGGTGGTGTTCAACTCGCGCTTGAGCCGCTGAAGCTCGACGAACAGCACCGACATCTCCTGCCGGATATCGGCCAGCGTCTCGACCCGGCCCTGCGCCTGCGCACCGGGCGCAAGGCCCAGCGCCACGGCGCAACAAACTGCGATCAGCGCCCCGCGCACGCCCCGCCCCTCAGCTCGTGCCGCCGGCCGCGATGACCGTGACCGCGCGGCGGTTCTGGGCATAGCAGCTTTCTTCCGAACAGATCTCGAGGGGCCGCTCCTTGCCATAGCTCACCGTGCGCAGCCGCGCCGGCGAGATGCCGCGCTCGACCAGGAATTCCTGCACCGCGCTGGCGCGCCGGGCGCCAAGGGCGAGGTTGTATTCCCGCGTGCCCTGCTCGTCGGCATGGCCCTCGATCACTGCGCTGTAGTCGGTGTTGCTGATCAGCCAGCGCGCCTGCCCCTCCAGGGTGGCGCGCGCCGCATCGCTCAGTGTGCTCTGGTCGACGGCGAACAGCACCCGGTCACCGATGGCCTGCTGGAAATAGGCGGGCGACCGCGGGTCGGCGGCCGATCCGGGGGCGCCGGCGGCGCCGAAATCCGCGCCCGACTCGGCGCCGAACCGGTCCGGGCCGGAACAGGCCGCAAGGCCGATGGCGGCCACCAGAAGAAGGGGTTTGGCGAAGAGTGTCATGGTTTCGGTCCTCGGTCTGGGTCGGGCCTGTCGCCGCTTAGGCTAGCAGCCCCGCCTCGGGTTGGAAATGCATAGCCTCAGGGCAGCAACGGCGACCAGGCCGGGTCGGACGCCGCCCCCTGCAGCGGCACGCGTCGCAGGTTGCGCCCGGTGATGTCGACGGAAAAAAGCGCAGGCGCCCCGCCGGCCCCGGCGGTCTCTCGGGTGAACATGATCACCCGCCCGTTGGGCGCCCAGGTCGGCCCTTCGTCCAGGAACGAGGCGGTCAGGAGACGCTCTTCCGAGCCGTCGGTGCGCATCACCCCGATATGGAAACGCCCGTTATTCTGCTTGGTGAAGGCGATCAGGTCGCCGCGCGGCGACCAGACCGGGGTGCCGTAGCGCCCCTGGCCGTAACTGATCCGCTTGGGCGCGCCGCCCGAGGCGGGCATCACGTAAAGCTGCTGAGTGCCCGAGCGGTCGCTCTCGAAAACGATCTGGCGGCCGTCGGGCGAGTAGCTGGGCGCGGTCTCGATCGAGGGCGACGAACTCAGCCGCTCGCGCCGGCCCGAGGCGAGGTCGAGCGTGTAGAGATCGGTATTGCCGCCCTGGCTGAGCGAAAAGACCACCGTTTGCCCGTTCGGCGCGAAACGCGGCGAAAAGCTCATCGTGCCGGGCTGGTCGTCGAGCGCGCGCCGCGTCAGCCGCGCCATGTCGAGAAGGAAGATCCGGGGAAAGCCCGTCTCGTAGCTGGTATAGATCACCCGGTCGCCCGTGGGCGACACGCGGGGCGCCAGCACCAGCGAGGCGCTGTCGGTCAGGTACTGCACGTTGGCGCCGTCGTAATCCATGATCGCCAGTCGCTTGGCGCGGGCGTTCTTGGGGCCGGTCTCGGCGACGAAAACCACCCGGCTGTCGAAATAGCCGCCCTCGCCGGTGATCCGGCCATAGACCTGGTCGGCCACCTTGTGTGCCAGCCTGCGCCAGGCCGCGGTCGAGCCGCCGAATTGCAGCCCGTCGCCCAGCGGCGCCTCGGAAAACACGTCGAACAGGCGGAACTTCACCGTCAGCCGGTCGCCCGACAGCGCCACCGCCCCGGTGATCAGCGCCTGCGCGTTGATCGCCTTCCAGTCGGCATATTGCACCGGGCTGGAAAAGCTGGTCACCCGCGCGATGAACGCCTCTTGCGGGATCTCGCGAAACAGGCCGGTGCCGGCCAGATCGGCCGCGATCACCTGGCTGATCTGGCGCGCGTACTGGGCGGCGGCGGGCGTTTCGGCCACGAATTCCGGCAGCGCGAACGGCAAGGGTTCGATCACGCCCTCGTCAATGACGATCCGCAAGGGGCCCTGGGCCCGGGCCTGAAAGGCCGGGGTCGTGGCGCCGGCGATGGCCAGCGCAAGGCAGAGGAAGAACAGCCGCCGCATCATCTGATCCTCATGTTTTCCGGGTTGAAAGTCATCTCGATCTGGCGCCACTGGTCATATTTGTCCTGTGGCAGCGGAAAGCCCGAGGCACCGCAGCGAATGATCGCCCGGCGCGCGGATTCGTAAGTCTGCCGCGCCGCCGCCTCGGAGCCGCCCTCGAACGAGACCAGCCGCACGCTTTCGCCGCGCGGCGTGCCGTCGGGCTGCATGTCGACGGCCACCACCACGCGGGTGCCCAGCGCCTCGGACGACAGCGAGCCCACATTCCAGCAGCGCGAGACCGCCACGCGCAGCGCGTCGCGCTCGCCCCCGGTCAGCGTTGGGCCCAGGGCCGCGGTGCCCTGCCCCGACGTCTGGGCCGGGGCGGGGTCCGAAGCGCTGTCGGCCAGCGCCTCGGCCACCGCGTCGGCCACCGCATCGGCCAGGGGGTCTTCGGCCTCGGGCGCAGGCGCCGGCGGGGTCGCCGCCGGTTTGGGCTGGGGCGTAGGCGCAGGCGCCGCGCGCGCGGGCCGGGCCGCGGGCCGCATCGAGCGCGCCACCGCGAAGGGCGAGTCCGACGGGGTGTCTTCTTCCTCGGCTTCGGTGACGATCTCGGGCGCGGCCTCTTCGGGCGCGGCGGCCTCGGTTTCGGGGGCCGGCGCCTCTGGCGCGGGGGACGGCGTGGTCGCAGGGGCCGGCGTGGGGTCGGGCCGGGCCTCTTCAGGGGGCGGCGGGGCGGCGAGCGGGGCAATGCGCGGCGCGGGCCGCGGCGCCGGGCTGTCGGTAAAGGGCACCGGCGCGGACTCTTCGGCGGGCGGCTGGCCGATCTCGGGCGGATCGGGCGTCACCTCGGCCGCGGGCGGCGGCGCGAGCGACGCCATATCGGGGGCATCTTGCGGGTCTTCGGCCACCGGCGGCGCCTCGGGCTCGGGCCGGTCGGGCGGGCTGTCCGGGGTGCTGGCCGGCGCCTCGGCCGCCTCGGGCGCCGGCGGGCGGGGCACGGGCACCTCCTGTACCGGAGCGGGCGCCGCCGCGGGTGCGGTCAGCGCCGCGAATTCCGCACCCGACAGGATGGTCACGTCGGTCACATCCAAAGGGGCCGGCGGCCTGGCCTGAAACAGCCCCGCCAGCAGCACCCAGCCCACAAGAACCAGGTGCGCGATGCCCGAAATGAGGGTGCCGGTGTTCATAGCGTCCCTGTCAGTTGCCCGGCCCGCCCAGCGTCGGCCCGCCGGTCTCGGTCACCAGGCCGATCTTGCGGAACCCGGCGCCGTTCAGCGCGCCCATGACCTGAACCACCCGCTCGTACGGGATGGCCCCGTCGGCGCGCAGGTAGATCTTGTCGTCGGTCCGTTCCGCCATTACCGCGCGCAGCCGCGGGATCAACTCGTCCTCGGGCGTCTCGGTGGTTTGCAGCACCAGTGCGCCGTCGGCCGTCACGGTGATCGTCAGCGGCTCTTCCTGCTCGGTCGGCAGGGCGCTGGCCGCCGTCTCGGGCAATTCCACCGGAACGCCCACGGTCAGAAGCGGCGCGGCCACCATGAAGATGATGAGCAGCACCAGCATCACGTCGACCATGGGGGTGACGTTGATCTCGGACATCGCGGCCGGGTGACGGCTGTGCCGCCGGGTCCGCCGCCCGCCCGAGCCCTTGCGTGGGGTCATGGACGTAGCCATCGCTCAGGCGTCCAGCTGGCGCGACAGGATGGTGGAAAACTCGTCGGCAAAGCTTTCGTAGCCGCCCACGATGCGGTCGCTGTCGGCCGAGAGCTTGTTGTAAAAGACCACCGCCGGGATCGCTGCGAGCAGGCCCAGCGCGGTCGCCAGCAGCGCCTCGGCGATGCCCGGCGCCACCACGGCGAGGTTGGTGTTCTGCTGCAGCGCGATCTGTTCGAACGCGTGCTTGATGCCCCAGACCGTGCCGAACAGGCCGATGAACGGCGCGGTCGATCCCACCGTGGCGAGAAACGACAGGCCGCCGTTCAGCACCTCGGACTCGCGCGCGATCGACACGTCCATCGACCGGTCGATCCGCGCCGCGGCGCCGGCGATCAGCCCGCCGTCCTGCCGGTGGCTGCGGCGCCATTCCATCATGCCCGCGGCGAAGATCTTCTCTGACGCGCCCTGGGGCTCTGGCCCAAGGCTTTCGAAAAGTTCGTCCAGCGGCTCGCCCGACCAGAAGGCGCGGTCGAAGACCTCTGCCTCGGCCCGCGCCTGGCGGAACAGGATGAGCTTCTGGATGATGATCGCCCACGACCAGAACGAGGCGGCGATCAGAAGAATCATGACGATCTTGACGGTAAAGGTGGCACGCGCAAAAAGCGCCAGCAGCGAGAAGTCAATCTCCTGCGCCATCGCAAGGGTTTCCGTTTCCATTCTGCCTGCTCGTTGTTGGGGACCGTGCTGTCGCGGCCCTGATTAGCGCAGACGCTACCCGGTTTTAAGTGAAATTACCAACGAATCCCCGTAATCGCGGGTTTATGAAGCCGACCCGGAAACGAGTCGGCGAAACTCTGCCGGAAGCCGCTGCGCCCGGCCCTCGGGGCCCAGCGCAACCAGCGTCACCTCCGCGGTGAAAATCTTGTCTTGCCCGCGCTTTACGAGTTGCTCCAGCAACAAGCGCGCGGGTGTGAGCTGTCTCAGATCGGTCTCGACGGTCAACAGATCGTCGAACCGCGCCGGGGCCAGGTAATCGGCCACCACCCGCCGCACGGCAAACACCACGCCTGCCTCGGCCTTCAGCCGCGCCTGGTCGAGGCCGAGGTCGCGCACCCATTCGCTGCGGGCACGTTCGATGAATTTCAGGTAGTTGGCGTAGTAGACGATGCCGGCGAGGTCGGTGTCCTCGTAATACACGCGGGTCTGGAAGCGGTGGGTCATTGCATCGCCCCCATCCGCGCCGCCAGCCGCAGCGCGTGGCTTGCATCCGCCGCCATCACCGGCAGCACCGGGTCGTAGCCCGCGCGAATAACCTCGGCGATAGCGGGGCGCAGTACCAGCGTGCCGTCGGGCGCGCGCGCCAGCGGGCTCTGGCCGGCAAAGGCGGTGTCGGACCACAGCAGGATGGTTTGCACCATCTGGCTGAGCGCGATGGTTTCGGCGGGCAGTTTCGACAGCTCTTCGTCCATGCGGACGAAGACGAAGGCGGCCTTGATGCCGCCGGCCGCGTCGAAGCGAAAGAAACGGTACTGGTTGGCCCCCGCCTCCTGCAGACGGGCAACGAGCGGGGCGAGGTCGGGCACGAGACGGTCGAGATTGGGGGTTTCCAAAAGCTCCTGCCAGTCGCGCAGGAAGAAGATCATCAGGTTGCTGCCCAGTTCGGGGTCGGTCTCGGCCATCTGGTGGCCGGCCAGCGCCACCACCGCCTCGGCCGCGCCCTTGACGGTGGCGAGTGTCGCGTCCTCCACCCCGAAGACGACGGGCGCGATGGGCCGGCCCCAGCGGGCGAAAAGGTATTGCCCGTCGGCGCGGGTAAATAGGGCGGTCACGTCTTCGGGGGTCATCTCAGGCTCCGTTCGGCGAGAAAGGCGGCGACCGACGGGTCGGACAGCGCCGCCCGGTCGCCGAACCAGCGCGGCGCCGCACCCCTGTCGAGAAAGGCTGCGACCGGGGTGCCATCGGCGATGCGCAGGCCCCAGAAACCCGCGCGCGCATTGCATTGGTGGGCCATGCAGCCCGCGCCGAACACCCAGCCGCCGCGCTGCTCGGCGCGGCCCGCTACGGCGGTGCGCTGGCGCAACTCCTCGAAGGCCGCGATCGGCATGATCGCGGCAAAGCGCGCCTGTTCGGCGGGGTCGTTGAACAGCGCGCTGGCATGGTCGGCGAGCCACCGGGTGACATCGCCGCCCGGCCCGGCGGGGTCGGACGGGCCGGCCCCGGGGGCGATCGCGGCCACCGTCAGCCGCGCGCCGTCGAAGGCGAAGCGTTGCAGATCGACCCGGATGTCGGGATCGGCGAGGTCGATCTCGAAACGCCCGGGCGCAAGGCGCACGCCATCGATCCGCCCCAGGCAGGAGCCGAACGGCGCCGTGCGGCGCAGCGCATCCGCCGAAAGGCGCAGCACGACATAGCTGACCGGGCACATGTTGCCGTTATGGCTGGTCTCGACCAGCACCCAGTCGTGGTCGTCGCCCTGCCGGGCAAAGGCGCCGCGGATCGTCACCCGCCACTCGGCGGCAAGCGGCACGCCGCCGCCATTGAGGTAAAGCCCTTGCTCCCATTGCGAAACGGGGCCGACCGTGAGGGTGCCAAACCGGGTCTGCACCGCCTGGTAGGTACCCAGGCTGACCGGCTGGGCCGCCGCCGGGGCAGCCAGGCAAAGCGCGACGAACAGAGGGGCGAGGCGCATCTCAGCCGTCTCCGTCGAACAGGTCCGACTGGCCCGGGCGCGGCCCCGGCGCTGGCAGTCCCAGATGCGACCAGGCGCGGGCGGCCAGCATCCGGCCCCGCGGCGTGCGCTGGATCAGCCCCTGCTGCAGCAGATAGGGCTCGATCACCTCTTCCAGCGCGTCGCGCGCCTCGGACAGGGCGGCGGACAGGGTCTCGATCCCCACCGGCCCGCCGGCATAATGCTCGGCGATCAGCGTCAGATACCGCCGGTCGGCACCGTCGAGGCCCAGCCCGTCGACCCCCAGCCGCGTCAGCGCGTTGTCGGCCAGCGCCCGCGAGATGCGCCCGTCGCCCTCGACCAGCGCGAAATCGACGACCCGGCGCAAGAGCCGCCCGGCGATGCGCGGCGTGCCGCGCGCGCGGCGGGCGATCTCGCGCACGCCCTCCGGCTCGGCCGTCACGCCCATCAGGCGGGCGCCGCGGGCGACGATGTGCTCCAGCTCTTCGACGGTGTAGAATTGCAGCCGAACGGGGATGCCGAACCGGTCGCGCAAGGGCGTGGTCAGAAGCCCCAGCCGCGTGGTCGCGCCCACCAGCGTGAAGGGTTGCAACTCGATCCGCACGGTACGCGCGGCGGGGCCCTCGCCGATCACGAGGTCGAGCTCGAAATCCTCAAGCGCGGGGTACAGCACCTCTTCCACCGCCGGGTTCAGCCGGTGGATCTCGTCGATGAAAAGCACGTCGCGCGCGTCGAGATTGGTCAGGATCGCGGCCAGATCGCCGGCCTTGGCAAGAACCGGCCCGCTCGTCATCCGGAAATTGACGCCCAGTTCGCGCGCCATGATCTGCGCCAGCGTCGTCTTGCCGAGGCCGGGGGGCCCGTGAAACAGCGCGTGATCCATCGCCTCGCCCCGGCGCCGCGCGCTTTCGAGGAAGACAGCGAGGTTGGCCCGCGCCTCGGCCTGGCCGATGAACTCGCCCAGCGTCTGGGGCCGCAGCGCGCGGTCGGCATCCTCGGGGCGGGGGGCGGGGCGCAGCGTCGGGTCGGGTTCGGTCATGGCTCAGCCCTTGGGTGCCAGCAGTTTCAGCGCGGCGCGGATCAGCGCGGGCGTATCGGCCGCGGGGTCCTCGCCCCCGGCACGGGCCACCGCCTGCGCGGCCTCCGACGGGGCGTAGCCAAGATTGCCCAGCGCCGACAGCGCGTCGGCCTGCGCCGAGGCGGGGGCGGCGGGCGTCGGCATGGGCGCGACGGGCGCGGCGGGGTCCACCACGGCCTCGGCGGGCGCGTCGCCGGTCGCCTGCCCCAGCGTGCCGCCCAGCGCCATCACCGCGGGCGCCTTGTTCTTCAACTCGTTCACCACCCGCTGGGCGATCTTTGGGCCGACCCCCGGCGCGGCCTTGACCGCCCCCCAGTCGCCGATGGCGATGGCCCGGCTCACCCCCTCGGGGCCGAGCGTGCCGAGGATGGCGAGCGCGGCCTTGGCGCCGATCCCCTGCACGCCCAGCAGGAGACGGTGCCATTCCCGCTCGTAAAGCGTGAGAAAGCCGTAAAGCTGCAACAGATCCTCGCGCACCATGAGGTCGGTATAAAGCGCCACCGCCTGCCCCGGCCCCGGCAGCGCGGCCAGCGTGCGGTCCGAGACATGCACGACATACCCCACCCCGCCGACGTCGATCAAAACGTGGTCGGGGCCGCGATGGTCCAGCCGGCCGGTCAGCTTGCCGATCATGCCCGCGCCTTTGCCACGGCCGCCGCCAGCCGCCCGGCCCCGCCCAGGTGATGCGCATGGCAGAGCGCCACGGCCAGCGCGTCGGCGGCATCGGCCCCCGCGATTTCGGCCCCAGGCAGTTGCAGCCGCACCATGTGGCCGATCTGCCGCTTGTCGGCGTGGCCCACGCCGACCACGGCCTTCTTCACCGCATTGGGGGCGTATTCTCCCACCTCCAGCCCCGCCTGCGCCGGCACCAAGAGCGCCACGCCACGAGCCTGGCCCAGCTTCAGCGTGCCGGCCCCGTCGCGGTTGACGAAGGTCTGTTCAACCGCGGCGGCGGTCGGCGCGAAGCGGTCGAGAACGGCGGTGAGTTGTTCGTGCAGCGACACCAGCCGCGCGGCCAGGCTCTCGCCCGCGGGGTGGCAGACGCCGTTGGCGATGTGGGAAAGCCGCCCGTCCTGCGATTCGATCACGCCCCAGCCGAGATTGCGCAGCCCCGGATCGATGCCCAAAATTCGCATGCCCGCCCCGTTTCTTGTGGCTTTTCAGACGCAGTAGCACGAAAAGCGAACATCGGCTAGACGGAATGCATCGGCGGGATGCCGCCGGCCCGGCCCGGACAAGCGCGGATCAATGGTCGGAAAGCGCCATCCACAGGTCTGAATGCGACATGACCGGGGCCCTTGTTTATCATTTTGAAACAAGGCGTTACCGAACGTCATCGATATGTTCTGCGCGCATGACTCACATGCAAATTTCCGCGTTGCACAATAATTAGGCCATGCCTAACTGGCACTGGTAAGAGCCGAAAACACCGCCACGTCTGACTATGAAAGGGAAAACGGATGGCTTCCTTCGACCCGACACACACGCAGCCCCACGGCCGCCTCTTCGGGGGCCGTCTGTCGCAATCCGCCGTCGCGCTGATCGGGCGGCTGGCCGCCTGGAACGACGCGCGCGTTACCCGAAATGCCCTGTCGCGGCTCAGCGACCGTGAGCTTTACGACATCGGACTCGTGCGCGGCGATATCGACGACATTCGCCGCTGACCGCGCGCCCAGACGCCAAAAGGGCCGTGCCCCATCCGGCACGGCCCTTTTTCGCGTCCGCCCGCGACCCTGGAGGGATCAGCCGCGCGGCAGGAATGCGCGAATCTGGTCGGCAATCAGTGCGGTTGCCGGGTCGACTTGCATGATATAGGCGCCCGCCCTCTCGGCGACGCTGGCCCCCTCGAGGCGCGCCAGCCGCTCGTTGTAGTTGCCTTCGCCGATCATCGACAGGAAAACGGCCTTGGTCACGATCACGATCGCAACGACAAACATCGCGGGGCGAAGAAGATTGACGCGCACCGGGGCGCGACGTGCGTAGGCGGATCGGCCCAGCGTACCCGCAGCCTCGAAGCCATAGCCCCGACGATGCATCTTGTCCACGCGCCGAAGACGGCCTTGAAATTCTTGCATCTGAGGATCGTACATAACGCTCTCCATCTGCCCACCACGTGACGATCATGCGTTCCGAATGAGGCGGAAATGGGGCTTAGGCCCCTGATTTTTCAAGACAAAGCGTTGCCCATTCGCCGATTGGCGCCCGGTTGAGAACGATGAGCCCGTTTTCGGCGTAAACGGCCGCCACATCACCGGCCTGATCGCCCAAAATCCCCGATAGAATCGCCCGCCCCCCGGGGCGGAGATTCGCGGCGATCTCGGGGGCAAGCGCGATCAGCGGACCCTTCAGGATATTGGCGAAAATCAGGTCGAACGGCGCGCCGGCGGCAAGGGCGGGATGGTCGAACCCCGCCGCCTCGACACAGTCGACCGCGCCGGCCAGAGCGTTGGCCGCGAGGTTGGCCTCGGCCACCTCCACCGCCACCGGGTCGATATCCGATGCGATCACGACGCCGCCCCACAGCCGCGCGGCCGCCATCGCCAGCACCGCCGTGCCGCAGCCGATATCGGCCGTGCGCGCCGCGGAAAACCCGGCGTCGGCCAGCGCGTCGAGCAGCAGAAGGCACCCCTTGGTGGTACCATGATGGCCGGTTCCAAAGGCCATCGACGCCTCGATCAACAGCCCGATGCGGCCCGCGGGCAGCTTGTCAGCATCGTGGCTGCCATAGACAAAGAACCGGCCGGCCTCCACCGGCGCGAGTTCGCGGCGCACCTTGGCCACCCAGTCGACCTCTGGCAGTTCGGACACCGCGAAATCCGCGGCCCCGTGCATCGCCGCCAGCAGGGCAAGCCCCGCCCGGTCGGGCGCCTCGGTGAAAAAGCCGCCCACCTCCCACAGGCCAGAGCCGTCTTCCATCTCGAAAACGCCGATGCCGGTGGGCTCCGGGTCCAGACGTTCCAGCGCGGCGCCCAGCGCCTCGGCGGCGTCCTTGCCCGTGAGAGTGGTCAATGCGGTGAACGTGGGCATCGGCGCGGCCTTTCCTGCTGGGGTCCGGCCTTGGCGCCTAGGCGCTGTCGGCGTGAGGGTCAAGCGCGGCGATAGCCGCCGCGGTGAGCTCTTCCACCGGCGGCGCGGCGTCCAGCCGGATCACCGGGCAGGACAACTCGGCCAGCCAAAGCTCGTGCTTCAGCCGGTTGCGGCCGGTGAAGTCGGGCGCGTCATAGCCCATCGCGTAATCCAGAAAAGCGCGGTGGTCGGCCTCGAGGGCACCGCCGGGCGCAATCGCCGCGCCCAGCCGCCGCCGTTCGCGCCGGCGCAGACGGGCCAGGCGCTTGCCCGGCGCCAGCGTCAGGAAGATCACGTGGGTCAGCCGCGGGATCAGCGCGTCGCCCCACCCCATCAGCGACCCCGCAAGCACCCAGTCCCCGCGCGGGGCAAATACCTCTTCCATCAACGCCACCCGCGAGTCGCGCGAACGTTTGACGCGAAAGGGCGGCTCGCTGGGACGCCAGAAGAAATCGTCGGTGTCGAAGGATTGCGAGGCGAGCCTGTCGGCCAGCGCCCGCGCCAATGTCGAGCAGCCTACCCCGCTCGCGCCGGTGATGTGGATGCGCTGCCCCACCGCGCCCCTATCCGCTTCAGGCGCCCGTGCCCGCCGGGCAGGTGACGCCGGTGCCGCCGAGACCGCAATATCCGCCTGGATTCCTGGCCAGGTATTGCTGGTGATAGCCTTCGGCGAAATAGAACGGGGGTGCGGTGCGGATCTCGGTGGTGATCGCCCCGAAACCGGCCGAGCGCAGGCGCGCCTGAAACGCGTCGCGGCTGGCCTCGGCGGCCGCCGTCTGCGCCTCGGTATAGGTATAGATGCCCGATCGGTACTGGGTGCCCCGGTCATTGCCCTGGCGCATGCCCTGCGTCGGGTCGTGCCCTTCCCAGAAGACGCGCAGCAACGCGTCATAGGAGACCTCGGCCGGGTCGTAGATCAGGCGCACCACCTCGTTATGCCCGGTTCGGCCCGAACAGACCTCTTCGTAGGTCGGGTTGGGCGTGTGGCCTGCGGCATAGCCCGCCATGGTCAGCCAGACGCCCGGCGTCTTCCAGAACATCCGCTCGACACCCCAAAAGCATCCCATGCCGACCATTGCCTCTTCCATGCCCTCGGGCACCGGCGCTTTCAGCGGGCGGTCGAACACGAAATGCCGCTCTGCGGTGGGGATCGGCGTGTCGCGGCCGGGCAGCGCGTCGGCCGCGGCCACCATCTCGGTCTTCTTGGTCTTGTTGGTGTTGAAAAGGAACATCTGTCGCTCCCGCGGTTATGCTGTCGTGCAGAATATAGCGCCCGCTCCGCCCGCGCCAATCGGATGTCTTGCCCATACGCCCTTGTACGGCGCAAACTCGACCGAAGAGACGCGCAAAGCGCGGGCGGGGGGCGATGCGGACCTTTGTGATAGTCATCCTGGCCCTGTCGGCGATCGGGGTCGGCGGCATCGCCGCGGTGATGTACCTTACCGCAGGCCCGGGCGTCCTGGCGCGCCAATTCGTGGTTCTGTCGAGCACCGGGAACTACGACGCGGCGCGCGCGCTGTTGCATCCGCAACTGCAAAAGGACTTTCCGCCGGAGCTGTTCGAAGAGAGGTTCGCCAGGGTCGCGCCCTATACCGAGGTCTCGTTCGCGTCGGTCGAGACCACCGAGGCGCACACCAGGCTGCAGGGCCGCGCCACCACTGCGTCCGGCTGCGCGTCGGGACTGGCCTTCGAACTGCGCGAGGGACAGATCACCGCCTTCGAGATCAACCCGCTCTGCACCGAGTAGAGGCGACGGGCCAGCGGCCGGTTTCCGCGCAGTGCAAGTCCCTGCAGCGCAGCGATTTTCGCGGGCCACACCCGCTACGCGGCAGACAGACCGGCCGAAGGCTCGATTTTTCGGCCGATTCTGTTGTAGGATTACCTCACTTAAATTTCAGGGAGGACTTCGAGATGAAGACGATTGCTTTCTCCTTCGCCGCAGCATTGGCGGCCGCGACGGGCGGCCATGCGGCGGTCGTCGGATACACAAGCGAGGCCGCCTGGCTAGCGGCAGCGGGGGGCGGGCTGTCCTTCGAAGGGTTCGACGGCATTGCCTCGGACACCAGCTTTGCCGGGGCGCCGCTGGATGTCGGCGATTTCACGATCAGCTATACCGGCTCGATCTCCGGCGGGTCTTTCAACTACATCGATACGCTGCCCCCGAGTTCGCCCAACAACCTTTTCGCGTCGAACGCGATGATCGGCGGGGTTAACGAAGGCGAGACGGTGACGCTGACCTTCGACAGCGCGATCACCAGCTTCGGCGCGTCCTTTGCGGCTCTCAATGACAACGCCGACCGGAGCGTGTTCGAAGTAGGCGGATCAACCCTCCAGCTCGCTCAGAACACTGGCCTAGTGATCGAGTTCTTCGGGGTCGTATCGGACACCCCGTTCACCGAGTTCACCCTGCGCGGGCTCGCTGCGTCGGAAGGCTACGGCATGGACAACGTGCGCTACGGCGTCGAGCAGACGGTCGTTCCGCTGCCGGCCTCGGCGCTGCTGCTGGGCAGCGGCCTTGCGCTTGTCGGCGGGCTGTCGCGCCGGCGCCGGCGGTCATAAGATCGTAGGTTTCGGCGCGACACCGCGCCCGGTATCGACCACGGCCGGCGAGGGCCGGCCGTGCGCCCCGCCGCCGGCGGCTGGGCGATCTTGCGCAGGCTATTCCGCGGGGGTGGGGACGAAGGCCGAAAAGACCGTCTCGTTGCCCGGTTCGGGGTGGCGCGGGATCATCAGCGCCAGCATCAGCGACGCCGCGGCCATCCCCGCGGCCAGCGCGAACACCCCGCCTGGCGAGGTGACCCAGAGATAGCCCAGCGTGGCGGGCAGAAAGACCGCCGCGATATGGTTGATGGTAAAGGCGACGGCGGCGGTGGGCGCGATGTCGCCCGGATCGGCGATCTTCTGGAAATAGGTCTTCAGCGCGAAGGCGAGCGCAAAGAACATGTGGTCGATCACGTAAAGTGCTGCGGCCAACACCACGCCCCAGCCGAAATAGTAGATGCCCCCATACGCCAGGAACACCGCGATCAGCCCGATATATTCGAAGGCCAGCGCGCGGCGTTCGCCCCATTTCGCCACCGCCCGCCCCATCAGCGGCGCGAAGGCCATGTTGGCCACGAAGTTGATCAGGAACAGCGCCGTGACCTCGTGCACCTCGAAGCCGAAGCGTTCCACCATCATGAAGGCGGCGAACACCACGAAGATCTGCCGCCGCGCGCCCGACATGAACTGGAGCAGGTAATAGAGCCAGTAACGCCGGCGCAGGATCAGCCGCTTGATCTGCGGGTTGGGCGCCTCGAACTGCGGGTAGGCCAGCAGGCAAAAGACCGCCACCGCAGCGGTAAAGCCCCCCGCCGACAGGTAGACGAACGCATAGCTGAGATCGAACGCCTGCCAGGTGACGACCAGCAGGCCATAGGCCAAAAGCGAGGCGGCCGAGCCCGCGGCCACCAGCCAGCCCAGCGTTTGCGGCGCGCGTTCCTTGTCGATCCATTGCAGTTGCAGCGACTGGTTGACCGTCTCGTAATAGTGAAACCCGATCGAGCTGAGCATCGTCACCGTCAAGAGCCCTGCGAGCGTCGGGAAAAAGGCGGTCACCGCCGTCGCCGCGCCCAGCATGAAGAGCGCGACAACGCCGAGCACCTGTTCGCGGATGAAGATGATCAGCGCGATCACCCCGACCGCCAGAAAGCCCGGTATCTCGCGCACCGTGTGCAGCCAGCCGATCTCGACCCCGGTGAAATCCGCCGCCTCGATGACGAAATTGTTGAGCAGCGCCGACCAGGTGGCAAAGGCCACCGGCATGGCGAATGCCATCAGGAACAAGAGGCTGACCGGCCGCCGCCAAAGCGGCAGCGCCGGTGCCTCGGCGAGGCGGACAAGGCGGCGCATGGCTGGGCCATTACGCCGTTTTTGCCGTCTTGGCGAGGCCCAATTCGCGGTGCTGCCTGATCTGGATCAAGGCTCGGCCCCGTCCATTATTGCATCCACAATCAAACTCTGTGGGCCCTTGGGAGACGCGGGCATGGACATACTGTCATTGGTGGAAGGCATCGGCGAAACGCCGGCTGCGGCGATTTTCGGCCTGGTCACCGGCATGATCTTCGGCGTGGCGGCGCAACGTTCGGCCTTCTGCCTGCGCGCCGCGACCGTCGAATTCGCCCGCGGGCAAATGGGCTCGAAGGTGGCGGTGTGGCTCTTGTGCTTTTCCACCGCGCTGGTCTGGGTTCAGGCCGCCGAACTCGCCGGACTGATGCGGACGGGTGACGCGCGGATCATGGCGGTCACGGGCTCGTGGTCGGGGGCGATCATCGGCGGGCTGATCTTCGGCGTGGGCATGGTTCTGGCGCGCGGCTGTCCGGGGCGGTTGTTGGTGCTGGCGGCCACGGGCAACCTGCGCTCGGTCATCTCCGGGCTGATCTTTGCCGTGCTCGCGCAGATGAGCCTGCATGGCTGGCTGTCGCCCCTGCGCGATAAGCTGGCAGCGCTCTGGATCACGCCGGGCGGGCGTAATGTCAACCTGATCGACGCGGCCGGCCTGCCCGACGTGTCGGGGCTGCTCATGGGATTTTTCTTCGCCGCGCTGGCCCTCTGGATGGCCCGGCGCAACCGCATATCGTTTCGCAAGCTCTTCTTCGGCGCGGGCGTCGGCTTTTCGGTGGCTGTGGGATGGGTGCTGACCTTCGGCCTCAGCGAGGTCAGCTTCGAGCCGGTGCAAATCGAGAGCCTCACCTTCACCGGCCCCTCGGCCAACATGCTGATGTTCTTCCTCGAACGCCCGGCGATCCTGCATTTCGATGTCGGGCTGGTGCCCGGCGTGTTCCTGGGCTCGTTCCTGGCCGCCTGGATCGCGGGCGATCTGCGCTTCCAGGGGTTCGAGAACGAGGTCAACATGCGCAAGGCGATGATCGGCGCGGCGCTGATGGGTTTTGGCGGGATGCTGGCGGGCGGCTGCTCGATCGGGGCGGGCGTGACCGGCGCGTCGATCTTCGCGGGCACGATGTGGGCCGCGCTGTTTGCCATGTGGATCGGCGGCATGGCGACGGATTATCTGGTCGACCAGCCCAGGGGCGCTGCAAAGACCGCGTGACGGGCACGGCATTCTACGAAGGATTTTGCCGGGGAGGTTGCGGCTTTCTTGGGCCGGGCGGTACCTGCGCGTCCCTTTCCTAGAAAAAGCTCTGCGGGTCGATGTCGATCTGAAGGCGCATGTCGCCGGTCAGCTTGACCCCTTTCAGCCAGTCCTTCAGCGCCGCCTGCAACGGCGCGCCCTTGTCGGCCTTGACCAGCATCCGCACCCGGTGCCGCCCGCGGATGCGCGCGATGGGGGCCGGCGCGGGGCCGAAGACCTGCGCCCCGACCCGCCTGAGCGCCGCGTCGTTGCGCGCCAGCTCGGTGCCCAGCGCAAAGGCCGGCTGCGCCGCGCCCGCCGACAGGATGATCCCGGCCATGCGCCCGTAGGGCGGCATGCCCGCCGCGCGCCGTTCGGCCGCCTCGGCGCGCCAGAAGCCTTCCTCGTCGCCGGTCAGGATGGCGCGGATCACCGGGTGCTCGGGCTGGCAGGTCTGCAACAGCGCCAGCCCCTCTTGCCCACCTTCGCGCCCCGCGCGCCCGGCGACCTGACGCATCAGTTGAAAGGTCCGTTCCGCCGCGCGCAGGTCGGAGCCCTGAAGCCCCAGATCGGCGTCGATGGCGCCCACCAGCGTCAGCTTGGGAAAGTTGTGGCCCTTGGCCACAAGCTGCGTGCCGATGATCAGGTCGGCCTCGCCACCCGCAATCGCCTCGATCTGCTCTTTCAGCGCGCGCGCCGAGCCGAAGAGATCGGACGACAGCACCGCCAGCCGCGCCTCGGGGAACAGCGCCGCGGCCTCTTCGGCCAGCCGCTCCACGCCGGGGCCCACCGGCGCCAGCTTGCCCTCGACCGCGCAGGAGGGGCAGGTCTCGGGGATGGGGCGCGTCTCGCCGCACTGGTGGCAGACGAGGCGTTTCAGGAACCGGTGCTCGACCATGCGCGCATCGCAATGCGCGCAGCCGATCTGGTGGCCGCAGGCCCGGCAGACCGTCACGGGCGCATAGCCCCGGCGGTTGAGAAACAACAGCGCCTGTTCCCCGGCCGCGATCCTTGCGGCCACGGCCGATTGCAGGCTGGGCGAAATCCAGCGGCCCGGGGGCAGGTCCTCGGCGCGCAGGTCGATGGCACGCATCTCGGGCAGCTCCGCCGCGCCGAACCGCGCTGCAAGGTCGAGGCGCTGGTACTTGCCCGCCTCGGCATTGGCCCAGCTTTCCAGCGACGGCGTGGCCGAGGCCAGCACCACCTGCGCCCCGCAGATCGAGGCGCGCAGCACGGCCATGTCGCGGGCGTTGTAGAACACCCCCTCTTCCTGCTTGTAAGAGCTGTCATGTTCCTCGTCGACGACGACCAGCCCGAGGTCTCGAAACGGCAGGAACAGCGCCGAGCGCGCGCCCACCACCAGCTGCGCGCCGCCCTCGCCCACCATGCGCCAGCACCGCCGCCGCTCGGTCAGGGTCACGCCCGAATGCCACTCGGCGGGCCGCGCGCCAAAGCGCGCCTCGACGCGCGACAGGAACTCGGCGGTCAGCGCGATTTCCGGCAAGAGTACCAGCGCCTGCCGGCCTTGCCGCAGACACGCCGCCACCGCTTCGAGATAGACCTCGGTCTTGCCCGAGCCGGTGACGCCTTTCAGCAGCGTCACCCCAAAGCCCCCCGCGGCGACCCCGGTACGGAGCCGCCCGGCCGCCGCCGCCTGGTCGGGCGAGAGCGCCACGCCCGGCCGCGCCGGGTCGAGCCGGGGATAGGGCCGGTCGCGCGGCGTGTCTTCCTCAAGCACGACGCCCTGTTTCACCAGCCCCTTGATCACCGAGTGGGACACGCCGGCCTGCGCCGCCAACTCGCCCAGCGTGAAGGCGAGCCCGCCATAGGCGTCGAGCACCTCCAGCACCCGCGCGCGCGCGGCGGTCGCGCGCTCGGGCGCGCCGGTGCCCCGCCGATAGACCTTCTGCATCGCCGGCCCGTCGCCCAGCCCCGGCGCGCGGGTGGCAAGCCTGAGCATCGCCGGGAGCGGCGTCAGCGTGTAGTCGGCCGCCCGGCCCAGAAAGAGCCGCATCTCGTCGCGCATCGGCGCGGCGTCGAGAACCCGGGCCACCGGGCGCAGCTTGGCGGCGTCGAAATCGCCCTGCCCTTCGCCCCAGACCACGCCCAGAACGCGGCGCGGCCCCAGCGGCGCCTCGACGAAATCCCCGACCGAACAGCCCCCCGGCGGCGCGCGGTAGTCGAGAACCCGGTCGAGCGGCTGGGCGGTCAGCACCCCCAGCCGCGCCCCTTCGGCGAAATCGGGCCGGCCGGTCACGCGCCGCGCCCGGCGACAGAGGCTTTCGGAAGCCGGGCCAATCCGGTATCACGGGCGCGACATTTGGCCCCCCAACGCAGGAATCCTCCCATGAAATTCTTCGTCGATACCGCCGATGTGGCCGCCATCGCCGAACTGGCCGAGCTCGGAATGGTCGATGGCGTGACCACCAACCCCTCGCTCATCCTGAAATCGGGCCGCGACATCCTGGAAGTGACGCGCGAGATCTGCGGGCTGGTCGATGGCCCCGTATCGGCGGAGGTCGTCGCGCTGAGCGCGCCCGAGATGATCGACGAAGGCCGCAAGCTGGCCGACATCGCGCCCAACATCGCGGTCAAGGTGCCGCTGACCTGGGACGGGCTGAAAGCGTGCAAGGCGCTGACCACGGAAGGGTTTACCGTCAACGTGACGCTCTGCTTCTCGGCCGGGCAGGCGCTGCTGGCCGCCAAGGCGGGCGCCAGCTTCGTCTCGCCCTTCATCGGGCGGCTCGACGACATCAACATGGACGGCATGGACCTGATCGCGGATATCCGCACGATCTACGACAATTACGGCTTCGGGACCGAGATACTGGCGGCCTCGATCCGTTCGGTCAACCACGTAACCCAGGCTGCGCTGATGGGCGCGGATGTGGCCACCGCGCCACCCGACGTGCTGAAAAAGATGGCCGAACATCCGCTGACCGATAAAGGGCTTGCCGCCTTCATGGCGGACTGGGAAAAAACGGGGCAGAAAATCCTTTGAATCTGGTGTAGTATCCAGAGAACTTAAACGAGCCGAGGCAAGAATATGAGCAGCATGCCCGCCATTCGCGACGATCTGCGCGCCCGGATCATCGCCGACCCGGACGTGATCCTCGAAGACCCCGAGGTGATGCGCGCGCTGGTGGCCGCCAACGAAAAGGTGCTGGGCGGCAATATCATCGACATGCGCGGCATCGCGATGGAGCGGCTGGAGGCCCGGCTCGACCGGCTGGAAGAGACCCACCGCATGGTGATCGCCGCGGCCTATGAAAACCTCGCCGGTACCAACCAGATCCACCGCGCCATCCTGCGCCTGCTGGACCCGACCGATTTCGAGGGCTTCCTCGCGGCGCTGGGCAGCGAGGTCGCCGATACGTTGAGGGTCGATTGCCTGCGGCTGATCCTGGAAGGCGAGGCCGACGAGATGGCCGGCGGGCTGGATCGGCTGGGCGAGGTCCTGGTCATCGCCGGACCCGGCTTTGTCGAGGCCGTGATCGGGCGGGGCCGCGGCACAGGGCGGGCGGTGACGCTGCGCCAATGCCAGGCCGGCGATGCGGATGTCTACGGCGCCAAGGCGGTCGATATCCGGTCGGAGGCGCTGATGCGGCTCGATCTCGGCGCCGGGCGGCGGCCGGCGATGCTGGCCATGGGGGCCGAGGACCCGCACCTGTTCGCCCCAAACCAGGGCACCGACCTTCTGGCCTTTTTCGCGGGCGTGTTC
Source organism: Rhodovulum robiginosum (assembly GCF_003944755.1). Classification (GTDB taxonomy): domain Bacteria; phylum Pseudomonadota; class Alphaproteobacteria; order Rhodobacterales; family Rhodobacteraceae; genus Rhodovulum; species Rhodovulum iodosum. Next base: position 112,311 of record NZ_RWGU01000041.1, read on the forward strand.
GAACGGGCGATGCGCCGCTGGCTGTCGTGAGCCTTGCGCTTTCCGACGGCGCGCGCGCGGCGCTATCCGACTGGCTGGCCCAGGAAAAGGCGCTGAACGGCGCGGCCGAGAACACGCTGGCCGCCTATGGGCGCGACGTCACGGGCTTTCTGGCCTTTCTGGCAGAGTATCAGGGCGCGGCCCCCGGCACCGGGGCGCTGGCCCGCGTGGGCTTGCGCGAGATGCGCGCCTGGATGGCACATGAACGCGGGCGCGGCGTGGCGGCACGCTCGCTCGCGCGGTCGCTTTCGGCGGTCAAGGGGTTTTACCGCTGGCTCGGGCGGCGCGACGGGTTCGAACCCACGGCCGTTCTGTCGGTGCGCGCGCCCAAGTTCAGCCGCAAGCTGCCCCGCCCGCTGGCCGAGGACGCCGCCCGCGCCGTGATCGGCACGGTCGAACTGCAAAGCGACACGCCCTGGGTGGCGGCGCGCGACGCGGCGGTGGTGACACTGCTCTACGGCTGCGGATTGCGCATTTCAGAAGCACTGGGGCTGACCGGCCGCGATGCCCCCCTGCCCGAGGCGCTGCGGATCCACGGCAAGGGCGGCAAGGAACGGATGGTGCCGGTGATTCCGGCCGCGCGCGCGGCGGTGGACCGGTATCTCGCGCTTTGCCCCTTCGAGCCCGGCCCCGACGCCCCGCTCTTTCGCGGCGTGCGCGGCGGCGCGCTGAACCCGCGTCTGGTGGCCAAGGCGATGGAGCGGGTGCGCCTGCAACTGGGCCTGCCCGCGACCGCCACGCCGCACGCGCTGCGCCACAGCTTTGCCACGCACCTGCTGGGCGCGGGCGGCGATCTGCGCGCGATACAGGAGTTGCTGGGCCACGCCTCGCTGTCCACCACCCAGGCCTATACGGCGGTCGACACCGCGCGGCTGATGGAAGTCTACGCCGCGGCGCATCCCAAGGCCTGAGCCGGTTTTCGAAAGGCGCGCGCTGGCGCGCGCACAGCTTTTGCCGGGCGGCCCGTTCCGGGCCGCGTTGGGGTATTTGGGCCAAGAAGAAATGCAGGCATCGGGCAGGCCGAGCCGGATCGGCCCGGTGGCCCGGGCTTGATCGACGAGCGCGCCCTTCTGGCTGGCCCGCAGCCGGCCGGCAGCCTGCAGCGCGGCGGCACGGACGCGGACCGGCGGCATCTGCGGGTGGCGGCCGGAGGCCAGCGCCCGTGCGGCCTCGGCGGGGCAGACGGGTGTCCGCCTGCCCCGCCGGTGGGCAAGGTCGATCAGGACCGCGCCGATCTCATCCGCCGAGGGCATCGTTGCAGCGCGCGCAGGTATCGGCATGCGCGTGCTGGCCCACATCGGGCAGGATCTTCCAGCAACGCTGGCATTTCGCACCCTCGGCCTTTTCGAAGACCACGCCCACGCCCGGCACCTCGGGCAGGCGGAAGGCCTCGTTCGGCGAGGGGTCGGCGGTGAGCTGGATGGCCGATGTGATGCACAGATCGTCGAAATCGACGGTTTTCAGCGCGGCCAGCACATCAGCGTCCTGCACATGGACGACCGGGGCGGCCTCGAGGCTGGCGCCGATGACCTTGTCGCGGCGCTGGATCTCGAGCGCGGCGGTGACCACCCGGCGCACCTGGCGCAGCGCGGCCCATTTCGCGGCCAGCGCGTCGTCGCGCCAGTCTTGCGGGGTGTCGGGGATGTCGGTGAGATGGATCGAGCTGTCGTCGCCCGGGAAGCGGTCGAGCCAGACCTCCTCCATCGTGAAGACGAGCACCGGGGCGAGCCAGGTGGTCAGCCGGTGGAACAGGATGTCGAGCACCGTGCGCGCGGCGCGGCGGCGGGGGCTGTCGGCCGCGTCGCAATAGAGCGCGTCCTTGCGGATGTCGAAATAGAAGGACGAGAGATCCACCGTGCAGAAATTGAAGAGCGCCTGGAACACGCCCTGGAAATCATAGGCGTCGTAGCCCTCGCGCACGGTCTGATCCAGCTCGGCCAGGCGGTGGAGCACCCAGCGTTCCAGTTCGGGCATCTCGGCGGGGTCCAGCCGCTCGGCCTCGGAAAAACCCGCGAGGTTGCCCAGCAGGAAGCGCAGGGTGTTCCTGAGCCGCCGGTAGCTGTCGGCCACGCCTTTCAAAATTTCCGGCCCGATGCGCAGATCGGCGGTGTAATCCGACTGCGCCACCCAAAGCCGCAGGATGTCGGCGCCGTATTGCTTGGTCACGTCCTCGGGCGCCACGGTGTTGCCCAATGACTTGGACATCTTGTTGCCCTTCTCGTCGAGGGTGAAACCGTGGGTCAGCACGCCGCGATAGGGCGCGCGCCCGATGGTGCCGCAGGCCTGAAGCATGGATGAATGGAACCAGCCGCGGTGCTGATCGGTGCCTTCGAGGTAGAGATCCGCGATGCCGTCTTCGGACCCGTCGGGCCGGTCGCGCAGGACGAAGGCGTGGGTCGAGCCGCTATCGAACCAGACGTCGAGGATGTCGAAGACCTGTTCGTAATCATCGGGGTTGTGGTCGTTTCCGAGGAACCGTTCCTTGGCGCCGGGCGCATACCAGGCGTCGGCCCCCTCTTGTTCGAAAGCGGCAACGATGCGGGCGTTGACGGCCGGATCGCGCAACAGAAAGTCGGGATCGTCCGGCTTTGCGCCGGTCTTGACGAAGCAGGTGAGCGGCACGCCCCAGGCGCGCTGGCGCGACAGCACCCAGTCGGGGCGGGCCTCGATCATCGAGTAGAGGCGGTTGCGCCCGGTCTGCGGCGTCCATTTCACCAGTTTGTCGATGCTGGTCAGCGCGCGGGTGCGGATCGTGGTGCCGTAGGTGTCCTGCCCGTCGCTGACCGCGCGGTCGATGGCGGCGAACCACTGGGCCGTGTTGCGGTAGATGAGCGGCGCCTTGGAGCGCCAGCTATGGGGATAGCTGTGCTTGAGCCGGCCGCGGGCGATCAGCGCGCCGGTCTCGACCAGCGCGTCGATGACACGCTTGTTGGCGTCGCCCTCTTTCCCGTTGGGCCTGGTGATGACCGCGCCGCCGAAAAGCGGCAGGTCGGGCCGGAAAGAGCCGTCTTCCAGCACGTTGTAGGTCATCGGCAGCCCATGTTTCAGGCCGATCTGGTAGTCGTCATCGCCGTGGCTGGGCGCGGTGTGGACGAAGCCGGTGCCGGCCTCGTCGGTGACGTGGTCGCCGGGCAGCATGGGCACGTCAAAATCCCACTCGCCCTCCGCCCCTTCGGCGCCGCGGAAGGGGTGGGCCAGCGTCAGCGCGGCCAACTCGTCGGCCGAGACGTCGCCCAGGCGGCGATACATCGAGGGCTCCAGCCGGGCGGCGCGCAGGGCGTCCTCGGCCAGCGCGTCGGCTAGGATGTAGCGGTCGCCGATCCGGGCCCAGCATTCCTCGGGGCGGCCGGTGATCTCGTAAAGGCCGTAGCCGGTGCCGGGGCCGAAACAGACCGCGCGGTTTTGCGGAATGGTCCAGGGGGTGGTTGTCCAGATCACCACCTTGGCACCCTCAAGCGCCGAGCCGGCCCCGGCGATGATGGGGAATTTCACCCAGATCATGTGGCTCTGGTGGTCGTGGTATTCGACCTCGGCCTCGGCCAGCGCGGTCTTTTCCACCGGCGACCACATCACCGGCTTGGACCCTTGGTAAAGCGTGCCGTTCATCAGGAATTTCATGAATTCCTCGGCGATCACCGCCTCGGCGTGGAAATCCATCGTGAGGTACGGATCGGCCCAGTTTCCGGTGATGCCCAGGCGCTTGAACTCGTCGCGCTGGATGTCGATCCAGCCCTCGGCGAATTTCCGGCATTCCTGGCGGAAATCGACGACATCCACCTTGTCCTTGTCGAGCCCCTTGGCGCGGTACTGTTCCTCGATCTTCCACTCGATGGGCAGGCCGTGGCAGTCCCAGCCGGGGACGTAGCGGGCATCGCGCCCCATCATCTGCTGGGAACGGACCACCATGTCTTTCAGGATCTTGTTCAGCGCGTGGCCGATATGCAGGTGCCCGTTGGCGTAGGGCGGGCCGTCATGCAGCGTGAAGGGCGGCCGGCCCTGCTTGTCGCGCAGGCGGTCGTAGACGCCGATCTTTTCCCAGCGCTCCAGCCAGGCGGGTTCGCGCTTGGGCAGGCCGGCGCGCATCGGAAACTCGGTCTCGGGCAGGTTTAGGGTGTCTTTGTAGTCGGGCGTGTCGGCACACATGGGACGGGGTCCTCAGGCAATATCGGTCTGGCGATGTGTGGAAGCGGCGGCGCGAAGGGTCAAGCGCCTATATCCCGGCGTCTCCGATCTCAGAGCGCCGGGCCGGTAATTCGTTGAATGATCGCGGTGCGGTGCGTCATGGGCGGGCTTATAGGCCGGGGGCACCGGGGCGTAAAGGGACGGCGCGCCGCGGCCCCTCAGCCCTCGGCCCTGTTGAAGACGCCGGTCAGCGCGCGCTTGACCAGCGCGCTGACCGAGGGGCGGCGTTGCCGGCGGAACGGCAGCGGGCGGCAGACCTCCATCGCGGCGACGCCGACGCGGGCGGTGAGCGCGCCGTTGACCACCCCCTCGCCGAAGCGGCGCGAGACGCGGGCCAGCATGCCGCCGCCCGCGACGGTGCCGATCAGGTCGTCGCCCACGGCGACGGCGCCGGTGGCCACCAGGTGGGTCATCACCGCGCGGGTCAGGCGCAGGCTGCCCAGGATGCCACCGCGCCCGCCGTAGATCTCGGCGATGCGGCGGATCATGCGCAGGTTGGCGGTAAGCGCGGCGAAAAGGTCGGCCAGGGCGATGGGCACCAGCGCGGTGACGGCGGCCACCTGCCGCGCGGCGGCCTCGATCTCGCGGATGGCCGCGGCATCGAGCGGGGCCAGCAGGTCGGTCTCGGCCTGGGCCAGAAGGGCATCGGCGTCGAAGATATCCTCGGCCCGCTCGGCCAGCTTTTCGCGGCCCCACCTGGTGTCTTCCCGCCCGCGATAGAGGCCGATCAGGTGGTCGACCAGCTTGCGCGCGGCGCCGAGATCGGCGGCGGCAAGCGCGGCGTCGGCCTCTTTGTGCAGGTCGTCGAGGCGGCGCAGCCGGGCAAAGGCCGCCATCTCGCGCAGGGCAAGCAGCGCGAGCGCGAGCAGGACAAGGCCCAATAGCGACAGCGCGACGGTGCCAAGGATCGTGCTGCGGTCCAAAAGGCCAGTGACGAAATCCCACGCGGCCACGCTGACGATGAAGGCCACGAGCCCGGTGAAGGCCCACCAGAACAGCCGCGCGATGGGCGAGGCGCGGCGCGCGGCAAGCGCGGCGACGGTCTGCATCGCCTGGCCGGTGGGCGCCGGTTCGGCCTCGGGCTCGGGCACCGGGGGCGCGGTGGCCGGCGATGGGTCTGGCGCGCCCTCGGGCTCTGGCTCGACCACGCGGGTGACCGGGCGCTTGAGCTGACGCTCAGAGGCCGGGCGGGCGGTGCGCCGCGCGGCGGGGCTGGGCGCAGGCTCGGGCTCGGGCGGCGGCGCCGGGGTGGGTTGCG
>NZ_RWGU01000040.1 GCF_003944755.1 Rhodovulum robiginosum
ACGACCTTGTCTTCGGCATGGGCGGCAACGACACCATCGCCGGCGGCTTCGGCGCCGACGACCTGCGCGGGCAGGCCGGCAACGACGTGATCACCGGCTCGGCGCTGTCCGACCTCGTCTTCGGCGGCGACGGCGACGATTTCGTCAACGGGGGCTTCGGCTACGACCGGATCAACGGGGGCGCAGGGGCCGACAGCTTTTACCACCTCGGCATCGCCAACCACGGCTCGGACTGGGTGCAGGACTACACCGCCGCCGAGGGCGACGTGCTGCTCTTCGGCGATGCCACGGCCTCGGCCGACGACTTCAACGTCCAGTTCACCCATACCTCGTCGCCCGAAACCGGGCGGTCGGGCGATGACGACGTGCAGGAGGCGTTCGTCGTCTACCGTCCTGCGGGTCTGATCGTCTGGGCGCTGGTCGATGGCGGCGGGCAGGACAGCCTGAACATCGAGATCGGCGGCGAGGTGTTCGACCTGCTGGCGTGATCCGAAACCGCCCTGCGACCATTGCGACATTGTCGTGGGGCGGGGGCGCACCTACCTGACGTTGCAAGGCGGGGGCTGTCGGCCCCCGCCAAGCGTTTTCGTCCGCCCCTCAGCAAGAGCCCGCGCCCCCGTGACCCAGGAAAAACACTCCTCCCGCCCGTTGCCCGTTCCCAGCAGCCGCATTTCGCGGCTGGCGCGGTTCGGGGGGCTCGCCTCGAACATTGCCGGCGGCGTGGCGCTGAACGGCGCGCGCCAGATGGCCCAGGGCAAGCGGCCCAACATGTCGGATCTGGTGCTGACGCCGGCCAACGCGGCCAAGCTGGCCGACAGGCTGGCCCATATGCGCGGGGCGGCGATGAAGGTGGGCCAGCTGATTTCGATGGATGCGGGCGACATGCTGCCCCCGGAACTCGCCGAAATCCTCGGTCGGCTCAGGGCCGATGCCCATTACATGCCTGCCAGCCAGCTCAAGACCGTGCTGAACGCCAATTGGGGCGACGACTGGCTGAAACGGTTTTCAAAATTCAACGTCCGGCCGATCGCCGCGGCCTCGATCGGGCAGGTCCACCGGGCGCAGACCAAGGACGGGCGCGACCTGGCGATCAAGATCCAGTACCCCGGCGTGCGCCGCAGCATCGACAGCGACGTGGGCAATGTCGCCTCGCTGATGCGCCTGTCCGGCGTGCTGCCGAAAGAGCTGGACATCGCGCCGATGCTGGACGAGGCCAGGCGCCAGTTGCACGAAGAGGCCGACTACCAGCGCGAGGGGCACTACCTGGAACGCTTCGCCTCGCTTCTGGCGGACGCGCCCGAATTCGTCGTGCCCAGCCGGCACGCCGATTTCACCACACGCGACGTGCTGGCGATGTCCTATGTCGAGGGCGTGCCGGTTGAGTCGCTGCACGACGCCCCCCAGGGCACCCGCGACCGGGTGATGACCCACCTCATCGAGCTTTTGTTCCGCGAGTTGTTCGAATTCCGGCTGATGCAGACCGACCCGAATTTCGCCAATTACCGCTACGACCCGGACACCGGCCGGATCTTGCTGCTCGACTTCGGCGCGACGCGCGAATTCGCACCGGAGATCTCCGAGGGCTTCAGCCGGCTGATGCGGGCTGGGCTGGAGGGCGACCGCGAGGCGGTGCGCGCAGCGATCATGGGAATCGGCTTTTTCGACGAGACCGCCAAGCCCCGGCACCAGAACACGATGATCGACATGTTCGAGATGTCGATGGAGCCGCTGCGCCGCCCCGGCGTCTTCGACTTCTCGCAAAACGACCTGGCGATGCGGATGCGCGACGCGGGCATGGAGCTGGGCGCCGACCGCGATTTCTGGCACATCCCGCCGATGGACACGCTGTTCATGCAGCGCAAGTTCGGCGGCGTCTACCTGCTGGCCAGCCGGCTGGGCGCACGGGTGGATCTGGGCCGCATCATCGAGCGGCACCTCTGACGCTCAGGCCGTCAACGCCGCCGCCTGCCGTCGGTCATAGGACGACGGTATCCCCAGGAGATCGCGGTATTTCGCAACGGTCCGGCGGGCCAGCGGGACACCGGCCGCGGTGGCCTTTTTCACGATGGCCGCGTCGCTGAGAGGCTTGGACCGGTCCTCGCCGGCCACGATATCGCCCACCAGCGCCATGGCAGCGTCCTGCGAGGGGCCCTCGGCATTTCCCGGCGCGACGGCGCGGCTGAAAAACACCCTGAGCGGCAGCGTGCCCCGCGGCGTCTCGATCAGCCGGTCGGCCACGGCGCGGCTGATCGTGCTGGGGTGCAGCTCCAGTTCTTCGGCCACGGCCTCGGCGGTCAGCGGGCGCAGGTGGCGCGGCCCGCCGTCGAGAAACGCCGCCTGGTGGCGCACCAGTACTGCGGCGGTGGCCAGCAGCGTGGCTTGCCGCCGCTCGATCGCCCGCTTCAGCCAGCGCGCGGACGAGCGCGCCCGCCGCATATAGGCCAGCGCCTCGGCATCGGCCCAGGTCAATGCCCCCTCGCGGATCCGCAAGCTGGGCAGGCTGCCGCGATTCACCTCCACCGTCCAGCCATCGGCGCGGCGCACAACGCGCAGGTCGGGCGGCAGGATCGGCGCCTCGGCGGCGGCAAAGGCAAGCCCCGGCTTGGGGTCGAGCCCGCGGATCGCGGCCAGCGCGGCGCGCACATCGGCCGGCGTGCCGTCGCACATCTCGGCCAGGTCGTCGATCCGGCCCTCGGCGATCAGCGCGAGGTTGTCGAGGATGACCGAAAGCTCCCACGTCAGCAGGCCCTTGTCCTCGGCCTGCAATTTCAGGCATTCGGCCAGGCTGCGGGCGAAGAGCCCCGCAGGCTCAAGCTGATGCAGGCGCGTCAGCACCGCCTCGGCCACCGGCACCGCCACCCGGGCGGAGGCGGCAACCGCCTCGACCGGCGTGCCCAGCCATCCCGTGGGCTCCAGCGCCTCGACAAAGACCATAGCGACGCGGCGCGGGCCGTCATCGGGAAAGGCCAGCGCGATCTGGTCGGCGACATGGGCGTAAAGGCTGGGCTTGCCGCTTTCCAGCGCGGCGATCTCGTCCCAATCCTGCGCGCGGGCACCGCCGGCCACGCCCGTGGGCAGGGGCGGTGCGGCATCGGGCATTGTGACCTCGAGGCAGGGATTTTCCAGCGCCTGCTCGGCGAGATGGGCGGAGAGATCGAGATTGGTCATCTGCAGGATGCGCAAGGCAGCCTGCATTTTCGCAGTCATGGCCAGACCTTGGGTCTGACGCTGGGCGACGATCATCTCCATGGCATCAGCCTAGCACGTTTTACCGCCCGGCGAGCGGCCGCGCAGACGCGGGGGCGCGGGCTTGCTAGACCCATCGTACCGCCCCGGCCACCCGGCGCCCGCCGCAGGGCGACGGCCCAGCGGCGCAGTCGGCCACCACCCGTCCGCCGCGCAGTGTCACCACGCTGTCGGCAAGGCGGCGGATCTCTTCGGCCGCGTGCGAAATATAGATCATCGGCGTCGAGGTCGTCGCCCGCAGCTCTTCCAGCAGGCGCATCACCTCGTCGCGGCGCCCGCCGTCAAGCGCCGACAGCGGCTCGTCCAGCAGCAGCAGATCGGGCCGCGCCATCAGCGCCCGGCCGATCGCCACCCGCTGCCGCTCGCCCCCCGACAGCGCGCCGGGGCGGCGCGACAAAAGCGGGCCGAGCGCCAGAACCTCGACCAGTTGCGCCTCAAGCGCCGGGTCGGGCCGGGGCGCGCCGTAGCGCAGGTTGCGCCGCACCGAAAGATGGGGAAACAGCAACCCATCCTGAAAGATCACCCCGATGCCGCGGCGCGCGGGCGGCAGGTTGATGCCCGCGGCGCTGTCGTACAGCACCCGGCCCTGCACCGCTATGCGCCCGGCGTCGGGCCGGGTATGGCCCGCAAGGCAGGAAAACAGCGTCGACTTGCCCGCGCCCGACGGCCCGACAAGGCCCAGCACGCCGTCGGCGGGGGCGCAAAAATCGACCTCCAGCAGGAAATCGCCCTGACGTTTGACGAGGGCCACCTCGATCATGCCCGCGCCTCCTGCCAGCTCAGCCGCTTGGCGATCCATTCCGACGCCAAGAGCGCCCCGCCCGCCAGCAACAGCGACAACAGGCACAGCCGCACCGCCGCCGCCTCGCCCCCCGGCGATTGGGTGACGGTGAACAGCGCCAGCGGAAGCGTCTGGGTCTGGCCGGGAATGTTGGCGGCAAAGGTGATCGTTGCGCCGAATTCGCCCACCGCGCGGGCAAAGGCCAGCGTCATGCCCGCCAGGATGCCCGGCGTCATCAGCGGCAGGGTTATTGTGAAAAACACCCTGGTCTCCGACGCGCCCAGCGACCGCGCCGCAGCTTCAAGCCGCGCATCGGCCGCCTCCGCCGATTGCCGGATCGCGCGGACCATGAGCGGGAATGAGACCACGGCACAAGCCAGCACCACGCCGGCCTGCGAGAACGCGAGACGAATGCCGAAGATGTCATGCAGCGGGCCGCCCAGCGCACCGTTTCGACCGAAGAGCACGAGCAGCAGATAGCCCAGCACCACCGGCGGCAGGACCAGCGGCAAATGGACGAACGCATTCAGCAGCGCGCGTCCGGGAAATTCGCGCCGCGCCAGCAGCCATCCCAGCGCGATGCCGGGGATCAGCGACCACAACACCGCCGCGGTCGATGCCCTCAGCGACAGCGCCAGCGCCTCGGCCTCGAACGGGCTGAGGCCCAGTATGCCGGTCAGCGCGTTCATTCCGCGTCGGGCACGCTAAAGCCGTGATCGGCAAAGATCGCCGCCGCTGCGGGCGATTGCAGGAACGCCAGGAACGCGGCCGCGCCTTCGGCGTCGTCACCCTGTCCCGTCGGCGCGATCAGGTACAGGATTTCGGGTTGCGCCGCCTTGGGGATGTCAAAAACCACCTCGACCCCCTCCACGTCCATCGCGTCGGAGGCGTATACAAGGCCCAGCGCAGCCTCGCCGCTGGCGACCGCTGCGACGGTGGCCACCGTGTTGCGCGTGGGCGCCAGCGCCGGGGCGACGGTCGCCCAGAGGCCCATCTCCTCCATCGCGGACTGACCGTAGCGGCCCACCGGCGCGGAAACGGGGTCGGCCATCACGAAGCGCTCGCCGTCCAGCCGCGCGGCCAAGTCGTCGGGTGCCACCGGCCCGGTGCCCGCAGGGGCGATCAGCACCAGCCGGTTGGACAGGATCGGCGTCACGTCCGCCTTGGGGATCAACCCGGCCCCGACCAGGTGGGCCATCCATTTCGGATTGGCCGACAGGAACATGTCGGCCGGCGCGCCTTGCTCGATCTGCCGGGCCAGCGTGCCGGAGGCGGCGTAAGAGGTCGTCACCCCCGCGCCGTAGGCTGCGATGACCGCATCCATCGCCCGCCCCGTCGAGGCCGCGGCGAAGACCAGCGGATCGGCCCATGCCGCCGCGCCCGTCAACAAAAGCGCGAGCGCCGCGACGTGGGGGCCGATGGCGGGACGGCGGGATCGGCCGGCCTTGCCGGTCATCGGGAAACCGGACGGAGCCCTTCGAGAGGCACCATGTTGCCGCGCGATTGCGTGTAGATCTTGAGCGCCTTCTGCTGGCGCGGCGTGGACCTCTCGAAATCGGCATGGGCGCGCTTCAGTGCCTTGCGCGCCTCGAGAAAGACGCCGTCATCGTCAAGCTCGTCGAGGTTCACCTTGGCCAGGTAGTCGCCCATCCGTTTCATGACATGCAGCCGTGCACGGTTCAGGACGTCCTGGTCGTAGGGCAGGAGCAGGAAGGTAAAGATGTCCTCGGCAGAGGACAGCGCGTACATCTGTTCGAGCACGTTTTTCGGCGCTTGGCTGGTCATGGCAGGATCCTTTCTTGGGGTTCGAGCGGGTCGGACGGGCGCGACACCGCCTCGGCGCGGGCGGTCAGCATCACGAGATCGGCGGCGGTCGCCGTGCGCTTTTCGCGCGTGGCCCAATCGCGCAAGAGCGGCAGCACCGCGCGCGAGGTCGCCGGGTCCGAGGGCAGCCCCGCCTCGGCCAGGGCGCCCGAAAGCGCGGCCAGCCCCGAATGCTTGCCCACCACGATCCGCCGGTCGCGCCCGAACCGGGCGGGGCTGAGCACGGGCGCCTCGTAGGTGGCCGGATCCTTCATCAGCCCGTCCACGTGGATGCCGGATTCGTGGCTGAAGACGTTGCTGCCGACGATGGGGCGCGTCGGCGAAACCGGGCGGCCCGCCGCGCCGGCGACCAGCGCCGAAAGATCGCACAGCCGGTCGAGGGCCACGGCGGTCGGGCGGGCCTGCACCGCCAGCGCCGCGGCGACCTGTTCCAGCGCGGCGTTGCCCGCGCGCTCGCCCAGCCCGTTGACCGTGACCGACAGATGGGTGGCCCCGGCGCGCGCGGCGGCCAGCGTGTTGGCCGTGGCCAGCCCGAGGTCGTCATGCGCGTGAAACTCCAGCGGCAGCGGCCCGCCGGCCAGCCCGGCCACGAGATCATGCGCGGCAAAGGGGTCCATCAGGCCCAGCGTATCGGCCAGGCGCAGGCGGATCGCACCCGCGCGCGCGGCGGCACGGGCGATCTCGGACAGAAAGCGCGGATCGGCGCGCGAGGCATCCTCGGCACCGACGGACACGGCGAAACCGGCCGCGCTGGCCAGCGTCACGAGGCGCGAAAGCTCGGCCAGCGCCCAGGCGCGGCTCTTGCCGAGCTTGCCTTCGAGATGACGGTCGGAGGCGGGGACGGTCAGGTGCAGCCGGCCGAGGCCGGTCAGCGCGGCCATTTCCAGATCGCCTTCGCGCAGCCGGCACCAGGCGACGCCGCGGGCCCGCGTCAGCCGCGCGCCCGCCGCGCGCATCGCCACGACCTCGGCCATGCCCATCGCCGGGACGCCCAGCTCGATCTCGGCCACGCCGGCCGCATCCAGCGCGGCGGCGATCTCGGCCTTTTCCTCGGACGAGAAGGCAACTCCGGGGGCCTGCTCGCCATCGCGCAGCGTCGTGTCGCAGATCAGCGGCGCGGGCGCTTGGTGGAAATCGTCGGGGGCGATGGGGGCGGTCATCGGCGGGGTCCTCTCAGCGCGACGGGGCGGGAACGACGAAGACCGCGCGGCCCAGGGCCTCGGCCACCCGTTTTTGCAGACCGCCAAGGGTCAGCCCGGCCAGCTGACAATCCGTGCAGGTGCCCCGGAGATGGACGCGGACGCGCGGGCCCGCGATGTCATGCAGCTCGACATCGCCGCCATCGGCGCGAAAGCGCGGGCGCATCTCGTCCAGCACCGCGTTGACCGCCGCGATCTCTTCGTCGGCCGTCAGCGATTTGGCCGCCGCCTTGGCCGGCGCCGAAGGTTTCAGCGGCGCGATCGCCAGCGGCTGCGCCGTGCGGTCGCCGCGCGCGGCGCGAAAGGCGGGGGGCTGCGCATGATCCCTGAGCGCGGCGGCCAGCGCCGCGGTGGCGACCTCGGCGGCCGAGCGGTCGTCCTCGGGCAGCCCGCCCAGCACGGTTTCGAGGTAGTCGGGGGTGATCTCACGCGCCTCGGCGACGGTCTTGCCGATCAGCAATTCGGTCAGCGCCGAGGCCGCGGCGACCTCGGGGCCGCCGCCCGTTGTCTCGAATCCCGCCGCGGCGATCGCACCGCCCTCGACCTTGAGCATCAGCCGAAGCGCGTCGCCGGTGCGCACCGCACCCGCCTCGCCCAGCGCGTTGGCGTCGTCCAGCGGGCCGCGGTTGCGCGGATTCAGGAAGTGGTCGGTCAGCGTCGGGGAATAGTCGAGCATCGGGGCCACCTGTCAGCAGAAGGATTTGCCGCAGCCGCAGCCGCCGCTGGCATTGGGGTTTTCGAAGACGAAGCCAGAGCCCTCGAGCCCGGAAACGAAATCGATCGTGGTGCCGACCAGGTAGGTCTGGCTGTCGGGGTCGATCAGCACGGTGACGCCGCCCTCGGCCTCGACCACCGCGTCGTCCGCCTCGCGGGTCAGCTCCAGCGCCATGGCGTATTGCAGCCCGGCGCAGCCCCCGGACTGGACCATCACGCGCAGGCCCGCGACGGGCTGTCCGGCCCCCTCGATAGCGCTGGCCATCGCGTCTCGTGCGGATTGAGTGATTTGGATCATCGGGCTCTCCTGTCGCTGGCGTATGTCCTGCAAAGAGCAAAGCAAGAAGCGTGCCAAGTTTCCGGAGGCCGATTTTTCAAAAGCTTAACGAGAGGTCGGCACCGGTTGTCGCATTTGTCCCGCGGGCGATTGGCGGATTCGCGACAGACGCCGCGGCACCGGCGAAACCGCTGCGCGCGGCCAGCCCCGGGTGCTCCCGCCCCCGGGCCCGCGCGGGCCAAGGCCCGCTTGGCCGGCGTTGGGCCGGGCGCGTCCGCTGACGCGGGCGCGCGCCTCCGGCGGGGATATTTGCGGCCAGAAGAAGGGCCATGTCGCGCGATGGCACCGCGCGCCGCGCAATGGCGGCCGGCCTCAGGCGGCCTCGGCCGGGGCGTGGGTCTGACAACCCGAGGGGCAGACGCGGGCACAGGCGCCGCAGCCGATGCAATCGTCGCCGTCGGCGACGACCATCACCTTGCGCTCGATGTCGTCCTCGTACTCTTCATCATCGACATCGACGATCGCGTCCTCGTCGGTCACACCTTTCAACGTCAGCACGTCGCGGGCGCAGACCTTGTAGCAGCGACCGCAGCCGATGCATTTCTCGATGTCGATCTCGACGAGGAACTCGGGCGTGTACTCGGCGCCGCCGCGGGTCAGGGCAGTGATGGGCATGGTTCAGGCCTCCTCTGCGGCTTTCTTCGCCGCTTTCAATTCCTTGCGCGCGGCGCTCAATTCCTTGAACACCTCGAATGTCTCGGCGGCGACCTCGGGTATCCTTTCCCAGTCGGTGGGCAGTTCCTCGGCGAGGTCGTGCAGGTTCATCTTGGCGTTGGTCGAGCGCATCGACAGTTTCTTGACGCGCATTTCAAGGTCTTCCAGGCTCATGACGTGGTCCTCGGTTCGGGTTTCGCGGCGCTGAAACGGAGCCAGCGGGAGAACGGGGTGCGCCCCGGCGCGCGTTTCAGCACGATGGGCGGCGCGGGTTCGGGCGGGCTGGCAAGCGGACGGATACGGATCATCGCCTCAGGCCTGGGCCGCCTCGGGGAAGCGGGCGACCATGTCGGCGGCGTCCTGCGTCGCCTTTTCACCGGCCTCGGCGAGCTTGGCGTAGCTGGTATAGCCGAAGCGGTGGATGTCGCGCACATGCCTGGAGAGCACGATCAGCCGGCCGGACAGAAGCACGATACGCCCGAAGCCCTCGTGATGGATCTTGGACATCTGCGCGGCCATGGCGCCTGTGCGCTTTTCCAACAGCAGCGCGACCGCGTCGTAGAATTTCTCGACCCGCCACAACAGGTCGGGGTCGGGGTCGCCGATGATCGGCATCTCGCGGCGTTCCTCGGGGGTGACGATGAACTCTTCCAGAAGCTCGGCGTCGGGTTTGCCCTCCCAGCTGCCGTAACTGTCCTCGGCACGGATCACGGCGACGAGTTGTTTGAGGAACTCGCTGGCAGGCATCTCGCCGCCGCGGGGCGCCGTCTCGGGCGAGGCGGTCATTCCAGCCCCTCCTCGGCGTAGTCGGACGCGAAATCGGTTTTCGGACGGCCCAGCACCTTGCGCAGGAACGGCGGAGGCGAGCCCGCCAGCATCTCCTGGGTCTGGGCCAGCACGTCGGCGATCGGCTCGGGCTCCTTGCGCTTGATCGGATGGATGCCGGCGCGCACCACCTTGGCGGCCGAGGGCCCGCCGATCGCCAGCACGAACAGAAGCGCGCAGCCCGTCAGCGCCTCGACCTTGGGCGTGATCCGGTCGTCGACCGAATTATGCTGGCCTTCCTGGTCGGTCACATCGCCGAATTCCAGCACCTCGACCATGCGGGCCGTCTCGGTCGTCACCTCGTAGACGGCGAATTTCTTGGCCGAGCCGAAATGGGCGTCGAGGTTTTCCATGTCGTTGGTGGCGATCGCGATTTTCAGAGGGGTTTCGCTGGTCATGTCTTTCTCCGGCTCAATGAGGCGCAGTCTGCGGGCGGTCATGCTCGAACTCCCTCTCGATGGGGGCGGCGCCGAAATCCTCCGGCCGCGGGTGGTGGGGATGGGCCAGCACGGCGTTGGCGACCTCGAAAAGGAAGGCGCGCGTTCCGCGATAGCCCACGCGGCAGATATCCTGGGCGCCAAGCCGGTCGTTGACGGGAAAGCCCGCGCGGACCAGGGGCAGGTGCAGCGCGGCGGCGGCGTGCCGGCCATGGGCGTGCGAAATCAAGAGCGTGGCGCCGGCCGCGCGCGCGCCCTCTTCCAGATCGCCGAGATCGCCGAGGATGGCCTCTTCGGCCGGGATAAGATCGACGATCGGGTTGTGGTTCGACGTGGTCACGCAGCACACCGCCTCGGCCCCCAGTCCGGCCAGGGCGGAACTCAGCGCATAGGCAAGGTCGGGGTCGGCGGCGATGGCGTAGCGCAGCCCGCCGATCTGGAAATGGGCGTCGAGCATCGCATCCTGCAGGCGGGCCCGGTCGCATTTGACCGCCGGCGGTGCGTCGGCGATGCCGGCCACGCCGATCAGCGCATCCACGAAGGCGTCGACCGCCTTGAGCCCGGTCAGCGAGGTGAAGACCTGCACCGGCATATGGCCGCGTGCGCCCAGCAGGTGGGCCGCATCGGCCATGCTTTCGCCGATGGCGAAGGTGACCGCCGATTTCGCCATGGCCGGGATCGCATCCAGCGGTGTGCCGCCCAGCGAATGGCCCGACCAGTCATCGGCCAGATGCCCGTCGAGCGAGGACGACAGATCGGGCAGCACGATCGGCCGCAGCCCGAAGGCCCGGACGAGGCGGACGATCTCTTCGATTTCGGCCGGGGTCAGGTATGCGGCGGGCAGGATGTTGACCTGCCTGAGATCGGCATCGCGCCAGACCGGGTCGATCTCGGGCACCAGCGCGTCGATGATGGCGGTCACCGCCTTGGCCCAGCCGTCTTCCATCGCGCCTTCGAAATCGGGGGTCGAGGCGTAAACGACCTTGAGATCGGCCAGTTCCTTGCGCCGCTTCATGATCTCGGCCAGCTCGGCGGGCACATCCTCGCCCCGTGTCTCGGTCAGCGCGGTCGACGCGATGCCGATAAAGCGGGGGTTGGCCTTTTTCTTGAGGTTGACCAGCGCCTCTTCGATCTGCTCGGCGCCGCCGAGGATGGTGGACACCTCGTTCATCGCCGTGGTCTGCAGCGGGATCGATTCCTTGAAATGGCGCACCATGTGGACCATGGCAAAGGCCGTGCAGCCCTGGGCGCCGTGAAACAGCGGCACCGATTTCTCGATCCCGAGATAGGCCATGGCTGCGCCCAGGGGCGCGCTAGACTTCAGCGGGTTGGTCGATGCGGCGCGGCGTGGGCGGGTCAGGCGGGCCATCTCAGCAATCCTCGAAATCGGTGGGGTCGTTGGCGAAGCCCGAGACAGGGCATCGGTCGCGCAGCATGGGCCGGGGGCCGCCGGCGCGGCGGGCCTCGTCCCATGGCGCGGGGCGGCGCACATCCGCCCACATCGGGTTGTTGACCGAGCGGTCGATAGCGCGGACCAGATCGACCATGCCCATGTAGCCGGCGTAGGGCTCGTGCTTTTCCTGGTTGACGTCGACCCAGGGCACGCGGGCCTTGAGCGCGACGAACTGGCTGCGGGCGCCCGACATCAGGATGTCGGCCCCTGAGGCGCGCAGGGTCTTGTACATCTCTTTTGGCGCCATGTTCTCGAACATGTGGGTCTCGGTCCCCATGATCTCGGCGACGCGGGCCTTGTCGTTCTCGGTGGCCTTGCGCACCGAGGTGCCGACCACCTCCATCCCCAGTTCCTGCAACGCCGAGACGACCGACCAGCTTTTGTGTCCGCCGGTGTAGAGCAGCACGCGCTTGCCCGCGACCTTGGCGCGGTAGGGCTCCAGCTCGGCTCGGACCTTGGCCTCTTCCTCGGCGATCAGCGCCTCGCAGCGATCGAGCAGCGCGGCATCGGCACCGCGTTCGACCAGCATACGGCACATCTGGCGTAGCGCGTCGGACGTGTCCGAGATGCCGTAGAACGACCCCTCGAAGAACGGGATGCCGTAGGTCTCTTCCAACTGGCGTGCCAGCCCGATCAGGGCGTGGGCGCAGACCAGCATGGTGACGCGCGCCCGGTGCATCTGCGCCACCTGCTTGTAACGCGCATCGGCCGACAGAGAGCCCAGGATGCGGATACCGAGCTTGTCGAGCAATGGCTTCACCTGCCAAAGCTCGCCCGACAGGTTGTAATCGCCGATGATGTTGATGTCGTATTCGGTGGTGCGCTCGGGTTCCTGCGTGCCGATCACGTGGCGGAACATCATCTCGCCGCCCAGCTTGCAGCCGAGGTTTTTCGACCCCGCGAAACCCGGCACATCGACCGGGATGGCAGGCGTGCCGAACGCCTCGGTCGCGGCCTTGCAGACCGCCTCGATATCGTCGCCGATCATCGAGGTCACGCAGGTGGCGTAGACGAAAACGGCGGGGGGCCGGTGCTTTTCCACGATCTCGCGGATCGCGCGGTAGAGCTTTTTCTCGCCATGGCCCATGACGATGTCGAGCTCGGTCAGGTCGGTGGTAAAGCCGGTCTTGTAGATCATCGGACCGGAAGAGGCCGACCCGCGGTTGTCCCAGGCGTTGCCCTCGCAGGCCAGCGGCGCGTGCACCAGGTGGGCGACATCGACGATGGGCTGCAGCGTGATCTTGGCGCCGTCGAAGGCACAACCGCCCGCGGCGGCACCCGGGGTCAGCGGTTTGGCGCAGCCCTTCTTGCGGTCGTCGGCCGATTTCGCGCGGTTGGTCGCGCAGGCCGGCTCGTTGAATGCCTGTTGAACAGTGTCTTTCAGGGCGTCGGACATGGGCAGGCTCCGCGTTGCTACGGAAAGACGAAGCACGCTGCGTGCCAAGCACTGGCCGACCCGCCGGAAGCGGCGCGATTTCATGGGGTTGGGCACAAGGCGCCAGACGGGCACGCCGGCCAAGTTGCCCGCATTTGGCGTGTTTGTCGGGTCTGCGACACGCCCCGCAAGGGGCCCCGCGGGCCAAGCTGCGCCCCGGCAAGAAGGCGGGCCACGGCATAGGCGCAGCTCAAAAAGAAACGGCCGGTGCCTTGGCACCGGCCGGATCACGGAAATGCGGCGACCCCGATCACAGCGAGAGGAAAGGAAAACCGGGGCCGCCGGACCCTTAGCGGGTGAGATCGAACGAGATGTCGGTCTCGCCCAGGGTGCCCGTTTCGGCGTCGAGCTTGTCGAGCACCGTGTCGAGGATCTTGACCAGCACGTTCAGGCCGCCCTGATAGCCCCAGGTGGGGAAGCGGTGATGGTGGTGGCGGTCGAAGATCGGGAAGGTCAGGCGGATCAGCGGAATGCCGAGGTCACGCTCGAGGTACTTGCCGTAGCTGTTGCCGATCAGCATGTCCGTGGGCTCGGTCGCCAGGATCGAGCGCAGGTGCCAGAGGTCCTTGCCGGCCCAGACCTGGGCTTTCGCGCCGAAGGGCGAGGACGCCAGCAGCGCCTCCATCTTCGCCTTCCACTCCTTGCCGCCATTGGTGGCCAGGCAGTGGGTCGGCTCGCCGCCGGTCTCCATGACGAACCTGGCCATCGAATAGACGAAGTCCGGATCGCCGTAGATCGCGTAGGTCTTGCCATGCAGGTAGGACTGGCTGTCGGCCATCGCGTCGACCAGGCGGCCGCGCTCCTTGGTCAGGCTGTCGGGGATCGCCTTGCCCGACAGCTCGGACATCTTCATCAGGAATTCGTCGGTGCCCTGCACGCCCATCGGGTAGTGGAAGACCTCAGTGGCCTGGCCGGCTTTCTCGCAGACCTCAAGCGTCCGCTTGGTGCAGTATTCCTGCATAGAGACGGTGACCTTGGCATTCACCGCCGCCTTGACGTCGTCGAGCTTGGTGCCGCCGTCATACATGCGGAAATCGCCGTCCGACGGGGTGTCGTAGACATCCGACACGTCCGACAGGATGGTGTAGGTCACGCCCATCTCGCCCAGGATCCGGTTCAATTCGCGGATGTTGCCCACGGCGAACCCGTCGAAACCGGGGATAATGTTGATGCTGTCGGTTTCCTTGCGCTCGGCATCCTTCCAGAAGTGGCTGATGATGCCCTTCTGCATGTTGTCGTAGCCGTCGACATGGCTGCCGACGAAGGCAGGGGTATGCGCGAAGGGCACGTCGAAATCGGCCGGTACGCTTTCCTTTTCCTTCGCCTGGATGATGAAGGAGTTCAGGTCGTCGCCGATCACCTCGGCCATGCAGGTGGTCGAGACCGCGATCATCTTGGGCTGGTACAGCGCATAGGTGTTGGCCAGACCGTCGACCATGTTCACCAGACCGCCGAACACCGCCGCATCCTCGGTCATCGAGGACGACACCGCCGAGGCCGGTTCCTTGAAGTGGCGCGACAGGTGCGAGCGGTAATAGGCCACGCAGCCCTGCGAGCCGTGAACGAAGCTCATCGTCCCCTCATAGCCGGCGGCGGCGAAGACCGCGCCCAGCGGCTGGCAGGCCTTGGCGGGGTTGATGACCAGCGCCTCGCGGGCCAGGTTCTTTTCGCGGTAATCCCAGGACTTGGTCCAGTCGAGGATCTCGGTCACCTGGGGCGCGGGCGTCGCGTTTTCATATTTGGCCCGCTTGTTTTCGAGCATTTCCTTGTATTCGGGCTCGTGGAACAGCTTGGAGTGATCCAGCACTTTGTCTGCCGATTGGGGCATGTCACAGGTCCTTCTTCAGGCCCGTCCGCATTCCGGGACGCGGCCGAAAGGGTTAAGGGGATGCGGGGGCCCAAGGCCCCCGCCGGGGCCGTCAGGCCGATTTCTTCCAGGGCGCGTCGAACATGGCCCAAACGGGGTTGTTGATCGCAAGATCCATGTCGCGGGCGAAGATGGCGAAGCCGTCATAGCCGTGATACGGGCCCGAATAGTCCCAGCTGTGCATCTGGCGGAAGGGAATGCCCATCTTCTGCACCGGGTACTTCTCCTTGATGCCCGAGCCGACCAGGTCGGGGCGCATCTGCTCGATGAACTTCTCCAGCTCGTAGCCGGTCACGTCATCGTAGATCAGCGTGCCTTCCTTGATGTACTCGCCGGTGCGCTTGTAGTCGTCGCCATGGGCGAACTCGTAGCCCGTGCCGGCGATTTCCATGCCCAGGTCGTGATAGGCGGTCACGACGTGACGGGGGCGCAGGCCACCCACGTACAGCATGACCTTTTTGCCCTCGAGGCGCGGCTTGTACTTGGCCAGCACCTCGTCGACCAGCGGCTGGTACTTGGCGATGACCGCTTCGGCCTTGTCCTGAACGGACTTGTCGAACTTGGCGGCGATGGCGCGCAGGCTGGCGGCGATCTGGCTGGGTCCGAAGAAGTTGTACTCCATCCACGGGACGCCGTGCTTCTCTTCCATGTGGCGGCAGATGTAGTTCATCGACCGGTAGCAATGGATGAGGTTGAGCTTGGCCTTGGGCGCGTTTTCCATCTCGGCCAGCGTCGCATCGCCCGACCAGGAACCGACCACGTTCAGACCGATCTCTTCCAGCAGAATCCGGCTCGACCAGGCGTCGCCGCCGATGTTGTAGTCGCCGATGATGTTGACGTCGTAGTCGGTCGCCTCGTATTCCGAGCCCTCGCCCTCGAGCACCCAGTCACGGACGGCGTCGTTGGCGATGTGGTGGCCCAGCGACTGCGAAACGCCGCGGAAGCCCTCGCAACGGACCGGAACGATGGTCTTGCCGATGTCCTTCTTCTTCTTGCGGGCCACGGCCTCGATGTCGTCGCCGATCAGGCCGATCGGGCATTCCGACTGGACCGTCACACCATTGGCCAGCGGGAACAGCTCGTTGATCTCGTCGATCGACTTCTCAAGCTTCTTGTCGCCGCCGAAGACGATGTCCTTTTCCTGGAAATCGGTCGTGAACTGGAAGGTCACGAAGTTGTCCACACCGGTGGTGCCGGTGGCGTAGTTGCGCCGCTGGGACCAGGAATAGTGACCGCAGCCGACGGGGCCGTGGCTGATATGGACCAGGTCCTTGATCGGGCCCCAGACCACGCCCTTGCTGCCTGCATAGGCGCAGCCGCGGATGGTCATCACGCCGGGGACCGACTTGACGTTGGATTTCACCGTGTCGCATTTCGACACGATTTCGGTTTCGCCTTCTTCGACCGCGCCGGCCGTGGAAAGGTGCTTGGCGCGCTTCTTCTGCGCCTTCTTCGGATAGGCCGAGAGGACCTCTTCGATCATCTTCTCGTGCTCGGCCACGCTGTCTTCCAAATCTTTTGCCATCTCAGAGGCTCCTTGAGCGGGAGGGGACGGGCCGGCGGCGCTGCGCCGGCCCGTGCGGGACGGTGGCTTACGCCGACTTCGTTTCTTCCGCTGCGATCGCGGCGAGACGGTCTTCCTCGGACTGCATGATGCCGAAATCCAGGAGCATCTCTTCCAACTCTTCCATCGTCACCGGGGTGGGCACGACACCCTTGCCGGAATTGGCATGGATCTTCTCGGCGAGCTGACGGTATTCCTTGGCCTGATTGCACTCGGGCGAGTACTGGATCACCGTCTGGCGGCGCAGCTCGGCGTGCTGCACGGTGTTGTCGCGCGGCACGAAGTGGATCAGCTTGGTGCCCAGCTTCTTGGCCAGCTCTTCGGCCAGGTCCAGTTCGCGGTCGGTCTGGCGCTCGTTGCAGATCAGGCCACCCAGGCGCACGCCGCCCGAGTTGGCGTATTTCAAGATGCCCTTCGAGATGTTGTTGGCGGCGTAAAGCGCCATCATCTCGCCCGACATCACGATGTAGATTTCCTGCGCCTTGTTCTCGCGGATCGGCATCGCGAAGCCGCCGCACACAACGTCGCCCAGCACGTCGTAAGAGACGTAATCGACATCGTCATAGGCACCGTTCTCTTCCAGGAAGTTGATCGCGGTGATCACGCCGCGGCCGGCACAGCCAACCCCCGGCTCGGGGCCGCCGGACTCGGTGCACTTGATGCCCTTGTAGCCCACTTTCAGCACGTCCTCGAGTTCGAGATCCTCGACCGAGCCCATCTCGGCGGCCAGGTGAAGCACGGTGTCCTGCATCTTGGTGTTCAGGATCAGGCGGGTGGAGTCCGCCTTGGGGTCGCAGCCGACGATCAGGATCTTCTGATCCATCTCGACCAGCGCGGCCAGGGTGTTCTGGGACGTGGTCGATTTGCCGATCCCGCCCTTGCCATAAAAAGCGATCTGTCTCAGCGCGCTCATTGGGTCTTCCTTTGCAGCTAGATGTGTCCGGTGTCGCGAGAAGGCGTCGCGGCCGCTCTCGCCATCATGACAAGCAGGAAGCGTGCCAAGGCGGGATAAAACTTTTTCTTATTTATTTTCTGCGCCTTGCCGGAATTCCAGCATATCGCCGCCCGTGTGTCGAACCCGACAAAGACCCGACAAAGCCTCCCCAAACCCGATGTCGCGCAGGCCCCGCCGCTGCGCCTTGGGGTATTTGGACCAAGAAGAAGCCCCTGTGCATTTCTTCTTGGTCCAAATACCCGAAAAAGACGCGGCCCCCGGATGGGGGCCGCAACGCAAAGGCACGCGCGCGCCAGCGCGCTCACTTCGAAAAGCGCCGCTCAGGCCGGGGCGGCCAGGGCCTCGGCGACCGCCGACAGCGGCAAATCCAGCCGCTCGATGCCGAGCTCGTCGAGGAAACGGCGCTCCATGCGCGTCAGCTCGCCTTCGATGACCGCCGCGTGGCCCGTCGACGACCGCTTGGCGATCTGGCGGGCGAAGAGGCGCAGCATCTGGTCGTCGAACCGGCAACCCAGAAACAGGAAGGGCCGGCCGGTGCGGCGGGCCTGCACCTCTTCCGGTATGGGGGACTGGATGTCGATCTCGGTCAGAACCTCGACATAATCGCTGTCGGAGATCAGGAAGGAATGGCCCTCGCGGATCACGCCGTGCGGCTTGTAGAGCAGCACGTCCCAGGCGGGATCGGGCGTTTCGCCGACGAGCGTCAGGTCCGCGTCATAGGCGCAGGTCCATATCTCGTGCCACTCCCCGTTGCGGCTGACGCCCTGCACGAGGCCCCAGCCGGGCTGATCCTCGGCGCGGAACGCCTCGATCAGACCGCTGTCGTACCACGCATCGACGACCATGGGCGGGCGGACGCGGGCGAGCCAGCGATGCAGCGGGCCCGGCGCGGGGTCGCCGGCAAAGGCATCGAGGACGATGGACTCCAGGGTCTTGCGGAAGCGGCGGCTTTCGACGAATTGCGCCACTGACCACATGTTGCCGCGCGCGCGTTTGGGCGCGCGCACCCTGGCCTCGATCGCGGCGCAGAGCTCGGGCGGAGAGGCGGGCTGGCCGCCCCCGCCCAGCGCCGCAACGCCCGCGCCCAGGTAGGGCACGCGGCCGCCCTGGGCGACCTCGTCCAGCAGCGCGGAAAGCCGCTCCGCGGTCGCCATCGCGCTCATTCCGTCGACAGGCGGCGCGCGTCCACCGTGATCGGCATTTTCGGTGCCTCGTCAAAGGCGGGCATCTGGAAGGTCCAGCCGTTCGACAGCTTGGCCCAGCCGCCCCAGAGGCCCTCTTTTTCCTGTTCGACCACCAGTTCTTCGAGGTCTTTCTTGGGGACGTAGACCTCCGTGCCCTTGGGCGTTTCGCGGACCATGATCTTCATGTCGTACTCTCCTTGTCGAGGCTGTCGAGCTCGTCGCGGCGCATGCCGACGATGGAGCGGCTGTCCACGAACTCGACCGCGTAAATGTAGAATTGTTGCAGGAACGTTCCGATGTCGCGCACGTAGCCTTCTTCGCCCTTGCGCACGACGAACTCGCCGATATCGCAGCCCGGCACGGTACCGTCGTTGCGGATGTGTTTCTTGCAGCGCACCTTTTCGCCGGGCTCGAAGGCGGGGGGGCCGTAGATTTCGATCTCTCGGTCATCGGTCGACATCGGTTTCCCTTTCGGCTTCGGCGGAAAGCGCGGCCAGCCGCTCGGCGGCGGCCTCGCGCACGGGGGGGTCGGGGTCGTCGGCCAGGCGCCGCGCCAGCGTGGCATCGGCGCGTTCGGCCACCGCGTGCCGCACGCGCAGGTCGGCATCCTCGGCCAGCGCAGGCAGGTGGCGTTCGTCGATCCGCGCGGCCGCGGCCTGGCGCACCCGCGGCTCGGGGTCGGCGGCCAGGTGGGGCAGCCAGCGCGGCGCGATACGCCCGGCCACCACATGGCGGATCTCGGGGTCGGGGTCGCCCATCAGGATCGGCAGCACACCGGGGTCGGCGCGCCCTGCCGCGACCAGCCGCACATATGGGTCCGCGTCCGACAGAAGCGGCGCCAGGTCGGCAAAGGGCATGCGCCAGGCCAGCGCCACGCGCACCTCGCGGTCGGGGTCTCCCAGCGCGGCGCGGGCCTGGCCCGCGGGCAGGCGCAGCACGGCGACGCTGCGCACCGCCGGATCGGGATCGTCCAGAAGCGGGCGCTGGCGGAACAGGTTGGCCACCCGCGCCGCATTCGCGCGGGTTTCGCAATAGGGGTCGTCCAGGCAGGCATCGGCGGCGTCGGGGTTCATCATGAAAAACCGCGCGATCCGCGGCGCGTAGCGGTCGAAGGCGCAGGACCAGCCGGGACCGCATTGCCGCTGCCCCAGAAGGTCGGAAAACCGGCAGGCCGCGCAGTCGAGCGCCTTTCCCTGCCAGTCAACCGGGTCGGGGCCGCCGGGCATATCACGTCAGGCCGGAATGCAGGTGGCCGGCACCGGGCAAATCTCGGCGCATTGCGGGTTGTCGAACTTGCCCTCGCATTCGGTGCACATGTCCGGGTCGATGATGTAGGTCTCGTTCTTGAACTTGATCGCCGCGTTCGGGCATTCGAATTCACAGGCGCCGCACACGGTGCATTGGGCGGTCACGATCTTGTAGGCCATGGATAGCTCCTTGGTTTCCCGTCCGCGTGCAGTCAGGCGCTTTTTGCGGCCCGATCCGTCCGTGCGTTTTTCTGTTGCAGAACTGCGGCGATCGCCGTCTCGATATACTCTTCGCCCAGGCTGTCGATCGCCTCGATCCCCGCATCGGCGAGGCGCTTGCGCGGCCCGCCGCCGATCTTGGCGCAAAGCACGTAAGGCACGTCCTCAAGCACGCGGATGATCTCTTCCATCCGGTCCTCGTCGCCATAGCCGCCGAGGCAGTAATTATCCGCCCGGCGGTGGCCGACGAAGCGGATGCCCTCGGCATCGGCCTCGTACATCTGGAATTCGACCGCCTTGCCGAAATGCAGGTTGATCCGGCCGGAACCGCGGGTGCAGACGGCAAAGAGTGTGGGGGCATCGACCGCGTGAGCGGCGGCCTCTTCGGCGGTGCCGGCGGCGGCGGCGCGGTCCTGGCGCTCTTCGGCGACCCAGGCACGATAGGCGTCGCGCGCCTCCGGCGCGTCCTCGATCACCTCGGGCAGCTTGTCGAGGGTGAATTCCTGGCCCCGGTCCTCGCCCAGCAGGCCCACCGCGTCGGCCCGGCACTGGCGGCAATGGCGCATCAGGTTGGCGCCGTCGCCGCAGTCGTCCTGCACCTTCTTCAGCTCCGCCGCGGTGGGGCCGCGTTGGCCCGTCAGGCCGAAATGGGTGCCGTGCGCAGGGTCAGAGATCAGCGGCATGATGTTGTGCAGGAAGGCGCCGCGCTCTTTCACCGCCTTGTTGACCTCGACCATGTGGTCGTCATTGATCCCCGGGATCAGCACCGAGTTCACCTTTACCAGCACATCGCGCTCGGTCAGCATCTCCAGCGCCTGCAACTGACGGTCGCGCAGGATGGTGGCGGCCTCCAGCCCCGTGCGGCGCTTGCCCTGGTAAAAGATCCAGGGGTAAATCCTTGCCCCGATCTCGGGGTAGATCGCGCTGATGGTGATCGTCACGTGGTCGATGTTCATCTCGACGATCTCGTCGATATGGTCGGGCAGCGCGAGACCGTTCGAGGACAGGCACAGCTTGATGTCGGGCAGCTGCTCGGACACCAGGTCGAAGGTGGCCTTGGTGCGGCGCCAGTCATAGGCGGCGTCGCCCGGCCCCGCGATACCCAGCACCGAAAGCTGCGGCACCTCGGCGGCCACCGCCAGAACCTTGCGCGCGGCCTGCTCCGGCGTCAGCCGTTCCGACACCACGCCGGGGCGGCTTTCGTTGGCGCAGTCGTATTTGCGATTGCAGTAATTGCACTGGATGTTGCAGGCCGGCGCCACGGCGACATGCATCCGGGCGAAATAGTGATGCGCCTCTTCCGAATAGCAGGGGTGGTCCTTCACCTTGGCCCAGGTCTTGGGGTCCATATCCGCGGGCCCGGCGGACGAGCCGCAGGAGGACGCGCTGCACCCCCCCTTCTCCAGTGTCTCGCCCATCTCTTGCCGGTTCGAGACCGACAGGCCGGAAATCGGGATCAGGGGCGCGGACATGGGCAGTCTCCTTGGGCAGAGGGCATCACCGGAGCGATAAGCAGGAAGCGTGCCAAGCACCGAAAAGCGCCGTTCCCGGCGTCGGTTGGGAGTTATTGGGAGCATGGGCGGCGAAACGGCTGTCAGGGCCCCGACAGAGCGTCGCAAAGACGACAAACCGTGCCCGGTCTCGTCCGCGGGCCTGACATCTGGCTGACCGGGTGCGTCAGGAAGGTGTGAGGGGACATGTGCCATGGTGTCAGACATGCCGGCCAAACGCCGGTTCGGATCGAAACCAAGGAGGAGATGCCATGCTCACCCCATATGAGACCCGCATGCCGCGAACGGTGCGCCGCCCGGATACTGGCGGGCCCGCCCTTCGCCGGGGCATGTATCGCTGTCCGCACCAGTCGGGGCGCGACCGGCAGGCGCCCGACTGCCCCGCCACCTGGTGCGATGCCCCGTGGTCATCGGGCCAGACCCTGTGCCCGGCCGTGGACCCAGGCGCGGTCGGCTAGAACTTGCGTACTTCGATCCCGTGCTTTTTCAGCGCATAGCCCACCTGGCGCGGGGTCAGGCCAAGCAGGCGCGCGGCCTTGGCCTGCACCCAGCCCGAGCGTTCCATCGCGTCGACCAGCCGTGCGCGTTCGTCAAGCGGCGCGGCGGCAGCCGGCGCCGGCTGCACGGGCATCGGCGCCGGCATCGGCACCATCGGCACGACGGGGCGCTGGCCGCGGGCGCTGTCGATGACCGGCAGCGGCGGGCGGATCGCCGCCAGCCCACCGATCGGCGAGCCCTCGCCCGACTGCATCCGCCACAGCTCGGCCGACAGACAGGTGCCCTGCTGGCAGGCCAGTTCCTGCGCGGTGATCTCGGTGCCCGAGGACAGCGACGCAACGCGGTGAATGCAGTTTTCCAATTCGCGCACATTGCCGGGGAACTGGCAGCGCGCCAGCGTCTGCACCGCGTCCGGTGCCATGGACTTTTCCATCCCGTTCTGTGCGTTGAACCGGTCGAGGAAGGCCTGCGCCAATCGCGGCACATCCTCCAGCCGGTCGCGCAGCGGGGGCAGCACGATGGGCACGACGCAGATCCGGAAATAGAGGTCGGCGCGGAAATCGCCGCGGGCGACGGCGGTCTCAAGGTCCTTGTTGGTGGCCGTCACCAGCCGCACGTCGACCTTCAAAGTCTTCGCACCGCCGACGCGCTCGTACTCGCCTTCCTGCAGGATGCGCAGCAGCTTGGCCTGGAATTCCGGCCCTATCTCGCCGATCTCGTCAAGAAACAGCGTGCCCTTGTCGGCCAGTTCGAAGCGGCCCTTCTTCTGCGCGACAGCACCGGTGAACGACCCCTTCTCGTGGCCGAAAAGCTCTGATTCCAGCAGGCTCTGGCTCAGCGCGGCGCAGTTGACCTTGACGAAGGGCTTGTCGTGGCGATCCGACAGCGCGTGAACGGCCTTGGCGAACAGTTCCTTGCCGGTGCCGCTTTCGCCGCGCAACAGCACCGGCGTCTGGGTCGCGGCCACCTTGCGGATCTGGGCGATCACCGCCTTGATCGCGGGGCTGTCGCCGATGATGCCTTCGATCGGCTTGGGCGGCACGGTGGCCGGCGCGGCTGCCTTGTCGGTCGCGGCCCGCAGGGCAAGGCGCGCCTCTTCCATCAGCCGCTCGCGGTCGCGCGCGACGAGACGGCGGAACTTGATCGACTGTTCGAGGATCGAGGCGACCATGGTCAGCACCCGGAGGTCCTCGTCGAGATTGGTCGCGCAATCCTCGTCGAGGTCGCGCCAGGCGCCCAGCACGCCGATGACATAGGGCGAATGCACCTGTTCGCGAATCGGCACCTCGATCAGGGCAAAGCGATTGTGCGGCGCGCCCGCCGGCACTGCCTCGGGCCCCAGTTCCTCGACCGCATCGCACGAAACCAGCGCCACCCCGGTGCGGAACACCTGCCGCGTTGCGGCCACCGGCAGGGCGCCCGAGGCACCCGGCGTCCCCACGCCGCCCCGCGTGGTGGCCGCTATCACGAACGGGTTTACCGCCAGGCGTCCGCCCTCGGCCCCTCCCTTGTCGTCGAGCAGCGCCAGCGCGCCCATCTGCAGCCCCATGAATGAGGACAGCACGTTGAGCACGGACGGCATGACGGCGATCGGGTCGCTCGCCCCGGTCAGAATTTTCGCGGCCTCGCAAACGGTATCAAGGGGAAAGCGATCACACATTTCCCCTTGCGTTTGGCCGGTCTGGTCACGCAGACCCCCAGCAGAAACGCTCATGATTTCCTCTCATCTTCACGTAGAGGTTTGTAACAGTCCGCGCCGCTGTCCAGCGTGTTCACCGGGTCGCGACTCTTTTGACCGGTTCCAAATGGGCCGACGCGGCCACAACGCACGATTGACAGCCGGTTTTTGCTGCAGCGCCGCAAAAACTGGCAGGCTGTGCGCGGTACGCGGTCCGCGCACAGCGATTCGTGTGGAACTGTCAGCCCCTGCCGGGCCGCGTCCGGCGGCGGATCAGCACGTAGAAAAGCGGTACGAAAAGCACGCCCAGCACCGTGGCCGAGATCGTACCGCCCAACACGCCCGATCCGATCGCCGTACGACCGCCCGACCCCGCGCCCGAGGACAGGACCAGCGGCACAACCCCCAGCGAAAACGCCATCGAGGTCATGATGATCGGGCGGAAGCGCTGGCGCGCGGCCTCTTTCGCGGCGGTGAAGAGGTCCTCGCCGCCTTCTTGCCGGTCGCGGGCGAATTCCACGATCAGGATCGCGTTCTTGCCTGTCAGGCCGATCACGGTCAGCAGGCCGACCTGGAAGAATACCCCGTTCTCGAAACCGCCCAGCCAGGCCCCGACCAGCGCGCCCAGTACACCGATGGGCATCGCCAGCATCACTGCGAAGGGGATTGCCCAGCTTTCGTAAAGCGCTGCGAGGCAAAGGAAAATCGCCGCCAGAGACAGCGCGTAGAGCAACGGCGCCTGGCTGCCCGACTCGCGCTCTTCCAGCGACAGGCCCGTCCAGGCAAGGTTGAAGCCGGGCGGCAGCTGGCCGGCCAGCCGCTCCATCTCCAACATCGCCTCGCCGGTCGTCACATCCGGCGCGGGGCTGCCCTGCAACTGCATCGCCGGCACGCCGTTATAGCGGTTCAGGCCCTGGGGTCCGAAGGTCCAGCCGGCCTCGACAAAGTTGGAAAAGGGCACCAGCCCGCCGCTGGCGTTGCGCACGCGCCATTGCTCGATATCCTCGGGCGTCGCGCGATACTCTGCATCGCCCTGCACGTAGACCCGCTTGATCCGGCCCTGGTCGATGAAATCGTTCACGTAGGTGCCCGCCCAGGCCGTGGACAGGAGGTTGCCCACGTCGCTGGCGGTCAGGCCCATCGCACCGGCCTTGCGCCAGTCGATATCCAGGTTGAACTGCGCGGCATCCTCCAGCCCGCTGGGCCGGATCGAACCGATCTTGTCGCTTTGCGAGGCCATGCCCAGCAGCATGTTGCGCGCCTGCAAAAGCTCTTCGTGGCTTTGCCCGCCGCGCGCCTGGAGAAACAGGTCGAACCCGCTGACATTGCCCAGCTCGATCACCGAGGGCGGCACGATGGGAAACACCATCGCGTCGCGCACCTGGGAAAACGCGCCGAACGCGCGCCCGGCGATGGCCTGGACGCTCTGGTCGGGGCGCTGGCGCTCGCTCCAGTCCTTGAGCTGGACAAAGGCCAGACCCATGTTCTGCCCCTGCCCCGCGAAACTGAAGCCGACCACGCCGAACATCGAGTTCACGTTCTCGGATTCGGTGTCGAGGAAATGGTCCTCGACCTGCTTGACCACCTCGAGCGTGCGTTCGGCGGTCGCCCCGGTGGGGGCCTGGATCAGGGTGAAGAGAATGCCCTGGTCTTC
Organism: Rhodovulum robiginosum; assembly: GCF_003944755.1. Lineage (GTDB taxonomy): Bacteria > Pseudomonadota > Alphaproteobacteria > Rhodobacterales > Rhodobacteraceae > Rhodovulum > Rhodovulum iodosum. Next base: position 25,283 of record NZ_RWGU01000040.1, read on the forward strand.
TTCAGGCAAAAACCCGGTCGGCGTCTTGACGAACAGCCAGGCCATGGCGACGCCCATCATCAGGTAGATCACCCCTATACGCAGCGGCCGCCGGATGATGTATCCCACGCTGCCCGCATAGCCGCCCAAAAGCTTCTCAAAGCCGATATTGAACCAGCCGAACGGCCCCCGCCGGGTGTGCTGCGCATCCTTGCTGCGCAGGATCGAGGCGCAGAGCGCCGGCGTCAGCGTCAGCGCCACCACCACCGACAGCGCCATGGCCGAGACGATGGTGATCGAGAATTGCTGGTAGATCACGCCCGTCGAGCCGCCGAAGAACGCCATCGGCACGAACACCGCCGACAGCACCAGCGCAATGCCGATCAGCGCGCCGGTGATCTGTCCCATCGACTTGCGCGTGGCCTCGCGCGGGGAAAGCCCCTCTTCCTCCATGATGCGTTCCACGTTTTCGACCACGACGATGGCATCGTCCACCAACAGGCCGATGGCCAGCACCATGGCCAGCATGGTCAGCGTGTTGATGGAAAAGCCAAAGGCCGCCAGCACGCCGAACGTGCCCAGCAGGACAACCGGCACCGCCAGCGTCGGGATCAGCGTGGCGCGCAGGTTCTGCAAAAACAGCAGCATCACCAGAAACACCAGCGCGATCGCCTCGAACAGCGTCTTGACCACTTCCTTGATCGATATCTCGATGAAGGGCGTGGTGTCGTAGGGAACGACGTATTCGACGTTCTCGGGGAAGAAGCTGGCGAACTCCTCGACCCGCTCCTTGACCAGGCGCGCGGTGTCCAGCGCATTGGCCCCCGGCGCCAGCTGGATCGCCATACCCGCCGCGGGCTGGCGGCTGAACCGGCCGATGGTGGCATAGTTCTCGGCGCCGATCTCGACCCGCGCCACGTCTTTCAGCAGCACCAACCCGCCATCCGTCTCGGCCCTGAGCACGATCTGCTCGAAATCCTCGGGGGTCGACAGCAGCGACTGCGCCGTGATCGTGGCGTTCAGCATCTGGCCCTCGGGCGCGGGCCGCGCGCCAAAGGCACCCGCAGAGATCTGCGCGTTTTCCGACGACACCGCAGTGACCACATCGGACGGGGCCAGCTCGTAGGCGGCCAGCTTGGCCGGGTCGAGCCAGATGCGCATCGCGTATTGCGCCCCGAACACGCGGACGTTGCCGACGCCCTCGATCCGGCTGAACTCCTCGACCATGTTGGTGACCATGTAGTCGGAGAGGTCGACCTGTTCGAGCGCGCCGTCGGTCGAGATCAGCCCGATCACCATCAGGAAGCCGGACGAGGATTTCTGGACCGTGACGCCCTGGCGCTGCACCGTCTCGGGCAATAGCGCGGTGGCCTGGCTCAGCTTGTTCTGTACCTGCACCTGGGCGATGTCGGGGTCGGTGCCGGTCTCGAATGTCAGCTCGACCGAGGCGCTGCCGGCCGAGGTTGAGGACGACTTGATATAGCGCAGCCCGTCGAGCCCGGTCATCTGCTGCTCGATGATCTGGGTCACGGTGTTGGCCACGGTCTGGGCCGATGCGCCGGGATAGGCCGCCGACACGGTGACCGAGGGCGGCGCGATCTGCGGGTATTGCGCAACCGGAAGGCTGATGATCGACAACGCGCCGATGCCCATCAGGATGATCGAGATCACCCAGGCAAAGATGGGGCGATCGATGAAAAACTTGGCCATGCTCCGGTCCTACTCTGCAGCGGCGCGCTCTTCGGGCGCAACGGTCGCGCCCTCCGCGACCTTCTGAAGCCCCGCCACGATCACCCTGTCGCCCTCGCCCAGACCCTCGCTGACGATCCACTCGTTGCCCCGGTCCTTGAGCACGGTCAGCACGCGGGACTCGACCGTGTTCTCGGCATTCACGATCAGCGCGGTGGGTTCGCCGCGACGGTTGCGGCTGACGCCCTCCTGCGGCACCAGCACCACGTCGCTGGCCACGCCCGTGGGCATCTCGACCTGGACGTACATGCCCGGCAAAAGAAACTGGTCAGGGTTCGGGAAATCGATGCGCAGCGTCACCACGCCCGTCTGTTCATCGACGTAGGGTTCGGCCGCGGTCAGCGTTCCGGTATGTTCGTACCCCGCGCCGTCGGCCAATATCAGCGTCACGGTGCGGTCGGCCTCGCCCAGAGCGTCCAGCGTGTGGCCGCGGCGCCATTTCACGATCTCCGCGGCCGAGGCGGTGACGTCGACAAAAACCGGGTCGATCTTGCGGATCACCGCCAGCTGCTCGGACTGGCCGGCGGTGACCAACGCGCCCTGGGTGGTCAGCGACCGGCCCACGATGCCCGACAGCGGCGCGCGCACGGTGGTGCGGTCGAGGTCGATCTCGGCGGCCTGCAGATCGGCCTCGGCCACCTGCAGCGCGGCATCGGCGATGTCGCGCCCGGCGACCGCATCGTCCACGCTCTGGGCGCTGCCGACATCTCGGTCGAGCAACTCGATCGCGCGCTCGTAATCCTTCACCGCCGAACTCAGCGAGGCCTGGGCCTGGGCCACGGCGGCGCGCGCCGCGGCAACCTGGGCCTCGTAGCTGGCCGGGTCGATCCGGTAAAGCGCATCGCCCAGCTCGACCTCGGCGCCCTCGTCAAAGAGCCGCGCAATGATGATGCCGGACACCTGCGGGCGCACCTCGGCCACGCCCGAGGCCACCACGCGGCCAGGCAGCGTGGCGGTCAGCGTGACGTCCTGCCGCTCCATCGTCACCACGGTGACCGCGGTCGGCGGCCGGCCCTGCTGCGCCGCAGAGGCAGATGCGAGGCAGACGAGCAGGACGACAGCCGAAAAGCGGGCTGGAAGATGGGAGAGGACCATGGCCGGGCTCCGTTCGGGAGGGAAGACAAAGACATTGAGTCGTACGACGCGATCATATAGGAAACCGCATGGTTTCCGTATTGCCTTTGCTTGCGCAGCGCAAGGGCCTTGCCGCGTGCGGACTGTGCAGGAGGGCACAAGATCGTGACACGAGACGAGGGACGGATGGCCAGACGCGGGCGCAAGCCCCAGATGCCGCCCGAAGAGCGTGTGGCCGCGATCCTGGATGCAGCCGAGCGGGTGCTGGCCCGCGACGGGCTGCGCGGAGCCACGATGGCCGCATTCGCCGCCGAGGCGGGGATGTCGAAACGCACCCTTTACGGCGCGTTTTCCGGGCGTGACGCGCTGCTGGTCGCCTGCATGCGGCGGCTGCGTTCCTCGGTGATGCGCCCGCCCGGGCCCGGCGCGCAGGACCTTCCGCTCGCCGAGCGGCTATTCCGGCTCTTGCTGCCCGATCCCGCCTTCATGGCCTCGTCCCTGCCGATAGAGATCATCCGCGCGGTGATCGCCGAGGCGCCGCACCACCCCGAGTTGGCCGCGGCCTTTCTCGAAGAAGGCCCGCTCGCCGCGCACCGGCTGATCCGTGACGAACTGGAACGCGCGGCGGCGCGGGGCGAAGTGACGATTGACGATCCCGACTTCGCCGCGGTGCTGCTGCACGACATGGCCTATAACGGGCTTTTGGAAAAGCTGATCGCGCCGGAACGCCGGACCCCCGGTGCCGATACGGCAGCGGCGCGGCTGCGGACGGCGATCGCGGTGTTCCTGCACGGAATCTCGGCCGCGCGCGAGGTCTAGAGGGCGGCGCGGACACCTGGCCCGCGCGGCACAGGGTGGAAAATCGGCGCTGTCGGCTTTCCGACAATTGTCCGGGGAATGTCCGGCGATGTCCCGAAAGACCGCCAAAGCCCGGCCCTTCGGGACGTGGCACGTTTCTTGCCTCCCCTTGGACGGACACGCGTGACCGGTTCGAACCATGAAAACGCCGCCCGCGCCCCTGGGCACGGGCGGCCAGACAAGGAACATACGACATGGCTATTGTGACCTTTTCTTCCCCGCTGATGCACAAGGACAAGGCGGTCTACGCCATCGCGGGCGACACCAAGACGGCGCTGGCGCTGGCCGAGGAAAACAGGATCCCGATCCCGTTCGAATGCCGCGACGGCAATTGCGGATCCTGCCTGATCGAGGTCAGCTATGACGACCCCGAAACGAAAAAGGCGATCATGCTGACCGACAAGGAAAAAATGACGCTCAAGGAGCTGGGCAAGATCACCGCGGAAGAGATCGAGAATGCCGAGGTCAACGACATGCCGCCGCGCTATCGACTGGCCTGCCAGTTCATCGCCCGCGACGAGAACGTGACGATCAGCTTTACCGGCACGCCCGGCGGATCCGACTGAGCCAATGAATTTTCGTTGAAAATTCGGGTCCGGCCGCAGAGCGGCCGGACCGGGTGGGTATTTGAGCCAAGAAGAAGCAGGGGGTCGCGCCCGGATTGGCGCGCCGATTACCCTGTGCAGGCGGGTGCCGCCGCCCGGGCCGGCAGCGGCACGATCTCGACCGGCTCTGGGAACGCCTCTCCGGCGGGGTCGAGCCTGTCGGCCATCGCGGGCGTTGCCAAGAGCGCGCCGCTATCGGTGATCATCAGCACCGCCGACACGCCCATCGCCGCCGCGACGCGGGGCCAGCCGGCGCGCCCGGCCACGCTCAGCGCCGTGGCCGCCGCGTCGGCGCGGGCGCCATCGGTGTCGAGCACCGAAACCGAGACGATCTCGCGCACGGGATATCCCGTGCGCGGGTCGATGATATGGGCGAACCGTTCGCCGTCATGCTCGAAATAGCGTTCGTAGTTGCCGGAGGTGTAGAGCACCTCGCCGGGCCTCAGCGACACCGCGCCGACCGCCCCCCAGACGAAGGGATCGCGGATCGCCACACGCCAGGGCCGGTCGCCATGGGTGCCTAGAACATTGACATCGCCACCAGCGTTCAGCACCGCGTTCTCGATGCCGCGCGCGCGAAGATCGGCCGCGGCAAGGTCGAGCGCGGCGCCCTTGGCAAACCCGCCGAGGTCGAGCTGCACGGCCGGATTTGCCGAGCGGACCCGCGTGCCCTCGATCTGCAGATCGGTCATCCGCGGCCGGGCGGCCAACAGCGCCTCGATCTCGGCCCGTGCCGGCGGCGCGCCCTCTGGCGGGGTGTCGGCGTGAAACCCCCAGAGCCCTATCAGCCCGCCGATGGCAGGGTCGAAAAGCCCGCCGCTTTGACAGGCCAGGCGCCGGCCCGTGCGCAGAACGCCGGCCAGCCGGTCGTCCACATTTCCCGCATCGCCAGCAGCGATCGCCGCGTTCAGATCGCCCAGCGCACCGGGGCGCCAAGCGTGCCAGTCGTGGTGCAAGCTCTGCAACAGCCGGCCGACCGACGTTGTCGCGGCGCGGGCCGTGTCGCGGCGCTCTCCGCGGATTTCGATCTCGACCAATGTGCCGAAGACATACAGCGTTTCGCGGTGAACCTGCTCGACCCGCGCCGCCCGGACGGCAACCAGCAGAAGCGCGCAAAAAAGGACCAGGCCGAGCGCGATCAGCTTCGGCCGGGGCCGTGTCATGTTTGGGCCCGCTCCGGCGCCGGGATCACCTCGTCGATACTGAGCGCCGCGGCGATCCGACCGCGGCGGTCGGCCCGATGAACCGGCAGGAACGACAGCACCAGCACCGGCAGGCACGCGAGCGCGACCCAAAGATCGGACAGTCCGAGCGCCGAGAAGACCCCGGCGGCGAGAACCAAGGCCGCCGGCGGTAGCAGATAGGCCAGCCCCGCGGCCCCCAGAAAGGCGCCGCCGGACATCGAGACGACGACCTCGTCGCCCGGCGCGACGTCAGCGGTGCGCGGCAGGCCGATCTCGAGCGGGCCGGCGCCAGCAAGCTCTGCCAGCGCGCGCGCGCCGCAGCCGGCACGGGCCGCGCAGTGCGCGCAGCCCGACAACCGGTTCGCCTCCAGCCGGACGAGGCCGCCCTCGACCGCCGCAACCCGGAGCGTCTGGCGCAGGGTGCGCGTATCGTGGATGCCCGGGCCGGGCTGGCGGGCAAGCGGCGCGTCCGGCATCGACCTGGTCTTAATCGACCGGGGCAATGCAGCCGTCTTCCATGCAGGCGTTCAGGCATTGCGGCATGTCGTGATCGGGCTCGCACTCGGTGCACTTGTCGGCCTGGATCATGAAGATGCCCTTGTGGGGGATGATCGCCCCGGTGGGGCAGACGGATTCGCAGTCGCCGCAGGCGGTGCAGAGCATGCTGTCGATCTTCATGGCCATGGGTTGGTCCTTTCCTTGGGTGGTATTTGGGTCTGATGAGATACGTTCGCGTTTTCTTCTTGGGGCTCAGCCCGGCTTTACCTTCACCGTGCCGCCCAGCACCTGGCACTGGCAGGCCAGCCGGTCGTTTCGGCCGGCGAGGTTGTCTTTCAGCACGCGCGTTTCCAGCGCGGAGGGTTCAGAGAGGTTGTCCTGCCCCTCGATGATACGGGTGATGCAGGTGCCGCATTCGCCCTCGCGGCAGCCATAGGTGATGCCCGAGCCGATCTTTTCCGAGATCTCGATGATCCGCGTTCCCGCCGGCACGTTCACTGTCAACGCGACATCGGTGAAGGTCAGTTTCGCCTTGGCCATGGGGCCTCCTATTCGTGCTCAGCGCCCCAAGAGCGCGCTCATGTCGATTTCGCGTTCCACCGGACGGCCGGCGAGATGCGCGGCGAGCCGCCGGCCGAAATCGCGGCAATCTTCAAGCTCGTCGCCGGTCGGGTGCATCTTGATCCTCAGCCCCTGCTCGGGCACCCGCATCTTCAGACCTTGCATCCGCGCCTCGACCATGCCGACGGCCTCGCCCGTCCAGCCGTAGGATCCGAAGGCGGCGCCCAGCTTGCCCTTGGTCTCGATGTCGACGAGGCTGGAGAGCAGATCCCATACCGTGCGCACCGCGTCGCCGTTGATCGTCGGCGTGCCGATGGCCAGCCCGTCGGCCTCTTCGATCAGGTCGATGAAGGGGGTGACGTCGCCCCCCTGAATGTCGAAGAGCGACACGCGCACATCGTCGCTTTCGGCCGCGCCCTCGGTGATGGCCTCGGCCATCTGGGCCGTCGCGCCATAGGCCGACACGTAAAAGACCAGCAGCGTTTTCTCGGCCCCGGTCTCGCTGGCGAGCCGCTTGGTGATGAGCCGGCGGTAATGGGTGATGTATTCGCGCGGGTGCGCGCGCAGTACCGGCCCGTGGCCGGGCGCGATCATGTCGATCTCAAGCGGTTCGATCAGGTCCAGCGCCTCGGTCACGTAGCGTTTGAAGGGGCGCATGATGTGGTCGAAATAGTATTCGAAGGAAAACCGGAAATCGCCGACCTTGTCGTTGAAGAGCCGCGCGTCGCAATAGTGGCAGCCCAGCAAGTCGCAGGTAAAGAGCAGGTTCTGCTCTTCCAGGTAGGTGCATTGCGTATCGGGCCAGTGCACATAGGGCGTGGTCAGGAATCTCAGCGTCCGGTCGCCCAGCGAAACGGTGTCGCCGGTCTCGACCGTCGTGACCTCGTACCGCTCGAACTCGTCCTTGAGCAGTGCCCGCAGCACCTGCAACCCCCGCGGCGAGACGTAGATGTGGACATGCGGCGCGCGGCGCAGGAACTCGGGCACGGCCCCGGTGTGGTCGGGCTCGAGATGGTTGAGCACGAGCGTGGTGATCTCGTCATAGGGCACCACCTCTTCGAGCTTGGCGAAGAATTCTTCGGTGAACTCCTGCTTGACCGTGTCGATGACGGCAACGCCCGCGCTGCCGCGCACGACGTAGGAATTGTAGGTCGTGCCGTTGGCCGTCTTCAGGATGATGTCGAAGTTGCGCAAGGCCGGGTCCAGCGCGCCGATCCATGTAACACGGTCCGCAACCTCTTTCGGTCTTTGCAGCAAGGGACGCGCTGCGTCGGCCGTGGGGATGGCGGGGGCATCTGACGTCACTTGGGGGCACTCCGGGTTGGGTCGGTGTCACCGGATGTAAAGCAAGGAGCGTGCCAAGCGCGTGAACCCTGTGATCCCCCGCCGCTGGGGCACGCGGGGCGGCGGTTTTTCGGGATGGCGGGCCGGGCAGCCGGCGCATGTTTGGCCCAACTGTGCGACACGGCTGTTTGACAATGTCGGCTTTACAACATCGCCGCACGACCGTCGGCGCCGCGACACGCCCCCCGCGGGCACGGCCACAAGTTCAGTCAAGTCACGCGCGTCAAGGGGCCTTTTCGGGTGAGCGCATCCCCGCGCGCGGCCATTGGCACGGTTCTTGCTTCGATTGTGGCGAACACTCTCTCGACCCCGAAAAGGGCCGTCGCACGCGACAGCCAAGCGAAGGAGCCCGAACATGCCAGAGTTCTTCATGATCCTGCTCGGCACGGCGCTCGTGAACAACGTGGTGCTGGTCAAGTTCCTCGGGCTCTGCCCGTTCATGGGTGTGTCGCGCAAGATCGACGCGGCCATCGGCATGGGCCTGGCGACGACCTTCGTTCTGACGCTCGCCGCCGCGGCGAGCTGGGTGATCGAGACACTGATCCTCGTGCCCCTCGATCTGGGCTTTCTGCGCATTCTCAGCTTCATCCTGGTGATCGCGGCCATCGTGCAGTTCACCGAAGTCGTGCTGCGCAAGGTGTCTCCAGGCCTCTATCGCGCGCTCGGAATCTATCTGCCGCTGATCACGACAAACTGCGCCGTGCTGGGCGTCGCGCTGCTGAACATCCAGGAGGGGCACGACTTCGTCCAGAGCCTGCTCTACGGGTTCGGCTCGGCGCTGGGGTTCACGGGCGTTCTCGCGATCTTTGCGGGTATGCGGGAAAAGCTGGCGCAGCTTTCAGTGCCGGCGCCGTTTGCCGGTCCGCCGATCGCCTTCATCTCTGCCGGGCTCCTGTCCATGGCCTTTCTGGGCTTTGCAGGGCTGGTTCCGAACTGACTGAAAGGAAAAGGCAGACATGCTCTACGCCGTCACCTCGATGACTGCCCTGGGGCTGGGGCTGGGCCTCCTGCTCGGTCTGGCCGCGCGGAAGTTCCATGTCGAAACACCCCCCGTGGTGGATGAGATCGAGGGCGTTCTGCCGGGCACGAATTGCGGCCAATGCGGCTATCCCGGCTGCCGGGCCGGCGCCGAGGCACTGGCCGAGGGCGCTGCCCCGGTCACGTTGTGCCCGCCCGGCGGGCGCGAGCTGGCCCTGGAACTGGCCGAGATCACGGGCGCCGACGCCAACGGCGCTGCCGATCTGGACGGGATGGAAGAGGCCGAGCAGATGGTCGCCTTCATCTTCGAGGATCACTGCACCGGCTGCACCAAATGCTTCAAGCGGTGCCCGACCGACGCCATCGTCGGCGCGAACAAGCAGATCCATACCGTGGTCACCGATGCCTGTATCGGCTGCGACGCCTGCATCGAGGTCTGCCCGACCGAGGCGATCATCCACCGCACCAAGCCAAGGACGCTGCGCAACTGGTACTGGGAAAAACCCGATCTGGTGCCCGGCGACGGCGAAATGAGGATATCGGCATGACCATCTTTCCGCTTGCCGGGCGTTTCGATCCGGCACGGCTGTTTTCCTTCAAGGGCGGCATCCACCCCGAGACCCGCAAGTTCCTGACCTCGGAATGCGCCATCGAGGACATGCCGGTGCCCACGGTGCTCCGCGTTCCGCTGCAACAGCATATCGGCGTCGAGGCCGAACCGCTGGTGGCGCGCGACGACATGGTGCTCAAGGGGCAGTTGATCGGCAAGGCACGGGGGCCGGTGTCGGCCAACATCCATGCGCCGACCTCTGGGCGCGTCCTGGCGGTGGGCCATTTTACCGCGCCGCACCCCTCTGGCCTGCCCGTGCCGACGATCACCATCCGCCCGGACGGCGACGACAGGTGGGGCGACCGCCTGCCCCGGATGCGCCCCGAATCCGCCGACCCCGACGAGATCGCCGCGCAGGTCGCCAAGGCCGGGATCGTCGGCATGGGCGGCGCGACCTTTCCGGCCGCCGTCAAGCTGAACCTGCGCGCCAGATACGACCTGCACACGCTGATCATCAACGGCGCCGAATGCGAACCCTACCTGACCTGCGACGACCGCCTGATGCGGGAACGCGCCGAAGAGATCGCCGACGGCATCGGCATCATGGCGCGGGCGCTCGGCGTCAAACAGGTGATTGTCGCCATCGAGGCGAACAAGCCCCAGGCGACCGCCGCGATGGAACGCTACCACCGCGTTCTGGGATATGCGCTCAAGATCAAGCAGGTGCCCACCCAGTACCCGATGGGATCGGAAAAGCATCTGGTCAAGACCCTGACCGGCAAGGAAACACCCGCGCGCGCGCTGACCGCTGAACTGGGCGTCGTGGTGCATAATGCCGCCACCGCCCATGCCGTGCACCTGGCGGTGCGCTATGGCGAGCCCTCGATCTCGCGCGTGGTCACGATCTCGGGGCGCGGCATCACGCGGCCCGCCAACGTCCGTGCGCTGATCGGCACCCCCGTGGCAGAGCTGCTGGCCCATTGCGGCGGCCTGGCGCAAGAGCCCGAGCGGCTGTTGCTCGGCGGGCCGATGATGGGCCAGCCGATCCAGAACCCCCGCGTGCCGATCATCAAGGGGACCAACGGCATCCTCGCGCTGGCCGCGTCCGAAACGCGGGACCGCGAGGTCATGCCCTGCATCCGCTGCGGCCTCTGCGTGCAGGTCTGCCCCATGGGCCTCACCCCGTTCGAGCTGAACACCCGGATCAAGGCCGGCGATCTGGAAGGCGCCGCGCGGGTCGGGCTGCTCGATTGCATCACCTGCGGCTGCTGTTCCTTCACCTGCCCGTCCAACAAACCGCTGGTGCAGACCATCCACTTCGCCAAGGGAAAGCTGGCCGAACAGGAAAGCCGCAAGCACCAGCAGGAACAGGCCAAGCGGCTCGCCGAGGCGCGGCAGGAACGCCAGGAGGCCATTGCGGCAGCCAAGCGCGAGGCCATGGCCAAGCGCAAGGCCGAGATGGCGGCAAAGAAGAAACGCGAGGCCGAAGCCGCCGCCGCCGAGACGCCGAAGAACGGGGAGACGGTGAAATGATCGCGCCGATGCTGGCCAGCGCGCCGCACACCCATTCCAGGTTCAACGTCTCGCGCACGATGATCGCGGTGATGGCCTGTCTCAGCCCGGCGACGGCCTTCGGCCTCTATCACTTCGGCTGGCCCGCGATCTGCCTGTTCATCGTGACAATCGCGGCGGCGCTGCTCTTCGAGGTTCTGAGCCTCGCCATCGCGGGCAAGCCGATCCTGCGGTTTGCAACGGACGGCTCGGCCGTGTTGACCGGGTGGATCGTGGCGCTGTCGCTGCCGCCCTGGGCACCCTGGTGGGTGGGCGTCACCGGCGCGGGCATCGCCATTGTGATCGGCAAGCATGTCTTCGGCGGGCTGGGGCAGAACCTGTTCAACCCCGCCATGGTGGCCCGCGCGATGCTGCTGGTGGCCCTGCCCGTCCAGATGACGACCTGGGTCCAGCCCCTGCGCGGCGACACCGGCCCGACCTTTCTGCAATCGCTCGGCATCACCTTCATGGGCAGCCCCGAGTTCGACGTCGTCAGCAGCGCCTCGGTGCTGAGCCAGGTGAAAAGCCAGCTCGACGCCGGTCAGCCGATGGACCGCATCCTCGCCGAGCTGGGCGGCGTTCAGGATCAGCTCTACGGCTTCGTGTCCGGTTCGATGGGCGAGACCAGCGCGCTGTTGCTGCTGGCCGGGGGCCTGTGCCTGATCCTGCTGCGGATCATCACGGTGGTCATCCCGCTCAGCGTGCTGGGCTCGGTCTTCGTGCTGTCGGGCGCAGCCTGGCTGATCGCGCCCGGACAGTTTCCCCCGCCGCAGTATCATATGGTCTCGGGCTCTTTGGTGTTCTGCGCCTTCTTCATCGCGACCGACTATGTCACCTCGCCGGTGACGGGCACCGGCAAGATGATCTACGGCATCGGGATCGGCACGCTGATCTTCGTCATCCGCAGCTGGGGCGCCTTCCCCGAGGGCGTGGCCTTTGCCGTCCTGCTGATGAACGCCTGCACGCCGCTGATCGACGAATACGCCCGGCCGCGCATCTTCGGGCGCACCCGCTCCGGCAAGCCGCTCGAGTTGGGAGACGAGTCATGACCGACACGCCCACTTCCGCGCCACAGCCGGAATTAGAGGTCTCTCGCCTTGAGGCCTTTCGCCGGTCTCCGGTGTGGCAGGGCCTGCTTCTGGCCGGTTTTTCGCTTGTCACGGCGCTGATCCTGTCGGCCTCGGACGAGGTTACGCGCGGGCCGATCGCCGAGCGCGCGACCGAGGATTTGCTCGCGTCGCTCGCCCAGGTGATCCCGGCCGCCATCCACGACAACGATCTTGTCGCCGAGATGCAGACCGTCAACGACCAGATCGAGGGCGGCGTGCCCGTCTATGTTGCAACCCTGAACCAGGAGATCACGGGCGTTGCCTTCGTCCTGACGGGCTTTGGCTATTCCGGCGCGATCCGGGTGCTGATCGGTGTCGCGCCCGACGGCACGCTGCTGGGCGTGCGGGTGCTGTCGCACACCGAGACCCCGGGCCTCGGCGACAAGATCGAGATCGCCAAGGGCGATTGGATCGACGGCTTTTCGGGCCGTTCGCTGACCGACCCCACCCCCGAGGGCTGGAAGGTCGAGAAAGACGGCGGCATCTTCGACCAGTTTTCGGGCGCGACGATCACCCCGCGTGCCGTGGTCGGCACGGTCCATCGCGGGCTTGCGCTGTTTGAGCGCCACCGCGCATCGCTTCTGACCCGCACCGCTGAAAACGAGGCCAGCTGATGTCCATCAACTACGGCACGATCGCCCGCAACGGGCTGTGGGACAACAACGTGGTCTTCGGCCAGTTGCTGGCGCTCTGCCCGCTGTTGGCCGTGACCGGCACCGCGACCAACGGGCTGGGCATGGGCATGGCGTCGACGGCGGTCATGGTCGGCTCGGGGCTGGCCGTGTCGGTCTTGCGCAAGATCATCACGCCCGAGATCCGCATCCCGGTCTTCGTGCTGCTGATTGCCTGCCTTGTGACGGTGGTCGACATGGCGCTGAACGCCTGGTTGCACGATCTGCACAAGGTTCTGGGCCTCTTCATTCCGCTGATCGTCACCAATTGCGCAATCCTGGGCCGCGCCGAGGCGTTCGCCTCGCGCCAGCGCCCGCTGGCCTCGGCCTTCGACGGGCTGATGATGGGGCTGGGCTTTACCGTTGCGCTGGTCTTGCTGGGCGCGGTGCGCGAAATCGTCGGCTCGGGCACGCTCTTTGCCAACGCCTCGCTTCTGCTGGGCAGCCGGTTCGGCTTTCTCGAAATCACGGTGATCCCCGATTACCAGGGGTTCCTCCTGCTGATCCTGCCGCCCGGCGGGTTCCTCGTGCTCGGCTTCTTGCTGGCGCTCAAGGCCGTGGTCGACAGCCGCAGCCGCAACCAGACGGAACAGGCAGACACCCGCGCGCCGGAAAAGGTGTTCACCGCCGCGGGCGTGCTGAACCGCGACGTGCAAGCCGGAGAACAGCCATGATCGTCAGCGCCGCCTTCGCCAAGGCCACCGCACAGGTCTGGAAGAACATCGACGTCCCCGAGGGCGCCACCGTGCGCGAGGTGATCGAACGTTCGGGGCTCTTGGAACAATTCCCCGAGATCGACCTCGACACCAACAAGGTCGGCATCTTCGGATCGCTCGCCAAACTGGACAAACCCGTGAAGGAGGGCGACCGGGTCGAGATCTACCGCCCGATCCACCCCGATGCCGAGTTGCTGGAAAAGAAGTGATCCCGCGCGACAGCCGGTCCAACGCCATGGAGATTGGATAATGCAGACACTCAACCGCCGACGCTTCGTCGAATACCTCGTCGCCGGGGCCGCCGCGGCCGGCGCCGGCGGGGTGGCCGCCACCGCTCTGCGGGCGCGCAGCCGGGTTGTCGTGGTCGGCGGCGGCCCCGCGGGTGCCGCGGCCGCGCTGGCGCTGCGCCAGACCCGCCCCGACACCCAAGTGCTGCTGGTCGAGCGCGACCCGGGGCGGCTGGGCCGCGCCGAGGCGGCCGCGTTCGACCGGCCCGCGGCCGGCCCCGATCTCGGCGCGCTGCGTCGTGCCGGGGTCGACGTGGTGCTGGACGATGTCGTCGATCTCGACTGGACCGCCGCGCGCCTCGACCTTTTCAGCGGCCGGTCCATGGCCTTTGACAGGCTGCTTCTGGCGCCGGGAACCGCCGCTGTTGCAGAGCCCATCGCGGGCTTCGGCGAGGTGGCGCGCCATCTCTGGCCCGCGGCCTGGGGCAGCGCCCGCGAAGCGCGCCGGCTCAAGGCCCAACTGGCCGCCCTGCCCGAGGCCGGGCATGTCGTGCTGCGCCTACCGGCCGTGCCGAGCCACCCGGAGGCGGCCCTCGACCGCGCCGTTCAAATGGCCACCCTTCTCGACCGGACGCGCCCACGGGGCCGGCTGACGGTTCTCGATGGCACCGCGGGGACCGATCTGGCCGACCGCTTCGAACGGCGGCGGGCCGAGCTGGGGTTGCGCACCGACACCGACTGGCGCCGCGCCTCGGCCGGCGGCACCGTGCTGGGCGTGGATGTCCCGCGCGGGACGCTGGAAACCGATGCAGGCCTGCTGCGCGCCGATGTCGTGAACTTCGTGACCCTCCAGGAGGCGGGCCGGATCGCGCGTACCGCCGGGTTGGTCGATGCCACCGGCTGGTGCCCGACCGATGCGCAGGGCCGGTCCACGCAACGCCGCGAGGCCGTCATCCTCGGGGACGCGCGCAAGGCCGCCAGGCGGACCGTCGCCGGGGCCCTGCTATCGGCAAAGGCCGCTGCGGCGGGCGATTTCGCCTGAGCGCCGTCCGCTCTGCATCGCGGCAGCCCCGATGCGCCCGCCATGCGTCCGCGCATGCCGGGCGCGGCATCACCCGGTTGTCGCGCATCAGATCGACAGCCGCCGTTCCGCCAGCCGGTTCACGCCCAGCCTTCTCAGTACCGGCCGCAGCCCGATCCCCAGCGCCACGCCCGTGCCCAGCGCGACGATCAGAACGACCACCGAAGGCGGCCTCTCGCCGAAGGCGGCCGTCAGGCCAAAGCTGACGGCCCGGTGGGTGAGATAGATCATCAGCGCATGGGCCGAGATCGCGATCAGCACGATGGACCCGGCCGCGGGCACGCTGAGATAGGGCACCAGGATCGTCGCGGCCAGCGCCAGCAGCCAAAGCCCCTCGTCCCCGCCCAGAGGCCCGATCGCCCCAAGCGCGAAATGGACCAACGCAAGCGCCGCGGCCACCACCCTGCGCCCTGAGGTATCGGACAGTGCGACAAGCACGCCAATCGCCAGCACTGGCATCAGCGTGGTGGGCGAGCCGCGCAGCATGGCCGCAACATGTCCCAGATCGCCGTCATACGCCCCCGCTGCCAGAACCGTGCCCACCGCCACGCCCTCGGCCGCCAGGGCGAAGATCAGCGTCGCGCGCCAGGGGTCGGCGGCGGCGGCCGTGCGCAGCCGGGCAAAGGTCAGCAGCACGGCGATGACCAGGAACAACTGGAGATAGGCGTGCAGAAACCAAAGCAGGGTGATGTGGTGGTGGGTATTGACCTTCTGCAAGAGCACTGTGTCGATGAACGGTGACAGGTTTTCGTAAAACAGCACCGCCGAGGGGTGCGGCGAGTTGCCGACATAGCTATGCACCGCAAAGATCAGCAGCGCGCTCGGGACGAGCGGCACCAGCAGCTTGACCAGGAGCGCCCACAAACGGCCCGTCCGGTCGTCGCGCAGGATCGCGGGCAACTGAAGCCGCCCGAAGGCAAAACCCGCCAGGGCGATCAGCATCACCGACCCCCCGCCGAACTTGTGAATGCCGGAATGGTGGGCCACGATATAGGCGATCGCCAGCGTGCGCAGCGCAATAAAACTGTCGAGCCGGATCGGCCGCACCCAGCCCGGCAAGCTGCGCGGGGTCGGGATGCGCGCCCCGGCATGGCCAGCCAGCGCGGCGACGCTCATCCATTCCCAGCCATCGGGCAGGTCGAGCCCCAGCTTTTCCAGCGCGATGCGCGTTTCGATCACCGACAGGCTATCGGCGCCGAGATCGGCAAGGCAGACGGTGCTGTCATCGACATTCAGTCCCGAGTTCTGGGACAGAATGGCGGCAATCGCCGTTTCGGTGTGACCCGACAGCGGGCTTCTGGTTTCACGCGGCGCCGCGCGCGCGGCTGCGTCATGCGCCATAAGCGCGGCTTTGTCGATCTTGCCGTTGGGTGTGACGGGCAAACGGTCTAGCAGGTGCACCCGGCCCGGCACCATGGAGCCGGGCAGCGCGCGGTGCAGCGCGGCGCGCAGCGACGCATCGGTCACCTCTGCCTGTCCCGCGACGGCGAACAGGCACAGCTCGGCGCCCTCTCCCTCCGACAAGAGC
Source organism: Rhodovulum robiginosum (assembly GCF_003944755.1). GTDB lineage: Bacteria > Pseudomonadota > Alphaproteobacteria > Rhodobacterales > Rhodobacteraceae > Rhodovulum > Rhodovulum iodosum. The sequence goes on from NZ_RWGU01000040.1 coordinate 41,546, forward strand.
GCCTCGGCCTGGTGCACGCCGGGCACCCATTCCGCCTGGGCGGCGACCTCCGACAGCTCGATCCGGATCGAGTTGAGCTTTACCTGGCCGTCGCGGCGCCCGATGAAATGCACGCCCGTCCGGGGCATCAGAACGCCCAGATCGCCAGTGCGGTGTACCTGTGCCGGGCGCCCCGCCGCGCCATGCGGCCCGTCATGTGCGCCAAGGACAGGGTCGGCCAGTTCGATCACGATCTCGCCGAGTTCGCCCGGGCCCACCGGGGTGCCGTGCCCGTCCTCGAGGCGGACGCCGGTCCAGGGCACCGGGGCGCCCACGGGAACGCGTTGCCCGGCCAGGTCGGCGCCGGCAACCTCGTGGATCAGCGCGGCCTGCGGCGTTTCGGATGTGCCGTAGAGGTTGAACTGGCGCGCCGCCGGCGCGCGGCGGCGCCACGCGGTCACGGTGCCGGGCGACAGCACATCGCCGCCCCACACCACCACCCGGACATGCCCGAAGGTCTCGCCCGCGCCCGCGCCAAGGGTCAGCAGCCGCCCGCTGGCCGGCGTCAGGTGCACGATGTCGGCCCGGGCCTGCCGCAACAGCCGCCGCAACGCGGCGGGATCGGCCATTTCCGCGCTATCGGGGATCGCCACCGCGCCGCCTGTGGACAGCGGAAGAAAGATATCGCGCATCACCGGGTCATGCGACAACCCGGCGACCATCATCGTGCGCGGCGGCGTCGGCCCGGTCATCCGGCCGGCCTGCCAGGCGACAAACCGCATCAGGGTCGCGTCGGGATGGGTGATGCGTTTCGGCCTGCCGGTCGTGCCCGATGTGAACAGGTGATAGGCCTGCGCCCGCGCCACCCCGTGCGGCCGCTGGGCGTCTTGGGCGTCAGCGGGCGACAGGACCTCCAGGTGCTCCGGCAGGCCCGCGGCCAAGCCGCCATCGGCGCAGATGACGCGGCGCGCGCCCAATACCTCCAGCATCGCGGCGACACGCTCCGCCGGATAGCTTGCGTCGATCACGGCGAACGAGGCCCCAGCCGCCGACACGCCCAGCATCGCGGCCACCATCTCGGGGCCGCGGCCGGTCAGGATGGCGACGGGCTTTTCGGCGGCGACGCCGGCCCCGGCCAGCGCCGCTGCGATGCGCAGCGCCTGCGCGCGCAGGGCGCCGTAGCTTGTGGTCCCATTCGAGGTGATGATCGCGGGCGCATCCGGGTCGGCGGCGGCCCGTGCGAAAAAGGCGTCATGGATGCAGCCGTCCGGCGGTGCCCCTGCCGCCGCCGCGGGCAGGCGCGCCGCGCGTCCGGCGCGCGCGGCCTCGACGATCTGCCGACAGGGGCGTTCGGGGTCGTCCAGCACCGCCGCGATCAGCCGGGCCTGCAGATCGAGAAACAGCGCGACCCGCTCGGCCGAGAGCTGCCGCGCGTCGTAAAACCCCCGCCCCCGCAGCACACCGCCATCTTCGGTCCAGACCAGGTTGAGGTCGTATTCGGTGCGCCGGTCCAGAAATTCCCGGGGGCCGACCTGCAACGTTCCGGCCCTGATGCGCGCCGCCGGCGGGAACATGTTCAGCGACACGTTGGGGGCCTTGCGCGCGCCGATAACATGGTCCAGCACCGGGGCGGTTTCGTGGCTCAGCGTGGCGTGCACGCGCTCGGTCATCAAGCGGGCGAAGTCGCCGAAGGCCAGGTCGGGCTCGACGCTCAGATCCAGCGGCAGCGTATTCGAGAAAGGGCCCACCACCGAGTTCGGCGCGCCGACTGCCCGCCGGCCTTCGCTTTGAAAAAAGCTCGACAGCCGGGTCTCTCCGGTAAAGGCATGCAGGCCCAGGGCGTAGACGGCACTCAAAACCCCGAACTTGGTGGCGCCCGTCGCCTTGGCGGTGGCGCGTATCCCCGGCGAAACGCCGTCGATCTCGCGCTCGACGAACAGGCCCAGCGCATCGTCCCCGGCCCCGGCCCTGCCGTCGGCGGGGATGCGTGCGGGGCCCGGCAAGGCGGCGGTGAACGCGGCCAGCGCGCTGTCATCGACCGGTGCGGCCTGCTTTCCGTCGACAAAGGTGAAATACGAACCGGGCGCGGGCAGGGTTTCGCCTGCGTAGAGCTTCAGCAGCTCCTTGTTGACCACGCCGCGCGAAAACCCGTCCGAGTTCGCGTGGTGGAGCGCGACGGCAAACCGCCAGTAGCCAGGCCCCTCGGCCGCGAGCAGCCGCACCAGCGTAGACGGGTCGCCGGGCCGGACACCGTCAAAGACGCGCGCAAGGGCCCAGGCGCGAAACGCCTCGGGCCCGGCATCGGCGAGTGTCGTGTGGTGATAGGAAAAGTGCGGCTCGGGGAAGACCAGCGCATGAACCGCCGCCCCCTGCACGGCAAAGCCGGTGCGCAACGCATCGTGCCGGCCTACAACCTCGGCAAAGGCCCGGCGCAGACGCTCGGCATCGAGCGTCCCCTCGACGCGGTGGCCCATGGAAATCATGTAAGAGCCCACGCCGGCCAGCTCGGCCGTCACATAGCGCGTCTGGTTCGCTGTCGCGGGCCGCGGCACGGGAGATGCCGAGGCTGGCAGGCCGTTAGGGCGAAAAACATGGCGCATCTGTGTAAAGCCGGCCGTGTAGGATGAACAATATGTGCGGGGCCGGGGGGCATGGCTGCCGATCCCAATACATAAATAGCATTTATCACTTATCCGCGCGTCCATCATCTTGGAAACACAGCGCACGCGGAGCGTTCGATGAACACTTCGTTTCCGCAGCCCGACGCGATGCACGCCGCGCCCGGTCTCGCCATGGCGCTTGACAGAGTGCCGGCAATAGCCCATTTGCACAGGGACGCTGAGCAGCCGCGTGAGCATGCCGTGCCCCGAGGGGCCAACAGCGCACAGCAGATTTCCAGTTCCCCATCACGCAGGGTTCCTGATGCGACGGCCGGACGGCGCGGGACACGCCCGCCTGTCTAGAGGCCGCGCCGTACCCTCGTGCGTCGCGCTGTCATGCGCGGCCATGCAATATCGCCGCGCTGGCCAATTGCGTGCCCCGCGGCCTGAAAAGGATACTCCTTGTTCGATTTCGACATGCTCGGCCTTGCGCCGGCCCTGAACGACGCGCTGAAACGTGCCGGCTTTACCGAACCCACCCCGATCCAGAACCAGGCGATCCCGCTTGCGATGGCGGGGCATGACGTCATGGGCCTGGCCCAGACCGGTACCGGCAAGACCCTCGCCTTTGGCCTGCCGCTGATCGACCACCTGATGGCACAGCCCGGCAAGCCTGCACCCAAGACCGCCAAGGCCCTCATCCTGGCCCCCACGCGCGAGTTGACGAACCAGATCGCCGAGAGCCTGCGCGCCCTGACCGAGGGCACGCGCATCCGTGTCGCCACCGTGGTGGGCGGGCAATCCATCAACCGGCAGATCACCACCCTGGGCCGGGGCACCGACATACTGGTGGCCACCCCGGGCCGCCTGATCGACCTGATGGATCGCGGCGCGGTGGACCTGGGCGCGGTCCGGCACCTGGTGCTGGACGAGGCCGACCAGATGCTCGACCTCGGCTTCATCCACGCGCTGCGCAAGATCGCGCCGCGGCTGGGCACGCCGCGCCAGACCATGCTGTTCTCGGCCACCATGTCGAAACAGATGGAAGAGTTGAGCCGCGCCTATCTGACCGACCCGCGCAAGGTGCAGGTCTCGCCCCCGGGCAAGGCGGCCGACAAGATCTCTCAGTCGGTGCATTTCGTCGACAAACCCCAGAAACCGGCCCGGCTGCGGGAAATCCTGTCGCGCGACCTGGACGCGCTGACGCTGGTCTTCGCCCGCACCAAGCATGGCGCGGAAAAGCTGATGAAGGGGCTGGTGGCCGACGGCCATAACGCGGCCTCGATCCACGGCAACAAGAGCCAGGGCCAGCGCGACCGCGCCATCAAGGCGTTCCGCGACGGCACTGTCACCACGCTGGTCGCCACCGATGTGGCGGCCCGCGGCATCGACATTCCCGGCGTGGCCTATGTCGTCAACTACGACCTGCCCGAGGTGCCCGACAATTACGTCCACCGCATCGGCCGCACCGCGCGGGCCGGGCGCGAGGGCGAGGCCATCGCGCTCTGCACGCCGGAAGAGGCCGACCTGCTGCACCAGATCGAAAAACTGATGAAGGTCGAGATCCCGGTGGCCAGCGGCACCAAGCCGGCGCTGACCGGCGCACCCGGCCGGGGCGCCGGTCAACCCCGCCGCCGCGGCGCGAAACCGGGCGCACAGTCCCGTGGCGAGAAACCCGCCGGGCCCAAGCGCCGGCGTCCGCGCCGCCGCCGCGCGGCCTGATCGGGCGCGTCACCGGCGCGCGTCGAACAAATCGGGCTTGAATGGGCGGCGTTCCCGGCAACCACGGCCGGCGGCGCCGCTCCCGCGCTCGACATCGCGGCCGGCCGGTTCCGCGCGGCAGTCCTGTCATCGGCAGGGCGGCTTTACGAAATGGGCCGAAAAGCTAGGATTACGGTGAGCAGGAGCGATTGACGCGACACGATGCTGACCACCGGGCGCGAGCCATGATGCATCTTCCCTTCAGCCCGCCACAGCAACCTTCGGGAGCACGATAATGCGTATGCGACTAGGCTGCCGGCTTTCCTTTCAACTGCCGGCCCGCACCCCGATGATCCTCTTGCTCAACGTGCATTATTCGCGTGCGAGCGATCTTGAGCGGCCCGACCTGTTGGTGACGGACCCCGCAGTCCCGATCGAGGCGTACCGCGACGGCTTTGGCAACTGGTGCAACAGGCTGGTCGCACCCGCCGGCGTGATGACGGTCTCGACCGACGGCGTGATCCGCGACAGCGGGCTTTCCGACCCTGTCGACCTGTCGGCCCAACAGCACCCGGTCGAGCAATTGCCAAGCGACGCGCTGACCTATCTGTTGCCGAGCCGCTACTGCGAAACCGACGTTCTGGCCGATTTCGCCTGGAACCAGTTCAATCACCAGCCGCTGGGCTGGCCGCGGGTGCAGGCGGTCTGCGACTTCGTGCACAACCACGTCCGCTTCGGCTATGAACACTCGCGCCCGACCCGGACAGCCGTCGAAACCCTGAACGAGGGCGTCGGTGTGTGCCGCGACTTCACGCATTTGGCCGTCGCGCTGTGCCGTAGCCTGAATATCCCGGCACGGTATTGCACGGGCTATGTCAGCGACATCAACCAGCCGCCCCCCTACCCGCCGATGGATTTTGCCGCCTGGATGGAGGTCTATCTCGGCGGCAAGTGGTGGGTGTTCGATCCGCGCAACAACGATATCCGCTTCGGCCGCGTTCTCATCGCGCAGGGCCGCGATGCCGCCGACGTGCCGCTGACCCACAGCTTCGGCCTGCACGAGTTGACGAATTTCGAAGTCTGGATCGACAAGATCGAGGACACGCCCGACGCGCCCACCGGGCCGCCAGGGCCGGCCTGACCCCTACGGACAGAGGCCGCGCAGACGCCAGCGCGCCTTGCATGCGCGCCAAGGCCTGCCGCTTGCAGGGTCGCCGGGCGGCCCTCCCAACGGATCTGGAATGAATCGGCTTGAAGCGCGTGTCAGCGGGACACGGCCAGGCAGCGGTCCGCACTCTTTGCAGATAAGCGCGATGCCGAGATCGACACAGCCGCGTCAGGGGGGGGGACGTTTCGTGGTGGCAAACGCACTTGCCTCGAAGGACGCGTGACATCACAAAAGCCGGTCGGGTTCCGGTTGCGGCAGAAAAGTCCGTCTCACCCCCACGCCATACGCCAGGAACACCGAGTTCCGGCCGGATGGGCGCGTCTCAGAGAGCATTGCTGCAACCTCCGATCGCGGAGTATTCGGAAACCTGTAGCGGTCCCTAACCGATATCACCGATCGCCGCGATCAGCGCGTCAGCATCGGCCGGGCCGACGTCCAGATGCGTCACGATGCGGAGTCGCCGCTGCCCCACAACAGTGGCCGTGACGTTCCTTTCCGCCAGGTGCCGCGCCACATCGCGCGCGGTCGGGGCCTCTTCGGCCAGATCGGCGATCACGATATTGGTTTCCACCGGGAGAAGGCGCGCGATTACGGGCAACTGCGCCAGCCGTTCTGCAATGGACTGCGCAAGGGCGTGGTCTTCGGCCAGCCGCGCGACGTGATGGTCGAGCGCGTAGAGGCACATCGCGGTCAGAACGCCGGTCTGACGCATCGCGCCGCCCCAGCGCCGCTTCAGAAGCCACGCCTCGGCCACGAAATCGCGCGACCCGGCAAGTACCGCGCCGACGGGACAGCCCAGCCCCTTGGTGAACGCGATCCAGGCGCTGTCGAAGCCGCGCGCATATTCGGCGGCCGGAATGCCCGTCGCCACCTGCGCGTTCAGAATCCGGGCGCCATCGAGATGGGTCGCCAGCCCGGCCTCTTTCGCCGTCTGCGCCACGGCGTTCAGTTGGTCCTGCGGCCAGACCGCCCCGCCGGCCAGGTTTGCGGTCTGCTCGGCCACCAGCAGACGGCTGCGCGGCGCATGGGCAGAGCGGGGGCGAATAGCGGCGGCCACCTGCCCCGGCGTCAGCATCCCCCGCTCGCCGTCCAGCGGGTGCATCATGACGCCAGACAAGGCCGCGGGCCCGCCGCTTTCGGCGAAGATGATGTGGCTTTCGCGGGTGCAGATCACCTCGTCGCCGGGGCGGGTGTGGACCGCGATGGCGATCTCGTTGCACATCGTGCCCGAGGGCAGGAACAAAGCTGCCTCCATGCCGAGCATCTCGGCGACCCGCTCGCACAGCTCCAGCGTCGCCGGGTCCGCGTCATGCCGCTCGTCCCCAAGCGGCACGTCCAGTGCGGCTGCGCGCATCGCGCGGGTCGGGCGGGTTTGGGTATCGGAATAGAAGTCGTGCATGAGCCATGTACATCATTCATTTCGGCCCAACGGAGGTAGGCCGGCAAATCGATATGTCGACGCGCTCTGTCGCTTGCCGTTCACGCCTGCAATCGACGCCAAGTCCCAAGTGAACAAAGGCTTTCATCTCGGAAAGAAAGCGCAGCTTGACCTTGTAGCAAAACCGCTCCGGGGCTGGCCCGGGCCATGGACAAACGGCTTTCGCAGCCGTGCAGCCGGTGGTGGCGAAACCAATATCGAATTCGACCCGCCGCCCGCGCGGGGATTGCGGCTCCTGCCTGCGCTGCGAAGTAATCTGTTTCCTTTGGACTTGGAATTGGGCGCGCCTGTCTGAGGACAGGGCTTTTCTCAATCGCCATTAAGTATATCGCCCTGACGGAGCGGGCTAATCCACGCCGAACCGGGCAGGATCTGCAATGACCGCACGGCGATGCTGTCGACGCAGGCACCGGCTCGACGGCCGCAAGCACAAGCTTGCCCATGATTTACGCTTCATCCGTCCTTGTCCCGGCTGGCAAGCGTTCGTGCCGCGGTCGACGCCCAATCTCACATTCGTTTGATGACACCCAGACGGGCGGGCATTCCTCTTTACCAATCAACTCCTTATCGCAAAGCATGCAATCGTATGCAGAATTTTTTCGTATTTTTTCAGGCGAGCATTGATCTGCATAGTGCTTCGCGGCGTATCCCTGTCATAACCAAACACAACGAATGGGAACTGGAAATGGATATCATCGGCCCCCTCATGCTCGGCACCATCGGCTTTGTCGTTGCGTTCGCCTACATCAACAAGCGCCAGACCGAGGAACAGCTTGCCGAAAGCCGTCGCCGCAGGGCGCAAGGCTCGGCCAAGGTGATCCCCGCCGAGTAACGGTCGCCTTCGGCCGATCATAATAACCCCCAACCTGGGGCTGGGCGGACACCGCCCGGCCCCATTTAATTTGTTCCGACCCTTTTTTCAGTGCAGCAGCGAAGCCATCCGAGATCGGTGGACGACGAGCGGCTGACCGAGATCTCGCCGCGCCGCATGGCGGCCCTTATTCCGGTCGATTCATCTTGCCGCCATCCCCATAGGCCGCGCATGGCGCCACGTACCGGCATCACCTGACCTGGGGCAATGACGGCCCCAAGCGGAATTCGCCGGATACCCACCGGTCGTGCAGACGAGCCACGGCATGGGAAACAGGGACGGTGCCCTGGCCTCCATGGGACCAGCAGAAAAAAGACGCCCGACCCCGTGAACGAGAACCGGCGAGACCGAAAAAACGGCCCCCCGAAACCCGCCGGATTTGACCGTCAGGGGGTTCGGCACGCCGATAGGCCAATGCCCCTTTTAGCAGATGCAGCTTTGGGCCGTGGCGTTTGTCGCTGCTCTTCCATGCTGCAGGCCCACAGCGGCTCGCATCTGTTTGCGAATACTGCTAACCAATGGCCCTGCCTTATGACTTGAGGGATCGGATGCTGAAAACCTTGTGGAATAACACGCTCTCGCCGTTGCTGCGCCGACCGGCGCGGTTTCAGGTCGCGGCTCTGTGTTTTCGCAAGGGCGACCGGGACCCCGAGATTTTGATGATCACGTCGCGCGATACGGGTCGTTGGATCCTGCCGAAGGGATGGCTGAAACCCGGCTTCGACGCCAAGGGCTCCGCCTGCGAAGAAGCCTGGGAGGAGGCCGGCGTCCGCTCGAAAGGGGCGGCCCCCCGCAAGATCGGGCACTACCGATACGACAAACGCCTGAAGGGCGGCGTGCCGGTCGTCACCGAGGTCGATGTCTATGCGATCGAAGTGGACAACCTCGACGAAACCTTCCCAGAAATGTCGGTGAGAACGCGCCAGTGGATGAGCCCGCAAGAGGCCGCGGCCGCCGTGGCAGAGCCTGACCTGAAAGAGCTGCTCGAAAACCTTCCGCCCGACCTCCGGACCTGATATCCGCTCGCCGACGTAAATGGCCCGAAAGCTCGGATAGGCGCGTGACCGACAGTTCGAAGAACTACCAGTGGCGCACGCTGGACAAGGATCTCAACCGGCTCTCGCGGGTCGAATACGCCACGATGCACATGTCGCGTCCGTTGACGGGCGTGGGCATCTCGCTGGCCTTCATCGTGATCGCAGCGCTGGCGGCGGCGGTGATCACCGGCCAGGCGCAGGGCGCGCTCTTCATCGTGGCGGCGGCGGCCTTCGGCGCCTACATGGCGCTGAACATCGGCGCCAACGATGTGGCCAACAACATGGGGCCCGCCGTAGGGGCCAAGGCGCTGTCGATGACCGGCGCGATCGTGGTGGCCGCGGTGTGCGAAAGCGCCGGCGCGCTGATCGCCGGCGGCGACGTGGTCTCGACGATTTCCAAGGAGATCATCGACCCGGTCAGCGTGGAAAACGCCCGTGTCTTCACCTGGGCGATGATGTCGGCGCTGTTGTCGGCGGCGATCTGGGTGAATATCGCGACCTGGTTCAGCGCACCGGTCTCAACCACCCATTCCGTCGTGGGCGGCGTATTGGGCGCCGGGGTCGCGGCGGCGGGACTTTCGGCGGTGAACTGGCCGACGATGGGCGCCATCGCGGCCAGCTGGGTGGTATCGCCGCTTCTGGGCGGGATCATCGCGGCGACCGTTCTGGCCTTCATCAAGTGGCGCATCATCTATCGCGACGACAAGATCGCGGCCGCCCGAACCTGGGTGCCGGTCCTGATCGGGGTGATGGCGGCGGCCTTTTCGGCCTATCTGGCATTGAAGGGGCTGAAGCGGGTCATCGAGATCGACCTGCCCGCCGCCCTGATGATCGGGCTTGCCGTTGGGCTGATCTGCTACCTGATCGCGATTCCGCTGATCCGGCGGCAGGCGCAGGGCATGGAGAACCGCAACAAGTCGCTGAAAATCCTGTTCGGCGTGCCGCTGGTGATCTCGGCGGCGCTGTTGTCCTTCGCCCACGGGGCCAATGACGTGGCCAACGCGGTGGGGCCGCTGGCCGCCATCGTCCATGCGCAGGAATTCGGAACCTTCGCCGGCAAGGTCGCGATTCCGGCGTGGGTGATGATCATCGGCGCGTTCGGCATCTCGTTCGGGCTGATGCTGTTCGGGCCCAAGCTGATCCGCATGGTCGGCAGCCAGATCACCAAGCTGAACCCGATGCGCGCCTATTGCGTGGCGCTGGCCGCGGCGATCACGGTGATCGTGGCCTCGTGGCTGGGCCTGCCGGTCAGTTCAACCCACATCGCGGTGGGGGGTGTCTTCGGCGTCGGATTCTTCCGCGAATGGCACGCCGAGCGCCGGGTGAGCAAGATCAAGCTGAACCGACCGCCGGCCAAGCGCCTCGCGGCCGAGGAACGCCGGCGACGCAAGCTTGTCCGGCGGTCGCATTTCATGACCATCGTCGCGGCCTGGGTCATCACCGTGCCCGCCGCCGCGTTGCTGTCTGGCGGGATGTTCCTGATCCTGCGCGGCCTGATGGGGTGACGCTGGGGCCTCAGGGGCGCTGGACCAGATGATCGGGCGCGATACCGGCCCGCTCGATGGCCGCATTCACATCCGCGCCGGCGAAAAAGCCGTAGCCGGTGATCAGCGCCGAGGCGACGCCGGCGGTCTGCGCGCCGAGGATATCGGTATGCAGGCTGTCGCCAACCATGAGCACCCGGTCGCGCGGCACGTCGCGGATCCGGGCAAAGGCCAGGTCGTAGATATTCCCGAACGGCTTGCCGAAGAACCGGGGCGCGACGCCCGTGGCCTCGGCCAAGCGGTGCGCGAAATGGCCCGGCTCCACGGAAAAGCCCTGCTCGCGCGGGGCGACGATATCGGGGTTGCCGACCCAGACCTCGCGCGGACGGTCCTTGAGCGCGTGCTCCAGCAGGGCGTGGCGTTCTTCGGTCCAGGCGGCAGAGCCCAGCAGCAGGAACGCCTCGGCCTCGGCGTAGGGGGCAGTGTCTTCGGCAAGATAGGTCAGGTCGAGCCCTTCCAGATCGGCCCGGCCAAGGGACTCGGTGGCCATCAGGCCCCAGTGGCGGGCGGGCGCGGCCCGCACCGCGGCCAGCAGCGTCTTGCGGCTGGTGATCACGTCCTCGGGGGCGAAGTCGTAGCCAAGGCGGGCGTATTTCGCCATCAGCGATGCATGGGGATAGCCGGCGGCGTTCGACACCACCATCACCCGCTTGCCGGCGGCCTGCAGGTCCGCCACGCGTTCCGGCGCCCCGGGGATGGCGGATTCACCGATGTTCAGCACCCCGAACGCATCCAGCAGGAACACGTCGTAATCGTCGGCGATCTCGACCAGGGTTTCCGATTGCCGCGGCCCGCCCGAGGCCACCGGCACGGGCAGGCGGGCGCGCGCCGCCTCGTAGGCGTCGAACGCCTGCTGCGATGTCAGCATCATCAGATGATCGCCCCGCGCACCTTTGCCGACACCCACTCGCTGAGCACCACGAAGGCGAGGATCACCAGCAGGATCAGGCTGACCTGCGGCCAGGCCAGAACGTTCAGCGAGGACTGAAGCTGAAGCCCGATGCCGCCCGCGCCCACCAGCCCCAGAACGGTCGATTCGCGGATGTTGATGTCCCAGCGGAACACCGCGATCCCGGCGAAGGCGGGCAGGATCTGCGGCACGATCCCGTAGGCCATGACCTGCCAGCGGCTGGCCCCGGTGGCGGTAATCGCCTCGACCTGGGCATGGTCGATCTCCTCGATCGCCTCGTAGAGCAGCTTGGCGCAGAACCCGATGGACCGGATCGCGATGGCGATGACCCCGGCGAAGACGCCCGGCCCGATGATCGCAATCAGCAAGAGCGCCCATATCAGCGAGTTGATCGAGCGGGTGGAGACGATGATCAAGAGCGCGACGGGCCGGATGAACAGCTTTGACGGCGTGGTGTTGCGCGCCGCCAGAAAGGCCACCGGCACCGCCATGACCAGCGCCATCAGCGTGCCCAGCGTGGCGATGTTCAGCGTGTCCCAGATCGGTCGGCCCAACTGGGCGATGTATTCCCAGCGCGGCGGCGTGGCCCGTGTCCAGATATCGCCGGCGATGCGCGGGGCGTCCCAAACGAAGAACCATGTCGTCGCCTCGGAAATCTGTTGCCAGCAATAGACGAAGACAGCGGTGCCGATCAGCCACGCCGCCCAATGGGTCAGCGCCTGGCCCTGGGTGCGGCGGCGCCAGATCTGGGTATCGCCCTTTTCGAGAACCGGCATTACTGCACCCTCGCCCGGATGACGCCCGACAGATATTCCAATGCCATCACGATCACGATGATCAGGATGAGGATCGCGGCGGCGGTGTCGTATTCGTAGCGGTCGAAGGCGGTGTTGAGCGTCGCCCCGATACCGCCCGCGCCCACCAGCCCCAGGATCGCGCTTTCACGGAAATTGATGTCGAGCCGGTACATCGAAAGCCCGATCAGCCGCGGCATTACCTGCGGCTGGACACCGTAATTGATCCATTGCATCCAGCGCGCGCCCGAGGCGCGGATCGCCTCGGCCTGCGCACGGTCCATGCTTTCGATATCCTCCGCCAAGAGCTTGGACAGAAAGCCGATGGTCGCAAAGCTGAGCGTCAGGAAACCCGCCAGCGGGCCAAAGCCGAAGATCGCGACCAGAAGGATCGCCACGATGATTTCCTGAAGCGCGCGGCTGATGGCCACGATACCCCGGCAGATCAGGTAGACCGGCAAGGGCGCTATATTGCGCGCGGCCCCCAGCCCGATGGGAATGGAAATTGCAATGCCCACGACCGATGCGGCGACCGTCATCACGATGCTTTCGGCCATGCCGGTCCAGATATCGCCCGCGCGGCTGACGAAGTCGGGCCGGGTGAAGGCCATGACGAAGGCCGCCCCTCGGTCCAGCCCCTCATAGACCCGGGCCCAGTTCACCTCGATCGTGGCGAAAGCCGCGACAAGGTAGGCGACGAAGCCCGCGTAGATCGACCAGCGCAGCCAGGCCCGCTTGATGAAGGGCTGCTTTTTCCAGCCTTTGCCCAGCAGGTCGTGCAGCTCGTTGCTCATTCCGCGGCCTCGATATCTTCTTCGGGGTCGTCGACTTTCTCGATCGTGGCCTCCCAGTCTTCCTCGCCGTAGATCGAGGTCAGCACCTCGGGCGTCAGGCCATCCGGCGCACCGTCGAACGCGATCTCGCCCAGGCGCAGACCGACGACGCGGGAGACGAACCTCTGCGCCAGCGCCACGTCATGGATGTTGATGATCGCGGCCAGCCCGCGTTCGGCGCACAATTCGCAGATCAGCCGCATGATCTGGCGGCTGGTCTTGGGGTCGAGGCTGGCGGTAGGTTCGTCCACCAACAAAAGCTTGGGGTTCTGGATCAGCGCGCGGCAGATCCCCACCCGCTGGCGCTGCCCGCCCGAAAGCTCGTCGGCGCGCTTGTCGGCCATGGCCAGCAGGCCCACACGGTCGAGCAGGCGAAACGCCTCGTCCACGTCCGCCTGCTGGTAACGCCTTGTGAAGCTGCGCCAGAAGCCGACATATCCCAGCCGGCCGGACAGCACGTTCTCCATCACCGTCAAACGTTCGACAAGCGCATATTCCTGAAAGATCATGCCCATCTCGCGCCGGGCCCGGCGCAGGGGCCCCGACGGCAGACGCGCGATATCGGTGCCGTCCAGCAGCACCTTGCCCGATGTCGGTTCCACCAGCCGGTTGATACAGCGGATCAGCGTTGACTTGCCCGCCCCGGACGGCCCGATCAGCGCCATGACCTGGCCTTTCGGCACTTCGAGATCGATATCCTTCAGCGCCTGGTCGCCCGTCTTGTAGGTCTTTGTCAGACCCTCCAGCCTCAGCATTCCCGCCTCCCCGTAGGTTCGTTGGGGGCGGCGATCACACCGCCCCCGGTCGCGTCATTCGCACGCGTAGCTGACGTCGTTGGCCGCGTCGATCTTGCGGATCACCTCCCAGTATTCCTGATAGGTGATCGGAATGAACTGGCCTTCGCCGTTCTTCTCGAACTCTTCCAGCAGGCTCGATCCTTCCCATTCGAAGTTGAAGAAGGCGTTCTGGATCTTTTCCTGCAACTCCGGTGTCAGGTTGTAGACCACGCCGTAGCCTGTCGTCGGAAAGGTCTGCGACTTGTAGATCGAGACGATCTGGTCCTCGGCGACGACGTCACGCTCGATCATGCGGCCCATCACGGAGTTGGCCACAGCCGCAGCCGGGTAGTCCTTGTTGGCGACGCCCAGGATCGAGTTGTCGTGCTTGCCCGAGAAGACCGGCTCGAAATCGCGGTCGGGGATCATGTCGTAATCGGCCTTCAGGATCGCCGAGGGCGCCTTGAAACCCGAATTCGAGGTGGGCGACGTGAAGGCCAGCTTGCCGCCCTTGATATCCTCGATGCTCTCGATGCCCGAGTCGGGATAGGTGATGATTTCCATCTCGTAGCCGAAGCTGCCGTCGGGCGCGGCCATGATGGTGAACGGACGGAAACCGGCGCAATTGACCGCCAGCGGGTTAGAGCCGGTGTTGAAGCCGGAGATGTGCAGCCGGCCCGAGCGCATCGCCTCGATCTGGGCGGCGTTCGACTGGACGGGGAAGAACATCACCTCCTTGCCGGTCTCCGCTTCCAGGTGGGTCAGGAAATCGGCCCAGGCGGTCTTGTAGACGGCCGGGTCCTCGACGGGGGTATAGGCGAAAACCAGCGTATCGGGGTCGAGCCACTGGTCGGACTCCTCGGGGATGTCGGCGATCAGGTCGCCGTCGCGGTCGCAGAAGCGGTCGTCGAGGTCGCCCCTGGGGCAATCCTCCTGCGCCTGGGCGGCCATTCCGAAGGCGCCCAGAGCCGCCGCAGCGGCGACCGTGGTCAAAAGCGTGGTCAGTCTGGTCATTGTCTCGTCTCCCTTGATTGGATCAGGCCGGGTTGCCCCCGGCACTTCTTGTAACTGTCTGATTACGTTGCTCTGGTGATCGCCACCCCCCGCCGTTGCAGAATGGCGCTCAGCGCGCCCGCCGGGGCGCGGTCGGTCACGACCGACCCGATCTCTTCGGGGGCGGCGACGCGGGCCATGCCGTGCCGGTCGAACTTGGCGCTGTCGACCAGCAGATGGCTTTCGCGGCTGACCGACAGCATCGCCCGCTTGACGGCCGCAAAGCCGCGCACCGTTTCGAACACCCCGTCCACGGCCAGCGCGGTGGCGCCGATCATGCAGCGCCCGGCGCGATGACGTTTCAGGAAGTCGACGGTTTCGGTCCCGGTCACGGCGGCCTCGGCGGGGTCGTAATCGCCCGGTGCCACGATGACCCGAACCGCGGCGCTCTGGCCCAGCGCCATCGTCACCGGCAGGCTGTTGGTGATGACCGTGCAGCTTACATCACGATGGGCGATGAAACGGGCGGCCTGCAGCGTCGTGGACCCGGAATCGATCATCACCACGTCGCCCGGCTGCACCAGCTCGGCCGCGCGGCGGCCGATCCTTTCCCGCTCTTCGAGCCGGTTTTGATTGCGCTCGTCGAAATCGGGATAGCGCCCCTGTGGCGCAGCCGAGGCCCCGCCATGGGACCGGCACAACAGCCCGTGCTGGCTGAGTTCCTCGAAATCGCGCCGGATGGTCTCGGATGACACGCCGAAGCGCGCGGCAAGCTCTGCGATTCCGACATGGGGCCGCAGGCGGAGTTCAAGCAGGATCTGCTCACGCCGCTCGGCCTTGGCCAGCCGCGGGCGTGTTGTCTCGCCCCGATGCGCCGACAGCTGCATGTTCTCTCCCCGCGCCGCGTGGGGGCAGCGCCCCCCGTCCATGGAACGAGGGAAATCCCACAAAATGCAAGAAATTTGTTGCCAATTCACACGCCCCCTTGTGAAGCTTTCATGACGGGCTTTTACGGAAACGGCGCGCTATGCGCCCAAGGGCAGCCCCAGGCATGGCTCTTACGGGGCAAGAACGGTGCGATGAGAAAATACTACCTTCCGGTCGCGATCGGGACACTTCTTTTCGCCTTCTGGTTCAGCCCGGACGTGCAGGAAATCGCCGCGGGCGTGGCGATCTTCCTTTTCGGGATGCTGATGCTGGAGGACGGCTTCAAGCTGTTCGGCGGCGGCCGGCTGGAACGGCTGCTGACGGCGGCCACCCGGTCGACCGGGCGCGCACTGTCCTTCGGGATCGTCTCGACGACGCTTTTGCAATCCAGCTCGCTCGTCTCGGTCATCACCATCTCGTTCCTCAGCGCCGGGCTGATCTCGCTGGTCGGCGGCGTGGGCATCATCTTTGGCGCCAATATCGGCACGACCACGGGCGCCTGGCTGGTGGCGGGGCTGGGGCTGAAGGTCGATATCGCCTCTTACGCCATGCCGATGATCGCGGTCGGCATCGTGATGGTCTTCCAGAAACAGAAGCTGTGGCGCGGCGCCGGCTATGCCCTCGGCGGGTTGGGGTTCCTGTTTCTCGGAATTCACCACATGAAAGAGGGGTTCGAGGCGTTCCGCGACCAGATCGACCTGACGCGGTTCGCCTTGCCCGGGCTCGTGGGCCTGCTGGTCTACTCAGCCTTCGGCATGGTTGCGACGGTCATCATGCAATCCAGCCATGCCACCATGGTGCTGGTCATCACGGCCCTCGCCGCGGGCCAGCTGACCTACGATAACGCGCTTGCGCTGGCCATCGGGGCGAATATCGGCACCACCGTCACCGCGATCATCGGCTCGCTCGGCGCCAATTTCCAGGGCAAGCGGCTGGCGCTGGCGCATCTGATCTTCAACCTTACGACAGCGGCGGTGGCGCTGGCCCTGATCGTGCCGCTGCGCGAGGCGGTCGACTGGATCAGCGCGCTTGTCGGTATCGCGGCCAGCGACTACGCGCTCAAGTTGGCGGTGTTCCACACCATATTCAACGTGCTCGGCGTGTTGTTGATGCTGCCGGTGCTGGGGCGGCTGGTGGTCTTTCTCGAACGGCGGATCGGCGAGCCCGTGCCGGACGTGAGCCAGCCACGCTATCTGAACGAGGCGATCGACCAGTTTCCCGAAACGTTGGAAAGCGCCCTGCGCAAGGAGGTGCTACACCTCTATGACAACGCGACCGAACTGATCTTTCACGGCCTGAACCTGCATCGGAGCGAGGTATTCGAGGCCGATAACATCGCCCAGGCGGTCCGGCAGAGCCGCGCCATTATCGAGCTGGATATCGACGAGCGCTACGAGCGCAAGATCAAGACGCTTCACGCGGCCATCGTCGATTTCACCACGCGGGTCGGCGGCAAGCGCCTGGCGCCCGAGATTGCCGATCGCATCTACGCGCTGCGGGACGTGGCAACAGGGATCGTCACGGCGGTGAAATCGGTCAAGCACCTGCGCAAGAACGTGCTTCGCTACACCACGCATCCGCAGGGCAAGGTGACCGATCTCTATGACGGGCTGCGCACCGAAATCGCCCGCGTCATCGTGGAAATCCGAAAGTTCGACCTCGCCACGGAAGAGGAGCGCAGCGTGCTGTGGCTGGATCAGGAGCGGGCGCAGCTCGAAGACGACTCGCGTTCGTCCGCGCGCCGGGTCGAAGACCTGATCCGCAAGGGCCATATCAGCCCGGCCGCGGCGACCTCGTTTCTCAACGATTCAGGATATGCCTACGGGGCGATGCGTGGCCTCGTCGCGGCGGCCCGCGCCTATTACGTGGAGCGGGACAGGGCCGTGGCCGAGGTCGAACAGTTGATCGGGTTCGACGAGGAGGACTTACAGGATGCCGCACGAGACTCCGCTGCGGGCCAGCATGCCGGGGGCACACCGGACCGCAACAGAACTGTCATGTGACGAGGCTATCATGGCCGGATGGACGGCCGGATTGGAAAATTACCGATGGGGTTGAAGAAGCTCGCCGCAAAGGTGGCCGACTATAAGCAACGGCTTGAAAAGGGCCAGACCAGCGAGATCAAGCCGGACCACGTGCAAAAGGTGCTGGCGAAGCTTGAGAAAAAACAGGTCGATCTCAAGGCCAGGTTTGACGCTGAGACCGACCCGGGGGAACGCGAACGCCTGACGGGCAAGCTCGGCATCGCGCGGGAACAGATCGCCCGCGCGCGGTGGTTGCTGGACGAGTTGGACTGAACACGACCCGCGCAAGGGCGGCCGTCACATCAGCTTGCGATGAATTTCCGGTACGAATTCCTGTTCTTCGATCGGGGCGCGCTCAACGTGTCGCTCCGGCGGCCTTGGCTTCAGGGCGACAGGCTCCTGCGCGACGGCGCTGTATGGGATCAGCGACAGCAGGTGGCTGATGCAGTTCAGCCGGGCATGTCGCTTGACCTCGGAATCGACGACATACCAAGGCGAGTCCTCGGTGTCGGTATGGGCGAACATCGCGTCCTTCGCCTGCGAGTACTCGACCCAGCGATTGCGCCCTTCCAGGTCCATCGGACTGAGCTTCCATTTCTTTGTGGGGTCGTCGAGCCGGGCACGCAGGCGGCGATCCTGCTCTTGCTGGCTAACCGAGAACCAGTACTTGACGAGCTGGACGCCTGAGCGCATCAGCATGCGCTCGAATTCGGGGCAGCTTCGCAGGAATTCCCGGTATTCCTCGTCCGAGCAAAAACCCATCACGCGCTCGACGCCGGCGCGGTTGTACCAGGACCGGTCGAACAGGACGATCTCACCGGCCGCGGGCAGGTGCGCGACGTAGCGTTGATAATACCACTGGGTCTTTTCCCGGTCGGTCGGCGCAGGCAGAGCGACGACACGGCAGACCCGCGGGTTGAGCGGTGCGGTGATCCGCTTGATCGTGCCGCCCTTGCCGGCGGCATCGCGCCCCTCGAAGAGGATGGCGACCTTGTGGCCGCTGGCCCTCACCCATTCCTGCAGCTTGACGAGTTCCACATGCAGTCGGGCGAGTTCGGCTGCGTATACCTTTTTGCGAACCTTATTCGATGCCTTCGCCGAATTTTCGAACATTGGTGTTTCCAGGGATCAGGCCGTTTCGCGACATCCTAAGCCCTCACGGCAGGTTCGCAAAACCCCCATCCGGTGCAGCGACACAGCGCCCCTTGCCGGACAGGCCGCGCCAGTCCGATACGCGATGCGGCCTGGAACGCGGGTAATAGGTCACCAGGCATGTCCGCGCGTCAGGCATCCTGCAATCCAGGGCATGCAAAGCTGTGCCGGCTCGGGTTGCTCCCGTCGTCGGGCATTTCGAGTTAGCGTTTGAGGAACTGGTGTAATTTCGTCACCTTCGACGGTGTGAGCCCGGGTGGCCATCGAGGTGTATGGTCGAGGTGGATTTTGACGACTTCAACCATGGACCTTACGAAGACCCCGATGACCAAGACCAACATGGACCTGTCCGAGCTTCTGGCCAAGCACGACCAGGGCGACTTCCTGCGCAGCATCGCCGAGGCCGTGCTCCAGCTGATCATGGAGAACGACGTGGAAGGCCTGATCGGCGCCGGACGGCACGAACGCAACGGCGAACGCACGACGTGGCGGAACGGGTACGGGAGTGAAACAAACCCATGTGGCGCAGCTCACCAACAATGGCTTTCAAGCCTTACCGGCCGTTGGCCGCCGTCGCGGCGAAAGTCCGCAGCCCCGCGCCGCGCATAGACCCTCCATTCGGTATTGATGGTATCCCGCCGAGAGGCCGCTCCAGTTCGTCCATTCATATGATGCACGGCGCAAACGGCGGTTCGTGACTCGACCGGCTTTCATCCGGCGTTCATGAAAAGGGGCGGCTCTCTTTCATCGTGACGTGATAGATTGATGAGCTGGGCGGGGCAGCTCATGGCCATCCTTGCCAGCTGACAGGGCATTGAATGAGATATCCGATCTTTCGCGACCGGTCGCGTGTCGACCTCAGAAACCGTGTTCTGAAACCGGGCAGGGCGCCGGAGGTGAAAAACCGGCCATGGGCCGATCTCGCGCATGCCTGGGTCATGGTCCATTATTCGCAGCGTCTGGCACGACCCCGGCGGACTAGTTCATCTTCTCCTGCTGCGCGCCGGAGTGCCGTGGAAACAGGTTCCGCCACCGGATTGAACTTGTCTGACCGATCGCCCGGGGAGCTGCCATGAATACGACCACGCTATTCAGCCTGATTTCGGCTCTCGTCGTGGCGCTTATGCTGGGGTTGGCGGGGCTGACGCTTTACAGCATCGAGAAATCGCGCTGGTGGGACACTCGCACGCGTCTCGCGCAGGACTCTCACCGGCTGCACCTGGAACTTGAGGCGAACATCTTCCGGCTGTTCAAACAACATGGCGACGCCCTGCTGATCGGCGACCGGGACGGCGGTGCGGGGGAGCGCGAGCTGATGCAGAGGATCGCGCAAAACCTGGCCGACATTCGCACAACCATTGCCCGCGAAATCCAGCTGGTCGGCGAAGAGGAATTCGCAGAGCTGGATACGCTAAATCTTATCGAGGCCGATGTGCAGCGGGTGACCACCGCGCTGGACTCCTTTTCCGCCTCCGGCGAGCGGCTGGATACCTCGGTGCAGATCGAGCGCCTCGCGGCCCTGCTCGACCGCGAGATCGACATCACGCTGACTCGGCGGATAGATACCGCGCTCGCTGAGGAGTTGTCCGAAGTCGAGGAGGTCGTGACCGAAGCTGCTGCCTTCCGCCGCACCAACCGCGCGGTGGTCCTAGGCTTTGTTGCCCTGTCAATCGGGTTGATGGCCCTCGCGGCGTTGTCCTTCAACAGCCAGATCCGGCGGCCGCTGACCGCCCTGCCCGGAAAGCTGTCGGCGTTGCGGCAGGGCGATTACGAGGCACCGATGGCGCTGGACGGCGGGCGCGAGTTTCGGGAGCTTGGCCATGTGCTGGGCGACATGGCGCAAGGCCTTGCCCAGCGCGACGTCAGCCGCGAGGAACGCAGGCGCGAGCTGGAGTCGCAAGTCGCAGCCAGGACGCGGGAGTTGCACGGGCTGGTGACCCAGCTTGAAACCGGAAATGCGACTCGAAAGCGGTTGATGGCCGATATCAGCCACGAGCTGCGCACGCCACTGTCGATCATCCTCGGCGAGGCGGAAGTCGCGCTACGCACGGCGCGTGCCCTGCCGACCGAAACCTCTGACACGCTGGCGCGCATCCGCGATGCCGCCCGGCACACCAACCAGATTGTCGACGACATGCTGACGGTCGCGCGCCACGAGGCAGGGCAATTGCGGTTGGACAAGCGCGAGAGCGACTTCAGCGTGGTGCTGCGCGACGCGGTCGAGATCTTCCCGCGAACCGTCTCGCTGTCACTTCCTGAAACGCCCCTGCGTGTGGTGGTCGACCGGATCAGGCTGCGCCAGTCGATCCTGGCCGTGTTTCATAACGCGCACCGCTATGGCGGGCCGACGATCACTGCATCGCTTGCGCTAGAGAACGGTATAGCGCGGCTGGTCGTCGAGGATGACGGCCCGGGCATGAGCGAGCAGGACAAGGCCCAGGCCTTCGAGCGGTTCTTCCGCGGCTCCAACGCATCGGGCCAGCCCCATGAGGGCAGCGGCCTCGGCTTGCCCATCGTCAAGGCCATCGTCGAGGCCCATGGCGGGCAGATCGCCCTGCAAGACGGAGCGGCCGGGGGCCTCCGCGTCGTGATCGAACTGCCCGCGGGCCCCAAGGTCAGGCTGGTCGATCCGGGTGCCAACGGCGGATTATCGCGCCGGACGGCGTGAACCGCTTGCGTGAAACCGCCGCCGGCTTATCTAAACCCGGAAATTTGATCCCGCCCTGCGGCATGGTCGCCGCCGATGCTCTGTTCCGAATGCTGGCATGAATATTCTGTTCATCGAGGATGAAACCCGCGTAGCCGACTTCGTGCGGCGCGGCCTGGGGGCCGAGGGCTGGACGGTGGATCATGCCCCGGACGGCGAAACCGGGCTGGAACGCGCGCAATCCAATGCCTACGACCTGATCCTTCTCGACCTGATGCTTCCGGGCATCCAGGGGCAGGAAGTCTGCCGCAAGCTGCGCGCCCGCAACGTCAACATGCCGATCCTTATGCTGACTGCGCTCGATGCGCCCGAGGAAAAGGTGCAGGGGCTTAGGATGGGGGCGGACGATTACCTGGCCAAGCCGTTCGATTTCGACGAACTGGTCGCCCGCATCGAGGCGCTGCACCGGCGGGCGACCGGCTATAACGGCGAGGCGGAGGACGGACAACTGAGTGTCGGCGACATCGCCTTCGACCGCGCCTCGATGGTCGTCACGCTGGCGGGCCGAGAGATCGAGCTTTCCAAGACGGAACGCGATTTGCTGGTCCTGTTCATGACCAACCGAGACCGCGTGCTGTCGCGCGAGCGAATTCTCAACGCGGTCTGGGGCGTGAACGCCGACCCTCTGACGAATGTGGTCGATGTCTATGTCGGGCGAATCCGGCGAAAGCTTGGGCCGGAAGGCCAACACATCGTGACCTTGCGCAACGTCGGCTACCGGATGAGCTGAACGCAGAGGGCGCGCAGCCTGATCTATTTGGAAAAGAGTTCCCCGCGGTTTTATGCGCGGGGGGTCTAATTGTGCGGGGACCGACGCGGAAAGACATCGGCGGATCGGCGGCCAGGGCTTCAGCGCCCCGGCTCGCGGACGCATCAGTGCCTGGCCGCCTCTGCGCCTAGGACAAGAGGTCGAAGACCTCGCCACCGATCGAGATATTGATCTCGTCCTCGTCCCCGCCGTCGACCAGCGCCCACAGCACCACACCGGCCGGCCGATAGACCACGAAAGCTTCCTCGATGTCATCGTCCCCAGAGCGATCGCCGCCGGTCCCGGCACTATGGGTGAACTGCAGGTTGAAATCACCCGCCGAGGCTCCGTCGCCACCGAAGAGCAGCACGTCGCCTTCGGCCGCGGCATAGTCCTGAACCCAGTCCGAGCCATGATCGGCGATACCCAGGTGGTAGAAGCTGTCCGCGCCCGTGCCGCCGTTCACCCGGTCGAACCCGAAGCCGCCGTTCACGAAATCGTCGCCGTCGCCACCGAACACGAGGTCTGAAAGCCCAGACCCGGTGATCACGTCGTCGTCGTCCTGGCCACGCAACTCGTCGGCCCCGGCGCCGCCAGCGATGGTGTCGCGGCCGCCCATGCCGAAGACCAGGTCGTTGCCATGGCCCGCATCGATGATGTCGTCGCCGTCGCCACCATAGATCTCGTCGCGGAGGTCGTCCTCGGTATCGCCGCCATAGATCGTGTCATCGCCGTCGCCACCGTTGATGGTATCGCGTCCGTCGCCGCCATAGATCGTGTCGTCGCCGCCCTCACCGAAGATCCGGTCGTCGCCCCCATAGGCATAGACCTCGTCGGCATCGTCGGTGCCCGTCAGTGAATCGTCGTCGTCGGTTCCGTCGTCATCTCCATCATCGTCATCGTCGTCATCAGTTCCATCGTCGTCATCAGTTCCGTCGTCGTCATCGTCGTCCGTGTCGTCGTCATCTCCATCATCGTCATCGTCGTCGGTTCCGTCGTCATCATCATCGTCGTCATCAGTTCCGTCGTCGTGACGGGTGTCGTCATCATCTTCGTCGTCATCTCCATCATCGTCGTCGTCGTCGGTTCCGTCGTCATCATCGTCGTCATCGGTTCCGTCGTCGTCATCATCGTCGTCATCGGTTCCGTCGTCGTCACTATCGTCGTCGTCGTCACCATGGTCATCGTCGCCGCTATCCTGGTCATCATCCGAGGAGTCGTCGTCATCAGCCTCGTCGTCATCCTCGCCTTCGAGAAGCGCGAACTGTTCGGGCAATGCTCCATCCGCTTCGGCCTCATCTTCGTCAGGCGTTGCGGTGTGCAAGCGGGCGCGATCGTCCTCGTCAAGGAATTCGAAATCGACACTCAGCTCGTCGATGCTCGTCAGCAGGGAGGATGTAAGGTCGGTCA
The DNA here is from genome assembly GCF_003944755.1 of Rhodovulum robiginosum. Classification (GTDB taxonomy): domain Bacteria; phylum Pseudomonadota; class Alphaproteobacteria; order Rhodobacterales; family Rhodobacteraceae; genus Rhodovulum; species Rhodovulum iodosum. Next base: position 65,158 of record NZ_RWGU01000040.1, read on the forward strand.
TTGCTATTCTCCATGGAAAATGAAGTCAATTTGATGCGCGACACCGCGTGCGCGAAGCCGGGTTGCGTTGCGCCTCACATGACGCGCGTCATAGCTGCGTCATGAGTTGCGATCTGCCCGCACGCAGCACGTCGTGGCGGTCTGCACCATACGATCTGGAGGCGCGGTGCACTCCAAGGTTTCGGTAAAGGTTTCTCTACCAGTCAGGCTTTACTCCGCACCAAGGTACCGGACCACACGGCCCATGGCTTTTCGGGAGAGTTACAAACACATGAAAAACAGATGAACGTCCGGAACCGGGACCTGGTTTCCTCGGTGCAACTCGTAGCGGACGTTCATCGATCTTGCAGCGAACTTCCGGTTTCCTGAAGGTTTTTCGATGCGGGCCGCGGCGCGACGTGGGCGGCCGGGAGGTGGCGGCCCGCATCAAAAAACCTTCAGGGCACTCGCCGTCCAGGACGATGTCCTCGCGAAGGAGACCAGCCGCCTCGGCGAGGCGCATCCCCGTATCCGACACCAACGCAACAACCCACCGAAGATCATCGTCGAGACGCTTGCACTCCCTCTGGACGGCTCGGAGTGCATCAGTGGGAAGAGGGACGCGATGCTTCACCCCCGCCCGGCGGTCGAAATAGACGCTTCCAAAGGGGTTGGTCATCGTGACGCCAAGCTCGCTGGCGGCGAAGTTGACGATGGACCGGACCGGCCCAAAGATACGCGCGATGCTGCTGCCCGTGAGCCCGCGCTTGACCAATGCGACCCTGAAGCCGTTCGCATCTGCCTTAGAGTGGGCCCGCAGGTCCTTGTCGCCGCATACGTCGATCACGTAGCCGCAAGACCGCTCGGCGGCCCTGTGGAAGATGACGGGACGTCCCTGCCCCTTCAGGCGCAGGTAGATCGCGACCGCTTCAGAGAGCTTCACCGTATCGCTGACGGACTCCGGGGCTTGGCTCGCTTCGCCGCCACTGGCCAACCTCAGTCGATGCTTCCCGGGCAACTCCGCGTCTTTGACCCGAAGATGGTACCAGAAGTCGTCCAGTTGAACTGCGGCACGTCTGGCCCTCGGCGCCGCCACCTTCACCGACCGCGTCCTCAGCGAATAGGTGATCTTCCGGGTATCGTAGTGCCGCTGAACGTCCCGAGGGACCCGTCGCTCGAAGTAGTAGATGCCGTTTTTGGTAAACGAGAAAGGGACCGTAATGTCATATGCCATGTCCTACGCCCGCGCAGTTTCCTCAAGAAACTGAGGCGTATCAATATGTTGGCGAGGCGAGTGGTGCCCGGGGGCGGAATCGAACCACCGACACGAGGATTTTCAATCCACTGCTCTACCCCTGAGCTACCCGGGCACGGGTGAAGCCTATGGCTTCAGGTGGCGTGTGTTTAGGCGAGCGGGTCGGTGCTGTCCAGAGGGTCTGGGGGCGCGATGGGCAATTTTTGGCGCTTGGGGACGGGGTGTGGGCATCCTCAGTGACGGCGCGGCCTTTCCAGCGTTTCCTCCTCGGCGGCCAGGTCTTCGGGTTCGGCCGGCTCACCGGGGATCGCGTAGTGACCCGACAGCCATTTTCCCAGGTCCAGATCGGCGCAGCGGCGTGAGCAGAACGGGCGGCAGGCGGGATCGGTCGGTTTTTTGCAGATCGGGCATTTCATCGCAGCAGGGTCTCGGCAAGGGGCAGACGTTCGCGTTTGCGGGTGAGTTCAAGGTGGCCCAGCGGCGTCCAGCCGACAAGGGTGGTATCTACCGCGTCGGCGCGGAGGGCCGCGCCTACAGCCTGTTCGACGCGCACCCGGTCTTTCTTGGGCATGGGCGCGAAATCGACAACAACCTGTCCGCCGAGGCCCATAAGGCGCAACAGCCGCGGCAGCGCCCGCGCGGCGGCGATGTTGGCCTTCAGCCCGGCGGCAGGCGAGGTGTCGGGGCCTGTATTGACGTCGACGGCGACAAGCGCGCGGGTGGGCTCGACCCAGATCGTGCCGCCGCCGGGCAGCGCCTCGGGGCCGGCAAGCGCGTCGATCGCCTCTGGCACGCCGGCCTGGGCGAAGCATCCGGGGCGGTCGATCACCTCGTCGGGGTCGGGGTCGGCCCAGTCGCGCCAGGCCCGGCTATGGGCGTCGGGCGCGTCGAGGAAGAGGTCCGGCGGCCCCTCGGCGGGCTCGGACAGGATGTCCTGCGCGAGGCCCCGCATCACGGCGATGTCATCGGCGATCGCGTCTTGGGTCACCCCGGCCGTGGCCGAGCGCAGGATCAGGCCGAACCGGCTGTCCGCCCCCTGCATCGCCGCGTGGGCGATGGCGAGCAGACGGTCGCGTTCGTCCTCGTCGCGGATCGCGCGCGAGACGTTGAGGCCCGGCGCGTCGGGGGTAACGATGGCGTAGCGGCTCTTGAACAGCAGGCGCGGCGTGACCGGCACGGCCTTGCCCGGCTCGGCATAGCCGGTAACCTGCACAAACAGCCCCTGCCCCGGCGCCAGCCCCTTGGCCTGGCGCAGAAAGGCCCGGCCCTCGGGCAAGCGTAGAAACACGCCGCCCTGCCCCTTGACCTGACGGTCGACCACGGCGCGAAAGATCGCGCCGGGGGCGTGCGTACCCTCGGGCGGGTCGATCAGCAGATCCTCTAGCCGCCCGTCGACCATCAGTGCGGCGGCCTTGCGGCCCGCGATCTCGTCCAGCAGGACGCTACGCCCCTTCATCGCTGGCCCCCGTAAAGCGGATAGCCCGCCCCCGTCAGCAGCGCCGCGGTTTCGGCCAAAGGCAGGCCCACGACGGCGGAAAACGAGCCGTTGATCCAAGGTACGAAGGCCCCGGCCATCCCCTGGATGCCGTAGCCGCCCGCCTTGCCCTGCCACTCGCCCGAGCGCAGGTAGGCGCTGATCTCGTCGTCGGAAAGACGCTTGAGTTTTACCGCCGTCACCACGTCGCGCTCCCACAGCCTGTCGCCCAGGCGCAGGGCCACGGCGGTGATCACCTTGTGCCGCCGCCCCGAGAGCGCCAGCAGGAACTGGGCCGCCTCGCCCGCGTCGGCAGGCTTGCCGAGGATGCGCCGGCCCAGCGCCACGGTGGTGTCGGCGCAAAGCACCAGTTCGTCCTCGGCGGCGTTTACCGCGCGGGCCTTTTCGGTGGCCATGCGCGCGCAATACGGGCGCGGCAACTCGCCCTTTTCCGGGGTTTCGTCGATATCGGCGGGGCGGGTGCCATCGGGCACGACCCCGATCTGCGCCAGCAGCTCTTTCCGGCGCGGGCTGGCTGAGCCCAGGATCAGCCGCAACGCTTACTTGAAGCGGTAGTTGATCCGACCCTTGGTCAGATCGTAGGGGGTCATCTCAACCTGAACCCGGTCGCCGGCCAGAACCCGGATACGGTTTTTCCGCATCTTTCCTGCCGTATGCGCAATGATCTCATGGCCGTTTTCAAGCTCGACCCGGAATGTCGCGTTCGGCAGGAGTTCCTTCACGACGCCGGGAAATTCGAGCATTTCTTCCTTGGCCATGGTCACTCCATATTTGTGGTGCCCGCCAGTCTTGCGGACAGCGCTTTACATGCGCCCGATTTACCTGATTTTCAAGGCTTAAATGCGCGCAGGTCTGCCGTATTGGGCGGGATGGCGCGCGGCGGCTGCTCGGCCCAGTGGGCCAGGTTGCGCACCGCGCCCCCGGCGCGGACGCGGGCGATGGCGACGCGGTCGGCCTGGGCATAGACCCATCCGGGGGCGTTCAGCGGCCCCTCGGCCAGCACCCCGGTTTCGGGAAACCCCAGGTCCGGCGGCCCGTAAATGGCTGCGGCGCCGACATTTTCATCGATCGCCGGGCACCATGGGGCGGCGCCCACGGTGGGCGCCTGCACGACCACGCATTGCCCTTCCAGCGCGCGGGCCATGGCGGCGATGCGCACCCGCCAATACCCCGCCAGCGTGTCGGTGCAGGAGGGCACCAGCAGGATATCGGCACCCGCCTCGATCAGCGCGCGGGCGAGCAGCGGGAACTCTGCGTCATAACAGATCAGAACGCCGATCCGGCCAAGCGCGGTATCGAAAAGGCGAAGCGGCCCGCCCGGTACCACGTTCCAGTCCTCGCGCTCGAAGCGCGTCATGATCTGCTTGTCCTGGGCGGCGGTCGCGCCGTCGGGCGTGAACAGCCGCGCCCGGTTGACAGGCCGCTCCCCGGCCCAGACCGGCGCGCTGGCCCCGAGGATGTGCACCTCGTGGGCAATGGCGAGACGCGCGTTCAGCGCATCTGTCCGCTCGACGAGGTCCGAGACCGCCCGGAGCGACCCCTCCAGCTGGCCCGCCACGGCGGCGCCCGCCAGCGAGGCCAGCTCCATCGCGCCGTATTCGGGGAAGACCAGAAGGTCGGCCCCTTCCCCCGCGGCCTCGGTCACCCAGGCGGTCAGCTTGGCCTCGTAACCGGCCCAGTCGTCGTGCCAGTCGACCGGCCAGGCGGCGGCGGCGAGTCTCATAGGCGGCGCATCCAGAATTGCAGCGGGTGGCGCGCGGCCTCGGGCTGGTCGAGGTCTTTCCAGGTGAATTGCGCAACCACGCCCGGCAAGGGCGCGTACCCGCGCTTGCGCCAGAATACATCCAGCGGTCGGTAATCGGCGGGCCGCAAGGGGTGGTCGTCGGGCCGGATCACCCCGCAAAAGGCACTGAACCGGTGGCCCAGCGCGCGGGCATGGGCCTCGCGCGCGTCGAAAAAGGCGTGCCCCGCCCCCTGCCCGCGATAGCCGGGCAAGAGCACGCTTTCGGCACAATAGAATATGTCCGACAGGTCATGCCCAGTGCCCGCGAAGGCGGCGGCGAAATCATCGGCGTGGTCCTGCATCGGCGTGCCGGTGGCGGCCCCCACCAGCCGGTCCCGGTCGAACGCCCCCACCAGGATGGCGCGCGGGTTGTCCCGGTAGCTGGCCATATAGTGCCGCTCATAGGCGAGATCGCCGTCGTAAAGGTAGGGCCATTCGCGGAACACCGCGATCCGCAGGGCGGCGAGGTCGTCGAGCGCCGCCTCCAGACCGGCGCCGGTCAGGGTGTGAAAGCGCAGGCTCATGCCTCCTCGCCCCGCCGCGGCGGGCCGAAGCGGTCGATCAACCGCCGGGCGATCTGGTCGCGCGCCTGGCGATAGGCGGCCAGCTTGTCCTCTCGGGTCTCGCCCAGCCCCGATGGGTCGAGCACCGGCCAGTATTCCACCTCGAGATGATAATAGCGGGTCAGTTCCTGCGCCCGGCGCAGGCTGGCGGGCGACATCGCCACGATCAGGTCGAAGCCCGACAGGTCGTCGCCCCAATCCTCCATCTCGTCGAAGGACCGCGTCCGGTGACGTTCCAGCGGGATGTCCATCTCGGCGCAGACCGCGATGGAAAACCCGTCGATCTCGCGGTCGTTGCGCACGCCGACCGACTGCACGTAGACCTCATGGCCGTAGTACTTCTTCATCAGGCCCTCGGCCATGGGCGAGCGGACGGAGTTGTGGTCGCAGCAGAACAAGACCGAGGACGGGAGCGCGCCGGCCACCTCAGCCCCCGAAATGCAGCACGCAGACCAGGGTAAACAGCCGCCGCGCAGTGTCGATGTCGATCTCGGCCTTTCCCTCCAGCCGTTCCTGCAACACCCTGGCACCCTCGTTGTGGATGCCGCGGCGGGCCATGTCGATCGCCTCGATCTGGCTTGGGGGCAGCTTTTTCACCGCGTCGAAGTAGCTTTCGCAGATTTGCCAGTAATCCTTGACCACCTGCCGGAACGGCGACAGCGACAGGTGGAACTCCGCCGCCGGTTCGCCCGCCTCGGTGCTCAGGTCGAAGACCAGGCGCTTGTCGCGGATCGACAGGCTCAACCGGTAGGGCCCGTCCGGCGCGGCGCGCCCATCGCGCCCCGGCAGGGCAAAGGAATTGTCCTCCATCAGGTCGAACAGCGCGACCTTGCGCTCTTGATCGATCTGCGGCGTGGGCGGCGGCAGGCCCGTATCGTCGAGCTCGATATGGATCAGGCGGGCGCCGCTCATTCCGGCACCTCGTTCATCTTGTCCAGTCGCGCGCGCACCGACAGCCCGTGCGCCTCGAGGCTTTCCGAGATGGCGAGCGTTTCCGCGGCAGGCCCGATGGCCCTGAGCGCGGCCGGAGTCATCTTGGCCAGCGTCGTGCGCTTGACGAAATCCATCACGCTGAGCCCCGAAGAGAACCGGGCCGAGCGCGCGGTGGGCAGCACGTGGTTGGGCCCGCCGATGTAATCGCCGATGGCCTCGGGCGTCCATTGGCCCAGAAAGATCGCGCCGGCATGGGTGATCCTGGCGGCCAGCGCCTCGGGGTCGGCCACGCACAGCTCCAGATGCTCGGGTGCGACGCGGTTCGACAACTCCGCCGCCTCGGCGAGGTCGCGCACCGTGACGACCGCGCCGTAGTCGCGCCAGCTCGCGCCCGCGATGGCGCGTCGCTCCAGCGTCTCCAGCCGCTTTTCCACCGCGGCGGCCACGGCCCGGCCGAACCCCGCATCGTCGGTGATCAGGATCGACTGGGCGCTTTCGTCATGCTCGGCCTGCGACAGCAGGTCGATGGCCACCCAGTCGGGGTCGTTGTCGGCATCGGCAATCACCAAGATCTCGGACGGACCGGCGATCATGTCGATGCCCACCCGGCCGAACACCCGCCGCTTGGCCGCGGCCACGAAGGCATTGCCGGGGCCGGTGATCTTGTCGACCGGCCGCACCGTTTCGGTGCCGTAGGCCAGCGCCGCGATGGCCTGCGCCCCGCCAAGACGATACACCGTCTCGACGCCGGACAGCCGGGCGGCGAGCAGCACCAGCGGGTTGGCCCTGCCGTCGGGCGTGGGCGCGCAGATCACCAGCCGCTCCACCCCGGCCACCTGCGCCGGAATCGCGTTCATCAGCACCGACGACGGGTAAGAGGCCAGGCCGCCGGGCACGTAGAGCCCCGCCGCCGAGACCGGTGTCCAGCGCCAGCCCAGCATCGCGCCCTCCGGGTCGGTCCACTGCGCGTCCTCGGGCATCTGGCGCACATGGTAGGCGCGGATGCGCTCGGCGGCCAGTTCCAGTGCATCGCGTTCGGCGACGGGCACCTTGGCGCACTCGGCCTCGATCTCCTCGGCGGAGAAGGCCAGCGTTTCGGGTGTCAGCCGCAGCCGGTCGAATTTCTCGGTCAGGTCGATCAGGGCGGCGTCGCCTCGGGCGCGGACATCTGCGATGATCGCGGCCACCGCGTCGTCAACGTCAACACTGTCTTCACGCTTGGCCGTCAACAGTGCGGCGAAGGCTGCCGCGAACCCGCTGTCGGTGCTGTCCAGAAAAACCGGCATGTCATCCCTCGGTGCAACTCGCGCCCTGTCTAGTCCCATTCGGCGCGAGGGTGAAGGACCTCGCGGCATGGCCCTGCAAACGGCCACGTCTTTGATCAATATCATTGCAAATCCAACGTTTCGGCGGGACCATTTCGAGATGACCCAAGGTCATCATGCCGCCTATCGACGATAGCGCGGCACCAAAGTAAGGGAGAACAACGAGATGCGTGTACACAGCAAACCCATTGCTGCGGCGTTGGCGGCGCTGCCGCTTCTGGCCGGTGCGGCGACCGCCCAGGACGATCCGGGCAAGGCCGAATACATGAATGCCTGCGCCGCCTGCCACGGTGCGAACGGCGTCGGAGACGGGCCGCTGGCCGAGTTGATGACCGTTCCCATGCCGAACCTGACCCAGCTCTCGGCAGCCAATGACGGCGCCTTCCCGATGCTGTCGGTCATCCAGGTCATCGACGGGCGCACGGGCATCCGCGGGCATGGCTACCCGATGCCGGTCTGGGGCGACCGCTTCAAGGCCGAGGCCACCGCAGAGATCGGCGAATACGCCGCCGAACTGATGGTGCGCGGCCGGGTGCTGTCGATCGCCTATTTCGTTGAGTCGCTACAGCAATAACGCCGCCGGGGCGCCGCGGTCAGTCATGCCGCGGCGCCTTGCCCGACGGGGCGGCATACGGCTTGGTCACGTCGCGCAGCGTAGCCTCAAGGCATTCGACGGTCAGCGCGATCGCGCCATCCCCGGCAAGTGTGATGACGACTCGCCCGGCCCCGTCTTCCCCCGGCTGGAAATCGACCGACAGCAGCGACAAGACCAGATCACCGTCGTTTCGGTCGAACCCCTGGCTTGCCACCTTCAGCACATCGTCAAAGACCATAAGCGCGCGCACCCGTTCGTAACCGCGCCCGCGCGCGTCTGCCGCGGCGCGGTCTTCCCAGCGGAACCGGTTGAGCAACAGTGCAAAGCGCCGCGCCCGCGGTTGCCATGTCATCTCGGGCACCGGCAGCACCGCGTCCTGCGTCAGCGCCGAAATCACCTGCAGGTCTTCGGCCGTTTGCGCCCGCAGCGCCAGTGGCCGCTCGGCGCCGTCCTCGAAACGCGCATCGTCGGTCATTGATTCGCCACCCGTTCGATATGGGCCCCGCAACCGCCGAGCTTTTGTTCGACCTTCTCATAGCCGCGGTCGAGGTGATAGACGCGGTTGACCAGCGTTTCGCCCTCGGCGGCGAGCCCGGCCAGGATCAGCGACACGCTGGCGCGAAGGTCGGTCGCCATCACCGGCGCGCCCTTCAGCCGCGGCACCCCGGTTACCGTCGCGGTGCCGCCCTGCACGTCGATCTGCGCGCCCATCCGGATCAGTTCGGGCGCGTGCATGAAGCGGTTTTCGAAGATCCGCTCTTCCAGCACGCTCACCCCCTCGGCCGTGGCCAGCAGCGCCATCATCTGCGCCTGCAGGTCGGTCGGAAAGCCCGGAAATGGCTCGGTCACCACATCGACCGCCCGGACCCGGCCGTTGCGGCGCGCGACCTTGACCCCGGCCGCCGTCTGTTCGACGGAAATGCCCGCCGCGTCCAGCTTTTCGGCAAAGGCCGTCACAAGGTCGAGCCGCCCGCCCAGACACGTGACCGAACCGCCCGTGATCGCGGGGGCCAGCATGTAGGTGCCCAGCTCGATCCGGTCGGCGACCACGTTGTGTGTCGCCCCCCCCAGCCGGTCGACGCCCTCGATGGTGATCGTGTCCGTACCCTCGCCCTCGATCGCCGCACCCATCTGGCGCAGGCATTCCGCGAGGTCGACGATTTCCGGCTCGCGCGCAGCGTTTTTCAGCACCGTTGTGCCCTTGGCCAGCGTCGCCGCCATCAGGGCGTTCTCGGTGGCCCCGACCGAGACGAACGGGAAATTCACCACCGCGCCGATCAGGCCGCGCGGCGCCGAGGCATGCACGTAGCCTTCGCGCAGATCCAGCACCGCGCCCATCGCCTCGAGCGCCTTGAGATGCAGGTCGACCGGCCGCGCCCCGATGGCGCATCCGCCGGGCAGCGAAACGACCGCGTGGCCAGAGCGCGCAAGCAGCGGCCCCAGCACAAGGATCGAGGCGCGCATCTTGCGCACGATGTCATACTCGGCGGTGTGGCTGGTCAGGTCGTGCGACGACAGCGCCAGCACCTTGCCCCGCTGCAGGCTCGACACTTCGGCCCCCAGCGATTGCAGCAGCGCGCTCATGGTGCGGATGTCCGACAAGCGCGGCGCGTTGGTCAAAGTCAGCGGCTCGTCCGACAAAAGCGTGGCCGGCATCAACGCCAGACAGGCGTTCTTGGCGCCCGCGATGGGGATTTCCCCGTGCAGCTCCGCACCGCCGCGGATGATGATCTGGTCCATTCAGCCTGCCCTTTCGCCGCGCTGACCGCCCGCACCCGTGCGCGCCCGGGCCTGCCGCTTGCGCCGGGCCAGGTTTTCCTTCAGCGCCTTTTTCAGCCGATCTTCGCGGCTCTCGGCCGCTTTCTGCGCGTCGTTGTCGGGAGGTTTCTTATCCATGCTGCCTCTCTAGCGCAGCGCCGAAATAGCGTCCAGTTTGCGCTTGCGTCAGGGGGCGATTGGGTCTAATCAGCCCGCCACAAACGGGGCCGCAGTAGCTCAGTGGTAGAGCGCACCCTTGGTAAGGGTGAGGTCGGGAGTTCAATCCTCCCCTGCGGCACCATTTCCCCCCAACCGCTTCCCGCTACGAGACATTTCGCACCGTTACGGTCGCCCATTGCCTCCGTCAAGGTTGCGGTCGCGCGCGCCACTCTCGCCAAACTCGAAAATGGCAAAAAATAATTACCAATTGCTCTCGTTATGCTACACAGCGACTATCGAAAGGGGTCGGCGGAAGATCGACATCCCTTTGATAAACACGGGAGGATACCTATGACACGACACATCACGTCGCGCCGTACAGCGTTGCGCGCCCTCGCCGGCGCTGGTGCGGCCACACTTGCCGCGCCGCATGTCGCCAGCGCGGCAGCCCACGGCACCACCTGGAAGATCCAGACATCCTGGCCCGGCGGCGCCGGCCTTCAGATCTTCAAGGACTGGTGCGGGACCATCGCCGAAAAGACCGGTGGCGAGCTGGCCTTCCAGCCCTTCGGCGCCAATGACGTCGTCGGCGATTTCCAGCTCTACGACGCGGTGAAGAACGGCGTTCTTGACGCGATCAACCCCTTCACCATCTACGCGCAGGGCATCGTGCCCGCGGCCACCTTCCTGACCAGCTACCCGCTGGGCCTGAGAAACCCGCATGAGTGGGACGTGTTCTTCTACGGCCTCGGTGGCCTTGAGATCGCACGCGAGCTCTTCGCGCAACAAGGTATGGTCTATGTGGGCCCCGTCCATCACGGGCCCAACATCATTCACTCCAAGGTGCCGATCCGCTCGATCGACGATTTCCGCGGCCGCAAGATGCGCCTGCCGGGCGGCATGGTGGCCGAAGTCTTCACCGAGATCGGGGCGGAAACCACCGTTCTTCCGGGCTCCGAGATCTTCCCGGCGCTGGAAAAGGGCACAATCGACGTGGCCGACTACGTGGGCCCGGCGGTGAACTACGCGCTCGGCTTCAGCCAGGTGACCAGCTACATCTCGATGGGCCCTCCGGGCTTCATGTCGCTTTATCAGCCGGTCGACCTGATGGACATCACCGTCAGCCAGGCCGCGTGGGACGCACTGAGCCCCGAGATGCGCCAGTTCGTCGAGATGGAAACGCATGTCTATTCCGACATGCACCACGCCGCGATCCAGGCCGCCGACCAGGAAGCCTGGGCCAAGTTCGAGGCCGACGGGACCGAGGTCACGCGCCTCACACAGGACGACGTGGAACTGATGACCGAGGTCGCCGTGCCGATCTGGTACAGGTACGCCAATCGCGACAAGAACGCGGCGCGGCTGTTCAAGATCCAGCTCGACTACATGACCTCGGGTTCGCTGGGCTATGTCAGCCCCGAGCAGCTCGAGGGCCAGACGCTCGACCTCTGATCCGCCGGCGTGCCTTGACGCGTCACTGAAACCGGCCCGCCCGGCGCACCTTCGCGCCGGGCGGCGCTTTGAAACGTCCTCGAACGCACGGAACGAAAGATGCCTGGCCTCAGCTTCACGCTGCCGCACTGGCTTTACTGGGTCGGCCTGATCGCCTTTCCGATCGTGGCCATGGTGCTGTCGCGCCGCCCCAGGCCAGAGCGGCCACGCTATTCCACCCTTCTCGGCTACACGATCCTCGTCACCGGCGGGATCATCGGATTGCACCGCTTTTATCTGAAGAGCCTTCTGGGGCTGATCTACATCCCCATCTTCGTCTTCGTGCTTTACGCCAACGGGCAAGAGCAGGACGCGCGCTCGACGCTCTCGGATTTCGCAAACCAGATGCGCGTGGCCGAAAGCACCATCGCCCGCGAGGAACCCCGCATCGCCGAGGCGCGCGCCAACATGGCCGGCCTTGAGGCCGCGCTTGCCGAGGCCGAGGAGGGCTCGTTCGCGGAACGAAGCGCCGAAAGGCGGCTGGAGCGCGCGCAGGAGGCCATTACCAGGGGCGAGGAACGGGTGGCCGAGTCGCGCACCGTGGTGGCCGAGATCGGCCCCAAGCGCGATGCCGCGGCCCAGATCCGGCAAAGCTGGTCCAACATGGCCGGCTACGCGCTTTATGCCATCCTGGCGCTGCTGGCCATCGACGCGGTGATGCTGCCCTTCATGGTGCGCCGCGCCAATGCCAGGCTGCACGACGAAGGGCCCAGCGAGGCCGAGCTGGCGTTGCAGGCCGTCGAAGAGGAAGAGGGCCCCAAGCACGACCGCGAATATGCCGAGAACTGGATCGACCGGCTGTCGCTTTTCTGCGGCGAATTCGTCAGCTACTGGGCGGTGATCGCGGTTCTGGTCTATTATTACGAGGTCATCGCGCGCTACGTCTTCAACAGCCCGACCAACTGGGCGCACGAGGCGATGTACCTGATGTTCGGCATGCAATACCTGATTGCCGGCTCCTACGCGATGCTCACCGAAAGCCATGTGCGGGTCGATGTGTTCTACGCCCCGCTCAGCCGGCCCCGCAAAGCCTGGGCAGACCTCGTTACCTCGATCTTCTTCTTCATCTTCGCGGGCACGCTGCTGGTCACGTCGTATATCTTCGCGATGGACGCCATCGCGGTGCCCTCGGGCAACTCGCTGGTGTCCGACTGGGCGCGGGGTGAGATCACGCTGTGGCAGATGTTCGCCGATTTCAGCACCGCGCAATGGACCGACCCGAGCATCCGCTGGGGCGAGATCAGCTTCAACGAATGGGAGGTGCCGCTCTGGCCGATGAAATGGGTGATGGTGATCGGCGGCCTTCTGCTGGTGCTGCAAGGCGTCTCGAAGGTCGGCAAGGACATCCGGGCAATCCGGCAGGGGGCGTGAGCCATGGGAATTGAGATCGGAATCGAGTGGCTCACGCTCATCATGTTCGGCAGCCTGCTGGCGCTCTTGATGGCCGGCCTGCCGCTTGCCTTCGTCACCGGCGGCCTGGCCTGCGTGTTCCTGTTCATCCTGGGCGATGCGCAGGCGCTGAACATCGTGCCAAGCCGCATCTTTCCGCTGATGACCAATTACCAGCTCTCGGCGATCCCGTTGTTCATCTTCATGGCGGCGATGCTGGAAAGGGCCGGCATCATCAACGACATGTTCGACGTGATCTACAAGGTGCTGGGGGGCGTAAAGGGCGGCCTCGCGGCGGCCACGATCATCGCCTCGACGATCCTCGCGGCGATGGTCGGCGTGATCGGCGCGGCGGTTGTGACGATGGGCATCATCGCGCTGCCGGCGATGTTGAAACGCGGCTACGAGCCCAAGATCGCCATGGGCAGCATCATGGCCGGCGGCACGCTGGGCATCCTGATCCCGCCCTCGATCCTGGCGATCATCTACGCGGTGGTGGCCGAACAGTCGGTGGGCGAGCTGTTCATCGGCGCGGTGATCCCGGGGCTGATGCTGTCGGGGCTCTACATCCTTTACGTGGTGCTGCGCAGCTATATCGACCCCCGGCTCGGCCCCCCGATCCCGGTGGACGAGCGGGTCAGCACCGCCGAAAAGGTGCGCCTGCTGGGCAACATGTCCGCCCCCATCGCACTGATCGTCGTCGTGCTGGGCGTCATCTTCACCGGCGTCGCCACGCCGGTGGAGGCCGCGGGCATCGGCACCTTCGGCGCCTTCATCGTGGCCGCCATCCACCGCAAGCTCGACTGGCCCACGATCCGCGAGGCCTGCGTCACCACGCTCAAGGCCAGCGCGATGGTCATCTGGATCATGTTCGGCGCGACGATCTTCGTCGGGCTCTACGTGCTGGAGGGCGGGCAGCAATTCGTGCAGGACAGCCTGGCGGCCACCGGCATGGGGCCCTGGGGGATCCTGATCCTGATGCAGATCCTTCTGGTCATCCTCGGCATGTTCCTCGATTGGGTCGGCATCCTCTTGCTCTGCGTGCCGATCTTCGTGCCGATCATCAAGGCGCTGGGCGCGCAGGCCTTCGGGCTCAGCGACCCGGGCGATCTGGTGCTGTGGTTCGGGGTGCTTTACCTGGTGAACATGCAGATGAGCTTTCTCTCGCCGCCCTTCGGCTATGCGCTGTTCTACCTGCGCGGCGTGGCGCCGCCAGAGATCCCGATGACGGACATCTTCAAGGCCGCCCTGCCCTTCCTGTTCCTTCAGGTGGTCGGGCTTGCGGTCTGCATGCTCTACCCGCAGGTGATCACCTGGCTGCCAAACCTCGTCTACGGCTAGGGTAGGGGGCGGGCCTGGCGCACGGCCCGGCCCGCCCCGCCCGCAGCGTGCGCCCGCCGGTCAGGGCATCTTGCGATGCGGACATACCGGTCATCCCGGGGCATCGCACCACCCTGCTCTTTCCCGGTCCCCAAATTTCTTCTGGCCGAAAATATCCTGGGGGTCCGGGGGCAAAGCCCCCGGCCGGTCGCCTTGCAATGCAAGGCGAAACCAAAGGCCGACACGGTCTCCGCTCAGCGCCACGGCGGCTTTTCAAGCCCCGTTCAGTCGATCCATTCCCATGGCCGGGTGTAGTTGCCCAGCAGGTGCGCCACCGCCGCTTCGTCCACCGCGCCCGTCCGCTCCAGCCGGGCGAGCAGGCCGCGGCGGCGGTCTTCCACCACCTCGGCCACGCGCACCGCATGCCCCGCCTCGGCCAATGCCTGGCCGTAGACCCGCGAGATGGCGCGCTTGCGCAGATCCGGCTTGAACACCTTGCCGACCGCGGTTTTCGGCAACTCGGCCAGTATCTCGACATGTTTCGGCATTGCCGCGCGCTCGTGGATATGCACCTTGCAGTAATCGCGCAGTTCGTCGGCGGTCGCGGTGCCGCCCTCGACCAGTTCGACATAGGCGCAGGGCAACTCGCCCGCCGCGCGGTCGGGTTGGCCGATCGCGCCGACGAAGGCCACGTCGTGATGGCCCGCAAGCGCCTCCTCGATCTCGGCGGGGTCGATATTGTGCCCGCCGCGGATGATCAGGTCCTTGGCCCGGCCGGTGATGAACAGGTACCCGTCCGCGTCGCGCCGGCCCAGGTCGCCGGTGCGCAGGTACCGCCCCTCGGCGAAAAGGCCGAGGTTCTTGGCGTCCTCGGTATAGGTCGATCCCTCGTAGACGCCGGGGCTGGCCACGCAGATCTCGCCCACCTCGTCGGTCTCGCATTCGCGGTCGACACCGCCCTCGGGGGTGCAGTGCAGGATGCGAATGTCGGTATAGGGGAAAGGCAGACCCACCGAGCCTATCTTCTTTTCCCCCTCGGGCGGGTTGATCGCCACGAGGCAGGTGGCCTCGGTCAGCCCGTAACCCTCGCAGATGGTCACCCCCGTGGCCTCTTCGAACCGTCGGTAAAGCTCGACGGGCAGCGGCGCCGAGCCGGAAAAGGCATAGCGCAGGGTCGAGATGTCGGCATCGACCTTGCGCTGCATCAGCGCGGCCACCGCCGTCGGCACGGTGATGACATAGCTCACCCGCCAGCGCTCGATCAGCTTCCAGAAATTGTCGAACACCCCCTCGCCGCGAAACCCCGCGGGCGTTGGAAAGACCACATGCGCGCCCGAGGCGATCGTCGACATCAGCACCGGATAGGCCGCAAAGACATGAAACAGCGGCAGCGGGCACAGCAGCGTGTCGGTGGGCGTGAACAGCAGCCGCTTGCCCAGCCAACCGTTATAGATCATCCCCGACAGCTTGTGCCGCGCCACCTTGGGCATGCCGGTGGTGCCGCCGGTATGAAACAGCGCCGCGACCCGGTCCTGCCCGGTATCCGCAAAGGCCAGAACATCGGCGCGCTCGCGCGCGGCTTCGCGGGCGAAATCCAACAGGTCGGCGTGATGGCCGGACGGGGTTTTCGGCCGCAAGAGCGGAACCGCCCAGCGTTTCGGCACGCCGAGATAGCGCGCCAGGTCGACCTCCAGCACGGTATCGACGCCGGGCGCGTGCTTGACCGCCTCGGCGACCTTTGCCGCGATGTCGGTCTTGGGAAAGGCCTTCAGCGTGACCACGACCTTGGCGCGCGTCTCGCGCAGGATCGCTCCGATCTGCTCTGCCTCCAGCAGCGGGTTGATCGGGTTGACGACGCCCGCCACCGCGCCCGCGATCAGCGTGACCGCGGTTTCGCTACAGTTGGGCAGCACATAGGCCACCACGTCCCCCTCGGCCACGCCGAGGCGGCGAAACAGGTTGGCCGTCTGGGTGACCCGCGCAAGCATCTGGGCCCAGCTCAGCGTTTCGGCCGGCGCGCCAGGCCCCGAGGTCAGTTGAAAAGACAGGGCGGGCCGGTCGGGACAGCGCCGGGCGGTATCCGACAGCAGCCCGTAAAGCGACACCGGCAGGCCGCGCTCGGACCAGGGCGCCTCGGCCTCGACGGCGTTTCGCTCGGCAAGCGACCTGTACGACATGTCCGGTTCTCCCTCTCGCCCTTGGCAGGCGCTTGTCCTTCTGACGCCAAGGATGGGAGGATTTGTGGATCACCGCAAGGCCGGGCCGCAGAAAGGGCGCGCCGTCATCCCGACAGCGCACCCCTGCAAGTCGCCGCTGCGGCCGGTCACGCCTGCGGGATGCGCAGCACCTGGCCGGGATAGATCTTGTCGGGGTCGGTCAGCATCGGCTTGTTGGCCTCGAAGATCTCGGTATAGCGCGCGCCACTGCCCAGGGTCTTTTCAGCGATGGCCCAGAGCGAGTCGCCCTTCTCGACGGTATGAAACACCGGCTCGTCGCCCGAAACCTCGTCCTCGACCTCTGCCACGCCGTCGACATTGCCCACGGCGAGGATGACCTTTTCCTTGGCCTCCTGGCTTTTCGGCGTGCCGGTCACCTTGACCTTGTCCCCCTCGACCTTAATGTCCAGGCCCTCGGCATCGAGCCCGAGGTCGGAGATTTCCTTTTTCAGCTCTTCCTCGCTCGGCGCCTCGGCCGCCTCGGCACGGCCGCTCAGTTTCTTGCCGGCGTTCTTCATGAATTTCCAAAGGCCCATTGTCGTAAGACTCCCGTCAAATGCTGCGATGACGTCAGACTAGCGCGATTTGGCGAAAGAATTAATGGCGCTTTCAGGCGGCGTGACCGAATCCGTCGGTAAATTGCAGCCGGGCAAGACGCGCGTAGAGCCCGCCTTCGGCGACCAGCGCGTCATGGGTGCCCTCTGCCACGATGCGGCCCTCGTCGAAGACGAGAATGCGGTCGGCCTTTTTCACGGTGGCCAGCCGGTGGGCGACGATCAGCGTGGTGCGGTCGGCCGACAGCTCGTCGACGGCATGCTGCACTGCGCGCTCGGATTCCGCGTCCAGCGCCGAGGTGGCCTCATCCAGCAGCAGGACCGGCGCGTCGCGCAAGATCGCCCGTGCGATTGCGATACGCTGTTTCTGGCCGCCCGACAGCATGATGCCGCGCTCACCCACATAGCTGTCATAGCCCTCGGGCAACTCGGTCAGAAAATCATGCGCAGCTGCCGCCCTGGCCGCGGCCTCGACCTCGGCATCGGTGGCCTCGGGCCGGCCAAAGCGGATGTTCTCGCGCGCGGTGTCGGCAAAGATCACCGGGTCCTGCGGAACCAGCGCGATATGGCGGCGGAAGGTCGCCCGCGTGGTCTCGCGCAGGTCGACCCCGTCCAGCAGGATGCGCCCCGAGGACGGGTCGTAAAACCGCTGAAGCAACTGGATGATCGTGGTCTTGCCCGCGCCCGAGGGACCGACCAGCGCCACGGTCTCGCCCGGCTGGATATGCAGGCTCACCCCGTCCAGCGCGGTTTGCCCGGGGCGCGAGGGGTAGCGGAAAGTGACCTCTTCGAACCGGATATCGCCCTTGACGGCCTCTGGCATGGGCCGCGGGTCGGCGGGGTCGGTGACGCTGTCCTGTGAATGCAGCAGTTCGACCAGCCGCTCGGTTGCGCCCGCGGCGCGCTGCAACTCGCCCCAGATCTCGGTCATCGCGCCGACGGCCCCGGCGACCATCACCGAATAGATGACGAACTGCACCAGCTCGCCCACGGTCATCGCATCGGCCCGCACGTCGCGCGCGCCGATCCACAAGACGCCGACGATGCCGGCGAAGACAAGGAAGATGACGATCACCGTCATCACCGCCCGCGTGCCGATCCGCTTGCGCGCCGCGACAAAGCTCTTCTCGGTCACGTCGTGAAAGTGGCGGCGGCTGGGCGCCTCGTGGGTAAAGGCCTGAACCGTCTGCACCGACAACAAGGCCTCGGACGCGTTGCCCGACGAGGCCGCGATCCAGTCCTGGTTTTCCCGGCTCAGCTTTCTCAGCCTGCGCCCCAGGATGACGATGGGCACGATCACCGCCGGCACCAGCAGCAAGACCATGCTCGTCAACTTGGCCGAGGTCGCCAGCATCAGCACCAGCCCGCCCAGGAAGATCAGCGCGTTCCTGAGCGCCACCGAAACCGACGAGCCGATCACCGACAGGATCAGCGTGGTGTCGGTGGTGATCCGGCTCAGCACCTCGCCGGTCATCACCTTTTCGTAGAAGGCGGGACTCATCCCGATCATCCGGTCGAAGACGGCGGTGCGGATATCGGCCACCACCCGCTCGCCCAGCCGCGTCACCAGGTAGTAGCGCAGCGCCGTGCCCAGCGCGAGCAGCCCCGCGATGCCCAGCGCGGCGGCGAAATAGCTGTCCAAAAGCGCGGCGTTTTCGGATTCGAAGCCGTCGACCACCCGGCGCACCGCCAGCGGCAGGATCAGCGAAACGCAGGCGGTCAGCACCAGCGCGGCCAGTGCGAGGGACAAGAGCTTGCGATACGGCGCCACGAAGGGCCAGAGCGCCCGCAGCGCCCCGATGCGTTTCGATTTCGCGCGCTCTTCATCGGCCTGTTTCGTCGGCGGCATAAGGCCGTCCTCCCTGTCTTTGAATGACGTTTTAGGGCCGAACCCCCGAGACAACAAGCCGCGGGCCGGTCACAAGACGGTCCGCGCTCAGAAGGACGGCCGGCGCCGGCGTCAGTCGATCACGACGCGCGGCTGCGGCCCGGCGCCGCCAACCTCGCCAATGACGGCGGCCTGCGGAAAGCCGTGATCGGCAAAGACCGCCAGCACGGCATCGCGTGCCGCAGGCGAACAGCCGACCAGCAGGCCGCCGCTGGTCTGCGGATCGGTCAAGAGGGCGCGCTCGGTCTCGGCGAACCCGCCGGGCAGGCCGACCTCGGCGCCGTAGCTCTGCCAGTTGTTGTGCGAGGCCCCGGTGGCAAAGCCCGCGGACAGCAGATCGCGCACGCCCGCCATCACCGGGACTTGCGCCCAGTCGATGCGCAGCTCGGCCCCCGCCCCGCGGGCCATTTCAAGCGCGTGCCCGGCCAGGCCGAACCCGGTCACGTCGGTGATCGCATGCACGCCCTCCAGCGCCGCCAGGTCGGGCCCCGGCGTGTTCAGCCGCGTGGTGGTGGCCAACATCTCGGCATAGCCCTCGGGGCTGAGCGCCCCCTTTTTCAGCGCGGCCGCCATGACCCCGGTGCCTAGCGGCTTGCCCAGGATCAGCGCGTCGCCCGGCCGCGCGCCGGTATTGGCGCGCACCCGGTCGGGATGCACCAAGCCGAGCGCCACCAGCCCGTAGATCGGCTCGACCGAGTCGATGGAATGGCCGCCCGCTATGGGAATCCCCGCCGCCTGGCAGGCCGCGGCCCCGCCTTCAAGAATGCGCCCTATGGTCTGATGCGACAGCGCGGCCAGCGGCATGCCCACGAGGGCCAGCGCCATGATCGGCTGCGCGCCCATGGCGTAGACGTCGCTGATCGCGTTGGTCGCCGCGATGCGGCCGAAATCGTAAGGGTCGTCCACGATGGGCATGAAGAAATCGGTCGTGGCCACCAACGCCTGCTCGTCGTTCAGCCGGTACACCGCCGCGTCGTCCGATGTGGCCGCACCCACCAACAACGCCTCGGGCACCGGAAGCGCCACGGTCTGCTTGAGCAGCGCCGACAGCACGCCCGGCGCGATCTTGCAGCCGCAGCCGCCCCCGTGGGACAGGGCCGTCAGGCGCGGTTCTTCGGCGGTGATGGTAAGTGTCATGCGGGGCTCTGGCGTTGGGATGTGGCGCGCGACGGCTAGGGGCGCGCCCGCGCCCTGTCAATGCGGCGTAGCGCACGCCGGGGCCCTGCTGCGCGCCCGCGATGCGCCGGCCATCTGCGGTGAGAAAAGAGACGGTGGAGCGGGTAGACGGAATCGAACCGACATCACCTGCTTGGAAGGCAGGGGCTTTACCATTAAGCTATACCCGCAGCGCCCCAAGGGAGTAAGTCACGGGCCAATTCGGGTCAAGCCGCATGTTGTCCGCAGCACCCGTCCGCGCCACCGCCCCCACCCACCGACCGACCGGAGAGACGACACAGATGGTCCGCGTCCTGATCCTGTCGAGCTGGGTGGCCCACGGCCATGTGGGACTGTCCGCCGCCGGGCCCGCGCTGCAGGCGCTGGGGCACGCGACGACGCAACTGCCCACCACGCTCTTGTCGAACCATCCCGGCTGGCCCCATGTGGCCGCGCACCCGATGCCGCCGGACGAGATCGGGGCGATGCTGGACGCGCTGGAGGCGAACGGCTGGCTCTCTGGGCTCGACGCCTGCCTCGTCGGCTATCTGCCGACCGCCGGGCATGTGGACCTGGCGGCAGAGACGATCGGCCGGCTGCGGCGCGCGGCGCGCCCACCGCGCGTGGTCGTCGACCCCATCCTCGGCGATCTGCCAAAGGGTCTTTACATCCCCCATGCCGCCGCGGCGGCGATCCGGGACAGGCTGGTGCCGCTGGCCGATGTGCTGACGCCCAACCGCTTCGAACTGGGCTGGCTGACCGGGGCCGATGCCGCCACCATGGCCGAGGCGCAGGCGGCGGCATCGGCCATGGTGGCGCGGACAGGCGCCGAGGTGTTCGTCACCTCGCCCCCGTTCGGCCCCGCCGAAACCGGCATCCTTGCGCTCACCGGCACCGGCATCCGGGCGTTGCGCACCCCGCTGCGCGCGGATGTGCCCCACGGGGTGGGCGACGTCTTTTCGGCGCTGATCGCCGCCGGCCTGCCGGTCGAGCGCGCGCTCGGGCATCTCGACGCGCTGATCGTCGCCAGCCTCGGCGCGCCGCATCTCAAGATCGCCGAGGCCGCCCCGGTCTGGACCACGGCGCCCCCCTGCCCCTTCCCCCCGCAAGCGGAGACCTGAACCATGGCGTTCGATTTCATCCTCATGCTGACCGCGAACGACCGCACCATCCCCGACGCGCGCGCCCGGCTCGACGAGGCCCTGGAGGGCGGCGTGCGCCATATCGGTTTCAAGGACGTGGGCCTGCCTCTGCCCGAGCTCAAGGCGCTGGCCGCCGCGATCCGGTCGGCCGGGGGCCGGTCGTATCTCGAGGTCGTCAGCCTCGACGCGGAAAGCGAACTGGCCTCGGCCCGTGCCGCGGTCGAGATCGATGTCGATTGCATGCTCGGCGGCACCCGCGCGCGCGAGGTGACCGAGGTCATCCGCCACCACCCGATCCGCTATTACCCCTTCCCGGGCCGCATTACCGGCCATCCCAGCGTGCTGGAGGGGCCCGCCGGGGCGATCGTGGACTCGGCAAGGGCGCTGGCCGATCTGGAACATGTCCACGGGCTCGATTTGCTGGCCTATCGCTACGCGGGCGATGTGGCCGGGCTGATGCGCGACGTGTGCGGCGCGGTGGGCAAGCCGGTGATCATGGCCGGCAGCATCGACAGCGAGGCCCGCGTCATCGCCGCGGCCGAGGCCGGCGCGGCGGGATTCACCGTGGGCACCGCCGCGCTGTCGGGCGCGTTCCCCGCCGAAAGCGCGGGGTTTGCAGGCCAGGTCCGCGCGATACTCGACATCACCGGTCGCGCGCGAGCCCGGTCTACCGTGCCGCGGCGGCTGGCGCTGGTGGCGCATGACACGCGCAAGGCGCACCTGCGCGCCTGGGTGACGCGCCATGCCGCCGCGCTGGAGGGCCACCGGCTGATCTGTACCGGAGGCACGGGGCGGATGATCGCCGAGGCCGCGCCGGCGCTTTTCGTGCGGCGGCTGCAACGGGGCGCGCGCGGCGGCGACCAGCAGCTCGGCGCGCTGATCGCCACGGGCGAACTGGACGCGGTGATCTTTTTCGCCGACCCCACCGTGCCCCATGGCGGCGATGTCGACCTTCAGGCCCTGACCCGGCTGGCCATGCTGCACGACACGCCTATCGCGCTCAGCGCCTCGGCGGCCGACATGGTGGCCACCGCGCTGCTGTCCGGGGCGGCGCTGGCCGGCAACACGGCATCGTAACGGGCGGCGCTCCGGGGCCGGTCGGACAGACCGCCGCCCGCCGGGATGCGCGCCCCCTTTTCAAATCCGCCCCATCCCGCCACACTTCGCCAAAACAATGAAATCACCGGGAGGAGTATCAATGGGCTGGCTGGCCGATGAAACGGGTCTGGAGAAATGCGCGGCGAACTACGTGCCGCTTACGCCGCTGTCCTTCTTGCGCCGCGCGGCGCAGATCTACCCTGACCACGACGCGCTGGTCTACGGCCAGCGTCGCTACACCTATGCCCAGTATCATGACCGCGTCACGCGGCTGGCCTCGGCGCTGGCGGCGATGGGGGTCCAGCCCGGCGACGTGGTGGCCACCCTCCTGCCCAACGTGCCCGCCCATGCCGAGGCGCATTTCGGCGTGCCCGCCTGCGGCGCGGTGCTGAACGCGATCAACATCCGGCTGGACGCCAACACCGTCAGCTACATCCTCGACCATGGCGGCGCACGGGTGCTGCTGTGCGATCCGCAATTCATCCCGCTTGCCGTGTCGGCCATCGAAGACATGGAGGGCGAGCCGCCCACGATCATCGAGGTCGCCGACGATGCCGCGGGCGTGCACGATTTCGGCGACTACCCGGAATACGAGGACATCCTGGCCCAGGCCGACCCCGAGTTCGACTGGATCATGCCCAAGGACGAGTGGGAAAGCATCTCGCTCAACTATACCTCGGGCACCACGGGGCGGCCCAAGGGCGTCGTCTACCACCACCGGGGCGCCTACCTCAACGCCATGGGCCAGGTGCTGAGCTGGCGCATGACGCTTTATCCCAACTACCTCACCATCGTGCCGCTGTTCCACTGCAACGGCTGGTGTCACACCTGGATGATGCCCTCGGTCGGCGGCACCGTCATCTGTTGCCGCGACATCAGCGCCCGCGCAATTTTCAACGCGATCGCCGACGAGGGCGTCACGCATTTCGGCGGCGCCCCGATCGTGCTGAACATGATCGTCAACGCGCGCGACGAGGAAAAGCGCCCCTTCGACCATGTCGTCGAGGTCTTCACCGCGGGCGCCCCGCCCGCCCCCGCAACGCTGGCCAAGATCGAGCCGATGGGCTTCAACATCACCCAAGTC
Organism: Rhodovulum robiginosum; assembly: GCF_003944755.1. Taxonomy (GTDB): domain Bacteria; phylum Pseudomonadota; class Alphaproteobacteria; order Rhodobacterales; family Rhodobacteraceae; genus Rhodovulum; species Rhodovulum iodosum. The sequence continues at coordinate 88,340 of NZ_RWGU01000040.1, forward strand.
TACGGGTTGACCGAAACCTACGGGCCGGCCACCGAATGCACCTGGCGCGCGAAATGGGACCCGCTCGAAGGCGAGTCGCGCGCCGCGCAGAAGGCCCGGCAGGGCGTGGCCATGCCCTTCATGGAGCCGGTGCAGGTCCACGACGACAAGAATGCCCCGGTGCCGATGGACGGCGCCACCCAGGGCGAGATCGTGTTCCGCGGCAACGGGGTGATGAAGGGCTACCTGAAAAACCCGCGCGCCACGCGCGAGTCGTTCAAGGGCGGCTATTTCCACTCGGGCGACCTCGCGGTGCAGCATCCCGACACCTACCTCCAGATCGCCGACCGGGCGAAGGACATCATCATTTCGGGGGGCGAGAATGTCAGCTCGGTCGAGGTCGAGGGCGCGCTGATGCATCACCCCGACGTGCTGCTCTGCGCGGTGGTGGCCAAGCCGGACGAGAAATGGGGCGAAGTGCCCTGCGCCTTCGTCGAGTTGAAGGACGGCCACAAGGTCGGGTCGGACGAGTTGATCGCCTTCGCGCGCGAGCGGCTGGCCGGGTTCAAGACGCCCAAGCACGTGGTCTTTCAAGAGCTTCCCAAGACCTCGACCGGCAAGATCCAGAAGTTCGAGCTGCGCAAGATCGCCAAGGAGATGTGACGTTGTCGCCCTGCGCGGCCTGCTCTATTGTCGCTTCTTGGTACAAGTATCGGGCAGATCGGTAAGCCGCCCATGACGGCGCTCACTCAATACCAGCGGCTGGAAAGCCCCGGGCTCTGGCGCGAGGCGCCCGAGGCCCAGCGCCGTGACGTGATCGTCACTTTCGGGGACAATTCGCTGGTCATCTCGGATCTGAGGGAAACCGCGCTGGCCCATTGGTCGCTGGCCGCCGTCGAGCGATTGAACCCCGGCACGCGGCCGGCGCTCTACAGCCCTGGCGAAGATGCCGTCGAGACGCTTGAAATCGACGACGAAACCATGATCGAGGCGGTCGAAAAGGTACGCGCGGCGGTCGCGCGCGGCCGGCCCCGCCGCGGGCGGCTCCGCGGGTTGCTGCTGACGGCAAGCCTCGCCGGGGTGGCCGCGCTTGCTGCGTTCTGGCTGCCCGGCGCGCTGGTCCGCCAAACCGTCTCGGTGGTGCCCGCCGGGGTGCGGGCCGAGATCGGCGGCGAGGTACTGCGCCGGATGGGCCGGGTGGCCGGGCAGCCCTGCGCGACCTCGCGCGACAGCACGGCGCTCCGGCGTCTCGCGGCGCGTCTGGCGCCCGGCGGGGGTCTGCGCCTTGCGGTGCTGCCCGGCGGCACGGCGCGGGCCGTGGCACTGCCGGGCGGGCTGATCGCGCTCAACCGCGCGCTGGTCGAGGATTACGAGGACGCGAATGTGCTGGCAGGCTTCATCGTTGTCGCGGCGGCCCGCGCGGACCAGGAAGACCCGCTGGCGCGGCTGCTGCGCGAGGCGGGCGTCATGGCCACGCTGCGCTTGTTGACCAGCGGCGCCCTGCCCGAAACGACCCTGGCCGACCATGCCGAGCGGCTGTTGACCGCGCCTCAGGCACCGCTGCCCGACGCGCGGCTGCTGGCCGCCTTCGCCGCGGCCGAGCTGCCCTCGACCCCCTATGCCTTTGCCCGCGACGTGTCGGGCGAAACCGTGCTGGGGCTGATCGAGGCCGACCCGATGCGCGGCCGTACCGCGCCGCCGGTGCTGTCCGACAGCGACTGGGTAAGGCTGCAAGGCACCTGCGCAAGATGAAGACGCCCCGCTGCGGTTGCCGCGGGGCGCCCCTTCACTGCCTGCTCATAGGTCTTCTTACTTATCTTCGAAGTATCGCGCCGGGATAACCCGACCGGCGCAGCTTGGCATGGGCGGAAACCAGGCGGTCCTGCCGCTGGAACGGCCCCGCATAGATCACCTTGAGCGCCTTGCCCTTGGAGTGCGCCGTGCCGGCGCTGACCGGCAGGCCCATCGCCTGTAGCCGCGCGATCGCGGCGCGCGCGTTGGCGGGGTCGCCAAAGGCGCCCACCTGCACGTAGCGGTGGCTGGCCGGGCGGGCCGAGGCGGGCGAGCGGCCCTTGGTCGAAACCCGCGTGCCGGCCGGTTCGGGCGCGGCGCGGCCCTTGGTGGCGAGATGGGCCTTTTGCTGGGCGTAGTCCGTATAGGGGTATTCGAGATGGGCGTAGCGGCCGGTCACGTCGCGGCCGGTGGACGTGTCGATCAGGCGGCGCGGCACGGTCTGGGTCCAGACCAGATCCATAGCCGCCTTGCCAGCAGCGGTGCCGCGTCCGCGGTTGGGGTTGAGCCGGTCGTCGGTCCACAGCGGCTTATAGCCTTTCGGGATCGCCACCTGCGCGGGGCGCTGCACCGCGACCCGCGGCGCGGGCTTGGCTGCAGCGGCAGTGCGGGGGGCGGTGGCCGCTTGCTGGGCGCGGGCCTGACCCTTGGGGCGAGCCTGCACTTTGGGCGCGGGCACGGGCGCGGCGGCGCTGGGGGCGGCCGCCTGCGGGCCGCAGCGCACCGGGTAGCGTGTGCCGTCGTTGATGTAGCGGCGGCTGAACGCGCCGGCGTTGGGGCAGACGGTCGAAGGGTCGCCCTGGGTGGCGCGGTAGGGGCGCGGACTGGGCGGCGGCGTGTTGGCGACCTTGCGCGTGGTCTCGGGCGCAGGCTTGGCGGCGGCGCGAGACGGGCGCGCGGCATCGACCTTCGGCGGGGCGGCCGTCTGCGCGACGGTGGGCAGCGGCGCGCCCGGGGCCTTGGCCCGGCGCGGCGCCGTGGTGGCCGGGGCCGGCGTCGGGGCAGGTTGGGCCTTGGCAAATGTCGGTTTGAAACCGCACAGCACCTTGCGGCCGCGGCTGACCCGCGGCACCCAGGTCACCTGCCCGGCATACCCCGCACGCAGATAAACGCAGCCCTCGCTGTCGATATATTGCCGGCCCTGGAAATCGGGCGGCGGAAATTCGGCGGGCCCGTCATTCTGGCGCAGGGTCTCGGCTGCGCCCATCGGGGCCATTACCAGCCATGCGGCCGTGGCAGCGACCGCAAACTTAACGATGAGCATTCTGTCCCCCAACAAAATATGGGGGTATGATGCCCTAACACCTACTAGGAGTAAAGCTGCAAATCGCTTATTTAGTGCCGAACATGCGGTCGCCCGCATCCCCTAGCCCTGGAACAATATATCCATGGTCATTCAGGCATTCATCCACAGCCGCTGTGATAATCGGAACGTCCGGGTGGGCCTCTTCCATCCGCGCGACGCCCTCGGGCGCGGCCAGCAGGCACAGGAATCGGATGTTGTTGGCGCCGGCCTGTTTCAGCAGGTCGACCGCCGCCGCAGACGAATTTCCGGTGGCCAGCATCGGGTCGACCACGATCACGACGCGCCCCTCCAGACCGTCGGGCACCTTGAAATAGTATTGCACCGGCTGCAGCGTCTCCTCGTCGCGGTAGAGCCCGACAAACCCCACCCGCGCCGACGGGATCAACTCAAGCACCCCGTCCAGCAGCCCGTTGCCCGCCCGCAGGATCGACACCAGCGCCAGCTTCTTTCCCGCCAGCACCGGCGCATCCATCTCGCAGAGCGGCGTCTCGATGCGGCGCGTGGTCATCTCCAGCTCGCGGGTGATCTCGTAGGCCAGGAGCTGGCTGATTTCGCGCAAGAGCTGTCGGAATACGGCGGTCGAGGTGTCCTTCTGGCGCATCAGTGTCAGCTTGTGCTGCACCAGCGGGTGCTTGACGACGGTCAGGTGCTTATACATCGGCGGTCTCCAGGCGTTTTGCGATCGCGTCTTTCGTGGCCTCGTCGCAGAAAGCGGCGGCCATCGCAATCCGGTTGATATCGGCAAAATCGGCCGCCTCCCAACCGAAGGCATCGGCCAGGCGGTCGTATTCGCCGGTCATCGTGGTGTGGAAAAAGGGCGGGTCGTCGGTCGAGACGGTCACCTTCACCCCCGCCGCGCGCAGCCGGTCGATGGGGTGGGCGCGCCAGTCGGGATAGAGGCCGAGCGCGATGTTGGACCCTGGGCAGACCTCCAGCACCGTGCCCGCCTCGGCCAGCCGGTCGACCAGCGCCGGGTCCTCGACGGCGCGCACGCCGTGGCCGATGCGCGAAACCCGCAGATCGTCGAGCGCCTCGCGCACCGAGACCGGCCCGGCCCATTCGCCCGCATGGGCGGTCAGCCCCAGCCCTGCCTCGCGCGCCATGTCGAAGGCATAGGCGAAATCGCCGGGGCGCCCCGCGGTCTCGGCCCCGGCGATGCCAAACCCGACCAGGAACGCGCCGGCCGTCTCGGCGGCGCAAAGGGCAGCCTGCCGTGCCTTGTCCGGCCCGAAATGACGGATGCAGGTGACGATTGCGCGCATGACGATGCCGCTGTCGCGCTCGGACGCCGCGGCGGCCTCTGAGATGGCGTCGAGGTACTCGCGCCAGGCCAAGAGGTCACGCCCGCCGCAGAAATCGGGCGAGACGAAGGTTTCGAGGTAGACCACGCCTTCGGACGCGGCGGCCTCCAGCACGGCCCGTGTCAGGCGGGCATAGTCCTCGGGCGTTTGCAGCACCGCCGTTGCCGCTTCGTAGACGCGCAGGAACGCGGTGAAATCGCGGTAGCGGTAGCCGCCCGCGGCGTCGAAGATGCCCGACAGATCGACATGACGCGCCCGCGCCATGTCGCGGATCAGCGCGGGCGGCGCGGCGCCTTCCAGATGCAGGTGCAACTCGACCTTGGGAAGCGCGCGCAGGCTCACAGAAAGCGCCTCCCTTCCCCGGGCGCGGGCACGTCCAGATGCGCCGCGACCGAGGCGGCGACATCGGCAAAGGCCACCAGCCCGATCTCGCGCTGGCCCACGCCTGCGCCCAGCACCGGCACCCGCTCGCGCGTGTGATCGGTGCCTGCCCAGGTGGGGTCGTTGCCGTGGTCGGCGGTCAGCAGCATCAGATCCGTTTTGCGCATCTTGCCGAAAATCCGCGGCAACGCACTGTCAAACCATTCCAGCGCACGGGCATAGCCCGCAACGTCGCGCCGGTGGCCGTAAAGGCTGTCGAACTCGACGAAATTGGCGAAGGTCAGGCTGCCGTCAGGGGCCTCGTCCATCAGGTCGGCCCAGTGGTCCATCAGCTCGGCATCGGTGCCCTTGCGCAGCTCGTCGATGCCCCGCATCGAGAAGATGTCGCCGATCTTGCCGATGGCCTGCACGCGGCGCCCCGCCCCCTGCACCGCGTCGCAAAGCGTAGGCGCAGGCGGCGCGATGGCGTAGTCGTGACGGTTCTTGGTGCGGGCAAAGCCGGTATCGGGCGACCCCACGAAGGGCCGCGCGATGACCCGGCCCACCTTCATGGCATGGACCATGGGCGCAATGTCTTTGCAAAGCTGCAAGAGCCGCTCCAGCCCGAACGCCTCTTCATGGGCGGCGATCTGCACCACGCTGTCGGCCGAGGTGTAGAGGATCGGCCAGCCGGTGCGAAGGTGTTCCTCCGCCAGCCGGGCCACGATCTCGGTGCCCGAGGCATGGCAATTGCCCAACGTGCCATCGGTGCCGGCCAGGCGGCGCACCTCGGCCAGCAGATCCTCGGGAAAGGCCGGCACCGTCTCGGGAAAAAAGGTCCAGTCCCAGGGCACCGGCACGCCCGCCAGTTCCCAATGGCCCGAGGGCGTATCCTTGCCCGGCGAAACCTCGGTCGCCGCGCCCCACAGCCCCCGCGCCGCCGCGTCTAGCCCGGGCACCGCCGCGCCCGAGGCCAGCCGGACCGCCGCCCCCAGCCCCAGCGCATCGAGATTGGGCAGCGCCAGCGGCCCCGCGCGCCCATCATCGGCGCGACCCTCGGCACAGGCCTGCGCGATATGCGCCAGCGTGTTGGCGCCCGTGTCAGGCGTGCCGTCATTGAAAAAGCGGCCGGCATCGGGAGCGCCGCCGCAACCCACCGAATCCATCACCACCAGAAATGCGCGGGGCATCAGCGCAGCCTCCGCTGCACCAGCGGCGGGATTTCGGGCTGGGTCTCGCCGATGGTGAACGCCGCGCGCACCTGCGCCTCGACGGCCTCGGCCTCCTCGACGCTGGCCGCGTGGATCAGCGCCAGCGGCAGGTCGGGGTTCACCCCCTCGCCCAGCCCTGCGATTTCCGACAGGCCCACGCTTGGGTTGATCTTGTCGCCCTCGCGCCGGCGCCCGCCGCCCAGCGCCACCACGGCAAGGCCCAGCGCCTCGCCGTCGATCGCCTGCACGATGCCCGCATCGCGCGCGGGCACCTCGTAGACCACCTTGGCCGAGGGCAGCCGGTCGGGCCAGCGTTCGACGAAATCCAGCGGCCCGCCCAGCTCGGCCACCATCTCGGCGAACCGCGCGGCGGCGTCGCCCGATTCCAGCGCCCTGGCGATGCGCCCCGCCCCGTCGCCGGCATCGGCCGCCAGCCCGCCCAGCGCCAGCGCCTCGCCACCCAGCGCGCAGGTGATGTCCCACAGGGCCGGGGTGACGCCGGTGCCGGTCAGCGTCTCCATCACCTCGATCACTTCCAGCGCGTTGCCGCAGCTTGCAACCAGCGGCTGGTTCATGTCGGTGATCAGCGCCGTGGTCATGCAGCCCGCGCCCTGCGCGGTGGAAACCAGCGCTTCGGCCAGCGCCTCGGCGTCATCCATGGTCTTCATGAAGGCGCCAGAGCCCACCTTGACGTCCAGCACCAATGCCTCGAGCCCCGCCGCCAGTTTCTTTGACAGGATCGACGCGGTGATCAGGTCGATGCTTTCGACCGTGCCGCTGACGTCGCGCACTGCGTAAAGCCGCTTGTCGGCGGGCGCGATATCGGCCGAGGCGCCGACGATGGCACAGCCGATCTGGGCGGTGATCGACTTGAGCTGCGCGATGCCGACCTCGCCGCGGTAGCCGGGGATCGATTCCAGCTTGTCCAGCGTGCCGCCGGTATGGCCCAGGCCGCGCCCCGAGATCATCGGCACGAACGCCCCGCAGGCCGCCAGAGCCGGGGCCAGCACCAGGCTGACGCAATCGCCGACGCCGCCCGTGGAATGCTTGTCCAGCACCGGGCCGGGCAGGTGCCAGTTCAGCACCTTGCCGCTGTCGCGCATCGCGCGGGTCAGGCCAACCCTTTCGGACGTGTCGAACCCGTTCAGCAGCACCGCCATTGCAAACGCCCCGGCCTGGGCATCGGTCACGGTACCATCGGCCAGACCGCCGGCGAACCACCGCAATTCGTCCTCGCCGAGGGTCTCGCCATCGCGGACCCGGGCGACGATGCCGCGCGCGTCCATCAACGCCCGCTCATATGGGCGGCGGAAAACGCCCCGGGCAAAAGCTCGGCCACGTTCATCACCAGCGTCTCGCCCGACAGCGTGGCCATGGTGACGCGCACATCCGGCGCGGCGAATTCTGCCAGCTTCTGCCGGCAGCCGCCGCACGGGGTGACGGGCGCCGGCCCGCCGGCGATGACCGCCACCTCGGCGATCTCGGTCTGGCCCGCGGCAATCATCGCGGCAATCGCACCGGCCTCGGCGCAGGTGCCCTCGGGCGAGGCGATGTTCTCGACATTGCAACCCAGGTGGACGGCCCCGTCGGCACTGCGGATCGCGGCGCCGACCTTGAAGTTCGAATAGGGGGCGTGGGCGTTTTCACGCACCTTGCGCGCAGCCTCGACAAGCATGTGGCGTGCCTTTCCATCGGTTTTCCGGCCAAGCTTGGGGCCGCGCCCGGCGGGATGCAAGGTGGTATCGGATCGGGGTCACGGACCCGCGAGGCAGACACGGCAAGACCGGCAGCCGGGAGAGGATCGGCATCGGTTCGGCGGCGGGCGCGTCGCGGCGCGAGCCCCAATTGCCCGATGTTAGCGCCCCCATGGGCCAAAACGTCCCGGTTTGTATCTTGCGCCGCACCTTCTGTCTGCGTAACAGAATTACCCAATCAAATCGGAGGATACCCAGATGAGCTATGCCGAGGTGTATGAGGGTTGGCAGAAAGACCCCGAAGGTTTCTGGATGCAGGCCGCCGAGGCGATCGACTGGGTCGAGAAACCCTCCAAGGCGCTGTTCGACGAGAACGCCCCGCATTACGAGTGGTTCTCGGACGGGATGGTGAACACCTGCTGGAACGCGGTGGACCGGCATGTCGAGGCCGGTCGCGGCGATCAGCCCGCCATCATCTATGACAGCCCCGTCACAGGCACCCGGAAATCCATTTCCTACGTGATGCTGCGCAATCGTGTGGCCCAGCTTGCCGGCGCGCTGCGCGCCAAGGGCGTGGAGAAAGGCGACCGGGTCATCATCTACATGCCGATGATTCCCGAGGCGCTGGAGGCGATGCTGGCCTGCGCGCGTCTGGGCGCGATCCACTCGGTCGTGTTCGGCGGCTTTGCCGCGCACGAGCTGGCCGTCCGCATCGACGACGCCAAGCCGAAATGCATCATCGCCGCCTCCTGCGGGATCGAACCGGGCCGGATCGTCCACTACAAGCCGCTTCTGGACGGTGCGCTGGAACAGTCCACCCACCAGCCCGATTTCTGCGTGATCTTCCAGCGCGAATACGAGGTCGCGCATCTGGAAGAAGGCCGCGACTACAACTGGCACGGCTTCCAGTTCGGCGTGCAACCCGCCGAATGCGTGCCGGTCGAGGGCAATCACCCGGCCTATATCCTGTATACCTCCGGCACCACCGGCCAGCCCAAGGGCGTCGTGCGCCCGACCGCCGGGCACCTGGTGGCGCTGAACTGGTCGATGAAAAACATCTACAACGTCGATCCGGGCGACGTGTTCTGGGCCGCGTCCGACGTGGGCTGGGTCGTGGGCCACAGCTATATCTGCTATGCGCCGCTGATCCACGGCAACACCACCGTCGTGTTCGAGGGCAAGCCGATCGGCACGCCCGATGCGGGTACGTTCTGGCGCGTCATCTCCGAGCACAAGGTCAAGAGCTTTTTCACCGCGCCCACCGCCTTCCGCGCGATCAAGCGCGAGGATCCGAACGGCGAATTCGTCAACAAGTACGACCTGACGGGGCTCAAGGCGCTCTACCTGGCCGGCGAACGCGCCGATCCCGACACCATCAAGTGGGCGCAGCGGATGCTGGGCGTCCCGGTGATCGACCACTGGTGGCAGACCGAAACCGGTTGGGCGATCGCGGGCAACCCTCTGGGAATCGAAAAGCTGCCGGTCAAGATCGGCTCCCCCTCGGTACCGATGCCGGGCTACGACGTGCATATCCTGGACGAAGGCGGGCACGAGGTCGGCGCCAACACGCTGGGCGCCATCGCCATCAAGCTGCCGCTGCCCCCCGGCACGCTGCCGACGCTCTGGAACGCCGAAGAGCGGTTCCACAAGTCCTACCTGAACCACTTCCCCGGCTACTACGAAACCGGCGATGCCGGCTACAAGGACGAGGACGGCTACCTCTACATCATGGCGCGCACCGACGACGTCATCAACGTGGCCGGCCACCGCCTGTCGACCGGCGCGATGGAAGAGGTACTGGCCGCCCACCCAGATGTCGCCGAATGCGCGGTGATCGGCGTGAACGACGATCTGAAGGGCCAGTTGCCCATGGGCTTTCTGTGCCTGACCAAGGGCGTGAACCGCAACCATGGCGAGATCGTCAAGGAATGCATCACGATGGTGCGCGACCAGATCGGCCCGGTGGCGGCGTTCAAACTGGCCTGCGTGGTGGACCGCCTGCCCAAGACGCGGTCGGGCAAGATCCTGCGCGCCACCATGGTCAAGATCGCCGACGGGGAAGAGTTCAAGATGCCCGCCACGATCGACGACCCGGCGATCCTCGACGAGATCGCCGACGCACTCAAGGCGCTCGGCTTCCCCAAGGCGGCCTGAGGCCGCCGGCATCGGCGGGGCGGCCCAGGCCGCCCCGTATGCGACAGTTCGGCTCACCTATCTTTTTAGACATGTTGGTTCGGACCTTGCGGTCAAGGTACTAATGCGCAGTGCAACCTGCGCGAGTATTTCCATGCCGCCGTCCGCTACTTCAGAGGGCCCCGCCGAACCGGCCGCCAAGGCGCCGGTTTTCGGCGCCGCCGCCCTTCACGACGCCGAAACCCAGCGCAAGCGGGCCCAACTGCTGGGCCACGACATGCGCGCCGCGGTCACCGACATTCTGGGCGGGTTGTCGCTGGCCGATCTCGGCCCGCTGGACGATGCCTCGCGCCTGCAACTCGAACGGGTACGCAGCGCCGCTGCGCAACTCTCGCGCCTGACCGACGAGACGTTGGCCTTTTGCACCGGCGATGCGCCGGCGCTCCGGGGCGATCGCCCGACATTCCCGCTGGTCCCTTTCCTGTGCGATATCGCCAACCGCTGGACGGCCCATGCCCGCGAAAAGGGCCTGAGCTTTACCTTCGATTGGTCCGAGGACCTGCCGGCCACCATCGGCACCGACCTGACGGCGCTGGAGCGGATTTTGTCCAACCTTCTCGGCAACGCGATCAAGCATGCCGGCGCCGGCAGCATTTGCATGACCGCGGACATGGGCCCCTGCGAAAGCCTGGTTCTCGGGGTCCGCGACAGCGGCCCGGGCTTTTCCGACGAGGCGCTGGCGCGGCTTTTCGAGTATCAGGGCCGCCCCGAGAACGGGGCCAAGCCTGGCTCGGGGCTGGGGCTGCATATCGTGCGCGACCTCGCCGCGGGGATCGGCGCGCAGATGCAGGTGGCCAACCATTCCGGCGGCGCGCTGGTCTCGCTCAGCCTGCCGCGGGCGGCCTGGGCGCCCGGCGTCACCGCCCCCGCCGCGGCGCGCGAGCTGCCCGACCTGACCGGCCAGCGGGTGCTGGTAGCCGAGGACAGCCCGACCAGCCAGTTGCTGATCGGCCAGATGCTCGACCGGCTGGGGGCAGAGTACGCGCTGGCCGAGGACGGGCGCGCGGCGCTCGATGCGCTCGACCAGGGCGGGTTCGACCTCGGGCTTATCGATATCGAGATGCCCCAGCTTTCCGGCATCGACGTGATGCAGGCGCTGCGCGCGCGCGGCGGCGCCTCGGCCGACACGCCGATCCTTGCCATCACCGCCTTCGTGCTGAGCGCCAACCGCCAGGAGATCTACGCCGCCGGCGCCGATGGCATCCTCGCCAAGCCGATCATGAGCCTGGAATCCTTTGCAGAGGCCATTGCCCGTGTGCTGGAAAAGCGCACCCAGCGCCCCGAGGCCGATCCCGCGCCGCCCCAGGTCGGCTTTGACCAGTTGCATCTCGACCGGCTGCTGGCGATCTCGGGCCCGGCGGCAGGGCGCGAGCTGCTGGAGCGGTTGCAGGACGACCTCGGCGCGGTCGAGGCCGGGCTGCGCGAGGGCATCCTCCGCGCCGACCTGGCACAGTTGCGCGCACGCACCCACGTGCTGATCTCGCTGGCCGGCGCGGTGGGCGCCGAAGCGGTGCAATCGGGCGCCGAGGCCCTCAACGCCGCCGCCCAGCGCAGGGACGACCGCCGCATCGCCTCGCTCGGGCCCGCGCTGGCCGACCGGGTGGGCCGGCTGACCGCCGCGCTGGCCGAGGAATACGAGCGCCGGTACCGAGAGCCCGCGACGTGAGCCCGCCACTTCTTCTCATCGAGGACACCCCCTCGCTGCAACTCGTCTACGAGGCGGTGCTGCGCAATGCCGGACACGAGGTGATCAGCGCCTCGACGGCGCAAGAGGGGCTCGCCCGGTTCCGCCGACTGCAACCCGAGGTCGTGCTGCTCGACCTGATGCTGCCCGACCGCCCCGGCCAGGACCTGCTGGAGGACCTGCTGAAGCTCAGGCCGGCGACCCGGGTCATCGTGGTCACCGCCAACGGCTCGATCAACCGCGCGGTCGAGGCGATGCGCGCGGGCGCCTACGAGTTTCTTCTCAAGCCGTTCAACGAGCAGCGTTTCCTTCATGCGATCGACACCGCGCTGGCCGAGACCCGCGCGAACCGCCCGGCCGGCCGGCCAGTCTATGCCGCGCCGCCGCCAGAGGGGTTCCTCGGCCGGTCCGACAAGATGCGCGCGGTCTACGACCGCATCACCTCGGTCGGGCGGTCGATGGCCACGGTCTTCATCACCGGCGAAAGCGGCACCGGCAAGGAGCTCTGCGCGCAGGCGGTCCACACCGCCTCGGGCCGCGCCTTCGGGCCTTTCGTGCCGCTCAATTGCGGGGCGATCCCGGCCGACCTGCTGGAGTCCGAGGTCTTCGGGCATCTCAAGGGCGCCTTTACCGGCGCGCTCGCCGACAAGCCCGGCGCGGCGGCGGTGGCCGATGGCGGCACGCTCTTTCTCGACGAGATCTGCGAGATGGATCTCGGCCTTCAGACCAAGCTGTTGCGGTTTCTGCAGACCTCGACCATCCAGCCCGTGGGCGCGGCGCATCCGCGCAAGGTCAACGTGCGCATCGTCTGCGCGACCAACCGCGACCCGCTGGAAGAAGTCCGCCAAGGCCGGTTTCGCGAGGATCTCTACTACCGCCTGCACGTGGTGCCGATCCACCTGCCGCCGCTGCGCGAGCGCGGCGAGGACGTGGTCGAGATCGCCGAGACCGAACTTGCCCGGCTCTCGGCCGAGGAGGGCCGGTCGTTCACCGATCTCTCCGACGAGGTCAAGGCGCTGTTTCGCCGGCTGCCCTGGCCGGGCAATGTACGGCAACTGCTCAACGTGCTGCGCAACGCGGTGGTTCTGAATGACGGCCACCAGGTGACGCTGGACATGCTGCCGATCGAGTTGCACCACGCCCGCGAAGGTCTCGCGGCGGCCGGCACGCCCCTGCCCCCGGCGCCCCTGCCGAACCAGGCCGACGGCTTTGCCGGCAAGACCCTGGCCGAGATCGAGCGGCTGGTGATCCAGGCGGCGATCGACCGACATGGTGGCTCGATCCCGCAGGCCGCGCGCGAACTCGACGTCTCGCCCTCGACGATCTACCGCAAGCGCGACAGCTGGTCGAAAACCGACTGCGCGAGTTGATCTCGCCTGCTGGCGGCGGTGGCCGTGACGCGGGTGCGCCTCAGACGAACTGTTCGCGGATCAGCCGTTCTTCCAGCCCGTGGCCCGGGTCGAACAGGATGCGGTGGGCGATGGTCGGCTCGCTCGTCACCTCGACGCTGGTCACCACGCCCGCGCCGCGGCTGTCGCCCTCGGCCATGACCGGGCGCTTTTCCGGCTCCAGCACGTCGAGGCGCACGGTCGCGGTCTTGGGCAGGAGCGCCCCGCGCCAGCGCCGCGGCCGGAACGCGGCCACCGCGGTCAGCGCCAGCACGTCGGACCCGATGGGCAGGATCGGCCCGTGGGCCGAATAGTTGTAGGCGGTAGACCCCGCCGGGGTGGACACCAGCGCGCCGTCGCAGACCAGCTCTTCCAACCGCACCCGGCCATCGACCGAGATGCGCAGCTTGGCCGCCTGCGGGCCGGCGCGCAGCAGGCTGACCTCGTTGATCGCCAGTGCCTCGTAGGGTGTGCCATCGGGGCGGATGGCGCGCATCATCAGCGGGTTGATGATGGCCTCTTCGGCGGCCTCCAGCCGCTCGATCAGCCCGTCCTCGTGATACTCGTTCATCAAAAAGCCGATGGTGCCGCAATTCATCCCGTAAACGGGCGTCTCGAGATGCTGGGTGCCGTGCAGCGTTTGCAGCATGAACCCGTCGCCGCCCAGCGATACGATGACCTCGGCCTCCTCGGGCGGCACCTGGCCGTAGCGGCCGGCGAGATGGTCCAGCGCGGCGGCGGCGATCTCCGACCGGCTGGCCAAAAAGGCGATCCTTGCGATCCCGGCCATGGCTATGCGTCCCCTTGCCCCTCGCGCCAGTCTTTGCCCGGCGCGGGTCGAAACACAAGGCCCGCCCGCTGCCGCGGCCATGACATCGCCGGCCCGACAAGAGGCTTTTGCCCGGCGCCCAGTTCCGATAAACCCCGGCTATCCGGCCCGTGCCGCCTTCAAGGAGATGCCCCATGAATGTCGAGCCCCGTGACCAAGGCTTTTTCACCGAAGATCTTGCGACCCGCGACCCAGAGATCGCCAAGGCCATCGGCCTTGAACTCGGCCGCCAGCGCGACGAGATCGAACTGATCGCCAGCGAGAACATCGTCAGCCGCGCCGTGATGGCGGCGCAGGGATCGGTGATGACCAACAAATATGCCGAGGGCTATCCCGGCAAGCGCTACTATGGCGGCTGCCAGTTCGTCGACATCGCCGAGACGCTGGCCATCGAGCGGGCGTGCAAGCTGTTCGGCGTTGGTTTTGCCAATGTCCAGCCCAACTCGGGCAGCCAGGCCAACCAGGGCGTCTTCACCGCGCTCCTGCAACCCGGCGACACGATCCTGGGGATGAGCCTCGATGCGGGCGGCCACCTGACCCACGGAGCCAAGCCCAACCAGTCGGGCAAATGGTTCAACGCGGTGCAATACGGCGTGCGCGAGAGCGACCTGGAGGTCGACTACGACCAGATCGAGCGGCTGGCCAAGGAACACCAGCCGAAGATGATCATCGCCGGTGGCTCGGCCATCCCGCGCATCCTCGACTTCCCGCGCTTCCGCGAGATCGCCGACATGGTGGGCGCCTATCTCATGGTCGACATGGCCCATTTCGCCGGGCTGGTGGCCGCAGGGCTCTACCCCTCGCCCTTCCCCCATGCCCATGTCGCCACCACCACCACGCACAAGACGCTGCGCGGCCCCCGCGGCGGCATGATCCTGACCGAAGACGAGGCGCTGGCGAAAAAGTTCAACTCGGCCATCTTCCCCGGCATCCAGGGCGGGCCGCTGATGCACGTGATCGCCGCCAAGGCCGTGGCCTTCGGCGAGGCGCTCGATCCCGCCTTCAAGGCCTACCAGGAGCAGGTGATCGCCAACGCAAAGGCGCTGGGCGCGGCGCTGGTCGATGGCGGGCTCAGCCTCGTGACAGGCGGCACCGACAGCCACGTCCTGCTGGTCGACCTGCGGCCCAAGGGGGTCAAGGGCAACGCCACCGAAAAGGCGCTGGGCCGGGCCCATATCACCTGCAACAAGAACGGCATCCCCTTCGACACCGAAAAGCCGACGGTCACCAGCGGCATCCGCCTGGGCAGCCCCGCCGGCACCACCCGTGGCTTCGGCGAACCGGAGTTCGGCCAGATCGGGCGCTGGATCACCGAGGTGGTCGACGGGCTGGCCGCCAATGGCGACACCGGCAACGCCGCTGTTGAAGACAAGGTCAAGGCCGAGGTGCTGGGCCTCTGCGCCCGCTTCCCGATCTACCCCGCGCTTTAGGCGGCGCACCGGCCCCCGCCGCGGCGGGGGCCAAAATGCCTGCGCACCAATTCCTGGCGCGGGTGGGGCCGTCCACCCGTCAGACGCCCCCGCGCCACGCCAGAAAGCCCGCCAGCGCCGCGCCGAGCAGCAGCAGGTTGACGGCAAGCCCGGCCAGCACGCCCAGCGCCGCCCCCTTGCGCCGGTCCGCCATGTCGATGCCGTCGAGATATGCAACCAGCCTGTTGCGCGCCTGCCGCAAGCGCGCCATGTCCACCTGGCGCGACAGCCTGGGGTGATCGGCCCGTTTCAGCGCCTCGGCAAGCGCCGCACCGTCGCGCCGCCGAGACCGCGGCAGACGCCGCCCGGCATGGCGCAGCCGCGCCTCCAGCCCGGCACCGCGCGCGCCCAGCTTTTGCCCTAGCCGCGCGCTGACCGCCTCGGCCATCTCTTCCAGGCTCTCTGCCATTGCGCCCCCCCGTGTCCTGCGCGCCCTCATCATAGGGCGCCTGGTCCGCGCGCTTCAACATGGCTGGCCCCGCGCGGCGGCGCGGGATATGAACTGACCATGCTCAACACGATCCTCCACGGCCAGCCGGGCGCGGCCCCGCCGCTGGTCATCGCCCATGGCCTCTTCGGCTCGGCCCGCAACTGGGGCGTCATCGCCAAGCGGCTGTCCGACACCCGCCCGGTCGTCGCCGTCGACATGCGCAATCACGGCGACAGCCCCCGCGCCGACAGCCAGAGCTATGCCGCCATGGCTGACGACCTGGCCGGCGTGATCGACGCCCATGGCGGGCGGGCCGACATTCTGGGCCATTCGATGGGGGGAAAGGCGGCGATGGTGCTGGCGTTGCGCCAACCGCAGGCGATCGGCCGCCTGATCGTCGCCGACATCGCGCCGGTGGCTTACGGGCACACGCAGGCGCACCTGATCCATGCGATGCGCGGGCTCGACCTGTCGGCCGTGTCGCGCCGGGGCGAGGCCGACGCCGCGCTGGCCGCCGAGGTGGACGACCCCGGCATCCGCGCCTTCCTGCTGCAATCGCTGGACCTGAAATCCAAGCCACCCCGTTGGCGGCTGAACCTCGACACGCTCGAGGCCGAGATGGCGCGCATCATCGGCTGGCCCGACGATCTTTCCGGCCATTTCGGCGGCCCCGCGCTTTTCCTCTCGGGCGCCGCATCGGACTATGTGCGCCCCGAACACCGCGAGACGATCAAGGCGCTCTTCCCCGCGGCGCGCTTTGCCAAGCTGCCGGGCGCGGGCCATTGGCTGCACGCCGAAAAGCCGCGCGAGTTCGAGGCCGCGGTGCGCGCATTTCTCGAACTTGCGTGACATGGGCCGCACCGGCGCAAGGGCGCGCGGCGCGGCGGCATGCGGCGGCGCGCGGCCTTTGTCGGCTCAGTCGGCCGGCGTCACCATCTTGGTCATCGTGCCGTCCTTCTTGACGAACTGCCCGGCCAGGGCGGCCAGCACGTGCAGCACGATCAACAGCAGCATCACCGTTTTCAGCACCTCGTGGACCGTCCCGAAGGCGGCCGAGGTCTGCGACCAGGCGATCATGCCCGAGATCGGCAACAGGATCAGCAGCGCGTAAAACAGCCCGTACATGGCCCGGGCCACCTTCACCTGCATCTCCGAATGCGAGGGGTCGGGCGCCGGCACGCCCCGGGTGAGGCGCAGCACGATGCGCCAAACCACCAGCACCGCAATCGCGAGCCCGGTCACGATGTGAAACCCGGCCAGCGGGGTCAGGCTGGTGCTGCCGGCCTCCAACCCCTCTCGAAAGGCCGACCCGATACCGTAATTGAACACGAACTGCAGCGCCACCAGCGCGACGACTGCCCAGTGCAGGCGGATCTGCATCCGCGAATAACCATTGACCGCCATGGATCTCCTCCGAAATTTTGCGCGTCAGTTGGGGCCGGCCCCGATGGGACCGGCGGTCAGTAGAGGGCGCGGGTCACCTGCCAGGTGACCGGCACTGCCAGTACGAACCCCACGGCGGCGGCGGCGAGGATCGGCACCAGCGTCCCGTAGCCGGCGACGAGGACGGCGACGACGCCCACCCCCATCAGCGTGGATGAGATCATCGAGAACAGCAAAGTCGCAAGGCGGAACGTGACGCACCCCGGTGAGATACCGAAAACCGCGCGGACGCTAGGCACGTTTTCCCCGCGCCGTCCTTGACATGGCGCAAGACCGGATCAGAAGCTCCAGACCCGCGTGCTGCGATGCATAAGCGCCTTGGCCATCGCCGGGGGCTCTGCCACGGTGACGCCCTCGATCAGCGCCTCGGGGGTTGCGCCCTTGCCCGGCAGGTAGATCGCGCAGACCTCGGCCTTGGCGCCGGCCTTGATGGCGGCCATCAGCGCGCCCTGGGGGCTCATGTCCTTGGGCGGCTGGCCGGCGGTGGCGCTCTCGGGGGCCTCTTTCAGGGCAATGTCGGCGGCCGGGCCACAGAGCATGACGCGCACATTGGCGCCCTGCTGCAGCGCCTGCAGGGTCAGCACCATGCTCATCAACTGGGTCTGGGGGTTCTCGGCGGTGACCACGTTCACCAGCCGGTCGGCCTGTTGCGCCGCGGCGGGACCCGCGGCGAGAAGGGCGGCGAGGGCGAGGGCCTTGAGGGTGTTCATGTCGCGCTCCTTTGCGAGGAATGGTTGAGTGAAGCGCTTATATAATATATATCTGAATTACATCATATGTCGAGATGCCGCGGTTTGACCCCGGTCAAGCGGTTCCGGAGCGCCCCATGCTATGCTGGTCCCGGCAAAGGAGACCGGCGCCATGATCAGCATTGACGATATCGAAGACATGACCAGCCTGACCCGCGAGGAAATCGCGGCCATCGCGGCCCATGAACATTTGCCCGATCTCAACGCCTCGGCGCTGGGCGATTACATGATGCACATCCATCACGGGCCGCAAAAGGTGCAGGCGATGATCTGCGACGACATCCGCGATGCGCTGCACGCCGACGACGTGCCGAAGGCGCGCGAGCTTTACGCGGTGCTGCACCATTTCATCGCAGATCACCCCGAGGCGGTGCGCGGGGCCGAATAGCCCTCAGGCCCCGTCGGCCTCGGCCTTGGTGGCGTGCTCGGTGCCCGGCGCGTGTTCGGGCGGGCTGTAGGTGGTGTAGAGCTTCAGCGGCCCGTCGCCGGTGTTGACGAAGTTGTGGTAACAGCCCGAGGGCACGAAGCTGAGGTCGCCCTCTTTCACCGGCGTCTCGGTCTCGCCGATCTTGGCGCGCCCCTCGCCCTGGACGAAGACGAGGATCTGGTCGTGCCCTTCATGCACCTCGCCGCCGATCTCGCCCCCGGGCGGGATCGCCATCAGCACCAGCTGGGTCTTGTCGCCGGTGTAGATCACGTCGCGGAACTCGGTGTTGTCCTTGGCCATCGTCACGATCGGCAGGGTGGTCTTGCGTGTCTCGGTCATGCCAAGCCTCCTTTCGGCTGGAAAATGCGTCACACTTCGGGCGCGCCGGGGCGCGGGATCGGGCCCTTGGCGCGCTCGGCGCGGCGGTGGTCCCATTCCGGGTCGCGCCGCTTGATCCGGCGCGAGACCATGTAGGCCCCCGGCCAGGACAGCAGGAAACCCGCAGCGGCGGCCCCGCCGATGGCGGCCCAGTTGTAATAGCCCATCGCCAGAACGGCGATAACGAAGCCGCCGGTGACGAGCGCCCCGACAGCAAGGGTAAGGACCAGGCTCAAACGGTCCATGATAAGCCTCCTTTCAGCACTAAAACGCGCGAAGAAGGCCGATGTTCCGTGTCCGGCGCGGGCGCGGGCGATCAGACCTCGGGCAGGCCCGCGCGCAGGGCCGCGCGGCGCTGGTCGTCGGGGGCGCGGCGGGCCCAGGCGCTGTCGTTCTCCTTGATCCGGCGCGAGACGATGTAGGCCGCGGGCCAGGCCAGCACGCAGCCGATGCCGGCGCCGATGGCGACGGCGATCCAGCTGTAGAAGCCCAGCGAGAACATGACGATAACGAGGAACCCGGTGATCACAGCCCCGGTGACGGGGGTCAGCATGATGCTGAGACGGTCCATGGAAGCCTCCCTTTCTGGTGTTGCGGGAGAGATACGTGCGTCAGTCTGTCGCGGATCGGTCGGGGGTCATAACGAGGGCGTGAGCCCCGTAGGGTGGGTGGCAACCCACCATGGGCGATATCACGATGCATGGTGGGTTGCACCCACCCTACGCTTGCTGGAAAGTTCATTCCGGTTAAAGAGGCGGAGCGCCGCCCCAGAACAACTACCGTGGAAAGAGTGCCCAAACCCGGGCGGGGTGACACTAGAGGTGAACCCCGGCGAAAGTAGACTCGCGCGGAAAAGCCAAGCAGATGGGCGGCCTTCGCCCGCCCATCTGCTTCGGTGCTCTTACATGTTCCCTGCCCTCGGCAGCGGCCTCGGGCGTTCGGCGCTGAAATCGCTCCACCGGAGCGATTTCACCCCGGCCAAAGCCGGGGTCGCCCCTCACCCATCCATCTTCAACGCATTGATGAACGCCGCCTGCGGGATCTCCACCTTCCCGAACTGGCGCATCTTCTTCTTACCCGCCTTCTGCTTTTCCAGCAGCTTCTTCTTCCGCGTGGCATCCCCGCCATAGCACTTGGCGGTCACGTCCTTCCTCAGTGCCGCCAGCGTTTCCCGCGCGATCACCCGGCCGCCGATGGCCGCCTGGATCGGGATCTTGAACATGTGGCGGGGGATCAGTTCCTTGAGCTTCTCGCACATCGCCCGGCCCCGCATTTCCGCCCGGTCGCGGTGCACCATGGTCGAGAGCGCGTCCACCGGTTCGTCATTCACCAGGATCTGCATCTTGACGAGGTAATCCTGCCGGTAGCCGATCATCTGGTAGTCGAAGCTGGCATAGCCCTTGGTCACCGATTTCAGGCGGTCGTAAAAATCGAACACCACCTCGTTCAGCGGCAGGTCGTAGACCACCATGGCGCGTGAGCCCGCATAGGTCAGGTCCAGCTGTTCGCCGCGCCGGTCCTGGCAGAGTTTCAGCACGTCGCCCAGGTATTCGTCGGGCACCAGGATCGTGGCCTTGATGCGCGGCTCTTCGATATGGTCGACATGGGTCAGGTCGGGCATGTCGGCGGGGTTGTGCAGCTCGACCATCGTGCCGTCGCGCATGTAGACGTTGTAGATCACCGACGGCGCGGTGGTGATCAGGTCGATCCCGTATTCGCGTTCCAGCCGGTCGCGGACGACCTCGAGATGCAAAAGCCCCAGGAACCCGCAGCGAAAGCCGAAGCCCAGCGCGGCGGAGGTTTCCATTTCGTAGGTGAAGCTCGCGTCGTTCAGCGCCAGTTTCTCGATGGCGTCGCGCAGGTCTTCGAAATCGTTGGTGTCGACGGGGAAGAGCCCGCAGAACACCACCGGCTGGCTGGGCTTGAAGCCCGGCAGCGGCGTCTCGCAGCCCTTTTTCTCGGTGGTGATCGTGTCGCCCACGCGGGTGTCGCGCACCTGCTTGATCGAGGCGGTCAGGAACCCGATCTCGCCCGGCCCCAGTTCCTTGATCTCCTGCATGGCGGGGCGGAAGACGCCGATCCGGTCCACCGGGTAGGTGCCCCCGGTTTTCATCATCTTGATCCGGTCGCCCTTTTTCATCACCCCGTCGATGATACGCACCAGCACGACGACGCCGAGATAGGGGTCGTAATAGCTGTCCACCAGCATCGCCTTGAGCGGCTTGCCGCGGTCGCCCTCATGCGGCGGCGGCAGGCGTTTGACGATGGCCTCCAGCACGTCGGGAATGCCGAGCCCGGTCTTGGCCGAGATCTGGAGCGCGTCGGAGGCGTCGATGCCGATCACGTCCTCGATCTGCTCGGCCACGCGCTCCGGCTCGGCGGCCGGAAGGTCGATCTTGTTCAGCACCGGTACGATCTCGTGATCGGCGTCGATGGCGGTGTAGACGTTGGCCAGCGTCTGCGCCTCGACCCCTTGCGTGGCGTCGACCACCAGCAGCGAGCCCTCGACGGCGCGCATCGAGCGGCTGACCTCGTAGGCGAAATCCACGTGGCCCGGCGTGTCGATCAGGTTCAGCACATAGGTGTGGCCGTCCTTGGCGGGATAGTCGATCCGCACGGTGTTGGCCTTGATGGTGATGCCCCGCTCGCGCTCGATATCCATCGCGTCGAGCAATTGCTCCTTCATGTCGCGCTCGGCCACGGTCCCGGTGAGCTGGATCAGCCGGTCGGCGAGGGTGGACTTCCCGTGGTCGATATGGGCCACGATGGAGAAATTGCGGATATATTTGAGCTCGGTCATGGCACAGCGATATGAGGCGCTTTCGGTGGCCGGTCAATGGGGCTTGCGCGGTTTGCCTGCCGCGGCGGCGCCACGGCGGGGCATAAAGGGAAAGGAGACACGGATGAGCGAGCGGATAGCGGTCCGCGTCAAGGTTACCGGACGGGTGCAGGGCGTGGGCTTTCGTGCCTGGACCGAGCGCGAGGCGCAGGCGCTCGGGCTGGACGGCTGGGTGCGCAACGAAACGGACGGCGCCGTGACGGCCCTGATCGCGGGCCCGCGGGACCGGGTGCAGCGGCTGGTCGACGCCCTGAACAGCGGGCCGCCCGGTGCGCGGGTCGAACACGTCGTCTCCGAACCCGCGCCCGATGACGCCGGCCCCGGCTTCCGGGTGGCCTTTTGACGGTCACACAGGATTTGGCCGCGCCGTCCGTCTCTGCCCTCAAGGCAGCGCCCGTCGCTGGTATATCCGGGGCGGGAATGTCGCGCGCACCGCGCCCTGGCCCTGGCGGGCGGTTCGCTTGCGGCGAGGGCGTTTTCCGGGCCCGGCAAAGTGGTTGATCGCCACGCCGCCGGCCGCCCCGATCACCCTAATCCAGCCGCCTGATCTGCAACTGGTTTGACACCCGGCGGGTTTCGAACCGCTTGAGCTCTTGCACGAGGTCCGAGAGCTTGCGCTTGCCATAGCTGCGGGTGTCGAAATCGGGGTTGTCGGCGGTGATGTACTGGCCGATCTGGCCCAGCGTGTACCACTCGTCCTCCTGGCTGATCTTGTCCATCGCGCGGATGATCAGTTCCGCCGCCTCCTTTGGCGGGCGCTTGGTCGCGGTCGGCACGGGATCGCCTTTTTGCGGCGTGGACGTCTCTTCCACCAGGTTCTCGATCAGCACGAACCGGTTGCAGACGTTGCGCAGGCTGACCGGCGCCTTGGCCTCGCCGATGCCGATCACGTCGAGCCCTTGCTCGCGGATGCGGCTGGCCAGCCGGGTGAAATCGCTGTCGGACGAGACCAGCACGAAGCCGTCGAACCGGCCCGAATGCAAGATGTCCATCGCGTCGATGACGAGACCGATGTCAGAGGCATTCTTGCCCTTGGTATTGGCGGTTTCCTGGTGGGCGACGAGGCCCAGCTCCATCACTTTTCCGGCCCAGGGGTTGAGCCGGGTCGATGACCAGTCGCCATAAACGCGTCTGAGTGCTGGCTCACCGAAAGAGGTGATCTCTTTCAGGATCGGCTCGGCATAGCGGGCGGGAATGTTGTCGGCGTCGATCAGGACGGCGAGGAGGGGCGGTTTCTTGTCGGGCATCTCTGCTTTCTCGTTCTTGGGGCGCGCCAAGAGGGCGCGCCCGGCTCTGGTCCTCACATGGGGCAGCGGGGCGGGTTAGTAAACCACCACCGCACGGATGCTTTCGCCCGCATGCATCAGATCGAACCCCTTGTTGATCTCGTCCAGCGTCAGGGTGTGGGTAATCATCGGGTCGATCTCGATCTTGCCCTGCATATACCAGTCGACGATCTTGGGCACGTCGGTTCGGCCGCGCGCGCCGCCGAAGGCGGTGCCTTTCCAGGTGCGCCCGGTCACCAGCTGGAAGGGGCGGGTGGCGATCTCGGCCCCGGCGGGGGCCACGCCGATGATGATGCTCTCGCCCCAGCCCTTGTGGGCGCATTCCAGCGCCGCGCGCATCACGCCCACATTGCCGGTGGCGTCGAAGGTGTAATCGGCGCCGCCCTTGGTAAGCTCTACCAGGTAGGGCACCAAATCGCCCTCCACCTCGGAGGGGTTCACGAAATCGGTCATGCCGAACCGTTCGGCAATTTCGCGTTTGCCGGGGTTGAGGTCGACGCCGACGATCTGGTCGGCCCCGATCAGCCTGAGCCCCTGGATGACATTGAGACCGATGCCGCCGAGACCGAAGACCACGGCGCGGCAGCCCGGTTCGGCCTTGGCGGTATTGATCACCGCGCCAACGCCGGTGGTCACGCCGCAGCCGATGTAGCAGACCTTGTCGAAGGGCGCGTCGGGCCGGATCTTCGCCAGCGCGATCTCGGGCAGGACCGTGTAGTTGGAAAAGGTCGACGTGCCCATGTAATGCAGGATCGGATCGCCATCGAGCGTGGTAAACCGCGAGGTGCCGTCGGGCATCACCCCCTGCCCCTGCGTCGAGCGGATCGACTGGCAGAGGTTGGTCTTGGGGTTCAGGCAGTATTCGCATTCCCGGCATTCGGGCGTGTAGAGCGGGATGACGTGGTCGCCCTTTTTCACGCTTGTGACGCCCGGGCCGGTATCGACCACCACGCCCGCGCCCTCATGCCCCAGGATCGCGGGAAACAGCCCCTCGGGGTCGGCGCCCGAGAGGGTGAATTCATCGGTATGGCAGATGCCGGTGGCCTTGATCTCGACCAGCACCTCGCCCTCGCGGGGGCCGTCGAGATCGACCTCGGTCACCTCCAGCGGCTTGCCGGCCTGCCAGGCCACGGCTGCACGGGTTCTCATGCGCTCTCCTCCCTGTTCACTGGGGCGAGAATGGGGCAAAGACCGGGACCGTGCAACGGTCGGGACGCGGGCGTCAATCCTTCGTGCGATAGTCGTCGTGGCACGACTTGCACGCGCTGCCGAGATCCATCAGCGAGGCCCTCAATGCGTCGGGCGTGCCGACATCCGCCGCCTCGGCCCGGGTCTGGAGCGTCTCGGCCTTGGCGGTGAAATCGTCGAAATCCTCCCAGATGGCGGGTTTGGCGGTCGATTCGGGGTCGTCGGCCTGCATCTCGAAAAGCGCCGGCACCTCGGTGGCTTGCTCGGCGATGGCGGCGCTGGCGGCGCTGGCCACGTCGGGGTCGAAGCCGCGCTCGCCCTTTGCCATCTCGCTGATGATCTTCATGTTCTTGCCGATCTTGTCCATCGCCTCCTGGCGCGCCTTGACCGTCGGGTCGGTGGCGTCGGCAGCCTGGGCCAGGGGTGCGGCCAGCGCGGCGGCCGCGATCAGCGCGGCGGGGAAGATACGGGTCATGGTCATTGGCATGTCCTCCTGTTGGGTGCGGGCAGGGTAGACCGGATGGGCCTCGGACAGGGGTCACATCGTCGTCAGCGCCTCGACTCGCGCCGCAGCGGCCTGCTATATGGAACATATAGTGAACATACAGGCCGCCATGCCCGCCCGCCGTATCCTGTCGCTGTGGTTTCCCCGCCTCGCCGCCGAGCGTCTTCAGCGCGCGGCGCGCGGACTGCCGCCCGGGCCGCTGGCGGTGCTGGCCGAGGAAAACGGCGCCGAGGTGATCGCCGCACTCTCGGCCGAGGCCGAGGCGGCGGGGCTTTACCCCGGCCAGCGGTTCAGGGATGCCTGCGCGATCTGCCCGGCGCTCGTCACCCGCATGGCCGACCCCGCCGCCGAGGCCGCCTTTCTGACCGGCCTCAGGCGCTGGGCGGCCAAGTTCTCGCCCTGGGTCGCCGAAGAGCCGCCCGATGCGCTGGTGATCGACATCACGGGCTGCGCGCATCTGTTCGGGGGCGAAGAGGCGCTGATGGCGCAGGTCCAGGAGGACTGCGCAGGCCTGGGGCTGAGCGTGCGGGCGGGGCTGGCCGATACCCGCGGCGCGGCCTGGGCGCTGGCGCGCTATGCCGGGCGGCGGGCCGCCCCCCACCGCAGCGGCGACGCCATCGCGCAAGAGGCCCGCGCGACCCGCGCCCG
>NZ_RWGU01000039.1 GCF_003944755.1 Rhodovulum robiginosum
CGCCGCCCAGCCGTCGAGCCCGCGCCGCGCCTCGCCCAGCCGGCGGGTCAGCACCACGGGGCGCAGCGCGGCGGCGGCCTCCGACAGCGCCAGCCGCCGCGCCTGAAGGCTGGCCCTGAGCGCGCCTGGCAGGCGCTCGTCCCAATAATCCAGCCGCTGGCGCGCCTGGGCCACCAGCGTCTCCGGCCGCGGCAAGGCGCGGGACAGATCGGCCAGCCGCTGCCGGCTTTGGCCCAGCGCCCGGCTCAGCGCGCCGGTCAACCGCGCGCCCTGCGCGTCGGCCCAGGCCAACAGCTCCATGCGCACCGGCACCGCCAGTTCCGCCGCTGCCGTTGGGGTGGGCGCGCGCCTGTCGGCGGCATGGTCGATCAGCGTTGTGTCGGTCTCGTGCCCCACCGCCGAGATCAGCGGGATGGCCGAGGCCGCCGCGGCGCGCACCACGACTTCCTCGTTGAACCCCCAGAGATCTTCCAGGCTGCCACCGCCGCGGGCGACGATGATCAGCTCGGGCCGGGGCAGCGCGCCCCCCGGCGCCAGCCGGTTGAACCCCTCGATCGCGCGGGCCACCTCGGGCGCGCAGGCCGCGCCCTGCACCGCGACCGGCCAGATCAGCACCTTGCGGGGAAACCGGTCGCGCAGGCGGTGCAGGATATCGCGGATCACAGCGCCCGAAGGCGAGGTCACGACCCCGATCACCTGCGGAAGGTACGGCAAGGCTTTCTTGCGCTCCGCGGCGAACAGACCCTCGGCGGCCAGCGCCGCCTTGCGCTTTTCCAGCATCGCCATCAGCGCGCCCAGCCCCGCCGGCGCGATATCCTCGATCACCATCTGATAGCGCGACTGCCCGCCGAAGGTGGTCAGCCGCCCGGTGGCGACGACCTCCATCCCCTCTTCGGGCTGGGTCGACAGGCGCTGGGCCACGCCCTTCCAGATGACGCCGGCCAGGACGTTACGCTCGTCCTTGAGGTCGAGATAGACATGGCCGGAACGCGGCCGGCTGACCCGGCCCACCTCGCCGCGCACGCGGACATGGGTGAACTCGCCCTCGATGACACGCTTCACCGCGCCCGAGATTTCCGAGACGGTGAATTCCGGCGAATTGCCTCCGGGGGCGTCGTCTTCGATCAGGTCGGACATGGGCTCTTGCTTGTCACGGGGCAGTGGCGAGCCTAGAACGCCCGGGACCTGAGGCCAAGCGGTGGAACGCAGATGAACATCCTCATTCTCGGCGGCGGCGGGCGCGAACATGCGCTGGCCTGGGCGATCCTGCAAAACCCGAAATGCGACCGCCTGATCGTGGCGCCGGGCAATGCCGGCATCGCCGAGATCGCCGATTGCGCCACGCTCGATACCGAGGACGGCGGCGCGGTCGCCACCTTCGCCGAGGAGAACGCCATCGATTTCGTGGTGATCGGCCCCGAGGCGCCGCTCGCCGCGGGCGTGGCCGACCGGCTGGACGAGGCCGGCATCCTGTGCTTCGGCCCCTTCCATGCAGCGGCCGAACTGGAGGCCTCGAAAAGCTTCACCAAGGAGGTCTGCACCGCCTGCGGCGCGCCCACGGCCCGCTATGCGCGGTTCACCGAGGCAGGACCGGCCAAGGACCATATCCGCGCCCAGGGCGCGCCCATCGTGGTCAAGGCCGACGGTCTGGCCGCGGGCAAGGGCGTGATCGTGGCCGAGACCGTGCAAGACGCCGAGGCCGCGGTCGACGACATGTTCGCGGGGGTTTTCGGCGGCGCCGGCGCGGCGGTGGTCATCGAGGAATTCATGACCGGCGAAGAAGCCTCGTTCTTCGTGCTGTCCGATGGCGAGAACGTGCTGCCCATCGGCACGGCGCAGGATCACAAGCGCGTGGGCGAGGGCGATACCGGCCCGAATACCGGCGGCATGGGCGCCTATTCGCCCGCCCCCGTGATGACCGACGCGGTCTGCACCCGCGCGCTGGAAGAGATCGTCAAACCCACCGTCGCCGAGATGGCCCGCCGGGGCACCCCCTATCGCGGTGTGCTCTATGCCGGGCTTATGATCGAGGCGGGCCAGCCGCGGCTGGTGGAATACAACGTCCGCTTCGGCGACCCCGAGGCGCAGGTGCTGATGATGCGGCTGGGCGGGCAGGCGCTGGACCTGATGCTGGCCTGCGCCGAGGGCCGGCTGGGCGAGGCGCGGGTGAACTGGGCCGACGACCACGCGATGACCGTTGTGATGGCCGCGCAGGGCTATCCTGGCGCTTACGAAAAGGGCTCGGCCATTGCCGGGCTGAACGCCCTGCCCGAGGACAGCGCGCATATGGTGTTCCATGCCGGGACCGCGCGCGCGGATGGGCGCGTGGTGGCGTCGGGCGGGCGGGTGCTGAACGTCACCGCCCGCGGCGCGACGCTGGCCGAGGCGCGCGACCGCGCCTACGGAATGATCGAACGGATCGACTGGCCCGGCGGGTTTTACCGGCGCGACATCGGCTGGCGGGCGCTTGGCGACGGCACGCGGGGCTGAGCCGGGCCGTTTCGGGCGCCGCGGCGCAATGAGCGCGCGTCCTGCAACAGGGCGGCCCCGGCACGGACCAGACCCCCGAAGGACGAGGACGACAGCCGACCGGCACGGGCCATCGGCGCGGCTGAACTGCGCGCGCATCTGCGCGAGCAGCGCATCGGGTTCTGCCGGGTGCGCGGCGACACCAAGATCGCCTATGCGACGGTCGGCGCGGGCCCGCCGCCCGTGAAGGCGGCGAACTGGCTGGCGCATATCGAACATGACTGGAACACGCCGATCTGGGGCGCCTGCTTTGCCGACATCGCTCGTGATCGGATGCTCGTGCGCCGTGACGGGCGCGGATGTCACGCTCGCGCGTCCCGCCGGGGCGGTGTCAGGGCGTGCAGGCACGCGCGGCGGCGAAGCCCCGTTCGCTGGCCGGGCGCCCCAGCGCACGCGTCTCGATGCGCCCCCGCTCCAGACGCGCGGCGACGATTTCGGACCAGTCGGGGGTGGCCAGCAAGATCTCGGGGCCGTCTCCGCAATCGCGCAGGCCGCCCGAGATGAAATCGTCGCCGATGCGGTGGTTGGTCAAGCCGTCGGCGCGGGCGATCTCGGTGAGCCGGCCGCCCGCGTAGCGCCAGATGCGCAAGACGCGCGCAAGGTGGGGGCGATCGACATAGGCGATTTCGGTCGCGCCGTCGCCGTCTAGATCGGCGATGCCGGCGGGCGCCAGCCATCGGAAGGGCTGGCCGATGAAGGGGGTGGCGTCGATCAGCCCAGCCTCGCCATAGACCGAGAGCCGGGCGCCGCGGGCGGCATCGCTTTCCACCACGACCACTTCGGGCGACGCGTCGCCGTCGAGATCGGCCAGCCGCGGCGCGAGGTCTTCGAAAACACGGCTCTCGGGCAGGCGTATCAGCAGGCTGCGGCCATCGCGGGTCTCAAGCCGCAGGGCGCCGTATTCGACCGCGTCGCCGAGCACGCCGTGGGCGTAGCGCGTCGTCGGCTCGGCGAATTGGGCGGCGGTAATTTCGGCCGCGCCGGGGGCGGAGAGCGCCGCGAGGGTCAGGGCCGCCCACCACAGGCGCACAGGGCGCAGCGCGCGGCGGGCGGGGCGGCGCCACGGGCGCGACGGGCTGGGCCGCGCGCCCCTGACCATCAGATCTGCCGTTCGGGCAGGTTCACGACCAGCCCGTCCAGCGCGTCGGAGACCTTCAGCTGGCAGGTCAGACGCGACCGGGCCGGATCGGTTTCGTAGGCGAAGTCGAGCATGTCCTCTTCCATCTCTTCCTTGGCCGGCAGCCGGTCGACCCAGTCGGGGTGAACATAGGCGTGGCAGGTCGAGCAGGCGCAGGCGCCGCCGCAATCGGCGTCGATGCCGGGAATGCCGTTGTCACGGGCGCCTTCCATCACGGTCAGCCCGTTGGCCACCTCGACGACATGCTCGGTCCCGTTGTGCTCGATATAGGTGATCTTCGCCATGCGTGCCTCTCGCCGTTCAATGCTGATCGGGGAGGCACATAAGCCATGGCACCGGGATTTTCCAGCGAAAGCCGGCAGGGTTGCGCCCCGTGCGGAATGTTCTATTTATGTTCCCCATGGACGATCCGCCCCGTGCCTCCGCGGACTGGCCGCGCCCGCCGGCCTGCCTGCCCCATGCCCTGCTCGACCGGCAGCCCGCCGGCGCGCGGGTCTGCGTGGCCGGGCTGGTGCTGGTGCGCCAGCGGCCGGGCACCGCCAAGGGGGTGATCTTCGTCACGCTGGAGGACGAGACGGGGGTGGCCAACGTGGTCGTCTGGGCCAAGGTGTTCGAACGGTTCCGCCGCGCGGTGATCGCCGGGCGCCTGCTGCGGGTCACCGGCCGGGTGCAGCGCGAATGCGGCGTTGTGCACGTGGTGGCCGAAAGCATCGAAGACATCTCGCACATGCTCGACGCCTTGTTGCACCCTGACGGCACCCGCGCCGCCGACCAGCCCTGAGGGGCCTTTCGCCGCCCTGCCCGCCCCGGTATCCTGCCGTCAGACCAACAAGGGCAGCCGGGCAGGCAGATGACAAAGGCAAGATATCTGTGCGTTCTGGCAGCGCTGGGGCTGGCCGGTTGCGGCGCGCCCGCCCCGGCCCCGATCACGGCGCCCGCCCCCGGCGGGCTGACCGGCGCGCATCTGGCCGACCCGCCCTCGGCCAGGCCAGGCGCGTGCTGGGCCCGCGATACCCGGCCCGCGATGATCGAAACGGTAACCGAACAATTCCGCGAACCCGCGCCGGATGGGCGGGGGGCCGACCGTTACCGCACCGAAACCCGCCAGCGCATCCTGCGCGACCGGCAGGAGCTTTGGTTCGAAACCCCATGCCCCGAGGCGGTCGATGCCGCGTTCGTCGCCAGCCTGCAACGCGCGCTGGCCGCGCGCGGCGTCTATCGCGGGCCGGTGACCGGCACCGCCGACAGCGCCACACGGGCGGCCCTGCGCCGCTACCAGGCAAGGCTGGGGCTCGACAGCGACGTGTTGTCGATGGACGCGGCGCGGCAGCTGGGGCTGGTGGCCTATGACACTGCACCGGGCGGTTGAGCGGCGCGCGGGCCTGGCCCCGCGTTTCCCCTTACGAAACGTCTTTGCGCAACAAAAGAGGGGCGGCCCTGCGGACGCCCCCCTTTTTCCGGTTATCGCGCGGTGAAGGTTACTGCGCGACCGACAGCGCCACGAAGCGCGGATCGCCCTGGCGGCGCACCAGCAGCAGCAGCGACTTGCGCCCCGCGTCGCGCGCCTCTTCGATGCGCGTTTCGAAATCGGCGATCTCGGTCACCTTCTGCTGGCCGGCCTCGGTGATCACGTCGCCGGCGCGCAGGCCCTTTTCATAGGCCTCGGCGGATTCGTTGATATCCTTGACCACCAGCCCCTCGACCGCCTTGCCGACCTGCAGCTGCTCGCGCAGCTCGTCGGTCAGCGGCGTCAGGGTCAGGCCCAGCACCTCGGCCTCTTCGGGTGCGGCGCTTTCGGGCTGGGCGGCGGCCGGCACCGCGGCCTCGGCGGTTTCGCGGCGGCCGAGCGTGACCATCATCGTCTGGGTCTTGCCGTCGCGCAGCACGACCACGCGCACCGCCTTGCCGACCTGGGTGTTGCCCACCCGGCGCACCAGCTCGCGGCTGTCGGCGACCTTCTGGCCGTCGAACTGAACGATCACGTCGCCGGCCTGCATGCCCGCCTCGGCAGCCGGCCCCTCGGGCACATCGGCCACCAGCGCGCCGCGCGCCTCGTCGAGGCCCAACGCCTCGGCCATGTCGCCGGTCACTTCCTGGATACGCACGCCGAGCCAGCCGCGCCGGGTCTCGCCGAATTCCTTGAGCTGGGCGACCACGTTCTTGACCACCGACGACGACATCGCAAAGCCGATGCCGATCGAGCCGCCGTTGGGCGACAGGATCGCGGTGTTCACACCGACCACCTGTCCATCCATGTTGAACAGCGGCCCGCCCGAGTTGCCGCGGTTGATTGCGGCGTCGGTCTGGATGTAGTCGTCATAGCTCCCCGAAAGCGCCCGGCCGCGCGCCGAAACGATGCCGGCGGAAACCGAAAAGCCCTGGCCCAGCGGGTTGCCCATGGCCATCACCCAATCGCCGACCCGCATCATGTCGCTGTCACCGAACGGCACGAAGGGCAGCGGCGTTTCGCTTTCGACCTTGAGCAGCGCGATGTCGGTGTTGGGGTCGGTACCCACCACCGTGGCATCCAGCGTCTGGCCGGAGAAGAACTCGACCTCGATCTCGTCGGCCTTTTCGATGACATGGTTGTTGGTGACGATGTAGCCGTCCTCGGAGATCACGAAGCCCGAGCCCAGCGCCTGGCTGCGCCGCGGCGGGCGGGCGCCGTCATTGCCCTCGGGATTCATGAAATCGCGGAAGAAATCCTCAAAGGGCGAGCCTTCGGGGACCACCGGGTTGGCCCCGGTATGGCCCGCGATGGTGGTGGACGTAGTGATGTTGACCACCGATGGGCTGACCGTCTCGGCCAGATCGGCAAAGCTTTCGGGGGCGCCGCGGGCATAGGCCAGGCTGGCCTGCGCGACGATCAGCGCCAGCCCGAGCATCAGCGCCCAGATGGCGCGCAGCGCCACGTTTTGCTGCGCGGGAATCGCAATGGCCTGAGGTTTCACGGAATGCATCCTCCTGGTTTTCTGTCGATGCCGCCCGGACCAATGCGCCCGGGGTTCTGACGTCGATATGGTATCCTGACCGCCGGCGCCGCAACCCAAAGCCCGTCGCGGGCCGTCACATGGGTGTGAACCCAGTGTCTCAGGCGCCGAGGCTACGGGCAAGCCAAACCAGCGCCGTACCCACCGCCACCGCCCCCAGGCCGATCATCCGCCGTGTCTCGGGCGGGATCTGGCGGATCATCTCGACCACGTCGTCCAGACGCGAAGGGGCCAGTGCGAACACCAGCCCCTCCACCACCAACACCAGCCCTATGGCCAGGATGGCATAGCTCATCAGTCCAGCCCGTCGCCCTTCAGGAATTCGAAGAATTCGCTGTCAGGCGTGATCACCATGGTCGAGTTCTCGCCCTTGAGCGATTTTTCGTAAGCCGCGAGCGAGCGGTAGAACTCGAAAAAGTCCGGGTCCGCGCCAAACGCCTCGGCGAAGATCGCG
Source organism: Rhodovulum robiginosum (assembly GCF_003944755.1). GTDB lineage: Bacteria > Pseudomonadota > Alphaproteobacteria > Rhodobacterales > Rhodobacteraceae > Rhodovulum > Rhodovulum iodosum. Next base: position 7,112 of record NZ_RWGU01000039.1, read on the forward strand.
TTGCGCAGGGCGTCGGCCTCACCGCGGGTGATCTCGCTTTCGCGCCGGGCCTCCGAGACCAGCTCGACCACGGTCCGGTCGGCCTGAGCGCGCACGCGCTGGGCGGCCTCTTCGCCGCGGGCGATCTCGTCTGCGGCCTCGCGCTCGCGCTCGGCGCGCATCCGGGCGAACGTGGCGTCGAGGTTCTGCGCCGGCAGGTTGGTCTGCTTGAGCCGCACATCGATCACGTCGAGCCCCAGGGGCAACGAACGGGCGCGCGCCTGATCGGTGATGCGCGACATCAAGGTCGACCGGTCGGACGACAGGATGGTGTTCGAGGTCACGCCCTCGGAGCCCAGAACGGCGCGGATCTGGGCGTTGAGGATGCCCTCCAGCCGATCCTCGGCGGCGCGCAGGCCGCCCACGCCGACCGCCTGGCGGAACTGCACCACGTCGGCGATGCGGTAACGGGCGAACGCGTCGACCACGAGGCGCCGGTCGTCGGACGGCGTCACCTCGGTGGGCGGCGTGTCGAGCGACAGGATGCGGTCGTCATAGCGCACGACCTCCTGGATCAGCGGGATCTTGAAGGCCAGGCCCGGATCCTCCTTGACCGACTTGATCTGGCCGAATTGCAGCACCAGGGCCTTTTCGCGCTCGTCCACGATGAAAATCGATGACAGCAGCGCGATCAACGCCACGAAGAGAATGGGCAGGAGATAGGTTAGCTTGCGCATGTCAGTTGCTCCCCTGGCTTTGGCCGCGGCGCAGTTCGTTCAGCGGCAGGTAGGGCACCACGCCCTGTCTCGATCCACCCCCGGGTTCGTCGAGGATGATCTTGTCCACGTCGCCCAGCACGCGTTCCAGAGTCTCGATGTAAAGACGCTTGCGGGTGACCTCGGGGGCGTTGCGGTACTCGGTCAGCACGGCGGAAAAGCGGCTGGCCTCACCCTCGGCCTCGTTGACGACCTGGGCGCGGTAGCCTTCGGCCTCTTCGAGGATCTGGGCCGCCTCGCCTCGGGCGCCGGCGAGCACACGGTTTGCATAGGCGTCGGCCTGGCGTTCCAGACGGTCACGCTCTTGCTCGGCGGCCTGCACCTCGCGGAAGGCGTCGATGACCGCGGTCGGCGGGTCCGCCTTGTCGAGGTTGACGCGCAGGACGTTCAAGCCCGCGTTGTAGCTGTCGAGCGTCTGCTGGATCAGCGTCTGGGCGCTGTCGGCGATGACAGCCCGGTCGCGGTTAAGGATGGGCGCCAGTTCCGAGGCGGCGATGATCTCGCGCATTGCCGATTCCGACACGGCGCGGATCGTCGCCTGCGGATCGCGCAGGTTGAACAGGAACAGCGCCGGGTCGTTGATGTTCCACACCACCTGAAAGTCGAGATCGACGATGTTCTCGTCGGTGGTCAGCATCAGCCCGCTGTCGTTGCCGCGTGAACCGGCCACACCGATGTTTTCGGTCTGCTCTCGCGTGACCGGGATCACCTCGGCGGTGACGACGGGCCAGGGCGCGAAGTTCAGGCCCGGATTGCCGGTCTGGGAATATTTGCCGAGGAACAGCTCGACCGACTGTTCTTCGGGTTTGACGGTATAGAACGAGAGGAAGAGCCACAGCGCCAGCGCCAAAAGGCCGCCAATCGCCAGCGTGCCCTTGGTAAAGGCCGGACCGCCGCCGCCGCCCGGAAAGCCGCCACGACCACCGCGACCGCCCATAAGGACGCGCAATTGCTCTTGCCCGCGCTTCATCAATTCGTCGATTTCGGGGATCTGCGGGGGTTCGTTTCCCGGGCCACGCCCGCCGCCGCCGCCACGGTTTCCGCCGCCGCCGCCCTGATTGGACCCTCCGCTGCCCCAGGGTCCACCACTATTGCCAGCCATATGGGTTCTTACCTCTTGGTTCGCTTCGTCTTCTATACAGTCGCTATCCGTGCTCTCTAACTGGTCGCCCGTGCGGGGAATTCAACCCGTCCGCGCCGGGGCTTTCATCGTGACCAGTTCCTCTGCCATGGTCGGGTGCACCGCTACGGTGCGGTCGAAATCCTCTTTGGTGGCGCCCATCTTGATCGCCACGCCGGCCAGCTGGATCATCTCGCCGGCATGGTCGGCCACGATATGGCAACCCAGCACCTTGCGCGTGTCGGCGCAAACGATCAGCTTCATCAACACCCTGTCCTCGCGCCCGGCAAAGCCCGACTGCATCGGGCGAAAGGCCGTGGCGTAGACCTCGATCGCGCCCTGGGCGCGGGCCTCTTCCTCGGTCAGGCCCACCGCGCCCAGCTCGGGCTGGGTAAAGACGGCGCCGGGCACCTGGCGATGGTCGGGCCGCGTGGGGTTGGCCTTGAACACCGTCTCGACGAAGGCCGCGCCCTCGCGGATCGCCACCGGCGTGAGGTTCACCCGGTCGGTCACGTCGCCCACCGCGTAGATCGAGGGTACCGAGGTCTGCGAATAGGCATCGACCTCGACCGCGCCGGACCTGGCCAGACGCACGCCGGCCTCTTCCAGCCCCAGCCCGGCGGTGTTGGGTTTGCGCCCGGTGGCGTACATCACTTTGTCGTAGATCGCGTCGTGCCCGTCGGTGGATTTCACCCAAAGCCCGTCCTCGACCCGGTCGATCCGCTGTACCGTGGTGCCCACACGCAGGTCGATACCATCGTCGCGCATGGCGCCGGCGATATGCCCGCGCGCCTCTTCGTCGAACCCGCGCAGGATCTGCGCGCCGCGGTAATACTGGGTCATTTCCACGCCCAACCCGTTAAGGATGCAGGCGAATTCGCAGGCGATATAGCCGCCGCCGACGATCAGCATCTTTTTCGGCAGCGCGTCCAGCTTGAACACCTCGTTCGAGGTGATGACATGCTCGGCGCCGTCGAACTCGGGCACGAAGGGGGCCCCGCCGGTGGCGATCAGGATATGCTTCGCCGTTTTCACCTCGCCGGTCGAAAGGCGTACCTTATGCGCATCCTCCAGCGCCGCGCGGGTGTCGAAGACCTCGACCCCCGCCCTGGACAGGTTGCTGCGGTAGACGCTTTCCAGCCGGTCGAGCTCGGCATCGAGCCTGGCGCGGAACGCCGTCCAGTCGAATCCGCCGGCCTCGACCGCCCATCCGTAGGCGCGGGCGTCGTCGAAGGCGCGGGGGTAGCCCGAGGCAAAGACCATCAGCTTTTTCGGCACGCAGCCGCGGATCACGCATGTACCGCCCATGCGGTATTCTTCGGCCAGGCCCACGCGGGCGCCCGCCTCGGCCGCCGCCAGCCGCGCCGCGCGGACACCGCCCGAGCCACCGCCGATGACGAAAAGGTCGTAGTCGAAACTCATGGCGTCCTTAAAGGTCGATGAACAGGTTTTCGTTGTCGAGAAAGTCGATCTTCTCTTCCTCGACGGTGCCGGCGTTGATGTCGCGCACCTCGACCTTGCCATCGCCGTGGCCGACAACGGCGATATCGCAGATGTCGATAAAGAGGCCGTTTTCCACCACGCCCGGTATCTGGTTCAGCACCAGCGCCAGTTGGCGGGGGTTCTTGATGCGGTTGAGGTGCAGATCGACGATATAGTTACTCTCGTCGGTGACAAAGGGCGCCTCGCCGTTCATGCGCAGGCTGCCGTCGCGGCCCATCACGTCGAGCCCGACCAGCGCCTCTTCGACCAGCGCCTTGGTGGTCTGCCAGCCGAACGGGATTACCTCGACCGGCAGCGGGAAGGCGCCGAGTTGCGTCACTTCCTTGGCCGCGTCGGCGATCACGATCATCTGATCCGAAGCCGTGGCCACGATCTTTTCCTGCAACAGCGCGCCGCCGCCGCCCTTGATGAGGTTCAGATCGGCGTCGAACTCGTCGGCGCCGTCGATGGTCAGGTCCAGCCACTTTGCTTCGTCGAGCGAGATCACCTCGATGCCCACCTGGCGCGCCAGCTCGGCGGTGCGGGTCGAGGTCGGGACGCCGCGGATCTTCAGCCCGTCCTCGCGCACCATCTCGCCCAGGCAACGCACCATCCAGGCCGCGGTCGAGCCGGTGCCGAGGCCCACGCGCATACCGTCCTCGACGTAATCCACCGCGCGCTTGGCGGCGGCGAACTTGGCCTTATCGATGGGGGAAAGCTCTCCGCTCATGGGCTGGTCTCCTCTCTCCGTCACCGCCCTTATAGGCAAGTTGCGCCGGGGCTGCGAGGGGCAATTGCGCGGGTTTCACGGGCCATTGGCAGGCCCGTTTGCGGCCGCCGATCTAGCCCTCGCGCCGCATCGTCGCCACGACTTGGCGCATCAGCCCGATCAAGTCTGCCTGTTCCTCCGCGCTCAGCCCGGCCAGCGCCGCGGCGTTCTGCGCCTCGGCCGCCGCAATGGCGGGCGCCTCGATACGGCGCGCCTTGTCGGTCAGGAAGATGCAGCGCGCCCGGCGGTCGGTCTCGTGGGCCCGGCGCTCGATCAGCCCGTCGCGCTGCATCCGCGCCAGCGTGTTGGCCATGGTCGCCTGCTCCACGTCCAGCCGCTCGACCAGCGCGGCTTGGGTCAGCCCGTCCTCGGCCCAAAGCTCCAACAGCGTCATGAACTGTGCCGGCGCCAGCCCCAGCGGCGCGATGCGCCGGGCCAGCCCGTTGGCGAAAAGCCGGGCCATATGGTTGGCCAGATAGCCTGCCGAGGTGTCCTTGGAAAACGGCATGATCCTGAGCGTTAGGGTTGAATAGCAGGCTATGCAAGCGCATATTAGATAGCATGCTATCCGATTCGAAGGAGATCGACATGCACCCGAAACTTCACGCCGCCGCGGGCGGGCTGGCGCTGGGCCTGATCGCGTTGTTCTGGCTCGCAACCCTCTGGGCCGAAACCCTGGGCGGGGCGGCGGCCATCGCCCCCGTCAAGCGCAACATCCTTTTCGGGCTGGCCCTGCTGGTGCCCGCCGTGGCGCTGGCCGGGGCCGGCGGGTTCCGGCTGGCCCGCACCCGGCGCGGCCCGACGGTGGAGCGCAAGGCGCGACGGATGCGGCTGATCGCCGGCAACGGGCTGTTGATCCTGGTGCCCTCGGCGATCTTCCTCGACCAGCGCGCCGCCGCGGGCCAGATCGACGCGGCCTTCTACGCCGTGCAACTGCTGGAACTGGCCGTGGGCGCGGTCAATATCACGCTGCTGGCCCGCAACATGCGCGACGGGCTGGCCTTGCGCCGCCCCGTCGGCGCCGGGGGCTGATGCTGCAAACGGGGCCCCGTGCGTCGCTTCCGGCTATGCCGCGGGCGGCGCATCCGGCAGAGTGGGCGGCAGGGAGGCGCCCATGTTTCTGTCGGTTTTCGAGATATTCAAGGTCGGCGTCGGCCCGTCCTCGTCCCACACGATGGGGCCGATGGTGGCCGGCGCGCGGTTTCTGGACTTCTTGCGCGGCTCGCCGTTTCAGGCCCACGGGCTGCGTGCCTCGCTGCACGGATCGCTCGCGTTCACCGGTGTCGGGCACGCCACCGACCGCGCGACGATCCTCGGGCTGGCGGGCTTTACGCCCGACGATTACGACGCCCGCGCGGCGCAGGCCACGCTGGACCGGATCAAGACCCGCAAGACTGTAGAGCCCAAGGGTCTCGGCGTGCTCGTCTTCGACCCCGACCGCGATCTGGTCTTCGACTACGACCATGCCCTGCCCGGCCACCCGAACGGCATGGTCCTGATGGCCACCGACGCGCAGGGCGACGTGGTCTTGCAGGAAACCTACTATTCCATCGGCGGCGGCTTCGTGCGCACCGAGGCCGAGCTGGCGGCGGGCGAGGATGCCGCCGAGGCCAGGCTGATGCGCGTGCCCTACCCGTTTCACAACGCCGCCGAGATGCTGGCGATGGCCGCCGAAAGCGGCAAGTCGGTGGCCGCGATGAAGCGTGCAAACGAGCTGACATTCACCGACAACGGCCGGCTTGACCGCGGGATGGCCCGCATCTGGCAGGTGATGAACGACAGCATCGAGCGTGGCCTGGCCGCCGAGGGCACCCTGCCCGGCGGGCTGAACCTGCGCCGCCGGGCGCACACCATCCACCAGGCGCTGAAGGCCGAGCACGGCATGAACCTGACCCCGCCCCACACCATCAACGACTGGATGTCGGTCTACGCCATGGCGGTGAACGAAGAAAACGCCGCCGGCGGACAGGTGGTGACCGCACCGACCATGGGCGCGGCGGGCGTGATCCCGGCGACGATCCGATATTGGCTCGACCATGTGCCCACGGCCCAGCCCTCGCGCATCGGGGAGTTCCTGCTGACCGCGGCGGCGATCGGCGGCATGATCAAGCGCAACGCCTCGATCTCGGGCGCCGAATGCGGCTGCCAGGCCGAGGTGGGCTCGGCCTCGGCAATGGCGGCGGCGGGGCTGGCGGCGGTGCTGGGCGGCTCGCCTGAACAGGTTGAAAACGCCGCCGAAATCGCGCTGGAACACCATCTCGGGATGACCTGCGACCCGGTCAGGGGGCTGGTGCAGGTGCCTTGTATCGAGCGCAACGGGCTGGGCGCGATCAAGGCGGTCTCGGCGGCATCGCTCTCGCTCCGGGGCGACGGCAAGCATTTCGTGCCGCTGGATGCCTGTATCGAGACCATGCGCCAGACCGGCCGTGACATGAGCGAGAAATACAAGGAAACCGCGCTGGGCGGGCTCGCGGTCAATGTGCCCAACTGCTGACCCGTCAGGGCCAGGCGAAATCCGGGCCGGTGCGAAAGAACGACACGTTGTTGGTAAACACGCTTGCGGGCCGCAGGCAGATCAGGCGTCCGTAGGGGTCGTCGATCCGCGCGATTCGGTCGACGAACCAGGGGTTCCACCCGGACGGATCGGGCCCGAGATATTTCGCCAGCAGCCGGCGAAACCGGGCCGGCACCATCGGCCCGACCGTGGCCTCGCCCCGCAGCCCCAGATGCAGCAGAATGCCCGCCGCGTTGTCGAAATCCACGATCTCGACGGCGCAGCGCGGGTCGGCCGTCAGCCGCCGCACCGAACTGCCCGCCGCCGAGCCCAGCATCCAGAGCGCCCCGTCCTCCCACAAATACCATACCGGCGCGGCCCGCGGCCCCTCGGGGCAAACGGTGGCAAGGGTCGCGATCAGGGGCCGGCCCAGCACGGCCTCGGGGTCGAATGGCTCTCCCATCCTGCCAGCCTAGCGAAATTGTGCGCAGGGCGCCAAAACCCTTCTACGGGATCTTGCGATGAAACCTCGAAAAATCCCGGCGTGCGGCGGCCCGTGTCGGAATCCGGCTGGACGGGCGCGCGCCGCCGGGGCACATCGCCAGTATGAGCGTTCCGACCGACCGCATCGTCGCCGGCATCCTGCTGATGGTCGGCTTTACCGTCACCGCCCCGGTGATGGACACCTTCGCCAAGCTGGCCGGAGATTTCGTGCCGGTGGGCCAGATCGTCGCCGCGCGCTTTGCCATTCAGGTGGCGATCCTGTTCCCCTTGGCGGGGTTGATGCGCGTTCTGGTGCGGCCCACGCCCGGCGACGCGCTTTTGCACCTGGCCCGCGCCGCGCTGATCCTGCTGGCCACCACCGCTTTCTTTGCCGCGCTGCGCCACATGCCGCTGGCCGACGCGATCGCGGTTTTCTTCATCGAGCCCTTCGTGCTGACCCTGCTGGGCGCGCTCTTTCTGGGCGAATCCGTGGGGTGGCGGCGCATCGCGGCCTGCGTGGTGGGCTTTGCCGGGGCAATGATGGTGATCCGCCCCAGCTTTGCCGCCTTCGGACCGGTCGCCTTGCTGCCGGTCTGCACCGCCTTTTGCTTTGCCAGCTACATGGTGCTGACCCGGCGCATCGCGCGGCGGATGACGCCGGTGGCGTTGCAGGCCTGGACGGCGCTGGCGGCCTGCCTGCTGATCGGCCCGGTGCTGGTGCTGGCCCGCGGCACCGAGATCGCGCCCTTGCAGACCGTCTGGCCCGAGGGGCGCGTCTGGGTCTACCTGGCCGGCGTGGGCCTGGCGGCGACGGTGTCGCATATTTTCATCAGCGGCGCGGTCCGCCTTGCGCCGACGGCCACCGTCGCGCCGCTGCAATACCTGGAAATCGTCGCCGCAACCGCGCTGGGTTATGCCGTCTTCGGCGACCTGCCCGATACACAGACCTTCGCCGGGATCGCGGTGATCGTTGCCGCCGGGCTTTACGTCTTCGTGCGCGAGCGGCATCTCAGCCGTCCGCCGCTTCCGCCGCCCTGAGCCCGCGAAGCACCGCGTCGAGCGCGTCCCGCGGCAAGAACGCCAGCATCCTCGGCATGGCAAATGACAGTTCGACCCGCGTGGCGACGACCCGGTTCGATGTACCCACGCGCCCGCCGGGCGCGAAGTGGATGCCGTCGATGGCCCAGCGCAGGCCCCGGCTTTCGCCCGTCACCGCGCCCAGCGGGAACAGCGACAACCGCGTCCCTACCGGCAGGTCGAGGCCCAGCCGCACCGGGCAGAGAAAGCAGATGTCGTGCGGCCCGACCAGCACGCAGCGAACCCCGGCCCGGCGCCCCAGCGTGTTGAGCGCGGCGAGTTGATGGTCCAGCCGCGGGCCGAGAAAGCCCAACCCCAGGATCAGCGGCGCCCGGATCGACCGCAGGCACTTGTCGAAATCGGTGCTGTCCTGTTCGGCGATCGGGTGCTGGCGCTCTGGCGGGATCGCGGCCCGCGCCCGGTCGCTGATCGAATCGAAATCGCCGATCACCGCCTGCGGTACATGGCCATGCGACAACGCGAAGTCGGCGCCGCCGTCGGCGGCGGCCACCACCGGAGCGCGGGCCAGCGCGAGGTCCAGATCGGCCGCCACGATGTCTCCGCCGCCCAAAAGCGTCACGTTTTCGGATGTTTCCAGCAAGACCCCGTCCATGGCGCCTATCTGCGCCATCGGGCGGTTTTCCACAATCTGAACAAGATTAAATCCTCCAAAAATCCCAGTTTTGTTCAATTTTGAGAACCGGTCTATGGTAAACCACTGACCAACGAGCGGGGCAGAAAGCGAGTTTTTGATGGTTGGTGCAAGTAAAATTCTCACGGTGTCCTATGGCACGTTCTCGTGCACGCTCGAAGGGTTCGACGATTCCTTCGAGACGATGAAGGCCATCGCCGAGTATTTCCGGGATCTCGCTTCGGAAGATCGCTACTTCGGCGCGGAGCCGCCGACGCCCGATACCGAGATGCTGCAGCGCATCGCCGAGCGCGAGGTCCGCCGGCGCGTCGAGGCACGGGTCGAACAGACCGGCATCGTGCTGCGCGCCGAGACCGAGGAAGAAGATGCCGCCCCGGCGCCCGCCCCGCGCGCCGAACGTCCGGCACCCGCACCCCGGCCCGCCCCGGCGCCCCGTCGCGCACCCGATGCCACCCCGGCGCCCTCCGCCGCGCCTTACGCCGCTGCCCCGGCCCCGGTCGCCGACCCGGGCTCTGTCGCCGCCAAGCTGGCGCGCATCCGCGCCGTGGTCGACACGGCCCGCGCAGGCCAGGCCGCTCCCGCCGCCGCCGAAGCCCCGAAGCCGGCCGAAACCTTCGCCCCCGAGACGGTCGAGGACACGCCTGCGCCCTTCGTCGCCCCCCCCGCCGAGGGGGACGAGGCCGTGGAGCCGACCGAGCCCGATGCGGTTGCAGAAGCGCCCGCCGAGGCGGATGACCGGGCCGAGCCTGCCGAGCCTGACGTGGAAGAGGCCACCGCCGAGGCAGAGGAAGCCACCGTCGAACCCACTGAGCCGTCGGAAGCGGCTGCCGAAATGCCCGCCGAAACCGCCGAGGAGGCGATGGACCCGGCCGCGGCGGCAGAGCCCGAGCTGCAAGAGACGACCCCCGAGGCGGAAAATGTCGCCGCAGAGACGGCAGAGATGGCAGACGCCGACGCTGTCGAGGAGGCGCCTGCCGAGACCCCCGACGAGACGATGGAACCGGCCGCGACAGAGACGTCCCCCGAGCCCGCCGCGCAAGACGCGGTTGCCGAAGCGCCGCACGAGGACGAGGCGCCTGCCGAGACGCCGGACGAGGCCGTGGTTGAGGCCGAAGCCGAGGCGCCGCGAGGCGACGACAACTCGCTGCTCAAGCGCCTCGCCGCGCTGACCGCACCGGGGCGCGGGGCCAAGCCCGGCGAACAGCCCGCGCCGGAAACCGGGGAGGCGCCGTCCGCCGAGGCCGCACAGGACGAACCGGAGGCCGAGGCCGCCGCAGAACGCGTTGCCTCGCGCGACCCCGAAGCCGCGCGCGAAATGGCGGCACGTGCCCGCGCCCGGGTTCTGAAGGTGAAGCGCAGCGATCTGGAGGGCGGGCGCTCGACCCTGCGCCGGCTGGGCGAGGACGAGCGCGTCACGCCGCTGGAGGCCGCGCCCGATACGCCGCTGGAGGCCGCGCCCGATACGCCGGATGCCGAGACCGCGCCGGAAACCGACGAGGCCGAGGCCCCGTCGCCGGACAATGCCGCCCCCGCCGAGACCGAGGAACCGGTGGCCAAGGCGGTTGAGGAACCGGCAGAGGAGGCGCCCGCCGAGGAGGTGTCCGCAGAGACCGAGGACGAGGACGGGAAATCGCCGGCCGGTGCCGATCTCTCGCCCGAGGAAGAGGCCGACCTGATGGCCGAACTGGCCGAGCTCAAAGGTGACATGCCGTCTGCGCCCCCGAAGGGTCCGCGGCTGCAGCCCGCCGATGCCGACGAAGAGGAAATCGCCGTGTCGCGCCTGCTGGAAGAGACCAATACCAAGCTTGACGGCGCCGAGCAGCGCCGCCGCCGCTCGGCCATCGCCCACCTGAAGGCCGCCGTCGCCGCCACCGTGGCCGACCGCGCCATGCGCGGCGGCAAGGCCGCAGCGCGCCCCGAGGCCGACACCCACCCCTACCGCGAAGACCTGGCCCGCGCCGTGCGCGAGGGTCCGGCGCCGGCCCCCAAGGACACCGAGGGCCTTGCCCCGCTGGTGCTGGTTTCGGAACAGCGCATCGACGACCCCGAGGGCGCGCTCGACGACGAGCCCGAGCTGATCCGCCCGCGCCGCATGAGTTCGGGCAACCTCGCACTGCTCGAAGACGACGAAATCGACGAGGCGGCCGAGGCCAGCCCGAGCTTCGCCAAGTTCCTCGCCGTCAGCGGCGCGACCGAACTGGCCGAGGTGATGGAGGCCGCCGCCGCCTACCTGGTGGGGGTCGGGGGGCAGGAGACCTTCAGCCGCCCGCAACTGATGCAGGTGGCGACCGCCCCCTTCCCCGACACCGCGTTCAGCCGCGAGGACACGCTGCGCGCGTTCGGCAGCCTGCTGCGGCAGGGCGTGCTGCAAAAGGTCAAGCGCGGCGAATTCGCGCTCAACCCGAAATCGCATCTGCTGGTGGATGCCAAGGCACAACGGCGCGCCGGTTAACGCGTCGCAGAGGTTCGTAAAGAGTGTCGGCGGGATGACGGAGACGTCATTCCGCCTTTTGGTTTTCGTCCTCGGCCGCACCCGGGTCGGCCCGGCCGACGCCGCGAAACACAAAGCGGAACGGCAGCGCCCAGACCAAGCCGAGTACCAGATAGACCCCCAGCTCGACCAGGAAGGGCGGACGGTCGAGCCAGCTCATCACCGTGACGGCCAGCACGATATAGGCCGGCAGTCCGATCAACAGGATGATCAGGGACCAGCGGCGGCGGGCTTTGTAAGACAGGGGCATCAGTCTGCGAAGGGGTCTGTTACGAGGATGGTGTCGTCGCGTTCGGGTGAGGTAGAGAGTAGCGCCACCGGGCACTGGATCAACTCTTCCACGCGGCGGACATACTTGATCGCCTCGGCGGGCAGGTCGGCCCAACTGCGCGCGCCGGCGGTGCTGGCCTGCCAGCCCGGCAGCGTCTCGTAGACGGGCGTGACGCGGGCCTGCAGGTCGGCGGCCGTGGGCAGATAATCCAGCATCTCGCCATCCAGATCATAGCCGGTACAGATTTTCAGCTCTTCGAACCCGTCGAGCACGTCGAGCTTGGTCAGCGCGATGCCCGACACGCCGCTGACCGCGCAGGTCTGGCGCACCAGTACCGCGTCGAACCACCCGCAGCGGCGCTTGCGCCCCGTGGTGGTGCCGAATTCGTGGCCCCGCTCGCCCAGCCGCTGGCCGTCGGCGTCGTCCAGTTCGGTCGGGAACGGACCCTCGCCCACCCGCGTTGTATAGGCCTTTACGATGCCGAGCACGAAATCGATCGACCCCGGTCCGATGCCGGTGCCCGTGGCCGCCTGCCCGGCGATTGTGTTCGACGAGGTGACATAAGGGTAGGTGCCGAAGTCGATGTCCAAGAGCGCGCCTTGCGCCCCTTCGAAGAGAATGCGGCGGCCCGCCTTGCGCTGCTCGTTCAGCACCTTCCAGACGGGCCCGGCATAGGCCAGGATTTCCGGCGCGACGCGGCGCAGCTCGGCCAGCAGCGCGTCGCGGTTGACCGCCTCCAGCCCCAGCCCGGCGCGCAGGGCGTTGTGATGCACCAGCGCGCGGTCGACCCGCAGCTCCAGCGTGGCGTCATCGGCCAGGTCGGCCACCCGGATCACCCGGCGGCCGACCTTGTCCTCGTAGGCCGGGCCGATGCCGCGGCCGGTGGTGCCGATCTTGGCAACCGAGTTCTGGCCTTCGCGCGCGCGGTCAAGCTCGCCGTGGAAGGGCATGATGAGCGGGGTGTTTTCGGCGATCATCAGCGTCTGGGGCGTGATTTCGACCCCCTGCGCGCGGATCGTCTCGATCTCCTGGATCAGGTGCCACGGGTCCAGCACCACGCCGTTGCCGATGACGCTGAGCTTTCCGCCGCGCACCACGCCCGAGGGCAGCGCGTGCAGCTTGTACACCTCGCCGCCGATCACCAGCGTGTGGCCGGCATTGTGCCCGCCCTGAAACCGCGCGATCACATCGGCGCGTTCGGACAGCCAATCGACGATCTTGCCCTTTCCCTCGTCGCCCCACTGGGCGCCCACGACGACGACATTGGCCATGGCACAGTTCCTTAAGATGCTGACGTGCAAACCCGCGCCGGTATAAAGCCCTGCGACGATGAGGCAAGGCCATTTTCGCCGCAACGCGCGGGTGCGGAAGCTATGGTAGGCATCGACTCGGACGCGCGAGAAGATTCAGGGAGTGTCTGGAATGGCCGGAATCCTCTTTCGGTGGCTGATTGCCTTCGTGCTGTTGGCTGCGACCTATAATCCGACATCGTACAACTACACACGCTGGGTGATGGATGGCTGGCAGGAAAATACCCCGCAGATCGTGCTGGCCGGACTGTTGCTGCTGACCGGATACGTCATCTACCTGCGCGCCACGCTGCGCTCGATCGGCGCCTTCGGCATGATCCTGGTGATGGCCATCGTCGCCGCGCTGATCTGGGTGCTCGTCGACTGGCAGGTGATCCGACTGGACGATCCGGGCCTGAACACCTGGATCGGCATCGCCACGCTCAGCCTCGTTCTGGGCGTCGGGCTGTCCTGGAGCATCATCCGCCGCCGCCTGTCGGGTCAGGCCGATGTGGACGACGTCGAAGACTAGGGTGCGTCGCCTAGCGCGCCCACTAGCGCCGGCAAGGCCCTGCGACGATGCGGCAAAGCAATTTTCGCCGCACAGGGTTCGTGTCGCGTTACACTCGGCCCCGAGTCGGATCGACACAAACAAGGAGGACCAAGAATGTCCGGATTTCTGCTGCGCACGGTGATTGCCTTCATCCTGCTGGCCGCAACCTACAACCCGACAAAGTTCAACTACGTGACCTGGGCGCAGGACAATTACGCCACGCAAAAGCCGCTGGTGATCGGCCTCGGCATCATCCTGGGCATCGCGCTGCTCTACTTCCTGCTCAGCACGATCCGAACACTCGGGTCGGTTGGGATCTTCCTGCTTTTGGTGATCGTCGCGCTTCTGGGATATATCCTGGTCGACAAGGGCGTGATCGCGCTGGAACTCAGCACGAACAACATCTGGGGCGTCATCGCCATCCTGTCGCTGATCCTTGGCGGCGCGTCCAGTTGGCGCGGGCCGAGCAAGATCAAGTCGCGCAGCAAGGTGCGGCCGCCGGCAGGCGAAGAGGCCAGAGCCTGAGGGGTTGCGGGGGCGGCCCGTTGGGCTTAGGTAGCCGACCAAGTCACTATTAGGGCCGCCCTTATGCAAAACGTCATCCTGATCGTCCACCTGATCCTCGCGCTCTGCCTGATCGGCGTGGTCCTGTTGCAGCGCTCGGAGGGCGGCGGTCTGGGCATGGGCGGCGGTGGTGGCGGCGCCATGACCGGGCGCGGCGCGGCCAGCGCGCTGGGCCGGGTGACCTGGTTTTTCGCCATCGCCTTCATCTGCACATCGCTGCTGTTGACGGTGATCGCGGCGCAGAATGCCGAGGGCACCTCGGTCGTCGACCGTCTGGGGGCCGAGCCGCCGGCAGCCGCAGAGACCGAGACGGACGACACGACCGAGTCGGCCCTGGGCACCGACCTTTTGCCGCCTGCGCCGGTCGATGCGCCCCTTGCGCCGCCCCGGGCCGACTGAGACAAGACCACAAAACGTTGATTCGGGCTGGCAATCAGCCCCAGCATCTTGCGGTCATGTTGCGGCATCGCCGCGAATCCCTTATAGGTTAAATCCCGTGATGCTGCGGTCCTGAAGGGCCGAATCGGGCAGACCAGGAACGAGGATCACGGGGGTTTTCAGCGTCATGGCGCGTTTCATCTTTATCACCGGCGGGGTTGTGTCCTCGCTCGGCAAGGGGCTGGCTTCGGCGGCTCTGGGGGCGCTGTTGCAGGCCCGCGGGTTCACCGTGCGGCTGCGAAAGCTCGACCCCTATCTCAACGTCGATCCCGGCACGATGAGCCCGTTCGAGCATGGCGAGGTCTTCGTCACCGACGACGGCGCCGAGACCGATCTCGACCTCGGCCATTACGAACGCTTCACGGGCGTGGCCGCACGGCGCACCGACTCCGTCTCGTCGGGGCGCATCTATTCGAACGTGCTCGAGAAGGAACGCCGGGGCGATTACCTTGGCAAGACCATCCAGGTGATCCCCCACGTCACCGACGAGATCAAGGATTTCATCCGGATCGGCGAGGACGAGGTCGATTTCATGCTGTGCGAGATCGGCGGCACGGTCGGCGATATCGAGGGCCTTCCGTTTTTCGAGGCGATCCGCCAGTTCAGCCAGGAAAAGCCCCGCGGCCAGTGCATGTTCATGCACCTCACTCTCTTGCCCTATATCCGCGCCAGCGGCGAGTTGAAGACCAAGCCCACGCAGCACTCGGTGAAAGAGCTGCGCTCGATCGGCATCGCGCCGGACGTGCTGGTCTGCCGCTCCGAAGGGCCGATACCGCAGAAGGAGCGCGACAAGCTGGCGCTCTTTTGCAACGTGCGCCCCGACGCGGTGATCGCCGCGCAAGACCTGCAATCGATCTACGAGGCACCGCTGGCCTATCACCGCGAGGGGCTGGACCAGGCGGTGCTGGACGCGTTCGCGATCAGCCCCGCGCCCAAGCCGCACCTGGCGAAATGGGAGGACGTCTCCGACCGCATTTTCAACGCCGAGGGCGAGGTGCGCGTGGCCATCGTGGGCAAGTACACCCAGCTTGAGGACGCCTACAAATCCATCGCCGAGGCGCTGACCCATGGCGGTATGGCCAACCGGGTGAAGGTCAAGGCCGAGTGGATCGACGCCGAGATCTTCGAGCGCGAGGACCCCTCGCCCTACCTTGAGGGTTTCCACGCGATCCTGGTGCCCGGCGGCTTCGGCGAGCGCGGGACCGAGGGCAAGATCCGCGCGGCCGAATTCGCCCGCACCCGCAAGGTGCCCTATCTCGGCATCTGCCTCGGCATGCAGATGGCGGTGATCGAGGCGGCGCGCAATGTCGCGCATCTGCCCGACGCAGGGTCGGAGGAATTCGACCACGAGGCCGGCAAGAAACGCTTTACCCCCGTGGTCTACCACCTCAAGGAATGGGTCCAGGGCAGCCACAAGGTCGAGCGCAAGGTCGACGATGACAAGGGCGGCACGATGCGGCTGGGCGCCTACGCGGCGCATCTGAAAGAGGGCTCGAAGGTCGCGCAGATCTACGGCACGACCAGGATCGAGGAACGTCACCGCCACCGCTACGAGGTGGACATCAAGTATCGCGACAAGCTTGAGGATACCGGGCTGGTGTTTTCAGCCATGTCCCCCGACGGGCGGCTGCCGGAAATCGTGGAATGGACCGATCACCCGTGGTTCATCGGCGTTCAGTTCCACCCCGAGCTGAAATCCAAACCCTTCGCGCCGCACCCGCTATTCGCCGATTTCGTGCGCGCCGCGCGGGACATCTCGCGGCTGGTCTAGGGGTGCGCGCCGGGGCCGCCTGGCTGCTGGCCGCCCTCGTCGCCGGCCCGGCGGCCGGACAAGGCATCGAGGCGGCGCCCCACGATGCGCTGGCGCCGCTTCTGGACGGCCGGATAGATTTCGAAGAGCTGCCCGCCCTGCCCGAGCCCGGGCACAACCTGAACCACGGGCTGGCGGTGATCGGCGCCCGGCTGGGCGAACGTTTTGCCGGCCAGCGGCTGGCCGAGGCGCCCGGCCCCGAAGACGGCCGCCACGACGCGCCCGAAGGCCGGCCCGACGCCCCGCTGGCGCTGGAAACCGGCGCACCCGGCCGGGGGCTGTCGGTCTCGTTCCACCGCGCCTTCGGCTCCAACGCGCTCTACCCGCTGGGCCCCGTCGGCTGGCCCGCCGAGGACGGGCGGGGCGAGGGGTCGGCGGCGGTTCTGTTTACCCGCGATGCCTGCGCGGTGACATTGCGCCTGCACACCGAATACGTGGATGCGCTGGGCACCAATACCGCCCATCGCGGCGACGTAAGCTTTGCCTTCTACGGGCGCGACGGCCGGCTTATGGCCCGCCTCGCGCGACGGCCCGGTGGCGGCATCTCGGGCTTCGGGTTCCGCACCGAGACGGGCGCCCCCGCCATCGCGGGGCTTTTGGTGACCAATCTCGACCCGGGGGGCATCGCGCTCGACGATATCCGGTTCGGCTGCCTGCCGCTGACCGGCTGAGCCGCGCCGGGGCTTGGACCGGGCGCAAAGCGGGACTATATCTCGGCCCATGTTCGCAGATTTCCTCTCACGCCTGACCGCGCCCGACCCCGCCCTCCTGCCCGACCCCGATGCGCGGCTGGCGCTTGGCGCGCTTCTGGTGCGCATCGCCCATTCCGACGGCGAATATGCCCATGAGGAGGCCGAACGGATCGAGCGCATCCTCGCCGCGCGCTACGGGCTGTCGCCCTTCGAGGCGACCGACCTGCGCAGACGCTCCGAGGCGCTGGAAGGCGAGGCGCCCGACACCGTGCGCTTTACCCGCGCGATCAAGGATGCCGTGGCCTATGAAGAGCGCGAAGGCGTGGTCGAGGCGCTCTGGGACGTGGTGCTGGCCGATGGCATCCGCGACGAAGAGGAAGACGGGCTGTTGCGCCTCGTGGCCAAGCTGCTGGGCGTGAACGACCGCGACAGCGCGCTCGCGCGCCAGCGGGTCGAGGCGCGCCGCGCGGGCTGAGCCCCGAAACCCCTGCGAACAGCGGCGCGTGACCAAGGGCCGCGTCTATTGCCGGGCCGCCGCCGGGCATCCCCGCCGCAACCTGCCCAAATCTTGGGCAGACGCAACGGCAGGCAGCAAAAACCCCGTTGCAATCGACCAGGATTTGCGCCCTACTTCGGCCTTGGGGATAACAAAGATGCCGCTGCCTGCGTGACCGACACTAACCCGCCCGTCCTGGAGATCCGCGATCTTCACAAGAGCTATGGTGCCCTCGAAGTGCTCAAGGGCGTCAGCCTGACGGCACGGCGGGGCGACGTGGTCTCGCTGATCGGGTCGTCGGGATCGGGCAAGTCCACCCTCTTGCGCTGTGCCAACCTGCTGGAGGACAGCCAGCAGGGCGACATCATCTTCGAGGACGAGCCGGTCACATGGCGCGGCCAGGGCCCGCACCGCCAGCCCGCCGACCGCGCCCAGGTGATCCGCATCCGCACCAACCTGTCGATGGTGTTCCAGCAGTTCAACCTCTGGGCGCATATGACGATCCTGCAAAACGTGATGGAGGCCCCCGTCACCGTGCTGAAAGAGCAGCGCGACGCGGTCGAGACCCGCGCGCGCGAATTGCTGGCAAAGGTCGGTATCGGCGACAAGGCCGATGTCTTTCCCGCCCAGCTGTCGGGCGGCCAGCAGCAGCGCGCGGCCATCGCGCGGGCGCTGGCGATGCAGCCCCGGGCGCTGCTGTTCGACGAACCGACCTCTGCCCTGGACCCGGAACTCGAGCAGGAGGTGGTGCGCGTCATCAAGGCGCTTGCGGAAGAGGGGCGCACGATGATGCTGGTCACCCACGACATGCGGCTTGCCGCCGATGTGTCCGACCACGTCGTCTTCCTCCATCAGGGCCTGATCGAGGAAGAGGGCCCGCCAGACCGCCTGTTCGGCTCGCCCAAGTCCGAGCGGCTGAGGCAATTCTTGAGTGCAACCGCCGCGGCCTGACCCCAGGGCCGGGCAACCAACCACAAACGGGAGTTCGCAGACGATGAGACCGATTATCCTTGGCACCGCCGCCCTTGCGCTGACCGCCGGGATCGCCCTGGCCGCGAGCCATTCCATGACGGTGCGCATGGGCACCGAGGGCGCTTACCCTCCGTACAACTTCATCAACGACAACGGCGAGGTCGACGGGTTCGAGCGCGAGCTGGGCGACGAGCTTTGCAAGCGCGCCGAACTGACCTGCGAATGGGTCACCAACGAGTGGGATTCGATCATCCCCAACCTGGTGTCGGGCAACTACGACACCATCATCGCGGGCATGTCGATCACCGACGAGCGCGACGAGGTGATCGACTTCACCCAAAGCTACTTTCCGCCCGACCCGTCGGTCTATGTCGCGCTGAGTGACGATATCGACGTGAACTCGGCCGTCGTCGCCGCCCAGACCGGCACGATCCAGGCCAGCCACGTCGCCTCGACCGGCGCCACGCTGGTGGAATTCGCCACCCCCGACGAGACCATCGCCGCCGTCCGCAACGGCGAAGCCGACGTGGTGCTGGCCGACAAGGGCTTTCTCGAGCCCATCGTCAACGAATCCGGCGGCGAGCTCGTGATCGTGGGCGGCGACGTGATGCTGGGCGACGGCATCGGCGTCGGCGTGCGCGAATCCGATGCCGAGCTGAAGGCCAAGTTCGACGCGGCCATCGCCTCGGTCAAGGAAGACGGCACGCTGAACACGCTGATCGCCAAGTGGTTCGACGGCATGGACGGCGGGTACTGATTTGAGCCCCATGCGCGCGGCGCCCCCACGCGCCGCGCGCGCTTGAAATGTTCGCCTCTTGCTCCGATCCTTCCACGCTTGACGGGTTCGCCTGGCTGGCCTGCTATCTGACCAGCGGCAAGCACATGGCGTTCTACGCCTCGTTCGGGACGGTGATGCTGTTGCTGCTGATCACCGCGCCGGCGGCACTGGCCTTCGGCTTTGGCGGTGCGATGGCGGCGCGGGCGCGGCTGTGGCCGGTGCGTCTGATCGGGCGGGCCTACACGGCGATGGTCCGGGGCGTGCCGGACATCATCTTCTTTCTCTTCGTGCCCATCGCGCTGGACCAGGCGTTCGAATGGCTGCGGCACAAGGCGAAATGCCCCGACTGGTCGGAACCGGTGCGCCAGGGCAGCGATTTCGTGGTCTGCGCCCAGGCCAAGCTGCCGCTCTCGACCAGCCCCCAATGGATGCACGAGACCTACGGCTTTTTTCTCGCCGTGCTGGCCTTCGCCATCGTCTTCGGCGCCTTCGCGGCGAATGTGCTTTTCGGCGCGATGCGCGCGGTTCCGCGCGCGCAGATCGAAACCGCCGAGGCCTACGGGATGACCCAGCGCCAGGCCTTCTGGCGCATCCTGGTGCCGCAAATGTGGGTTTATGCCCTGCCGGGGCTTTCGAACCTCTGGATGATCCTGATCAAGGCCACGCCCTTGCTGTTCCTTCTCGGGGTTGAGGATATCGTTTACTGGGCGCGCGAACTGGGCGGGTCCAAGACCTCGATCTACGCCTATCCGCACCCGGACTGGCGGCTTTACTACTTCCTCGGGCTGCTGGTTTTCTATCTCGGCCTCACCAAGGTTTCGGAAATCGTGCTGGGCCGGGTGACCGTGCGCCTGTCCCACGGGCAGGCGACGCTGGCCGGCGAAGCACAGCGGAAGGCGGCCCGATGAGCTGCGTCCAGACCATCGCCGATTACGCGCTGCGCTCGGTCGGCATCGGCGAACGGTTGTTGCCGCGGTCGGATTTCACGCTGTGCGAGCAGATCACGCTGATCGGGTCGGGCCTGATCTGGAACATCTACTTCGGCGCCTTCGCGCTGCTCTTCGGCTTTTTCCTCGCAACCGGGGTGGCCGTGGCGCGGTCGAGCCGCCTGTGGGCGGTGCGCAAACCCGCGGAATGGTTCATCTTCCTGTTCCGCGGCTCGCCGCTCTTCATCCAGTTCTTCCTGGCCTACGAGGCCTTCGTGCTGCTGCCGAAATCGGGGATCGAGATCAACCTGATCTTCACCGAGATCACCGCCGATACCCGCTGGCTGACGCGGGCCTGGGCGGGCGCGCTGATCGTGCTGTTTCTCAACACCGCCGCCTATTCGGGCGAGATCTTTTATGGCGCGCTGCGCTCGGTGCCCAAGGGCGACCTGGAGGCCGCCGACGCCTATGGCCTGTCGGGCTTGGCCAAGTTCCGCCGGGTGGTCTGGCCCACGATGCTGCGGCTTGCCTGGCCGGCCTACACCAACGAGGCGATCTTCCTGTTTCACGCCACGACGCTGGTCTATTTCTCGGGCTTTCCGGCCTGGCAGCAGAAGGGCGACGCGCTTTATTACGCCAGTTACTTCGCCGACAAGACGTTCAACCCGTTCATCCCCTACCCGATCGTGGCGGGCTATTTCATCTTGCTGACGCTGGTCATCATCACGATTTTCGGGCTGATCAACCGCCGGCTCAACCGTCACCTGCCGCAAGAACGGCGCCGTCCGATCCGGTTCCGCCCGCAGGTGCTGAGGTGAGCGAATGGCTGGCCGCGCATCCCGAGGTGCGCTCGATCCGCGTTGCCGCGTGCGATCTCAACGGCCAAGCCCGTGGCAAGCGGGTGCCCGCGCGGTTTGCCGGCAAGGCCGAGGAGGAAGGCGTGCGCTTTCCGCTTTCGGTACTCAATCTCGACATCTGGGGCGAGGATATCGACGAAAGCCCGCTGGTCTTCGAGACCGGCGATGCCGACGGCGTGCTCTACCCCACGGGCCGCGGTTTCGTGCCGATGCCGTGGCTCGATGCGCCCTCGGCGCTGTTGCCGCTGTGGATGTATCGTGAAGACGGCCGCCCCTTCGAGGGCGACCCGCGCCATGCGCTGGCCCGCGTGCTGGAGCGCTATGCCGCGCATGGCTGGCACCCGCAGGTGGCGACCGAGCTGGAATTCTACCTGATCGACGACAGCAAGGACACGCTCGCCCCGCCGCGCTCGCCCCGCTCGGGCAAGCGCCGTGCGGGGGCCGAGATTCTGGGCCTGCGCACGATCGATGCCTTCGACGCCTTTTTCAACGACCTCTACGACGCCTGCGAGGCGATGGACATTCCCGCCGACGCGCTGATCAGCGAGGGGGGCATGGGCCAGTTCGAGATCAACCTCTGCCACACCGAGGCGATGAAAGCCGCCGACGACACCTGGCTTTTCAAGCTGCTGGTCAAGGGGATGGCCCGGCAGCACGGTTTTGCCGCCAGTTTCATGGCCAAGCCCTACCCGGATCATCCGGGCAACGGGCTGCATATCCATTTCTCGGTGCTGGACGGGGCGGGCGACAACATCTTCGACGATGGCGGCGCCCGCGGCACGCCTGCGCTGCACCACGCGGTCGCCGGGTGTCTCAAGGCGCTGCCCGAGATGGCGCTGATCCTCGCCCCCCATGCCAACAGCTATGCCCGCCTCGTGCCCGGCGCCCACGCCCCCACCGCGATTTCTTGGGCCTACGAGAACCGGACCGCCGCGATCCGCATCCCCGGCGGCAACCCGAAGGCCCGGCGCATCGAACAGCGCACGGCGGGCGGCGACGTGAACCCCTACCTGACGGTCGCCGCGACACTGGGGGCCGCGCTGGAAGGGATCGAGGCCGAACTGACCCCGCCCGCGCCCGTCACCGGCAACGCCTATGCGCAGGACCTGCCGCAACTTCCCGCCGACTGGGCCAGTGCAATTTCCGCCTTCGAGGCCGGGGAACTGGTTGCCCGTATCTTCCCGCCCGGGCTGGTCGAGAACCTCGTGCGCACCAAGCGGCAGGAAATGGCCCGCCTGGACACGATGACCGAGGCGCAGCAGAGGGCGCTTTATCTGGACACGGTCTAGCGCCCCCCTCAGGGGTGCGGATTGCCCGCGGCCGCCGCCGACCGAACCGGCTGCGGCGGTTGCGGTGCGGCCACGCGCGGCCCGTCGATGCGCCTGCGCAACCAGCGCAGCACCGGTTTCTCCACGTTCAGATGCAGGAAGATCGCAAGCGCAATCAGCCCCGCCTGGATCGCCAGCATCACCATCACCGAGGCCAGTCCCGCGAGTGGGACGGCCGCGAGCAGCGCGAGCCCGAGATTCTGGTGCAGCAGGTAGTAGACATAGCTCGCCCGGCCCAATGCCGTCATCGGTGCCCAGCGCAGTAGCGGGATCGCCCCCGCGCGCAGGACGGAGACCGCGGCGATGACGAAACAGGCCAGTACCGCGCCCAGCGGGACAGCGGTCCCCGCCGTCGCCCAGTCGAGTTTGGCCCAGCCGTAGAACAGGGCCAGCGCCACCGACACCGTAAGCAGCGCGCGGGCCAGCCACCGTTCCTGCCCATGCATCAGGAAGGCCAGCGCGATGCCGGCGGTGAAAAACGGCTGGTGCTCTGCGAAGAGCAGCCGCGACAGCGCATCGGCCGGCCCGACGCCGGCGATTCCCAGCAGGTGGACGGCGGCGCACCCCGCGGCGACCACGGCCCAGCACCGGATAAAGGACCACGGCAACGCGAAATAAAGAAACGCAGCCAGCGCGTAGAACCGCACCTCAACCCATATCGACCAATAGGCGCCGTCCAGCCATTCCATGCCGGGCACGCCGAATGCGCGGCCCACATGGGCGGGTGGTACGAAGCTCAGCGAGATCAGGTATTCCGGCACCGACCGGCGCAGCACCTCGGGCCCGAGTACTGTCGTCGTCAGGAAGGTCAACGTCGCGCAGACCGCGAAGGTCGGCCAGAGCCGCGCCATCCGCCGCAGCCCGAATTGGGACGCCGATTTCGACCGCGTCAGGCTGAGCGCGATGACCAGACCGGAGACGATGAAGAAAAGGCTGACGCCCAGATGTCCCACGTCGGCCAGGGGAATCCACGCCAGCATGTCGTCGTAGGGAAGAAGATCGAGCCCTTTGCCGGCCGCAGACCAGAAAAACGCGAAGTGAAATAATGCGACCCACAGGATTGCCACCGCGCGCACCCCGTCGACACTGTCCAACCGCTTGTCCAATTTCTCATCCAATCGAGTTTACTCGTAAATGCATCGACGAACTCGGGCGGAGCGCAATTCCAGCCCCTCCAAGACAAAAACAAGAAAATTAGACCACAAAACGTTAACGAACCCAAGGCTTCCTTTTCCTGTCCGCCTTGGACGCCCTCGACGGCATTGTAGCAAACGCCGGCCCTTGCCGAGACTCGCGGGCGGGATTACGGTCGCTCCCACAACTTGGCGAGACCCCATGCAGATCGGCATTCTGGAAACCGGCCACGCGCCCGACGCGCTTCGGGCCGCGCATGGCGACTACAGCGAAATGATCGCGCGGATGCTGGGCGGCGAGGGCTTTTCCTTCCGGGCGTGGAACGTCGAGGCGATGGCGTTTCCCGACAGCGTCCACGCCGCCGAAGGATGGCTCATCACCGGGTCGCGCCACGGCGTCTACGACGATCTGCCCTTCATCCCCCCGCTGGAAGAGTTCGTCCGCGCCGCCATCGCCGAAAACGTGCCGATCGTCGGCATCTGTTTCGGCCACCAGATCATCGCCCGCGCGCTGGGCGGGCGCGTCGAGAAATTCGCCGGCGGCTGGGAGGTCGGGCCCACCGAGTACGAGATCGAGGGGCAGAGCTACCGCTTGCAGGCCTGGCACCAGGACCAGGTGATCACGCCCCCGGACGGCGCCGAAACCGTGGGCACCGCGCCGGGCTGCGCCCATGCGGCGCTGATCTACGGCGACCGCGCCTATTCGGTGCAGCCCCACCCGGAATACGGCCCCGCCTTCATCGAGGGGCTGATGCAGGTGCGCGCGCCGGGCGTCGTGCCGCCCGACCGCCTGGCCGCCGCGCGCGCCGTGCTGGACCGGTCGACCGCCCCGTCCTCGGCCCGCATGGCCGCGCGCATGGCCGCCTTTCTGCGCCGCGAGGAGCCGGCACCATGAACGACTGGACAGAGCAACTGCCCGAGGCCGCGCGCCAATACCTATACGGGCGCAAGCTGGACGAGGTGGAATGCATCGTCGCCGATCTGGCCGGCGTGGCCCGCGGCAAGGCGATGCCGGCAGCGAAATTCGCCAAGCAGACGCATTTCTACCTGCCCAACTCGATCTTCCTGCAGACCATCACCGGCGACTGGGCCGATATCGAGGGCCAGGCCTTTACCGAGCCCGACATGATCCTGACGCCGGATTTCACCACCGCCAGCGCCGCGCCCTGGACCGGCGACTACACGCTTCAGGTGATCCACGAGATCGCCGACCAGACCGGCGCGCCGGTGCCCATCGCGCCGCGCAACGTTCTCAAACGGGTGGTCGAGCTTTACAACGCCCGCGGCTGGGTGCCGATCGTAGCCCCGGAGATGGAGTTCTTCCTCGTTGCCCGCAACGTGGACCCGGCCCATCCGGTCGAGCCGCCGATGGGCCGCTCGGGCCGCCGCGCCGCCGCGCGGCAGGCCTACTCGATGAGCGCGGTCGACGAATACGGCCCCGTGATCGACGACATCTACGATTTCGCCGAGGCCCAGGGGCTGGAGATCGACGGCATCCTGCAAGAGGGCGGCGCCGGGCAGGTCGAGTTGAACCTGCGCCACGGCGACCCGGTCAAGCTGGCCGACGAGATCTTCTATTTCAAGCGGCTGATCCGCGAGGCGGCCCTCAGGCACGACTGCTACGCGACCTTCATGGCCAAGCCGATCGAGGACGAGCCCGGATCGGCGATGCATATCCAC
Source organism: Rhodovulum robiginosum (assembly GCF_003944755.1). Lineage (GTDB taxonomy): Bacteria > Pseudomonadota > Alphaproteobacteria > Rhodobacterales > Rhodobacteraceae > Rhodovulum > Rhodovulum iodosum. The sequence continues at coordinate 32,222 of NZ_RWGU01000039.1, forward strand.
CACTCGGTGGTCGACGCCAAAACCGGCCACAACATCTTTTCCGAACCAGACGGCAGCGAAAGCCGCGCGTTCCTGCACTTCATCGCCGGGCTTCAGACGCATATCCCCGCGGTCACCGCGATCCTGGCGCCTTACGTCAACAGCTATCGGCGCTACGTCCCCGATTTCGCCGCGCCTATCAACCTCGAATGGGCACGCGACAACCGCACCACGGGGCTGCGCGTGCCGGTGTCCGAGCCCGAGAGCCGGCGCGCCGAGAACCGGCTGGCGGGGATGGACTGCAACCCCTACCTGGGCATCGCCGCGTCGCTGGCCTGCGGATATCTGGGGCTGATGGACGGCATCTACCCAAAGGACGAGTTCAAGGGCGACGCCTATGCCAGCGCCGAGGGCATCCCGCGCAACGTGGCCGAGGCGCTGGACCTTTTCGAGGCGGCACCGGCGCTGCACGAGGTGCTGGGCCCCGAGTTCTGCCGTGTCTACGCAGCCGTGAAACGGCTGGAATACAAGGAGTTCCTCCAGGTCATCAGCCCCTGGGAACGCGAGCATCTGTTGTTGAACGTATGAACCTGCTCTTTGCCAACGACAAGCGCGGCGCCTACCCGGCCAGCTATTACACCGCGAACACACCGCTATTGCCCGAGCATCCGCCGCTGAAGGGCGCGGCGCGCGCAGATGTCTGCGTGATCGGCGGCGGCTATACGGGGCTGTCGGCGGCGCTGCACCTGGCGCAGCGGGGCTATGACGTCGTCTTGCTCGAGGCGCAAAGGCTGGGTTTCGGCGCCTCGGGACGCAACGGCGGGCAGGTGGGCTCGGGCCAGCGCGCGGACCAGACGCAACTGGAACGGATGCTGGGCGACGGCGATGCCGCGCGGCTATGGCATCTGGCCGAAGACGCCAAGGCGCTGGTGGCCGAGCTGATCGCCACGCACGGCATGGATTGCGGCTTTCGCCCCGGTGTGGTCCACGCCGAATGGCAGGCGCGCCATGTGCCCCATGTCCATGCCTATGCCGAAAAGCTGCTGCGCGATTACGAATACGACCTGATCGAGCCCCTGACCCGGCAAGAAATCCGCACGCTGGTGGGCTCGCCCGTTTACCAGGGCGGCAGCGTCGACTGGGGCGCGGGGCACCTCAACCCGCTGGCCTTTGCGCTGGGGCTCGCCCAAGCGGCCGAGCGCGCGGGCGCGCGGCTGTGCGAAGGGTCTGCGGTGCACCAGGTCCAGCATGGCGACCGGGCGGTCGTGCGCACCGACAAGGGCCATGTCGAGGCGGATCACGTCATCCTCGCCTGCAACGGCTATCTGGGCGGGCTCGACGACCGCGTGGCCGCCCGGGTGATGCCGATCAACAATTTCATGGTTGCGACCGAGCCCTTGGGCAAGCGCGCCGCCACCGTGCTGGCCAAGCCCGTGGCGGTGGCCGACAGCCGCTTCGTGGTCAACTATTTCCGCCTGTCCGAGGATGGGCGGCTGATCTTCGGCGGCGGCGAAAGCTATGGCTACCGCTTCCCCGAGGATATCGCATCCAAGGTGCGCAAGCCGATGCAGGAGGTCTTTCCGCAACTGGCCGATGTCAAGATCGACTATGCCTGGGGCGGCACGCTGGCGATCACCCGCTCGCGCCTGCCGCATTTCGCCCGTGTGGCGCCCAACGTGCTGTCGGCCTCTGGCTATTCGGGCCACGGCGTCGCGCTGGCCACCCTTGCAGGGCGGCTGATGGGCGAGGCGACCGCCGGCCAGGCCGAGGATTTCGACCTGATGGCGCGCCTGCCCTGCCCGCCCTTTCCCGGCGCCGGCGGCCTGCGCCGGCCGCTGCTGGCGCTGGCCATGGGCTGGTATGGCCTGCGCGACACGCTGGGCATCTAACGCTGCCGCCACAGCAGATCGCACTTTGCCTTGACGCGCCCGCCAACTTACAGCTTTTCTGAAAACGACTTTCAGAGAAGGTGAAGACATGTCCCTGGCGCCCAACGTCTACGACGCCGAGCCGATCCCCGAAGCCGCCCGCGCCGAGATCGACCGCCTGCTGCAATCGGGCGACCTGTTCCGCTACACCGCCCCGGCGGATGCGCCGGTGGCGCTTTTAGAGCGCGAGTTCGCCGAGTTCATGGGCGTGACATACGCGGTGGCCGTCGCCTCGTGCTCGGCCGCGCTGTTCCTGTCGCTCAAGGCGCTGGACCTGCCGCGGGGCGCACGGGTGCTGATCCCGGCCTTCACCTTCGCCGCCGTGCCCTCGGCCGTTGTCCATGCCGACTGCGTGCCCGTGCTGGCCGAGGTGGGCGCGAATTTCCGCCTCGACATGGCCGATTTCGAGGCCAGGCTCGACGGCGTCGACGCGATCCTGATCAGCCACATGCGCGGACATACCTCGGACATGGACGCGATCATGGCGCTGGCGCGGACCCGCGACATCCCCGTGATCGAGGACGCCGCGCATTCGCTCGGCACCCTCTGGCACGGGCGCAAGATCGGCACGCTGGGCAAGATCGGCTGTTTCTCGTTTCAGTCCTACAAGATGGTGAACGCCGGCGAAGGCGGCATCCTGGTGACCGACGACGCCGACCTCGCCGCCCGCGCCGTCATCATGTCGGGCGCCTACGAGCATAACTGGAAAAAGCATCACGGGCTGCAAAACAGCTTTGCCCGCTGGCAGAACAAGCTGCCGCTTTACAACACACGGATGCAGAACCTCTCGGCCGCCGTGATCCGCCCGCAACTGGCCGAGGTCGCGCGACGGGTGCGCGACGGGCGGGCCAACCATGATTACGTGGCCGAACGGCTGAATGGCTCGTCCTGGCTCGACGTGCCGCCGCCCCTGGCGCCCGAAACCCGCGCGCCGGACTCGATCCAGTTCAACCTCGTGGGCTTTCGCGCTGACGCCGAGGCGCATGCCTTTCAGGCCGCGGCCAAGGCCCGTGGCGTGTCGGTCCAGGTATTCGGGCTGAGCCAGGACAACGCGCGTGCCTATTGGAACTGGCAGTTCCTGGACGATCTGCCCGAGCTGCCGAAAACGCGGGCGATGCTGATGCGCGCCTGCGACGTGCGCCTGCCCGCGCGACTGACCCGGCCCGAGCTGGATTTCATCGCCGATGCGCTGATCGCCGCCGCCGAGGACGTCAAGGACCAGCCCCGCGCCTACGGCACCTGAGCGTGCCCGCCCGCCCGGCGCGTCGAAAATCTGGTCGTGCGCTTGGACTTCGCCGGCGCGAATCGCTAGGGTGTAGCGGTAATTGCGGGGGATTTTTAATGTCGCATTATGAATACAAGGTCGTTCCGGCGCCATCGAAGGCGGCGCGCGCGCGCGGCGTGAAGGGGACTGAGGCACGCTTTGCCCATGCCCTGACCGCGCTGATGAACGAGATGGCCCGCACGGGCTGGGAATACCTGCGCGCCGATACGCTGCCCTGCGAAGAGCGGCAGGGGCTGACGGGCAAGACATCGAGTTTTAAGAACATGCTGGTCTTCCGCCGGGCTCTGCAGGATGAGCCTGCCCGGGCCGAGCCGCGGCACGCTGCCCCCGCCGCCAGGTCCGAGCAACGGCAGGGCGCGCCCGTGGCCGCCCCGTCGGTGACGCCGCCTCAGCCGCAGACGCCCGATCAGATTGCCGCGGCCGCGGCGGCCAGCCTCACGGCGCGCCCGAATGCCGGCCCGTCCCCGGCGCTGGGCCCGGCCGATGCGCAGGATCCGCCCGCCCGGCCGTCTCGGGATGTGGCCGCCGAATAAGACGAGGCGCAAAATTCCTTCAATGGATCTCGCCACCGGTTCCCGGAGACCTCTTGGTGCAAGACGCCGCCACTAGGCCTCGATCTTTAGCGCCAGCGCGTGGATGCGCCCCATGATTTCAGGGCCCAGCGCCGCGTGCACCGCCCGGTGGCGTGCCAGCCTGCCCTGCCCGGCCAATGCCGGGGCGGCAATCTCGACGCGGAAATGGCTCTCGCCGCCTTCGCGATAGCCCGCATGGCCCCGGTGCCGCTCGCTTTCGTCGGTTACCACCAGCCGCTCGGGCGCGAAGGCCTGTTGCAGCCGGGTCCGGATTTCCTCGCTCATGTTCATTTTTCGTCCGCGCCCTCTTCATTCCTCTGCACAAAAGTCTAAACTCTCCAGTCCGAGTCGAACAGGTGGCAGGTCATGGCCAAGAGCGATCCCTTCGGATTCGATATCTCCGTCTCAGCGGACAAGAAAAAGCGTACCCGCGGCCGTCGTGGCATGTCGGGCGCCTTCGAAACCTCGAACCGCAAGTGCGAGCATCCCGGCTGCGAAGAGCTGGGCCAGTACCGCGCACCGAAATCACCCGATCACCTCGACGAGTATTACTGGTTCTGCAAGGACCATGTGCGCGAGTACAATCTGAAATGGAACTTCTTCAACGGCGCCACCGAGGACGAGCTCGACGCGCAGATCGAGAAGGACCGGGTCTGGGGCCGTGCCACCCGCCCCTTCGCCAGCGAAGAGGAACAGCGCGCCTGGGCGCGCCTCGGCGTGGACGACCCCCACCAGGTGCTGGGCGAAAACGCCACCCGCAACCCTGGCCGCAGCACCAACGGCACCACCCGCCGCCTGCCCCCGACCGAGCGCCGCGCGCTGGAAATCCTCGAGGCGCGCGATCACTGGACCAAGGCGGAAATCCGCAAGCAGTACAAGTCGCTGGTCAAGGATTTGCACCCGGACATGAACGGCGGCAACCGCGCCGACGAGGACCGGCTGCAAGAGGTCGTCTGGGCCTGGGATCAGATCAAGGACAGCCGCAGCTTCAAGTAACCGGGCGGCAGGCAATGCCTGCCGCCCGATCCGGGGACGCGCGGGCATGCGCCCCGGCGGGGGTGTGACACGGCAGTGCCAGTCAGCTGCTGCCGGTCACTTCCCCCTCGCCCTGATCGGAAGGCGCCCTGCGGCACCGCTCCGGCGCGTCGATCGACGTCGCGTTCGGGAACATGCTGAGGAAGGGGATACGCAGCCCGTAGCCGTTCACCGTGACGGCAACCTCGGGGCATTCCCGCGTGACCCGGCTCGCAACCGACTGAAGGTCGGCCGAGTCGAACTTGAAATAGGGCGGCACAAACCCCGCATCCATGTTCTTGAAGATCAGCGTGTCGGACGTGCCAGCGTAAACCGTCTCGATCCGGTACTGGACGTCGCGCCCATCGCCGGTCGTGCCGGTGATCTGAACCTCCCACGAGTCAGGGCCCCAACGCACCCAGACCCCGGCCAATACGACAACAACGACCAACCCCAGGCCAACTTTCCACTTGTTCGCTCGTGTCATGATACGGCTCCACCGAATTGCTTGCCGAAGCGCGCGACGCGGCGCCGCGCGCTTGTTTTGCGTTGGTGGTTCAACGTTCGGCAGAGCGCGAGGTTCCATGTTTCTCGCGGCCTTGCAGGCAGGGCACGCCGCCGGCCCGCCCATCGCACGCGCTTGGCGGGGCGGCTTTGGAAGGCCGTCTAGGGGGTTATGTCGGGCTGGGCCGAACCGCTGGCGCAGGTATCCGGATCGCGTTCACATGGCCGGCCGGCCGGCCCGCCCGGAGCGTTTCACGAGTCCCGCCCTGTCAGGACCGGGGCCCATTATCACGCCGTCAGGCGCTGTTGGCGGGCTTGAACACCAGGCTCACCCCGTTGATGCAATGCCGTTTGCCGGTGGGGGGCGGTCCGTCATCGAATATGTGGCCCAGGTGGCTGCCGCAACGGCGGCAATGGACCTCGGTGCGCACGAACAGGAGCTTGCGGTCGGGCCTCGTCGCCACGGCATCCGGCAGCGCCTCGTAGAAGCTGGGCCAGCCGGTGCCGCTGTCGTACTTGGTTTCGGACGCGTAAAGCGCCAGGTCGCACCCCTTGCAGTGGAACACGCCCTTGCGCTCTTCGTCGTTCAGCGGGCTGGTAAAGGCGCGCTCGGTGCCCTCGCGGCGCATCACGCGGTATTCGAGATCGCTCAGCATCGCGCGCCACTCGGCATCGGTCCGCGTCACCTCGAAGCGTTCGCCGGCGCGCACCGGCGTGGCGAGGGCGAGCGCGGCAGCGCTTTGCAGGAATAGGCGTCGTTTCATCTTGCACCTCCACTTATCAATGTAGTGGCACCGCGCGCTGCAACCTATTCACAATCCCCGAAAGGCTGCGCACAAGGGCGCGAGCGTCGATGCCTCGCCCGATCGGCCCTTCCCCTTGCACGCCCCCGCGATATGTTCCACTAACGGCGAGACTAGGCCCGCGCCACGCCGCGCGGCACGAAGCACGAAAAGACGGACAACACGATGGCAAGCGCAGCGAAACCCACCGAAGACGTCTCGGTGCGGGAGGTCTTCGGAATCGACACCGACATGACGGTCAAGGGCTTCGAAGAGCGGTCCGACCGGGTGCCCGATATCGACACCACCTACAAGTTCGATCCCGACACCACGCTCGCGATTCTGGCGGGTTTCGCCCATAACCGGCGGGTGATGATCCAAGGCTATCACGGCACCGGCAAGTCGACCCATATCGAACAGGTGGCGGCACGGCTCAACTGGCCCTGCGTGCGGGTCAACCTCGACAGCCATATCAGCCGGATCGACCTGATCGGCAAGGACGCGATCAAGCTGAAGGACGGCAAGCAGGTCACCGAGTTCCAGGAGGGTATCCTGCCCTGGGCGCTCAGGAATCCTTGCGCCATCGTGTTCGACGAATACGATGCGGGCCGCGCCGACGTGATGTTCGTGATCCAGCGGGTACTGGAGGTCGACGGCAAGCTGACGCTGCTCGACCAGAACGAGGTGATCACACCGCACCCGTCCTTTCGCCTGTTCGCCACGGCCAACACCGTGGGCCTCGGCGACACGACCGGCCTTTATCACGGCACCCAGCAGATCAACCAGGGCCAGATGGACCGTTGGAGCCTGGTGGCCACGCTCAACTACCTGTCCCACGATGCGGAAACCGCGATCGTGCTGGCCAAGTGCCCGCATTACAACACCGAGAAGGGGCGCAAGAGCGTGGGCCATATGGTGACCGTGGCCGACCTGACGCGCACCGCCTTCATGAATGGCGACCTGTCGACGGTGATGAGCCCCCGGACGGTGATCGCCTGGGCACAAAACGCCGAGATCTTCCGCGGCGACATCGGTTATGCGTTCCGTGTGACCTTCCTCAACAAATGCGATGAGCTGGAGCGGCAGACCGTGGCCGAGTTCTACCAGCGGCTGTTCGACGAGGAACTGCCCGAAAGCGCCGCAAGCCTGAGCCTGGGGTGATCCGCGCCGCGCTGGCCATCCTGTTGTTCACCGGCGCCGCCGGGGCCCAGCCCGATCCGACCTATCCCGCCACCGAATGCGCCGCGCTCTGGTCGGCCATGGCGGATTTCCGCGCGCGCTATGCCATCGACGCCGCCCCGCCGGACGAGGCGCGGGAGATGGCCGAGGCGTTCCGCGCCGCCGCCATCGGCCTGGCCGGCGGCGACGCGGCAGACGTGGACCGGCGCATAAACGCGATGCGTCCCGACCTGATGCTTTTGCTGCGCAGCTACATCATCGACGGGTGGCGCGACAGCCGCGAGCAATTCCTGCGCCGGGCCGAGATCTGCCGCCGCTTTGCCGTCGAAAACGGGCTGCCCGCGCATTGACGCGCATCCCGCCGAGGCATTGGGCACTCCGCGTCGGATGACATCAAAGTGACAGCATTATTACATTAAACGTATATACATTATTGACACGTCGCAGGTGTGTCGTAAACTTGTTACATGACAGCGCTCTTCACCACCGCCCTGCGTGGCGCGGTCTGCGTGGTCCTGACAGCCTCCGCCACGCTCGCCCTGCCCGGCACACCCTGGAAACGGGCAGAGGTCTTTGCCACATGCTCTGGCCGCCTTGCCGCGCTGGCCGTGCGTCAGAAGGCGATGGAAAACCCCGACTGGACCGACACGCTGCGCCAGCGTGACATGTTCGACATGCTGCTCGACGCCACGCTGCCCGCGGCCCAGGCCAACGGGGTACCCGGCGGCGAGCACCTGCGCTGGCGCTCGGCGGGCTGGACAGATACCGCGGTGCTGCTGGCCGATATGGAATACAGCTTCGACCGCGCCCGGGTGGCCCGGGCCGAAGCGGCGCTGGATACGCGCATCGCCGATTGCACAACGCTGCTTCTGGGGCAATAGCGCCAGCGGGATTTCAACGCCGGCTACTGGCCAAGCCTCGGCAATGGCCCTAGATTGCGCAAACGTCACCCCCGCAGCGCAAGGCACGATGAGCAAACCCGCCGACAACCCCGCCGACCCGTTCAAGAAGGCGCTCGCCGAAGCCACGCGGGTGATCGCCGACGATCCCGAGATCGGCATCTCCTATTCGGTCGACCCGCCTGGGCTGACCGGCGATGCGATGCGCCTGCCCCAGATCAGCCGCCGGATGAGCCGCGAAGAAGTGCTGATCGCCCGCGGCACCGCCGATGCCTATGCCCTGCGCCACAAGTATCACGATGGCGCCACCCATAGCCGCTACATGCCATCGGGCCCGATGGCGCGCGATCTTTACGAGGCGATGGAAACCGCCCGGTGCGAGGCGATCGGCGCGCGCACCATGCCCGGCACGGCCGGAAATATCGACGCGATGATCGGCGCCGAGGCCGCCCGCAAGGGCTATGCCCAGGTCACCGAGGCCGCCGATGTGCCGCTTTCTGCCGCCGCCGGCTACATGATCCGGCACATGGCCACCGGGCGCGACCTGCCCGATGACGCGCAGCACGCGATGGACCTCTGGCGCGGCTTCATCGAGGCCCAGGCCGGGCAGACGCTGGAAGGGCTGGACGATAGCCTCTCCGACCAGGCCGCCTTCGCCCGCTTCGCCCGGAAGGTGATCGACGATCTGGGTTACGGCGACCAATTGGGCGAAGACCCCGATACCGAGGACGAAGACCAGGACGACCAATCGGAAGAGACCGAGGAAGAGCCACCCGAATCAGCCGGCGATGACCAGCAGGAGTCGAGCGACGAGGCCGACGCCAGCCCCGAGCAGTCGCAGGACGACATGCAGGACGCCGCCCAGGCCGAACTCAGCGCCGATGACCTGGCCGATATGGAGATGGGCGAAGAGGCCGAGCTGCCCGAGGGCGAGGCCCCGCTCGAGCCGCCGCCGCCCGCCCCGCATTCCGAGGCCGACCCCGATTACAAGGTTTTCGAGACCGAGTTCGACGAGGAAATCCTCGCACAGGACCTGGCCGAACCGGCCGAGCTGGAACGCCTGCGCGCCTATCTCGACCAGCAGCTCGACCCGCTGAAGGGCGCCGTGGGACGGCTGGCCAACAAGCTGCAGCGGCGGTTGCAGGCCCAGCAGAACCGCAGCTGGGAATTCGACCGCGAGGAAGGCATCCTCGATGCCGGCCGGCTGGCCCGCGTGGTGGCCAACCCCACGACGCCGCTCAGCTTCAAGGTGGAAAAGGATACCGAGTTCCGCGATACGGTGGTCACGCTGCTGCTGGACAATTCCGGCTCGATGCGGGGCCGGCCGATCTCGATCGCCGCGATCTGCGCCGATGTGCTGGCCCGCACGCTGGAACGCTGCGATGTGAAGGTCGAGATCCTGGGCTTTACCACCCGCGCCTGGAAGGGCGGCCAGAGCCGCGAGAAATGGCTGGCCGAGGGCCGCGCCCAAAGCCCCGGCCGGCTGAACGATTTGCGCCATATCGTCTACAAGCCCGCCGACGCGCCCTGGCGCCGGGCGCGTGAAAACCTCGGGCTGATGATGAAAGAGGGGCTCTTAAAGGAAAACATCGACGGCGAGGCGCTGGAATGGGCGCACCGCCGGATGATGGTCCGCCCCGAGGCGCGCAAGATCCTGATGGTGATCTCGGACGGCGCGCCGGTCGACGATTCCACCCTGTCGGTGAACGCGGCCAGCTACCTGGAAAAGCACCTGCGCGACGTGATCGCCATGGTCGAGCGCAAGCGGCTGGTCGAGCTTATCGCCATCGGCATCGGCCACGACGTCACCCGCTATTACCAGCACGCGGTGACGATCACCGATGTCGAGCAACTGGCCGGCGCGATGACCGAACAACTGGCCGCCCTGTTCGACAAGGACCCGCGCGCGCGGGCGCGCATGATCGGGATCCGGAAGGCGAGTTAGGGCCGGAGGGCGGCGAAGGGCCGGTTTGCGGGACAAAGCGGGCATTCGGGTTGGTGGCCTGAAGGTCCGCTAACGCGAAGCTTTGGGAGTCAGGGCGCATGAACGATCGGCTGCTAACTGGGGAGCTTCCGGAACAACCTCGGATCGACGGTCGCCGCGGCCAGTACGCCGCCCCAGAGCGCCCCGGGGATGCCTGGGCTCAGGACATCCTGACCAGCAAGGAAAAGACCCGGGACAGGCGTCCGGGTTTGCAACGCCTCGCTCATCAATCGGCCAGGCGTCGTGTCGATGCCGTAGAATGCGCCCTTGTGATGCCCCGTGATCGCGCGGGTCGTGAGCGGCGTCGACAGGTTGCGGAACACGACCAGCTTGGCCAACTCGGGGAAATAAGCCTCGAACTGCGCGAACATCTTGTCCTCAACCCTAGCCTTGAAAGCCTGGTATTCCTCGCCCCGCGCGCACGGCTCCACGTCGGCCCATTTCTCCACCACCGACCAGTCGACCCAGGCGACGATTTCGCCGGCGTATTTCTGTGACGGGCCGGGGTCATGGCCGGGGTCCTTCAACGAGGCGAAGGAAACGAACATGCCGGGAGGTGAAGTGTCGGGGACGTCGGTCCATACGACGTCGACTTCACCGCCCGGGTAGATCCAGTGGTTCGACCGCGTCGCCCCGGCGCGCTCGATATCGCCCTCGAAACCCACGAACAGGCTGAAATGGGCGACAGAGTGTGGCAGGGCACGGATCTCGTCGATCCAGTCCTGGTGTCCACAATCGGCGGGCAGCAAACGGTTCACCGTCTCGCGCGCGCCGATATCCGAGATGACCGTATTTCCGCGGATGTCCTCCCCTTGCGCTGTCCGCACGCCGACGACCCGGTCGCCCTCCATCAGAAGCGTCTCGACCTTGCTGTCCGCCCGCGCTTCGCCCCCTGCCTTCGTGATCGTCGGCAGAATGTGTTCGGCAAAGGCCGCGCCGCCGCCCTTGGGATACCAGGCGCCGCTTTCCAGGTAGGCTCCGGTAATCAGGGCATGCATCGCGAAGCTTGCCTTGCCCGGTCTGCCGCCATGGTCGAACCATTGCGCGGCAAATGCGGCGGCCAGCACGGGGTTTTCGGTGATCTCGTCAATCACCTCCTGCGTCGTTCGCTTGCACCAGCGGTCGATGGCGTGGCTGTGCCACCATTTCAGCGCGGAACCAATGATCTCGGGCATCGCGCGGGTCATGGTGACCTTCAGAAGCGCCTCCCGGCCTTCCTTCAGCGCGGCGATCCATGCGTCGATGGCCTCCGCCTCGTCCGGGAACCGGTCCTTTAGATCTCGTGCCTGCGCCTCGTAGGGGCGGGACAAGGCCAGCGGGGCAGCGTCGCCGATATGCAGATTGTCATAAATTGTGCCCATCGAGGTGAACTCGATCGGCGTGTTCGACAGCCAGTCCAGGATGCGGCGCTCGCGGTCGTCCGGGGCGACGCAGTTGAGGTAATGTATGCCCGAGTCCCAACTGAACCCTTCGATGGTGAAGCTGTGGGTCAGGCCGCCAAGGGTGTAGTACTGCTCCAACATAAGCACCTTGTGCCCGACCTTCGACAGCGCGGCGGCAGCGGCCATCCCGCCCATGCCCGAGCCGATGATAATGGCGTCCCAGTCAGTCGTGTCAGCGTCAGCCATATCCAGTCCCCGCTGCGGCTAATGATCGAAGAGATCTTGTATGCCTGCTTGCTGATAACACCTGGCCAGGGAAGGCACCTTGATCACGGTCAATCGAACAAGGGCACCGGACGTTCAAGCTTGCTGCAGCATCAGGTAAAAAGGGCTCCAAGCTGCCGTTCTCGACGGCTCCTGCGATCAGCGCGCCCAGTCCAATGCGAACCGGACTTGCCGCGGGCGCAAGGGCTGGTACGGTTATCCGAACCGCCCCCCACGGGGCGCCTTTCTGCACAAGGTCCACATGTTTCAAAGCTTCGACAGCGCCACCTCTCCGCAAGACGGCCCGCCGCGGCTGGCCGCGCTGCGCGCGGAGCTGGCCAAGGCGGGGCTGGCGGGGTTTCTGGTGCCGCGTGCGGATGCGCACCAGGGCGAGTACGTCGCGCCCCGTGACGAGCGGCTGGCCTGGCTGACGGGCTTTACCGGCTCGGCGGGCTTCGCCGCGATCCTCGCCGACACCGCGGGGGTGTTCGTCGACGGGCGCTACCGGGTGCAGGTCAAGGCGCAGGTCGACACCGCCCATTTCACCCCGGTGAACTGGCCCGAGACGAAGCTCGCCGACTGGCTGTGCGAGGCGCTGCCGCGGGGCGGCACGGTCGGGTTCGATCCGTGGCTGCACACGCCGGAAGAGATTGCCAAGCTGGAGACGGCGCTGGCGGGCAGCCAGATATCGTTGCGCGAAACCGAAAACCTTGTCGACCGGATATGGGGCGACCAGCCCGCGCCGCCGCTGGGGGCCATCTCCCCCTACCCCGCCGAGCTGGCGGGTGCCCCCCATGCCGAGAAACGCGCGCGCCTCGCCGAGACGCTGCGAAAGGCGGGCCACCGGGCCGCGGTCCTGACGCTGCCCGACTCGATCGCCTGGCTGCTGAACATTCGCGGCAGCGACATCGCGCGGGTGCCGGTGCCCCACGGCTTTGCCGTGCTGCACGATGACGGGCATGTCACGCTTTACACCGACCCGGCCAAGGCCGACGACGCACTTGTTGCGCATCTGGGGCCCGAGGTCACGCTGCGCCCCGACAGCGCCTTTGCCCCGGGCCTGCGCAGCCTGGTCGGCCCGGTGCGGCTGGACCGCGGCAGCGCGCCGGTCCGCGTGGAACGCGAGCTGGACGAGGCCGGCATAGCGGTCGCCGCGGCCCAGGACCCCTGCATTCTGCCCAAGGCGTGCAAGACACCGGCCGAGCTGAAGGGCGCGCGCGCGGCGCATCTGCGCGACGGCGCGGCGATGGTCGAGTTTCTCGCCTGGCTCGATGGCGAGGCCGCGCGGCTGGACGGCGCGCCCGCCCGCACCCTGACCGAGATCGACGTGGTCAAGGCGCTGGAGGGCTTTCGCACCGCCACCGGAAAGCTGCGCGATATCAGTTTTGACACCATCGCGGGCGCCGGCCCCAACGGGGCCATCGTGCATTACCGGGTGACCGAGGCCAGCAACCGGCCCGTGCGCCCGGGCGAGGTTCTGCTTGTCGATTCCGGCGGTCAGTATCTCGACGGCACCACCGACATCACCCGCACCATCGCCATCGGTTCCGCCCCGGATGCGGCCCGGGCGCCCTTTACTCGCGTGCTCAAGGGCATGATCGCCATATCTCGGGCGCGCTTTCCCAAGGGGCTGGCCGGGCGCGACCTCGATGCCCTGGCGCGCTATCCTCTCTGGCTGGCCGGGCAGGACTACGACCATGGCACCGGCCACGGCGTGGGCAGCTACCTGTCGGTGCACGAGGGGCCGCAGCGGCTGTCGCGGCGCTCGGACGTTCCGCTTGAGGCCGGGATGATCCTGTCGAATGAACCGGGCTATTACCGCGAAGGCGCCTTCGGCATCCGCATCGAAAACCTGATTGCCGTCGCGCCCGCGCCCGACCTGGCCGGCGCCGACCAGCGCGAAATGCTGGGTTTCGAGACGCTGACGCTGGCCCCCATCGACCGCCGCCTGATCGACGCGAGCCTGCTGGACGGCGACGAGCGCGCCTGGCTGAACGCCTATCACCGCGAGGTCCGCGACCGCATCGCGCCGCTGGTGGGCCCCGCCCAACGCGACTGGCTGGCCGCCGCCACCGCCGCGATCTGACGCCGGGAACTGGACAGCGGCCGCGGGTTCGTGCCAGACAGCGCCCAAGACGACGAGCAGAAGAGGTTCGCATGGCCGACCACATCTCGATTCACAAGGCCGACGGCGCCTGGGTGGTCCGCGCCGGCGGCGCCGTGATCGCCGAAAGCCGCGGCGCGCTGGAGCTGACCGAGGGCGACCATCCGCCCGTCATCTACTTCCCGCGAGAGGATGTGGCGATGGCCTTCCTCGACCCGACAGAGACGCGCACGACCAACCCCTACAAGGGCGAGGCCTGCTATTTCACCATAAATACGGGCCATGGCGACATCGCCGACGCGGCGTGGAGCTACGAGGACCCGATGGAGGGGGTGGAGCGCATCGCCGGCTACATCGCCTTTTATCCCGACAAGGCCACGGTCGAGCAGCTATAGCCCCCGCGCCGCGCGGCTCAGGAATGCTCCTCCGCGGCGGTCTCGGCCAGCGCCCTTGTGTAGGCGCGCAGCGCGTCCAGGTGAAACAGGGCACCCAGCAGCCGGGGCTCGCCGCCCTCCTTCGCCGGCGCGACCACAGGGATAAAGCTGTGGCCCCATTTCTCGAACTGCGGCAGCGCCTCGTCGAGGGTCGCCTCGGGGGCCAGCATCACCCCTTGCGAGATCAACTCGGCGCAGGCCTCTTCGGAGGCGGCGCTGGGGCTGTCCTTGCCGCGCATGAGCAGCGCGGCGGAGTGAACTGACAAGAGGTAGGATTGCGGGCCGGCCGCCAGCGGCTTGCCGCGCCGTTCGAGCTGAGTGAGGAAGAACGACCGATCGACCAGCCGGCTGGCCAGTGCCGTCGACATCGACACTGCCACCAGCACCGCCAGCCCGGTCTGCCAGTCGCCGGTCAGCTCGAACACGATCAGCGTGGTCGAGATCGGCGCGCCCAGCACCGCCGCGGCCACCGCCCCCATGCCCGCCAGCGCATAAAGCGTCTCGGACCCCGAGAAATCGGGAACGATGGCCGTTGCCACGATGCCGAAAGACAGCCCCGTCAGCGCCCCGATCATCAGCGACGGCGAAAACACCCCCCCGCCCATGCGGCCTGCCATTGTCAGCGCCACTGCCACTGCCTTGAGGATGGCAAAGATCACCGCGTCGCGCAGGTAGATAACGCCGGTCAGCGCCTCGAAGGTGATCTCGTAGCCCACCCCGATGATATGCGGATACCAGATCGCCAGCCCGCCCAGCGCCAGCCCCGAGACGGCGGGCCGCAGCCAGCGCGGCATTCGGGTCGTCCGCTGCAGCCAGTTTCCCATGTCCTCGGCCAGGAAGATCCCCCGCATCAGGATCACCGCCACCAGCCCAGAGACGAGCCCCAGCAACAGATAGGCCGGCAGTTCGACATAAAAGGCCAGCGTGTCCCCGGCGCCGAGGCTGAACTCGGTCACGTTGCCGAATTCCAGCCGGCTGACGACCGTCCCGGCGACCGAGGCGATGGCGATGGGCGCAAAGGCATGCACCGCGAAATGCCTCAGCACCACCTCGAGCGCGAAAAGCGTTCCCGCGATGGGCGCGTTGAACGAGGCCGAGACCGCGGCGGCCACTGCGCAGCCCAACAGGTCGCGCCCGGTGATTCCGTCTGCGCGCAGCCGCTCTGCCACCCAGCTCGATATCATCGCGGCCATGTGCACCACCGGCCCCTCGCGGCCCGTCGAGCCGCCCGAGGACAGCGTGATCAGCGAGGCCGCTGCCGAGGCCAGCCCGGCCCGCTGCTCGACCCGCCCGTCCTGCAGCGCCGCCCCGTCGATCACGTCGGCGACCGAACGCGCCCGCCCGTCATCGGTGAACCGGTCCAGGATCAGCCCCACCAGAAGGCCCCCCGCGACGGGGATCAACAGCACCCAGTACCAGGCCAGCGGGTCGACATAGGTCAGCAAAAGCCCCGGGTTCTCGACCCCGTAGAGCATGGATTGCAGGGCCGCGATCGCGTGGCGGAAGCCCAGCGCGGCAAATCCCGCGGCGATGCCGATGATCAATGCGATGAACCAGAACTGGATCTGCGACGGCCCCCGGTGGCGCACCGTCCGCCAACCGGACCGGACCTTGCCCAGCTGCCGCGCCGTCTTGACCGAGACCAGGCGCCACAGTCGCCGCCGGGTCAGGTGCCCCATGGCGTCGCGTCCTCCGTGTTGTGCTTTTCCCCGCCGGCGGTCTGGCCTAGTCTGCCGGGCGCCGCCCGCCCGACAAGGAGGCTTTGAATGTCCATTCCCGATGCCCTGTCCGAGCTTGGCACCATGCTAGGAGATCGGCTGAGCCGCTCCAAGTCCGATCTCGACACGCACGGCCGCAACGAGGCCCATTTCCCCGCCATGCCGCCCGATGCGGTGGCCTATCCCGACACCACCGAAGAGGTGTCACAGATCGTGCGCACCTGCGCCACCCATGGCTGCCCGGTGGTGGGCTGGGGCGCGGGCACGTCGCTGGAGGGGCACGCGCTGGCCCTGCGCGGCGGGCTGACGGTGGATTTCAGCCGGATGGACAGGGTCTTGGCCGTCCATCACGAGGACATGGACGCGGTGGTCCAGCCCGGCCTGACCCGCGAGGCGCTGAACCGTGAGCTGCGGGCGACGGGCCTGTTCTTTCCCGTCGATCCGGGCGCCAATGCCTCGCTCGGCGGCATGGCCGCGACCCGTGCCAGCGGCACCACCGCGGTGCGCTACGGCACGATGCGCGACAACGTGCTGGGGCTGGAGGTGGTGCTGGCCGACGGGCGGGTGATCCGCACCGGCACGCGGGCGCGGAAATCCTCGGCCGGCTACGACCTGACCGCGCTTTTCGTAGGCGCCGAGGGCACGCTGGGGCTGATTACCGAGTTGACGCTGAAACTGCGCGGCCAGCCCGAGGCGATCTCGGCGGGGGTTTGCGCCTTCGACGCGATCGGCCCGGCGGTGGAAACCGTGATTGCGACGATCCAGATGGGCATCCCGATGGCGCGGATCGAATTCGTCGATGCCGCCACCGCCGCTGCCTTCAACGCCTATGCCGGCGCCGAGATGCCCGAATGCCCGCACCTGATGGTCGAGTTCCACGGCTCGCCCGCCGGCGTGGCCGAACAGGCCGAAACGTTCGGCGCGCTGGTCGAAGAGATGGGCGGCAAGGGCTTCGAATGGTCGACGCGCGCCGAAGAGCGCACCGCGCTCTGGACCATGCGGCACAACGCCTATTACGCCTGCCTCGCCGCGCGCCCCGGCGCCTTGGGTCTTGTCACCGACATGTGCGTGCCGATCTCGCGGCTGGCCGAGGCGGTCGAGGAGACCCGCGCCGACATCGCGCGCGCCTCGATCCCGGGGCCGATCCTGGGCCATGTGGGCGACGGCAATTTCCACGCGATCCTGCTGGTCGAGCCCGGCAATGCCGCCGAACTGGACGAGGCCAAGGCACTGGCCCACCGGATGGTGGAGCGCGCGCTGCGGCTGGGTGGCACGGTGACCGGCGAGCACGGGGTCGGCATGGGCAAGCTGGGCTACATGGAAGCCGAGCACGGCGCCGGCTGGGACGTGATGGGCGAGGTCAAGCGCGCGCTGGACCCGGCGGGTCTGATGAACCCGGGCAAGATGGTGCGCGGCAACTGAGGCCACCGCAGGCAAGCGTTTTGCTGAAAGGTCGTGCGGCCAGCGGTCAGCGGCGCGCCCAGGGGATCAGCCCAAAGGCAACCTGCCCGGCCAGACCCGCCGCCCCCGGCAGGGTCGCCCAGTGGCCGAAATGGCCGGCGATATCGCGGCCCAGGGCAAAGACCGACACCCCGACCTCCGCCGCCATCAGCAGACCGAACGCCGCCCCGCCCATGGCAAGCCGCGCCGCCCCCGCTGGCACCGCGAACCGCCCGATGAGCGCCCCGGCGGCAAGCCAGCTCAGCCCCAGCATGACCGGCAGTTCCAGCGCCACCGCCACCGCTTCCCCCATCCGCGGCAACAGCACCAGAACGCGCAGCGTGCCCAGGGCAAAGCCTGCGGCGAAGATCAGCGCGAAATAGGCCAGCCCCGCCTTCAGCGCCCGCCCCATGCCCCTATCCCGCCAAGAGCTTCCGCGCCGCGGCGCGGGCCTCGTCGGTGACGGTGTCGCCGGCCAGCATCCGGGCGATCTCGTCCACGCGGTCGGCCGGGGCAAGCGCCGCGACCGTCGAGGTCGTCACCTCGCCCTCGACCTGTTTTTCGACCCGCCAGTGATGGGCGCCCAGCGCGGCGACCTGGGGCGAGTGGGTCACCACCAGCACCTGCCCGTCCTCTGCCAGTGCGGCGAGGCGGCGGCCCACGGCGTCGGCGGTGGCCCCGCCCACCCCTCGGTCGATCTCGTCGAAGATCAGCGTCTGCGCGGGGTTCGACGCGGTCAGGCAGACCTTGAGCGCCAGCAGAAACCGCGACAGCTCGCCCCCCGAGGCGATCTTGTTCAGCGGCCCCGCGGGCGCGCCCGGGTTGGTGGCCACGGTAAAGGCCACGGCATCGGCCCCGTCGGGCCCGCGCTCGCCCCCCGAAACGGCGGTCTCGAACACCGCGCGCTCCATCTTGAGCGGCGCCAGCTCGGCCGTCATCGCGGCATCGAGCGCCCTTGCGGCGGCATGGCGGCGGGTCGAGAGCACCTCTGCCGTGGCGGCGTAATGCGTCTCGGCGGCCTCCAGCGCGGCGCGCAGGTCGGCGAGGTTGCCCTCGCCCGCGTCGAGCGCGGCCAGACGGGCGCGCAGATCCTCGGCAAAGCCGCCGAGGTCGTCGGGCAGCACGCCATGCTTGCGCGCCAGCGCCCGGATCGCAAAGAGCCGTTCCTCGGCCGCCTCCAGCGCGGCGGGGTCGACGTCGAGCGCGGCCAGCCCCGTCTCGACCGCGTGCACCGCCTCGCCCAGCTCGATCATCGCCCGGCCAAGCGCGTCGATCGCCGGGTCGAGCCCGCCCTCAGCGCCCTCGGCGGCGTCTTCGAGCCAGCGCAGGGCATCGGTCATGCGGCCTTCGGCGCCCTCGCCGGAAAGCGCCGCCAGCGCGCGGGCCACATCCTCGCGGATACGCTCGGCGCCTTGCATCCGGCGGCGCGCGGCGTCGAGTTCGGCCTCTTCGCCCGGCCGGGGGTCGAGCGCGTCGAGCTCGCTCACCGCGTGGCGCAGGAAATCTTCCTCGGCGCGCATCTCCTCCAACCGGGTCTCGGCCGCTGCCAGCGCCTTTTCGGCGGCGGCGCGGGCGCGCCAGGCGGCACGCGTCTCCGACAGCGCGACCTCGTTGGCGGCATAGGCATCGAGCAACTGGCGGTGGCCGCGCGGGTTCAGGAGGCCGCGATCATCCTGCTGGCCGTGCAACTCGACCAGCGTGTCCGACAGCGCGCGCAGCACCTCGCCCGAGGCGCGGCGGTCGTTGACCCAGGCGGTCTTGCGCCCCTCGGCAGTATTCACCCGGCGCAGGATCAGCTCGTCGCCCGAGGGCAGCCCGGCCTCGTCCAGCACGGCGCGGGCGGCGTGGCCGGGGGGCAGCTCGAACACCGCCACCACCTCACCCTGGGGCGCGCCGGCACGCACCAGTTCGGCCCGGCCGCGCCAGCCCAGCACAAAGCCCAGCGCGTCGAGCAAGATCGACTTGCCGGCGCCGGTCTCGCCGGTCAGCACGTTCAGACCGGGTTGGAACGCAAGTTCCAGCCGGTCGATGATCAGCATGTCCCGGATGTCGAGACTGCGCAGCATCGGCGATGTCCCCCGGTCAGATCAGAGCCACTGGCCCTTGATCATCTGGCGATAGACGGTTCTCAGCCAACTCGTGCCGCGGGCCTCGGGCGCCAGCCCCCGCCCCTTCAGCAGGTCGAATGCATCCGCGTACCACTCGGTCGACTGGAAATTATGGCCGAGGATCGCGCCGGCGGTCTGCGCTTCGTCGTCGAGCCCGAGCGAGAGATAGGCCTCGACCAGCCGAAAGAGCGCCTCGGCGGTATGGGTGGTGGTCTGGAAATCCTCGACCACCACGCGGAACCGATTGATCGCCGCGCTGAAATGGCCGCGCTTGTGGTAGTAGCGGCCGATTTCCATCTCCTTCGCCGCCAGGTGGTCGAAGGCGAGGTCGAATTTCAGGATCGCCGACTTGGCGTATTCGCTGTCGGGATAACGCTCGATCACGGTCCGGAGCGCCTGCAGCGCCTGAAAGGTCAGGCCCTGGTCGCGGCCGACCAGGTCGATCTGGTCGTAATAGCTGAGCGCCAGCAGGTATTGCGCGTAGGCCGCGTCTTCGTCGGCCGGGAAAAAATCGATATAGCGTTGGGCAGTGGCGCGGGAATTCTCGTAATCGCGATCCCGGTGATAGGCAAACGCCTGCATGATCAGTGCACGCTTCGCCCAGTCGGAATAGGGGTAAAGCCGCTCGACCTCGCCGAAGAGGCGCGCGGCCTCTTCGGGGTCGCGGTTTTCCTCGAGCTCGTATTCCGCCTGGGTGTAGATCGACTGCGCCGACCGGCTTTCGAGCGGCACCTCACGATTGCCACCGCCGCAGCCGGCCACGAGGATCAGCGCCGACAAAGCCCCGACAAGCACCCTGCGCGCGCTGCATTCCGCCATGAACAGACCTACCTCATCGCTTTGCCCCCGGCCGGGCTCGGTCGCGCCGGGCTGTCCGTCCTCTAGCACAGAAAAATCCGCTGCAAAACGCCTTTGGCGGTGAATTCGGCGTGCTCAGGCGGCGGCCGGCAGGTCGGAGCGTGCAACGCCGATGCCGGGCAGGCGCGCGGCCATCTCGGCGTCGCAAACTTCCATCCGGTAGGCCTCGGGCCGGGCGAAGAGCGCACGCAGCAGCCGGTTGGTCAGCGCGTGGCCCGCACGGTGGCCTTCGTAGCGGCCCAGAACCGGCGCGCCGGAAAGCGCCAGGTCGCCCAGAGCATCCAGCATCTTGTGGCGCACCGGCTCGTCCTTGTGGCGCAGGCCGCCGGGGTTGACCACCTTGTCGCCCTCGAAGACCACGGCATTGGCCAGGCTGCCGCCACGGGCAAGCCCACCGGCGCGCATCGCGTCGACATCGCGCTGGCGGCAGAAAGTACGGCTGTCGCACAGCTCGCGGACGAAGGCGCCGTTCGCCATGTTCAGCCATTTTTCCTGCTGGCCGATCGCGGAGTCGTCGAACTTTATGTGGAAATCGATTTCCAGCGTGTCGGCGGGCGACAGGCGCGCCCAAGCGGCCCCCTGGCGCACCTCGACAGGGCTCAGGATACGCAATGCGCGGGCCGGAGCGCCCAGCCGCTGCAGCCCGCGGGCGAGGAAGGCCGCGACGAAGGGCGCGGCACTGCCGTCCATGATCGGGATTTCGGGGCCGTCGACCTCGACCAGCGCGTTGTGGATACCGCACCCGGCGAGCGCGGCCATCAGGTGCTCGACCGTCGAGACCTCGGCACCGTCGCCATTGGCCAGAAGGGTGCAAAGCTGCGAGGGCAAAACCGCGTCCCAGCGGGCCGGGATCAGGTTGTCGCGATCGGTGATGTCGGTGCGGCGAAACCAGATGCCGTACTCGGCCGACGCAGGGTGCACGACCATGCGCACGGGCCGGCCCGAATGCAGGCCGATCCCGGTAAACCCGACCGAAGACTTCAACGTCGTTTGCACAAGATCACCCGTTCGCTACTGCCGGACACAGCCCGTCATCCGGTGATTGTGAAATAATTCCGCGGCCCGGCGGTCTCAACTCAATCTTTGTAACGGCCTGAAACAAAGGCTGGCGCGCGATGGGCGGAAACCCGCCGCTGCGATGCAGCGCGAGAAATCCAATTGATTTAAAACGCAAAAAGGGCCGGCGTACCGGCCCTTTCAGCGTGAGTGATGGTTCAGGTTGTCAATTCGCCTGGCGGCGCAGGAACGCCGGGATCTCGATCCTGTCCTTGTCCGGGTCGGTTTCGGGATCCTCATCAAGGCCATGCAGGGGCGGCTGCTCGCGCAGCGGCTGGGCACCGCGTTCGCCGTATTCCGCCCCGTGGCCGGACATGCGGTTGATCAGCGACCCGATGCCGAACCGCGCCTTGTCGCCGCCGGGATGGTGACCGGCGGGCGCGCTCGCCGGTGCCTGCTGGTGCCGTTTCGGCACGTTGTTCACCGCGCGTTGCAGCCGGGCCAGTGCCTCGGGCGAGGGCGTTCCAGGGGACGGGGGACGCGGCGCGATGAATTCCTGCTCGGTGAGTTCGGCCTCGGGCTGGGCCCGGTTCGGCTCGGGCTGGTAGGCGGGTTCGGGCAGCGTGTCGGATTCGGCCACCTCGGGCTCGCGCATCTCGTAGGACTGGACTTCGAGATCGGGGAAGAAGCTGGGCTCTTCGGATGCCTCATCGACCGGCTCGACGGGCTCTTCGGCCACATGTTGGGCCGCGGCAGCGGCCGGTTGCAGCGGCTCGGCCATGCGGCGGCGCGGCACCGGCGTTTCCAAGACAGCCTCGCTGGCGTCGATGCCGGTGGCGACCACCGACACGCGCATCGTGCCCTCCATCGCCGAATCGAGCGTGGAGCCGACGATGATGTTGGCGTCCGGGTCGACCTCGTCGCGGATGCGGTTGGCGGCCTCGTCGAGTTCGAACAGCGTCAGGTCGTGCCCGCCGGTGATGTTGATCAGCACGCCGCGCGCGCCGCGCAGGCTGATCTCGTCGAGCAGCGGGTTGGCGATGGCCTTTTCGGCGGCCTGGATCGCGCGGCTCTCGCCCTCGCCCTCGCCGGTGCCCATCATGGCCTTGCCCATCTCGTCCATCACCGCGCGCACGTCGGCGAAATCGAGGTTGATCAGGCCCGGGCGCACCATCAGGTCGGTCACGCCCTTCACACCCTGGTAGAGCACGTCGTCCGCCATCGAGAACGCCTCGGTAAAGGTCGTCTTCTCGTTGGCCAGCCGGAACAGGTTCTGGTTGGGAATGATGATCAGCGTGTCGACCACCTTTTGCAGCGCCTCGACGCCGGCCTCGGCCTGGCGCATCCGCTTGGCGCCCTCGAACTGGAACGGCTTGGTCACCACGCCCACGGTCAGCACGCCCAGCTCGCGTGCGGCCTGGGCGATGATCGGCGCGGCGCCGGTGCCGGTGCCGCCGCCCATGCCCGCGGTGATGAAGCACATGTGCGCCCCGGCCAGGTGATCGACGATTTCCTCGATGGTCTCTTCGGCGGCGGCCGCGCCCACCTGGGGCCGCGCCCCGGCACCGAGACCTTCTGTCACCTTGACACCCATCTGGATCTTGGCAGGCGCCTGGGCCTGCTGCAGCGCCTGGGCGTCGGTATTGGCGACGACGAATTCCACCCCGTCGAGCTGTTTCTCGATCATGTTGTTGACGGCGTTGCCGCCGGCGCCGCCGACGCCGAACACGGTAATGCGTGGCTTCAGCTCGTTATGTTCGGGCAACTGGAGGGTCAATGTCATCTGTCTGTCCGCCTGCTTTTTGTTTCCGGGAAAAGCGCCGGTTTTCCGCATGATTTCCGGGAAGTGTATCGTTTGACCCCGTGTAGGTCACGCAAAAAACACCTGAAAACCACAAAATCTGGTTTACGATTTCAAGGGTTTCAGCGGTATCTTGCCGGTACATCAGCATCTTGCGGTTACCAGTTCTCTTTAAACCATTTTACCGCGCGGCGCAGCGATCGCGCGGGGTAGCGTTCGGCCGAAATATCGAAATCCCACCACTCGTCCTGCGGGTGCGCGGCAAAAAGGCACAACCCGACCGCGCCTGAAAAGGCCGGACCAGTGGCCGATTGCGGCAGCCCCTGCACCCTGAGCGGGCGGCCCAACCGCACCTGCTGGCCCAGGATGCGGCTGGCCAGCGAATCAAGCCCCGGAATCTGGCTGCCGCCGCCGGTCAGCACGATCTGCTGGCTGGGCAAATGCTCGAATCCGGCCGCATCCAGCCGCGCGCGCACGTCCTCGAGGATCTCCTCCACCCGCGGCCGCATGATGCCGATCACCTCGGCGCGGCTGACGGTGCGCCGGTCATGCTCGTAATCGCCGGTCTCGCCGCCGATCTCGATCATCTCGCGGTCGTCCATGCCGGTGGCCACGAGCCCGCCGTTGAAGGTCTTGATCCGCTCGGCGGTGGCCATCGGGATCTGCAGGCACTTCGAGATGTCCGAGGTGACGTGATCGCCGCCCAGCCGCACGTTGTCGGCGTAGATCATGTGCTTCTTGATAAAGATCGAAAGGCCGGTCGCGCCGCCGCCCATGTCGATGCAGGCCGAGCCCAGCTCCTGCTCGTCTTCCACCAGGCTGGAGATGCCGGCGACATAGGCCGAGCTTGCCACGCCGGCGAGTTCCAGATCGCAGCGCTTGATGCAATAGATCAGGTTCTGGATCGCCCGGTTCTCGACGGTCAGCAGGTGCATGTCGACCGACAGGCGGTTGCCGATCTGGCCCCGCGGGTCGATCAGCCCCGAACGATGGTCGAGCGCGAAATTGACCGGCTGGGCATGCAGCACTTCGCGCCCCTCGCCGAAATCGGGCAGGTCGCAGGCGGCGAGCGCGCGCGCCACGTCGCCCTCCGTCACCGTGCTGTCGACGAGGTCCACCGCGCCGTCCAGCCCGTAAGAGCGCGGCCCGGCCCCCGCGAAACAGGCGATGACGTGGTCGACCCGGACCTTGGCCATCTTCTGCGCCGCCTGCACGGCGGTGCGGATTGCGCGCTCGGTCTCCTGCATCGCGTCGATCTCGCCGAAGCGCACGCCGCGCGAACGCGTGGTCGCCGCGCCGATCACGCGAAAGCTGGACTGGCCCGCCAGCGCCCCGATGCCCTCGGTTTCGCGCAGCCGGTCCGGCCCGTCGAAGCGCAGCACGAGACAGGCGATCTTTGCGCTGCCCACGTCGAGAATTGCCACCACCCCGCGGTCCATCGCCTGCTTTCGCATACGCCGCATGGCCCGTTGCAACTGGTAAAGATCGGTCATCCGTCCCCCGCTTCTGCCTCTGCCGTCGTGATCCGCCGGAATTCCTCGATCGCACCGGGCGCCAGCCGCAAGGTCGGCCGGCCCGCCTGGCGCATGTCCACCGTCACCAGATCGCGCGCCAGCATCTCCTCGGCCTGGTTCAGCGCGATCACCCGCTCCAGCGCCGCCGGCGCGCCGGTTTCGGGCAACAGGATGCGCTGCCCGCGGTCGAGCACCACGTCCCAGCGCCGTTCGCCCACCCGCACGAGCCCGCGAAACCGGTCGGCGATGGGCGCGGCCAGGTCGATCAGGTGCAGCGCCTCGGGCATCGCGCCGTCGGCCCCGGTGCCGGCGACCAGCGGCAAATCGGGGCGCGCGCCGCGCGCGGCCAGCGGCGCCACCCGGTGGCCCTGCGCGTCGAGCAGCTCCAACCCGTTGTCGCTGCGCCAGACCACCGCCGGCACCCGCTCCTGCACGCTGACCTGAAGGATTCCGCCGGGCCGGATGCGCAGTTCGGCCCGCGCCACGGCGTCGAGCCCGGCAACGGTCTGGCGCATCGCCTCAAGATCGAGATCGAACGACGAGACCGGGAAATCGATCGGCAAGATCTCGCGGATATCCTCGTCGACCTCGCGCGAGGCGCCGTCGATGGCCATCAGCCCGACCATGAATTCCGGCCGCTCGGTGAAGGACTGGCGCAGGTCGTGGCCCAGCGCCGCCAGCGCCTCGCGCCGCCCGGCATCGGCAAAGAACGCGGCAACGGCCGCGGCAACCAGAACCACGGGCAGGCCGATCCGCAGGAAGCGGCGGAAAAGCGGTGTCAGCCACAGCCGCTCGGCCCGGTAGGCCAGCCGCGAAGGCGCGGGGTCGCGGAGCGGCGGCGGCTCGACCCGGCTGCGGCGGCGTATCAGCGGTCGCATGAGGCATCCTCCACGATCCAGCGGCAGAGCGCGCCAAAGGACATGCCGCACTGGGCCGCCTGTTCGGGGCTGAGCGAGGTTGGGGTCATGCCGGGCTGGGTGTTGGTCTCCAAAAGCACCAGCCCGTCGAGGCCGCGCGCCTCGTCCCAGCGGAAATCGGTGCGGCTGAGGCCCCGGCAGCCGAGCGCGACATGCGCGCGCAGCGCGTATTCCATGCAGGCATCGAACAGCGCGGCCGGCACCTCGGCGGGCACCACGTGGCGCGACCCGCCGGGCAGGTACTTGGCGTCGTAGTCGTACCAGCCCTCGGTCAGGATGTCGGTAACGGTCAGCGCCCGCGTGCCCATCACAGTTACGGTCAGCTCGCGGCCGGGGGCGAAGGCCTCGACCATCACGGTCTCGGGCATGTCGGGGTCCAGCCGCGGCGGGCTGTTGGCGGCCTCGTGCACGATGTGGATGCCGACCGAAGAGCCTTCGTTGTTGGGCTTGACCACGTAGGGCGGCGCGATCACGTGGCGCGCCTGCACCTCGTCCCTGCAGGCCAGCCGGCTTTCCACCACGGGCAGGCCGGCGGCACGGTAAGCCTCTTTGCTGCGGGTCTTGTCCATCGCCAGCGCCGAGGCCAGCACGCCCGAATGGGTGTAGGGCAGACGCAGCCATTCCAGCAGGCCCTGGACGCAGCCATCCTCGCCCCAGCGGCCATGAAGTGCATTGAACACGACGTCGGGGGCGTGGCGGGCCAGGTGCTCGGGCAGGTCCTGCCCGGCGTCCAGCTCTACCACGTCAAATCCTTCGCCCCGCAGCGCGGCGGCGCATTCACGCCCCGAAACGAGCGACACCTCGCGCTCGACCGAGGGTCCGCCCATCAATACCGCTACCTTGGGGGATGCCCTGCTCGACATGCCCGCCAAATCCGCCTCGAAATTCGGGCCTTATTGCCGGCCCTTTGTCTTTTGATTATCCGGGGCCGGTTTGCCGACCCGCATGATTTCCCACTCTAGCTGGATTCCGCTGTCTTGGAAAACCCTTTTTCGGACCTCCTCGCCCAGCTCTTCGAGGTCGGCGGCGCTGGCGCCGCCGGCGTTGATGAGGAAGTTGGAATGCTTTTCCGACATCTGCGCGCCGCCCCGCCGGGCGCCGCGCATCCCCGCGTCGTCGATCAGTTTCCAGGCTTTCAGCTCGTGGCTGTCGTCGTCCCGGCCGGTCGAGCTGAACCCGGCAGGGTTGCGGAAGGTCGAGCCGGCGCTGCGCTCTTTCGTGGGCTGGGTCGCGTCGCGGCGGGCAAGCTGGCCGTCCATGCGCGCCGCCAGCGCGGCGGGGTCGCCTTGTGGGCCCCGCAGCGTGGCCGCGGTGACGACCCATCCCTGCGGCAGGTCGGTCTGGCGGTATCGGAACCGCAGGTCGTCGGCGCCCAGCCGCACCACCTCGCCCGTCCGCGTCACCGCCTCGGCCGAGACGAAGACATCGGCAAGGTAGCGCCCGTAACAGCCCGCGTTCATCCGCACGGCCCCGCCGATCGCGCCGGGTATCGTGCGCAGAAAGGTCAGATCGATGCCCGCCGCCGCCGCCTTGACCGCCACATGGGCATCCAGCGCCGCGGCGCCGGCGCGCAGGTTGGCGCCGTCGATCTCGATCCGGTTGAACCCGCGCCCGAGGCGGATCACCACGCCCGGCATCCCCCCGTCGCGCACGATCAGGTTAGAGCCCACGCCCATCGGAAAGACCGGCACCTCCGGGTCGAGCGCGGCGAGAAAGGCGGCAAGGTCCGCGGTATCGGCGGGCTGGAACAGCCAGTCCGCCGGTCCCCCAACCCGCAGCCAGGTCAGATCGGACAGCGCCTTGCCAGGGGTCAGCCGGCCGCGCACCTCGGGCATATCGCTCATTCGCCGCCCCCGATCCGGGCGCCGAGGGCGTAAAGCAGCCCCGACAGCACCGCCGCGCCGATGAACGGCACCAGCACCGCAAGCGGGCGCACCGTGGCGTGGCCCTGTCCCGCGACCTCTGCCCGCAGCGCGGCATAGCTCAGCAGCACCGCCGTGCCGTAGGCGCCGAAAAGCGCGAGAAACCCGCGCAGCCCCCGGCGCAACCCATGCGACAGCGCCGCGTAGGCCACGACCGGGGCCAGCGCCCAGCCCGCGTAGACAAGAACGATCGTCAATCCACTCATCGCCGCCCACGTCTAGCGTGCCACAGCCGCGAGAGCCAGCGACCGAAATAAAGCGCGGGCCAGCGCAGCACCGACACCCCCGCGGCCAGCGCGACGATCCCCCAAACCGGCCCGTTCTCCCACGTCACATAGCCCAGCAGCGGGATGCCGACCGCGATCAGCCCGTAGGCCGCCGGCCAGTGGATGCGGCCCGGCAGCATCCCGATGGCGCTGGCGGTCACGGCCCACAGACAGGCAAGCGTGAGGGACAGGGTCATGGCGCGTCCTTGCGGCCGGAGAGGCGCGCCAACCCACGGCGCGCGAGATAGGCAAGCGGCTTGCGAAACAGCGACAGAACGGCGGCCAGGATCAGCCCGGCCACGACCGCCCCATGCTGGTGCCCGACAAATCCGACCAGCGCCGGGGCGCAGAGCAACAGCGCCAGCCCCGGCACGATCTGCCAGCGATAGGGCAAAAAGGCCACCGCCGTGGCGGCCAGCGCCCAGAGACAGGCCAGTGTCAGCGAGAGGGTCATGCCGCCCCCGCCAGCGACAGGCCCAGCGCCCCCAGTGCCGCGGCAAGCCCCGCGTAGGGCACCGCCCGCGGCACCCGGAAGGGCGCCGCCGGGGCGCGGCGCTTGAGCCGGATCAGCGACAGGTTGACCAGCGCGAACACCCCCAGCAACAGCACCGATGTGGCCCCCGCAAGCGTGGCCAGGGGCAGCGCCAGTGCCGCGCCGATCACCGCCGCGCCCACCAGGAAAGTGGCCCGCACGGGTGTGCCGAGGCGCGGATTGGCCCGATAGAACCAGCCGAGCCGCGCCTCGCGCCGGCCCAGCCCGAACAGAACCCGCGACGCCATCACGATCTGCGCCAGCACCCCGTTCAGCGCCGCGGCCACCGCGATCAGCGACAGATACCGCGGGTCCCAGCCGCTCCCCCGTTCCCAGACGAGCGCGAGCGGCCGGTCGGTCGCGGCCAGTTCGGCAACCGGCACCGCACGCACGGCCGCGATGCTGACGCCCGCGTAAGCCAGCGTGGTGATCACCAGCGCCGACAGGATCGCGATCGGCAGCGTGCGCGCGGGGCGCACGACCTCTTCGGCCATGTTCACCATGTCCTCGAAGCCGATGAAGGCGAAAAATGCCAAAAGCGTCGCCACGCCGAGCCCGGCCAGCGGCACCGGCCCCGGCGCCGCCCACCCGGCCACCGGATCGGCCTGCGCGCCCGCCCAGATCACCAGCACCAGCCCCACCACCTCGACCAGGGTAAAGACCGCCGCCACGGCCAGGCTTTCCAGAACGCCCAGCGCCGCGATAAGCGTCAGCACCGCGCCAAGGCCCAGCACCGCGGCTGCGAAGGGCAGATCGACGAGCGCCAAAAGGTACCCCGTGCCGCCCCTCAGCACCGCCGCCGCCGACACGGTGCCGGCCAGCGCCAGGCCCAGGCCGACCGCCACCGCCAGCCAGTGCAGCCCCAGCCCCTGCTCGACGAATGCCGCCTCGCCGGCGGCCTCTGGAATGCGGGTCGACAGCTCGGCATATGAGAGCGCCGAGGGCGCCGCGATCAGCCCCGCGCAAAGAAAGGCGAGCGGCGCCCAGCCCCCCGCCGCGCCGGCCACCGCGCCCACCATCACGTAGATACCGGCGCCGACCATGACGCCCACGCCATAGGCGGTCAGAAGCCCCGGGCCGATCCGCCGTTTCAGCGCCTCGGCCATTTCCCGTTACCCCTCCAACCGTTTAGGCAGCCCGTTCGCCCAGGCGCTGATCGTCCCGGCGCCGAGGCAGACCACCATGTCGCCCGGCCCCGCCTGTTCGCGCACCATCCGTTCGAGGTCGTCCTCGTTCAGCAGCGCGCGGGCGTGGCGGTGGCCGTGGCGGATGAGGCCCGCCACCAGGTCGTCGCGGCTGGCGCCCTCGATCGGGTCTTCGCCGGCGGCGAAGACCTCGGCGATGCCAACGACGTCGGCGTCGTTGAAGCAGGCGCAGAAATCGTCGAAGAGCGAATGCAGCCGCGTGTAGCGGTGCGGCTGGTGCACGGCGATCACGCGGCCCTCGGTCGCCTGCCGGGCGGCGCGCAGCACGGCTGCGATTTCCACCGGGTGGTGGCCGTAATCGTCGATGATGGTCACGCCGCCGACCTCGCCGACCTTGGTAAAGCGGCGGTTGACCCCGCCAAAGCCCGCCAGCGCGGCCCGGATCTCGTCGCGCTTCATGCCCAGGTGGCGCGCCGCGGCGACGGCGCCCAGCGCGTTCGACACGTTATGGTCGCCCGGCATCGGCAGGGTGCAATCCTCGATCAGCTTGCCCTCGGCCTGCAGGGCCACGTCGAACCGGGCAGTGCCGTTTTCGTACCGCAGGTTGACCGCGCGCACGTCGGCCTGGGCGTTGAACCCGAAGGTGACCACGCGCCGGTCGGTGATGCGCCCCACCAGCGCCTGCACCTCGGAATGGTCGGTGCAGCAGACGGCCAGCCCGTAAAACGGGATGTTCGACACGAAATCGTCGAAACCCTGGCGCAGCGCGTCGAAGCTGCCCCAATGCTCCATATGCTCGGGGTCGATATTGGTGACGATGGCCACGGTCGCGGGGAGGCGGTTGAAGGTGCCGTCGCTTTCGTCGGCCTCGACCACCATCCATTCGCCCGCCCCCATCCGCGCGTTCGAGCCGTAGGCGTGGATGATGCCGCCGTTGATGACGGTCGCATCGAACCCGCCGGCGTCCAGCAGCGTGGCCACCATCGTTGTGGTCGTGGTCTTGCCGTGGGTGCCGGCCACCGCGATGTTCGATTTCAGGCGCATCAGCTCTGCCAGCATCTCGGCACGGCGGACCACGGGCAAACCCTGCGCCCGCGCCGCGTCCAGCTCTGCGTTTCCGGGCTTGATCGCCGAGGAGATCACGACGACCTCGGCCTCCTCCAGGTTCTCGGCGCGCTGGCCCTCGAAGATCGTGGCGCCGAGGGTCTTCAGCCGCTCGGTGATCTTGCTGGCCTTCAGGTCGGACCCCTGCACCGTGTAGCCGAGGTTCAACAGCACCTCGGCGATGCCCGACATGCCGATACCGCCGATGCCAACGAAATGGATCGGGCCCACATCGGTGGGAAGTTTCGTCGCCGCGTTCATGCCTGCCCCTTGTCTGCCAGCGCCTCCACGATCTCGGCCAGCCGCTCGGCCGCGTCGGGGCGGCTGAAGGCGAGCGCGGCATTGGCCATGCGCATCGCCGCGTCGGGCTGGGAGAGAACCGCGCCTATCTGCTCTGCCAGCGCGGCGGGATCAAGCATGGATTCGGGGATGACGATGGCCCCGCCCGCCTCGTAAAGGCCCCGCGCATTCGCGCTTTGGTGATCGCCCGCGGCGGCGGCGAAGGGGATCAGGATCGCCGGCCGCCCGACCGTCGATATATCGGCCACCGACGACGCCCCGGCGCGGCTGATCACGAGTTGCGCCTCGGCCAGACGGGCCGGCACGTCATCGAAAAACGGCTGTACGTCGGCCTCGATGTCCGCCGCGGCGTATTCGGCGGTGACGCGGTCCACGTCTTCGGGCCGGGCCTGATGGGCGACGCGCAGATGCGCCCGCATCGGCGCGGGCAGCGCGGCCAGCGCCGAGGGCGCGGTGTCGGACAGCACCCGCGCGCCCTGGCTGCCGCCGATCACTAGGATGCCCATCGGGTAGTCGCCGGGCGGGATGTAGGGCGCGCCCTGGCGTTCCAGCACGGCAGAGCGCACCGGGTTACCGGTATAGCTGCCCTCGACCCCTTTGGGCAGGTCTGTGGGCCATGACCCGCAGGCCACCGCGTCGACCCGCGGCGCGAACAGGCGGTTGACCTGGCCCAACACGCCGTTTTGCTCGTGGATCATCCTCGGCACCTTGAGCAACACCGCCGCGGCCAGCGCGGGAACGGATGGGTAGCCGCCAAAGCCGGCGACCACGCTGGGCGGGTCGCGGCGAAAGCGGGCGACCGCCGACATCACGCCGCCGGCCAGCCGAAACGGAACGCCGGCCTTTGCCAGCGCACCGCCGCGGGCGAAGGTGGCCGCTGCGATTTCTTCGATGCGCACCGCGTGGGGGAAGCCGCCGGCGTAGCGCGCGCCGCGCGCATCGGTCGACAATGTCACCCGCCAGCCGCGCGACAGCATCGCCTCGGCCAGCGCCTGGGCGGGAAACATATGCCCGCCCGTACCGCCGGCCGCGATCACCAGAAGCGGTGCGGAATGGCTCATCCCCGCCCCCTGCGTCTGAGGATATCGCCGATCTCGCCCTGCGGCCGGGTGCGGGTGAAGGCCAGAAGCATCCCCACCGCGATGCCGCCGGCGATCAGCGACGAGCCGCCGTAGCTGACGAATGGCAGCGTCATGCCCTTGGCCGGCAACAGCCGAACCGCCACGCCAATGTTGATCAACGCCTGCACCCCGAAGATGCAGGCCAGCCCGGTCCCCGCCAGCCGGATGAACGGGTCGCGCTCGCGCATCAGCCGAAACAGCGAACGAACCACCACGGCGCAGTAAAGCGCGATGATCACGCCCACCAGCACCAGCCCGTATTCCTCGGCCGCAACCGCGATGATGAAATCGGTATGCGCGTCGGGCAGCGACCACTTTACCTGCCCCTCGCCCACGCCGACGCCGAAAAAGCCCCCCTCGCGGATCGCGTTGGCGGCATAGCCGAGCTGGGTGCGCGGGTCCACGTCGGGGCTGAGAAAGCCGTCGATGCGGCGCGCGAAATGTTCCGAGTTTTCATAGGCCACGGTGCCGCCGAAGACCGCGAGCGCAGCCATCCCGATCAGCAGAAGGAACGGCGCCCCGGCCACGAAATACATCACGCCCCAGGCGAAAAGGATCAGCGCGGCCTGCCCGAAATCGGGCTGCATCGCCAGAAACCCGACGATGGTCAGCGCCACGGCAAAGGACAGCACCCGCCCCGGCGGGCCGTTCACCTCTTGCGCGGCGGCCATGAACCAGGCGGCAAGCACCACGAAGGCGGGCTTGAGGAACTCCGAGGGTTGCAGGCTGGCAAAGCCCAGCGAATACCAGCGCACCGCGCCCTTGCCGAAATCGGTGCCGAAGACGGGCAGGAACATCAGCGCCACGAAGGCCGCGGCGAAGCCCAGCACGCCCAGCCGCCGCACCAGGTCCGGCGACATCATCGAGGTGACGAACATGGCGATCAGCGCGAGACCGCCGAACACCGCCTGCCGTTCGACATAGTAAAACGGTGCAAAGCCGTTCTTGGCGGCGAGCGGCGGCGAGGCGGCGAGGCCCAGCAGGATGCCGATGCCGAACAGCAGAAGTATGCAGGAGATTGTCCACTTGTCGACCGTGCGCCACCACCGGGGGAGCACGGGTTCGCCCGCCCGCATGGGCGCAGCGCCATAGACCATTTCCGTCATGGGGTACCGCCTTGCACTGCCTCGTTCCGCCCGTTTGCCGGGTCTGGCCGGCATTCTAGCGCGGATCGGAGCCCGAAACCAGAGCGGAGAGCGGCGTTCGGCCCGTTCGGCGGAAGACCGAGACCTGAAACGCCTGCACCTGCCCCGCCGGCGTTTCGTGGAGCAGCGCGCAGGCCTCGACCAGCGCCAGTTGTCCGGGCAACAGCCGGTCAAGCTCCGCCGACAAGGCCTCGGGCGTATAGCGGCAGACCGGCAGCCCCGAGCATGTCTCGGGCCCCTCGGGGGCGAATGTGGCGATGACCGCCACGCCCCCCATGGCAAGCGCGGCGTCGAGCGCGGCGGTATAGCCGGCCCGCCGCGCCGGTTCGGTCAGGAAATGAAACACCGCCCGGTCGTGCCAGACCGCCCAGCGCCGCGGCGGCTGCCAGCGGGTGACATCGGCGGTGATGAACGTGGCGTTCCCGGCCAGCGCACCCAGCCGCGCCCGCGTCGCGGCGAGCGCCACGGCCGAGAGGTCCAATAGCGCGACCGTCCGGCCACGGGCCAGCAGCGCATCGGCCAGCCGCGCCGCCCCTGCCCCGACGTCCAGCACGTCGCCCGCGGGCGCGTGGCGTTCGATCAGCGAAAGCGAGGGTTCGGGCCTATCCTGGAACCAGCTCAGCGCGCGCTCTTCGCGCGCGCCGTACACCCGATCCCAGTGGGCTGGGTCGTTCTGCGGCATCGGCGTCTCCCGTGCCGCGAGTCTAGGACGGGCCTCAGATCACCACAACATCCAGCGGCGGGAAGCCGTTGAAGCCCACCGAGGCGTAGCTCGACGTGTAGGCGCCGCAGTTGCGGATCAGGATCCGGTCGCCCGCGATCAGGCCCAGAGGCAACTGCACCGGCCGCTTTTCGTAAAGCACGTCGGCGCTGTCGCAGGTGGGGCCGGCCAGGATGCAGGGGCCCGTCGGCTCGTGATCGCGCCCGGTGACGAACTGGTAGCGGATCGCCTCGTCCATGGTCTCGGCCAGCCCCGAGAACTTGCCGATGTCGAGATAGACCCAGCGGTGCGTGTCCATGTCCGATTTCTGCGACACCAGCATCACCTCGGCGGCGATCATGCCCGCTTCGGCCACCAGGCCCCGACCCGGCTCGGCCATCACGCGGGGCACGTCGCCGAAGCGCGCGCGCACCTCGTGCATCACCTGCACGGCGTAATCGGTCGGGTGCTCGACCTCTTCGCCGTAAAACGCCGGGAAGCCGCCGCCGATGTTGAGCAGGTCGAGCTCGAAGCCCGCCGCGCGGGCGGCGTGCCAGACCTCGGCGATCTGGTCGAGCGTGGCGCGCCACATGGAGGCGCGGCGGGTCTGGCTGCCGACGTGGAACGACAGGCCCACGGGGGCGAGGCCCAGCGCGCCGGCGCGGGCCATCAGCGGCTGCACCTTCTCGGGCGCGCAGCCGAACTTGCGGCTGAGCGGCCAGTCGGCCTCGGACGCGGTGACGATCACGCGGATATAGACCTCTGCCCCAGGGGCGTGTTCGGCGATCTTGTCGAGCTCTTCCTCGGCGTCGGCCGCAAAGAGCGTGAGACCCGCGTGATGGGCGAACGCGATGTCGGAGGCCCGCTTGACGGTATTGCCGAAGGAAATCGTGTGCGGCGCGGCGCCGAGGCCCAGGCAAAGCTCGATCTCGGGGCGCGAGGCGGCGTCGAAATGGCTGCCGAGCGCGATCAGCCGCTCGATGATTGCCCGCTCGGGGTTGGCCTTGACCGCGTAATGGATCGCCGCCCGGCCCAGCCCGGCGCGCAGCGCATGGAACCGGTCGGCCACGGCCTCGGGGTCGATGACCAGCGTGGGACGGTCGAACGCGGTTTCCGCGATGAAGGCCTCGATGCGCGAGGCGGGAGCGACAGAAGGTCGTCCGACGAAGCCGGTGAGCGTAGCGTTCATGGTCATCTCCAATAGACCCGGCCATATATGACCGCTCAGTTCCAAGGGAGACGTTACCGTCGCTACGTAAACCGGGGGCAACCCGGCCAGAGGCGCGTGCGTTGGCGTCTTGGCGCGGCAGATAGGGCCGGACCCGAGTCGGTGCAAGGGATGATTCCGGGCATCGGCGGGATTTTTCGCCCGCTGCCGAAACCGTGACCGGCGCGCCACTGGCAGCGGCAGGATCTGGGTATTTTTGCCAAGAAGAAACAGCGGGGGCGGCGCAAGGCGCGGGCGCGGCGGCGCAACCGTGCTAGCGTCCGTCGAACCCAACGACGGAGGCGGGCATGAAAGTTGGAATCGTCGGCGCGGGCATGGTGGGCAGCGCGGCG
Organism: Rhodovulum robiginosum; assembly: GCF_003944755.1. GTDB lineage: Bacteria > Pseudomonadota > Alphaproteobacteria > Rhodobacterales > Rhodobacteraceae > Rhodovulum > Rhodovulum iodosum. Next base: position 67,679 of record NZ_RWGU01000039.1, read on the forward strand.
GGCTATGCGCTGGCGCTGACCGGCACCGCGGCCCGGGTGGTGCTGGTGGACCGCAACGAAAAGCTGGCGCTTGCCCAGGCGCAGGACATCGCCCACGCGGTGCCCTTTGCCTCGTCAAGCGTGGTCGAGGCGGGGGGGTACGACGCGCTGGCGGGCGCAGGCGTGGTGATCCTGGCGGCCGGGGTGGGGCAAAAGCCCGGCGAAAGCCGGCTGGACCTGCTTGCCCGCAACGCCGCGGTCTTTGCCGACGTGGTGGCGCAGGTCCGGGCGGCGGCACCAGAGGCAATCTTGCTGGTGGCGTCGAACCCGGTAGACATCATGACCGACATCACCACGCGGCTGTCGGGGCTGCCGCCCGCGCGGGTGATCGGCTCGGGCACGATCCTCGACACGGCGCGGTTTCGCAGCCTGCTGGGCGCCCATCTGGGGATCTCGCCGCAATCGGTCCATGCCTACGTGCTGGGCGAACATGGCGACAGCGAGGTCCTGGCCTGGTCGAACGCGCGGGTGGGATCGGAGCCGCTGGCCTCGGTCGCGGCGCAGCTGGGCGCGCCGATCACTGCGGATGTGCGCGCACGGGTGGATGCCGGCGTGCGGCGGGCGGCCTACACGATCATCGAGGGCAAGGGCGCGACCTGGTACGGCATCGGCGCGGGTCTGGCGCGCCTCGTGCAGGCCATCGCGCAGGACGAGCAGACGGTGTTGTCGGTCTCGATCCGGACGGCCCATGTGGCCGGGCGGCGCGACGTGGCGCTGTCGCTGCCCCGCGTGTTGGGCGCGGCCGGCGTCACGGCGAGCCTGCACCCGGCGCTCGATCCGGCCGAGACAGAGGCGCTGGCGGCAAGCGCCGCCGTGCTGAAGGAGACGACCGAGGCGCTCGACCTGTAACGGCGGGGGGGATGGCCGGGACCACCGGTCCGCTTCCACGTTGGTTCACGTCGCGCGATTGGTGGCGTCGAGCGCCCGCGCGACCTCGGCGATGAAATCCTCGCCGCGGCGTTCGAAATTGTCGTACTGGTCGAAGCTCGCCGCCGCGGGGGCCAGAAGCACGGTATCGCCAGGCTGGGCCTCGGCCGCGGCGCGGGCGACGGCCGTCGCCATTGCGGTGCAGACCTCGTGCGGCGTGTCGCCCAGATGCAGGGCGAAGCCTGCGGCCTCGCGCCCGATCACATAGGCCTTGGCGACGTTGCCCAGATGCGGCGCCAGCGCGCCCAGCCCGCCCTCTTTCTCCAGCCCGCCACAGATCCAGCGGATGCGGGAAAAGGCGGCGAGCGCCCGGGCGGCGCTGTCGGCATTGGTGGCCTTGCTGTCGTTGACGAAGCGCACGCCGCCCGCTTCGGCCACCAGTTGGCTGCGATGCGGCAGACCCTGGAAGCTGGTGAGCCCTTTCTCGATCACCTTGGGAGCAAGCCCGAGGCAGCGCGCGGCGGCATAGGCGGCGCAGGCGTTCTGGTGGTTATGCGCGCCGGGCAGGCCGGGCATGGCGCGCAAATCGAGGCTGGCGACCTGGCGGCCCTTGCGCCATTCCGCGAGAAACCCCTTCCTTGCGAAGACCGACCAGCCGGGCCCCGAGAGCTTTCCGGCCGCCGAGATGCGGATCAGGCGGTCGTCTGCGGGCGCCTCGGCCATCTGGTTGGCGAGGTACCGCCCCTCGTCCTCGTCGACGCCGATGATCGCGCGATCCGGCCCGCCCTCGACGAAGAGCCGGCGCTTGGCTGCGAAATAGCCCCCCAGCCCGCCATGCCGGTCGAGATGGTCGGGCGAGAGGTTGGTGAAGACGGCGATGTCGGGGGTCAGCGCACGGGCGAGGTCGGTCTGGTAGCTCGACAGCTCCAGCACCACCACGCCGCCCTCTCCCGGCGGGTCGATATCCAGCACGCCGCGGCCGATATTGCCGGCCAGTTGGCTGGCGCGCCCGGCCTCGGTCAGCAGGTGGTGGATCAGCGCGGCGGTGGTCGACTTGCCGTTCGAGCCGGTGACCGCGATGACCTTGGGCGGGGTGTCGTAGATGTCCCAGTCGCCGGTGGCGAGCGAGCGGAAGAAGAGGCCGATATCGTTGTCGACGGGCACGCCGGCGGCCCAGGCGGCGGCGACCACGCGGTTGGGCGCGGGGTAAAGGTGCGGGATGCCGGGGCTGAGGATGAGCGCGGCGCAGCCCTGCAGCGCGCCCTGGCGGGTCAGGTCGACGGGCGCGAAGCCCTCGGCCGCGGCCTTGTCGCGCGCGGCCTCTCCGTCATCCCAGGGCAGCACCTCGGCCCCGCCCGCGCGCAACGCCCGCGCGGCCGACATCCCCGACCGGCCCAGCCCCAGAACGGCGACCCTTTCGCCCTCGTATCCCCGAACGGCGATCAAACGAGGGTATGCCAGCCCACCATCAGCGGCGGCAGCAGGATCACCGCCAGCGCGAAGAGGAAGCCGACGGTGCGATTGCCGCCCAGCCACATCACCGCGCCGCGCAGCACGGGTGCGGCGATCACAGCGGCCACCGCGATGGGGAAGATCGTGGTGAAGATCGGCTCGCACTGGCCGGGCTGGGCGAAGGTGCGTTCGCAATAGGGCACCACCTGGTCTGCGAACAGGACGAACACCATCAGCAGGTAGGCAAAGAACGCCACCAACGAATAGGGGATCATCCCGTCGAAGACACGCCGGTTTTCCGTGATCAGGTCTTGCATGTGTCTCTCTCCTTCCGAGCCACCGTCCGCCGGTTCAGCGGACTTTCAGGGTGGCCAGACCGATAAGCGCCAGCACAAGGCTGATGATCCAGAAGCGGATCACGATCTGCGGCTCGGCCCAGCCCTTCTTCTCGAAATGATGGTGTATCGGAGCCATCAGGAACACGCGCCTTTTTGTCATCTTAAAATAGGCGACCTGGATGATGACCGAAAGCGCCTCGACCACGAAGAGACCGCCGACGATGGCCAGCACGATTTCGTGCTTGGTGACAACCGCGATCGCGCCCAGCGCGCCGCCCAGCGCCAGCGACCCCGTGTCGCCCATGAAGACGGCCGCGGGCGGTGCATTGTACCACAGAAAGCCCAGGCCACCGCCGATCAGCCCTGCCGAAAAGATCAGCAACTCGCCCGTGCCCGGCACGTGATGCACGTCGAGATACTCGGTAAAGTCGGTGCGCCCCACCACATAGGCGATTACCCCCAGCGTGCCGGCCGCGATCATCACCGGCATGATCGCCAGCCCGTCCAGCCCGTCGGTCAGGTTGACCGCGTTGGCCGCGCCCACGATCACCAGCATGGCGAAGGGCACGAAGATGAACCCCAGATGGACCAGCGTGTCCTTGAACACCGGCAGCGCCAGCTGAAAACTGAGCGCCTCGGGATGGACCAGCGCGGCGGCAAGCCCCGCGACGGCCGATATCGCAAGGCCCAGCCCCATGCGCACCTTGCCCGGCACGCCCTTGACGTTGTTCTTCGATACCTTGGCGTAGTCGTCGGCAAAGCCGATGGCGCCGAAGGCGACCGTCACGAAAAGCACGATCCAGATATAGGGGTTGTCGAGCCGGGCGCAGAGCAGCGTGGAAAAGATCAGCGCCGAGAGGATCAGCAAACCGCCCATGGTGGGCGTACCGGCCTTGGCGAAATGGCCCTGCGGGCCGTCATCGCGGATCGGCTGGCCCTTTTTCTGACGCTTGCGCAACAGGTTGATCAGCGGCCGCCCGAAGAGAAAACCGAAGACCAGCGCGGCGAAGAACGCCGTGCCGGCCCGGAAGGTGATGTAGCGGAACAGGTTGAACACGCCGCCACCCTCGGAAAAAACCTCGTAGAGCCAGTAAAGCATGCACTCAAACCTCAGGAGTCGACCGGCACGACTTGTGCCAATTTGCGGATCGCGTCAACCGCCACAGAGACGCGGCTGCCCTTGGACCCCTTGACGAGCACCACGTCGCCGGCATCGACCAGCGCATGCACCCGCGCGGCCAGCGCGTCGGCCTCGGGCACCCAGATGCCGCGCTGGCGCAGCGGCAGCGCCTCGTAAAGGCCGCGCATCAGCGGACCCACGCAATGGACGGTGTCGACCTTGGCCATCGTCGGCAGTTCGGACAGGGCGCGGTGCATCGCCGCCTCATCCTCGCCCAGCTCCAGCATGTCGCCCAGGATCGCGATGCGCCGGCCGTGGGCGACGCGGCCGATATCGTGCCGGGGCTCGGCCGCGGCGAGCACCTCCAGCGCGGCGGCCATCGAGGCGGGGTTGGCGTTGAACGCGTCGTCGATGAGATCGACCGCCAGCCCGTCCTCGACGATGTCGAGCTGGATACGCTCGCGTGCGCCGCGGCCAACGGGCGGCGACCATTGGGCAAGGTCGCAGGCGGCCACCGCGCCGTCGATGCCCAGCGCGTCGGCCACCGCCAGAACGCCCAGCGCATTGGCCGCGAAATGGCGCCCCGGCGCGCGGATCTTGAACAGGATCGGCGCGCCGCGCGCCTGCGCCTGCACCACCGTCGCGGAGTCGCCGAGCCGCACGTCCACGAGGCGGAAATCGCTGTCTTCGCGCGCCCCGAAGCAGATGCAGCGCGCGCCGGCACTGCGCGCCGCAGTGGCCAGGATCGGCGTTACGTCGAGATCGTTGTCGTAGACGGCCACGCCATGCTCGACCAGCCCGCCGAAGATCGCTGCCTTTTCGCGGGCGATGTCAGCGATGCTGTCGAAGGCGGCCAGATGCGCCGCCGTGACCGTGGTGACCAGCGCCACATGGGGGCGGGCCAGCGCGGTCAGCGGCGCGATCTCGCCCGGCGCGTTCATGCCGATCTCGACCACGGCGAAGGCCGCGTCGCGCGGCAGCCGCGCCAGCGTCAGCGGGACGCCCCAATGGTTGTTGAAGCTCGCCTCGGCGGCATGGGTCGGCCCCTGCCCCGACAGCACCGCGCGCAGCATCTCCTTGGTCGAGGTCTTGCCGACCGATCCGGTCACGGCCACCACCCGCGCGGCGCTGCGCGCCCGCCCGGCCCGGCCGAGCGCGGCCAGCCCCTTCAGCACGTCGGGCACCATCAAGAGCGGCGCACGGGACCCGACCCCGGTCGGCACGCGCGAGACCATTGCCGCCGCGGCGCCCTTGTCCAGGGCGTCGGCCACGAAATCGTGCCCGTCGCGGCGGTCGGTCAGTGCAACGAACAAGTCGCCGGGTTGCAGGCTGCGCGTGTCGATCGACACGCCGGTGGCCTGAAAGCGCCGGGTCGCGCGGCCGCCGGTCGCGCGCGCCGCCTCGGCCCCGGTCCAAAGCGCGCTCATGTCATGTGCCCGTCGAGGGCGGCCACCGCCACGCTCGCCTGTTCGACATCGTCGAAGGGGAACACCGTCTCGCCCACCACCTGCCCGGTCTCGTGCCCCTTGCCGGCGATCAGCAGCGCATCGCCCTGATCCAGCGCATCGACGCCTCTCAGGATCGCCTCGGCCCGGTCGCCGACCTCGTGCGCCCCGGCGCAGCCTTGCAGTATTTCTGCACGGATCGCCGCGGGATCCTCGGATCTCGGGTTATCGTCTGTCACATATGCAACATCGGCGTGTTCGGCCGCCGCTTGCCCCATCAGCGGCCGCTTGGTTCGGTCGCGGTCGCCGCCGGCGCCGAAGACGACGACCAGCCGGCCCATCACATGCGGCCTCAGCGCCTTCAGCGCGGTGGCCAGCGCATCGGGCGTGTGGGCGTAATCGACGAAGACCGCCGCGCCGCTATCGCGCCGCGCGGCCAGTTGCATCCGCCCCGGCACCGTTTCCAGCCCGCCGAGCGTGTCAAAGACCTGCGCGGGCTCGTCGCCGCAGGCGATGGCCAGCCCCGCCGCCACAAGCACGTTCTCGGCCTGAAAGCCCCCGATGAGATCGAGCCGCGCCTGCCGCGGCCGGCCCTGCCAGGAAAAGCGCAACTCTTGCCCGGTGGCGTCGAACCGCTGATCCAGCAGGCGCAACTCGGCCTCCTCGCAGCGCCCGACGCCCAGCACGTCCAGCCCCCGCGCCTCGGCGCGCTCTTTCAGCGCCACGCCCCTCGGGTCGTCAATGTTCAGAACGGCGGTGCCGTCGTCCGACAGCACCCGCTCGAAGAGCCCTGCCTTGGCGGCGAAGTAGGCCTCGAAATCGGCGTGGTAATCCAGGTGGTCCTGGGTGAAATTGGTGAACCCCGCCGCGGCCAGGTGCACCCCGTCGAGGCGCCGCTGGGCCAGGCCGTGGCTGGAGGCCTCCATCGCTGCATGGCTGATGCCCGCCTCGGCCATCTCGGCCAGCAGGCGGTGCAGGGTGACGGGCTCGGGCGTGGTATGCGAGAGCGGCGCGGTAAAGGCCCCGTGCACCCCAGTGGTCCCCAGATTGGCCGCCTCGTGGCCAAGCGCGGCCCAGATTTGTCGCGTAAAACTGGCCACCGATGTCTTGCCGTTCGTGCCGGTGACGGCGACCATCGTCGCTGGCTGCGCCCCGAACCAGAGCGCGGCGGCAAAGGCCAGCGCCTGGCGCGGGTCCTCGGCGATGACCAGCGCGGCGCCGCTGGCGGCGATCTCGGCCCGGGCGATGCGCGCGCCCTCGGCATCGGTCAGCACGGCGCGCGCGCCCATCCTGAGCGCGTATTGGATGAATTCGCCCCCATGCACCCGCGTGCCCGGCAACGCGGCGAAAAGATGCCCCGGCCTGACCTCGCGGCTGTCGACCGACAGCCCGGTGATGCGCGCCTCGCGCCCGCCCTGGGCGTGCAGGCCGAGCGCCGAAAGTGTGGTCTCCGTCCGCTCTGCCATGGCCCGCCCCGATATGCCTAGTTCGACGTCAGTGTTACCCCAAGCCCCGCCCCCGGTTCAATCTCGGGTCTGAGCCCGAGCAGCGGCGCCGCGCGGCGGATGATCTCGGCGGCCACGGGCACGGCCGTCCAGCCCGCCGTACGCCGCGGCTCTGACCCGGAGGTTTCTTCGGGTTCGTCGAGGGTTACGATCAATACGTAACGCGGCGCATGAGCCGGGAAAACGCTGGCGAACGTGGCGATCACCTTGTCCTTGTAATAGCCGCCCCTGGGCTTGGGCTTGTCCGCGGTGCCGGTCTTGCCGCCGACGGCATAACCCGGAACCTCGCCGAAACTGGCCGTGCCGCGCTGGACCACCTGGCGCAACATCGAGCGCAGCACCTGCGAGGTCCGCTCGGAGATCACGCGCTCGCCCGCCTGGGGCGGCGCACCGGCCAGAAGCGTCGGCCGCACCCGCGTGCCGCCATTCAGCACCGTGGCATAGGCCGCGGCCAGGTGCAGGGGGCTGGCCGACAGGCCGTGACCGTAAGAGATCGTCATCGTCGAGATTTCAGACCAGTTTTTCGGCAACAGCGGCTGCGCGCCCGGCGCCTCGACCAACTCGACGGGGGTAGCCTCCAGAAACCCCAGACTATCCAGGAATTCGCGCTGCCTCTTCGCACCGATTTCGACGGCCACCCGCGCCGTGCCGATATTCGAGCTTTTGACGATCACATCTGTCAGCGACAGCTCGGGCCCGTAATTGTGAAAATCGCGGATACGGTAGCGGCCCCAGGTCAGCGGGCCCTTGGTGTCGATCATCGTCTGCGGGTTGGCGAGGCCCAGGTCCAGCGCCTGCGCCGCGGCGAAGATCTTGAAGGTCGAGCCCAGTTCGTACACCCCCTGCACCGCGCGGTTGAAGAGCGGGCTGTCGCCGGCATCGCCCGAAGTCAGCGGGCGGGGCCGTTCGTTGGGGTCGAAATCGGGCAGCGAGACGAGGCTGATCAGCTCGCCGGTCCGCACATCCATCAGCACCGCCGCCGCGCCCTTGGCGTTCATCAGCTTCATGCCGCCTTGCAGCACCCGCTCGACCGCCGCCTGCACCGTGAGGTCGAGCGAAAGGCGCAGCGGCGCGCCGCCATTGGCGGGGTCGCGGAGATAGCCGTCAAACGCCTTTTCCACCCCGGCGGTGCCGATCACCTCGGCCGCCTGCACGCCTTCGCGGCCAAAGCTCGCGCCGCCCAGAACATGGGCTGCAAGCGTGCCATTGGGGTAAAGCCGCATCTCGCGCGGGCCGAACAAGAGGCCCGGGTCGCCGATATCGTGGACAAGCTGCTTTTGCTCGGGGCTGATCTTTTTCTTCAGCCACAGGAACTTGCGCTTGCCGGTGAATTGCGCCAGCAGCTCTTCCTCGTCGAGGTCGGGGAAGATCTCGGCCAGGTCGCGCGCGGCGCGCGCCTTGTCGATCATGATCGGCGGCTGGGCGTAAAGCGAATGGGTGGCCAGGTTGGTCGCCAGGACACGGCCGTTGCGGTCGGTGATGTCGGCCCGCTGCGCCAGGATCGCGGCACCGGGTGCGGCGGCGCGGGGTTCGGACGGCTCCGAAGCCGCCAGAAGACCCATCCGCGCGCCCACCACGGTGAAGGCACAAAAGAACATCACCCCGAGGACGAAAAGCCGCCCCTCGGCCCGGGCGCGGGCGCGGTCGCGCATCTGTTCGTGGCGCAGGCGCAGGTTTTCGCGCTCAATGGCGTCGGGGTTCTCGCCCCGGGCGCGGGCCTCGAGGATGCGGGCGAGCGGGCGCAGCGGGGTGCGGATCATTCGCGTTCCTCCTCCAGCAGGCCGACCACGTCGACCACCCGCGTCACCGCCGGCATTTCGGGCAGAGGATAGGCGACCTGTTCGATCAGGCCGAACTGATCTGGGCGCAGCGGCAGCAGGCCCAGGCGGTCGAAATTGAGCTCCGCCAGCTCGCGCAGCCGCTCGGGCCGGTTGAGATAGGCCCATTCGGCCTTGAGCACGTTCAGCTCTTCGCGCATCGCGCCGATGTCGCCGTTCAGCCGCTCGGCCTCGGCCAGCGCCTGCTGTGTGCGGTAGTTTTCGCGATAGGCCCAGAAGGCGAGGCCCATCACGGCGAGGGCGGACAGGATGTAAAAGAGGCTGCGCATCAGCGTGTCTCTCCGGTCATGATCGCGGGCAGGCCAAGTGCTGCGTGGTCGGACGGCCCGGCGGGAGCATCGGTGCGTTCGGCGACCCTCAGCTTGGCCGAGCGGGCGCGGGGGTTGGCGGCCAGTTCGGCCTCGTCGGCGGCGATGGCGCGCTTGGCCAGCAGGCGAAAACGCGGCTCTTCGGCCTTGGGCTCGGGCGCGTAGCGGCTGGTGCCGCCGCCCAGCCCTGCGCGCTGCTGCAAGAAGCGCTTCACGATCCGGTCCTCGATCGAGTGGAAGCTGACCACCGCCAGCTTGCCGCCGGGTTTGAGCGCGCGTTCGGCGGCCTCAAGGCCTGCCACCAACTCGCCCAGCTCGTCGTTGACCGCGATGCGCAGCGCCTGGAAACTGCGGGTGGCGGGGTGCGCCTGGCCCGGCTTGGGGTGAGGCAGACAGCCGGCGATGACGGTGGCCAGTTGCCCGGTCGTGACGATGGGCGTTGTCGCGCGCGCCTTGACGATTGCCCGGGCGATGCGGCGCGAGGCGCGCTCTTCGCCGAAATGATACAGGATGTCGGCCAGCGCCTCTTCGCTTTCGCCGTTCACCAGATCCGCCGCCGACGGCCCGCTGGCCCCCATGCGCATGTCCAGCGGGCCGTCGCGCGTGAAGGAAAAACCGCGCTCGGCCTGGTCGAGCTGCATCGACGACACCCCCAGGTCGAGCACCACGCCGTCAAGCGGCGCATCGCCATAGCTGTCGAGCTGCGAGAACGTGCCCTCGACCAGGGTCAGCCTGTCGCCGTACTCGGCCGCCCAGCTTTCGGCCAGCCGGAACACGCTGGGGTCACGGTCGATGCCGATCACGCGCTCGGCCCCGGCCTCCAGCAGGCCGCGGGCATAGCCGCCGGCACCGAACGTGCCGTCGAGCCAGAGCCCCGAGACGGGCGATATCGCCTCCAGCAGAGGGCGCAGCAAGACAGGGATATGCGGGGCGTTGTCGGGCGTGGATGAAGCCGCTTTCGCCATCCCTCAGTCCCCTCCGCCGGCGTCGAGCAGCGAGAGCGGGTCGAAATCGTCGGGCTGAGCTTCGAGCCAGGCCTCGGTCTTGGCCACTTCCTCGGTCTCGTAGGTGTCGGGGTTCCAGACCTGGAACGTGTCGCCCGAGGCGATGAAGAACGCCTCGGAATCGAGCCCGACCTTGTCGCGCAGCTTTTGCGGCAGCACGAGCCGGCCGTCATTGTCCACCTCGGTGGGAAAGGACTGGCCGTGGAACAGCCGTTCCAGCATCCGCCGCTCGATCGAGCCGCGGGGCATCCTGGCGATCTTGGCGTCGACCTCGTCGATCGCCTCGATGGTGTAGCATTCCAGGAATTTCCGGCGGTGGTCGCCGTAGACGATCACCAGTTGCGGGCGCAGACCGTCGGTCCAGTCCGGGTCGGAGGCTTCGAGCACACGGCGGAAATGAGCCGGGATCGAGACCCTGCCCTTCGCGTCCACCTTGTGCCGGCCTTCGCCGCGGAACCTGCGCGCCACTGCCCTGACGCTCCTCTATATCGCCCCCCGTTCATAGGAAAACGGCGGATCGGGCTGCTGCCACTGCCCGATCCGCCGCCCTCGTCCCATCTCTGGGCTGTCCGGCTGCGCGCGCCACCTGGGGGGATGTCTGCTCGCCCGCGCGCCGGATCTCTTTGTTCGATGAAAGCGGAGGCCTGTATGAAACCTGCTTTTGTTCTCGTTGGGGGTCTTTTCGTTGCCCCTTGAGCCCGTCCCTCATCGCGTAAATAAGGGATGCCATGGGATTTCATGGAAATCAACTTTTATCTGCATGCCCAGACCACAAGATGCTGTTTTGAATGGGCTGGAAAGACAAGATTTAGAGGCCATTTCGGCCAACATTGCGCTACCTGTAGCGTGCAGCTTCTCAAAGTTAACAAAATATGGTGATCCACCTTGGGATTCTGGGTCGGGCCACGAATTCCCAGATTTTTTCCAAAAGCTCCTGACCCGGCCCGGAAAACGGGTGACGGCAAGGCCGAATCCGGCGCCCATCACCCCTCAGGACGCAGAATCAACGTGCGATTCGTTGGATATCGGCGTCATGGCCCAGCCGACGACCGGCCTTGGGCCATGAATTCCCGTGGCTCAGGCCAGGCCGCCGCGCACCAGACCCTCGGCAAGACGTGCATAGGCCTCGGCCAGCGGCCCCTCGCCCGCGGCGACCGGTATGCCGGCATCGCCCCCTTCGCGCACCGGCAGCGCCAGCGGCAGCTCGCCCAGGAACGGCACGCCCATCGCCGCGGCCTCGGCGCGCACCCCGCCATGGCCGAAGATATGCGCCTCGTGCCCGCAATTGGGGCAGACATAGGTGGACATGTTCTCGATCAGCCCCAGCACCGGCGTGTCGAGCTTGGCGAACATGTCGATCGCCTTGCGCGCATCCAGCAGTGCCACGTCCTGCGGGGTGGAGACGACAAGCGCGCCGCTCAATGCCGCGCGCTGGCACAGCGTGAGCTGCACGTCGCCGGTACCCGGCGGCAGGTCCACGATCAGAACGTCGAGCGCGCCCCAATTCACCTGTCCCAGCAACTGCTGCAACGCGCCCATCAGCATCGGGCCCCGCCAGATCGCCGCCTTGTTCTCGGGCAGCATCAGCCCGATGGACATCACCGTCACGCCATAGGCCTGCAGCGGCTCGATGGTCTTGCCGTCGGGCGATGAAGGGCGCTGGCCGGTCAGCCCCATCATCCGCGGCACCGACGGGCCATAGATATCGGCATCGAGCAGCCCCACCTTGCGCCCCTGCCGCGCCAGTGCGACGGCGAGGTTGGTGGACACGGTCGATTTGCCCACGCCCCCCTTGCCCGAGGCGATGGCGAGCAGGCGTTTGACATCGGGCGGCGTGACGTCGGTCTGGCCCGGGCTGGGATGGCCGCCGACCTTGAGCGAGGGCGGCGCCTTTTCCGCCGGTTTCGCCGCCGGCCCGTGTGCGGTCAGCACCGCCGACACCGCCTCGACCCCCGGCAGCGCCGCCACCGTGGCCTCGGCCGCCTCGCGCACCGGGCCCATGCGCGCGGCGGCCTCCGGGCTGTCGGCCTCGATCACGAACCGCACGGCGCCGCCGTCGACGCTGAGCGCCCGCACCATGTCGCGCGAGACGAGCGTGCCGCCGTCAGAGAGCGTGATTCGGTCGAGCTCGGCGAGGATGGCATCGCGGGATAGGGTCATGTGGGGCCTCCTTTTCTCTGCTCTTACTTGTGCAGCGTCGCCCGAAGGGCAAGGGCATTCAGACGGCGCCCATCGACCGTGCAAGCCCCGTCATGCTGCTCAAAAATATGTCAGAGATACTTATGCTCTTGCTGCATAGCGGCAATTCGCCGAGAGAGCATTGTGCATACGCAGCATTCGCTTATCTTCGTTTGCAACGAGGCGCGGCAAAGGCAGCGTCGAACGGGCCGCTTCAAGGCCGCAGCATAGGGGCAGTTGAGGAACCTCGACGATCAAATCCCCGTCATGCCGCGCGGTGAACGAAAGCAAGACGGTCAGAGAATACGCATCGCGCGTGCAAGTCCAATCCAGGGCGCAGCGCGTAAAAAGGATAGGAAGCCCCTCCTCCTCCCTGGGTTTCCTTACCTGGCGGCGGCATCAATCCTCCCTGATGCCGCCGCACTTTTCTTCCGGGCGCCATGCGTGCCCAACGGTGTTGCAGCGGGTTTTCCTCCTCCCTGACCTGCTGCATGACAGACGGCGGCGTCATCCTCCCTGGCGCCGCCGTTTTTCGTTTCAGTTCGGTCTTAGAAGGGGACGTCCGCCGAGGTGACGAAGCGGGCCACGACCTTTTTCGGCCCGGCCTTGTCGAACTCCACGTCCAGCTTGTCGCCCTCGATGGCGGTCACCTGGCCGTAGCCGAACTTCTGATGAAAGACCCTGTCGCCCAGTGCAAAGGCCGACACCGCCTCGGCGTCGATCACCATGCTGCGGCTTTCGCGCGGCTGGCTGACGGGGCGCTCGGCGCTGCGCGCCTGCAGCCGCTTCCATCCCGGCGAGTTGTAGACATCCGCCCGTGACGCGCGATCCTCCAGCCCCGAGCCCATGGGCGCCGCCGCGCCGTAGCCGCCGCCATAAAGGCCGGGGGGCGTCAGCACATCGACATGATCCTCGGGCAGCTCGTCGATAAAGCGCGAGGGCAGCGCCGACTGCCATTGCCCGTAGACCCGCCGGTTGGCGGCGAAAGACACCGTGCAGACCTCCTCGGCCCGCGTGACGCCCACATAGGCCAGCCGCCGTTCCTCTTCGAGGCCCTTCAGCCCGGTCTCGTCCATCGAGCGCTGGCTGGGGAAAAGACCGTCCTCCCAGCCGGGCAGGAAGACCACGGGAAATTCCAGCCCCTTGGCCGCGTGCAGCGTCATGATCGAGATCTTGGCGCCGCCTTCCTCGGTCTCGTTGTCCATGATCAGCGCGACATGTTCGAGAAAGCCTTGCAGGTTTTCGAACTCTTCAAGCGCCTTGACCAGCTCCTTGAGGTTTTCCAGCCGCCCCGGCGCCTCGGGCGTCTTGTCGTTTTGCCAATGCTCGGTATAGCCGGACTCGTCGAGGATGCGCTCGGCCAGCTCGATATGGCTTTCGCGCGCGTCCAGCACGGCACCATGCCAGCGCCCGATACCCGCGATCAGTTTGCCCAGCTCCCGCGCGCCCTTGCCGGTCAGGCCGCCGGACTCGATCAGCAGCCGCGCCCCGTCGACCAGCGGCACGCCGTTGCTGCGCGCCATGGTCTGGATCTTCTGCTGCGCCTTGTCGCCGAGGCCGCGCTTGGGCGTGTTCACGATCCGCTCGAAGGCTAGATCGTCGTCGGGGCTGACAGCGAGGCGGAAATAGGCCATCGCGTCGCGGATTTCCATGCGTTCGTAAAACCGCGGGCCGCCGATCACCCGGTAAGGCAGCCCGATGGTCAGGAACCTGTCCTCGAAGGGCCGCATCTGGTGGCTGGCGCGCACCAGAATGGCCATGTCGTCCAGCGAATAGGGGTTTAGGCCGCGGGTGCCGCGCTGCATCGCCTCGGCCTCTTCGCCGATCCAGCGGGCCTCTTCCTCGCCGTCCCAGTGGCCGATCAGGCGCAGTTTCTCGCCCTCTTCGGCCTCGGTCCACAACGTCTTGCCCAGCCGCCCCTTGTTGGCCGCGATCACGCCCGAGGCGGCGGCCAGGATATGCGGGGTGGAGCGGTAGTTCTGTTCCAGCCGGATCACCTGCGCGCCCGGGAAATCCTTTTCGAACCGCAGGATGTTGCCCACCTCGGCGCCGCGCCAACCATAGATCGACTGGTCGTCGTCGCCCACGCAGCAGATGTTGCGATGGCCCCCGGCCAGAAGGCGCAGCCACAGGTACTGAGCGACGTTGGTGTCCTGGTATTCATCCACCAGGATGTAGCGGAACCAGCGGCGATACTGGGCCAGGACGTCGTCATGGGCCTGGAAGATCGTCAGCATATGCAGCAGCAGGTCGCCGAAATCGACGGCGTTGAGCGTTTTCAGCCGCGCCTGGTATTCCGCGTAAAGCTCGACCCCGCGGCTGTTGAAGGCCGAGGCCTCGCCCGCCGGCACGGCCTCGGGCGTCCAGGCGCGGTTCTTCCAGTGGTCGATGATCCCGGCCAGCTGCCGGGCGGGCCAGCGTTTCTCGTCGATATTCGCGGCGACGATCAACTGTTTCATCAGCCGGATCTGGTCGTCGGTATCGAGGATGGTGAAATTGCTTTTCAGCCCCGCCAGTTCTGCATGGCGGCGCAAGAGCTTGACGCAGATCGCGTGGAAGGTGCCGAGCCAGGGCATCCCCTCGACCGCCTCGCCCATCAGCCGGCCGACGCGGTTCTTCATCTCGCGGGCGGCCTTGTTGGTGAAGGTGACCGCCAGTATCTCGTTGGGCCGCGCGGTGCCGGTCCATAGCAGGTGCGCGATGCGCGCGGTCAGCGCCTTGGTCTTGCCGGTGCCGGCGCCTGCCAGCATCAGCACCGGGCCGTCCAGCGCCTCGACCGCTTGCCGCTGGGCCGGGTTCAGTTCGTCCAGATAGGGCGCCGGCCGCGCGACCATGGCACGGGCCGACAGCGAGCCCTGCGCGGCCGCCTCGAAGGCGTCGTCTTCTTCGATACTGCTCATGGCGGCCAGTCTAGCGCGGGCCGACGCCGAGTTAAAGAATTGTTCGCAGAATGTTCTGCACGATTCAGCGCCGATCTGGGCAAGAAGCAGGCGCCGCGCCGCCGCCTGCCCGCCCGCCAGGCACATGACATGAAACCGTGATCGAACGTTCCGGCCGCTCTTGCGGGGCTGCGCCGCGACGGGTAGCGTCGCCCGCGCACGGCAGGTGCCCCTACCACCGGACGCGCATCCCGAAGGCAGAGATCGGCAGAGGAACGACACTGAGCATGACTTATTTCGACACGGTCAGCCGAGATCTGCGCGAATTGCCCTACATGAAAGTCGCGCAGGCCCGCGTGCTGCGCGACCTGATCGCAGACGAAGACGCGGAAGACATCCTTGAGATCGGCTTTTTCAAAGGCAAGAGCAGCGCCTACATCGGCGCCATTCTGGAGGATCGCGGCGCCGGCCATCTGGTGACGATCGACCGCGACAGCGCCCGCAACCACCGCCCGGACATCACCCAGGTTCTTGCAGGCGCCGGGCTCGGGCACCGGGTGACGCCGGTCTTCGCCAAGCGGTCATACACCTGGGAATTGCAAAGGCTAATCTCGGCCGATCCGTCGCCCCGCTTCGATCTATGCTATTTCGACGGCGGCCACCACTGGGACGGCACCGGCTTCGGCGTGCTTCTGGTGGACATGCTGCTCAGGCCCGGCGGCCTTCTGGTGCTCGACGACATGAACTGGTCGATCAACGGCTCGCCCTACTACCGCAAGGATCCCAAGCGCGCCGAAGCCTTTTCCGAGGACGAATGCGCCGCCCACACGGTGCGCCTGGTCTGGGACAGGATACTGCCGCATCTGGGCTATCGCCATGTCCGTGAGATCGAGCCGCTGGCCTGGGGCATCGCACGCAAGCCCGACGGC
Source organism: Rhodovulum robiginosum (assembly GCF_003944755.1). Taxonomy (GTDB): domain Bacteria; phylum Pseudomonadota; class Alphaproteobacteria; order Rhodobacterales; family Rhodobacteraceae; genus Rhodovulum; species Rhodovulum iodosum. The sequence continues at coordinate 83,581 of NZ_RWGU01000039.1, forward strand.
CCCCAAACCTGACACCGCGCCGGGTGCCGTGGGTGCCTGCGCGCGAAAAGACACCGGCCGCGGGCAACCGCGGCACCATCCAAAGGACCCTTTGCCAATGGCCGAGTTCCAGAAGATCCTCATCGCCAACCGCGGCGAGATCGCCATCCGCGTCATGCGCGCCGCCAACGAGCTGGGCAAGCGCACCGTTGCCGTCTACGCCGAAGAGGACAAGCTGGGCCTGCACCGGTTCAAGGCCGACGAGGCCTACAAGATCGGCGAGGGTCTGGGCCCGGTGCAGGCCTATCTCTCGATCGAAGAGATCATCCGCGTCGCCCGCATGTCGGGCGCCGACGCGGTTCATCCAGGCTATGGCCTCTTGTCGGAAAACCCCGAATTCGTCGAGGCGTGCGAGGCCGCAGGGCTGGCCTTCATCGGCCCCAAGGCAGAGACCATGCGCAAGCTCGGCGACAAGGCCAGCGCGCGCAAGGTCGCCATGGAGGCGGGCGTGCCGGTGATCCCGGCGACCGAGGTGCTGGGCGACGACATGGCCGCCATCCGCAAGGAGGCCGACGAGATCGGCTATCCGCTGATGCTCAAGGCCTCGTGGGGCGGCGGCGGGCGCGGGATGCGCCCGATCATGTGTCCCGACGAGCTGGAGGACAAGGTCCGTGAAGGCCGGCGCGAGGCCGAGGCCGCCTTCGGCAATGGCGAGGGCTACCTGGAGAAGATGATCACCCGCGCCCGCCATGTCGAGGTGCAGATCCTCGGCGACAGCCAGGGCAACATCTATCATTTGTGGGAACGCGACTGTTCGGTCCAGCGGCGCAACCAGAAGGTCGTCGAGCGCGCGCCCGCGCCCTATCTCAGCCATGCCCAGCGCGAGATGCTGTGCAACCTCGGCAAGAAGATCGCCGAGCATGTGGGCTATCAAGCCGCGGGCACCGTCGAGTTCCTGATGGATATGGAGACGGGCAATTTCTACTTCATCGAGGTGAACCCGCGCATCCAGGTGGAGCACACCGTCACCGAAGAGGTGACCGGCATCGATATCGTGCGCGCGCAGATCCTGATCTCCGAGGGCAAGAGCCTGGTCGAGGCCACCGGCGTGGCCAGCCAGTACGACGTGGACCTCGACGGCCACGCGCTGCAATGCCGGATCACCACCGAGGACCCGCTGAACAACTTCATCCCCGATTACGGGCGCATCACCGCCTATCGCGGCGCCACCGGCATGGGCATCCGGCTGGATGGCGGCACCGCCTATTCGGGCGCTGTCATCACCCGCTACTATGACTCGCTGCTGGAAAAGGTCACCGCATGGGCCCCCACCCCGGAGGCGGCGATCGCGCGGATGGACCGGGCGTTGCGCGAGTTCCGCATTCGCGGCGTCAGCACCAACATCGCCTTCGTCGAGAACCTGCTCAAGCACCCGACCTTCCTGAACAACGAATACTCGACCAAGTTCATCGACGAAACGCCCGAGCTGTTCCAGTTCACCAAGCGGCGCGACCGGGCCACCCGCATCCTGACCTACATCGCCGATGTGACCGTCAACGGGCACCCGGAGACCGAGGGCCGCAGCCTGCCCCCGGCCCAGACCAAGACACCCCGCCCGCCGGAGAACCGGCGCGAAAGCTTCATGCCCGGCACGCGGCAGATCCTCGACGAGTTCGGAGCGCAGGCGGTGGCCGACTGGATGGCCGACCAGCCGCAGCTCTTGCTGACCGACACGACGATGCGCGACGGGCACCAGTCGCTGCTGGCCACGCGGATGCGCTCGATCGACATGATCCGGGTGGCGCCGGCCTATGCCCATAACCTGCCCCAGCTCTTTTCCATCGAATGCTGGGGCGGCGCGACCTTCGACGTGGCCTACCGGTTCTTGCAGGAATGCCCGTGGCAGCGGCTGCGCGACCTGCGCGCGGCGATGCCCAACGTCATGACCCAAATGCTTTTGCGCGGCAGCAACGGGGTGGGCTACACCAACTACCCCGACAATGTCGTGCGCGGCTTTGTCCGGCAGGCGGCCGATACCGGCGTCGACGTGTTCCGCATCTTCGACAGCCTCAACTGGGTCGAGAACATGCGCGTGGCGATGGATGCGGTGATCGACACGGGCAAGATCTGCGAGGGGGCGATCTGCTATACCGGCGACATCCTGGACCCGTCGCGCGCGAAGTACGATCTCGCGTACTATGTCGATATGGGCAAGGCGCTGCGCGACGCCGGCGCCCATGTGCTGGGGCTCAAGGACATGGCGGGGCTCTTGAAGCCCGCCTCGGCCACGCTCCTCGTCAAGGCGCTCAAGGAAGAGGTCGGCCTGCCGCTGCATTTCCACACCCACGACACGAGCGGGTTCTCGGGCGCCACGATCCTGGCGGCGGCCGAGGCGGGCGTCGATGCGGTCGACGCCGCGATGGACGCGTTCTCGGGCGGCACGTCGCAGCCCTGCCTGGGCTCGATCGTCGAGGCGCTGCGCAACACGCCGCGCGAGACCGGCATCGACATCGAGGCGGTGCGCGAAATCTCGGATTACTGGGGCCAGGTGCGGAGCCAATACACCGCCTTCGAATCCGGCATGCAGGTGCCGGCCTCCGAGGTCTACCTGCACGAGATGCCGGGGGGCCAGTTCACCAACCTCAAGGCCCAGGCCCGCAGCCTCGGCCTGGAAGAACGCTGGCCGGAGGTCGCCAAGACCTATGCCGACGTCAACCAGATGTTCGGCGACATCGTCAAGGTCACGCCCTCGTCCAAAGTGGTGGGCGACATGGCGCTGATGATGGTCAGCCAGGGCCTGACGCGGGCCGACGTGGAAGACCCCGAGAAGGATGTCGCCTTCCCCGATTCCGTGATCGACATGATGCGCGGCAATCTGGGCCAGCCGCCGGGCGGCTTTCCCGAGGGAATCGTCAAAAAGGTGCTCAAGGACGAAAAGCCCAACACCGAGCGTCCGGGCAAGCATCTCGACCCGGTCGATTTCGACAAGGTCCGCGCCGAGCTCGAGGCCAAGTTCGAGGATGTGAGCTTCGATAACGAGGACCTGAACGGCTACCTGATGTATCCCAAGGTCTTCACCGATTACACCGCGCGGCACGAACAGTACGGGCCGGTGCGCACGCTGCCCACCAAGACATTCTTTTACGGCATGGAGGCGGGCGAAGAGATCACCGCCGAGATCGACCCGGGCAAGACGCTGGAAATCCGGCTTCAGGCCGTGGGCGAGACCAACGAGGACGGCGAGGCCAAGGTCTTCTTCGAGCTCAACGGCCAGCCGCGCGTGATCCGCGTGCCCGACCGCAAGGCCAAGGCGACGGTCGCCAAGAGACCCAAGGCCGAGCTGGGCAACCCTGCCCATGTCGGCGCACCGATGCCCGGCGCGGTGGCCTCGGTCGCGGTCTCGGCCGGCCAGGCGGTCACCGAGGGCGATCTGCTGCTGACCATCGAGGCCATGAAGATGGAAACCGGCCTGCATGCCGAGCGCGATGGCACGATCAAGGCCGTCCACGTCACCCCCGGCGCCCAGATCGACGCCAAGGACCTGCTGGTCGAGTTCGAATAGGCCAGCGGGGCACCGCCCGGAGCCCGGCGGTGCCGGCGCATCCTGTACCGATCGCCAGGCGCGGCTGCGACAAGCGTCGCACCCCCCGGCCGCCGGCGCTTTGCCCGCGATCGCCTTGATCGGCCGCGGCTGGCCGGAATCCCTCGCCCATCTCCTCTCGGCCCAAATCCGCAATCCGCCACCTGCCGCCGCGCGCACGGGGAAAATCTGCGCCGTGACGGCATTTTCCCCTTGCAGCCCGCGCCCCGAATTTATAAATCACGCGTCACCCAATGGATGCGGGCGTAGCTCAGGGGTAGAGCATTACCTTGCCAAGGTAAGGGTCGTGAGTTCGAATCTCATCGCCCGCTCCAATTTCTCTCTCAAATAGCATGGCTGGCGCGGCTGCGATGCGCAGGGCGCATGCGACGGCATGGCAAGGCCGTCGCCGGGCTTGGGCATGGACAGCCCCGATCCGACGCGCTAGCGCTATCGGCGCCAATCGCCTATGCCCCGATGCCAGCACGACCGAGACCGGACCCTGCCATGACGCAAGCGACCCCGACCGAAGACCAAATCCGCACCGCGGCCTACTATCTCTGGCTGGAAGAGGGCCGCCCCGAGGGAAAGGCCGACGACCATTGGGCCCGCGCCAGGGCGCAGCTCTCGGCCGGCACGACCCCCGGCAATGCACGCCAATCGGCAAAACCCAAAGCCGCCGCCAAGGCCAAAGCGGCCACCAAGCCGAAAACCCCGGCCAAGGCCGACAGCGCGCCCAAGACGCCCCGCCGCAAGGCCGCGGCCAAGCCCAAGGCCGCGGAACAGACCGCCGCGCCACGCCGCCGCCGGACCAAGACACCGCCTGCCGACGCGTAAGCGACGCAGAGCCCGAACCAAAGGCCGCCCCGATGCCCGAGCTCTCTCCCGGAAACGGCGATCCGGTGATCCGCACGATCGCCATGCCCGCAGATACCAACCCGTCCGGCGACATTTTCGGCGGCTGGCTGATGTCACAGATGGACCTGGCCGCCGGCAACGTCGCGGCCCGTGTCTCGCGCGGGCGGGCGGCGACCATCGCGGTCGACGGGATGCAGTTTCTCAAGCCGGTGCAGGTGGGCGACGAGGTGACGCTTTACGCCAAGCTGGTCGAGGTCGGGCGCAGTTCGATGAAGATCGAGGTCCGTGCCTGGCACCGGCCCCGCTGCCAGGAATGGAGCGAGCAGGTCACCCGCGGCATTTTCACCTTCGTCGCCATCGACGAGACCGGCAAGGCGCGCCCGGTGCCCCAGGACGCGCTGGGAACCGAGCCCACGCGCTGATCGTCAAGCGCGGGTGGCGGGTTTTGCCCCGTTGCGCGCATTGGTTTGGCCCTGCTGCGCGACGCCATCCACCCTTCGCCATTGTCTCTCGAACCAATGGCCTGCCAATGGCGGCCTCCGGGGTATTTCAGCCAAGAAGAAGCAGGGGCAGGGCAAGCGCGAAGAGGGCGGCGCGAGGCGACGCGCCGGTTGGTTCGGCAAAGCGGTGCTTCGGTCCCGGCCGATGAACGGAGGAGACCCTGCCGCCTTCAGAACGCGTTGAACGTCAGCGTGGTCAGCGATCTGTCGATATCTGGAATGTCCAGAAGCCGGTCATTGATGTACTTGCCGACATCCTCGTCCCTGGGGATGTAGAGCTTGAGCAGCAGGTCGTATTCGCCGCTGGTCGAGTAGAGCTCCGAATGGAGCTCGCGCAGGACGATTTGTTCGGCCACCTCGTAGGTCTTGCCGGGGCGGCAGCGCAGTTGCACGAACACGCACGCGGTCATCGCGGCCTCCTTTGCATCCAATGGCGCGACGTTAGGCCGAGCCCGGCCCTTGCATCAAGGCGCAATGCGCACCGGCATCCCGTAGCGGTTCTTGCCCTGGGCGCCGGGCAGCGCAAACAGGAACGCCAGCCCGATCTGACCGATCAGCGGAATCGCGTTGATCAGCACCCACCAGCCGGGCTGGCCGATATCGTGCAGCCGCCGCACCGAAACGGCGAGGGTCGGCGTCAGCAGCAGGAAAAGCATGACGATCATCGCCGGCGTCGGCACATCGCGGGTAAAGCGCTCGTAGCCCATCATCGGGGCACTGATCCGCACATCGACCAGCAGGGCCAGCAGGATCAGAAGCGCGGCGAAGACCGTCCACCACCAGAACTCCGCCCGCCCGGCGCGGCCGGCGAAATTGAGCGAATGTGCAGCGGCGTGACTGATAGCGCGGAGCATGAGGACCTCGACAACACGGCAGCGGGCGGCACACGCCCGGTTTTCCCGCCGGACCTTACCCTCTCGGATCGCCGAAGACCACGGGCCTCGCACGCACCTGCACGCAAATGTCGCGCCGCCCGGCCCCGGTGCCGCGGCGGACTTGGATATGCCCCAAAGCCCGCCTATAAGGCAGCGCGATGCACAAGCGGAGGCGTCCCCATGCGCAAGGCCCAGATCACCCGGAAGACGGCGGAAACCGACATCTCGGTCGAGATCGATCTCGACGGCACCGGGGCCTATGACATGGCCACCGGCGTGGGCTTTTTCGACCATATGCTCGACCAGCTCGCCCGCCATTCGCTGATCGACATGACGGTGCGCTGCACGGGCGACACCCATATCGACGACCACCACAGCGTCGAGGACGTGGGCATCGCGCTGGGCCAGGCGCTGACGCGCGCCCTGGGCGACAAGCGCGGCATCCGCCGCTACGGCGCGTGCCTGCTGCCGATGGACGACGCGCTGGTGCGCGCCGCGCTCGACCTCTCGGGCCGGCCCTATCTGGTCTGGAACGTGGATTTCCCCACCGCGACGATCGGCACGTTCGACACCGAGCTGGTGCGCGAGTTCTTCCAGGCGCTCAGCACCCACGGCGGCATCACGCTGCATGTCGACGCGCTGCACGGGCTCAACAGCCACCACATCGCCGAGGCCGCCTTCAAGGCCGTCGCGCGCGCCCTGCGCGAAGCGGTCGAAGGCGACACGCGCAAGGCCGACGCGATCCCGTCGACCAAGGGAGCGCTGTGAGCCCATGCTGACCGCCATCGTCGACTACGAATCCGGTAACCTGCATTCGGCCCAGAAGGCGTTCGAGCGGGTGGCCCGGGAAACCGGCGGCGGCGCGGTCACCGTCACCGCCGACCCCGACACCGTGCGCCGGGCCGACCGCGTCGTGCTGCCCGGCGACGGCGCCTTTCCCGCCTGCCGACAGGCGCTTTTCGACCATCGCGGCCTCTTCGAGGCAATCGAGGAGGTGGTCGTGACGCGCGCGCGCCCTTTCCTCGGCATCTGCATCGGCATGCAGATGATGGCCTCGCGCGGGCTGGAATACACCGAAACCCCCGGTTTCGACTGGATCGGCGGCACGGTCGAGCGCATCGACCCCGCCGGAACCGGGCTGAAAGTGCCCCATATGGGCTGGAACGATCTCGTGGTCGACACGCCCCACCCGGTGCTCGCGGACATAAAAACCGGCGATCACGCCTATTTCGTCCATTCCTACCAGTTCCGCGTGGCCGACCCGGCGCATCTTCTGGCGCATTGCGACTATGGCGGTCCGGTCACCGCCATAGTCGGGCGCGACAGCATGGTCGGCACCCAGTTCCACCCCGAGAAAAGCCAGGCCACCGGCCTGCGCCTGATCGCCAATTTCCTCGGCTGGCGCCCGTGAGCCCCCTGCCCCCTGCTTCTTCTGGCCGCAAATATCCCGGGGAGCGCGAGGGGCTGGCCCCTCGCCGGCGCGCCCTCTCCGCCCGCCAGCACCCCTGACAAAGGCGAAACGCATGATCCTCTACCCCGCCATCGACCTGAAAAACGGCCAATGCGTGCGCCTGCTGCGCGGCGAGATGGACCGTGCCACCGTCTTCGGTGACGATCCCGCCGCGCAGGCCGGCGCCTTTCAGGCCGCCGGCTGCGAGTGGCTGCACCTCGTCGATCTCAACGGCGCCTTCGCCGGCCAGCCGGTCAACGCGGCCGCCGTCGAGGCGATCCTCGCCGCCATCGACGTGCCCGCCCAGCTCGGCGGCGGCATCCGCGACATGGCCACGATCGAGATGTGGCTCGGCAAGGGTCTCGCGCGGGTCATCCTGGGCACGGTCGCGGTGGAAAACCCCGATCTCGTGCGCGAGGCCGCCCGCGCCTTCCCCGGGCAGGTGGCCGTGGGCATCGACGCCCGCAAGGGGCGGGTGGCGACCAAGGGCTGGGCCGAAGAGACCGACGTCATGGTCACCGACCTGGCGAAAAGCTTCGAAGATGCCGGGGTGGCCGCGGTCATCTACACCGATATCGACCGCGACGGCGCCATGGGCGGGCCCAATGTCGAGGCCACCGCGGCGCTCGGCCGCGCGGTTTCGATCCCGGTCATCGCCTCGGGCGGCGTGGCCTCGCTCGCCGATCTGATCGCGCTGCGCGACACCGGGGCGATCGCCGGGGCGATCTCGGGCCGGGCGCTTTACGACGGCGCGCTGGACCTCGCCGAGGCGTTGACGGCACTCGAAGGCTAAGAGGGGGCGATGCGCACCGCGATCCTGATCTATGTCGCGCCGCTGACGCTCTTGTCGCTTTACGTGCTGATGTCGGTCATGGTCGCCCATGTCTCCGATTGCCCTGCCGACCGTGCCCCCGGAATGCCCTGCCGGCTGGGCGGGCTCGACGTGGCGCCGCTTCTCGACGCGGGCGGCGGGGCCGTGGCGCTTTTTGCGCCGATGGCGCTGGCGTGGCTGGCCCTGGGCGGGATCGCGGTGCTGCTGGTGCGCCGGTTGCGCGAGCGGGGCTGAGCAGGGCTCAGCCCCCGGCAGCCGCCCCGGTCAGCTTGTCCAGCGCGCCGGTCATGCCCTTGACGTAGGGCGCCTCGGCCGGGATGCCGAGCGCGCCCAGCATGTCCGCCGGCGCCTCGTAGGCCAGCCAGACGGCGCCTGCGCCATCCTCGTAGACCAGGACCCTGAGCGGCAGAACCAGCCCGGCCAGCGGTTCGGCCTGCATCGCCGGCGTGCCCGCCTTGGGCGAGCCGAAAACCAGAAGCTGCGAGTCGCCCAGCGACAGCCCCACGCTTTCGGCACCGCGCCCGTGGTCGATCCGGGCGAAAACCGTCAGGCCCGCGCCCGTCACCGCCGCCTCCAGCGCGTCGGCCGTTTCGGCCACGCCCGCTTTGGCGGGCACCTTGACGATCTCGGCAACCGCGGGTGTGACGCTCGCCAGGAAAAGGGCCAGCGCGGCCAGACTGCGTTTCATCTCGGTTCCTCCCGTTATTCGTGCTGTCAGTGTCTGGCCTTGCCGGGCTTTTGCCCATAAAACACTCCGTGATCGGACAAGGACCGCGCCGCCCCATGCTCAAGACCCGCATCATCCCCTGCCTCGACGTGGCCGACGGCCGTGTCGTCAAGGGCATCAATTTCGTGAACCTGATCGACGCCGGCGACCCGGTCGAGGCGGCCAAGGCCTACGACGCCGCCGGCGCCGACGAGCTGTGCTTTCTCGACATCCACGCCACGCACGAGAACCGCGGCACCATGTACGACCTCGTGCGGCGCACCGCCGAACAATGCTTCATGCCGCTCACCGTCGGTGGCGGCGTGCGCACGGTCGAGGATGTGCGCGCGCTGCTGCTGGCCGGCGCCGACAAGGTCAGCTTCAACTCGGCGGCGGTGGCCAACCCCGACGTGGTGCGCGAGGCGGCGCAGCAATTCGGCAGCCAGTGCATCGTGGTCGCAATCGACGCCAAGCAGGTCGCCCCGGGCAAGTGGGAAATCTTCACCCATGGCGGCCGGCGGCCCACCGGGATGGACGCGGTGGAGTTCGCCAAGACCGTGGTGGACAAGGGCGCGGGCGAAATCCTGCTGACCAGCATGGACCGGGACGGCACGAAATCGGGCTTTGACCTGGACCTGACACGGACCATCGCAGAGGCGGTGGACGTGCCGGTGATCGCGTCCGGCGGCGTGGGCGATCTCGACCACCTGGTCGCGGGCGTGACGCATGGCGGCGCCAGCGCGGTTCTGGCCGCCTCGATCTTTCATTTCGGCACCTATACCATCGGCGAGGCCAAGGCCCACATGGCCGCCGCAGGCATCCCGGTGCGTCCGGCATGACCGCGCTCGACCGCCTCGCCGCCACCATCGAGGCCCGCAAGGGCGCCGACCCCGAAACCTCATGGACCGCGAAACTGCTGGCCAAGGGCCCCGAGAAAGCGGCCGAGAAGTTCGGCGAAGAGGCGGTGGAGGCGATCATCGAGGCCGTCAGGGGCGACCGCGCGCGGCTGACCGCCGAGGCCGCGGACGTGCTGTATCACCTGCTGGTGATGCTGGCGGCGCGCGACGTGGCGCTGACCGACGTGCTGGCCGAGCTTGAGCGCCGCGAAGGCACCAGCGGCATCGCCGAGAAGGCCGCGCGCAACTAGCCCCTGTCGCAGGATTTCCGATCGGGAATCCTGATGAATTTCCCTTAAACGTTTTTCGCAGGGCTTCACAGCCGCGACGAAATGATTCCCGTCGCAAAGCCGCCCATGCGCAGTTCGCCGAACAGGCGCTGATGCTCGATCTTCGGACAGCGGTTCTGGATCACCCGCTTGCCCGCCGCCTCGGCCCGCGCCGCGGCCTCGGCATTCTCCACGCCGATCTGCATCCACACGGTTTGCAGCGCCGGAAGGTGGTCCAGCGCCGCCTCGACAATGGACGGCACCTCTTCGGAGCGGCGAAAGATATCCACCATGTCCACCGCCGCATCGCCCGGTATCGAGGCCAGATCGGGATAGACCGGCTGACCCAATATGCGCTTGCCGGCATGGCGGGGATTGACCGGCACGATGCGCTTGCCACGCAGCTGCAAATAGCGCGCCACGAATTGGCTGGGGCGCACCGGGTCGGGCGACAGCCCCACCATGGCGATTATCCGCGCGCGGGTCAGCGTCTCTTTCAGGAAGTCTTCGGAATACTCTGCCATCGCCGTGCAATTACGCAAAAAAGCGCCCGGATTTCAATACCGGGCGCCAGTCACGGAACGAGGGACAGTGAAGTCGGGCAGGGAAGTTCCGTTCTCCCTACCCACACACATAAAATGGGATTCCGGATGCGGCATTTAAAGCCCTGTCACCCAGCCGTGATCGGCGCCCGGTCAGTCGAAGATATCCTCGATCGCGTCCGCAGCCTCTTCGATCAGCCGCGTCCATCGGGGCTTGCGGCGCTTTCTCTTGCGCGGCTTGGGCCGCTTTGCCGGCGGCCTCTCGGGGCGCGGGTCGGGCCGATCCGCGCGCAACCGCTTCATCTCGTGCAGCGGCGCGCCGCAGGCGGTGCAGGACAGTTCATGCCGGTCCCTCCCGCGCAGGCTGAGCGCCGCGCGGGTGCCGCAATAGCAGCAGGTCGCGATCTTGACACCGTGCGGCATGGCCTACCCGTCTTGTTGCCTTGCCGCAGCATATAGGGCGACGGCGGCGGCGTTGGAGACGTTGAGCGACCCGAAACCGCCCGCGGCCGGGATTTTCACCAAGAGGTCGCAGCTTTCCCGCGTCAGCTGCCGCAGGCCCGGCCCCTCGGCGCCCAGCACCAGGCCGACAGGACCGGCTGCGGCCCCGGCCACGCCGGCGTCAAGGGATGTCTCCGCCGCGCCGTCGAGGCCGAGCAGCAGATAGCCCATCTGCCGCAGCGCCGCCATCGCCCGCGCCAGGTTCGGCACGCGCAGATAGGGCTGACGCTCCAGCGCGCCCGACGCGGTCTTGGCCAGCGCCCCGGTCTCGGGGGCCGCGTGACGGTGGGGCGCGATCACCGCGCGCGCGCCGAACACCTCGGCCGAGCGCAGGATGGCGCCCACGTTGTGCGGGTCGGTCACGCGGTCCAGCAGCACCACGCGCGCCGGGCCGCCGCCGGGGGCGCAGACATCCTCCAGCCGGCCCCAGTCCAGCGGCCGCACCTCCAGCGCGGCGCCCTGGTGCACGGCGCCGGGCTCCAGCGGGGCGGCGAACTTGCGCGGGTCGCAAACCTCGGGCGCGACCCCGGCATCGGCGATGGCCGCGCCCAGCTTGTCGGCCGCGTTTTTCGTCACCACCAGCCGCAGCTTTTCGCGCGCCGGGTTCGCCAGCGCATCGCGCACCGCGTGCAGCCCGAACAGCCACACCGTCTCGGCCGCGGCGGCCCGTTTCGCACGCTCTTTCTCGATCACCCAGGCCGGTTTTTTCATCGTCTTTCCATCCCTTTGCGACGGGCGCCACCCATGCGACGCCACCCGCCCGGACGCAAGGGATTTTCCTGTTGACGGGTCCGGCCCCCAAGCGTATTCAACCGCCCACTTGGGCGACGTGCTGCAAGGTGCGGCAGCGGACTGTAAATCCGCCGGGGAGACCCATGCCTGGTTCGATTCCAGGGTCGCCCACCATTCCCCCTACAGTTCGATCTGTCATCACGGCTCGATCGGCCCGGCCCGGCCGAACACGGCCCGCTCGGCCAGGCCGTCGGCATAGGTGATCTCGACCACCACACGCTCGACACTGCCGAGCGGCAGCGAGATATAGGGCAAGCCCTTGATCGCATTGGGCGTGGCCTCGTCGGTATAGCAGGGCTCCATCTCGAACACCGTGTCGGCGGCGTCGGAATTGATGCCGTAGCGCAACTCGGTCAGCCCGCAGCGATAGGCCATCAGGTGGGTGAAATACACCAGGTCGCGCCCGTCGAACTCGCGCACCGCCACCCAGTTGGCGCGCGTCATCCCTAGGATCTTGCGCACCATCTCCGGGTCGGTGAAATGCTGCGCCCCGGCCACCGTGGGCAGGACCAGAAAAAGCGCCATCGCCAATGCCCGCATCATCGCAGCACCTCCCGTTCCAGCAGCCCGGCCACCGGGCTTTCTGGCCCGGCGCTTTGCCCCTATACTGCTGCTCAAAACACATCTCGGGGCAGGACAGAGTATGGCGGCAAAGCGGGCATCGGGCCAGCCCTTCAACATCATGATCGTCGGCCAGAACGGGCGGCTGCAATACGAGGCCGCGCTCTTCGCCGCGTCGCTGCGCGCCTCGGATCAGGGCTTTTCGGGGCGCCTGATCGTGGCCGAGCCTCAGCCAGGGCCGCTTTGGCAAGCCGACCCGCGCCTGGCCGACCCCGGCGTGCGCGCGCTGCTGGCCGATCTCGGCGCCGAGATCGTGCCGTTCGAGAGCCGCGTGTTCGGGCAGCGCTACCCCTACGGCAACAAGATCGAGGCACTGTCGGCGCTGCCCGCGGGCGCGCCCTTCGTCTTCTTCGATAGCGATACGCTGATCACCGGGCCGCTCTCGCAGGTGGCGTTCGACTTCGACCACCCCGCCGCCTCGATGCGGCGCGAAGGCACATGGCCGGAAATCGACCTTTACGGGCCCGGCTACGGGGCGATCTGGAAATCGCTCTACGACCGGTTCGGGCTGGATTTCGAGACCAGCCTCGACACCTCCCAGCCCGACGAATACTGGCGGCGCTACCTCTATTTCAACGCGGGCTGGTTCTTCTTCCACTGCCCGGCCGAGTTCGGCGCGCGTTTTCTCGACTATGCGACGGCGATCCGCGACGATCCGCCCCCCGAACTCATCTGCCAATCGCTCGATCCGTGGCTCGACCAGGTGGCGCTGCCGCTGGTGATCCATGCCTTCGGCGGCGGCCGGCCGGGGCCCGAGCTTTCCGGGCTCGACGGCGACATCACCTGCCACTGGCGCACCATGCCGCTGTTTTACGCCCGCGAAAGCGACCACGCGGTCGAGGTGCTGGAAACGGTGGCCGCGCCCAACAAGATCAAGAAGGTGCTCAAGGCGCACGAACCCTTCCGGCGCTTTGTCTACCAGGGCAAGGGCGCCAGGGCCCGCGCCCTTTTCGACCGCGCGGCCCTGCCCCGGCGCGAACAGATGATCCGCAACCGGCTGAAGAAAGAAAAACTCTGGATGCGTTGAAGGAGAGCCTATGGACGCGCGCAACATGCACGGGGTGATCCCCTATATTGCCACCCCGCTCGACGGCGAGGGCCGTATCGACCGCCCCGCCCTCACCCGGCTGTGCGAGCACCTGATAGATGCCGGCGTGCACGGTCTCGCGCCGCTGGGGTCCACCGGCGAGTTCGCCTATCTCAGCCGCGCGCAGAAGGCCGAGGTGATCGAGACCGTGGTCGCCGCCACCGACGGCCGGGTGCCGGTGATCGCCGGTGTCGCGTCCACCGCCACGGACGACGCGGTCTCCCAGGCCCGCGACTGGGCGGCGCGCGGCGCCGACGGCATCCTCGCGGTGATGGAGGCCTATTTCCCGGTTCCCGACGAGGGCGTGGTGGCCTATTTCAGTGCCATCGCCGAGGCCACCGACCGCCCCGTAACGCTCTACACCAATCCCAATTTCCAGCGCTCGGACCTGTCGCTTGCCGCGATCGAGCGGCTCAGCCGCCACCCCAATATCGCCTACCTGAAAGATGCCTCGACCAATACCGGGCGGCTCTTGTCGATCATGAACCGCACCGAGGGCCGCATCGGGATCTTCGCCGCGTCGTCGCATATCACCGTCGCCGTGATGCTGATCGGGGGACTGGGCTGGATGGCCGGCCCCTCCTGCCTGATCCCGCGCCAAAGCGTGCGGCTCTACGATCTTTGCCGCGGCGGGAACTGGACCGAGGCCATGACGCTGCAGCGCGATCTCTGGGCGGTCAACGAGGCCTTCGCAAAATACAACCTCGCCGCCGCGATCAAGGCAGGGCTGGCGATCCAGGGTTTCGATTGCGGCGCCCCCATCGCGCCGCAGGCGGCGCTCAGCGCGTCGCAGATCAAAGAGCTTGGCGACCTCCTCGACCGGCTGGAGAGCGTCTAGCGCGGGAATTTGGGTATTTGGGCCAAGAAGAAGCGGATATGGGTTTCTTCTTGGAAAAAATACCCGTTGTCCTGCCGGGGCCAGTGGCGCCCCGCCGGGCAATTGCGCGCTCCGTTCAGGAGACGGATTTCCCGCACCGCGGTGCAGGGGCGGACCAGGGTCGTCGCAGCGGGGGCGCGGCGGGGCGCCCGTCCTTTCCCGCGCGGGGTTGTTGAGGGCGGCGCGGCAATGGCCTAGTGCTGGGGACGAGGGACAAATGGGAGTATTCGAGAAATGACCGACACGGCGCAATACGGTTTCGACACGCTGCAGGTTCACGCCGGCGCCCGGCCCGACCCGGCCACCGGCGCGCGGCAAACGCCGATCTACCAGACCACCGCCTACGTGTTTCGCGATGCCGACCACGCCGCGGCGCTCTTCAACCTGCAGGAGGTGGGCTATATCTATTCGCGGCTGACCAACCCCACCGTGGCCGTGCTGCAAGAGCGGATCGCCACGCTGGAAGGCGGCGCAGGCGCGGTGTGCTGTTCGTCGGGGCATGCGGCGCAGATCCTGGCGCTGTTCCCGCTGATGGGCCCGGGGCGCAACGTGGTGGCCTCGACCCGGCTTTACGGCGGGACGGTGACCCAGTTCAGCCAGACCATCAAACGCTTTGGCTGGTCGGCCAAGTTCGTCGATTTCGACGATCTGGACGCCGTGAAGGCCGCCATCGACGACGACACGCGCGCGATCTTTTGCGAAGCGCTGGCCAATCCGGGCGGCTACATCACCGATCTCGACGCCATCGCGCCGATCGCCGAAGAGGCCGGCCTGCCGCTGATCGTCGACAACACCTCGGGGACCCCCTACCTTTGCCGCCCCATCGACTACGGGGCCACGCTGGTCGTGCATTCGGCCACCAAGTTCCTGACCGGCAACGGCACGGTGACCGGCGGGGCCATCGTCGACTCGGGGACGTTCGACTGGTCCGCCTCGGGCAAGTTCCCCTCGCTGTCAGAGCCCGAACCGGCCTATCACGGGCTGAAGTTCCACGAAACCTTCGGCCCGCTGGCTTTCACCTTCCACAGCATCGCCGTGGGCTTGCGCGATCTCGGCATGACGATGAACCCGCAGGGCGCCCATTACACGCTGATGGGGATCGAGACGCTGAGCCTGCGGATGCAGCGGCACGTGGAAAACGCGGTCAAGGTGGCGAGCTGGCTGGAAACCCACCCGGCGGTCGAGGCGGTCACCTATGCCGGTCTGCCGTCGAGCCCCTATCACGAGCGCGTGGCGCGGATCTGCCCCAAGGGCGCCGGGGCGCTGTTCACCTTTGCCCTGAAGGCCGGGTACGAGGCCTGCGTCAAGCTGGTCGATTCGGTCGAGCTGTTCAGCCATGTGGCCAACCTGGGCGACACGCGCTCGCTGATCATCCATTCGGCCTCGACCACCCACCGCCAGCTGACGCCGGAGCAGTTGGAGGCCGCCGGCGCGGCGCCCAACGTGGTGCGGCTGTCGATCGGGATCGAGGATGCCGACGACCTGATCGCCGATCTCGACCAGGCGCTGGCGAAGGCGACGGCCTAGCCGCCTACGGCCCGAGCGAAAAGACCATGGTGACGCTGGCCGACAGCGTCACCTCGCCCGCGGCGACGGGCACCTGGGCGCCGGCCCGCGTGGCCTCTCGCATCATCGGGCGGGGGCTGGCGCGCTCCACGTCCTCGATCTGCTGTACCGGGCCCAGGCTCAGCCCCGCGGCGGTGGCATAGAGTTCGGCCTTGGCCGTCGCGTCGGCCACCGCGCGGCGGCGCGCCTCGTCGATCAGCGGCGCGGGGTCTTGCACGCCGAAGCTGAGCCCGCGAAAGCTGTTGGCCCCCGCGCCGATCACCTGATCCAGCACCGCGCCCAGCGCATCGAGCGCGCGCACGCGCACCGTCAGCCGGTTGGCCGCGGCAAAGCCGGTAATCTGGCGCGCTGGCTCCGAATCGGGGCGCGACCAGACCGGCGAAAGCGTCAGTGCGCTGGTCTGGTCGCGCTCGGCGATGCCGGCGGCCCGCAGCCGCGCCAAGACCGCGGCGGTCTGTGTCGAGACCTGGTCCATCGCCGCGGCGGCGGTGCGCGCCTGGTGCGTCACACCCAGGGTCAGCGTCGCCATGTCGGGCGCCGCTGCGACCTTGCCCTCGCCGGTGACGCGCAAGCTGGGCGGCGCGGCCACCGCCGGCAGGGCAAGCGCCAGCAGAAGGATCGGAAGGAATGGGAAACGCATCGAAATACCCCTTTCTTAAAAGCGCGTTCACGCCTAACTGATGATGCAAAGGAAATCCGGCGGCACGGTTCATTCCATCGGCGAAATCCTGCTATAGTCGCCACGGTCGCGATGCACGGGGCCTGCCGGACCCTTGGGCCACTCGCTATAGATACAGTCAATGAAAGCAAACTTCGCTCTCGATCTTTCACCCGACGGCCTGACGCTGCTGCACCGTTCCGGCTCTGGCTGGACTCGCGTCGGCGAGGCCGCGCTCGACGCGCCCGATCTTGGCGACACGCTGAAGCTGATGCGCAGCACCGCCAGCGCGCTGGAGGGCGGCGGGGTGATGACCAAGCTGATCCTGCCCGAAAGCCACGTTCTCTATACCCGCCTGCCGATCCCCGAAGGCGATGCCGAGGCGCAGGAGGCGGCGATCCGCGCCGGGCTGGACGGGCTGACGCCCTATAAGGTGGAAGAGCTGGTGTTCGATTGGCAGCCCGACGGCGAGGGGGCACAGGTGGCCGTGGTCGCCCGCGAGACGCTGGACGAGGCCGAAACCTTTGCCGCCGAGCATCGCTTCAACCCGGTCTGTTTCGTGGCCGCTCCCGGCGACGGCCGGTTCCCCGGAGAGCCCTGGTTCGGCCTGACCGGGACCGCGGCCGGGCTGCTGCCCGACGGCGAGACGCTGGAGCGTGACGCGGCGCCGCCCGCCGAGCCCGCCCCGGCCCCCGAGCCGGAGGAAGAAGAGACGGCGGCAGCGGCTGACGAGGCGCCCGCGGGCGCAGAAGCCCCCCCGACAGAGTCGACCGAGCAAGACCCCTCGCCGGAGGCGGACGACCTGGCCGAGCCGGACATCCCGACGGCCGAGGCGCAAGACCGATTGCCGGAGGCCGACGATCCTGCCGAGCCGGATATCCCTGCTGCCGACGCGCCAGAGGCGCCCGCGCCGCCCCCCGACGACAGCGTGCCCGAGCCGCCCGGCACCAGCGCCGCAACGCGGGCCGCCTTTGCCACCCAACGCGCCGGCGCCGCGCCCGAGGCGCCGCG
>NZ_RWGU01000038.1 GCF_003944755.1 Rhodovulum robiginosum
GGGCGACAACGTGTCGTTCACGGTTGAACTGATCGCGCCGATCGCGATGGAAGAGAAGCTGCGCTTCGCCATCCGCGAAGGCGGCCGCACCGTCGGCGCCGGCGTC
Organism: Rhodovulum robiginosum; assembly: GCF_003944755.1. Taxonomy (GTDB): domain Bacteria; phylum Pseudomonadota; class Alphaproteobacteria; order Rhodobacterales; family Rhodobacteraceae; genus Rhodovulum; species Rhodovulum iodosum. The sequence continues at coordinate 107 of NZ_RWGU01000038.1, forward strand.
GTGTCGAAGATCATCGAGTAACGTGAAACGGCCGGGCGGGCCCTGGTGCCCGCCCTTCAGCCTGAAGGGCAAAGAAAATGCAAAGTCAGAATATCCGCATTCGGCTGAAGGCCTTTGACTACCGCGTTCTGGATGCCAGCACGCAGGAGATCGTCAACACGGCCAAGCGGACCGGCGCCCAGGTGCGTGGGCCCATCCCGTTGCCGAACAAGATCGAGAAATTCACGGTTCTTCGCGGCCCCCATGTCGACAAGAAGTCCCGTGACCAATGGGAAATCCGCACGCATAAGCGGCTTCTCGACATCATCGACCCTACGCCGCAGACCGTGGACGCGCTTATGAAGCTCGACCTCGCCGCCGGCGTGGACGTCGAGATCAAGGTTTGAGGAGGGCACCCGAGATGCGCTCTGGAGTGATCGCAAAGAAACTGGGCATGACCCGGTTGTTCATGGAGGACGGCCGGCAGGTGCCGGTGACCGTTCTGCAACTCGACGGCTGCCAGGTCGTGGCCCAGCGGACCAGCGAAAAGGACGGCTACACCGCCGTTCAGCTCGGCTCGGGCAGCGCCCGCGCCAAGCGGGTCAGCGCGCCGATGCGCGGCCATTTCGCCAAGGCGAGCGTGGCCCCGAAAAGCAAGATCGCGGAGTTCCGCGTGGCGCCGGAGAACCTGATCGACGTGGGTGAGGAAATCACCGCCGATCATTACTTCGAAGGCCAGTTCGTGGATGTCAGCGGCACCTCGATCGGCAAGGGCTTTGCCGGCGCGATGAAGCGGCACAACTTCGGCGGCCTGCGGGCCAGCCACGGCGTGTCGATCAGCCACCGCTCGCACGGCTCGACCGGCCAGTGTCAGGACCCTGGACGCGTGTTCAAGGGCAAGAAGATGGCCGGCCACATGGGCGCGGCGCGCGTGACCACGCAAAACCTGCAGGTCATCAAGACCGACGCCGACCGCGGGCTGATCATGGTCAAGGGCGCGGTGCCGGGGTCCAAGGGCGGCTGGGTGACGATCAAGGACGCGGTGAAAAAGCCGACGCCTGAAAACCTGATCTACCCCGCCGCGCTGAAATCGGCCGCCGAAGAGGCCAAGCGCGCCGCCGAGGAGGCCGCCGCCCAGGCCGCCGCCGAGGAGGAAGCCGCCGCGAAGGCCGCCGCCGAGGAACAGGCCGCCGCCGAAGAGGCCGCCCTGAAAGAGGCCGAGGCCGAGATTCAGGCCGAGAAGAAGGACGGTGAGGAATGAAACTCGACGTGATCAAGCTGGACGGCGCCAAGGCCGGCACCGTCGATCTCGGCGACGAGATCTTCGGGCTCGAGCCGCGCGCCGACATCCTGCACCGCGTGGTCCGCTGGCAGCGCAACAAGGCGCAGGCCGGCACCCACAAGGTCAAGACCCGGTCCGAGACCAGCTACTCGACCAAGAAGATCTATCGCCAGAAGGGCACCGGCGGCGCGCGCCACGGTGACCGCAACGCGCCGATCTTCCGCAAGGGCGGCATCTACAAGGGCCCGACCCCGCGCAGCCATGCGCACGAGCTGACCAAGAAGTTCCGCAAGCTGGGCCTGCGCCACGCGCTGAGCGCCAAGGCGAAGGCGGGCGAGCTGGTGGTGCTTGAGGCGGCGGAACTCGCCGAGCCCAAGACCGCGGCGCTGGCCAAGTCGCTGAAGAGCCTTGGCTGGAAGCGGGCGCTGGTGATCGACGGGGCCGAGGTGAACCAAAACTTCGCCATGGCGGCGCGCAACATCGAGGGTATCGATGTGTTGCCGTCGGTGGGGGCCAATGTCTATGACATCCTCAAGCGCGACACGCTCGTGCTGACCAAAGCGGGTGTCGAAGCGCTGGAGGCGCGACTGAAATGAGCGCGAAGCCGGAACATTACGACGTGATCCGCAAGCCGGTGATCACCGAAAAGGCCACGATGGCGTCGGAGGCCAACGCTGTGGTCTTCGAGGTGGCGATGGATGCGAACAAGCCGCAGATCAAGGAGGCGATCGAGGGCCTCTTCGGTGTCAAGGTGAAGGCGGTCAACACCACCATCACCAAGGGCAAGGTCAAGCGGTTCCGCGGCATCCTCGGCCGCCGCGCCGACGTCAAGAAGGCCTACGTCACCCTCGAAGAGGGCAACACTATCGACGTGACCACGGGTCTCTGATAGACGGATCCGACTCTTCGGCCCCGGTTTGTCCCGGGGCCGGACGTTTTTGAGCCGGGGCGTGCAATTGCCCCAGACCGAAACCGGACCTTTGGTCCGAAGCTGACGGAAGACAGAAAGCATGGCACTCAAGTCGTACAAGCCGACGACGCCGGGCCAGCGTGGGCTGGTTCTGATCGACCGTTCGGAGCTTTGGAAAGGTCGTCCGGTCAAGGCCCTCACCGAGGGTCTGACCAAAAAGGGCGGCCGGAACAACACCGGACGGATTACGGCACGCCGCCGTGGCGGGGGGGCGAAGCGCCTCTACCGCATCGTTGATTTCAAGCGGAGCAAGGTCGATATGCCCGCCGTTGTGGCGCGCATCGAATACGACCCGAACCGGACCGCCTTCATCGCGCTGATCCAGTACGAGGACGGCGAGCAGGCCTACATCCTGGCGCCCCAGCGCCTTGGCATTGGCGACAAGGTGGTGGCCTCGGCCAAGGCCGACGTCAAGCCGGGCAACGCGATGCCCTTTACCGGCATGCCGGTCGGCACGATCGTGCACAATATCGAGCTGAAGCCCGGCAAGGGCGGCCAGATCGCACGCGCCGCGGGCACCTATGCCCAGTTTGTCGGCCGTGACGGCGGCTACGCCCAGATCCGCCTCAGCTCGGGCGAGCTCAGGATGGTGCGGCAGGAATGCCTGGCGACGGTTGGCGCGGTGTCGAACCCCGACAACTCGAACCAGAACTTCGGCAAGGCGGGCCGGACGCGCCACATGGGCAAGCGGCCCAGCGTGCGCGGCGTGGTGATGAACCCCATCGACCACCCCCATGGCGGCGGCGAGGGCCGTACCTCGGGCGGCCGTCACCCGGTGACCCCCTGGGGCAAGCCCACCAAGGGCGCCCGTACCCGCAAGAACAAGGGGACGGACAAGTTCATCATCCGCTCCCGCCACGCTCGCAAGAAGGGGCGCTAATATATGGCACGCTCTGTTTGGAAAGGCCCTTTCGTCGACTCCTACGTCCTGAAAAAGGCCGAGAAGGCGCGCGAGTCGGGCCGCAACGAAGTGATCAAGATCTGGTCGCGCCGTTCCACCATCCTGCCCCAGTTCGTGGGGCTGACCTTTGGCGTCTATAACGGTCACAAGCACATCCCTGTGAACGTGTCCGAAGACATGATCGGTCAGAAGTTCGGCGAATACGCGCCCACCCGTAGCTATTACGGGCACGCGGCCGACAAAAAAGCGAAGAAGAGGTAAGCGTCATGGGCAAGGAAAAGAACCCGCGCCGCGTGGCCGAGAACGAGGCCATGGCCAAGATCCGCATGCTGCGCACCTCGCCGCAGAAGCTGAACCTGGTGGCCGCCATGATCCGCGGCAAGAAGGTCGACCGCGCGCTCGCCGATCTGACCTTTTCGAAAAAGCGGATCGCCGACGACGTGAAGAAATGCCTTCAATCGGCCATCGCTAACGCCGAGAACAACCATGATCTCGACGTCGACGAGCTGATCGTCGCCGAGGCCTATGTCGGCAAGAACCTGACGTTGAAGCGCGGTCGCCCGCGGGCGCGCGGCCGGTTCGGCCGGATCGTCAAGCCTTTCTCCGAACTCACCATCAAGGTTCGCCAGGTCGAGGAGCAAGCGTAATGGGTCACAAGGTCAATCCGATCGGCATGCGCCTGCAGGTGAACCGCACCTGGGACAGCCGCTGGTACGCCGATACCAAGGAATACGGCAACCTGCTGCTCGAAGACCTCGCTATCCGCGAGTTCATCCGCGAAGAGTGCAAGCAGGCCGGCGTCAGCCGCATCATCATCGAGCGCCCGCACAAGAAGTGCCGGGTGACGATCCACACCGCGCGTCCGGGCGTGATCATCGGCAAGAAGGGCGCCGATATCGAAACCCTGCGCAAGAAGCTGGCCCAGATGACCGACAGCGAGCTGCACCTCAACATCGTCGAGGTGCGCAAGCCGGAACTCGACGCCCAGCTGGTGGCCGAGAGCATTGCCCAGCAGCTTGAGCGCCGGGTCAGCTTTCGCCGCGCGATGAAGCGGTCGGTGCAGAACGCCATGCGCATGGGCGCGCTCGGCATCCGGGTCAACGTCGCGGGCCGCCTCGGCGGCGCCGAGATCGCACGGACCGAATGGTACCGCGAGGGCCGGGTGCCGCTGCACACGCTGCGCGCCGATATCGACTATGCCCTGGCCGAGGCGCAAACGCCCTACGGCATCATCGGGATCAAGGTCTGGATCTTCAAAGGCGAAATCATGGAGCACGATCCCAGTGCCCGCGACCGTCGCCAGCAGGAGCTCCAGGAAGGCGGCGGCGGGCCCTCGCGTCCGCGCCGCGACCGCTGAGGAGTTTGAGAGATGCTGCAACCCAAGCGCACGAAATTCCGCAAGATGCACAAGGGCCGTATTCACGGCCAGGCAAAAGGCGGGTTCGACCTCAACTTCGGGACGTTCGGCCTGAAGGCCACCCAGCCCGAGCGGATCACCGCACGCCAGATCGAGGCGGCGCGCCGTGCCATGACGCGTCACATGAAACGTCAGGGCCGGGTCTGGATCCGCGTCTTCCCCGACACGCCCGTGTCGTCCAAGCCCACCGAGGTGCGGATGGGTAAGGGCAAGGGGTCGGTCGATTTCTGGGCCGCCAAGATCAAGCCCGGCCGGATCATGTTCGAAATCGACGGCGTGTCCGAACCAGTCGCCCGCGAGGCCCTGCGCCTTGCCGCGATGAAGCTGCCGGTAAAATGCCGGATCGTGCATCGCGAAGACTGGTAAGCGGTCGGTGGGGTGATACCCACCCTGCGAGATCGGCCCCCGTCGAGAGATCGGCGGGGGCCTTTTCGTTTCAGCGCCGGTGCCGGGGGGGGGCTGCGGCGCGACGGCGAAACCCGTGTCCCATATCGGCCGGATGCGCCTTTCCTGCCGGGATCGGCCGCTTGCGGCTTGAAAGGGCTTGCAATACGGGCGGCCGGGGGGTATGCGGGCCGCTCATCCACGGACTCCATCGGAATCAGGGTGACCCTTCAGGGGGGCCTTCCGGTGATGTTGAAAAGGAAGATCGAGCCATGAACGCTCAGGAACTCCGGGACAAGACGCCCGACCAGCTCCGCGAGGAGCTGACGAACCTCAAGAAAGAGGCCTTCAACCTGCGCTTCCAGCAGGCCACCGGCGCGATGGAGAACACGGCGCGGATGCGCCAGGTTCGCCGCAACGCGGCCCGGGTGAAGACCGTGCTGAACGAAAAAGCCCGCGCGGCGGCGGAATAAGGGAGCCAGACCAGAATGCCCAAACGTATCCTGCAAGGCACCGTGACCAGCGACCAGAACAACCAGACCGTCACGGTCTCGGTCGAGCGCCGCTTCAAGCACCCCGTGCTGCAAAAGACGATCCGGAAGTCCAAGAAATACCGGGCCCATGACGAAGCCAACCAGTTCAAGGTCGGCGACATGGTGCGCATTCAGGAATGCGCGCCGAAATCCAAGACGAAACGCTGGGAGGTGATCGCCCAGGTCTGACCTGCGCCGTCACATTCCGGTTTGATCGAAACCCTGGGACGCGTTCCCAAAGGTCGGGAGAAACCACATGATCCAGATGCAGACCAATCTGGATGTCGCTGACAACTCCGGCGCACGCCGGGTGCAGTGCATCAAGGTCCTGGGTGGTTCCAAGCGTAAATACGCCTCCGTCGGCGACATCATCGTCGTCTCGGTGAAGGAAGCCATCCCGCGCGGCCGCGTGAAGAAGGGCGACGTGCGCAAGGCCGTCGTCGTGCGCACCGCCAAAGAGGTCCGGCGCGAAGACGGCACCGCGATCCGTTTCGACCGCAACGCCGCGGTCATCCTCAATAACAACAACGAGCCGATCGGGACCCGTATCTTCGGCCCGGTGGTGCGCGAGTTGCGCGCCAAGAACTTCATGAAGATCATCTCGCTCGCCCCGGAGGTGCTGTAAGATGGCTGCCAAGCTGAAAAAGGGCGACAAGGTCGTCGTGCTGGCCGGCAAGGACAAGGGCCGCGAAGGCACCATCCAGTCGGTCGATCCCAAGGCCGGCAAGGCCGTGGTTGAGGGCGTCAACATGGCCGTCCGTCACCAGAAACCCAGCCAGATGAGCCAGGGCGGACGGACGCCCAAGGCGATGCCGATCCAGCTGTCCAACCTCGCGATCGTCGACCCCAAGGAGGGCGGCCCGACCCGCGTGGGCTTCCGCATGGAAGACGGCAAGAAGGTGCGTTTCGCCAAGAAATCGGGGGAAGTGATCGATGCTTGATTCCGCCAGCTACATCCCGCGCCTGAAGGCGGAGTACCGCAACACCATCCGGCCCGCTCTGAAAGAAGAGTTCGGCTACAAGAACGACATGATGATTCCGCGCCTTGAAAAGGTCGTGCTGAACATCGGCTGCGGCGCCGAGGCCGTGCGCGACTCGAAAAAGGTCAAGTCGGCCGTCGAAGACCTGACCATGCTCGCCGGCCAGAAGGCCGTGGTGACCAAGGCGAAAAAGTCGATCGCCGGTTTCCGCGTCCGCGAGGAAATGCCGCTCGGCGCCAAGGTCACGCTCCGCGGCGACCGGATGTATGAATTCCTCGACCGCCTGATCACCATCGCCATGCCCCGCATCCGCGACTTCCGCGGCGTCGCGGGCAAGTCCTTTGACGGGCGCGGCAACTACGCGATGGGCATCAAGGAGCACATCGTCTTCCCGGAAATCGACTACGACAAGGTCGACGAAGTCTGGGGTATGGATATCGTCATCGGCACCACCGCGAAAACCGACGCGGAAGCGAAGGCGCTGTTGAAGCATTTCAACATGCCGTTCAACAGCTGATCGCGGCAGGGAGAAAGCACATGGCTAAGAAATCGATGATCGAACGCGAGAAGAAGCGCCAGCGCCTGGTCGAGCAATACGCCGCCAAGCGCGCCGCTCTGAAAGAGATCGCGAACAACGAAGACCTGCCGATGGAAGAGCGGTTCAAGGCCCGGCTGAAGCTGGCCAAGCTGCCGCGCAACTCGTCGGCGACCCGGCTGCACAACCGCTGCCAGCTCACCGGGCGTCCGCACGCCTATTACCGCAAGCTCAAAGTCTCGCGGATCATGCTTCGGGAACTCGGCTCCACGGGCCAGATCCCCGGCATGGTCAAGTCGAGCTGGTAAGGAGGGGAAGAGATGTCCGTGAACGATCCTCTCGGCGATATGCTGACCCGTATCCGCAACGCGCAGATGCGCGGCAAGTCGACGGTCCGCACGCCGGCCTCGAAGCTGCGCGCCTGGGTTCTCGACGTGCTGCAGGACGAAGGCTATATCCGCGGCTACGAACCGGCGACCAGCGCGAATGGCATGCCCGAAATCGAGGTCAGCCTGAAGTACTACGAAGGCCAGCCCGTCATCCGCGAGCTGCGCCGTGTCTCCAAGCCCGGCCGGCGCGTCTACATGAGCGTGAAAGAGATCCCGCAGGTCCGCCAGGGCCTCGGTGTTTCGATCGTCTCGACGTCCAAGGGCGTGATGTCCGATGCAGCAGCGCGCTCCGCCAATGTCGGCGGAGAAGTGCTCTGCCAGGTGTTCTAAGGGAGGTCGGAATGTCTCGTATTGGTAAGAAACCGGTCGAGCTGCCGTCGGGTGTGTCCGCATCCGTCTCCGGCCAGACCGTCGAAGTGAAGGGCCCCAAGGGCGCCCGCAGCTTCACCGCCACCGACGACGTGACCCTCACGGTCGAGGATAACGGCGTCACCATCACCCCTCGCGGCAGCTCCAAGCGGGCGCGCCAGCAATGGGGGATGTCGCGCACCATGGTCGCCAACCTCGTGCAGGGCGTGACCGAGGGCTTCAAGAAAGAGCTCGAGATCCAGGGCGTCGGTTACCGTGCCCAGGTGCAGGGCAACACGCTGAAGCTGAACCTCGGCTATTCGCACGAAGTGAATTTCGAGGTGCCCGAGGGCGTCACCGTCACCGCCCCGAAACCGACCGAGGTCGTGATCGAGGGTTCGGATCAGCAGCTCGTCGGCCAGGTCGCGGCCAATATCCGCGAATGGCGCGCGCCGGAGCCCTACAAGGGCAAAGGCATCCGCTACAAGGGCGAGTTCATCTTCCGTAAGGAAGGCAAGAAGAAGTAAGGGCGCGACAGATGGCAAACAGCAAAAGACAACTGTTCCAGAAACGCCGCCTGCGCGTGCGGAACAAGCTTCGCAAGATGAATGCCGGGCGCGTGCGCCTGAGCGTGCATCGCAGCAACAAGAACATCAGCGTGCAGCTGATCGACGATGTGAACGGCGTCACGCTGGCGTCGGCCTCCAGCCTCGAAAAGGATCTGGGTATCGTCGGCAAGAACAACGTCGAGGCCGCCACCAAGGTGGGGACCGCTATCGCCGAACGGGCCAAGAAGGCCGGGGTCGAGGAATGCTACTTCGACCGGGGCGGGTTCCTGTTCCACGGCAAGGTCAAGGCACTCGCCGATGCTGCCCGTGAGGGCGGCCTGAAGTTCTGAGGAGACGAGAGATGGCAAGAGAAGACAATCGCCGGGGCGGCCGCGATCGCGACGAGAACCCGGAATTCGCCGATCGTCTCGTGGCGATCAACCGTGTGTCCAAGACCGTGAAGGGCGGCAAACGCTTCGGCTTTGCCGCGCTCGTCGTCGTGGGCGATCAGAAAGGCCGCGTCGGCTTTGGCAAAGGCAAGGCCAAAGAGGTGCCCGAGGCGATCCGCAAGGCCACCGAGCAGGCCAAGCGCAACCTCATCCGCGTGCCGCTGCGCGAGGGCCGCACCCTGCATCACGATATCGAGGGCCGCCATGGCGCGGGCCGCGTGGTGATGCGCACCGCCCCCCAGGGTACCGGCATCATCGCCGGCGGCCCGATGCGTGCCGTGTTCGAGATGCTGGGCATTCAGGACGTGGTGGCCAAATCCGTCGGCTCGCAGAACCCCTACAACATGATCCGCGCGACGCTGGACGGGCTGACCCGCGAAAGCTCGCCGCGCCACGTGGCGCAGCGCCGGGGCAAGAAGGTGGCCGACATCCTGAAAAAAGATGACGCGCCGGCCGCCGAAACGCCCGCAGCGGCAGAAGCGTAAGGAGACGGGAGAATGGCAAAAACCATCGTCGTCAAGCAGGTGGGCTCGCCCATCCGCCGCCCCGAGGTTCAGCGTCAGACGCTGATCGGGCTGGGCCTGAACAAGATGCACAAGACCCGCGAACTGGAGGACACCCCCAGCATTCGCGGCATGATCGCCAAGATCCCGCATCTGGTCGAGATCGTCGAAGAGCGCGGCTGAGCCGCGCTTTTGGAAGTTTGCGGGGCCCCGGTCGATGCCGGGGCCCTTTTTTTGCGCTTTGGCGAAAGGGGTTTTGCTGTTACTATGCCGCCCTATTTTAATTTCCTTTAAGGGGGTGGAAACATGCGATTTATTACTCCTTTGCTTTGCGCAGGCTTGGCCCTTTCGGCGCTTCCGGCCGCAGCCGTCGAGGTCCAATGGATCGACTGGATAACAGCCTATGACGACGAAGGCGTCTACACCGTCGAAGGCGTGATCACCTCGGGCAGCGAAACCATAGATGTCACTTACACGAATGCGGCGGGCGTCGGCTTCGTTCAGACCGGCACCGGGACGGACTACTTCACCGCAAGCGGCCCTGACTCGCCCTACACCAGTGTCGGGCCGAACGGTGTGGACAACCGGCCGCCAGCCGCGGAAATGATCGCCCTGCGATATGCCGGCGTGCAGACATTGACGTTCTCTCAGACGGTCGAGAACCTTTACTACTCGTTCGTCAGCATGAACGGGAATGGGTACCGGTTCGATCAGGATTTCGAGATCCTCAGCTATACCGGCGGCAATGTGGATGGGCAGGGCACCGACGACGCGGGTTATTGGGGAAGCGGCGGCGTGGTAAAGGTCGATAACGGCGACGGCACATACTCGCTGAACGCCACGGGCGGTGAACCGCACGGGACGATCTTTTTCGACGACACGTTCGACAGCCTGACCTGGGCCAGCCTGACCAACGAGTACTGGAACGGTTTCACCATCGGCGTGCAAGGCACGGACGAACAGGTGGGCGAGGTGCCGCTGCCGGCCGGCGGCGTGCTGTTGCTGAGCGGCCTCGCCGGCGCGGTCTTTGTCGCGCGCCGCAAGCGCGCCAAGACCTAGGGCCGGGACCGCAAACGCCTCGATAAACACATCGGGGCGTTTGGGCTTTTACGCAATGCGCCCGGTGGCTGTTGGTCGGGCGCCAAGTTGCTTGCATGGCCGCGCCTCAGCGCGTATACGCCCCCGGTGGCCCGCCGGGCCACATTCCACAACCAAGAAACGCCGTGGTCGGCCCATATCGCTTCGGGGGCTGCATCCGGCTAAGGAGAAGCGACATGAAACTCAATGAACTGCGCGACAACGACGGCGCGGCGAAAAAGGCCAAGCGGATCGGCCGCGGCCCGGGGTCGGGCAAGGGCAAGACCGCCGGACGCGGCATCAAGGGCCAGAAATCCCGCTCGGGCGTGGCCATCAAGGGCTACGAGGGCGGCCAGATGCCGCTTTACCAGCGCCTGCCCAAGCGCGGCTTCAACCAGCCGGGCCGCAAGCAATTTGCCGTGGTCAACCTCGGGCTCATCCAGAAATTCGTGGATGCCGGCAAGCTGAACGCGAAAAAGCCGATCGACGAAGACGCGCTGGTGGCCTCGGGCCTGGTGCGCCGCAAGCTTGACGGGGTGCGCATCCTCGCCAAGGGCGAGTTCTCGGCGAAAGTTGATCTCGACGTGACCGGGGCCTCCAAGTCCGCGATTGAAGCGGTGGAAAAGGCCGGCGGCTCGCTCAAGACCGCGCCCCAGCCGGCTGCGGCCGAATAAGTGGTTGTTCGCGGCGCCCGCGCCGCTTAAATCACCCATAGTTTTCCCCTGCGCCGCCGAGCCGGAAAACGGTTTCGGCGGCGCTGTCCTGAATAGAGGCTCAGCATGGCATCTGCAGCAGAGCAAATGGCCGCTAACATGAGCTGGGGGGCCTTTGGCAAGGCCACCGAGCTGCGCCAGCGGATCTTCTTCACCCTTGGGCTCCTGATCGTCTACCGCCTGGGCACCTACATCCCCGTGCCCGGCATCGACGGCGTGGCCCTGAAGGAGTTCATGGAGGGCGCGGCGTCCGGTCTCGGCGGCATTCTCTCGATGTTCACCGGCGGCGCACTGGGGCGGATGGGTATCTTCGCCCTGGGCATCATGCCCTACATCTCGGCCTCGATCATCGTACAGCTGCTCACCGCGATGGTGCCGCGGCTCGAACAACTCAAGAAAGAGGGCGAGCAGGGGCGCAAGAAGATCAACCAGTACACCCGCTACGGCACGGTGTTTCTCGCCACGTTCCAGGCCTATGGCCTGGCCGTCAGCCTCGAGGCGGGCGATCTGGCCTCGGACCCGGGATGGTTCTTCCGCGCCTCGACGGTGATCACCATCGTCGGCGGCACCATGTTCCTGATGTGGCTGGGCGAACAGATCACTGCGCGCGGCGTGGGCAACGGGATCTCGCTGATCATCTTCGTGGGCATCATCGCCGAGATTCCGGCGGCGCTGGCGCAGTTCTTCAGCCAGGGCCGGTCGGGGGCGCTGTCGCCGGTGGTCATCATCGGCGTGATGCTGATGGTGGTGCTGGTGATCGCCTTCGTGGTGTTCATGGAACGCGCTCTGCGAAAGATCCACATCCAGTATCCGCGCCGTCAGGTGGGGATGAAGGTCTATGACGGCGGCTCGTCGCACCTGCCGGTCAAGGTCAACCCCGCGGGCGTGATCCCGGCGATCTTCGCGTCGTCGCTCCTGCTGCTGCCAACCACGATCTCGACCTTCTCGGGCAGCCAGACAGGCCCGTTCATGTCGGCGCTCCTGGCCTATTTCGGGCCGGGCCAGCCGCTCTACCTGCTGTTCTTCAGCGCGATGATCATATTCTTCACCTATTTCTACACCTACAACGTCGCCTTCAAGACCGAAGACGTGGCGGAAAACCTGAAAAACCAGAACGGGTTTATCCCCGGCATCCGGCCCGGCAAGCGGACCGAGGAATATCTCGACTACGTCGTGACGCGGTTGCTTGTGCTGGGCTCGGGGTACCTGGCTCTGGTGTGTTTGTTGCCGGAAATCCTGCGCGCGCAGCTGGCAATTCCGTTCTATTTCGGCGGCACCTCGGTGCTGATCGTCGTGTCAGTGACGATGGACACGATCCAACAGGTTCAGTCCCATCTTCTGGCGCACCAGTATGAGGGCCTGATCGAAAAATCGCAGCTGCGGGGCAAACGCCGTGGCGGTACCAAGAAAGGGAAAGCGCGGCGATGAACATCATCCTTCTTGGACCCCCGGGGGCTGGCAAAGGGACCCAGGCCCGCAAGCTGGTCGACGAGCGCGGCATGGTTCAGCTTTCAACCGGCGACATGCTGCGCGAGGCGCGCAGCTCGGGCACCGAGATGGGCAAGCGCGTGGCCGAGGTCATGGATCGCGGCGAACTGGTGACCGACGAGATCGTGATCGGCCTGATCGACGAAAAGCTCGAGGCCGGCGCCGAGGGCGGTTTCATCTTCGACGGCTTTCCCCGGACGCTGGCCCAGGCCGATGCGCTGGCCGAGCTCCTGTCGCGCAAGGGCCAGGGGCTGGATGCGGTGATCGAGATGCGCGTCGACGACGACGCGCTGGTGCAACGCATCACCGCGCGGTCCACCTGCGCGGGCTGCGGCGAGGTCTACAACGACATCACCAAGCCGATCCCGGCCGATGGCAAATGCACCAACTGCGGCGCCACCGAATTCAAGCGCCGGGCCGACGACAACGAGGAAAGCCTGCGCCAGCGGCTGATGGAATATTACAAGAAGACCTCGCCCCTTATCGGCTATTACTACGCCAAGGGACAGCTCTCGGCGATCGACGGTCTGGGCGAAATCGACGAGGTCTCGGCCGCAATCAGCGGTGTTCTTAACAAGGCGTAATGCGCCCCCTTGACGCGGCTGGAAAAACGCCCTAGGCACAGCGTCTCGATCAAGAATCGACTCTTTGTCGCAGGGCCTCGCGCCCAGGCGAAGAGGGCACCGGCCCGAAGGCAGCGCGCTTTCGGGCCTCAGTTGTGAAAAAAGGTTCTGGGGCTACGGAACCGCAACGAAAAGGAAGACCTGCGTGGCACGTATCGCTGGCGTCAACATCCCCACGGGGAAACGCGTCCCCATTGCACTTACCTACATCCATGGCATCGGCCCGTCCTCGGCCGGCTCGATCTGCGAGGCGGTCGGTATCGACACGGCCCGCCGCGTCAACGAGCTTTCCGATGCGGAGGTTCTGGCCATCCGCGAGCATATCGACGCCAACTTCTCCGTCGAGGGCGATCTGCGCCGCGAGGTGCAGATGAACGTCAAGCGCCTGATGGATCTGGGCTGCTACCGCGGCCTGCGCCACCGCCGCAACCTGCCGGTTCGCGGCCAGCGCACCCATACCAACGCCCGCACCCGCAAGGGCCCGGCGAAACCCATCGCCGGCAAGAAGAAGTAAGGGAGGGCAGGTATCATGGCACGCGACAAGACCCGTACCAAGCGCAAGGAACGCAAGAACATCGCCGCCGGTGTGGCGCATGTGAACTCGTCCTTCAACAACACCAAGATCCTGATCTCGGACGTGCAGGGCAACGCGATCTCGTGGTCGTCGGCCGGCACCATGGGCTTCAAGGGGTCGCGCAAATCGACGCCTTACGCCGCCCAGATGGCCGCCGAGGACGCCGGCCGCAAGGCGCAGGAACATGGCGTCAAGACGCTCGAGGTCGAGGTGCAGGGCCCCGGCTCGGGCCGCGAAAGCGCGCTGCGCGCATTGGCCGCTGTCGGTTTCAACATCACCTCGATCCGCGACGTGACCCCGATCGCCCATAACGGCTGCCGCCCGCCGAAACGGCGCCGGGTCTGACCCTGCCAATTTCCAATTCGGGCCGTGCATCGCCGCGGCCCGAATCCGTCATTTTGAACCTCGGGCGTGCGCCGCTTCGGACATGGGCAGCGCGCAGGAATTGAGGAGACACGCATGATCCACAAAAACTGGCAGGAACTGATCAAGCCGACACAGCTTGAGGTCAAGCCCGGCAACGATCCGATGCGTCAGGCCACCGTCATCGCCGAGCCGCTGGAACGCGGCTTTGGCCTGACGTTGGGCAACGCGCTGCGCCGGGTGCTGATGTCCTCGCTGCAGGGCGCGGCGATCACCAGCGTGCAGATCGACAACGTGCTGCACGAGTTTTCCAGCGTGGCCGGCGTCCGCGAGGACGTGACCGACATCGTGCTCAACCTCAAGGGCGTGGCGCTGAAGATGGAGGTCGAGGGGCCCAAGCGGGTGTCGATCTCGGCCAAGGGGCCGGGCGTCGTGACCGCCGGCCAGATCGCCGAAACCGCCGGCATCGAGGTGTTGAACCGCGATCATGTGATCTGCCACCTCGACGAGGGCGCCGATCTGTTCATGGAACTGACGGTCAATATCGGCAAGGGCTACGTGGCCGCCGACAAGAACCGCCCCGAGGATGCGCCCATCGGGCTGATGCCGATCGACGCGATCTACTCGCCGGTCAGGAAGGTTGCCTACGATGTGCAGCCCACCCGCGAGGGCCAGGTGCTGGACTATGACAAACTGACGCTGAAGATCGAGACCGACGGGTCGATCTCCCCCGAGGACGCCGTGGCCTTCGCCGCGCGCATCCTCCAGGATCAACTGTCGATCTTCGTCAACTTCGAAGAGCCCGAAAGCGCCCAGCGCGCCGACGAGGAAGACGGGCTGGAGTTCAACCCGCTTCTGCTCAAGAAGGTGGACGAGCTGGAACTGTCGGTGCGTTCGGCCAACTGCCTCAAGAACGACAACATCGTCTATATCGGCGATTTGATCCAGAAGACCGAGGCCGAGATGCTGCGCACGCCGAACTTCGGCCGCAAGTCGCTGAACGAGATCAAGGAAGTGCTCTCTGGCATGGGGCTGCACCTGGGCATGGATGTCGAGGAATGGCCGCCGGAGAACATCGAGGATCTGGCCAAGAAATTCGAAGACCAGTTCTGAGAATCGGTGGGTGCCAACCCACCACCCCAAGACCCGGGCCATCGCGCCCCAAGGAGAGCGGCTTCACACGCATGAGCCGCCGGACAAAGCAAAACAGCCCGTAGAGGGCAAGAACGGAGAAAGACAATGCGTCACGCTCGCGGCTATCGCCGCCTGAACCGCACCCATGAGCACCGCAAGGCGCTGTTTGCCAACATGGCCGGCGCGCTCATCGAACACGAACAGATCAAGACGACCCTGCCCAAGGCGAAAGAGCTCAAGCGCGTGGTCGACAAGCTGATCACGCTGGGCAAGCGCGGCGATCTGCACGCCCGCCGCCAGGCCGGCGCCCGGCTCAAGCAGGATGCCCATACGGCCAAGCTCTTCGACGTGCTGGGCCCGCGCTATGCCGAGCGGAACGGGGGCTATACCCGGGTTCTCAAGGCGGGGTTCCGCTATGGTGACATGGCGCCCATGGCCATCGTCGAACTGGTCGACCGCGACCCCGAGGCGAAAGGCGCGGCCGACCGTGCCCGCGTCGAGGCCGAAGAGGCTGCCGAGGTCGAATAAGCCGGAGACGGTCACGACACGACCAAGGGCCTGCCGCTGCCGCGGCGGGCCTTTTCGTTTGCTTCGTGGGTTACGGCCGGGGGCGCGGCCTATGGCCGGCGATGACCCTGGTCGAGATCACGCGCGACCTCGGCGATAATCAGTCTGAGCTGCGCGTTGTCCAGCGGAGTCGCGCCAAGAAACTCCAGCATTTCGCTGCGCACGCTTTGCGGAAAGCCCATGACTTGGGTGAAAAGAGAAGGATGGATCTCGCGCACTGCGGGCTCCTGAGGCTACAATCTACAACGACCTTATGCGACGCAATTTAAGGTTGACGGAAATTGGCGCAACTTGTCTAAAAAGTCATGTTCGAAAAGTCTGTGTTCGATCGGGAACTGAGAATGCTGGATGCGATGGCGCCAGAGGGCTACTTCTTGGCGCTGCATTTGCGGTTCACATCGCCTTTGATGTCGTTCACGACGTACGATCAGGCTTGGACGGACCACTATACCGATAACGGGTATGTCCTACGCGATCCGATGACCGCGTGGGGTTTCGCAACCACCGGCTCGACCAGGTGGAGCAACAAACTGATTCCCGACCCCTTTGGAATCTTCAAAGAGGCCGCGGAATTTGGATTGAGGTTCGGCGTAACGATCTCCTGTGGGCCCATCCGCTCCAGGACTATTGCAAGCGTGGCACGAGCAGATCGGGAATTCACGGACGCCGAGATCGCCGAAATCGAGACTTTGGTGAAACGGCTTCATGACATGACCGAGCCGCCGCAAGAGCTTACCCAAGCTCAGATCGAAGCGCTGAAATGCATTGCGGACGGTGACCGGCACGCAGCGGCCGCTGCAAAGCTCGGAATATCGGAAAGTGCTCTAAAGGCCCGTCTGACGTCAGCGCGTCAGCGGCTCATGGCGCGCACCACTGCCGAAGCCATTCAGCGCGCAAAGGATTACAGGCTGCTCTGATCGGCATTCGCCTTCCGCAAGGTTCAACCGTACCAACCCAACCCTGCTGGAGGCACTCATGCTTACCACGACTCTCTCTTTCGAAAACATCCACAACCATGGCGAGCTTTTCGCAAATATGCTTCGCGCCCGCCGTGAGCTTTTCATCGTCCACAACAAATGGGACCTGCCCGAGGCCCTGGGGATGGAGTACGACCAGTACGACACCCCGGCCAGCCGCTGGGTCGTCGTCCATGACGAGCTGGGCAAGGTTCTGGCGGGCAACCGCCTGACTCCCACCACGGCGAAATGCGGCATCTACAGCTACATGATCCGCGACGCCCAGCTTGGGTTGCTGGACACGATCCCCTCGCACCTTCTCTACGAACCGGCGCCGGTGGCGGAAACCGTCTGGGAAAGCTCGCGCCTGTTCGTGTCGCATGACGTGCCGGCGGCGATACGGCGCAGGGTGCATGCGCGGCTGGTCTACGAACTCAGCAAGGCCGCACGGAACCTCGGCGCGACCCAGTGCCTGACGCTTCTGAACGCGAACTGGCCTCGTTGGGCGGCGCGCGTGGGCGTCGACATGACGGCGATGGGCCCGGCGATGGAGATCGACGGGATCATGAACCAGGTCGTGTCGATGAACTTCGCCTCGAACCTGCATTGAGGCTGCCGTGAAACCCGGGCCCTCCGCCTTTGCGGCGGGGGGCCTCACGGCGCGCGACAGGCGTTGAACCGGCGCTTTGCCGGGCGCATATCGGGGGCGAACCGGACGACGGAGGTTTGCCCATGCGCCACGCGCTATCCGTGCTTATCGTTCTCACCCTCGCCGGCGCCGCCTGGTCCGGGCCGCGCGTGCCCGACAGCCGCGCCGAGATATCGCTCAGCTTCGCGCCGGTCGTGCGCGAGGCGGCGCCTGCGGTGGTCAACATCTACGCCCGCCGCGTTGTCGCCGAGCGGGTCAGCCCCTTTGCCAAAGACCCCTTCTTCCGCGACCTGTTCGGCGATCTCGGCCGCGCCGTGCCGAGGGTGCAAAATTCGCTGGGCTCGGGCGTGATCGTGGCGCCCGACGGCGTGGTGGTGTCGAATTACCATGTCGTGGGGCAGGCCACCGACATCCGCGTGGTGCTGAACGACCGGCGCGAGTTCGACGCCGAGGTGCTGTTGGCCGATGAGCAAAGCGATCTGGCGGTTCTGCGCCTTGAGGGTGCCGAGGACCTGCCCGCGCTGCCGTTTCGCGATTCTGACAGCCTTGAGGTGGGCGAGCTGGTGCTGGCCATCGGCAACCCGTTCGGCATCGGCCAGACGGTGAGTTCGGGCATCGTGTCCGGGCTGGCGCGCTCGGGGCTTTCCATCGGCGGTGGGCGGGGTCTGTTCATCCAGACCGACGCGGCGATCAACCCGGGCAACTCGGGGGGCGCGCTGGTCGACATGGCCGGGCGGCTGGTGGGTATCAACACCGCCATTCTTTCGCGGTCGGGCGGGTCCAACGGCATTGGCTTTGCGATACCCGCCGATCTGGTGCGCCGCGTCGTGGCCCAGGCCGAGGCCGGGCGCGACCGTTTTCAGCGGCCCTGGGCGGGCGTTTCGGCCCAGGCGGTGGATGCGGGCCTGGCCGAGGGGTTCGGCATGGGCCGCCCGCAGGGCGTGGTGCTGACCGAGGTGCACCCCGCCAGCCCGTTCCGCGAAGCCGGGCTTGGGGTGGGCGACGTGGTGCTGGAGGCCGGCGGCGCGCCGGTGAACAGCCCGCAGGCGCTGTTCTTCCGGCTCTCGGCCGAGGGCGTCGGCGGCCGCCTCGACATTGCCTTTCTCAGCGATGGCAAGCGGCGCGAGGCCGAGGTGGCGCTGATCGCCCCGCCCGAGACGCCCCCGCGCGCGCCCGTCACGGTGGGGGGCCGCAGCGTGCTGGCCGGGCTGAAGGCAATGAACGTCAACCCGGCGGTCGCCGCCGAATACGGGCTGCCGACCGACGCGGCCGGCGTGCTGGTCGCCGATCCGGGCGGTGTGGGCGCGCGGGTGGGGCTGCGCGCGGGCGACATCGTGCTGGGGATCAACGGCACCGCCATCACGACCACCGACGACCTGGCCCGCGCCGCCGCCGAGGCCACCCGCCGCTGGACCGTCGAGTATATCCGGGGCGGCCGCCGCAGCGTCCTGCGCTTTCGTGTCTGACCGGCTTGGCATAGGCTCGGCGAATGGCTGACCTCTTCGACCAGCTCGACCCCCCGCCCGCCGAGGGACACGCCCCGCGCCCGCTGGCCGACCGGCTGCGGCCCAAGGCGCTGTCGGAGGTGATCGGGCAGGAACACGTGCTGGGCCCCGACGGCCCATTGGGCGTGATGCTGGCCTCGGGCAGCCTGAGCTCGCTGATCTTCTGGGGGCCGCCGGGGGTGGGCAAGACGACCATCGCGCGGCTTCTGGCCGACGAGACCGAGCTTGCCTTCGTTCAGATCAGCGCGATCTTCACCGGGGTGGCCGACCTGAAAAAGGTGTTCGAGGCGGCCCGGATGCGCCGCGCGAACGGGCAGGGCACGCTCTTGTTCGTCGACGAGATCCACCGCTTCAACAAGGCCCAGCAGGACGGGTTCCTGCCGCATATGGAGGACGGCACGATCCTTCTGGTCGGCGCCACCACCGAAAACCCCTCCTTCGAGTTGAACGCGGCCCTTCTCAGCCGGTCGCAGGTGCTGGTGCTCGACCGGCTGGACCTGCCGCACCTGGAACTGCTCGCGCAGCGGGCCGAGCAGGCGCTGGGTCGGGCGCTGCCGCTGACCGGCCCGGCGCGCGAGGCGCTGTTGGAGATGGCCGATGGCGACGGGCGCGCGCTGCTCAATCTGATCGAGCAGGTGGCCGCCTGGACCGGGGCCGATCATATCGGGCCCGAGGACCTGGCCCAGCGGCTGATGAAGCGCGCCGCGCAATACGACAAATCGGGCGATGCTCATTTCAACCTGATCTCGGCCCTGCACAAATCGGTGCGCGGCTCCGACCCCGACGCCGCGCTCTACTGGTTGACCCGGATGCTGGAAGGCGGCGAAGACCCGCGCTATCTGGCCCGCCGCATCACCCGCATGGCGATCGAGGATATCGGGCTGGCCGACCCGCAGGCCCAGACCGTCTGCCTGGATGCCTGGCAGGTGTTCGAACGGCTGGGCAGCCCCGAGGGCGAACTGGCGCTGGCGCAGGCGGTGGTCTACCTCGCCCTCGCGCCGAAATCGAACGCCGGCTACGCGGCCTACAAGAACGCCCGCGCGGCGGCCAAGCGCACCGGGTCGGAGCCGCCGCCCAAGCACATCCTGAACGCGCCCACCGGTCTGATGAAGGATCAGGGCTACGGCGCGGGCTACGAATACGACCACGACGCCGAGGCGGGGTTCTCGGGGCAGGACTATTTCCCCGACGGGATGAAGCGGGGGGTTTACTACGCGCCCGTGGAACGGGGTTTCGAGCGGGAACTGAAACGCCGGCTCGACTATTTCGCCAAGCTGCGCGCCCGGCGCCAGGGCGGTTGACAAGCCCGCCGGCGCGGAGGACAGGAAGGCCCATGACAGGCTGGACAATTGCACAGGTGGCCCTTGGTGGGGCCGTGGGCGCCGTGGGGCGCTATATGACGGGGATCGCGACGATCAATCTGATCGGGCGCGGCTTCCCCTGGGGCACGCTGACGGTCAACATCCTGGGCTCGTTCCTGATGGGTGTGTTGGTGGTGGTGCTGGCGAAAAAGGGCGGCACGCATCTGGCGCCCTTGTTCATGACCGGGGTGCTGGGCGGCTTTACGACCTTCTCGGCCTTTTCGCTGGACGCGATCACGATCTACGAGCGCGGGCAGGCGGGGCTGGCGCTGGCCTATGTGGCGGCCTCGGTGCTGCTGTCGCTCGCGGCCATCTCTGCGGGGCTTTTCGCGGCACGCGCGGTGATGCCATGAGCGGCGTGCAGTCCCTCACGGTGGACGCGGGCGAGGGCGACCAGCGGCTCGACCGGTGGTTTCGCCGGCGCTTTCCCCATATCGGCCAGGGCCGCATCGAAAAGATGTGCCGCAAGGGCGAGATCCGGGTGGACGGCGGCCGGGTGAAACCCGCGACCCGGGTGGAAGAGGGGCAGACGGTGCGCGTGCCGCCCCTGCCCGAGCCCGGCGAGGTGGCCGCCGCGCCGAAACCGGCGGTTTCCCAGGCCGATGCCGAGATGATCCGCGCGGCGGTGATCTACCGCGACGATGACATCCTCGCGCTGAACAAGCCGCCGGGCCTGGCCGCCCAGGGCGGCAGCGGCCAGCGCCGTCATGTGGATGGGCTGTCCGAGGCGCTGCGCTTTGGCGCGGCGGAAAAGCCGCGGCTGGTCCACCGCCTCGACAAGGACACCTCGGGCGTGTTGCTGATGGCGCGCAGCCGGGCCGTGGCCGCGGCGCTGACCGCCGCCTTTCGCGCGCGCGAGACGCGCAAGATCTACTGGGCCGCCGTCGCGGGCTGTCCCAGCCCCGAGATGGGCACGATCCGCTACGGTCTGGTCAAGGCGCCGGGGCACGGTGCGAAAGGCGAGGGGGAAAAGATGCTCTGCCTGCATCCCGACGCGGTCGAGGCCACGCCGGGCGCCAAGCGCGCGACGACCGATTACGCGGTGCTGTCCACGCTGGGCAAGCGGGTGAGCTGGGTCGCGCTGGTGCCGGTGACGGGCCGCACCCACCAGTTGCGCGCGCATATGGCCGAGTTGGGCCACCCGATCATCGGCGACGGAAAATACGGCGGCTCGGGTCAGGAAAACCTGGGCGACGGCTGGGGCGCGGGGCTGGGCGGCGCGATTTCGGGCAAGCTGCACCTTCATGCGCGCTCGATCGCGCTGACCCATCCGGTGAGCGGCGCGCGGCTGACCCTGACCGCGCCGCTGCCCGACCATATGGAAAACACCTGGCAGGTGTTCGACTGGCACGCCGGCGACGTGCCCGCCGACCCGTTCGAGGAGGCCACGTGAGCGACCTGCGGCTGGTCATCTTCGATGTCGATGGCACGCTCGTGGACAGCCAGGGGCATATTGTCGCGGCGATGGAGGCTGGCTTTGCCGCGATCGGCCGCGTCGCGCCGCCGCCGGCAGCGGTGCTGTCGATCGTCGGACTGTCGCTGGAGGTGGGCGTGATGCGCCTTGCCCCCGACCTGACCGGGGCCGAGGCCGCGCGGCTGGTCGGTGCCTATCGGCAGGCGTTTTTCGACCTGCGCGTGGGCAGCGCGGCGTCGCCGCTTTATCCCGGGGCGGCCGAGGCGCTCGAGGTGCTGGCGGCGCGCGACGAGGTGCTGTTGGGCATCGCCACGGGCAAGTCGCGCCGCGGGCTCGACCACGTGCTCGACGCGCACGGGCTGACGGGCCTGTTCGTGACTTTGCAGGTGTCCGACCACCACCCGTCGAAGCCGCACCCGGCGATGGTCGAGGCGGCGCTGAAAGAGACCGGGGCGGCGGCGGGCGACGCGGTGATGATCGGCGACACGGAATTCGACATGGAAATGGGCCGGGCGGCGGGGGTGCGAACGCTGGGGGTAAGCTGGGGCTATCACGGTGCCGAGCGGCTGTCGGCGGCCGAGCGCGTGATCGACCGCTTCGACGCGCTGGTGCCTGCGCTCGACGGGCTGTGGGAGGTGTGACGATGGCGGAATGGGCGCCCAAGCGGTTCTGGAAAGAGGCGGAGGTCAGCCCGGCGGAGGGCGGCCATACCGTGCTTTTGGACGGGCGGCAGGTGAAAACCCCTGCAAAGGCTGCGCTGGTGATGCCGACCGCCGCCATGGCCCGCGCCGTGGCCGGGGAATGGGACACGCAGCAGGACAGGGTGCGCCCCGAGACGATGCCCGTCACCCGAGCCGTGAATTCGGCCATCGACCGGGTGAGACCGCAACAGGACGAGGTCGCCGCGCTGATCGCCGCCTATGGCGATAGCGATCTGATCTGCTATCGGGCCGAGGGGCCCGAGGCGCTGTGCGCGCGCCAGTGCGCGGCCTGGGACCCGCTGGTCGACTGGGCGCGCGATGCGCTGGAGGCGCCGCTGGTCGTCGTGGCGGGCGTGATCTACCGCCCGCAGCCCGCGCCCAGCGTCGCGGCGATGCGTGCGCGCGTCGCCGGGCTGGACGCGTTCGAGCTGACGGCGCTTCACGATCTCGTCAGCCTTTCGGGATCGCTGGTGATCGGGCTGGCGGCCACAGAGGACTGGGCCGACCCCGAGGACCTTTGGGCGCGGTCGAGAATCGACGAGACCTGGCAGCAAGAGCTTTGGGGCGCGGATGAAGAGGCCGTCGAGGCCGCCGAGACCAAAAAAGCGGCTTTTTTGCAGGCCCGACGCTTTTTCGATCTGGCGCGCAATCTGTCTTGACGAAAGGTCAGTTGCACAAAAATTAAGCGCCGCGGCATTTCCGACCGATGCCCTTTCTTGACAACGCCCGGCAGGACAGGTCCCTTGACCTCGGCAGTTTATATCGCCCAAACTTGAGGCGCTGTGGCCATACAGAACCAAGGCCGCGCTAAAAAAGGATCGCTAATCAACCCCTCACAGGGTTGAAAAAAATCGTCCGAAAGGACGGAACATCAGGAAGAGGTAAACATGAAGAATTCCGTAATTCTTGGCGCGCTGACAGCTGCCGGCCTGATCGCCGGTGCGGCCGGTGCCGCAACGCTCGACGACGTCAAGGCCCGCGGCAAGCTGAACTGCGGTATCAACACCGGGCTGGTCGGCTTTGCCGCGCCCGACGCCAACGGCGAATGGTCGGGCTTCGATGTCGCCTATTGCCGTGCGCTTGCTGCGGCCGTTCTCGGCGACCCCAGCGCCATCGAATTCGTGTCGCTGACCGGCAAGACGCGCTTCACGGCGCTTGCCTCCGGCGAAATCGACGTTCTTTCGCGCAACACCACCTGGACGCTGACCCGCGACGTCGACCTCAAGTTCACCTTCCTCGGCGTGAACTACTATGACGGCCAGGGCTTCATGATTCCCAAGGGTCTGGGCGTCGGCTCGGCCAAGGAACTGGACGGCGCGACCGTCTGCATCCAGACCGGCACCACCACCGAACTGAACCTCGCGGACTTCTTCCGCGTCAACAACATCAGCTACGAGCCGGTGCCGATCGAGACCAATGCCGAGGCGCAGCAGCAGTTCCTTGCCGGCGCCTGTGACGTCTACACCACCGACGCGTCCGGTCTTGCCGCAACGCGCGCCACCTTCGAGAACCCGGCAGACTACGTGATCCTGCCCGAGATCATCTCGAAAGAGCCGCTTGGCCCGCTGGTGCGCCATGGCGACGACGAATGGGCCGATATCGGCCGCTGGACGCTGAACACGCTGATCGCCGCCGAGGAATACGGCGTGACCTCGGCCAATGTCGATGAGATGGCCGCCAAGCCGACCAGCAACCCCGAAGTGAACCGTATGCTCGGCACCGAGGGCAACCTCGGCGAGATGCTGGGTCTCGACGGCCAGTGGGCGCTGCGCGCGCTGAAGGCCGGCGGCAACTACGGCGAGATCTTCGAAAAGCATATCGGCGAGAACACTCCGATCGGTCTGGCGCGCGGCCTGAACGCGCAGTGGACCGAAGGCGGGCTGATGTACGCCCCGCCGTTCCGCTGATCAAGACACGCCGAGAAAGGGCGCGGGTATCCCCGCGCCCTTTCGCGCTATTTCAGGCATAAAAACAAGACACCTGGGCCAGCGTGCGCCACTCCGTCACCGCGTCGGCACAAACCGCACCAGGGAAGACAGGGAATGCCCGCATGACCGCACTTACCGACCCGCCGAAGGAGTCGTTTCGGCTGAGCATGCTGATTTACGACACCCGGTACCGGTCGCTGACCATCCAGGTTGTCGCCCTGTTCGTCTTCATGTTGATGGCCGCGTGGCTGATCAACAACACGGCGCAGAACCTTGCCGAGCTGGGCAAACCCATCGATTTCGGGTTCTTCACCGAGCCCGCGGGCTATGACATCAACCAGCGCCTGATCGATTACGATAACCAGGACAGCCATTTGCGGGCCTCTTTCGTGGGGCTTCTCAACACGCTGCTGGTGGCGTTTCTGGGCTGCCTGCTGGCCACCATCGTGGGCGTGCTGGTCGGCGTTTTGCGCCTGTCGAAGAACTGGCTCGTCGCGCGGATCATGACCGTCTATGTCGAGATGTTCCGCAACGTGCCAGTGCTGTTGTGGATCGTGTTCTTCATGGCGATCCTGATCGAGAACCTGCCATCGCCAAGTGACTACCGCGGCGACAACCCCGATGCCAGCATGTACCTGTGGGACTCGGTCGCGCTCACCAACCGGGGCTTTTACATCCCCGAGCCTCTGTTCAGCCGCAGCCTGGGCGATCTGCCGGTCTTCGGCGCGTTCAACATCAGCATAGATCTCCTGGCGCTCGTCGCCGTGCTGGCGGCCGGGATCTGGGGTGCGGGGCGGATCAAGCACCGCGCCGACCGCATCCAGGAGGAAACCGGCGAGCGGCCCACCACCTGGTACCAAAGCCTTGCCGTGGTCGTGCTGCCGGTGGCGGCGGTGCTGGTCTTTCTGGGCTTTCACCTGGGCTACCCGGCGCTCAAGGGCTTCAACTTCCAGGGCGGCGTTCACATGCGGAACTCGCTGATCGCCTTGTGGCTGGCGCTCAGCTTTTACACCGCCGCGTTCATTGCCGAGATCGTGCGCGCCGGCATCCTGGCGATTTCCAAGGGCCAGACCGAGGCCGCCTCGGCGCTGGGCCTCAGGTCGAACCGGATCATGAGCCTGGTGATCCTGCCCCAGGCGCTGCGCGTGATCATCCCGCCGCTGATCTCGCAATACCTGAACCTGACCAAGAACTCGTCGCTGGCCATCGCCGTGGGGTACATGGACATCACCGGCACGCTGGGCGGGATCACGATGAACCAGACCGGGCGCGAGTTGGAATGCGTGCTGCTCTTGATGCTGGTCTACCTGACCATCTCGCTCTGCATTTCGCTGGTGATGAACTGGTACAACACACGCGTCAAACTGGTGGAGCGGTAAGATGAGCGGAACCCATGCCCATTCCGTGGCTTATGTCCGCGACACCATGGTGGACGAGCAGACGCCGCCGGTCACCTCGTTCGGTATCATTGGCTGGCTGCGCGAGAACCTGTTCGCGGGCTGGCTGAACTCGATCCTCACCTTTCTGGCGCTGGCCTTTATCTACATGGTGCTTTCGGCGATCCTGCCGTGGCTCTTCCAATCGAGCTGGACAGCGCAGTCGCTGGACGAATGCCGCCAGCAGATCGACGCGGCCTTCGGGGCCTCTGCCGACGGCGCCTGCTGGGCGGTGATCCGAGAGCGATACCTCCAGCTCATCTTCGGCTTTTACCCGGCCGAGCTATACTGGCGGCCGATCCTGGCTTTCGTGGTGGCCATGGTGGCGCTGGCGCCGATCATGTTCACCGGGTTTCCGCGCAAGATGCTGTGGCTCTCGGCGGCGGCGCCCTTCCTGGTGCCCTGGCTCTTGTGGGGCGGTTCGGTCTGGATGCCGCTGCTGGTGATCGCGGGCTTCGTTCTCGCCTTCGCCGTGCTGCGCTTCGGGACGCCGGTGATCGGCGAGCTTGGCGCTGCGCCGCTGGCCCTGCTGCTCGCCGCGCTCTGGTGGCTTTACGCGGTGGCGCCGATCAACGGGGCGATCGGGTCGATGATCGCCAATATCCGGATGCCCGCGGTTGCCGAGGCATTGAGCGCCGATGCAGATCGCCTGCCCGGCGAGATCGCCGAGCTGGAGGCCCGCGCCGAAGCGCTTCAGCGCGAGTTGGCCGAGGCCGACGCCGCCAAGGAAGAAAAGGTCGAGGCTTACGAGGCGGCCATCGAGGGCGAGGCCGACGCGCCCGAGGGCGCCGCGGCGCTGGGTGCCGAGATCGACCGCGATATCGTGACCATGCGCGCGGCGCGCGACGAGTTGGCCTACCTGCGCAAGATCATCGGGCAGAAATCGGAACGCCTGTCCGAGGCGCGCACCCTGCTGAACGGGATCGAGGCCATGCCCGAGAATCGGGCGCGCCGGCAGGAATTCGGTGCCGAGGTCGAGCGGTTGAGCGATGCCTTGCCGGCGAGCGTCAGCGGCTATGACAGCGTGCAGGCCCTCCCCGGCGGCACGCCAGAGGACGACCGCGCCACGCTGGAGGCCCTGCTGGAGGCAGAGACGAACCTGCGGACGGCCGAAAACGCCATCGCCCTGGTGCATCAAGAGGTCGGCCGTATCGGGCTGGAGCCGGTGGAAAGCCGGCGCTTCGGCGGTTTCATGCTGTCGATCACCATCGGACTGGTGGCGATCACCCTGTCGCTGCCCATCGGGGTGATGCTGGCGCTGGGCCGTCAGTCGGGCCTCTTCATCGTGCGCACGATCTGCGTGGGCTTTATCGAGTTCATCCGCGGCGTGCCGCTGATTACGCTTTTGTTCGTGGCCTCGGTGCTGCTTAATTACTTCCTGCCGCCGGGCACCGATTTCGACATCATCCTGCGCGTCATCATCATGGTCACGCTCTTCGCCTCGGCCTACATGGCCGAGGTGGTGCGCGGCGGTCTGGCGGCGTTGCCCACGGGGCAGTACGAGGCCGCCGACGCGCTGGGCCTCGACTACTGGAAGGCGCAGCGGCTGATCATCATGCCCCAGGCGCTGAAGATCTCGATCCCCGGTATCGTCTCGACCTTTATCGGCGTCTTCAAGGATACCACCCTGGTGTCGATCATCGGGCTGTTCGACCCGATCGGGTTGTCCAACGCGATCCGCGCCGACACCGACTGGAACGGCATCGTGTGGGAGCTTTACGGATTCATCGCGCTGATGTTCTTCATCTTCTGCTTCTCCATGTCCCGTTACTCGATGTTCCTGGAGCAAAAGCTTCAGACCGAGAACCGCTAGAGGAACCCGTCAAATGACCGAGCTTACCGTCGAAAGCGACATCGATCCTTCCAAGATGGAGGTCTCCGACGAGGTCGCCATCGAGATCACCAACATGAACAAGTGGTTCGGGGCCTTTCACGTGCTGCGCGACATCGACCTGACGATCAATCAGGGCGAGCGCATCGTGGTCTGCGGGCCCTCGGGCTCGGGCAAGTCGACGCTGATCCGCTGCATCAACCGGCTGGAAGAGCACCAGGCGGGGCGCATCGTCGTGGATGGGATCGAGCTGACGAGCGACCTCAAGAACATCGACAAGATCCGCTCCGAGGTCGGGATGGTGTTCCAGCACTTCAACCTGTTTCCGCACCTGACCATCCTCGAAAACTGCACGCTGGCGCCGATCTGGGTCCGCAAGGTGCCGCGCAAAGAGGCCGAGGAAACGGCGATGGAGTATCTCACCAAGGTGAAGATCCCCGAGCAGGCCAACAAGTACCCTGGCCAGTTGTCGGGCGGGCAGCAGCAGCGGGTGGCGATCGCGCGGTCGCTGTGCATGAAGCCCAAGATCATGCTCTTCGACGAGCCCACATCGGCGCTCGACCCCGAGATGATCAAGGAGGTGCTGGACACCATGATCGAGCTCGCCAAGGAGGGGATGACGATGATCTGCGTCACCCACGAGATGGGCTTTGCCCGTCAGGTGGCGAACCGGGTGATTTTCATGGACCAGGGCCAGATCGTGGAACAGAACGAGCCCGAAGAGTTCTTCAACAACCCGCAATCGGACCGCACCAAGCTGTTCCTCAGCCAGATCCTCGGGCACTGAGGGCGCGCCGCTCGCCGCGCTGGTTGCGGCCGGCCCGTGCCCCATCGGCGGTCGGGCGGGGCAGCGGTGGCCAGGGCCGGGCGCGAGGGGCGCATATCACGATAGAACGCGAAACGCGGATGCAGTAGCATCGCAACGGGACCGCCGAACGGGTCGCGTTCGGGCTGGTTTCCCCACTGGAGATTCCGCCGTGACGCCATCGCTGACCGAGCCAAAAGGCGCACCCATGGACGAAACCCCGCCACGTCTCTTCGACCGTCCCGACTGGCTGTACCTGTTGCGCGAGTTCGACACGCTCTACCGCCACGGCTCGGCCGGGGGCAGCCGGCTGATACGGAGCCATCGCAAGCGGGTCAGGGACACCTTGTCCCAGATCATGGACGCAAATCCCGAGATTTCCTTGCGCCCGCCGGAGGCCAAGCCGGTAACCGCGCATCTGCCGCGCGCGCTCGACCTGGGCGAACGCGGCTCGGTGGGCGGGATGGCGCGGGCGCTGTCCCGCGTCACGCCGCTGCTGACATGGGAATACGGCTATGAGCGCGTGCCCAAGTCTCTGGCCAGGAAGTATGCCTATTGCGAGGTCCTGGGGCCGCGTGGCCCGGTGCGGTCCGAACGGCTCGTGCTGGGCTACGTGCTTTTCGCACCCAAGACCACCTATCCCCAGCACAGCCACAAGGAGATCGAGGAAAGCTATATCTCGGTCTCTGGCGCCTGGTCCGAAAACGATACCGCGGTCCATGCCCCGGGCTCGCTGATCCTCAACCGTGCCGAGCACGAACATCGGATCACCACCGCCGATCTCGACCCGTGCCTTCTGGCCTATGCCTGGGTCGGGCCGGAGGGGCGGCTTTCCGCGCCGGGGATGAAGCTGAGTTCGACCCGCAGGGCGCGCATGAACCAGGGCATCTGACGCGCGCCACCGCCGGTCGGGCGCGGGCCGCGAAGCTGGCACATGTGCCGCCGGGTGGCTTGGCGCGCTGGCCGGGCCTGCGCCTTGGTCCGCACCGCCGCTTGGGGGCATGTCCCCTGTCGGCCTTGTCGCTTTTCCCTGTCCGTTTCCCGACGCAGCCGCCGAGCGAGGCGCGAAAGCCCTGCTTTCAGGGCGGTGGCATGGTTCTTGCTTTGCTCACGGTGGAAACGCGCGCCCGGTTCGAACCACTCAACGCCGCCCGCGCCGCGCGGGCAGGGCGGCCAGCCAAGGAACAGCGACATGGCAATTGTAACCTTCACCTCTCCGACGATGCACAAGGACAAGGCGGTCTATGCCGTCGCCGGCGATACCAAGACGATCCTGGCGCTGGCCGAGGACTACAACATCCCGATCTCGTTCGAATGCCGCGACGGCAATTGCGGCTCTTGCCTGATCGAGGTCACCTATGACGACCCCGACACGAAAAAGGCGATCATGCTGACCGACAAGGAAAAGAGCACCCTCAAGGAGCTGGGCAAGCTGACCGCGGAAGAGATCGAGAATGCCGAGGTCAACGACATGCCGCCGCGCTATCGACTGGCCTGCCAGTTCATCGCCCGCGACGAGAACGTGACCGTCTCCTTCACCGGAGAGCCCGGCGGCGCGTCCTGAGCGATGCCGCCCCGGCCCTAATCCGTCAGGTCCTTGGGAACGACGAAATCGACCGGCCGGCCGGTGCCGAACTCAACGTCGGCCCAGTCGGCCGCGTCGAATTCGGCCACCAGTGTCGCGCAGGTGGGATAGGTGTCAAAGCGCGGGTGCCTGGGCGGGCGGGACAGCAGACGGGCGGCGAACTCGGCGATGCCGGGGTTGTGCCCGATCATCAGCAGCGGGCTGGCCGCGCAGCCCTGAAGCGCGCGCAGCATCGCCTCGGGCGTGGCGTGGAATAGCTCGGGGTCGCGCCGCATCACCATGCCGTTGCCCAGCTCGGGCGCGAGCAATTCCCATGTCTCGAGCGTGCGGCGCGCGGTCGAGCTGACCACTTCGGCCGGGATATGCCCATGAGCGTGCAGCCAGGCCCCGATGGCGGGCGCCGCGCGCTGGCCGCGCGTGTTGAGCGTCCGGTCGTGATCGTCCTGGGTCGGGTCGTCCCAGCTGGATTTGGCGTGGCGGGTCAGGATCAGGCGCAGGCTCATGATCGTGCGGGCCCTCTTGGTCTCGGTGTTCGGGGCATCTTTGCATGGCTTTGCGGCTAGCCGCCAGCGCCTTGCGGGCGCAGGGCCTCAGGCGCCGTAGCGGGCCATGAAGGTGCTCACCGCGCCTTCGGCCACTCGGACGATCTCATCGGTGCTGAACGCCGTCTGCACCCCGAAGACCCGGCGCAGGTAAAGATCGGCCTTGCACAGCTCGATGAACTGGTCGGTGGCCAGGGCGATATCGTCGATGACAAGCTCGCCCCGCGCGCGGGCAAGGTTCAGGAAATCCGAGATTTCCTGGTGCAGACGGATCGGCCCGGTCTCGTAAAAGGCGGCGCCGAGCTCGGGGAAACGGTCGGCCTCGGCCACGCAGATGCGGAACATGCCCTGCCCGAAATCGGACAGAAAGAACGCGATCATGTGCCGCGCGGCGGCGGCCAGCACCTCGGCGGCGGGCGCGTCGAAGTCGATCACGTCGAGCGCCGCACCCGTCTGGCGCTGGCATTCGCAGCGGAACACCTCGACGAACAGCAGACGCTTGTCGGGAAAGTAGTTGTAGAGCGTCGCCTTTGACACGCCGGCGGCGTGGGCGATGTCGTCGACCTTGGCGCCTTCGAACCCGTCGCGCAGGAAAACCTCGCTGGCGCCTGTCAGCACGGCGGTATACTTGCGGCCCTTCTTGATGCCCTGTGCCGTCACGCGCGGTGCTCTCCGTCTCTGTCGTCACCGAGTTTAGACTCCGCGGTTCAGAAACGGCAAGGTGCCGGGAGCGGCGAAACGCCCACTGGCATCTGTCTGCGCACCGCGCCATGGCTCGGTCTTGCAAGCCACCCATCCCGCGATATCTTTAGAATGATTCTAAATGAGGTCTGCCCATGATTCCCGGTTTCTCCCAGCGTCGGCGCTTTTCAGACCTTACCGAACAGGAAATCCTTGCGCTCGCGATCTCGTCGGAAGAGGACGACGCGCGCATCTACCGCAGCTATGCCGAGGAGTTGCGCGGCGACTATCCCGACTCTGCCAAGATCTTCGAAAACATGGCGACCGAGGAAGACCGCCACCGCAATCGCCTGATCGAGATCCACCGCCGCCGCTTCGGCGACGTTATCCCGCTGATCCGGCGCGAGCATGTGTCGGGCTACTATGCCCGCCGCCCGGTCTGGCTGGTGCAGAACCTCGGGATCGAACGGATCCGCGAAGAAGCCGAGATGATGGAGCGGGACGCGCATGATTTCTACATCAAGGCCGCCAAGCGGACCAGCGATGCCGATACGCGCAAGCTGCTGGGCGATCTCGCGGCGGCAGAGGCCGGGCACACGGCGGCCGCCGAAAACCTGACCGGCACCCATGTGGGCGAGGATGTGGCCGAGGCCGAGGCCCGCACCTCGCACCGCCAATTCGTGCTGACCTGGGTGCAGCCGGGGCTGGCGGGGCTGATGGACGGCTCGGTATCGACGCTGGCGCCGATCTTCGCCACCGCCTTTGCCACCCAGGACACCTCGACGACGTTCCTGGTGGGCCTTGCGGCCTCGATCGGCGCGGGCATCTCGATGGGCTTTACCGAGGCGGCATCGGATGACGGCGAGATCTCGGGCCGGGGGTCGCCGCTCAAGCGCGGCGTCGCCTCGGGGGTGATGACGGCCGTCGGCGGCCTGGGCCACGCGCTGCCCTACCTGATTCCGCATTTCTGGACGGCGACGATCATCGCAATGATCGTGGTGTTCCTCGAACTCTGGGCGATTGCCTGGATCCAGAAGAAATACATGGACACGCCCTTCCTGCGCGCCGCCTTCCAGGTGGTGCTGGGGGGCGCGCTGGTCTTTGCCGCCGGTGTCCTGATCGGGTCGAGCTAGACGGGCGCTGCCCGGGCGCGGTCGCGCAGGCGGGCGTAAAGCGCCTGGGCCCCGGCCTCGCGCGCCGTTTCCGGCAGGGCCGGAGGGGCGGGGGGGGTGCGAAACGCCTCGCCCCCTTCTGCCGGGATGTTCAGCGCCGCGGCGAGGCCCGCCCAGGTGCCGGGGTCGCCGCAGAGGTCTTCGTAGCAGACGAAACGCGCGGTGCGGGGTGCGGTGTCGATCAGCCCGCCATAGACCGCGCACCATTGTGCCAGCCAATAGTCGCGCGCCATAGGATCGGCGGTCGCGGGGGCGGGCGCAGCAAAGGGCCGGTGGTCGGCGCCGAATTCGTGATGCACCAGCCAACCCATGTAGGCGCGCGAAAAGCGGTCGGCCGCGTGACGCTCGACAAAGCGCCGGTGCTGGGACAGCAGTGAGCCGGCATGGGCCCCCGGCGCGCGAAAGGGCACCAGGATCTCGGCCTCGGGAAAGGTCTCGGCCAGCATGGCGAGGCGCAGGATGTTGTTGTTGTTCTTGGCCAGGTACCGCGTGCCGCCGGCGGCCTTGAGGATCGCGCCGACAAAGCCCGCGTATTTTGCGCAAAGGGCGGCGTCGGGCATATGGGGGTGCAGGCGGTCGTGCCCGATATAGGCCGGGCCGTCGAAGACGCGCCAGAACGGCTCTTCCAGGCTTTCGGGGCTGTCGATGCCGACGATCAGGCCGTCGCCATGGGCGCGCTCCTGCGTGTCGAGGGCGCGGTCGCTGCCGCCGCCGAGGCGCTGCCACAGGTTGGGGGCCAGGACGAACGGCATGTCCCGATAGGTGAGCGAGGCGAAGGCACCGCTGGCATGGATGCGCCGCGTCAGGATGGTGGTGCCGGCGCGGGCGAGCCCCGCGACGAAGACGTGCCGCCCGTTGCGCGCCGCGGCGGCGTCGGGGCGCGCCAGCGCCTGGTCGGCGGCGAATGCCGTCTCGGCGATGGCCGGCACGCCCAGAACCATCCGGTGCAGCAGTTTTTCGAGGGGGGTGTAGTCAGACATCCGCCCAGGGCCGGCGCCCGGCGACATGAAGGCAGGCCGCGATGCTGGCGGCCGCAAGGCCAATCGGCGAGGCGGCAAAGGCCGCGAAGCCCGGCAGCACCAGCGCGACCGGCGCACCCAGCGCCAGCGCCGCGCCCACCAGCAGCAAGACCCAGCCTGCAAAGGCGCCGGTGGCCGCCAGCGTGCGCCGGGCATAGCCCAGCATCGCGCGTTCTTTCCAGTGGTCCGAGATGCGGGCCGAGCGCAGCACCGCCAGCGCGCGCCGGTTCGGCGACACGATGGCCCGCGTCGCCGCGCCCAGGGGCAGGCGCATTGCCAGTTCGGCCACCAGCAAGGCCAGCACGGCCAGCGCGGCGATCTCGGTCAGCATCGCCTAGTCCGAGGTCTCGGGCGCGGCGGGCGCCCGGCGGCGCTTGACCAGCCGCTTGAGCGGGAACCACAAAAGCCCGATCAGCGCCATGAAAAACGCGGCGACGACGCCCAGCACCGAGGCGATGACGCCCAGCCCCATGCCGGGGCCGATATAGGCATGGGCCGCGGCCGGCATCAGTGCCAGTGCGGCGACCAGGGGGATCAGTCGGTTAGGCATGTTTCCTCCTTCAGGCTGACTGCGGCCTCGGGGAACCAGAGATATTCGCTGAGAACGAAGACCTCGTCGTCCGAGCCCGGCTTGAGGTTGAAAAATTCCAGCACCTTCGCACCGTCGGCGGCCAGTTCGAAGGCGCGGCCCTGTTGCGGGCTGACGATGGCCAGATCGCCGCGCGCGGTGCGCGTGTGCTTGCCCCGGATCCGGGTGTAAAAGCCGGTCTCGGCGCCGTCGTGCAAAACCTCGCTGCCCGCCTGCGCCGGGTCGAGCGCAAGGATGCGGCTGACGCCGGTGCCCATGGCGTTGTCGAACACGGTGATCGTGCCGTCGGCCTGCCAGTCGGGGTCGTGCTGGCGCAGCATCCCGCCGGTGCGGTACCAGCGGATCTTGAGGCTGTCGGGGTCGAGCACCATCACCGTGTTGAGATTGCGCGCGCTGATCAGCAGGTCGCCGGCCTCGAACCCGGGGAAGGCACCGGCCATGGCCGGCGTCAGCGGCTCGATATCGTTGAAATGCACCGGGTCGTGTTGCCACCGTCCGATGATGCCGGCGGCGTTGGTCTGCACCTCGTTTTCGTCCAGGCGGCCAAGTTCGAACAGGCCGAGGCCGGGGTTGGCGGCCATGATCGCGCCGACGCCGATCTCGCGTAACACCGCGCCGGTGGCGAGGTCGATCTGCACAAGGCCGGTGTCGGGCGCGTCGGGGTCGGGGCCCATCGGGGCAAAGCCGTCGTCGCGCAGCGCCCAGAGGCTGCGGCCCTCCGTGCCAAGCGTGACGGAATGATGATACCGCCCCGGCACCACCCAGACCGGGCGGTTGCAGGCATCGCGCCGTTGCAGCGCCGCGCCGTTGTCGAAGGCGAAGACGAGCGATTCGTCGGGCAGCATGGCAAGACCGTGCAGCAGGATGTTGCTGTCGCCGTTGGGGTCGGCGCCCGGCACGTCCGTTTCGTCCAGCGTCCAGCGGCGGACCACCCTCAGCTCGGGGTCGAGCAGGGCGGCGACATGGGCGGGGTGCCCGTCCACGTGCATCGCACCGGTCAACAGCCGCCAGCCGCGGTCGGCTTTCGACGCCTCGCCCCGCACGATCAGCCCTGACAGCGGCGTGCCGTCGGCCATGCGCACCGGGCGAAACCCCGCCTCGTCGAAATCGGGCCGGGGGACAGACAGGCTCTTGGTCTGGACGGTGCCGGTGATCAGCCCCGCCGCCTCGTTCCAGGCGCGCTCGACGACCCAGGGGAAAGAGGCCACGCGCAGCGCCACCCGGCCCAGCGCGCCGGTGCGGTCGGGCTGCACCAAGCCCTTGAGCGCCGTCCATGAAAACAGCATCAGCACCAGAAAGCCCAGCATCGCCAGGCTCACCCTTGCTGCAAGTCTTGTCGAGCGGTCCGTTTGCATCGCTCCTTGTCCGTCACCGTCGAGATTGCGAGTTATTCTAAGGTCATGCCTTGTCAGAAATTGGGCGGGAAGCCGTTGCTTCTTTGGAAACAGGCGGGCGCGTTTGCATTCCCTCGCCGCCGTGCTAGGCGAAGACATGCTCGCGGTGCTGTTGAAAACCCTTCCGTTCTTCGCCCTGATCGGCCTTGGCTACGGTGCCGGGCGGACGCGGTTTTTCACGCCCGAGGCCACGGCCTACCTGACCAAGTTCGTGTTCTACTTCGCGCTTTCGGCGATGCTGTTCCGGTTTTCCGCCAACCTGTCGCTTGCCGAGGTTTTCGACACGCGGTTCGTTCTGGCCTATCTGGCAGCCACCGGCAGCGTCTATCTGCTGGCCACAGCGGTGTCGTTCCTGCGCGGGCGCGGGGTCGAGGAGGCGGCGGTGGAGTCGCAATGCGCTGTGATCGGCAATGTGGGCTTTCTTGGTGTTCCGATGCTGGTCTTGCTGCTGGGCGAGGCGGCGATCGGGCCGGTGATGATGGTGCTGGCCGCCGATCTGATCGTCTTCGGCAGCCTTATCGTGATCCTGATTACCGGCGGGCGTGACGGGCGGATGTCGCCGGCGATCCTGCGCACGGTCGGGCTGGGGCTGTTGAAGAACCCGATGATCGTGTCGATCGTGCTGGGGCTCTCGTGGGCGGCGCTGGACCTGCCGTTTCCCACCCCGCTGGAAGAGTTCGTAACCCTCCTGGGTGCGGCGGCCACACCCGGTGCGCTGTTCGCCATCGGCGCGTCGCTGGCCACCAAATCGGCGGTGCGGGTGTACGACGCGGCGCTGCTGTCGCTGTTCAAGTTGGTGGTCCATCCGGCGGCGGTCGCGTTCAGCGCCCTCGTGCTGTTCGACGTCGCGCCCTATCCCGCGGGGGTGATGATCGCCGCGGCGTCGCTGCCCGTGGCGGGCAACGTCTTTATCCTGGCGCAGCATTACAATGTGGCGCCGCAGCGCGTCTCGGCGTCGATCCTGATCTCGACCGCGGCCTCGGTGCTGAGCGTCTCGGCGGTGATCGCGTGGGTCTCGGCGCTCTAGCCTTGCGCGGGGCCGGTAAGGCGCGCTAGGCCGGGGCGAACCATCAGGAGGGCCAGCGATGGAAGCGGTTTCGGAAAACAGGTGCTTCGGCGGTGTTCAGGGCGTCTATCGCCACCCGTCCGGCGTGTGCGGCTGCGACATGACCTTCGGTCTGTTCCTGCCCGAAGAGGCCGAGGCCGGGCCGGTGCCTGTCATCTGGTACCTCTCGGGGCTGACCTGCACCCACGAGAACGCCATGGTCAAGGCCGGGGCCCAGCAATGGGCGGCCGAACAGGGGGTGGCGCTGATCTTTCCCGACACCTCGCCGCGGGGCGAGGGCGTGGCCGATGACGAGATGTACAATCTCGGGACCGGCGCGGGCTTTTACGTGAACGCCACCCAAGACCCCTGGGCCGCCAATTACCGGATGTGGGACTACGTGGCCGAAGAGCTGCCGCGCCTGCTGGTCAACGCCTTCGCCATCGACGAGGAACGCCAGTCGATCATGGGCCATTCCATGGGTGGGCACGGGGCGCTGACCATCGCCATGGCCTATCCCGGCCGGTTTTCCAGCGTATCGGCCTTTGCGCCGATCACCCATCCCAGCGAATCCGACTGGGCGAAAAAGCCGATCCATGCCTATCTGGGCGAGGGTCAGGTCGACTGGACCCGTCACGATGCGTGCCTGTCGCTCAGGGCCAACGGCTTCGCCGGGCCGATGCTGATCGACCAGGGCACGTCGGACCAGTTTATTGACGCGCTGATGCCCGAGGCGCTGGCCGCCGCGATCACCGAGACGCGCCACCCCGGCACGGTGCGGATGCAGAAAAGCTATGACCACAGCTATTTCTTCGTCTCCACCTTCATGGAGGATCACGTCGCCTTCCACGCCGAGGCGCTATACGGGTGAGCCGGGTTTTCGTCGATGCCGATGCCTGCCCGGTCAAGGCCGAGGCGCTCAGGGTGGCTGAGCGGCACGGGGCCGAGGTGATGTACGTCGCCAATGGGGGGCTCAGGCCGGTCGAGCATCCGCTGGCGCGGATGGTCTACGTTCCGGAAGGCCCCGACGAGGCCGACAAGTGGATCGCCGAGCGCGCGGGG
The DNA here is from genome assembly GCF_003944755.1 of Rhodovulum robiginosum. GTDB lineage: Bacteria > Pseudomonadota > Alphaproteobacteria > Rhodobacterales > Rhodobacteraceae > Rhodovulum > Rhodovulum iodosum. The sequence continues at coordinate 37,539 of NZ_RWGU01000038.1, forward strand.
CCGGGCGACGTGGTGGTGACCGCCGACATTCCGCTCGCCGCGAAATGCGTGGCCGCCGGGGCCGCGGTGCTGAACCACACGGGCGAGCCCTTTACCCAGGCCAATATCGGCCAAAAGCTCGCCACCCGCGACCTGATGGCCGACCTGCGCGCGGCCGACCCGTTCCGCCAGGGCGGCGGGCGGGCGTTTTCCAAGGCCGACCGGGCGCGGTTTCTCGACGCGCTGGAGTGTGCGCTCAGGGCCGCGGCGCGTTAACGGTCGTCCACAGATCGTTCCGGCGGCTTTTCCTGGCGCGACGGACAACGCCCTCGCTTTGCAGATCTTCGAGGATTTTCTCGACCTCGACCGGGTCGGGCCCCTTCAGGTCGCGGGCGATCCCCTCCGGGGTGCGGAAGGCGAAGCGCGACTCTCGGATGGCTTTCACCACCTCTTCGGCGGGGCCTGCCGTCGTTTCGGCGGCCACCGCCGCGGCCGCCGGTTCCGACACCGCCTCTCGGGTTTCCTCGGCGATCTCGTCGGCTTTTTGCGCGATCTGCTTGGCCTCCTGCACCTCTTTGCGCAGTTCGCGCAGCTCGACCTCGGCACCGCCGAACTTGAAGCTCTTCACATAAGGCAGCAGCCAGGGCAGGAAGATCGCCACCACCAGCGACAGGCCCATCGCGTCGATCGTGACCCCTGCGACAAAGAAATGCACATAGGTCATCCCCGCCGCGGTCAGGCTGGCCAGAAGCGCCAGAATGGCGGCGAAGTTCGAGGGCGGGTGGTCCTTCGGTGCATCGGTTCTGGGCGTCTCGGGGGCCATCGGAAAACTCCTGTTTGCAATGCGCCCAAGATATCCTAACCCAAGGACAGGCGGAACAAGGGGTGCGATGTGCCCATCGACGCAGTCATCTTCGATATCGGCCGGGTGCTGATCGACTGGCAGCCCGAGCGGTTCTTCGACCGGGTGATCGGCCCCGAACGGCGCCGGGCGATGTTCCGCACGGTCGACCTTTACACGATGAACGACGGTATCGACCGGGGCGACGATTTCCGCGGCGCGGTCTACGGGTTGGCCGAGGCGCACCCCGAATTCGCCGACGCGATCCGGCTCTGGCACGACCGCTGGGTCGAGATGGCCAGCCCGCATTTCCCGGCCTCGGTGCACCTGCTGCACGCGCTCCGGGCGCGCGGCGTGCCGGTCTTTGCGCTGACCAATTTCGGCGTCGGCAGTTTCGAGGTGGCCCGCGCGGCCTATCCGTTTCTCGACGATTTCGACCGGCGCTATATCTCGGGCTGCCTGAAGGTGATGAAGCCCGAGCCGGAGATCTACCGGATCGTCGAGGAGGATTGCGGCCTCGCCCCCGAGTGCCTGCTTTTCACCGACGACAAACCCGAAAACGTGGCCGCCGCCGCGGCGCGGGGATGGGCGACCCATCTCTTCGACGGCCCCGAGGGCTGGGCGGCGCGGCTGGTGCAAGAGGGCCTGCTGAGCCCGGAGGAGGCCGCCCATGCCGCCTGAGCTGATCGACTATGCAACCGGCGAGCCGCTTTTGGACTGGATCGCGCTGACCGAGGCGCTGGAGGCCGGCCATTCCCTGCCGCGCGCCGAGATCGCCGACAGCTTTCTCTACCGCGGCAGCGATACGATGTTGAACCGCGCCGCCTGGATCGAGGGACTGGGGATCGCGGTCAAGACGGCGACGGTCTTTCCCGGCAACCCGACACATGACAAACCGGCGGTGAATGGCGGGATGTGCCTTTATTCCAATTGCGACGGGCTGCTGGAGGCGATCGTCGATTTCCACCTGGTCACCAAGTGGAAGACCGCGGGCGACAGCCTTTTGGCGGCGCGCAAACTCGCCCGGCCCGACAGCGAGCGTATCCTGATCGTCGGCGCCGGCACCGTGGCCCATTCGCTGTACGAGGCCTATTTCGCGGCCTTCCCCAAGGCCCGTTTCACCGTGTGGAACCGCAGCGCGGCGGGCGCCCAGCGGCTGGCCAGCGCCTTTCCAGATATCGAGGTCGCGCCCGACCTGGAGGCGGCTGTGCGCGCCGCCGATATCGTGACCTCGGCCACCATGGCAACCGCGCCGCTGATCATGGGCGACTGGCTGCGCCCCGGCCAGCATATCGACCTGATCGGCGCGTTCCGCCCCGACATGCGCGAGGCCGACGATGCCGCGCTGAAACGTGCGCGGATATTCGTGGACAGCCGCGCCACGACGCTCGACCATATCGGCGAGCTGAAGATCCCGCTCGAGGCCGGCGCGATCGGGCGCGAGGACGTGGTGGCCGATTATTACGACCTGCCGAGCGGCGATTTCGCCCGGCGCTCGGACGACGAGATCACGCTGTTCAAGAATGGCGGCGGCGCCCATCTCGACCTGATGTCCGGGCGTTACATCCTCGGCGCGTGGCGCGCGCGATGATCTGGGTTGCGGTTCTTCTCGCACTGGTGGCGTTCAGCTACATCGCGTCCGAGCGGATGCGCCGGCCGATGGACGCCCGCGCCCGCGCCCGAGGCGAGGCGCCGGGGCGGTTTGCCAAGCTTTCGCAAGGGATCACCCATTACCGCTGGCAGGGGCCGGTGGCCGGGCCGGTGGCGGTGTGCATCCACGGGCTGACCAGTTCGTCCTATGTCTGGGACGAGGTCGCGCAGAACCTCACCCGCATGGGCTATCGCGTGCTGCGCTACGATCTCTACGGGCGCGGGCTGTCTGACCGGCCCGAGGGCCGGCAGGACCGTGACTTCTTCCTGCAACAGCTGCGCGATCTGCTGGCGCATGAGGGACTGGACGACGACCTGACCCTCGTGGGCTACTCGATGGGCGGGGCCATCGCCACGGCGTTCGCATCGGAAGAGCCCAATCGCGTGGACCGGCTGATGCTGATCGCGCCGGCGGGGCTGGGCCACACGCCTGGGCGGCTGGCCGGCTTCGCCCGCGACGTGCCGGTGCTGGGCGACTGGATGATCCGGGTGGTGGGCGGCTGGCATCAGCGCCGCGCCGCCCGCGTGGCCGGGCGCCAGCCGGGCGTGCCTGCGGACCTGCCCGGGAAACAGGCCGGCGAGACGCGGTTTCGCGGATACATGCCCGCGATCCTGTCCAGCCTGCGGCACATGCTGCCCGCCGATCAGGCCGCCGATCACCGCCGCATCGCCGAGGCTGGTATTCCGGTGCTGGCCGTTTGGGGAGAGGCGGACGAGACGATCCGGCTGGCCGCGCTGGGCCGGCTGGCCGAGATCAACCGCGCCGCCATGCAGGTCAGCCTGCCCGAGGCGTCCCACGCGCTGGTCTATACCCGCGCGGACGACATCCACAGCGCGATGCAGGACTTTCTGCGCGAGATGTAGGGGCGCTTCATGTAACGGTCGCTTCGTGCCGCGCCGTCTTTCCTTCTGCGCCGCAGCGACTTACATAGCCGATCCATGACCGACACGCTGCCCAGCCTCTACGACGCGCGGGTCGATGCGGGCGCGCTGTCCGCAGACCCGGTACAGCGCGCGGCGCTGGAGCCGCTTGAACGCATCCGACAAGCGCTGGAAAACCCGCCGCCCGCGCCGCGCGGCGGGCTCTTTCGCAAGGCGCCCCCGCCCGAGCCGGTGACCGGGCTTTACCTCTGGGGCGGGGTCGGGCGCGGCAAGTCGATGCTGATGGACCTCTTTCACGATCACGTGGCGATCGAGGGCAAGCGGCGGGTGCATTTCCACGCCTTCATGCAGGAGGTGCAGGCGGGGCTGCACGCCGCCCGCGCCCGTGGGGCGGACGATGCGCTGAAGCCGGTGGCGGGCGAGATTTCCGACGGCCTGCGCCTTTTGTGTTTCGACGAGATGCAGATCACCGATATCGCGGACGCGATGATCGTGGGCCGGCTGTTCCAGTTGCTCTTCGAGGCGGGGGTGACGGTGGTGACCACCTCGAACCGCCCGCCGGACGATCTTTACAAGGACGGGCTGCAACGCGTGCGCTTCCTGCCCTTTATCGAACTGATCAAGGAGCGGCTGGAGGTGATGGAACTCGCCTCGCCGACCGATTACCGGCAGAACCGTCTGGCCGGTGCCGAGCTTTACTTCACCCCCGCCGACCGTGCGGCCCGCGCGGCGATGGAGGCGGTCTGGCAGGACTTCACCAACGGCGCCGAGGGCGTGCCGCTGAGGTTCAAGGTACAGGGTCGGATGGTCGAGCTGCCGCAGTTTCACAACGGGGTGGGGCGGGCGACCTTCTGGGATCTCTGTGCGCGGCCTCTGGGCCCGGCGGATTACCTGGCGCTGGCCGACCGGGTAAATGTGCTGATCCTAGAGGACATCCCGAACCTGTCGAGCGAGAACTACAACGAGGCACGCCGCTTCGTGACGCTGATCGACGCGCTTTACGAGGCCAAGGTGCGTCTGGTCGCCTCGGCCGCGGCGTCGCCGGAAATGCTTTACATCGAAGGGGCGGGGTCGTTCGAGTTTGAGCGCACGGCGAGCCGTCTGCGCGAGATGCAGGCGGCGGACTGGGCGCAAGGCTGACCGGCCCGCGGCGGGGCCAGGACCGCTCGACACTTCTTGCCAAAACTCCCGGAAGGCGTCTTTCAGCGGCGGCTTAGTTGTTCTCGCGCAGCACGTGGCCGGCGAGATAGAGCGACCCGCAGATCAGGATGCGCGCGCTGGGCGCGGCGGCGGCGATCTCGGCCACGGCCTGCGCCACGCTGTCGGCGGGCGCTGCGTTCATGCCCACGGAGCGGGCCGCCTCTGCCGTCTCCGCCGCGCTCAGAGTTGCCGACTCGCCGGGGATCGAGACCGCGTGCAGCGCCTCGGCCTGCGCTGCGAGCGGGCGCATGTAGCCGGTTACGTCCTTGGTCTTCAGCATCCCGCAGATCAGGTAGAGCGGCCGGGGCGGCAGGCGGTCCAGCGCCTCGGCCAGTGCCGCGCCGGCGGCGGGGTTGTGCCCGCCGTCGAGCCACAGCTCGGCCCGGCCGGCGGCGGCGGCGAGCGGCCCCTCGCGCAGCCGTTGCAGCCGGGCGGGCCACTCGGCGCTGGTCATCGCGGCCTCGTGCGCGGCCTCGCCCTGGCCCAGCGCGCGCAGCGCGGCCAGCGCGGCGCCGGCATTCATCACCTGGTGGGCGCCGATCAGCCGCGGCAGGGGCAAGTCCAAAAGCCCGCCTTCGTCCTGAAAGATGAGCCGGCCGCGCTCTTCCCAGACATGCCAGTGTTGAGCGTAGACCAGCAGCGGCGCGCCCAGCCGTGCCGCGCGGTCCTCGATCACCTCAAGCGCCGCCTCCTCTTGCGGGCCGACGACGCAGGGCACGCCGCGTTTGAGGATGCCGGCCTTTTCGGCGGCGATCTCTTGCAGGGTCTCGCCGAGGTAATGCTGGTGGTCGACCGAGACCGGCGTGATCACGGTGAGCGCTGGGCGGTCGATCACGTTGGTGGCGTCGAGCCGCCCGCCGAGCCCGACCTCGAGCAGGCAGAAATCGGCGGGCTCGCGCGAAAAGGCCAGCAGGGCCGCGCAGGTCGTGATCTCGAAATAGGTGATCGGCGCATCGCCGTTGGCATCCTCGCATTCGGCCAGCACCGCGGCCAGGGCGGCCTCGGTGATCGGCCCGCCGGCCAGCCGGATGCGTTCGTGAAACCGGGCCAGGTGGGGCGAGGTGTAGCCTTGCACCAGGTGGCCCGCACCCTCCAGCCCCGCGCGGATCATCTCCAGCGTCGAGCCCTTGCCGTTGGTGCCGGCGATATGGATCACAGGGGCGAGGCGCGCCTCTGGATTGCCGAGCGCGCCGAGCAGGCGCCAGACCCGGTCGAGCGTCAGGTCGATGACCTTGGGATGAAGCGCCATCATCCGCTCGAGCAGGACGTCGCTGGAGCGCGTGCTCACGTCTTTTGCGGCTCGTCTTCGGGCGGGGGGGGCGTGGCGCCGTGGGGGGCGGGGGGCTGTACCTCGGGCTGGGGCTCGGGCAATTGTGCAAAGCTTGCCGGCGGGGGCAGGTCGCCCCGCACGGCCGGGGGCAGGCCCATCAGCATGCGGGTGATGGTGATCAGCTCGTCGCGCATCTTGCCGCGGGGCGTCACCAGGTCGAGCATACCGTGTTCGAGCAGGTATTCGGCGCGCTGAAAACCCTCGGGCAGCTTTTCGCGGATCGTCTGTTCGATGACGCGCGGGCCGGCAAAACAGATCAGCGCGCCGGGCTCTGCGATCTGGATGTCGCCGAGCATGGCGTAAGAGGCGGTGACGCCCCCGGTAGTGGGATGGGTCAGCACCACGATATAGGGCAGCCCGGCCTCTTTCAGCATCTGCACGGCCACCGTGCTGCGCGGCATCTGCATCAGGCTGAGGATACCCTCCTGCATCCGCGCCCCGCCGGCGGCGGAGAACAGGATCAGCGGTCGCCTGAGCTCGGTCGCGCGCTGGGCCGCGGCGACGATGGCGTTGCCCACATACATGCCCATGGACCCGCCCATGAAACTGAAATCCTGCGCCGCGGCGACAACGGGTGTGCGCCCGATCTCGCCCTCGGCGACCAGCATCGCCTCTTTCTCGCCGGTGCCCTTTTGCGCGGCGCGCATGCGGTCGGGGTATCGCTTTTGGTCGCGGAACTGCAGCGGGTCGGCGACGGGGTGGGGCACCTCGATCTCGTTGAAGATGCCGCCGTCGAACAGCGTCAGGAACCGGTCGCGCGGGGTGATCCCCATATGATGGCCGCAATTGTTGCAGACATTCAGGCTTTCGGCCATTTCCCGATGAAACAGCATCGTCCCGCAGGACTCGCACTTGGTCCACAGGTTCTCGGGCATTTCACGGCGCGAGAACAGCGAGTTGATCTTGGGCCGGACGTAGTTGGAAATCCAGTTCATGGGCTTGCGCCTTCCGCTCGGTCTGCGGGCTCAGATAAGCCGGGGCGACGGGAATTGCAATCGGGCGCAGGCGCCTAGAGAAGCGCGCGCAACAGCCGCCACATCACGATAATGGTAAGGAATTCCAGCGCCAGGCCGATCGGTGCGACGGTTTGCTCGCTCACGTCGTAGGGGGTGACGAAAAGCGACAGGCCGTTGATCGTGCCCTTGACCGACAGCACCAGCAGCGAGCCGAAATTATTGACGAAGTGCCACCCCATGGCGGCGCCCAGGCTGCCCGTCCGCTCGGTCAGGTCGGCGGCGGCCAGCGCGAAGATCAGGATGCTGATCAGCACGAAGACGTTCGTCATCCCGGCCTCGGGGTTGTAGTGCAGCGCCGAGAAGAGGACCGCGGGCAGCCCCATCCAGACCACGCGGGCGGCGAAACGCGCGGCGAGTTGCTGTTGCAGGTAGCCGCGGAACAGCATTTCCTCGGACGCGATCTGCACGAAGAGCAGCGGCAGCGCGATCGGCAGCAGCATCAGCCAGCGGCCCGGGGCGAGATTGGCCTCCGGACGCTCGATCAGCCAGCCGATCGCAAGAAGCAGCGCGTAGACCGGCACCAGGATTTGGAGCGTGCGGAAAAAGTCGCGCATGGTCTCGCGCCGCGGGCCGAACAGCGTCTCGACCCCGCGGAAATGCATCGCCTGCGTTGCAACGACCACGCCCAGCCCCATGCCGAGGAACGTGGCCAGCAGAAACAGCGTCTGGCCGGGCTCGGTCGGTTTGGTCAGGCTTTGCAACCAGCCGATCACCGCGAGCGGCGCCTGCAGCACCGGGACCAGCCCGATCACCATGAAGATGGTCGCGCCGGTATAGATCAGCAGCATCACCAGCAGCCCGGCGAACAGCCGCCAAAGCTCTGGGTAGACGCGGGCGGGGGCGATGTAGTCTTCGAATTCCGGGGCGCGCATGGGCTCTCGCATCTGTTCGGTAAGTCTCGCGCGGGCAAGCTAGCCCGGCTGCGGCGGATCGTCCATCTCAGACGCGCAGCGCCACCCGGCAGGTCAGCCACGACAGGCCGATGACGGCGAAATCTATGGCGATCAGCGGCTGCATCGCCTCCGAGCTGGCAGAAAAGGCATAGGTATAGAGCGAAAGCCCAGAGGCTGCGCCGGGCAAAGACGTCACCAGCACCGCCAGCACGTTGTTGGCGAAATGCAGCCCGATAGCCGCGCCCAGCGTGCCGGTGCGCGCTGTCAGATCGGCCGCGCAGAGGCTGAACAACCCCGCCCAGAGCGCCAGGTATTTGGCGTTTTCCCCGGCCGTTTCGGGCATGTAGTGACCGACGGCGAACAGCGCGGCGGGCACGCCCATCCAGACAACGCGCCTGTTGAAGCGCGCGGCGAGCTGCTGCTGCAGATAGCCGCGGAACAGCAGTTCTTCGGCCGAGGTTTGCACCAGAAGCGCGGGCAGCGCCAGCGGCAGCAGCGTCAGCCACGTGCCGAACGTGACGTTGCGGTAGACCTCGACATCGGTCGGCAGCAACACCCCGAGACCGGCGTAGAGCACCCCCAACGCCGCGGTGACCTGGGCGAAATCGGCATAGGCGCGAAAGAACGGGCCGGTCAGACCGAATGGCCGACGGTCCTGCAGCAGACGCGCGGCGACGAAGATACCGACGGCGAGAAATCCAAAGGAATAAAGCAGCAGCAGCGTTTCGGTGCTGGTCAGGGTCGATGTGAAGACACCGTGAAACACCGCTGTCGCGGCGGCGTCACCCATTGCCAGGGCGGCCAGCCCGTAGGAGGTGTAGACGAGAGCCTGATAGACAGCGCCGGCCAGCAAGAGGCCCAGCCCCAACCGCCAGAGGTCGGGCCGGGCCCGCGCCGGACGGACGAGTATCTCGTGGTGGTAGTAGCCCATGGCACACCCCTGCTCGTAACGCGACCCTAGACCGCCAGCGGTGCCTCCATCAATCGCTTGTGCGCCCGCGCCGCGCCGACTATTCCGGGAAACACCGAATTTCCTGCCGGAGGTTTCCATGCTCAAGCGCCCGACCGACAAGTCCCGCCTGCCCAGCCGCTACACCACCGAGGGACCGGCCCGCGCGCCGCACCGCTCGTATTATTACGCGATGGGGATTTCCGAAGAAGAGATCCACCAGCCTTTCGTGGGCGTCGCCACCTGCTGGAACGAGGCCGCGCCTTGCAATATCGCGCTGAACCGGCAGGCCCAGGCGGTAAAGATGGGCGTCAAGGAGTCCCACGGCACCCCGCGCGAGTTTACCACCATCACCGTGACCGATGGCATCGCCATGGGCCACGAAGGGATGCGCTCGTCACTGGCCAGCCGCGAGGCCATCGCCGACACGGTCGAGCTGACCATGCGCGGGCATTGCTATGACGCGCTGGTGGGTCTGGCAGGCTGCGATAAGTCGCTGCCGGGCATGATGATGGCCATGGTCCGGCTCAACACGCCGTCGGTCTTCATCTACGGCGGCTCGATCCTGCCGGGCCGGCACGAGGGGCGCGATGTGACCGTTCAGGACGTGTTCGAGGCCGTGGGCCAGAACCAGGCCGGCAACATGTCCGACGCGGCGCTGATCGCGCTGGAAAAGGTGGCCTGCCCCTCGGCCGGCGCCTGCGGCGGACAGTTCACCGCCAACACCATGGCCTGCGTGTCCGAGGCGATCGGCCTGGCGCTGCCCAACTCGTCGGGCGCGCCCGCGCCCTACGAAAGCCGCGACCAGTATTGCGAGGCCTCCGGCCGCGCGGTGATGGAGCTGATCGAGAAAAACATCCGCGCCCGCGACATCGTCACCCGCCAGGCACTGGAAAACGCCGCGCGGGTGGTGGCCTGTTCGGGCGGATCGACCAATGCCGGGCTGCACCTTCCCGCCATCGCCCATGAGGCGGGGATCGACTTCGATCTTTTCGACGTCACCGACATCTTCCGCGACACGCCCTATTTCGTCGACCTCAAGCCGGGCGGGAAATACGTGGCCAAGGACCTGTACGAGGTCGGCGGCGTGCCGGTCATCATGAAGGAGCTGCGCCGCGCAGGGCTGATCCACGAGGATTGCATGACCGTGACCGGGCGCAGCATCGGCGAAGAGATCGACCTCGTCGAGCGCGAGGCCGACGGGCGGGTGATCTACCCGGTCGATGCGCCGATCACCGCCACCGGCGGCGTCGTGGGGCTGAAGGGCAATCTCGCCCCCGAAGGCGCCATCGTGAAGGTCGCCGGCATGGCCGAGGAACACCAGGTCTTCACCGGCCCGGCCCGCGTTTTCGAATGCGAGGAAGACGCCTTTGCCGCGGTCAAGGCGCGCGACTACAACGAGGGCGAGGTGATCGTCATCCGCAACGAGGGCCCCGCGGGCGGCCCCGGCATGCGCGAGATGCTGGCCACCACCGCCGCGCTGTCGGGCCAGGGCATGGGCAAGAAGGTCGCGCTGATCACCGATGGGCGGTTTTCGGGCGCGACCCGGGGCTTTTGCGTGGGCCACGTCGGCCCCGAGGCCGCCCATGGCGGGCCCATCGCCCTGATCGAGACCGGCGACACGATCACGATCGACGCGGTCAATGGCCGCCTGTCGGTGGATCTCTCCGACGAAGAGTTGACCGCGCGCAAGGCCGCCTGGCCGGGCCCGAAAGACACGATCTACGGCTCCGGGGCGCTGTGGAAATACGCCCAGCTCGTGGGCTCTACCCGAAAGGGTGCGGTCACCCATCCTGGCGCCGATGGCGAAAAGCACGTCTACATGGACCTCTGAGATGCGCCGCGCCGCCGTTCCGTTCGCGGCGCTGGCACTGCTTGCGGGATGCATGGAAACGGGCGCCGGTGCGGGGACGGGCGGTTTCGCCTTCAGCCGCGCCGCGCCCCAGCGTATCGCGGTCAGCGACGCGACCGTGGTGGTCGTCGGCCCGCCGGGGTATTGCATCGACAGGCGCGCCAGCAGCGACCGGGCCGAGGGGGCCTTTGTCCTGCTCGCCAATTGCGCGGCGCTGGGCGGCGGCACCGGCGCGGTGCCGCCGGTGCCCGCGATCCTGACCGCGACCGTGGCAAAGGAGGCGGCCCCGGCCCGTCCGGCCGCGCGCGCCGCGCTCTTGCGCCGCTACTTCGCCTCCGAGGCGGGCCGCGCGGCCCTGGCCCGCGATGGCCGGGCCGCAAGCGTGACGATCCTGGAAACCCGCAATGGCGACGGGCTGTTCCTGCTGCATGCCCGCGACACCAGCGCAGGGCGCGACGCGGGGCTGCGCGACGATTACTGGCGCGCGATCTTCGAGGTGAACGGTCGCGTGGTCACGGCCTCGGTGCTGCCGTTCGAGGCCCGGCCGATCAGCGATGCCACCGCTCTGGCGCTTTTGCAGGGTCTTGCCGGGCGCACCCGCGCCGCCAGCGCGGCTGCCGATGGGCAAGACGCCTAAACCTGCGTGAAACGAATTGTTTAATAGGCTAAACTCCGGCACGACGAACGAAAAACCGAGCCAGCGAATGTCCAGACAGGCAGACACCCTGATCGACCGTTTGATGCACCGCCGTGCCCTGCGCCATTGGGAACGCGCGGCGTCAAGGGCCGATGGCGTCGACCTGGGCGATCTGCGCGCGCTGCGCGGCCGCGCCCGCGCGCTGCGTCGGCGCATCGACCGGCTGTTATTCGTGGCCGACGGGCGGCTGACCCTGCCGCCCATCGGATCGAACGCGATTGCCAAGCCGCTGGGCACCGACTGGGCCTACCGGCCCCAGCTCTGGCGCGGGCCGATCGTACCGATCGGCGCCGCCTCGGTGGAGAGCAAGACCAAATTCGGCGACGAGGCGACGGTGTTTCACGATTGCCGGATCTCGGAGTTGACCGTGCGCCAACTGCGCAACACCCGCGCCGAGGATATCGCGCCCTTCGGTCTGCGCCTTGACGTGTTCCGCTTTGACGGCAGCTTTCTGTCGCTGGTGCTGGATCTGCCCCATTCGGCGGTGGAGGGGCTGAAAAAGCGCCATCTGCTGCGGCTTCAAACCGTTGTCGAGATGGAAAAACCCTTGGAAATCTTCGCCCGGCTCAACATCCGCCACGGGCCGAACGTGGAACAGATCGTACGCGAATTGCCGCTGAACGAAGAGGACATCGTGGTGGAGTTCGACCTCGCCTACACAAAGCTCAACGAGAAGCGGGTCGAGCAGATGTGGATCGACCTGATCTTCGAGGGACCGGAAATGAACCAGATCATCCTGCGCGACGTGACCCTGAGCCGCCGGCCGAGGGCGCAGCTGTGAAAGATGTGACCGCCTCCGCCTTGCCGGTTCTCAAGCGCTCGCGGGTGATCTCGGGCACGTGGGAAGGTCTGCTCGACGGCGTCCCCGGCAGCGCCGATCCGCCTGCCATCGACATCGTTCATCTCGAACGGGTCCTGCCCGGGCTCGAGATCGCCGCGCTGAGGGACGACGCCGCCGACTGGCGCGCGACTTTGCCGATCCCGGCAGAGCTGCTGAGCGATGGGGTGCAAACCTTCGTCATCCGCGCCCATGAGGGCGGCGAGACGCTGGGCCATTTCACCATTGTCACCGGCCAGCCGCTGGAAGACGATATCCGCGCCGAGCTTGACCTGCTGCGCGCCGAACTGGACATGCTCAAGCGGGCCTTCCGGCGCCATTGCCGCGACACCTGAGCGAACCGCAGCGGGTTTTGAGACCCGGTGCGCTTTCGGCTTGGCCCGATCTATCCTGTCCGCGTAGAACGGGGCGATGACCGCGTTCCGCCCATTCCTGGCATTCGGGCTTGCCCTCGCCCTGGCGCTGAGTTCGCTCAGCCTCGCCGTGGCGCGCGGGCAGGGGGCGGCGACAGGTGAGATCGTGATCTGCACCGGGTTCGGGCTGCAGACGATCGCGCTGGATGCCGAGGGCAACCCGACGGGCCCGGCGCATGTCTGCCCCGACGGGGTGGCCGCGCTGGTGTCGCTGGCGGTGCTTCCGCCGGCCCTGCCGGCCCGGCCTGCCGCTGCACGGCTGCGCCGGTCGCGGCACCGGCGCTGTACCCGGCGCGGGCGCACCCCCGTTGCGGCAAGGGCCCGCGCGCCGCCGGCCTGATTGCGCCTTTTACCGTTCCAAACACGCAATCAGACAGACGGGAGGACGCAATGTCCCTGAAATCCACCGTTTTCGCGGCGCTGACCGCTGCCGTAACCGCCCTGCCGGCCCTTGCCCAGGGAATCGAGATCGAAGACCCCTATGCCCGCGCCTCGACGATGATGTCGAAATCGGGTGCCGCCTTCATGACGATCAAGAACACCGGCGAGGTTGACGACCGGCTGGTCGCCGCCGCCTCGGACGTGGCCGACAAGGTCGAGCTGCATACCCATATCGAGGACGCGGGCGGCATCATGAAGATGGTCCGGGTCGAAGAGGGCTTTCCCGTGCCCGCCGGCGGCACCCACATGCTGCAACGCGGCGGCGATCACGTGATGTTCCTTGGACTCACCCGGTCGCTGAACCACGGCGACACCGTCGAGGTCACGCTGAGCTTTGAAAAGGCCGGCGACGTGACCGTGACCATTCCGGTCGACCTGGAACGTCAGCCGGGCGGGGCAATGATGAACCAAGGCAACATGCCCATGACGGGCGGCGCAATGGGCCAGGGGATGAACAATAACTGACGCGCCGACCGGGCGGCGGCCGCTAGCGGTTGCCGCCCAAAAGCGTGCCCAGCACATCGCGCAGCACGCGCTCGGCGGCATTGTCGGGCGCTCGCTGCTGCCGCGGGGCGCGGCGGTCCGGCACCGGCCCTTGGGGCTCTTGCGGCACCAGCATCGGCAACGGCCGCGGCGGCAGCCCCTCGTGCACGCGAACCATCGTCTCGTGCCAGATCTCGGCCGGCAGGCCGCCCCCGGTCACGCCCCTCAGCGGCGTGTTGTCGTCATAGCCCATCCAGATGCCCGTCACGTAGTCGGCGGTGAACCCGACGAACCAGGCGTCGCGCGCGGCCGAGGTGGTGCCGGTCTTTCCCGCCGCCTGGCGGCCGGGCAGCTTGGCCCGCTGGCCAGTGCCGGCCTCGACCACGCGGTGCATCATGTAGGTCAGGCTTTGCGCGGCGCGTTCGGAAATCACCCGTTCGCCCATGCCGCCCGACTGGTCCATCAGGGACGTGTTCTCGCCTTGCAGGCGCAGCTCGACCAGGCCGTAGGGCGTGACCGACCGGCCGCCGTTCAGGATGCCCGCATAGGCACCGGTCATTTCGATCAGCGTCGATTCCGAGGCGCCGAGGGCCAGCGCCGGCCCCGCTGCCAGATCGCTTTCGATGCCGAAATCGGACGCCACACGGCGCACGTTCTCCAGCCCCACCGAATCGGCCACCCGGACGGCAGGCACGTTCAGCGAATGCTGCAACGCCTCGGCCAGCGTCACCCGGCCGCGGAACTTGTGGTCGTAATTCTCGGGCGAATAGGGCCCCGAGCCGGGCACGTTCAGGGTGATGGGCTCGTCCACCACGGTGGCGTTGGGGGTGAAGCCGAGGTCGAGCGCGGCGGCGTAGACGAACGGCTTGAACGCCGAGCCGGTCTGCCTCAGCGCCATTGTCGCACGGTTGAAGCCGCCCACGGCGGTGTTGCGCCCGCCCACCATGGCACGCACCGCCCCGTCGGCCGACATCACCAGGATCGCCGCTTCGGCCTTGGACCCGTCCTTGACCTTGGTCTCGAAGATCTCTTTCAGCGCGGCCTCGGCGGCGACCTGCAAATCGGGGTCGAACGTGGTGCGGATGACCACGTCCTCGGTGGTGTCGCGGGTCAGGAAATCGGGACCCGCGCCCATCACCCAGTCGGCGAAATAGCCGCCCGCACGGGCCTCGGCGGCCTCGGACAGCTCTGCCGGTGCGGCGCGGGCGACCGCGGCATCGGTGGCCGCGAGATAGCCCTGCGCCTGCATCAGCCCGATCACCAGGTTGGCCCGGTCGCGGGAGCGTTGCAGGTTGTTGGTGGGGGCGTAGGTGGTCGGCGCCTTCAACAGCCCCGCCAGCATCGCCGCCTCTGCGGTATTCACCTGGTTGGCCGACTTGCCGAAATAGCGTTGCGCGGCGGCCTCGAACCCGCGCGCGCCCGCCCCCAGGTAGGCCCGGTTGAGGTAGATCGTCAGGATCTCGTCCTTGGTATATTCCAGCTCCATCGCCAGGGCGAAGACCGCCTCCTTGGCCTTGCGCCACAGGGTGGTCCGCCGGCAATCGGCCTCGTACTCGGCCTCGGTCTTCCAGAGCTTCGGGTCGTAGCTGACGCCGAGGCACAGCAATTTGGCCGTCTGCTGGGTGATGGTCGAGCCGCCATGCCCCGACAGCGGCCCGCGCCCCTCGCTGAGATTGATGCGAATCGCGCTGGCGATGCCGCGCGGGTCGAGCCCCGGATGGCGGTAGAACCGCTTGTCCTCGGTGGCGATCACTGCGTGTTTTAGCACCGGCGCGACGGTGTCGGCGCTGATCTGCCCGCCGAACTGCTCGCCCCGCCAGGCGAAGACCTCGCCGTACCGGTCGAGCATCGTCACCGACCCGCGGGTGCGCCCGTCCAGCAGGTCGGTCATGGGCGGCAGGGTGGATTGCACGTAAATCACCGCACCGCCGAGCAGAATCGCCGTCACCAGCCCCAGCCGCGACACCAGCCGCCAGACCAGTCGCGCCAGCCAGCGGAAAAGCCGCCCAAAGATGCGCGTCACGAAGTTGCCGCTGCGCCGCGTGCGCTTGCGCGCGGGCGGGCGCCGCTTGGATTTGCGCGTTTTGGGGCGCGCCGACTTTTTCGGATAGCGCCGTTCCGCGACGAGAGGTTTGCGTCCGCCTGATCTGCGCGTTGCCATTGCCCGTGTGCCTGCCTTTTACCTTTTTTCGATACTCTATCGTGCCGTGGCGCGCTTGTGGAGCGGCTAGCCGCCCAAGCGCGGATTTGTCAATAGCGTAAAAAATAAGCAGCGCATGCGAAATGTGCAAAAAATGTGCAATTTGCCCTTGAAATGAGATTTGTCGCACCGGGGGGTTTATTGCCTCACTGGCCCCTTCCGCCCCTTCTTGCCGCTGTGAATTCCCCCGCAGGGCGACCTGCCAAACCGGAAGGGTTCTGACGTGAAACTGATCATTGCTGCAATCAAGCCGTTCAAGCTGGAGGAGGTGAGGGAGGCCCTCACCGCCATCGGCGTGCGCGGCATGATGGTGACCGAGATCAAGGGCTTTGGCTCGCAATCGGGCCACACGGAAATCTATCGCGGTGCCGAGTATGCCGTGAATTTCGTGCCCAAGGTCAAACTGGAAATCGTGGTGCCCGCCGCGATGGCAGACCAGGTGGTTGAAACCATCGCCACGACCGCAAAAACCGACAAGATCGGCGACGGCAAAATTTTCGTCCTCGATGTGAGCCAGGCGGTTCGCGTCCGCACGGGCGAGACCGACGAAGACGCCATCTGAACGCCGCAACGCTCCTGCAGAAAGGACCGACAGTGATGCAAATCAAGAAACTTCTTCCCCTTGCGGTGGCTTTGGCGGCTTTGCCCGCGCTCGGCTTCGCGCAAGAGGTCGACACCACCCCGCCGAACGAAGATATCGGTTATATCTTCACCACCTTCATGTTCCTCGTCACCGGCTTTCTGGTGATGTGGATGGCCGCGGGCTTTACCATGCTCGAGGCTGGCCTGGTGCGCCAGAAGAACACCACAATGCAGTTGATGAAGAACATCTCGCTCTTCTCGATCGCTGCGGTGATGTACTACCTCATCGGCTACAACCTGATGTATCCCGGCGACGGCTGGACGATCACCAACGTGCTGGGCGCCTTCGGTTCCGCGTCGATGGAGCCGGTCGGCCTCGCCGACACCGAAACCGACCTCACCTACGCCTCGGTCGGCTCGGACTTCTACTTCCAGCTCATGTTCTGCGCCACCACGGCCTCGATCGTGTCGGGTACGCTGGCCGAGCGGATCAAGCTGTGGCCGTTCCTGATCTTCGTGGTCGTCCTGACCGGCCTGATCTACCCGATCCAGGCTTCGTGGAAATGGGGCGGCGGCTTCCTTGACGCCAACTACGGCTTCCTCGATTTCGCCGGTTCGACCGTCGTGCACTCGGTGGGTGGCTGGGCCGCTCTGGCCGGTGCGCTGATCCTCGGGCCGCGCCTGGGCAAGTACGGCAAGGCGGGCGCAATCCATCCGATGCCGGGTGCCAACCTGCCGCTGGCCACGCTGGGCACGTTCATCCTGTGGATGGGCTGGTTCGGCTTCAACGGCGGTTCGCAGCTTTACATGGACACCGCAGGTAACGTGGCCGACATCAGCCGCATCTTCGCCAACACCAACACCGCCGCGGCGGGTGGTGCGCTGGCCGCGCTGATCCTGACCAAGGCGCTTTACGGCAAGCCGGACCTCACCATGGTGCTGAACGGCGCGCTGGCGGGCCTCGTGTCGATCACGGCCGAGCCGCTGACCCCGGGTCTGGGCATGGCCACCATTATCGGTGCCATCGGCGGCGTGATCGTGGTCTTCGCGGTTCCGTTCCTCGACAAGCTCAAGATCGACGACGTGGTCGGCGCCATCCCGGTGCACCTGTTCGCCGGCATCTGGGGCACCATCGCGGTTGTGCTGACCAACGGCGACGCGTCGCTCTTCGGCCAGTTGATCTCGATCGTGATCGTGGGCGTGTTCGTCTTCGTGGCCTCGGCCGTGGTCTGGTTCATCCTCAAGGCTGTCATGGGTATCCGCGTCAGCGAAGAGGAAGAGGTCCAGGGCCTCGACATCGGCGAGCTTGGCATGGAAGCCTATCCGGAATTCGCCAAAGGCTGATCCGGATCGACAGAGCAGTGACAGGAAAGGCCCGGGCATCCGCCCGGGCCTTTTCGCATGCGACGGAGAGGCATGGCGCGGCTAAAGGCCGACCTTCAGAAACGCCTCGACCACCCGCGGCACGTCCTGTTCGGACAGCCCGGCGAGGTTGATCCGGCTGTCGCCGATCATGTAGATGCCGTGGGTCTCACGCAGGGTGGCCACCTGATCGGGTGTCGCCCCCAAAAGCGAGAACAGCCCCTTCTGCCCGGCGAGAAAGCCGAACCGGTCAGAGCCCGACTGCGCCGTCAGCGCCTCGGCCAGCGTGCTGCGCAGCCGCGCGATACGGGTGCGCATCGCCTCCAGCTCTGCCGCCCAGTCGGCGCGCAGGTCCGGGTCTGCCAGCACCATGCCCGCCAGCCGCGCGCCGTGATCGGGCGGAAAGGCATAGGTGGTGCGGTTGAGCGCGGCGAGGTTGGCCTCGGCCGTGGCGCGCGCCGCGGGGCTGCCGGTCAGCGCCAGCACCGCGCCCACGCGTTCGCGGTAGAGCCCGAAAGTCTTGGAACAGCTGACCGCGATCAGCATCTCGGGCAGGGTTTCGGCCATTGCGCGCAGGCCGGCGACGTCGGCCTCCGGCCCGTCGCCGAAGCCTTGATAGGCCAGATCCACCAAGAGAGGCGCGCCGCGCCCGGCCAGAAGGGCGCCAAGGCGCTGCCAGGCGGGCGGGGTCAGATCGGCGCCGGTGGGGTTGTGACAGCAGCCATGCACCAGCACAACGTCGCCCGGACCCGCCTGCGCCAGGTCGGCCAGCATCCCGGCCTCGTCGACCGTCTGCGCCGCGGCGTCGTAATAGCGGTAGGGCACCCGTGTCAGCCCCAGCGCGTCGGCAATGGCGGCATGGTTGGGCCACGAGGGGTCGGGCACGAAGACCCGCGCGCCGGGGCTGGCCAGCCGCACCAGCGCCAGCGCGATGTGCAGCGCGCCGGTGCCGCCCGGCGCGGCGGCCATCGCCAGCCGCTCGGGCGCGGCGGCGGCGCCGAGCACGAGGCCGGCCATCGCCTGCAGAAAGGCCGGGTCGCCGGTCAGCGCGGTATAGCTCTTGGTGGTTTGCGTGTCGCAGAGCTGGCGCTCGGCGGCCTTGACGGCGCGCATCACCGGGGTAAGGCCCGCCGCATCTCGATAGACGCCGACGCCGAGGTCGATCTTGTCGGGCCTCGGGTCGTTGCGAAAGGCCTGCATCAGGCCGATGATCTTGTCGGGCGCGCGCGGCTGAAGGCGCTCCAGCATCAGGCCGGTCCGGTGGCGACGGGCAGGTCGTTATACATGCCCCATTCGGTCCAGGCGCCGTCATAGACCGCGTGATTTCGGTGGCCGATGATCTCGAGCGCGAGGTTCAGTATCGCCGCATTCACGCCCGAGCCGCAGGAGGTGATCACGGGTTTTTTCAGGTCCACCCCCGCGGCCTCGATGATTGCGCGCAGCGCCTCGGGCGATTTCATCGTGCCATCGTCGTTCAACAGCGTCGCAAAATGCACGTTTTTCGCGCCCGGGATGTGGCCCGAGCGCAGGTTGGGCCGCGGCTCGGGTTCGTCGCCGACAAAGCGGCCGGGGCTGCGGGCATCGACGATCTCGTAATCGCCCAGCTTCGACGCCGCGGCGACCTGCGTGACGTCCTTTACCAGGTGCGCCTGGCGCTGCACGGTGATGTGACGGTCGCGCAGGATCGGCGGCAGATCCTCGACCGGGCGGCCCTCGGCCTGCCACTTGGGAAAGCCGCCGTCGAGAACCGCGATGTCGGTCTTGCCCATCAGGCGGAAGGTCCACCAAACGCGCGCCGCCGAGAACAGCCCGGCGCCGTCATAAACCACCACCTGGTGCCCGTCGCCCACGCCCATGGCCCGCATCCGGCTGATGAACTTTTCCATCGGGGGCGCCATATGGGGAATGTCCGAGCGCTGGTCGGAAATCTCTTCGATATCGAAAAAGCGCGCGCCGGGGATGTGGGCGGCATCATACTCGTCGCGCCCGTCGCGGCCCATCGGCGGCAGGTACCACGAGCCGTCGAGGATACGCAGGTCGGGGTCTTTCAGATGCGCCGCCAGCCAGTCGGTCGAGACAAGCGTTTTCGGATCGTCGTGAGCCATGGCAAACCTCCGGCGGGCATCGGTGTAATTTTCTTTCCCTTAGAACGGGGCGCGCGTGCTGGCAAGGCCGGGGCCGTCAGCCATGCTCCTTGAGCAGGCGCTGTTTCTGCCGCTGCCAGTCGCGCTTGGCCTCGGTCGCGCGCTTGTCCTGGGTCTTCTTGCCCTTGGCGATGCCGATCTTGAGCTTGGCGATGCCCTTGTGATTGAAATAGAGCACCAGCGGCACCAGCGTATAGCCCTTGCGCTGGGTGTCGGACCACAGCTTCGCCAGTTCGCGGCGCGAGACCAGCAGCTTGCGGCGGCGCCGTTCGTCGTGGCCCCAGGTCTTGGCCTGGTCGTAGGGCGGGACATAGCCGTTGATGAGCCACAGCTCGCCATTCTCGACCGAGGCATAGCTTTCGGCGATATTGGCGCCGTTCGCGCGCAGCGACTTGACCTCCGAGCCCTGCAGCATGATCCCGCATTCGAGGTCTTCCTCGATGGCGTAATCGTAGCGCGCCCGCCGGTTTTCGGCGATCACCTTGTAATTGGGGTCTGACTTCGGTTTGGCCATGGTGCAGCGCATATAGGCGAAAGCGTGACCGGTTGAAAGGCGTGGGCGCAATTGATCCGCGGCGGTCCGGCGCTACCCTCTTGTTCATACGAAACAGACAGGAAGGGAGGTCTGTCATGGGATTTCACAAGGCATTGGTCGTTGCAGCCCTGTTGGCCGGCGGCACGTTTTCGGCGGCTGCGCAGGAACGCACCCCGGCGCCAGAGGGCGCCAGCGCCTATATCATCGCGCCCGAGGACGGTGCCACCGTCGCCTCGCCCGTCACCATCCGCTTCGGGCTTGAGGGCATGGGCGTCGCCCCGGCCGGGGTGGATAGCGACATGACCGGCCATCACCACCTGATCATCGACATTGCCCCCGACGCGGTCGATTACACCCAGGGCGTGCCGGCGGATGACAACCACATCCATTTCGGCGGCGGTCAGACCGAGGTCACGCTGGATATCGCGCCGGGCACGCATGATCTGTGGCTGCTGCTGGGCGACGCAAACCATATTCCGCACGACCCGCCGGTGCGGTCCGAGGTGGTCACGATCACGGTGGAATAGGGCAGTCTAGGGGGCGGGGGGCAGGTCCACCCGTTCCAACCAGGGCTTGATATCCAGCAGCGGCGTGCCGTCGAAACAGTCGATCGCGTCGATCCCCAGCGTCCCGGCGGCGCCGTCCAGCGCGGTGATGCGCACGGTCGCCAGCCCGATGCTGTTGGGCCGGTTCGGGGATCGGAGGGCAAAGGTGCCGCGCGTGCCGTCGATGTGACGCGGGCTTTGCCGCAGCAGGTCGCGCCGCGCCTCGTGCAACCAGTAGAGCAGCACCACCGGCTGGCCGATCTCGAGCCCCAATAGCGCCGGCGCGAAGGCCGGGTCCAGTTCGACCCGGGCGCCGCGGCCGGTTTCCCGCGCCTTGCCGATATTCTTGGGGCACTCGCCCGGCCCCCAGGGCGTGCGGATGCGCCCGACAAAGCGCAGCACCGGCCCCGCGGGCGGGGCCAGCCCCTCGGCGACGATCTCGCCGGGGCGCAAGGGTTTCTCCCCGCTCAGTTCAACAGCCCCGCGTGGCGCATCGCGTCGTCGATCTTGGCCTTGGTGCCCTCCGTCAGAGTGACCAGCGGCGAGCGTACCTCTTCGGTGCATTTGCCCAGCCGCGACATCGCGTATTTGGCCCCGGCCACCCCCGGCTCTAGAAAGATCGCGATATGCAGCGGCATCAGCTTGTCCAGCAGGTCCAGTGCGCGTCCGTAGTCACCGGCCAGCGTCGCCTCCTGGAACTGGGCGCAGAGTCTGGGCGCGACGTTGGCCGTGACCGAGATGCAGCCCTTGCCGCCATGCGCGTTGAATCCCAGCGCTGTCGCATCCTCGCCCGACAGTTGCAGGAAGTCGGGGCCGCAGGCCATCCGCTGCTTGGGCACCCGCGCCAGATCGCCCGTCGCGTCCTTGACCCCGATGATGCGGGGCAGCTTGGCCAGCTCCGCCATGGTCTCGGGGATCATGTCGACGACCGAGCGCGGCGGGATGTTGTAGATGATGATCGGCAGCTTGCAGCAGTCGTGCAGCGCGGTGAAATGCGCGATCATCCCGGCCTGGGTGGGCTTGTTGTAATAGGGCGTGACCACCAGCGCAGCATCGGCCCCCACCTTTTCGGCATGCTGCATGAAGCGGATAGCTTCCTGCGTGTTGTTCGAGCCCGCACCGGCGATCACCGGCACGCGGCCGTCGACGGCCCTGACCACCTCTTCGATCACCGTCTCGTGCTCGGCATGGGTCAGGGTGGGGCTTTCGCCGGTGGTCCCGACGGGCACGAAGCCGTGCGTGCCCTCGTCGAGGTGCCACTCGATCAGCTCTTTGAGCGTGTCGAGATCCACGGCGCCGTGTTTGAACGGCGTCACCAGGGCTGGAAGGGACCCTTTGATCATGACACGCTCCTCTACGTTGTTGGTTTCACGCGACGCGCGCGACTCAGCGCCCGCACAGCGCGCCGGACCCTATAGCGCCCGGTGCCGGTTGCCAAGTTTGTGAGTTGCCCCCCGCCCGCCGCCCGTGAGACAAGATTGCAACCTGCCCAGCCCAGATTGCCGATGCGTCTTTTGCTTGCCCTCCTGCCGGTCCTGACGCTCGCCGTCGTGTCGCCCGCGCCTGCCCAGACGCCGCTTGAGTTGGCGATGCGCGAGGTGCGCGCCGACAACTGGGTCGCGGCGCGCCGGCTGGCCGGCGGCCAGGTTGCCCGCGACATCGTCGAATGGCGATTCTTGCGGGCTGGCGAGGGCAGCTTTGCCGATTACAGCGCCTTCCTCTCCCGCAACGGCGACTGGCCGGGGCTAGACCGCATCCGGGCCCGGGCCGAGGCGGCCATCCCCGCCGATGCGGCGGCCGAAGAGGTGGTCGCGTTCTTCGCCGGGCGCCGGCCGATCACCGGCAATGGCGCGCTGCGGCTGGTGCAGGCCCATGCGGCGCTGGGCCAGGTGGGCGACGCCGAGGCGCTGGCGGTGCTGACCTGGCGGAGCATGCCGTTGAGTTCCGGTGCGCAGGTGGCGCTGCTGTCGCGGTTCCCGCAACTTCTGGCGGCGCATCACACGGCGCGCATCGACGCCATGCTCTGGCAGGGCGAAGAGGCCTCGGCCCGCCGGATGCTGCCGCTGGTGCCTGCGGGCTGGCAGGCGCTGGCCGAGGCGCGGCTGGCGCTCAGGGCCAGGGCGCCCGGCGTGGACGCGCGCATCGCCGCGGTGCCGGGGGCGCTGGCGGACGACGCCGGCCTTGCCTACGAGCGGTTTCTATGGCGCACCCGCAAGGGGCTGCAAGACGACGCGATCGCGCTGCTCGTCGCGCGCAGCGCGACGGCCGAGGGGCTGGGCCAGCCCGAACTCTGGTCCAATTGGCGGCGCATCTATGCGCGCCGGGCGATGCGCGCGGATGACGGCGCGCTGGCCTACCGTCTGGCCGCCCGGCATCACCTGAGCGAGGGCTCGGCCTATGCCGATCTCGAATGGCTGGCGGGCTTTGTCGCGCTGCGCCAGCTCGGGGACGCGGAAACCGCGCTGGGGCATTTCGACAGGTTCGCGGCGGCGGTGGAAACGCCCATCAGCCTCGGCCGTGCGGGCTATTGGCAGGGCCGCGCGCTGGAGGCGTTGGGCCGGGGTGACGAGGCGCAGGCGGCCTATGCCCGTGCGGGCCAGCACCAGACCGCTTTTTACGGCCTGCTCGCCGCCGAACGCGCCGGCCTGCCGCTCGACCCGGCGCTGACCGGGCAAGAGGTCTATCCCGACTGGCGCGAGGCATCCTTTGCCGATTCTTCGGTGCTGGAGGCGGCGGTCTTGTTCCACCGCGCGGGCGAGCGCAATCTCGCCGAATGGTTCCTCACCCACCTGGCCGAGACCGCACGGGCCGATGGCCAGCGGCAACTTGCCGGGCTCGCGCTGTCGCTGGACGATCCGCATATCGCGGTGCGCATCGCCAAGGTGGCCGCGGGGCAGGGCAACGTGATGCCCAGGGCGTATTTCCCGGTCACCGATCTGGCCCGCGCCCGGCACCCGGTGGACACCGAACTGGTGCTGGCCATCGCCCGGCGCGAAAGTGAGTTCGACCCCGTCGTGACCAGCGGCGCCGGCGCGCGCGGGCTGATGCAGCTGATGCCGCGCACCGCCGAGGCGATGGCACGCAAGGTGGGCGCGCCCTATTCCAGCGCCGCGCTCCTGACCGATCCGGAGTACAACGCGCGGCTCGGGGGGGCGTACCTGGCGCAGCTGGTCGAGGAGTTCGGCCCGAACCCGCTTTTGGTCGCGGCGGCCTACAACGCCGGGCCCAGCCGCGCGCGGCGCTGGGTGGAGGACCGCGGCGACCCGCGCATGGCGGGCACCGACGTGGTGGACTGGATCGAGATGATCCCGTTCCGCGAAACCCGCAACTACGTGATGCGCGTGTCGGAATCGCTGCCGGTCTACCGGGCGCGGCTGAGCGGCGAGACCGGGCCGATCCGGTTCACCGACGAGCTTGCCGCGCGCTGATCACGCCCGACGTTCGCGCCAGAGCGTGAACAGCCCCGCAATGATCACCAGCCCGGCGCCCAGCATGACGTTCAGCCTGAGCGTCTCGCCGAACACCAAGAGCCCAAGCGCCGAGGCGAAGACGAGCTGAAGGTAGGCAAAGGGCTGCACCGCGCTGGCCTCGGCCAGTTCGTAGGTCTTGATCAGCAGGAAATGCCCAAAGGCCCCGGTGATGCACAAAAGGCCCATCCAGCCCCAGTCGGCCGCCGTCATCGGCTGCCAGACCCACAGGCCGACGGCGGTCATCGCCACCGCGCCGGTGGTGCCCGTCCAGAAGAAACTTGTCGCGGCGCTGTCGGCGCGGGCGACATAGCGGGTCAGCAGCCCGTAAAGCGCGAACATCAAGGCCGCCGCCAGCGGGATCAGCGCGGCGGGGGCGAAGACGCGAAACCCCGGCTGCAGGATGATCAGCACGCCCACGAACCCCACCGCGATCGCCGCCCAGCGCCGCCAGCCCACCTTTTCGCCCAGTACCGGGCCCGAAAGCGCGGCGATCAGCAAGGGGTAGCAGGCAAAGACCGCGTGGCTTTCCACCAGCCCAAGGGCCACGAACCCCGCCACCATCACGCAGATCTCGGCTGCCAGAAGGAACCCGCGGAACGCCTGCATCAGCGGCTGGCGCGTGGCCGCCGCGGCGCCGATGCCGCCCGCCTTGCGCGCGGCCACGGCGATGACGAAGGCCGCGAAGAACCAGTAGCGGATCATCACCACCATCAGCACGTTGTATTCGCCCGCAAGGTGGCGCGAGATGCCGTCCTGGATGGAGAAGACGAAGGTCGTGGCGACCATCAGCGCGATTCCGAGGCGGGTGTTCTGCTCGGTCATGCCGGCAGGCTCGCCACGGTCATATGGCGCTTGCGGCCAAAGCCTGCGCGACGCTCGACCGCAAAGCCCGCGGCGGCGAGCGCCCGGCGCACGGCGCCGGCGGCGCTATAGGTCGCGGCACTGCCGCCCGGCGCGGTGCGGCGGGCGACCTCGGCCAAAAGCGCGGGCTCCCACAGCTCGGGGTTTTTCGCCGGCGCGAACCCGTCGAGAAACCAGGCATCGGCCCGGCCCGGCCAGCGCGGCAGGGTGGCGCGCGCGTCGCCGACGATCACCTCGGCGATCAGGTCGGGCGATTCCACGCGCCGCGCGCCCGCCCGCCACGCGGTCAGCAGCGGGCCGGCGACGGCGTGCGCCTCGGGAAAGGCGGTCAGCGCCCTGTCGATGTCGGCCGCCGCCATCGGGAAGGCCTCGAAGCTGGTGAAACGCAAGGGGCCCGCCTGGCCGCCTTGCCGCCAGGCGATCAGCGCGGCCAGCATGTTCAGCCCGGTGCCAAAGCCCAGCTCGGCAATGTGAAAGCCGGGGCGAAAGCGGCCGGGCAACCCGTTGCCGCCGAGAAACACATGCCGGGTTTCGGCCAGCCCGTCGGCGATCGAAAAATAGGGATCGTCGAAGCGCGCAGAGACCGGAACGCCGCCTGCGCGCCAGTCCAGCGCAGCGGTCTGGTTCTCGTCGGTTTCGTGGCCTACACCCATGGGCGGCGAGCATGGGAAAGGGCGCACGAAATGGCAATGGCCGACGTGACGGTGATGGGTGCAGGCGTGTTCGGGCTGGCCACGGCCTATGAATGCGCCCGCCGCGGGGCGCGGGTGCGGGTGGTGGAGTGGTACCACGTCGCCGCCGGCGCCAGCGGCACGCCGGTCGGCGCGCTCTCGCCCCACGTGCCCGAGCGGTGGAACCCGAAAAAGGCGTTCCAGCTGGACAGCCTGTTGATGGCGCAGGACTTTTGGGACGGGGTCGAGGCGCAATCGGGAATGTCCACCGGCTATGCGCGGCTGGGCCGCTACCAGCCGATCGCCGATGACGCGGCGCTGGCCCGGGCCGAGGCGAGGGCCGGGGAGGCCGCCGCGCTGTGGCAGCGGCGGGCCGACTGGCGCGTGGTGCCGGCCAAAGCGGCGGGGCCCTTCGCGCCGGCCTCGCCCACGGGGCTGCTGATCCACGACACGCTGAGCGCGCGCATCGCGCCCCGCGCGGCCTGCGCGGCGCTGGCGCGCGCGGTCGAGGCGCTGGGCGGCGCGGTGGCGACCGGCGCAGAGGGGCCGGTCGAGGGCAAGGTGATCTGGGCCACCGGGTATCAGGGGCTGGCCGCGCTTTCGGCCGATCTGGGCCGGGCGTTGGGCAGCGGGGTCAAGGGACAGGCGGCGGTGCTGGCCCACGCGGCGCGCGATGCACCGCAGATCTATGCCGATGGCGTGCTGATCGTTCCCCACGGGGATGGCACGGTCGCCGTAGGCTCGACCACCGAGCGGGAATTCGAGGTGCCCCACAGCACCGACGCCCGGCTCGACGACGTGATCGCGCGGGCGCGGGCGGTCTGCCCGGCGCTGGCGGCGGCAGAGGTGATCGAGCGGTGGGCGGGCGTGCGGCCCCGCGCCAGGAGCATCGCGCCGATGCTGGGGGGCTGGCCCGGACGGCCGGGGCATTTCATCGCCAATGGCGGTTTCAAGATCGGCATCGGCATGGCCCCGAAGGTGGCCGCCGTGATGGCCGACCTGGTGCTGGACGGGCGGGACGGGGCAATACCCGAGGGGTTTCGGGTGGCCGACAACCTCTGAGCCTCGGGCGGCAGGCCCGATGGCGGCGTTGCGACGCCTCCGGCGGGGATATTTCCTGCCAGAAGAAGCGGTGGGTGCGCGCGCGGATCAGGCGGGGGTGGCGTCGGCCTCCATGCAGAGCCGGCCATCGGGGCCGGCGACCCAGAGGCGGTTTTCGCGGCGCGCCAGCGTGGCGGTTTCGGTGTCGATCAGCGGCGCGGTGGCGCGAAAGGCGAAGCCGGCCAGCGGCCCGCGCTCTTCTGCCATTAGCATCAGCAGCTGGGCCAGCAGGGGGCCATGGACGACGAGGCCCGCATAGCCCTCGACATCGCGCGCATAGTCGCGGTCGTAATGGATGCGGTGGCCGTTGAAGGTGAGCGCGGAGTAGCGGAAGAGCAGCGTTGGCGAAAAGCCGACCGCGTGGGTTTGCTCGGCGCCCTCGGGCGCGGGCGGCGGCGCGGGGCTGGGCGCGGCCGGGTCGGGGTCCTGGCGGTAGACGAGGTTCTGGTGCTCGCTCACGCAGAGCCGGCCGCCTTGGACGATGTCGTGGCGCAGGGTGACGAAGGCCAGCGGGCCGGTGCGCCCGGTTTTCTCGGCGATGGTTTCGATGGTGGTGCGGCGTTCGGCGGGTTGGCCGGCGCGCAGCGGCGCGGTGAAGGTCAGCCGCCCGCCGGCCCACATCCGCCGGGGCAGGCCCAGATCGGGGATGAATTCGCCAAGTTTCGGGTGTCCGTCGCGTCCCAGCCGCGCCGGCGGCAGAGCGTCCCAGAAATAGACCTGGTGGAAAAACGGCGGCAGCGGGTCGCCCGCCGCCGGCGCCGGCCCCGGCAAGCCCAGCGTGGCGTGCAGCGCGGCGGCGCGCGCGGGGTCTAGCGGGTCGGTGAGGGTGCGGGTCTGGCCGGTGGCGGGATGCATGGCGCCACGCTAGGCCCCGCCCGCGGCATGGACAAGCCTCAGCCGCGGGCGATCTCGGCCTTGAGCGCGTCCATCAGCCCGGCCAGCGCCTTGGCGTTGATCTCGTTGACCAGCCGCCCCTCGGCGTCGAACTGGTCCTTGGCCCGGCCCACAAGCACTTCGGGGCCCTGCAGGATGCGCGGCTGGAAGGGCACCATGCAGAGCCTGAGCGCGAATTGCGTGCGCTCGCCCCCGGCGCGGCCCCCTGTCGCGGCCATGATCGCCACCGGCTTGGCCTTCCAGGGGTTGCCGTCGGTGCGGCTGACCCAGTCGAGCGCGTTCTTCAGCACGCCGGTGACGGATTTGTTGTATTCGGGGCCCGAGATCACAACCGCGTCGGCGGCGGCGATCTGGTCGGCGAGCGTCTGCACCGCGGGCGGAATGCCCTCGGCCTCTTCGAGGTCTTCGTCGAAGAGGGGAAAGCGCAGGTTGCCCACTTCGAAAACGGCGGGGTCGAAGTGGCGCGCGGCCTCGCGCATCAGTTTGGTGTTGTAAGAGCCCTGTCTCAGCGAGCCCGATATGCCCAGCAGCCTGTGGTGCGGCATCAAATCCTCCTTGTGGCTTTCCTCTCAGCTATGGCGCGACAGGCGATGCGCAAGGCGCCCCTTGCCCAAGGCTCCGGCTTGGCGCAGATTCGACGCGGGGCAGAGCAAAGGGAGACGAGCGAATGGCACGGCATGGCGGGCGTATCCTGGCCGATCAACTGGCGTTGCAGGGGGTGCGGCGGGTGTTTTCGGTTCCGGGCGAAAGCTTTCTGGCGGCGTTGGACGGGTTTATCGACGCGGGCATCGAAAACGTGGTCTGCCGTCACGAGGGTGGCGCCGCGATGATGGCCGAGGCCCATGGCAAGCTGACCGGGACACCGGGGGTCTTGTTCGTCACGCGCGGGCCGGGCGCGTCGAACGCGGCGGCGGGTCTGCACGTGGCACGGCAGGACAGCACGCCGGTGGTGGCTTTCGTGGGCCAGATCGCGCGGGGCCACCGCGACCGCGAGGCGTTTCAGGAGGTCGATTTCCGCGCCTTTTTCGGGCCGCTGGTGAAATGGGCCGCCGAGGTGGACGATACCGCGCGCCTGCCCGAATATATCTCGCACGCCTTTCACGTGGCGCAGTCGGCCCGGCCCGGCCCGGTGGTGCTGGCCCTGCCCGAGGACGTTCTCAGCGCCGTGGCCGAGGCGGCGGACATACCGGCGCCCGCGCCGCTGGCGCCCGCGCCGAGCGAGGCGCAGCTGGCCGCGGTCACCGGTGCGCTTGCCCGGGCCGAGCGGCCTCTGGTTGTGGTGGGCGGGCCGCACTGGTCGCGCAGCGCGGCGGCCAACCTCGCGGGCTTTGCCGAAACCTTCGATCTGCCTGTCGCGGCGACCTTTCGCCGGCAGGATTACATGGATA
The DNA here is from genome assembly GCF_003944755.1 of Rhodovulum robiginosum. Lineage (GTDB taxonomy): Bacteria > Pseudomonadota > Alphaproteobacteria > Rhodobacterales > Rhodobacteraceae > Rhodovulum > Rhodovulum iodosum. The sequence goes on from NZ_RWGU01000038.1 coordinate 66,756, forward strand.
ACCGCCATGGCCATTACGTCGGCGACCTGGGTGTCGGGATGAACCCGAAACTGGGCGCGCGGCTGAAGGCCGCCGACGTTGTGCTGGCGCTGGGCACGCGGCTGGGCGACACCGCGACGAACGGCTATGCGCTGATCGACCCCGGCGATCCGGGCAAGCGCATCGTCCATGTCCACCCCGACCCGGACGAGCTGGGCCGCGTCTATCGCCCCGATCCCGGCATCGCGCTGAGCGCGCCGGCGATGCTGGCCGCGCTGGCTGCCCATCCCGGCCATCCCGGCCCGTGGGACGGCTGGACACATGAAGCGCGGGCGGAATACGAGGCCTGGAGCACCCCGCAGGAAACCCCCGGCGCGGTAAAGCTGGAACAGGTCGTCGCGTGGCTGTCGGGCCATCTGCCGGACGACGCGATCCTGACCAACGGCGCGGGCAATTACGCGGCCTTCCTGCACCGCTATTTCCGCTTCAAGGGGTTCCGCAGCCAGGTGGCGCCGACATCAGGGTCGATGGGTTATGGCTTCCCCGCCGCCATCGCGGCCAAGCTGGAGCATCCCGACCGCCCGGTGATCTGCCTGGCCGGCGACGGCTGTTTCCAGATGACGCTGAACGAGATGTCGACGGCGGTGCAGCACGGGGCGAACGTGGTGGTGATCGTGGCCAATAACGGGCGCTACGGCACGATCCGGATGCACCAGGAAAAGACCTATCCGGGGCGGGTGAGCGGCACCGATCTGGTCAACCCCGATTACGCGATGCTGGCGCGGGCCTATGGCGCGCATGGCGAGACGGTGACAGACCAGGCCGCGTTCGCCCCGGCGCTGGAGAGGGCGCTGGAGGCGGGCCGCCCGGCGGTGATCGAACTGATGCTCGACCCCGAGGCACTGAGCACCGGGCTGACGCTGAGCCAGACGCGGGCGTTGGGCGCCGGAGGAGCGACCTAGCGGGGCGGCCCTTACGCCGCGCGCGCGCTTTGAATGGCGGCGGCTGCCGGTCCGGCGCTCTCGGCGCCATGGCCGGGGCGCCGCCGGGCATCGCTCAGACCTTGGTGAACTCCATCCGGTAGAGGACGTCTTCGCCTGTCAGGGGGTCGACATTCGGAGCGCCGCTGATGAAAAGCCTGTCGCCATCGAGCGTGAAGGGGCGCGAGAGGTCGATCTCCCAGTCCGGGTTCCACGCGGCCTCGACATGGTGGATCACGCGATCCTCTTCCAATGTGTAGGCCGCGACGTAGGCCAGCATCGTGTCGAAGAGCCGGGCCTTTTGCTCGGTCCGCAGCGGCGCGCCCGTTCCTGCCGGGCGCGATCGGCTGAAGACCGTGGCCATCATCCTGCCATCGGCATGGTAGGCGATGTAACCGATCGGCGCCGGGCCGAGGACATCCGATACCGCGCCGGTTTCCACGACCTCGCGCGTCCAGGAGACCATCTTCCAGGAACCGATCAGGGCGGCGTTGCCGGTGTCGCGCGTATCCATCTGACTGCCCGTCCTTCTGCCATGAAACCTGGTTCAGGGTAGCCCGGTTTCGCGCGGCGCGACACGGGGTTTCGGGATCCGGGTGATTGGCCCGCCCGGGCGCCTGCCCGGCTGGCCGGGATGCCTGACCCCTCAAGGTAAGAGACATGAAGACGGTGACCGACAGGCCGCCCGCGCGTGGCGAGGCGGGGAAGCAGTGCAGGGATTAGCGGTCGGGTGGCGGTTTTCCTCAATCTTTCGTTAACCATGTGCTGGCAGTCGGGAGCGATGAGCGGAGTGAAGACACTGGGGGCACGAGCGGCCCTTGCGCTTTGCCTCGGCCTCGGGGCGTGCGACAGCCCCGGGCCGGGATTTGCCCATATCCCGGCCCGGCCGGTCACGGTGGACGGGTCGAGCTTCGCCGTGCGCCAGCGGGGCGAGGACGTGCAGGCGATCCGGCTGAACCGGGAGCGCCGCGCGGGCGTGATGACACGGGGCGTGCAGGCGATGGAGCGGACGACAGGCTGCCGGGTGCGTGCAGGCACGCTGAAGGGCGACCCGGCGCTGATGACGGCGCGGGTGCTGTGCCCCGGCGGGTAGGGCGCTCCATGCGCGCGCGGAGAGCCGGAACGCCAGGGACGCCGGGATTGATCGTAGGGTGGGCTCTCCACGCGCTCGCGGAGAGCCGATGACAGGGCATCGCCGGGCCGGCAACGGCCGGGGGCCCTGCCCCCGGACCCCCGGGATATTTCCGGCCAGAAGAAGCCCCGGGCAGGGGGACGTCCGGAGCGATCGCGCGCGGGGCGGCCGGATTGTCCGGGCGGCCCGCGCCGTTGTCCGGCGCCTGGGGCGGGGTGGTGGCCGTTCAGGTGCCGGTCTTTTGCGGCGCCTCGGCGGCCTCCTGCTCTGCGAGGAAGCGTTCGGCCTCGAGCGCGGCCATGCATCCCATGCCGGCGGAGGTGACGGCCTGCCGGTACTTGTGATCGGTCAGGTCACCCGCGGCGAAGACGCCGGGCACCGAGGTGGCGGTGCTGTCGGGCTGGGTGACGACGTAGCCGCCCATATGGGTGTCGAGCTGGTCGACCACCAGTTCCGAGGCCGGCGCGTGGCCGATGGCGATGAAGACCCCCTTGCAGGGCACCTCGCGCGCCGCGCCGGTCTGGGTGTGCTTGACGCGCACGCCCTCGACCCCGAGGGGGTCCTGGCTGCCCAGCACCTCGTCGAGGACGTGGTCCCACAGGATCTCGACCTTGGGGTGGTTGAAGAGCCGGTGTTGCAGCACCTTTTCGGCGCGCAGCTCGTCGCGGCGGTGGATCAGCGTGACCTTGGAGGCGAAATTTGTCAGGAACAGTGCCTCTTCGACCGCCGCGTTGCCGCCGCCGATCACCACGACCTCCTGCCCGCGGTAGAAGAACCCGTCGCAGGTGGCGCAGGCCGACACGCCGAAGCCCTTGAACTTCTCCTCCGACGGCAGGCCCAGCCATTTCGCCTGGGCGCCGGTGGCCAGGATCACCGCATCGGCGGTGAAGGTCGTGCCGCTGTCGGCCTCGGCGGTGAAGGGCCGGGTGGCGAGGTCAAGCCGGGAAATGTAGTCGGAGATCACCTCGGCGCCCATGGCGCGGGCATGGGCCTCCATGTTTTGCATCAGTTCGGGGCCCTGGATCTCGGTCTCGCCGGGCCAGTTCTCGACCTCGGTGGTGATGGTCAGCTGCCCGCCGGGCTGGATGCCCTGGATCAGCACCGGCTCCAGCATGGCCCGCGCGGCATAGACCGCCGCGGTATAGCCTGCCGGGCCGGACCCGATGATCAGTACCCTGCAATGCCGTGTCTCGCCCATAGCCGACTCTTTCCTGCAAACCCCGTCTGGTCCGGACGATATAATGCGACCGGCGGATATGCGAAAGCCCCGGCGCGGGCCGGGCGGCAGGTCGTTTCCGGAGTGTGCCTTTAAAAATCTTGCGCAACGGTGAAATATTATTGCGCAGGTTTCGGGCTGAGCCTATTATCCGCAAAAATCCTCGGGAGAGCAGAAATGGCCGGCGCGAAACTCGACCAGATCGACCGCAAGATCCTGTCCGAGTTGCAGGCCGACGGGCGTATGACCAACGTGGAACTCGCCCGACGGGTGGGTATTTCGGCGCCCCCCTGCCTGCGCCGGGTGCGCACGCTCGAGGAGGCGGGGTTCATCCGCGGCTACCATGCCGATGTCGACATCCGCGAGCTGGGCTTCGAGGTGCAGGTCTTCGCGATGGTGGGGCTGCAAAGCCAGGCCGAGGCCGACCTGAGCAAATTCGAGGAACGGTGCCGGGCCTGGCCGCTGGTGCGGGAGTGCCACATGCTCAACGGCGAGGTGGATTTCATCCTGAAATGCGTGGCCCCCGACCTGTCGACATTCCAGAACTTTCTGACCGAAAAGCTGACGGCGGCCGAGAACGTGGCCAGCGTCAAGACCTCGCTGGTGATCCGCTGCGCCAAGGACATGCCCGGCGTGCCGTTCGAGGTGCTGGAAGAGCGGCTGGGGCGGTCGGCCTAGCGCTTGCGCGCCAGCGCCAGCGCCTCGCTCAACACCTCGCGATCGCCGATATGATTGGCCAGGATCAGGATGAGCTGGGCGTTCAGCGCGTGGCTCTGTGCCTCGCTCAGCCCGCGATGGGCCGCCAGCAACTCGGCGTAGAACGCGTCATGGTCATCGAGATTGGGGGTGTCGATCAGCTTCATGGCCGGCCCTCCCAGAGCGCGCGGATCGCGGTGGCGATCTTGCGGCGCTCGGGCTCGACCCAACGCGCGGCGATCACCTGATCGGGGCGCACGAGGTAGAGCGCCTGCTCCGCTTCGCCAAGATAGCGCCTTTGCACCTCGTCGTTCAACTCTGCCGCGACGGTTTCGGCCTCCAGCCCCTCGGGGGCCGTGCAGTTGACCGCCAGGAGCTTGACGGTGCCGCCCAGCGTGTCGAGCAGCCAGCGATTGCCCTGGGGCGCGTCCACCGCCACGCTGCCGGGGCGGGTCAGCGCGGGCAGGTGCGGGTCGTCGGGGCCGAGGCCGGGATAGACGCACGGGGTGGACAGCCGCCCCGAATTGACCCAGCCCTGCGCGAACGCGGCCTTGCCGGCGAGCGCCAGAACCTGGTCGCGGAACAGCCGCTCGACCCCCGGTGCGGGCGTCATGAAGCGGGTGGCGCGGGAGGATTGCGCGATGTTCTCGTCGGCGCCGAAGACGCGCTCGCGGTCATAGCTGTCGAGCAGGGTCCGGGGCGCGCGCCCGTGAAGGACCGCGGCCAGTTTCCAGCCCAGGTTGTCGACATCCTGCATCCCGCCATTGCCGCCGCGCGCGCCGAAGGGCGATACCACATGCGCGCTGTCGCCCGCGAAGATCACCCGGTGATGGACGAAGGTCTTCAGCCGGCGGCACTGGAAGCTGTAGATGCTGACCCAGTCCAGCTCGAAATCGGGGCCCACCAGCTTTTCCACGCGGGGGACGACGTTTTCGGGTTTCCTTTCTTCATCCGGGTCGGCGTCCCAGCCCAGTTGCAGGTCGATGCGGTAGATGTTGTCGGCCTGCCGGTGCAACAGCGCGGATTGCCCGTCGTGGAAGGTGGGCTCGAACCAGAACCAGCGTTCCGAGGGGAAATCGGCCTCCATCTCGACATCGGCGATGAGGAAGCGTTCCTCGAACAGCTCGCCCTCGAAATCGAGGCCGAGCATCGCGCGCAGCGTCGAACGCGCGCCGTCGCAGGCCAGCACGTAGTCGGCCTTGAGGCCGTAGCTGCCGTCCGGTGTCTTGACCGTGACATGGGCGGTGTCTTCGCCCTGGTCGAGCGCGGTGACGCGGTTCTTGAAGCGCAGATCGACAAGGGGGTGATCCATCGCCCGATCGACCAGGAACTCTTCGACGTAATATTGCTGGAGGTTCACGAAGGGCGGCATCTTCTGCCCCGGTTCGCGTTCCAGGTCGAAGTGAAATATCTCGTCGTCGCCGTGGCAGATGCGGCCGACGCTCCAGGTCACGCCCTTGGCCAGTACCTTGTCGCCGATGCCCAGCCGGTCGAAGATCTCCAGGCTGCGTTTGGACCAGCAGATCGCGCGAGAGCCCATCGAGACGACGTTGTTGTCGTCGAGGACAACCGAGGCCACCCCGTGATTGGCCAGCTCCAGCGCCATCGCCAGCCCGATCGGCCCGGCACCCACGACGACCACCTTGTGCCGGGGCTCGGGCGCGGTCAGGCCCGGGGGCGCGACATAGGGGTAGGACCGATAGTCGTAGGGCATCAGTCGTCCTCCGTCCGGCCGCGCCGCGACAGCGCGCGCGCGCTCCACACCGCGGTGCCGCCGAAGAACAGGCCCAGAATGGCGAAAACCTCGACGCCCGAGGCCCCGTCGATACCCTTGATCGCGAGCGTACCGAGAACCGCGGCCAGACCCGCAAGGCCGATGCCCAGGCGGAGCCGCAACTCGCCCCTTTCAGGGCCCTTGCTCATGATTGTCTCCCACACCGGTTCTTTATTGTTATCCTTTGTTGGAGCCTAAAATCCCTGAGCGGGGCCTGCGCTGCAACCTGTTTTTTGTCGCTTTTTGTCGCTGCTGCGGAGGCCGGGCGCGGCGCATTTGCCCTATTGACGCACTCGTTGCAGCCGCAACAAGGTTGCCGAAACGGGCGGATGGCAGAAAGGGCCGTAGGTGAATATCGAGCCGACCGATACCTTCTTGCTGGACGAATTCCTCCCCTATCAGCTTTGCGTGGCCGCCAACCAGGTGAGCCGCAGCTTTGCCGAGCGGTTCCGGCGCGATTTTGGCATTTCCATCGCCGAGTGGCGGGTGCTGGCGCATCTGTCGCGGGCCGTTGCGGTCAGCGTGCGCGAGATCCATGCCTGCGTGGACATGGACAAATCCAAGATCTCGCGCGCGGCCGCGCGGCTGGAGCAGGCTGGATATGTCACCAAGCGCGAGAACCCCGGCGACCGCCGCCTGGTCGAGTTGGAACTGACCGCCACGGGCCGGGCGCTGGTGGCCGAGCTGTTGCCGGTCGCGCTGCAGTTCCAGCGCGACCTCTTGCGCCGCCTGGGCGCCAAGGGGCCGGCCGTGCGCGAGGCGATGCGTTCGATGATACGCGAGGCGCCCGGCGCGGGCTGAGCGCACCCTTGCGCTTGCCCGGCGGGTCCGCGACGCCTAAGCCTGCGACAGATCGGAGCGGCTGCACGGGAGGAGAACCATCATGACCGGCATCGTCATACTGGGGGCGGCGCGCACCGCCGTCGGCACGTTCGGGGGCAGCCTGGCGGGTGTGCCGCCGATCGAGCTGGCCGCGGTGGCGGCCCGCGCGGCGCTGGGCCGCGCCGGGATAGAGGGCGCCGACATCGGCCATGTTGCCTTTGGCCATGTCATCAACACCGAGCCGCGCGACATGTATCTCAGCCGCGTCGCCGCCATGGCTTCCGGCATCCCCGAGACCACGCCGGCGATGAACGTCAACCGGCTGTGCGGGTCGGGCGTGCAGGCCATTGTCTCGGCCGCGCAGGCGCTGATGCTGGGCGATGCGGAGCTGGCGCTGGCCGGCGGGGCGGAAAGCATGAGCCGGGCGCCCCATATCCTGCCCGCCGCGCGCTGGGGCCAGAAGATGGGCGATGCGGGCGCCGCCGACATGATGCTGGGCACGCTCAGCTGCCCCTTCGGCACCGGGCATATGGGGGTGACCGCCGAGAACGTGGCCCGCGCCCACGCGATCACCCGCGAGGCGCAGGATGGCTTTGCGCTGGAAAGCCAGCGCCGGGCGGCAGAGGCCATCGCGGCGGGGCGTTTTACCGACGAGATCGTGCCGGTCGAGGTGCAGCGCCGCCGCGAGACCCTGAGTTTCGATACCGACGAGCACCCCAAGCCGACCACGGCCGAGGCGCTGGCGGGCCTGAGACCCGCGTTCGCGCGGGACGGCACGGTGACCGCAGGAAATGCCAGCGGCCTTAACGACGGGGCCGCGGCGCTGGTGCTGGCGCGCGAGGGCGCGGCGGCGGGCGGCACGCCGCTGGCGCGGATTTTGGGCTATGCCCATGCCGGCGTCGCCCCCGAGGTGATGGGCATCGGCCCGGTGCCCGCGGTCGAGGCGCTCTGTGCGAAGACCGGGCTGGATGTCGGGGATTTCGACGTGATCGAAAGCAACGAGGCCTTCGCCGCCCAGGCGCTGGCGGTGAGCGCGGCGCTGGGCCTCGACCCGGCGCGGGTCAACCCCAATGGCGGCGCCATCGCGCTGGGCCACCCGGTGGGGGCGACCGGCGCGATCATCACCGTCAAGGCGCTTTACGAGTTGCGGCGGATCGGCGGACAGCGGGCGCTGGTGACCATGTGCATCGGCGGCGGGCAGGGCATCGCGCTGGCGCTGGAGCGGATGTGACGCCTGTCTGAAGGAGGCCCCTTGCGGGGCCGCACCTGAGGGTTTGCGCGCCTGAGGGCGCGCGGTTGGGGTATTTTCGCCAAGAAGAAGGCGCTAGCGCAGGCGCAGGCTGGCCCGGGCGCTTTGGCCGTCGGCGTCGATCACCGTGAGCGTGACGAAGCCGGGGCCGGGTGGCGGCAGCGTGGCCTCGCGCCGGTAAAGCGCGGTGAGTCGCGGTGCGCCGTCGGTCATCACGGTGAAGGGCGGGCGGCCGTTGCGCAGCTTGATCGTCAGGGGGGCGCCGGCCAGCGCGATGTCGGCGCCGTCGGGCGGGAAGGCGATGGCCGGGGCTTCGGGCGATTGGCCCCGCGGTCCGCCGAAATGGCGCAGCGGCGCGGGCAGCGCGGCATTGGCCAGGATCAGCGTGTCGGGCGGTGCGGGGGGCAGCGGGCTGTGGCCCAGCCTTGCGAAAACCTCGAAGAGGAGCGGGGCGGCGAGATCGGCGCCGAACGCGCCGGGCACCGGTGTGCCGTCGGCCCGGCCGAGCCAGACCGCGGCCACATGGGCCCCGTCGAAGCCCACGGCCCAGGCATCGCGGTGGCCGTAGGAGGTGCCGGTCTTGAAGGCGAGGCGCCCCTGGGGGGCGGTGGCGGGCGCGGGCACGCCGCGCAGGATGTCGCCGACCTGCCAGGCGGCGCGCGGCGACAGGACCGGCTGGGCGGGGGGCGGCGGCGGCCCGCCCGCGCGCCAGTGCAGTGCCACCGGCCGCCCGCCATCGGCGAGTGCCGCGTAGAGGCGGACGAGATCC
>NZ_RWGU01000037.1 GCF_003944755.1 Rhodovulum robiginosum
CCCGAGATCGTTGATCGCGACCACCTCGATATCGGTGCGTCCCGATTCCACGATGGCCCTGAGAACGTTCCGCCCGATGCGGCCGAACCCGTTGATGGCGACTTTAACTGTCATCTTGTTGTTCCTCGTTCTTAGATCAGGCTTTTGGCCGCATCGGCCACGGCTTCGGCGGTGATGCCGAAATGCTTGTAAAGCGCGCCGGCCGGCGCCGAGGCGCCGAAGCTCGACATGCCGACGAAGGCGGAGTTTTCGCCCAGCATCGGCGCCCAGCTCTGCTCGACGGCCGCTTCCACGCCGACCCGCGGGGCGGTGCCCAGGACGGCGGCCCTGTAGGCCTCGTCCTGCGCGGCGAAGAGCTCGAAGCAGGGGGCAGAGACCACGGCGGCCTTGACGCCGCCCTCGGCCAGCAGGTCCGCGGCCTTCATGGCGATCTCGACCTCCGAGCCGGTGGCGATCAGCGTCACGTCGCGCCCGCCTTCGGCCTCGCGCAGGACATAGGCGCCCTTGGCGGTGAGGTTGTCGGACGTGTGCTCGGTGCGCAGGCAGGGCAGGCCCTGGCGCGACAGCGCCATCAGCGTCGGCGTGCCGGTGGCCCCGGCGGCGATTTCCCAGGCTTCGGCCGTTTCCACCACGTCCGCCGGGCGGACGATGTTGATGTTCGGCATGGCGCGCAGCGACGCCAGGTGCTCGACCGGCTGGTGGGTCGGCCCGTCTTCGCCCAGACCGATGGAGTCGTGGGTGAAGACATAGGTCACCGGCAGGCCCATCAGCGCCGAAAGGCGGATCGCGGGGCGGCAATAGTCGGCGAAAACCAGGAAGGTGCCGCCATAGGTGACGAACCCGCCATGCAGCGCAATGCCGTTCATCGCAGCCGCCATGCCGTGTTCGCGGATGCCGTAATGGATGTATTGGCCGCCGTAATTGTCGCGGGTCATGGGCTCCATCGCGCCGGTCTTGGTCAGGTTCGAGCCGGTCAGGTCGGCCGAGCCGCCGACGAGGTTGGGCAGGGCGTCATAGACCACCTCCAGCGCCATCTCGCTGGCCTTGCGGGTGGCGACCTTGGGCGCCTCGGCCGAGAGCTTGGCCTTGTAGGCATCGATGGCCTTGCCCAGCGCGCCGGTGTCGGGCGCGGCGAGCGAGCGGTTGAACGCGCCGGCCTGGGCCGAGCCCAGGTGGCGGGCTTCCCAGGCTTCGCGGGCGGACTTGCCGCGGGCAGCGACGGCGCCCCAGGCGTCGTACACTTCCTTGGGCAGCGTGAAGGCCTCGTGCGGCCAGCTCAGCGCCTCGCGTGTGGCGGCGATTTCCTCGTCGCCCAGCGGCGCGCCGTGCACCTTGTGGCTGCCGGCCTTGTTGGGCGCGCCCTGGCCGATCACCGTCTTGCAGGCGATGAGCGAGGGGCGGTCGTCGGCGCGGGCGGCCTCGATGGCCTTGGCCACGGCCTCGCGGTCATGGCCGTCGACGGCCTGAACGTGCCAGCCCGACGCGGCAAAGCGGGCCTTCTGGTCGGTCGAGGTGGAAAGCGCGGTCGAGCCGTCGATGGTGATCTCGTTGTCGTCCCACAGCACGATCATCCGGCCCAGCCGCATGTGGCCGGCCATGTCGATGGCCTCGTGGCTGATGCCCTCCATCAGGCAGCCGTCGCCGGCGATCACGTAGGTGTAGTGATCGACCAGGTCGTCGCCGAAGCGGGCGTTGTGCATCCGTTCGGCCAGCGCCATGCCGACCGCGGTGGTGATGCCCTGGCCCAGCGGTCCGGTGGTGGTTTCGATCCCGTCGGCATGGCCGTATTCGGGGTGGCCGGCGGTGCGATAGCCGTGCTGGCGGAAATTGCGCACCTGGTCCATGTCCATGTCGGCGTAGCCGAGCATGTGGTTAATCGCGTAGATCAGCATCGACCCATGGCCGGCCGACAGCACGAACCGGTCGCGGTCGGGCCAGTTCGGCAGTGTCGGGTCGACCGACAGAAACCGGTTGTAAAGAACGGCGGCCACGTCGGCCATGCCCATGGGCATGCCGGGATGGCCCGAATTGGCGGCCTGCACCGCGTCCATGCTGAGGACGCGGATCGCGCTGGCCATGAGCGCCTCGGCGCCGGTGTCGATCTGGGTCTGGACGTTCATCGGAAGGCTCCTCAGGCGCGTTTGGATTCGGAGACGAGGCGATCGATCATCGGCGTCAGGATCAGCTGCATCGCCAGGTCGAGCTTGCCGCCGGGAATGACGATCGAGTTGGCGCGGCTCATCCAGGACCCCTCGATCATCGAGACGAGGTAGGAAAAGTCGATCCCGCGCGGGTTCTTGAAGCGGATGACCACGAGGCTCTCGTCCGCGGTCGGAATCCAGCGTGCCACGAAGGGGTTGGAGGTGTCCACGACGGGAACCCGCTGGAAGTTGATGTCGGTCTCGGTGAATTGCGGGCAGATGCAATGCACATAGGCATTCATCCGGCGCAGAATCACATCGGTGATCGCCTCGGTGGTATAGCCGCGGCGTTCGCGGTCGCGGTGGATCTTCTGGATCCATTCGAGGTTGATCACCGGAACCACGCCGATCTTGAGATCGGCATATTGGGCCAGGTTGACCTCGTCATTGACGACCGAGCCGTGCAGGCCCTCGTAGAACAACAGGTCCGAGCCGTCCTCGAACGGCGCCCATTCGGTGAAATTGCCGGGGGGCACGCCGTACCTGGCCGACTCGTCGTCGTCATGCACGTAGTGGCGCGTCCGGCCCGTGCCGGTCTTGCCGTATTCGCGGAACACGTTTTCCAGCTCTTTCAGCTCGTTCGCCTCGTAGGAAAAATGGCTGAAGCCGTGATTGCCGGCCGCGTACTGGCGTTCCAGCTCGGCCTTCATGTCCGCGCGGTTGAAGCGGTGGAAGGCATCGCCTTCGATCGACACCGCATTCACGCCCTCGCGCCGGAAGATCTGGTCGAACGTGTGTTTGACCGTCGAGGTGCCGGCCCCGGAAGAGCCGGTGACGGATATGATCGGGTGTTTCTTGCTCATTGGTATCCTCCAAACCTCATACGCGGAACAGGCCGCGGTTGCCGAACAGAGCGTTCACCTCTTGCTCCGGCAGATCGTGATAGGCGGCGACGCGGCTGACCTTTTCGGTCGAGCCGAAAACGAAGGGCGTGCGGGCGTGCAACTGGTCGGCGGTCTGCTCCAGGATCGGGTCCTGGGCGTTGGTCGCCTTGCCGCCGGCCTGCTCGATGACAAAACCGATGGGGGCGCATTCGTAGACCATGCGCAGCCGGCCCTTCTCATAGCCCTTGCGGGCGTCGCCGGGATAGAGAAACACGCCGCCGCGGGTCAGGATGCGGTGGGTTTCGGCCACCAGCGAGGCCACCCAGCGCATGTTGAAATTGCGCGCGCGGGGGCCTTCGTCGCCGGCGATGCAGTCGTCGATATAGGCGCGGATCGGTTTCGACCAGTGGCGGTAGTTGGAGGCGTTGATCGCGAATTCGCGCGAGGTCTGCGGCACCTGCACCGCCTCTTCGATCAGCACGAACTGCTTGGTGTCGGGGTCGAGCAGGTATTCCTGCGTGCCCTTGCCGAAAGTGACCACCAGCATGGTCTGGGGCCCATAGATGATGTAGCCGCCGCCGATCTGTTCGTTCGCGGGCCGCAGGAACGAGGGGTCGGCCGCGTCCTTGGCCTCGAAGATCGAGAAGATCGTGCCGATCGACACGTTGACGTCGATATTGGACGAGCCGTCCAGCGGGTCGATCGCCAGCGCGTAGTCACCCTTGGGGTCGAGCTCGATCACGACGTCCTGCTCTTCGGAGGCGTACCAGCGCACGTTGGCCGTCTGAAGCCGCGTCATGAAGGCCTCGTCGGCCATCACGTCGAGCGCCTTCTGGGCATCGCCGCCGGTGTTTTCGCCCACCTCTGCACCCAGCGCGCCACCCAGCGGGCCGCGCTGGATCGTGCGGGACAACTCGATGCCGACCTCGCAAAGCGCATTCATGAGGGGCTGAAGCGCGGCGGGGATATGCTCCAAATCCCGAAGAGGATTTTCGTTCTGCATAATTTTCTCCCGATTCTGACGGCGTGCTGTGCAACGACCTTGCTATCTCAGAACCGGGATCGTTATAGAATTTAAAAAGACCGAAGCTGCCTAAAGAGATTTTTAATGCCCAAGCCGGAAGCTGTCACTTTCAAGCAGTTGCGGGCCCTGAGGGCGGTGGCGGAATATGGCTCGATCACCGCGGCGTCCGAGGTGCTGAGCCTGACCGCGCCCGCCGTGCACACCCAGCTCAAGGCGCTGGAGACCCATTTCAACTGCAAGCTGCTCGACCGCTCGTCCCATGGCGTCACGCGGCTCACCCCGCAGGGCGAGGCGGTGCTGGTGGCCGCGCGGACGGCCGACACCGCGATTGAGGCCTGCGCCGACCATGTGCGGGCGCTGAACGAGGGGATGGAGGGGCTGGTGACGCTGGGCGTGGTCTCGACCGGCAAGTATTTCGGCCCGCGCATCGTGGCGCAGCTGCACAATGCCTATCCCACCATCGAGGTGCTGCTCAGGGTGGGCAACCGCGACACGGTGATCTCGGCGCTGCAGGGCGCCGCGGTGGACCTGGCGATCATGGGGCGCCCGCCGCGGGTGCCAGAGGTCAACGCCACGGTGCTGGGCCCGCACCCGCATGTGCTGATCGCCGCGCCGGGGCACCGGCTGTCGGACCAGGGGCGGATCGCGCCGGCCGGCCTGCTGGAAGAGACCTTTTTGGTGCGCGAAGAGGGGTCGGGCACACGCATCCTGACCCGGCGATACCTCGACAAGGTGGCGCAGGGGCGACCTTACCGGCTGATGGAGCTGGATTCGAACGAAACCATCAAGCAGGCGGTCATCGCCGGGCTCGGCATCGCTCTGATCTCGCGCCACACCATCGACGACGAGTTGCGCGCGGGCCGTCTGGTCGAGATCGAGGCCGAGGGCCTGCCGCTGGTGCGGCAATGGTTTCTGGTGCACCGGCGCGACACATCGCTGAGCACGGCCGGCAAGCGGGTGCACGACTATATCTGCGGGATGCAGGGCAGCTTTCTGCCGCTTTAGCGTCGCGGGGACCGGGCGAAAGCGTCGCATGGCGGGGGCCGCTCGCGTCTTACAGGATCGCGCGGCGAAACGTCTTGGAATTGATCCCGGCCGCGGCCTACCGCGAACCGATCCTGCGCCACGGTGGACGCGCCAACTGGATCGCCCTGATGGACCCGGACGCGGTTCAGCACGTTCTCATCCGGCACGAGACCCACCCGAAGTCCAGAATGCTGTTGAGGCCTGTGCAGCCGCGACGGGGCGGCAACCTTGCCGTGACAGAGGGGCAGGGGTGGCGCCGCCAGCGCAAGGCGTTGGCGCCGGCCTTCACGCGGCAGGCGCTGGCGCCGACAGGAGCCCGGTAATCGAGGCGGCTGCGGTCGACGCGGCCGGAGTCGGGCGCGACGGCCGATGACGTGAAATCCGGCGGTGCGGCGCGCTACGAAGATCTGCCGCGGCTGGGCTTTGTCCGTCAAGCGGCGAAGAGGCGCTGCGCCTCTACCCCCCGGCGGGCTTTCTGACGCGCAAGGCGGCCCGCGACGACGATACCGGCCCCTATTTCATTCCCAAGGGCGCCAACCTGATGCTGCCGATCTACGCGGTGCAGCGTCACGACCTGCTTTGGGACGCGCCGTCGGCCTTCGACCCCGATCGTTTCGATGTCGCGCACGCGGCGCGGCGTCATCGCTATGCCTTCTTGCCGTTCGGGGCGGGCCGCGCATCTGCATCGGGTCGGCGATGGCGGTGACCGAGGCGACCCTCAGTCTTGCGACATTGCTGTCGCGCTTCACCTCCGACCTTTCGCCCGGCTTTGCGCGGACGCCGCAGATGTGGGTCACGCTGCGTCCGGCCACCGGCATACCGCTGCAAGTGCGGTCACGCGCCGCCTGATGGTCAGTGGGGCCTGATGGGGAACGGACCGGCCTGGGCGGGCGCCGGCCCGACCCGTCCCGCGATCCAGCCGAGGCTCCGAAAGCGTTGCAGGGAAGGCCCGGCGGGCCGTCCCCAAATGGTGCGCGCCTTTTCGGACACGGGTTTTCCCCGTGGCCCAGATGTCAGCCCACGAAGGCCTTTTCGACCACGTATTCGGCGGGTTCCGAATTGGCGCCCTCGCGCAGGCCCCAGCCTTCCATGATCGCCATCACGTCCTTGTTGAAGTCCAGCGATCCGCAGACCATGGCGCGGTCGGTGGCCGGGTCCATCTGCTCGGCGCCGAGGCCGAGATCGCGGAACACCTTGCCCGAGGTTAGGTTGTCGGTCACGCGGCCCATCCACTTGCTCTCTTCGCGGGTGGTGGTGGGGTAGTATTTCAGCTTGTCGCCCACGAACTCGCCGATCAGCGGGTCCTCGGGCAGGCTCTCGATCAGTTGCCGGCCGAAATCCAGCTCTGCCACCTCGCGGCAGGTGTGCATCATGATGACCTCGTCATACTGCTCGTATGTCTCGGGGTCGCGCATCAGGCTGGCGAAGGGCGCGATGCCGGTGCCGGTCGCAAGGAACCACAGCCGCTTGCCCGGAAGCAGCGCGTCGAGCACCAGCGTGCCCACGGGCTTGGGCCGCAGGATGATCTCGTCGCCTTCCTTGATGTGCTGGAGCCGCGAGGTCAGCGGGCCGTCCTGCACCTTGATCGAATAGAAATCCAGCCCGTCATCCCAGGACGGCGAGGCGATCGAATAGGCGCGCATGATCGGCTTGCCGTTCTCGCCGGGCAGCCCGATCATCACGAACTCGCCCGAGCGGAAGCGCAACGAGCGCGGGCGCGTCGTGCGGAAATAGAACAGACGGTCGGTATAGTGGCGGACCTCGGTCACGGTCTGCGCATCGGGCAGAGTCTTGGTCCTGGGGGCGGCGCTATCGGTCACGGCGGTCTGCTGATTCATGCTGTTCCATGCAACGGGGCGCATGCCCCGCTCCTCTCGCTTCTAATGGGGCCGGCGGGGCGGGGAAAGCCCCTGGGCACATCTGGCGCGGCCCGCGGCCCTTCGGGGGCCGCCGCGCCCGCTTTCCTTGGGCGATATTCGCGATCGGCAGAGGGGCGGCCATGACACAGATCAACACCCGCGGTCGCACCCCTGCGACGCCTTGGCCCGGCTCTGCCCGCCGAAATGCATGGTTTCCCTTGAGACCTGCGTCTTCATCGGTGATAGTCTAACGCCGCCGCCTACGGGGGGCGTCAGAACCCAAATGGTTATCTGGGAGGATACCGCATGAAATTCCTGACCGCTGCCGCCGCTGCCGTGGCGCTGTCTTTTTCTGCCGGCGCTGCGCTTGCACAGTGCGACGATGGCGAAATGGTCATCAAGTTCAGTCACGTCACCAACACCGACCGTCACCCCAAGGGCATCGCAGCCTCGCTGCTGATGGAGCGGGTGAACGAGGAGATGAACGGCACCGCCTGCATGGAGGTCTACCCGAACTCCACGCTTTACAACGACGACCAGGTGCTCGAGGCGATGCTGAACGGCGACGTGCAACTCGCCGCCCCGTCGCTGTCCAAATTTGAGAAATACACCAAGCAGTTCCGCATCTTCGACCTGCCGTTCATGTTCAAGAACATCGAGGCGGTCGACGCATTCCAGGCCTCGGAGACCGGCCAGGCGATGAAACAGTCGATGATGCGCCGCGGCCTGCTGGGCCTGCAGTTCTGGCATAACGGGATGAAGCAGTTCTCGGCCAACAAGCCGCTGATCGAGCCCTCGGATGCCGAGGGGCTGAAGTTCCGCGTCCAGACCTCGGACGTGCTGGTCGCGCAGATGGAGGCCCTGGGCGCCAGCCCGCAGCCGATGGCCTTCTCCGAGGTCTACGGCGCGCTGCAGACCGGCGTCGTCGACGGCCAGGAGAACACCTGGTCGAACATCTACGGCCAGAAATTCTTCGAGGTGCAGGACGGCATCACCGAGACCAATCACGGCATCATCGACTACCTGCTCGTGACCTCGGTCGAATGGTGGGACGGGCTCGACCCTGAGGTGCGCGGCCAGCTCGCGACGATCATCCAGGAGGTGACCGAGACCCGCAACGCCGAGGCGTATGCGGTGAACCAGGAGGCCAAGCAGGCGATCATCGACGCCGGCTCGGAGGTGCGCCAGCTCACGCCCGAGCAGCGCCAGTCCTGGGTCGACGCGATGAAGCCCGTCTGGGAGCAGTTCGAGGGCGACGTGGGCGCCGAGAACATCGCTGCGGCGCAAGAGATCAACGCCTCCAGCTGAGGCGACAAAGCAAACCGGCCCGGCCCCGGGGCAGCCGCTCCGGGGCCGGTGTCCGCTTAGTCGACCGGTTCGTCTGAGGGAGTGGAAAGATGAGCGGAACCTATCGCGCAGATACCGCCCTCGGTCGCGCCGTGCATGCCATAGAGGAAAACCTGATTGCCGCGTTTTTGGGGGCGATGGTGCTGGTCACCTTCGTCAACGTGGTTCTGCGGTACATCTTCAACACCGGGCTGATCTGGGGGCTGGAGGTCACGCTGGTGCTGTTCGCCTGGCTGGTGCTCTTCGGCATCGCCTACGGGTTCAAGATCACCATGCACCTGGGCGTCGACGCGCTGATCAACGCGCTGGGGCCGGGCCCACGCCGCGCGCTGGCGCTGACCACGGTGTCGATCTGCCTGGTGTACGCGCTGCTGATGATGAAGGGCGCCTACGATTACTGGGCCCCTTATGCCAACCTCGCGCCGACCTCCGGGCGCTGGTTCCCCACTGGATTCGAAGAGATGAAGCCGTGGGATTACCGCGGCTACGTACCGACCGAGCGCATCCCGATGCCCGAGATCGTTCGCGCGCCGATCGAGGCCCTGTTCCTGCCCGAGGGCGAGGAGCCCTATGAAAAGCTGCCCGTGGCGGTGCCCTACACGATGATCCCCATCGCCGTGGCGCTGATGGTGTTCCGGCTGATCCAGGCCGCGGCCCGGATAATCTCGGGGCGGCAAAGCGGCATGATCGTCAGCCACGAAGCCGAAGAAGCGGTCGAAAAGGCCGCCCACAAGGAGGGGTGAGCCCCGATGGATGTCGCCCTTCTGTTCGCAATGGTGGTGGGTCTGCTGCTGATCGGCGTGCCGATCGCGGTGTCGCTCGGCCTGAGTTCGATCATCTTCCTGCTGGTGTTCTCGGAAACCTCGCTGGCCTCGATCGCGCAGTCGCTCTATCAGGCCATGGCGGGGCATTACACGCTGCTGGCGATCCCGTTCTTCATCCTGGCCTCGAGCTTCATGTCGACGGGCGGCGTGGCGCGGCGGATCATCCGGTTTTCCATCGCCTGCGTGGGCCATCTCAGGGGCGGGCTGGCGATTGCCGGTGTCTTTGCCTGCATGATGTTTGCCGCGCTGTCGGGCTCTTCGCCGGCCACCGTGGTCGCCATCGGCTCGATCGTCATCGCGGCGATGCGCAAGGTGGGATACACCAAGGATTTCGCCGCCGGGGTGATCTGTAACGCCGGCACGCTGGGTATCCTGATCCCGCCCTCGATCGTGATGGTCGTCTATGCCTCGGCCACCGACGTGTCGGTGGGCCGGATGTTTTTGGCCGGCGTGATCCCCGGCATCCTGGCCGGCGTCATGCTGATGGCGGCGATCTACATCATCGCCACGATCCGCAACATGCCCAAGGGCGAGTGGCAGGGCTGGGGCGAGATCGCGGCGTCTTTCCGTGAGGCGTTCTGGGGCCTGATGCTGATCGCCATCATCATGGTGGGCATCTACGGCATCCCCGGCGTGACCGGCGCCATCTTCACCCCCACCGAGGCCGCCGCCGTCGCGTCCGTCTACGCCTTCGTCGTCGCGGTCTTCGTCTATCGCGACATGGGCCCGCTGAAACCGCGCAGCGAGGGCGGCGCCCCGGTGCCGCTGTGGCGCCGGCCCGATGCGCTGGTCACCGGTTTTTTCCACCGCGACACGCGCCGCACCCTGCTGGATGCGGGCAAGCTGACCATCATGCTGATGTTCATCATCGCCAACGCGCTGATCCTGAAACACGTGCTGACCGACGAACAGATCCCCCAGCAGATCGCGGGCGCCCTGCTCGAGGCCGGGCTGGGCAAGGTGATGTTCCTGGTGATCGTCAACGTGATCCTGCTGATCGGCGGGCAATTCATGGAGCCCTCGGGGCTGATCGTGATCGTGGCGCCCCTGGTCTTTCCGATCGCGCTGGAACTGGGGGTCGACCCGATCCACCTGGGCATCATCATGGTGGTGAACATGGAGATCGGCATGATCACGCCCCCGGTGGGGCTGAACCTCTTCGTCACCTCGGGCGTCGCGGGCATGCCGATGATGCGGGTGGTCAAGGCCGCGCTGCCGTTCCTGTCGGTGCTTTTCGTGTTCCTGATCCTGGTGACCTATGTGCCCTGGATCTCGACCGTCTTGCCAACGGCGCTGATGGGCCCCGAGATCATCACCAACTGACCGGGGCGGCGTCTTGCCAAGACGGCAACGCCGCCGCCCCCAGGCCCCCGATCCGTGTTAGGATGCGGTTGGCCGCACTGGCGGCCGACGGTGAGGAGGACCCGGATGTATGTGGATGGATTCGTGGCGGCCGTGCCCGACGCCAACAAGGATGCCTATCGCGCCCATGCCGAAGAGGCCTGGCAGATCTTCCGCGACTACGGCGCCACCGCCGTGTGGGAATGCTGCGGTGACGACGTGCCCGAGGGCAAGCTCACCTCCTTTCGGATGGCGGTGCAGGCCAAGCCGGGCGAGACGGTGGTGTTGTCCTGGACGCTCTGGCCCGACAAGGCGACGCGCGACGCCGGGTGGCAGAAGATGATGGACGACCCGCGCATGGCCGACATGGGCGCCATGCCCTTCGACGGCAAGCGCATGATCTACGGCGGTTTTGCGCCGCTCATGGCCTTCGGCGAGATGTCGGCGGGCTAGGGCGCCCGCCGCTCCGGCCCCGGCGGTTTACGCCGCTTCCAGCGCCGCGATGATCGCCGAGAAATCGGCGGCCTTCAGCGAGGCCCCGCCCACAAGCGCGCCGTCCACGTTCGAGGTGGCGAAGATCTCGGCCGCGTTTCCGGGCTTGACCGACCCGCCGTAAAGCAGGCGGATGCGTTGTCCGTCGTCCCCGAACCGCTTCACAAGCTCGGCCCGGATGAAATCGTGCACCTCGGCGATCTGCTCCAGCGTCGGCACCCGGCCGGTGCCGATGGCCCAGACGGGCTCGTAAGCGATTACCACCGTGGCCCCGCTCACCCCTGCATCGGGCAGCGAGCCGGCCAGCTGGGTCCCGATGACGTCCAGCGTTTCGCCCGCGTCGCGCTGTCCTTCCGTCTCGCCCACGCAGACCACCGCGACCAGCCCCTCACCCAGTGCGGCCTCCGTCTTGGCGCATACATCGGCATCGGTCTCGCCATGGTCGGTGCGGCGCTCGGAATGGCCGAGGATGACATAGGTGGCGCCCGCATCCTTCAGCATCCCGGCCGAGATATCGCCGGTATGCGCGCCCGAGGGCTTGGCGTGGCAATCCTGCCCGCCGACCGCCACGGCGCTGTCGACCGCGGTGTGCCCCATGCGTTCGATCAGCGTCGCCGGCGGGCAGATCAGGATGTCCACGTTGGATGTCATGTAGTCCATGGAAAGCTGCACCACCTCGGAGAGTGCATCCCCGGTGCCGTTCATCTTCCAATTGCCTGCGGCCAGCTTCTTGCGCATGAAGTCTCTCCCTCGGTTCACCTGTCTCGGTGTTCCTAGGGCATTTCGGCGCGCGGCGGAACGGCCCTTTTGCGCGCAGGGCCGGCTCAGCCCCCGGGGGCTTCGTCCATGTCGCGGAACTTGATCGATTCGCCGCAGCCGCAGGCCTCGGTCACGTTGGGATTGCGAAACCTGAACCCGGCCTCCAGAAGCGAGACCTCGTAGTCGATCTCGGTGCCGAAGAGGAACATCTGCGCCATCGGCGCAATCGCCACCTTTGCGCCGTCCTGGCCCACGACTTCGTCCATCGGGTCAAGCTCCGAGACATAGTCCATGGTGTATTCCATGCCCGCGCAGCCGCCCTTCTTGACGCCGATCCTCAGCGCCGAGGCACCTTTTTGCGCCATCAGCTTTTCGATCTGCGCCACGGCGGCGGGGGTGAGTGTGACGGGGGCTTTCCCGGGGATTCCGAACATAGTCTACCTCGCGCTTTCCCCTTAAGAACTTAAGGGGCCGCGGGCGGCATCACAAGGCCAAGCCATGTCAGACTTTGCGGGGCGCCATTGGCAAGACGCCGGTTTTGCCTATGGAAAGGCAAACGCTGCGGCTAGTACAAAGGGCGGCCCAAAGACCGCCCCCCGTTTTCACGCCGCCGGGCCCCTCAGAGCCCCATGCAGTTGGCGTAGTAGGTCACCGTGGCGGGCCAGTCCGAGAACACGCCGGTGACGCCGACCTCCTGGGCCAGCACGTCCAGCAGTTCGAAATAGACGCCGTCATTGTCGGTCACATCCTTGAGCGACTGGAAGTACCAGCCGCCGCCGGTGGCCAGCGGGCCCGAGCGTTCCATCGTCCAGGTGATGATGTCCAGGCCGGCGGCCTGCGCCTCGCGGGTATAGGCCGAGGGGACGATCTCGCTGTCCTCGACGGTGACCAGCATCCACATCGGCGGCGCGATGTAGTTCACGCCCATGTCCGCCAGTTCCTGCATCGTCGGCTTGAAGGTCGCGGGATCGTTGGGGTCGATCAGGCCCTCATCCTCGTCCGAGGCTTCGTAGCGGTCGTCCAGGTACACCGCCTGGGCGCCGAATTCCGGCTCGTTCTCGATCCAGTAGAGGATGTCGGAGAGGTCGAAGGACTGGGCGAACACGTCCTCGGGGGCGACGCCCGCCGCCTTGTACTCGTCGATCATCTTCTGGGCGTAGGCTTGCTGGGTGAAGCCGTCGAAGGGCATCTCGACAGAGGGGCCTTTCAACTCGGGTGTGAACTTGACGCCCAGCGACTTGAACAGCTCGATCGACTCCTCGTGAGTCATGATCGTCGCGTCGTTCGCGTAAAGCGTGGTGCGCCAGTCGGCGACGCCGCCCTGAAACGCCTCGGGCGTGGTGGCCGATTTGTCGGCGGCGTCCATCTTGGGCGACAGTGACTTGAACTCGGCCAGCGTCAGCTCGGCGGTGCGGCACTCGGCGCCGGCCGGCTCATCGCCGTTGGCGGGGGTGAAGGGGGTGACGCATTTGCCGGCCAGATCGGTAACCAGGATGTCGGTGGTGGTCGCCAGGTCGTTCTGGGCGTGGCGGCAGACGAGTTCCTTGTCCTTGGTAAAGGTCACGTCGCATTCCAAGATGCCCGCCCCCATGCGCGCGCCTGCGACATAGGATTCGCGGGTATGCTCGGGGAACATCAGCGCGGCACCGCGGTGGCCGATGGAGAAATCCGTGCGCTTGGGCGTCTGGCCCAGGCAGGAGGCCAGCTTGTCCTTCAGGGGGCCGTCTTCCATCTTGTCGATCAGGAAGGCGGGGCGGGGGCCGTAGTCGATGGCGGTCTCGGCAACGGCCGGAAGGGCGGTCGCGGCCAGAAGCGCGGCGGCAGCGGTCAGGCGGGTGATCGTCATTGGGATCTCCGTTCGCAGGGATGGTTGAACGGTACACCCAATGGGCGCGATCTGTTACAGGGATGCGAAGCGGGCGTGACGCCTACATGAACCCAAGTTCCAGCCGCGCCTCGTCGGACATCATGTCCATGCCCCAGGGCGGGTCCCAGGTGATCTCGACATCGACCTGGCGGACACCGGCCACGGGCTCGACCGCCTCGGCCAGCCAGCCGGGCATCTCGCCGGCCACCGGGCAGCCCGGGGCGGTCAGCGTCATGATGATGCGCACGGCGTTCTCGGCGTCGATCTCGATCGTGTAGATCAGCCCGAGATCGTAGATATTGACCGGAATCTCGGGGTCGAAGACCGTCCGGCAGGCCTCGACCACCGCGTCGTAGAGCGGATGATCGGTGGAAGACGGCGTGATGAGGGGCGCCCCCTCGAGCTGTTCGCTTGGCTGGGCCATGGATCTCTTTCCGTATTTCTTACAAAAGATATAAGAAATCCCCGCGCCGCCGTCCAGAGGCGCCTTCAGTCGGGCACGGCACGCAGAACGGGCAGGTCGTCCTCGCGCCGCTCGATCTCGTAGCGCATCGTGACCTGGCCGAGGCGCCGGCCGTCGGCGCCATAGGCCTCGCGGCCGTTTTTGCCCCAGCGTGTCCATCCGGCGAGCGTGCCGTCGGGGGCGTAGACAAAGACGTCGCGCCAGGGGGCGCTCCAGTAGAGGAGGGGGTCGAACGGGGCGCCGCGCCGGGCGGCGTCGTAGTCCACCTCGGCCAGGCGGGGCGTGCCGTCGGGGCCCGGCTCGTAGCGGCGCAGCTGGTGGGCGGGGAAACTGACCGAGACGATCGCGGGGGCGCTCAGCGTTTCGCCGGTCTCGGCGAAGACGCCGATGTCGATCCGGGTGCGGCGCCGGGTCTGGCCGTCCGGGTCGGTCTGGGTCAGCGCCGGCTGCCAGTCCATCTCGATGCGCGCCCGTTCGCCCGTGGGGCCTTCGGGGGTGATGCGCACCCGCGCCGGGTCGCCCTGCAAGAGCACCCAGCGAAAATTCACCTCGCGGCCCCGGGGCGCGGGCATCGTCCGGGCGCTGAGCACCATCTCGCGCCGTCCGGCGTGGCCGCGCCAGAGGCGGGCGATGGCCGAGGGCGTGTCGTAGAGCCGCTCGTCGCGCGCCGCGAGGCCTGCGGCGGGGCCGAAATCCTCGGCCTCGACGGTGAGCCGGACCAGCGGCGGCAGCGCATCGGGTGCAAGCGACGCGGCCATTTCGATCATGCGCAGCGGGCGCAGCCGCCCGGCATCGAAGACCGTGGGGTGGGCGCGGCCCGACAGGTAGTCGTCGCGCGTCTCGACCCCGTCGAGGCTGCGGCGCAGGATCATCTGCAGCGCCGGCGCGACCAGCCCCGCCTCTTCCAGCGCGTCGCGGGTGTCGGGGCGGAAGGCGGCCAGCGTCATCGCCAGCGCGTGCAGGAAGGGCTTGTCCGAGCCCGACGAGCCCTGGCTGACGATCATGTAGGGCCATTGGGCGGGGAAGTGATCGACCGCGTCGTGGTCGCGGTGTTCGGGATAGACGTAGATGTGGTTCGAGACGTAGGTACGGTGGGTGCGCTCTGGCCAGCCGGGCGCGGTCATTGCCAGGCGCGGCAGGCTGCGCGGGGCGGATGAGCGGGTGATCGCGGTCGACGAGTTGCCGAAGACGATGGCGGGCAGCAGGATGTGCCCGGCCAGCCCGTAATCGAGGCCGCGGGATTGCAGCGCAGGGGCGTAGGCCAGCCGTGCGAGACGCGGGTAAAGCGCGCTCGGCAGTTGCGAATGGCTGTGGTCGCGGTTGTCGTAGACCAGGCCGGCGAACCCGGCCGCCTCGCCGTCCGCGATCAATGCGCGGACGCGGTCGGCGGCGGGCCCGGAGACCGCGTGCCGGATCGCCGGGCGGTCGAGGTCAGGGGCCGGCACCTCGACGCCCGGCGCGAGGAACAGCCCCTCGGCGGCCTGAAAGAGATCGCGCGGCGTGAGCGTGATCTCGGCCGCAGGGGCGATGGCGGCCCAGAGCAGAGCGGCGGTGGCGAGGGGCAGGGTGGAGATGCTGTGGGACATTCGGGTCGATCCGCTTGGGCTTTGGGACAGCACTCTAGGGACGCGCGGGGCCGAGCGAAAGGGCGCGGCGGCCGGGGCCGGGCCGGAGCTTGCTGTAAGTTCGCCGGAGCGATTTCGCGTGTGGCCTGGTCCGGCAGCCGCCACGGCCCCCGCCGCCGCGGGCTTTCCTTTCCGGCGAAATCGCCGTATCCGGCGCCGGGTCAGGACTAGCAGGAGCCACCATGGCACGCCCCTTCCGCTTTCAGCTTGAGGCCACCGACGGCGCGGCGCGCCGGGGCGCGATCGAGACGCCGCGCGGCACGATCCGCACGCCGGCCTTCATGCCAGTGGGCACGGCGGCAACGGTCAAGGCGATGCTGCCCGAAAGCGTGGCCGCCACCGGCGCCGACATCCTGCTCGGCAACACCTACCACCTGATGCTGCGCCCCGGCGCCGAGCGCATCGCCCGGATGGGCGGGCTTCACAGCTTCATGAATTGGGACAGGCCCATCCTGACCGACTCGGGCGGGTTCCAGGTGATGAGCCTGGCCGAACTGAGGAAGCTCACCGAAGAGGGCGTGCGGTTTCGAAGCCATGTCGACGGCTCGCGGCACATGCTCAGCCCCGAGAGCAGCATGGAGATCCAGCGCCTGTTGGGCTCGGACATCGTGATGGCCTTCGACGAATGCACGCCGTACCCCGCCGACGCGGCCACGGCGCGGTCCAGCATGGAGCTGTCGATGCGCTGGGCGGCGCGGTCCAGGGCGGCGTTCGGCGACCGCCCAGGCCATGCGCTGTTCGGTATCCAGCAGGGCAGCGTCTTCCGCGATCAGCGCGCGGAAAGCGCCGAGCGGCTGATCGAGATCGGCTTTGACGGCTACGCGGTGGGCGGGCTCGCCGTGGGCGAGGGGCAGGAAAGGATGTTCGAGGTACTCGACTACGCCCCGGCAATGCTGCCCGCCGACAGGCCGCGCTACCTGATGGGGGTGGGCAAGCCCGACGATATCGTGGGCGCCGTGGCCCGCGGGATCGACATGATGGATTGCGTTCTGCCGACGCGGTCGGGCCGGACCGGGCAGGCCTTTACCCGCCGGGGCGTGGTCAACATCAAGAACGCGCGCCACGCCGACGATCCGCGCCCGCTGGACGAGGCCTGCGCCTGCCCGGCCTGCCGGGCCTATTCCCGCGCCTATCTGCACCACGTCTTCCGCGCGGGCGAGATCATCGCCTCGATGCTGATGACCTGGCACAATCTGCACTATTACCAGGACCTGATGGCGGGGATGCGTGCGGCGATCTCAAAGGGGCGGTTCGCGGAATTCGAGGCGGCGTTTCACGCCGGGCGGGCCGAGGGCGACATCCCCCCGCTCTGAGGCGGGGACGGCTGGGCTCAGTCCCGGATGGCCCGGCCCGGACGGATCGCGGCGGGGATGCTCAGCGGCATCGGCGCGACCGGGTAAAGCGCGTCGCGCGCGCGGCCCTGCGTGTCGTCGATCCAGCGGGTGAAGGTTTCGGCCCAGGCCATGCTGGCATGGCTGCGCAGGGCGTGCTTTTCGTTGGTCCCGTAAAGGACGCGGCCACACAGAATGCCGCCGGCCACCACGGCAGTCGCGCTGTAGAAGGGCGAACTGGCCATGAGCGTGCCGAACTCGGGAAACTCGTGGCTCAGCCCGGCATAGATCAGCCGCCCGAACGCCATCGCCTCGACCATGAAGCGCAGCCGCGGAAGGAAGATCGCCGTCAGCAGCGCAGCGGCGCCCACCACCACGGCGTAAAGCAGCCCGGCGGCCACCGGCGCGGGAAGGTCGAAGATTGTCACCTGGTAGCGGGCGTAGATCACGAAGCCCGCCACAAAGGAAATCAGGCTGGCCATAAGGATGCGTCGCCTTTCGCGATACGCCCTGCGGGCAAGCCGGAGTACCGGCGACATATCCACCAACAACCACATGCCAGACATCTTGCTGCACATTTGGGCCAAAATGGGGCGGGCCGTGCATATTTCAATGGCTGCGCCCCGCGCGCCGGGCCGGCCGGTTTTCTTCGAATTGGCGTCAATCGCGGCTTGCTGAGCGCGGGCGAGAGGGGCATGCTTGGCCCAAGCCAAAGCAGGTCGTGGTTGAAATCAGGGGGCCGACCCCCAGATATTGAGACCAAGACCGGAGAGGGCCAGGTGCTGCCGCAAGGGGCCGGCGTCCTTTTGCCAAGAGCCAAGGATAAAACATGACCGAGCAACTCAGCCAATCCTACCCCGTTCTGCCGCTGCGCGACATCGTGGTCTTTCCCCACATGATCGTGCCACTCTTCGTGGGCCGCGAGAAATCCGTGCGCGCGCTGGAAGAGGTGATGCAGGACGACAAGCAGATCCTGCTGTCGGCGCAGAAGGATCCGGCGGACGACGACCCCGCCGCCGAGGGCATCTTCCGCAGCGGCGTGCTGGCCAACGTGTTGCAGTTGCTCAAGCTGCCGGACGGCACCGTGAAGGTGCTGGTCGAGGGCAAGAGCCGGGTCAAGATCACCGATTTTCTGGAAAACGACTCGTTTTTCGAGGCCAGCGCCGTGGCGCTGGACGAAGAGGCCGGCGACGCAGACACCGTCGAGGCGCTGTTGCGCTCGGTCGGCGCCGAGTTCGAGCGCTATGCCAAGGTCAAGAAGAACATCCCCGAAGAGGCGCTGGCCGCGGTCAGCGAAACCCGCACGCCCGACAAGCTGGCCGATCTGGTGGCCGGCCACCTGGGCGTGGATGTCGAACAGAAGCAAGAGCTTTTGGAAACCCTCTCGGTCGCCGAGCGGCTTGAGAAGGTCTATGGCCTGATGCAGGGCGAGATGAGCGTTCTGCAGGTCGAAAAGAAGATCAAGACCCGCGTGAAATCGCAGATGGAGCGCACCCAGCGCGAGTATTACCTGAATGAGCAGATGAAGGCCATTCAGAAGGAGCTGGGCGACGGCGAAGATGGGCAGAACGAGATCGCCGAGCTGGAAGAGCGCGTGGCGGCCACCAAGCTGTCCAAGGAGGCCCGCGATAAGGCCGATGGCGAGATCAAGAAGCTGAAAAACATGAGCCCGATGTCGGCCGAGGCCACCGTCGTGCGCAACTATCTCGACTGGATGCTGTCGCTGCCCTGGGGCGTGAAGAGCCGGGTGAAGAAAGACCTGACCCGCGCCGAAAAGATCCTCGACGACGACCATTACGGGCTTGAGAAGGTCAAGGAGCGGATCGTCGAATACCTCGCCGTGCAGCAGCGGTCGAAGAAGCTGAAGGGCCCGATCCTGTGCCTGGTCGGCCCGCCGGGCGTGGGCAAGACCTCGCTCGGCAAGTCGGTCGCGCGGGCCACGGGGCGCGAGTTCATCCGTATCAGCCTCGGCGGCGTGCGCGACGAATCCGAGATCCGCGGCCACAGGCGGACCTATATCGGCTCGATGCCCGGCAAGATCATCCAGTCGCTCAAGAAGGCCAAGACGACCAACCCGCTGATCCTGCTCGATGAAATCGACAAGATGGGCCAGGATTTCCGCGGCGACCCGGCGTCGGCCATGCTTGAGGTGCTCGACCCCGAGCAGAACGCGACCTTCGTCGACCATTACCTCGAGGTGGAATACGACCTCTCGAACGTGATGTTCCTGACCACGGCGAACACCTACAACATGCCCGGCCCCCTGCTGGACCGGATGGAGATCATCCCGCTGGCCGGCTACACCGAGGACGAAAAGCGCGAGATCGCCAAGCAGCACCTCATCGCCAAGCAGATGAAAAACCACGGCCTGCGCCCGAAAGAGTTCGAGCTGACCGAACCCGCGCTGACCGAGATGATCCGCACCTATACCCGCGAGGCCGGCGTGCGGAACCTCGAGCGCGAGATCGCCAAGCTGGCGCGCAAGGCGGTGACCAAGCTGGTCAAGCGCGAATGCGAAAAGGTGACGATCACGCCGGAGAACCTGGAAGAGTTCCTGGGCGTCAAGAAGTTCCGCTATGGGCTGGCCGAGAAGGAAGACCAGATCGGTGTTGTCACCGGGCTGGCCTGGACGTCGGTCGGCGGCGACCTGTTGTCGATCGAGGCGCTCAAGCTGCCTGGCAAGGGCCGGATGAAGACCACCGGCAAGCTGGGCGACGTGATGAAGGAATCGATCGACGCGGCGTCGAGCTTCGTACGCTCGGTTGCGCCCGATTTCGGGATCAGGCCGCCGCGCTTTGAAAAATGGGATATCCACGTCCACGTCCCCGAGGGCGCCACGCCCAAGGACGGGCCGTCGGCCGGTGTCGCGATGGTCACCTCCATCGTCTCGGTGCTGACCGGCATCCCGGTGCGCAAGGACATCGCCATGACCGGCGAGGTGACGTTGCGCGGCAACGTGCTGGCCATCGGCGGGCTGAAGGAAAAACTGCTGGCCGCGCTCAGGGGCGGCATCAAGACCGTGCTGATCCCCGAAGAGAACGCCAAGGACCTGACGGAGATCCCCGACAACGTGAAAGAGGGGCTTACGATCATCCCCGTCGGCAATGTCCGCGACGTGCTCGACCATGCGCTGGTGCGCCAGCCAGAGCCCATCGACTGGGACGAGGCCGCCGAAGAGGCCGCCGCCGCCGAGGCGCGGATCGAGGCGAAGGACAGCGGGTCTGGCGCGATCGCCCACTAGGACCGCGCGCACCCGGATTTCGGCAACGCGCCCCGTTTCGGGGCGCGTTTTTTTTGGGCAGGGCGGTCATGTATCTAGCGCTTGCCGCCCTTTGCCACGCAAAAAGCTGTGTATTTCGCCCGATATTGTGTTAGACGGGGACAAAGGCCCAAAGACATCTGAAAGGCAGCAGACCATGGCCCAGGCACCCATTACCGGCAGGACCGCGACCCGCCGGAAGACGACGACCCCCACCACCACGCGCAGCCGCGCCACGCGACAGCCCGCCGCCGAATCCGCGGCAGCCGACGCGCCCGAAGCCGCCGAAACCCCGCCGGCCGACGCGGCCGCGGAGACCAGCGTGACGCTGCGCAAGAAAGAGCTGATCGACAGGGTCGTGGCGGCCTCCGGCAAGAAGAAGAAGGACGTCAAGCCGGTCGTCGAGGCGATGCTCGGTGTGCTCGGCGCGTCGCTCTCGGCGGGTGAGACGATGAACCTGCAACCCTTCGGCAAGCTCACCATCAACCGGCGCAAGGATGCCGGAAATGGCGAGGTTCTGGTGACCAAGATCCGCCGCAGCACCCAGGCGATCGACGCCACGCAAGACCCTCTTGCAGAGCCTGCGGAGTGACGCTATCAAGCGCGCCACGGGTGATTAGCTCAGTGGTAGAGCGCTTCGTTCACATCGAAGATGTCGGGAGTTCGAATCTCTCATCACCCACCAGCCCCCCCCGATCGCGTGATCCCGGCCGCCCGGCTTAGCCGGCCAGAGGCGGCCGAAACGTTACGCTGAATGGATGGATGCCGCACGGTCGCGCGGCCGCTGTCTCAGGACGGTTCGGCCATGGCATCGCCGCGGGGCGTGCCCGCCGTGCCCGAGCAATCGGGCCGCAGGGCGAGATAGGCCACCATCGCCGTCATCCCCGCCGTGCCGCCCAGCCAGTAGATCAGCGCCAGCATGAGGATGGAACTCTCCGAGAAAATCGCCGCAGCGCCGGTTGCAGCGAACCCGGTGCAGATGGAGATGAGAAGAATTGCAATCGGCATGGCGATTTCCCCTTATGCGTGAAAGATCGGCAGGAAAATGGGCAAAATCGGGGCGGAGGGGGGAAAGCACCAAGGCACGGCCGGACGGATTGTCGCTGCATAGGCTTGCCGCCGGGGGCCGTGCCGGTCTAAACCCCGAAGCGTCGGGCGATTAGCTCAGTTGGTAGAGCGCCTCGTTTACACCGAGGATGTCGGGAGTTCGAGTCTCTCATCGCCCACCATCCCCGTCTTGAACCTGTCATCCCCGGCTGCGAGGCTGGCGGGCACAGCCCCGATGGAGACATGCCGATGCCCCACCCCCCGCTTGCCGATCTGATCGACCAGGGGCGCGGGGTCGCGCCCGCCGACATGGTGCTGACGGGCGGGCAGGTGTTCGACCTGGTGACCGGCGAAATGGTACCGGGCGACGTGGCGATCTGCGGCGACACCATCGTCGGGATCGGCGACGCCTACGCGGGCAAGCGGGTGGTCGACGTGACGGGGCTGACGCTGGTGCCGGGCTTCATCGACACCCACCTGCATATCGAAAGCTCGCTGGTCACGCCGTTCGAGTTCGATCGCTGCGTCTGCCCGCGCGGCATCACCACCGCGATCTGCGATCCGCACGAGATCGCCAACGTCATCGGCCTGCCGGGGATCGAGTATTTCCTCGACACCGCGTCGCGTACGGTGATGGATATCCGGGTGAACCTGTCGTCCTGCGTGCCCTCGACCGAGATGGAAACCTCGGGCGCGCGGATCGGCGCCGCGGACCTGGCCGCGCTCAAGGACCACCCCCGCGTGATCGGGCTGGCCGAGGTGATGAACTATCCCGGCGTGATCACCAAGGCCCCCGAGGTTCTGGCCAAGCTCGACGCGTTTCGCGGCCGCCATATCGACGGGCACGCGCCGCTGCTCTCGGGACGCGACCTCAACGCCTATATCGCCGCAGGCATCCGCACCGAGCATGAGGCGACCAGCGCCGCGGAAGCGAAGGAAAAGCTGCAAAAAGGGATGCGCGTGCTGATCCGCGAGGGGTCGGTTTCGAAGGATATGCACGCCCTGCAACCGCTGCTGAGCGAACGCACGGCACCCTACATGTGCCTGTGCACCGACGACCGCAACCCGCTGGACATCGCCGAGCATGGCCATCTGGATTACATGATCCGCACCCTGATCGCGCTCGGCACTCCGACCCTCGCGGTCTATCGCGCGGCCAGCCTTTCGGCGGCCGAGGCCTTCGGTCTGAAGGACCGGGGGCTGATCGCGCCGGGCCAGCGGGCCGATATCGTGGGCTTGCCCGATCTGGAAGACTGCCGCGCCGCGCTGGTGATCGCCGGCGGGCAGGTGGCCGATGCCCCGGCCTTTGCCGCGCGGCAGCAGATCGCGCCGGTGGGACGTCAGTCGGTGAAAGCGCCCCGGCTGAGCGCCGCGAGCTTCCGCGCCGGCAGCAACCGGGCCGAGACCCATGTGATCGGCATCCGGCCGGGGCAGATCCTGACCGATCACCTTGTGGAAGAGATGGCCCCGCGGGAGGGTGCGAAACGTGCCGACCCGGCGCGCGACCTGGCCAAGATCGCGGTGGTCGAACGGCACGGGATCAACGGCAACATCGCCGTGGGCTTCGTCAGGGGGTTCGGTCTGGAAACCGGGGCGATCGCCTCGACCGTCTGCCACGACCACCACAACATCGCGGTGGTCGGGGCCGATGACGCCGACATGGCGCTGGCCGCCACCCGCCTGACCGAGATCGAGGGCGGGTTCGTGGTGGCGGGCGGGGGGCGCGTGCTGGCCGAGTTGGCGCTGCCCGTGGCCGGGTTGATGAGCCTTGAGAGCTTTGAAACGGTCGAGGGGCATCTGCAAGAACTGCGCGCCGCGGCCCGCTCGCTGGGGGTGACGCTGGACGAGCCCTTTTTGCAACTGGCCTTCCTCGCCCTGCCGGTGATTCCGGCGCTGAAGATCACCGACCGGGGGATGGTCGACGTGGAGCGGTTCGAGATCATCGGCTGATCTGTTCGCCAGCGCACGGCATGTGCGCTTGACGGGGAGGTTTGTGCGCAGTTGTCGCGTGCTATCTTTCCCGTAAGACCACGACACCCGGAGCCCCCGAAATGAGCTGGAACCCCGCCCTCGACCCGCAATGCCCCACCGGCGACGCAGTGGATTCCATCGAGACCGTCATCGTGCCCCGTGCGCGCGACCTCGGCGGGTTCGAGGTGCGCCGCGCGCTGCCCGCGCCCAAGCGGCAGATGGTCGGCCCCTTCATCTTTTTCGACCAGATGGGCCCTGCCGAATTCGTCACCGGGCAGGGGATCGACGTGCGTCCGCACCCGCATATCGGGCTGGCAACGGTCACCTACCTCTACCGCGGCGCGCTGCACCACCGCGACAGCCTGGGCACCGACCGCTGGATCGAGCCCGGCGCGGTGAACTGGATGGTGGCCGGCCACGGCATCACCCATTCCGAACGCACCGACGGGGCGGTACGCGACCGGCCCCACGCGCTGTTCGGTATCCAGACCTGGGTGGCGCTGCCGGCGGGCGCCGAGGACGGGGCGGCCGCCTTTGAACACGCGCCGAAGGAGGCGCTGCCGTTTCTGCAGGCCGAAGGCAAAGAAGTGCGCCTGATCCTGGGCAGCGCCTGGGGCGAGACCGCGCCGGTCAAGACCGCGTCAGAGATGTTTTATGCCGACGCGGCGCTGGCCCCCGGTGCGGTGCTGCCGCTGCCCGACGACCACGAGGACCGCGGCGTCTATGTCGTGGAGGGCGCGGTCGAGATCGGCGGGCAGAGCTACGCGGCCGGGCAGATGATGGTGTTTCGCCCCGGCGACCAGCTAAGCCTCGCAGCCGGCCCGCAAGGGGCGCGGCTGATGCTGTTGGGCGGGGCGACGCTGGAAGGGCCGCGCTATATCTGGTGGAACTTCGTCGCCTCGTCGAAGGAGCGCATCGAGGAAGCCAAGGAGGCCTGGCGCCGCGGCGACTGGGAGCAGGGGCGGTTTCACCTGCCGCCGGGCGACGACGCCGAGTTCATCCCGCTGCCCGGACGCTGAGGCGCGGCGCTGGCGCGCGCGGCGGATCTGCGTTAGGGCGGGGCAGGGCGGCAATCGGGCCGCCCGCCCGGATCGTGCACCATGACAATCAGCGAAATGGCAGGGGGCGGCTCGGCCCGGCGGGGGATTGTCTATATCCTGCTGGGGATGCTGTTCATCTCGGTCAACGACATGCTGATCAAGCTGTTGTCCGACCGTTACCCGCTGCACCAGATGGTCTTTGCCCGGTCGATGATCGGGCTGGTGGTGCTGTTGGGCATTGTGCAGGCCGAGGGCGCCTGGCGCCGGTTGTGGCCCGCGCGTCCGTGGCTGCAGCTGCTGCGCGCGGTGCTGATCGTGATCGCCAACATGACCTTTTTCGCCGCGCTCGCGGTGATGGCGCTGGCCACGGCGACGGCGCTTTTTTTCGTGGCGCCGCTGGCGATCACCGCGCTGTCGGCGCTGCTGCTGGGCGAACGCGTCGGCCCGCGCCGCTGGGCCGCGGTGGCGGTCGGGTTCCTGGGCGTTCTGGTGATGCTGCGCCCCTGGGCGGGCTGGGACGGTATGGCGCCCAGCCGGTGGAGCCTGCTTCTGCCGGTGGCCGCGGCGCTGTGCTATGCCGGGATGCAGGTGCTGACGCGCAAGCTGGGGGCGACGGCGCCCGCCTCGGCGCTGGCGCTATATATTCAGGTCACCTTCCTTGCGGTCGGCGCGGTGTTTTTCGTGGTCGCGGGCGACGGGCGCTTTGCCGAGGGAGTGGAGAGCGAAAGCCTGGTCTTCCTGCTGAAGCCCTGGGTGATGCCGCCGGCCGACGAGCTGTGGCTTTTCGGCCTTCTGGGGCTGGTGTCGGCGGGCGTCGGCTATTGCCTGTCGCAGGCCTATCGCCTTGGCGATGCGGCCACGATCGCGCCCTTCGAATACGTCACGCTGCCGCTGGCGATCTTCTGGGGCTGGGCGCTGTTCGGCGAGGTTCCGGGCGTCTGGGTGCTGGCGGGCGCGGCGCTGATCGCGGGCGCCGGGCTCTATGTCTTTGCCCGCGAGCGGCGCGTCGGGCGCGGTGCCGATTTCCCGCGCGAGGGCGCTTGACGCGGGCGCGCGTGCGTCATAAACCACACGTCACGTTCGGCCCGGGAGGCCGGCGGAAGGCGAGCGGTTGTAGCTCAGTTGGTTAGAGTACCGGCCTGTCACGCCGGGGGTCGCGGGTTCGAGCCCCGTCAACCGCGCCACCGCCTCATCCTCCCGCTCAAGAGCGCTTGCGCGGTTGTAGCTCAGTTGGTTAGAGTACCGGCCTGTCACGCCGGGGGTCGCGGGTTCGAGCCCCGTCAACCGCGCCACCAACCTGTTTGCCGAACCTGTGATGATCCGTATTCTTGACGATTTGCCGTTTTCGCTTGTCCTGGTGCTCGCCCTCAGCATGGGCCTGGCGCCGTTCCTGCCCGAGCCCCACCTCTGGGAAAAGCTGAAGATGCTGGCCGCGGGAACGCTGACGAGCGGGGTGGATGTCTTCGATCTCTGCCTTCATGGCGCGCCATGGCTGTTGCTGTTTGCCAAATCCGGGCGGATGGCTGCCAGGCTGCGGCATTGAGGGCGCGCTCCCGCCCGTGCAGGGCGGCGTAGCGCCGCCATGCCCGGTTGGGCCCGGCCGCGCTGGCGCGCGGCGGGCGGTCCGCCACCCCCGGCGGCGGGCTAGGCCGACAGGGCGGCGAGGATGCGCGCCCAGGAGCGGATGCCCTTGTGGAAGCTGTCGAGGTCGTATTTCTCGTTCGGCGAGTGGATCGCGTCGTCGTCCTTGGCAAAGCCGATCAGCATCGAATCCATCCCCAGCGCCGTCTTGAAATACCCCGCCACCGGGATCGACCCGCCGCAGCCCACATAGGCCGCCGGTTTCGGCCATTCCTCGGAGAGCGCCGCGCGGGCCTTTTCGAAGGCGGGGTGCGAGATGTCCATCCGGCTGGCGGGCGAGGCGCCGTGGCCTTCGAAGCTGGCCGTGCAGTCGGGCGGCAGCATGTCCTGCACCATCTTGCGAAAGTTCTCTCGGATCGCCAGCGGGTCCTGGTCGCCCACCAGACGGAAGCTGATCTTGGCGCGCGCCTCGGCGGGCAGCACGGTCTTGAACCCCGCGCCGGTATAGCCGCCCGTGATGCCGTTGACCTCGCAGGTCGGGCGGGACCAGATCATTTCCAGCGCCGTGCGGTCGGCCTCGCCGGCGGGCGTGGACAGGCCCACCGCGCCGAGAAACGCCCCGGCGTCGAAGCCCAGCCCCTGCCACTGCCGGGCGACCTCGTCGGGCAGCTCCGGCACGCCGTCGTAAAAGCCGGGCACGGTGACGCGGCCCGCGTCGTCGTGCAGCGCGGCGACGATGCGGGCCAGCACCCGGATCGGGTTGATCGAAGGGCCCCCGTACATGCCCGAATGCAGGTCCATGTCGGCGGCGCGGATCGTCAG
Source organism: Rhodovulum robiginosum (assembly GCF_003944755.1). Taxonomy (GTDB): domain Bacteria; phylum Pseudomonadota; class Alphaproteobacteria; order Rhodobacterales; family Rhodobacteraceae; genus Rhodovulum; species Rhodovulum iodosum. The sequence goes on from NZ_RWGU01000037.1 coordinate 26,704, forward strand.
CTCTTCGCCCAGAAGGCCGCGCAGCATGGTGACGATGCCCGGTGTGCGGGCGTCGAAAAGCCCGGTGTCGCAGATCAGCGCGATATCGGCCTTCAACTCTTCGGCGTTGTCCTCGAGGAACGGCACGAGCGAGGGCGAGCCCGACTCCTCTTCGCCCTCCAGAAAGACGGTGATCTTGCAGGGCAGGGTGCCATGCTCGGCCTTCCACGCGCGGCAGGCCTCGATAAAGGTCATCAGCTGGCCCTTGTCGTCGCTGGCGCCGCGGGCGCGGATCACCTGGCCCTTGTCGGTGTCTTCCAGCGCCGGGTCGAACGGGTCGCGGTGCCAGAGATCCAGCGGATCGACCGGCTGCACGTCGTAATGGCCGTAAAACAGCAGGTGCGGGCCGGGGCCGTCGACATGGGCCACGACCATCGGGTGGCCGGGGGTGGGCCGCTTTTCGGCGGCAAAGCCGAGGCTGGCCAGATCGGCGACCAGCCAGTCGGCGGCGCTGTCGCAATCGGCGGCATGGGCCGGGTCGGTCGAGATCGACGGGATACGCAGCAGCGCGATCAGCCTGTTCACGGCCTCGGGCAGGTCGCAATCGATTCGGGTCAGGACGGGGTCGAGTGGCATGGGGCGCGGGCTCCGGCTCGGGACAAGGGTGGCGCGAGCCTAACAGCCGCCTTGGCACTGTCCAGAGCTTGGCCCGGGGGCGGCGGCTGCGCTAGGCTGTATGCCGACGCTTGGGGGCCAAGGAGGGCGCGATGCGGATGATTTGGGCTGCGGTTGCTGTGGTTCTTTGGGCGGTGGCCGCACCGGCCGAGCCGGTGGACGGCGAAACGGCGCGGGCGCTGGTCGTCGACGCGAGGGCGGCCGAGGCGGTGATCTTGCCGCAGCCGTTTTTGGGCGAGCAGGACAGCAAGACGCTGGCCGTCGTCGCCGAGCAGCAGAAATATTACGGCGCCATCGCCGTGGCCCCGTCCGAGGGGCTGCTTTCGACGGCCACCGTGGCGGCCGCCAATTACCACGATGTCGCTACCGCCCGGGCGGTGGCGCTGAAAGGCTGCGACGCCCGGCGCCAGGGCGGGCGGGCATGCGTGATCGTGGCAGAGATTCGCCCGCGCGGCTGGCAGGCGCGGCCGTTGCAGCTGAACGCCGATGCCAGCGCCGCCCTGCACAAGCAATACCGCCGCGGCCGCGGGCCCAAGGCGCTGGCGATCTCGCCCGGCACGGGCCAGTGGCACCTCGAAAAGGGCGAGGGCGCCAGCGCGGCGGCCCTGGACGGCTGTGCGGCCAAGGCCCGGACCGACGATTGCCGGATCGTCGTGGCGGATTGAGCTGCGGCGGACTTACGCGGCCCTGCGCGCGAAAACTTGACCGAAATCAAGGTTGCCGTCCGTCGGGCACGATTAGGTGGAGGCCAGACGGCGTCCGCGCTTGGCGCCACTTTCGGGGAATTGCAGCGTCGTTGGGTCACGTTGGCGGCACCTTGCGGTCATGCTAGGGGGCTAAACGACGCCCGGATTGCGGGGTGTCAGAGCAGGGGCATTTTTTGCGCGACAGGACGCATTAACATCTCTAGTTTTTCGAATACGAAGAACGGACGGGAAAGAAACGGGCGGTGCGCCGGTCCCCTGGGCGGGGCGACAGCCGCCATCCGATTTGGGAGGACCCGGCGCCGGGCGACCCGAGAAACGGGCACCGCGCCACGGGGCACAAAGGCCGAGACGGCCGGAGAACGAAGGAGAGACCCGGTGGACTATACCGCAGCACTGGACAAAGCCATCGACCAGCTTCACGAGGAAGGCCGCTACCGCACCTTCATCGACATCGCACGGCGCAAAGGCCAGTTTCCCGCCGCGAAATGGCGCCGGCCCGATGGCCAGGAGCAGGATATCACCGTCTGGTGCGGCAACGATTATCTGGGCATGGGCCAGCATCCGGTGGTGCTGGCGGCGATGGAAGACGCGCTGAGCTCGGCCGGCGCCGGGTCGGGCGGCACGCGCAACATCTCGGGCACCACCCTCTACCACAAGGCGCTTGAGGCCGAGATCGCCGATTTGCACCGCAAGGAGGCCGCGCTGATCTTCACCTCGGCCTACAACGCCAACGACGCCACACTCTCCACGCTTCCGGTCCTCTTCCCCGACCTCGTCATCGTCTCGGACGAGCTGAACCATGCCTCGATGATCCAGGGCATCCGCCGCGGGCGCTGCGAAAAGCACATCTTCCGCCACAACGACGTGGCGCATCTGCGCGAGATCCTCGAGAAGATCGAGAAGGGCCGGCCGATCCTGATCGCCTTCGAATCGGTTTACTCGATGGATGGCGATTTCGGCCCCATCGAAGAGATCTGCGACCTCGCCGACGAGTTCGGCGCGCTGACCTATATCGACGAGGTCCACGCGGTGGGCATGTACGGCCCGCGCGGCGCCGGCGTGGCCGAGCGCGATAACCTGATGCATCGCATCGACATCATCAACGGCACGCTGGCCAAGGCCTATGGCGTGTTCGGCGGCTATATCGCCGCGTCTGCGAAAATGTGCGATGCGGTGCGGTCTTATGCGCCGGGCTTCATCTTCACCACCTCGTTGCCGCCGGCGGTGGCCGCAGGTGCCGCGGCCTCGGTCCGCCACCTCAAGACCGACACCGCGCTGCGCGAAACCCATCAGGATCGCGCGCGGGTGATGAAGGCGCGGTTCAAGGGGCTGGGCATGCCCTGCATCGACCACGGCAGCCACATCGTGCCGGTGATTGTCGGCGACCCGGTCCACACCAAGCGGATTTCGGACATGCTGCTCGAGGGGTATGGCATCTACGTGCAGCCGATCAACTTCCCGACGGTGCCGCGCGGCACGGAGCGTCTGCGCTTTACGCCCTCGCCGGTGCATACGCCCGACGACATGGACAGGCTGATCCGCGCGATGGACGAGCTTTGGGCCCAGTGTGCGCTGAATCGTGCCGAACTGACCGCCTGACGCTCTTCTTAAGGTGCATTGACGGCGCCCCTGTGCTACAAACCTAATAGCTTGGCGAATCCAGAATTCGCCGAGCAATCGGGGAAAAAACGTAGCGGGCACGGGGCAGGGTATGATCGGGCGCAAGCAGCCGCCGGTCGCGGTTGACGACAACCTCCCGAAAGGGTTCGACGATTTCGAGTTGCGTCTCGGTGACATGATGCGCGGCGAGCGCGCGACTCTGGGCAAATCTCTCCTCGACGTTCAACGCGAACTCAAGATCAAGGCGACCTACATCGCCGCGATCGAGAATGCCGACCCCACGGCCTTTGAAACTCCGGGGTTCATCGCAGGTTACGTGCGCTCTTACGCCCGCTATCTGGGGCTCGACCCCGAGTGGGCCTATGCGCGGTTCTGCGACGAAAGCAACTTCTCCACCGTCCACGGCATGGCCGCGTCGGCCTCGGCGGCCAAGGTCGCGCCTGAAAAGACGCGCGGCACCCGGTCCGAGGCGCGTGACCCGCTGGCCGATCCCAACGCGCTGTTCGTTCCTCGGGGCGAGGCCATGTTTTCCCGAATCGAACCCGGCGCGATCGGCTCGGTTCTGGTGCTGCTGGCGCTGATCGGCGGTCTCGGCTACGGCGGATGGTCGGTGCTGCAAGAGGTGCAGCGGGTGCAACTCGCCCCGGTCGAGCAATCTCCGGGCGTGCTGGCCGAGATCGACCCGCTTGCCGCGGCCATGCCCGGCGCAACCCAGACCGCCATGTCCGAAGACGCGCCCGAACGGCCCAGCCCCGAGGCGTTCGACCGGCTTTACCGCCCCGAGGCGCTGGAGGTGCCGGTGCTGGTTGCCCGCGACGGCCCCATCGCCACGCTTGCCCCCGACACCGTGGGCACGCTGGCCGACGACCCTGTCGAGCGTCCGCTGACCGTGGCGCGCGGCGTGACCGCGCCGCCCGCGATCGCGGGCCTGCCCGCGGGGCCGGCGGCGATGGGCAACGGGCAGGCCATGCCCGAGGCGGCACCGGTGAAGGTGGTCGAGGACAGCGCGCCGGAACTGGCGATCTTCGCCACACGCCCCGCCTGGGTGCGGGTGCGCGCCGCCGATGGCACGGTACTGTTCGAAAAAATCCTCGACGCGGGCGAGCGTTACGTCCTGCCCCCGACCGAAGAGCCGCCGACGCTGCGCGCCGGCAATTCCGGCGCCGTCTATTTCGCCGTTAACGGCAAGACCTACGGCCCCGCCGCCCCCGGCGCGCAAGTGGCCAAGAACATCGCGTTGTCGCCCGAGGAGCTGACCGGGCGTTTTGCTTTGGCCGATCTCGGGGCCGACCCCGATCTGGCCGATGCCATCGCGGTCGCGGTGGCCGATGCGGTGTCGCAGGCCGCGGCGTCCCCGGACGCAGAGTCGCAATAGCGCGAGCGCGACCCTGCGCGCGTTGCGTGGCAAGACGTAATCCTTTATCAGGGGTGGTGAATTTCCCACGCAGACAGGGTGTCCCATGTCGCTGAACGCCGTGCGCCCGTGGCGCAGCATCCATCGCCGAAAATCCCGTCAGATCCATGTCGGCCCGGTGGCCGTGGGGGGCGATGCGCCGATCTCGGTGCAGACCATGACCAACACGGTAACGACCGATATCAAGGGCACCATCGCCCAGGTCCAGGCCGCCGCCGAGGCCGGCGCCGATATCGTGCGCATCTCGGTGCCCGACCGGGAGTCGTCGGCCGCGCTGAAAGAGATCGTGGCTGAAAGCCCGGTGCCGATCGTCGCCGACATCCATTTCCACTACAAGCGCGGCATCGAGGCCGCCGAGGCGGGCGCGGCCTGCCTGCGGATCAACCCCGGCAATATCGGCGACGCGGCCCGCGTCAAAGAGGTGATCAAGGCGGCCCGCGACCACGGCTGTTCGATGCGGATCGGGGTGAATGCCGGCAGCCTGGAAAAGCACCTGCTGGAACGATACGGCGAGCCCTGCCCGGAGGCGATGGTCGACTCGGCGCTTGAGCACATCAAGATCCTGCAGGACAACGACTTTCACGAGTTCAAGATCAGCGTGAAGGCCTCTGACGTGTTCCTCGCCGCGGCCGCCTACCAGGGCATCGCCGAGGCCACCGACGCGCCGATCCATCTGGGCATCACCGAGGCGGGCGGGCTGACGACGGGCACGATCAAGTCGGCCATCGGGCTGGGCAACCTGCTGTGGATGGGCATCGGCGACACGATCCGGGTGTCGCTCTCGGCCGACCCGGTGGAAGAGGTGAAGGTCGGTTACGAGATCCTGAAATCGCTGGGGCTGCGGCACCGGGGCGTCAACATCATCTCGTGCCCCTCCTGCGCGCGGCAGGGGTTCGACGTGATCAAGACCGTCGAGACGCTGGAAAAGCGGCTGGAGCATATCAAGACGCCGATGAGCCTGTCGATCATCGGATGCGTGGTCAACGGCCCCGGCGAGGCGCTGATGACCGATGTCGGGTTTACCGGCGGCGGCGCGGGCCACGGCATGGTCTATCTGGCCGGCAAGCAGGATCACCGCATCTCGAACGAGGAGATGGTCGAGCACATCGTCGGCGAGGTCGAAAAGAAGGCGGCCGAGATCGAGGCGGCTCAGGCCGCGTCCGAGGCCGAAGCGGCCGAGTGAGGCGGCGGGCAAGTTCCGTCAGGGATATCTTGCCACTGGTTGAGCTGAAAATTCCTGGGGCGCGGACAGGCCCGGGCGCCTACTGCGCCCGCACCTCTTCCACGATTTGCTGCATCGCCTGTAGCGGCGCGTAGCCGCGTACCATCTGTTCGCCGAGCACGAAGGTCGGCGTTCCGTTGATCTGCAGCCGCTGGGCCAGTGCCCGGTTCTCGTCGATCACCCGGTTCACCTCCGGCGCCTCCATCTGCGCCAGGATCGCGTCGGCGTCGAGGTCGAAGGAGTCCGCCAGCCGGCGCAGGTTCTGCGCGTCGAGGTTGCCGCGGAAGGTGATCAGCGCGTCATGCACCTGCTTATACGCATCGGGCCCCGCCTGCTGCAGCGTGGCGATGGCGAAGCGCGACGAAATCACCGACTGTTCGCCCAGAATCGGGAATTCCTTGACGACAAACCGGATATTGCCGTCTGTTTCGATCAGCGCGGCGACCTCGTCATGGGCCTTGCGGCAATAGGTGCAGCGGTAGTCGATGAATTCGACCAGCGTGATGTCGCCCTCGGGATTGCCGCCCACCCACGAATAGCCGTCTTGGTAGATGTCTTCGGCATTGGTGGTGACCAGCGCGGCGTCATTGTCCACCTGGGCCTGCGCGTTGCGGGCCTCAAGCACCTGGATCGCCTCCATCAGCACTTCGGGGTTGTCCAGCAGATAGGACCGCACCTCGTCGCGGAAGGCGTCGCGCTCGGCATCGGTCATGGCGGTCAGGTCGAGCGCGGCGGCGGGTTGCGCGAGGCCGAACGCGACGAGCGCGGCTGCGAGGGTCGTGCGGGTCATCGGCGTCTTCTCCGTCTGGTTGGGCGGTTTCGTCCGTTCCACCATATCCGCGCCGCCGGGCCAAGCGCGAAAGCGGCACCTGCCGATCATCTTTTCGCGCGCATGGCGGCGATGATCCGCGACAGCGCCACCGGCGGGACATCTCCGCGGACCATGGTGCGCGGCAATACGTAGGCCGGGGGCGGCCCGAGATCCAGCCGGTCGGCCAGCGCGCGGGTGCGGGCGATCTTGGCGCGGGTCTCGGGCGCGTCCATGCGGGCGCCGAGCGCGGAGGGGTCGAGGCCAAGGCGTTCGGCGATGCCGGCCAGATGCGCCGCATCGTGGGCGGGCGCGTCGAACAGCGCCGCCTGGGCGCGGCGATAGGCGTCGGGCCCGGCAAGCGACAGCACCGCCTGGGCGAACCGCGCGGCCGCATCGTCGCCTTCGGGTCCGATATCCTTGACGATCACCTTCAATCCAGGGTCCTCCGCCGTCAGCGCGTCGAGCCCCGACATCGCGGCGGCGCAGGTCGTGCAGCCGTAGCCGACGAAGGCTGTCAGCGGCATGTCGCCCTCTGCGTTGCCGCCGGTCCAGTCGCCCTTTGCGTCGAAAAGCGCCTCGGCGTTACTTTCCAGCAGGGCGAGGTCGTCGGTGACCTTTTCTTCGTAGCGCCGGCGTTCGCCCGCGCCGGCGCTCAACGCTTCTTCGATCACCTCCGGGTGGTCCAGCAGATAGGCGCGCAGTTCGGCCCGGAAGGCCGCGCGCTCGGGCCCGGTCAGCGCGGTCAGATCGACCGCGCCCGCCGGGGCGCCGGCCAGGGCCAGGCTCAGCGCAAGGGCACGCCTCATCTGCGCTTCTTTGCCGTCTCGGCGGCGTTCAGGATGTCCTGGGCGCGCATCCAGCCCGGGCTGCCGCGGGGCAACAGCCCCTCGGCGCGCTTGGCATGGACCGCGGCATCCTTCAGCCGCCCGCCCAGCGCGTAGCGTTCGGCGGTGGCGACCGAGGCCATGCCTTTCTGCCCGGCGCGGGCATAGGCCACCGCCAGGTCGCGCAGCATGCGCGGGTCGTTGGGGTCGCGGGCGCGGGCCTTTTCCAGCGCGGCGAGCGCGCGTGAATTGCCCTGCGCGGTGTCCAGCGCCAGCAGCGCCCGCCCATAGCCCGCAATGATCAGCCCTTCGCGGGGGGCCAGTTCGACCGCGCGGCCATAGGCGTTGACGGCGGCGCCGGGGCGGCGGGATTCCAGCAGGATCTGGCCCTTCAACTCGTGCACGAACGGGTCGCTCGGGCGTTTTGCCACCAGCGCGTCCATTTCCGCCATCGCCTGCTGCGGCCGGGGCATCCGGTGATAGGCGATGGCACGGCGCATCAGCGCGATGTCGGACGTGTCGCCCTTGGCCGTCTTGCGCAGCGTGTAGGACGGGTTGCGCAGAAACGCCTCGAGCTTGCCGCGGGCGCGGGCGAACCAGTAATCGGCCTTGGGGTTGTCCTCGGCGCGGTCGCCATAGGCCGCGGCAAAGCCCTTGAGCGCGCGGATGCGGTCGCGCGACAGCGGGTGGGTGCGCACGTAGGGGTCCTGCCGGCCGGCGCTCAGCGCCTCTTGCCCGCGAAACAGCTCCAGCACGTCGACCATCGCCTGCGGGTCCACCCCGGCACCGGCCATGTAGCGCAGGCCGGCCTGGTCGGCCGAGCCCTCTTCGGCGCGGGTATGGGACAGAAACGCCCGCTGCGCGGCCGAGGCCGACCCCACGGCGAGCCCGGTGCCCGCCTTTGCATTGCCGGTCATCGCCACGGCGAGCGACATCAGCATTCCCATCGCCGCGGTGGAATTGGCACTGCGCAGATTGGCCAGCCGCCGGGTGATGTGACCATTGGCGATATGGGCGATCTCATGCGCGATCACCGCCTGCAATTCCTCGGCCCGGTCGAGCTTGAGCACCAGCCCCGAATGGATGAAGATCGTCCGCCCGTCCAGCACGAAGGCGTTCATCGAGCTGTCGTTCAGCAGCATCACCCGGACCGCGGCGGGGCTGAGGCCCGCGGCGCTGATCATCGGGCGGGCGAGTTCGCGCAAGGCGTATTCGATCTCGGCATCGCGGATCAGCGTCTGGGCGCGTGCCAAAGGGGCAAGGACCAGCGCCAGGACCAGCGCCAGCAGCATCGTTCTCGGGCGCAGGATCGCCGCCATTGACCTTTGCCCCCCGGGCTGGAAAAACCGCATCACTCGGGCAGCACCGTAGAGAGGGCAGGATGCGGGTTTCAAGGCGGGGCGAGGTCGATCCCTTCATTGTGATGGACGTGATGGAGGCCGCGCGCCGGGCCGAGGCAGCGGGCCGCGACATCGTGCACATGGAGGTCGGCCAGCCCGGCACCCCCGCGCCCGCAGGGGCCCGCGCGGCACTGGCCGCGGCGATGGAGCGCGAGGCGCTGGGCTACACCGTGGGCCTGGGCCTGCCGGCGCTGCGCGCGCGCATCGCCCGGCTTTACGGCGACTGGTACGATGTCGATCTGAACCCCGAGCGGGTGATCGTCACGCCGGGCTCTTCGGGCGCGTTCATCCTGGCCTTCACCTCGCTTTTCGACACCGGCGCGCGGGTGGGCATCGGCGCGCCCGGCTACCCGTCCTACCGCCAGATCCTCTCGGCGCTCGACCTGACGCCGGTGATGCTGGAATGTGCGCCCGAAAACCGGCTGCAACCGGTGCCGGGCGACCTGCCGGGCGATCTGGACGGGTTGATGGTGGCCTCTCCGGCCAACCCCTCGGGCACGATGCTGGACAAGCCCGCGCTCGCCGCGCTGATCGAGGCCTGCGCGGGGCAGGGCGCGGCCTTCATTTCCGACGAAATCTACCACGGCATCGAGTACGACAAGAAGGCCGTGACCGCGCTGGAGATCAGCGACGAGACCTATGTCATCAACTCGTTCTCCAAGTATTTCTCGATGACCGGCTGGCGCGTCGGCTGGATGGTCGTCCCCGAGGATCACGTCCGCCGGATCGAGCGGCTGGCGCAGAACCTTTTCATCTGCGCCTCGCACGCGGCGCAGGTGGTGGCGCTGGCCGCGATGGACTGCACCGACGAATTAGAGGCCAACATGGCCGTCTACCGCGAAAACCGCCGGCTGATGCTGGACGGTCTGCCAAAGGCCGGTTTCACGAAGATCGCGCCGCCGGACGGGGCGTTTTACGTCTATGCCGACGTGTCGGATCTGACCGAAGACAGCCGCGCCTTCGCCGCCGAGATCCTGCAGGAGGCCGGCGTGGCCGTGACTCCGGGGCTCGATTTCGATCCGGGGCGCGGGGCCGGCACATTGCGGTTTTCCTACGCCCAGTCGAGCGAGGCGATCGCCGAGGGGCTGGCGCGGCTGGAACGGTTCATGACGGCGCGGCGGGGCTGAGGCGTTTCGCGTGGCGCGCGCCGGCGCTATCATGGCACCAGGTCGGGACAACGGGGCAATGGGCAGGATTTTCGCGGCATTTTCGCTGGCGGCGGCGCTGGCCGTCTGTGCCGCCGGGGCCGGGGCCGAGGCGCTGTCGGCGCTGGCCCGGCCCGACGCCGCGCGTTCGTCGATCCGCGACGAGGGGCGGGGCGTGGTGCTGGACCTCTGGCTCAGCTTGCCCGTGCCCTACCGCGTCTTCACGCTCACCGATCCGCCGCGGGCGGTGGTCGATTTCAACGAGGTCGACTTTGCCGGATTCGATCCCGCCAGGCTGGCGCGCACGGACCGGGTGGGCGCGGTGCGCGCAGGCGCCCTGCGCCCGGGCTGGTCGCGGCTGGTGATGGAGCTGTCCGCGCCCCTTCCGGTGGACAGCGCCGAGATGCGGCGCGACAGCCGCACCGGCCGGGCGCGGCTGGTGCTCGGCCTTGGCGCCGCCGACGCCGATCGCTTTGCCGCGGCCAGCGGCACCGCCGGTCCCCGGCTCTTGGGGGTGCCCGAGCCCGCCGTCCTGCCGCCGCCGCGCCGGCGGCAGGACGGCAGCCGTGCCCTGCGCGTGGTGCTCGACCCCGGCCATGGCGGCATCGACCCCGGCGCCGAACGCGACGGGGTGCGCGAGGCCGACCTGATGCTGACCTTTGCCCGCGAGCTGCGCGAGGTGTTGCGCCGCGCGGGCATGGAGGTCAGCCTCACCCGCGACGACGATGTTTTCGTGCCGCTCGAACACCGTATTTCTATCGCGCGCATGGCCGGGGCGGATGTGTTCCTGTCGCTTCATGCCGATGCGCTGGCCGAAGGGCGGGCGTCGGGCGCCACGGTCTACACGATGTCCGAGACGGCGTCGGACCGGGCCTCGCAGCTCTTGGCCGAACGCCACGACCGCGACGAGTTGCTGGCCGGGGTCGATCTCTCGCGCCAGGGCGACCGCATCGCCAACATGCTGATGGACATGGTCCGCCGCGAGACCGTGCCGCGGTCGGACAAGCTGGCCGATGCGCTGGTCGCGGGGCTGACCGACAGCGTCGGGCGGATGCACAAGCGGCCGCGGCTCGAGGCGGCGTTCTCGGTGCTCAAGGCACCCGACATTCCCTCCGTGCTGATCGAATTGGGCTTTCTCTCTTCGGCGCAGGACCGCGCCGACCTGGCCTCGCCCGAATGGCGGGGCAGGGCGGCCCGGGGAATCGCCGCCGCGCTGGCCGCCTGGGCGGTCGAGGACGCGGCCGAGGCGTCGCTCTTGCGCCGCTAGGCGCTGCTCGGCCAGCGGCCGCGGGCAGGGCGGCGTGCAGCGGGCCGTCCGAGCGATGGATCCCGCGTGCCGCGCCCGAGGTTTCTCGATTGTGATCGAGATGGGGTGGAAAAAGACCGTCTCGGCGCGGCGTCGCTTTTGACCCGGCCCCGGCACGAGAGTATACAGGCGGGACGAACTCGGGGGCGCGCGTGCTTCGCTTTGTCTTTTCCTTCTTCGGGGCGCTTTTCAGCCTCGTGACGATCGGCGTTGTCGCCGCCGCGCTGATGATCGGCGCGGTGTTCTGGTTCTATGCCCGCGACCTGCCCGATCACGAAGACCTGGCGACCTACGCCCCCAAGACGATCAGCCGGATCTATTCCGGCGAGGGCCGGATGATCGACGAGTTCGCCGTCGAGCGCAGGCTTTTCGCGCCGGCCGAAGAGATCCCCGACCTGGTCAAGCAGGCCTTCATCTCGGCCGAAGACAAGAACTTTTACACCCACAAAGGCTATGACGCCCGCGGTATCGTTGCCGCCGGTATCGAGGCGGTCAAGACCCGCGGCCAGACCGTGCGCGGGGCCTCGACGATCACCCAGCAGGTGATGAAGAATTTCCTGCTCGGGGGCGAGCGCACCGGCGAGCGAAAGATCAAGGAACTGATCCTTGCCACGCGCATCGAAAAGACGCTGAGCAAGGAAAAGATCCTCGAACTTTACCTCAACGAGATCTTCCTCGGGCAGAACTCCTACGGCGTCGCCGCCGCGGCGCAGACCTATTTCAACAAGACCCTGTCCGAGCTGGAGCCGCAGGATGCCGCCTATCTGGCGGCCCTGCCCAAGGCGCCGTCGAACTATCACCCGGTGCGCGAGATGGATCGCGCGCTGGAACGGCGCAATTTCGTGCTGCGCGAGATGCGCGAGAACGGCTATCTCGACCAGGCCGCCTACGAGGCCGCGCGCGACGCGCCGCTCTTGACCGTGCAGAACGGCGACTACCCGCCGTTTCGCGATAGCCTGCCGCCGCGCGATTATTTCACCGACGAGATCCGCCGGCAGCTGTCGGAAGATTTCGGCGAGGGCGAGTTCTTCGGCGGCGGCCTGACGATCCGGGCCACGCTCGACCCCGAGATGCAGTCCGAGGCGGCGGTGTCGCTGCGCGCGGGGCTTGAGCAATACGACCGCGGCCTGGGCCAGTGGCGCGGCACCGGCAAGACCATCCCGGCCGACAGGCTGGGCACCGAGGCCGACTGGCGCGCGGCGCTCTCCGAGGTCGAGGTGGCGCGCGATATCTTTCTGCAGGATGCGTGGTATCCCGCGGTGGTGCTGGACATCGCCGACCAGAGCATGACGCTGGGCATCGAGGGGGTCGAGGGCACCGCCCAGGTGCCGCGCAAGGACATCGCCTGGATGCGCGGCAGCTTCGTCGACAATTTCCAGGTCGGCGACGTGGTGCATGTGCGCCGCATGACCGAGGACTCCGACGGCAGCTTCATCCGCTGGACGCTGCGGCAGGTGCCCGCGATCCAGGGCGGGTTCGTGGCGATGGACGTCAATACCGGCCGGGTGCTGGCGATGCAGGGTGGCTTTTCCTACCAGCACTCGGTGTTCAACCGCGCGACGCAGGCCACGCGCCAGCCCGGTTCGTCGTTCAAGCCTTTCGTCTATGCCGCAGCACTCGACAGCGGGTTTACGCCCGCCACGATCATCATCGATGCGCCCATCGAGGTGGATACCGGCGCCGGCATCTGGCGGCCCAGGAACGCCAGCAACAAGTTTTACGGCCCGACGCCGCTGAGAACCGGCATCGAGCGGTCGCGCAACCTGATGACCGTGCGCCTGGCGCAGGAGGTGGGGATGCGCACGGTGGCCGGCTATGCCGAGCGGTTCGGCGTCTACGACCGGATGAACCCCTACCTCGCCAATGCGCTGGGCAGCCAGGAAACCACGCTTTACCGCATGGTGTCGGCCTACGCGATGTTCGCCAATGGCGGCGAGCGGGTCGAGCCGACGCTGGTCGACCGGGTGCAGGACCGTTGGGGCAACACGATCTACCGCCATGACCCGCGCGAATGCACCGATTGCAGCGTGGCCGCCCTGCCGCGTGGCCGCGCTCCCCAGATCGTTTCGCGCCGCGACAGGGTGATCAACGCGATCACCGCCTACCAGCTGACGTCGATGATGCGCGGCGTGGTCGAGCGGGGCACGGCGGCGGGCCGGGTCAATCTCGGTGTGCCGACCGCGGGCAAGACCGGCACAACCAACGACGCGCGCGACGTGTGGTTCGTCGGCTTCACCTCGAATATCGTCGCGGGCTGCTACATGGGGTACGACCAGCCGCGCCCGCTGGGGCGGGGGGCTTACGGCGCATCGATGTGCGGCCCGGTCTTCAACCAGTTCATGAAGAAGGCCACGGCCAAATACGGTGGCGGCCCGTTCGAGGTTCCGCCCGGCGGCCATTTCATCAAGATCGACCGCTACACCGGCGCGCGGCTGCCGAACGAGGCCGGCGGCGCCGATGTCGTGGCGGAATACTTCCGCGACGGCGAAGAGCCGATCTTCGGCATGGGCGCGCTGGTCGACGGCGGCTTTGCCATGGGCGCCAACCTGCCGCTCTTCGAGCGGGGCGAGGCCGATGCGGGCGCGCAGGAGGTGACCACCTCGACCGGGCGCAAGACCACGGTCGGGCCAAAGGCCACCTTTGGCACGCTGTCCTCGGGCGGGCTTTACTGAGCTTGCCCGCCGGCGCGCGCCGGGCTATCACGCCCATCTGACAACCAGATCAACCGAGGCAAGGGCCGATGCGTGCAGACGCGCAGAACACCGTTGAGGATATCCGCAAGTCGCTGAAGCTGCTGGCGCAGCGCATGGACTGGGACACCGCCGAGCACCGGCTGGAAGAGTTCAACGCCATGGCCGAGGACCCCGACCTGTGGAACGACCCCGCGCGCGCGCAAAAGCTGATGCGCGAGCGGCAGATGCTGGTCGACGCCATCGACACCTACAAGGGCATCAGCCAGGACATGGAAGACAATGTCGAGCTGATCGAGCTTGGTGAGATGGAAGGCGACGACGAGGTTGTAAGAGAGGCCGAGACGGCGTTGAAGGTGCTGAAGGAAAAGGCCGCGCAGAAAGAGCTCGAGGCGCTTCTGGACGGCGAGGCCGACGGCAACGACACGTTCCTCGAAATCAACTCGGGCGCGGGCGGCACCGAATCCTGCGACTGGGCCTCGATGCTGGCGCGGATGTATGTGCGCTGGGCGGAAAAGCACGGCTACAAGGTCGAGCTGCAATCCGAGAGCGCGGGCGAAGAGGCGGGCATAAAATCCGCCACCTACAAGATTTCCGGCCCCAACGCCTATGGCTGGCTGAAATCGGAATCGGGCGTGCATCGCCTGGTGCGGATCTCGCCCTATGACAGCGCGGCGCGTCGGCATACCTCGTTCTGCTCGGTCTGGGTCTACCCGGTGGTCGACGACAATATCGAGATCGAGGTGAACCCCGCCGATGTCCGCGTCGATACCTACCGGTCCTCGGGGGCGGGCGGCCAGCACGTCAACACGACCGACTCGGCGGTGCGCATGACCCATATCCCGACGGGCATCGTGGTGACCAGCTCCGAGAAATCCCAGCACCAGAACCGCGACATCGCCATGAAGGCGCTGAAATCGCGGCTCTACCAGTTGGAGCTGGACAAGCGCAACGCCGATATCACCGCCCAGCACGAGGCCAAGGGCGAGGCCGGCTGGGGCAACCAGATCCGGTCTTACGTGCTGCAGCCCTACCAGATGGTCAAGGATCTGCGCACCGGGGTGGAAACCTCCGACACCCAGGGCGTGCTGGACGGCGATCTCGACCCGTTCATGGCCGCGACGCTGGCGCTGGACGTGGCGGGCAAGAGCCGCGCCGAGGCGCAGGCCGAGGAATAAAGCCTTCGGCGCAGCCGGGAATCGCATGTAAACTCCCCCCGAATGCGACGAAAGAGCGCATAAGGGAGGAAGCCATGTCCGATATGTCGGGGGCCGTCGCGTCGCCCAAACCCGATATCCAATCCGTCACGCTGGACGACCTGCGCGCCGCGCTGGCCGCGGGATGGCGCGATTTCCGTACCGCACCGGCCTTCGGCCTGTTCTTCAGCTCGGTCTACGTCCTCGGCGGGCTGGCGCTGGTCTATTTCGGCGCGGGCACCGTCGCCTGGACGTTGATGCTTTCGCTCGGCTTTCCGCTGATCGCGCCCTTTGCCGCGGTCGGGCTTTACGAGGTCAGCCGCCGGATGGAGCGGGGCGAGGCGCTGTCATGGCCCGGGGTGCTGGGGGTCGTCCTGCGCGAAAAGGACAGGCAACTGCCCTGGGCGGGGGCGATCATCGTCTTTGCCTTCCTGTTCTGGACCTTTCTCTCCCACATGGTCTTTGCGCTGTTCATGGGGCTGAGCGTGATGACCAATATCAGCTCGTCCTGGGAGGTGTTCTTTACCTCCAACGGGCTGGCGATGATCGGCACCGAACTGGTGCTGGGCGGCTGCTTTGCGTTTCTTCTGTTCGGGCTGACGGTGGTCAGCTTTCCGCTGATGCTGGACAAGGAAATCGACTTCATGACGTCGATGCTGCTCAGCCTCGAAACGGTGCGCCGGAACCTCGCCGTGATGCTGAGCTGGGCCGCGATCATCGCGGCGCTCTTGTTCGCCGGGATGCTGCCGGCCTTTCTGGGGCTTTTCGTGGTGCTGCCGGTGCTGGGGCACGCCACCTGGCACCTGTATCGCCGCGCGCTGAGCACCCCCTGACCGCTGGGCGTTGAAACGAAAAAGGCATCGCCTGCAAGGCGATGCCTGAAACTGTTGCCGCGATGCGTGACGTCTAGCCCTTGGGGGCGGGCGCCTTTTGCGCGGTCTGCTGACCGCCCTGGCCCTGCTGACCGCCCTGGCCCTGCGCCGCCGCCGGTTTCTGGGCCGGTTGCTGCTGCTGGGCCGGGCGCTGGGCCGGCTGCGGTTGCTGCGGCTTGCGCTGGGCACCGGTGTTCAGCGGGTCGTCCTGACGCTGTACCGAGCCCTCGAAATGGGCGCCGCTTTCGATCGCGATGGTCTTGTGGATGATGTCGCCCTCGACGCGGGCGGTCGAGGTGAGTCGCACCTTGAGGCCACGCACGCGGCCCACCACGCGGCCGTTGACCACGATGTCGTCGGCCACCACCTCGCCGCGGATCGTGGCGCCTTCGCCCACGGTCAGCATGTGCGCGTTGATGTCGCCCTCGACGGTGCCTTCGACCTGGATGTCGCCGGTGGTCTTGAGGTTGCCGGTCACCGTCAGGTCGGTCGACAGAACCGACGCCGGCGGCTTTGCCTTGGGGGCGGCGGCGGTGTCGGGGCGGGGCGCCATGGCCGATTCGGGCATTCTCGGTTTCTCCGCATCGCCAGTCTGTTTGGGGCCGGGTTCGTTGATTCTGTTCTTAGAAAACATCTCTGGCTGCCTTGATGTAGGTCATCGGATTCACGGGTGTGCCGCTGACGCGCACCTCGTAGTGCAGATGCGTCCCGGTCGAACGGCCAGAGCTTCCCATATCACCGATCCTGTCGCCGCGCGAGACCCTTTGGCCCTCTGTCACGCGAAGTTTCGCCATGTGCCCGTAGAGGGTTTCGATGCCGAACTCGTGCCGGATCTCCACCATGCGGCCATAGCCCGAGACCCAGCCGGCCTTGGTCACGACGCCGTCGGCGGTGGCGTAGATCGGCGTGCCGTAATCCGAGGCGAAATCGGCGCCCTCATGCATACGGTAACGCCCGCTGGTGGGGTGGCTGCGCATGCCGAAGGGGCTGGTGAAGCGGAAGGACGATTTCAGCGGTGTCGCAAAGGGCGCCTTTTCGGCGGCCATGCGGTACATGTTCAGACGGTCGAGGCGCGATATCAGCCCCGCGCTGCGCATCTCGTCGGGGTGGGGCTCGGTGCCCTTGGTCGAGAGAGACAGCGGCGTAAGCGGCCCGCCGATTCCCGAATAGCCCTTGCGCACGGCTTCGATCAGGCTGTCGGGTTTCAGGCCGGCGGCGCGGAACATCTTGTCCAGCGGCTCGACCGAGACCGCCAGCGCCTCTTCGAGCTGGGTAAAGATGCGGTCGTTGCGTTCGCCGGTCAGGCGCTGCTCGTAGGCCAGCGCCTCGGCCAGTTCGTAGGCGGCCGCGGCGTCGGCGAGGGCTTGATCGCGTTCGCGCGCGGTCTGCTCCAGCGCGGCGGAGAGAAAGCCAAGCGCGGCTTCGGCATTCGTCGCGCGCGCGGCGACCCGGCGCTCGGGGCCGGTGTCGTCGTCCAGCGCCGCGGCCAGGCGCGCTGTCTCGGCGCGGGCCTCATCGCGTTCGGCCATCACGCTGCGCAGGGTGGTCTGGATCACCTCGATGCCGGTTTCCAGCTCCTTGCGCCTGTCTTCCGAGGCCAAGAGCGCCGACTGCATCTTGGACACCTCCGCCAGCGCGAGGTTGAACCGTTCCTGCGCGGCCTGGGCTTCTGTCGCGCGGTTGTCGCGCTCCAGCGCCAGGGCGTTCAGCCGTTCCTCGTATAGCGATTGTTCGCGTTGCGCCTGGTCGCGCAGGTTGCCCGCGCCGACGTTGTCCATCAGCAGGACCGCGGTTGCCACCATTGCCCAGCCGACGACAAGCGCGCTGCCGGCGAAGGCGATGAACTGCGTCGCGGGACTGAGCCGGATGAACCGGGTCTCGCTATCGCTACGCAAAAACAGGCGTTGTTCGGGAAGCATGCGTTCGAGCGCATGGTCGATGCGGTGTATAAATCGCGACGTCAATGCCTGTGCCCCATCTGCCCAACTTGTCCAAAGGTCAGACGCGCCCGCCCGGCGCCGTCGCCGGGGGAGTATCCCTCAGCCTGTCTGCCTTCAAGATTTTTAACCGAAGCTACATGGTTTTGCCGATGGGGGGTCTCGAAATGGGCGGAATCATGCCGATGTCGCCGCGGGGTTGCGCCAAAACCACGATACGATCGTCGCCGGCCGGCGACCGCCCGAGGCACTCCGGGGCGCGGCCGAGCGACCGGCCCGCGCCCTGAGCGCCCGCAATCACAGGGCGCGGACGGCCTCCAGCACCTCTTCGGCATGGCCCGGCACCTTGACCTTGCGCCAGACGCGGGCGATTTGGCCCGTGCCGTCGATCAGGAAGGTCGCGCGTTCGATGCCCATGTAGGTCTTGCCGTACATCTTCTTTTCCACCCATGTGCCGTATTGCTCGCACACGTCGGCTTCGGCGTCCGACAGCAGCGGCACCGCAAGCTCGTGCTTGGCGACGAACTTGTCATGTTTGGCCACCGTGTCTTTCGAGATGCCGAAGACCTTGACGCCGGCGGCCTCGAACTCGGAGATCAGCCCGGTAAAGGCGATGGCTTCCTTGGTGCAGCCGGACGTGTCATCCTTGGGGTAGAAGTACAGAACGACGGGCGCGGGGCGCAGCGCGGACAGCGTGACCGTCTCGCCGCCGTCGCGGGGCAGGGTGAAATCGGGGGCGGTGTCGCCGGTATCGGGCATGGTCATGATCCTTGATTTCTTGCAATGCAGCCTTTCCGGGCGCTATGGCCCGGTGGAACATAACCGCGAACGCCCCCCGGGCAAGGGCGGGCCGCGGGATGCCGTGAGATGACCGAGACCGACCGCCCGACCGATCCGCAAACGGATATCGACGCCCAGCGCCGGTTCGGCCTGTGGCTGCTCTTGAGCCTTGCGATGCTGGCGGGCCTGGCGGGCCTCGCCGGGCTGGCGCTGACCGGGCGCACGGTCAGCCTGCCCGAATTCGTGACCGAGCGTATCGAGGCGCGGCTGAATGCCGGGCTGGCGCCCGCCGAGCTGCGGCTGGGCGGTGTCGATGTCTTCGTCTCGCGCCGCCTCCGTCCCGAGGTGCACCTGCGCGAGGTGGCGGTGTTCGACGCCACCGGCCGCCCCGTGGCGCGCCTGCCCGAGCTGTCGGCCCGCATCGCGCCGGGCCCCGCGATGCAGGGCCGGCTGATGCTGCGCGAGGTGGCGCTGACCGGGGCCGAGCTCACGCTGCGCCGGGCGCCGGACGGGCGCATCGACCTGGCCTTGGGCCAGACCGGCGCGGCGGTGACCTCTGGGGCGAGCCTGGCCGCGGTGCTGGACCAGATCGACCGGGCGTTTCAGGCGCCGGCGCTCGCGGCGGTGGAAAACCTGAGTGTCGAGGCGCTGGGCCTGACCTACGAGGACGCGCGCTCGGGCCGCATCTGGCGCATCGACGACGGGCTGATGACGCTGGAACAGGACGATGCCGAGGTGGCGTTGCGCGTCTTCTTCTCGCTCGAGGGCGGGGCCGAGCGGCCGGCCGAATTCGCCGTCACCTTCGTCAGCGCCAAGGGCTCGCCCGCCGCGCGGATGTCGACCAATTTCTCCGCGGTGCCGGCGGGCGATATCGCCACCCAGTCGCCGGCGCTGGCCTTCCTGTCGGTGATCGACGCTCCGATCTCGGGCGCGCTGCGCACCGAGGTCGATGCCAGCGGCAGTCTCGGGCAGCTTTCGGCAGCGCTGGAAATCGGCGCGGGGGCGCTGAAACCCGTCGAGGGCGCGCCGCCCATCGGGTTTACCTCGGGAAAGAGCTATTTCTCCTACGCCCCCGATGAGGCCAAGATCGTATTCGACGAGATCGCGCTCGACACCGAGCTGCTGCGCCTGCGCGCCGATGGCCATGCCTACCTGACCGATACCGGCCCCGGCGGCTGGCCCGAGACGCTGGTGGCCCAGATGGGCCTGCGCGAGGTCGTCTTCAGCCCCGAAGGCGTGTTCGACGCGCCGGCGCGGTTCAACGGCGGTGCGCTCGACCTCAAGCTCGCGCTCGACCCGTTCACCGCCACGATAGGGCAGGCGGTGCTGACCGACGACGCGCACAGCTATCGCGGCGCGGGCACTGTGGCCGCGGCGGCCGACGGCTGGCGCGTGTCGGTCGATGCCGAACTGGACGAGATCACCGATGCGCGGCTCTTGTCGCTCTGGCCCGTGGGTCTGGTCCCGGCCACCCGCGACTGGTTCTCACGCAATGTCGACGGCGGCACGCTGTTTGACGTGCACGCCGCCGTGCGGCTCGCCCCCGGTGCGCCGGCGCGCCTGTCGCTCGACCACGAATTCCGCGATGCCACGGTCAGCGTCTTGCGGGATTTCCCGCCGGTCCTCGGCGGGCAGGGCTATGGCACGCTGTCCCAGGAGGGCTATACGCTGGTGGTCGAGAAAGGGCGGGTCGAGGCGCCGCAGGGCGGCTTGGTCGATGTCGCGGGTTCGGTGCTGCGCCTGTCCGATCTCGGCCAGCGGCCGGTGCGGGCGACGATCACGCTTGCGCTCGACAGTGCGATACCGGCGGTTCTGTCGCTGATCGACGCGCCGCCGCTGCGGCTGTTGCGCAATGCCGACATCGGCCCCGGCATTGCCGCGGGCCGCGCCGAGATCGCCGCGGAGGTGAACCTGCCCATCAAGCACGGGCTGCGGCCCGCGGACGTGGATTTTCGATTTGACGGTACCCTGCACGGCATGCGTTCGGAGGTGCTGGTACCGGGCCGGGTGCTGGCCGCCGACGCGATACGCGTCCGGGGCGACAGGGCGGGGCTGTCGCTCTCCGGGGCGGCCACGCTGGACGGGGTGCCGCTCAGCGTCGCCTGGCAGCGGTCCGGCGACGGGCCGGGCCGTGTCGAGGGCACTGTCGAGCTGTCGCAGCGCACGGCCGAAACCTTCGGTCTGGGCCTGCCTGCGGGCAGCCTGTCGGGCGCGGCGGCGGGCGCCTTTACCCTGTCGCTCGACCCCGCGGCCCCCCGCTTTACGCTGGAGAGCGATCTCAACCGGCTGGCCATCTCGGTGCCGGGGCTAGGCTGGTCGAAGCGGGCGAACGCCACCGGGCGGCTCAGCGTCGAGGGGCGGCTGGGCGATGCGCCGGCGATCGAGCGGCTGGCGATCTCGGCGCCGGGGCTCGACGCCGAGGGGCGGGTGACGCTGCGCCCCGGCGGGGCGCTCGATAGCGCCAGCCTGACGCGGCTGCGCGTCGGCACCTGGCTTGAGGGCGGGGCCACGATCACCGGTCGCGGGGCGGGGCGGGCGCCTGCCATCGCGCTGACCGGCGGCCGCGTCGATCTGCGCGATGCGCCCTTCGGCCGGGGCGGCGGCGGGCCCGGCGGGCCGATCCGGCTGGAGCTGGACGAGGTCGTGGTGGCCGAGGGGCTGGTGCTGAACGCCGTGACCGGCGAGCTGTCGCCTGACGGCGGGCTGAACGGTGCGATCCGCGCCCGGCTGAACGGCACGGCACCGATCGAGGCCACGCTGGCCCCCTCGGCGGAGGGCACGGCGGTCGAGGTGCGCGCGGCGGATGCGGGGGCGGCGCTCAGCGCGCTGGGCGCCTTTGGCAAGGCCCGCGGCGGCGCGCTCGACCTCACGCTGACGCCGACAGGGCGGCCTGGCGAATATTCCGGTCGGTTGGGCATCGAAAACGTGCGGGTGCGCGGGACATCGGTGCTGACCGAGCTCTTGTCGGCGATGAGCGTGGTCGGGCTGATCGACATCCTCTACGGCGAGGGGCTGATGTTCTCGGAGGTCGACGCCCGCTTCCGCTTGACGACGCAAGCAGTGCAGATCACGAGGGGCAGCGCGGTGGGCCCGTCGCTGGGCATCTCGATGGCGGGGGTCTACCGCATGGATACCAAGAGGTTGGACATGCAGGGCGTGGTCTCGCCGATCTACATGCTGAACTCGATCGGTTCGGTCCTGACGCGCAAGGGCGAGGGTTTGTTCGGCGTCAACTACCGCCTGGTGGGCGACGCAAACGCCCCGCAGGTGCGCGTGAACCCGCTGTCGATCCTGACACCGGGCATGTTCCGCGAGATCTTTCGCAGCGCGCCACCCCAGGGGGCCGGTCAGTGAAGCTGTCGGATTTCGATTTCGACCTGCCCGAGGCGCTGATCGCCACGCGGCCGGCCCGCCCGCGCAGCGCCGCGCGGATGCTGGTGGCCGAGGGCGACGCGATAGACGACCTTCACGTGCGCGACCTGCCGGACCTGCTTCGGCCCGGCGACCGGCTGGTGCTGAACGACACCAAGGTGATCGCGGCCCGGCTGACCGGCACCCGGCGGCGCGACACCGCCCAGGGGCCGGTCGAGGCACGCGTCGAGATCACCCTGATGGCGCCCGACCCCGCGGGGCGCTGGCGGGCGATGGCCAAGCCGCTGCGCAAGTTGAAAGAGGGTGAGACCGTCGTCTTCTCCGACGCGCTCCGCGCCGAGGTCGCCGTCAAGACCGACGAGGACGTGACGCTTGCCTTCAACCTCGACGGCGCGGATTTCGACACCGCGCTGGCCGCGGCGGGGGCGATGCCGCTGCCGCCCTACATCGCGGCCCGCCGGCCCGCCGACGACCGCGACCGCGAGGATTACCAGACGGTCTGGGCGGCCCGCACCGGCGCGGTGGCCGCGCCCACGGCGTCGCTGCATTTCGACGAGGCGCTGCTCGCGGCGCTAAAGGGCAGGGGCGTGGGGTTTACCCATGTCACCCTGCATGTCGGGGCGGGCACCTTTCTGCCGGTCAAGGTCGACGATGTCAGCCGCCACAGGATGCACGCCGAATGGGGCGAGGTGACGCAAGCGGCCGCCGACGAGATCAACGCCGCGCGCGCCGCCGGGGGCCGCATCATCCCCGTGGGCACCACCGCGCTGCGCCTGATCGAGACCGCGGCGGACCCCGCCGGGCAGCTGCATCCCTGGCAGGGCGAGACCGACATCTTCATCCGCCCGGGCTATCGCTTTCGCATCACCGACGCGCTCATCACCAACTTCCACCTGCCGCGCTCTACCCTGCTGATGCTGGTGTCGGCGCTGATGGGGGTCGGCACGGTGCGGCGCATTTATGCCCACGCCGTGGCCGAGAGATATCGCTTCTTTTCCTATGGCGATGCCTCGCTTCTGATCCCCGAAGACGAAACGCGACGCGCGCAGGTCGCTGGCGGGCATTTGCATCCTGCCCAAGAGCCCTAGACAGGCGGCAAAAGTCGCAAACTACGGGCAGGCGTTATTATGATTAGGGTCTTGGCAGGCTCCTGGGCACTGATGCTCGGCATGCTGCTGCTGATGGTCGGCAACGGCATCCAGGGCACGCTCTTGGGCATCCGCGGCGGCATCGAGGGATTTTCCACCTTCGAGATGTCGCTGGTGATGTCTGCGTATTTCGTGGGCTTTCTCGGGGGATCGCAACTGGCGCCCGAGATGATCCGCCGGGTCGGGCATATCCGCGTCTTCGCCGCGCTTGCCTCGCTGATCTCGGCGGTGCTGATCCTTTACCCCGCGCTCGCCCATCCGGTCAGCTGGACGGTGGGCCGGGTGCTGATCGGCTTTTGCTTTTCGGGCGTCTACGTCACCGCCGAAAGCTGGCTCAACAACTCGGCCACCAACGAGACGCGGGGCCAGACGCTGTCGCTTTACATGATCGTGCAGATGGCCGGCATCGTCTCGGCCCAGGGGCTGTTGCTGATCGCCGACCCGGCGGGGTTCATCCTGTTCATCATCCCCTCGGTGCTGGTCTCGATCTCGTTCGCGCCGATCCTTCTGTCGGTCGGCCCCACGCCCGCCTTCGAGGCCACCAAGCCGATGAGCCTGCGTGCATTGGTACGCATCTCGCCCACCGGCGCGATCGGCATGTTCCTGGTGGGCGGCGTCTACTCGGCGCAGTTCGGCATGGCCGCGGTCTTCGGCACCGCGGCGGGGCTGAGCGTGGCGCAGATCTCGGGCTTTATCGCCGCGATCTTTCTGGGCGGGCTGCTGCTGCAATTCCCCATCGGCTGGCTGTCGGACCGGATGGACCGGCGGATGCTGATCCTGGGTGCGGCGGCCATCGGCGGCACCGCCGCGGTGGTCGCCGCGCTGGTGGGCGATACCTACCCGGCGCTGCTGGCCGCGGCCTTTGTGATCGGGGGGATGTCGAACCCGCTTTACGCGCTGCTGATCGCCTATACCAACGACTATCTTCAACCCGAAGACATGGCGGCGGCCTCCGGCGGTCTGTTGTTCATCAACGGGGTCGGCGCGATCATCGGGCCGGTTGCAACCGGCTGGATGATGGGCTTGATCGGGCCGCACGGCTTTTTCCTCTATCTCGCGGGGCTGATGCTGACGCTTGCCGCCTACGCCGCCTACCGCATGACGCAGCGCGCCGCCGTGCCGGTCGACGAGACCGCGACCTACGCGCCTGTCATGCCGTCCTCGACGCCTGTCGCGGTGGAGGCGGCGCAGGAATATGCCCTGGAAGCCGCACATGACGAAGAAGAGCCGGTAATTGCAGCAGAATAAGCGCCTGGCGGTTGCGCGCGCCGGCTGAATCTGAAACCATCCCAACACGCCCGGTTCTGACCGGGCAGGCCGGGCAGGACGAGGAGGAGACGAGACGATGCCGCGCCAAGACGAGATCATCGACTTCTGGCTGAAAGAGGTCGGGCCCAAGGGATGGTATGGCGGCGGCGAAGAGCTCGACACCGAAATCCGCACCCGGTTCAAGTCCGACTGGGAATCCGCCCATGCCGGCGAATACCACGAATGGCCCACCAACCCGCGCGGGGCCATGGCCTACCTGATCCTGACCGACCAGTTGCCGCGCAACATGTTCCGCGGTGACTGGCGTTCCTTTGCCACCGACGTTCTGGCGCGCGCCGCG
The DNA here is from genome assembly GCF_003944755.1 of Rhodovulum robiginosum. Classification (GTDB taxonomy): domain Bacteria; phylum Pseudomonadota; class Alphaproteobacteria; order Rhodobacterales; family Rhodobacteraceae; genus Rhodovulum; species Rhodovulum iodosum. Next base: position 51,411 of record NZ_RWGU01000037.1, read on the forward strand.
GCCAAGCAGGCGATCGAGCACCATTTCGACATGCGCTTTCCCGAGCCCGAGCGGCAGTTCTTCTACCTGCCGCTGATGCATTCGGAATGCCTGATGGACCAGGACCGTTGCGTCCGCCTGATGCTGACCCGGATGCCCGAGACCGGCGCCGAGAACCTGCTGCACGCCAAGGCGCACCGCGAGGTGATCCGCCGCTTCGGCCGCTTTCCCACCCGCAACGAGGCGCTGCACCGCGGCTCGTCCGACCCCGAGGTCGCGTTCCTCGACCAGGGCGGCTACGGCCGCTGCGTGGAAGAGCTGCGCGCCGCCTCTTGAGGGCCGCAACCCGCGGATCGTGATGTTGGCGCAAAGCCGGGTTCCGTTTCATTGATGTGAGGCGGCGCATGGTTTAGCGTTGAACAAATTCGCGAACAGGAGGGCGCCATGGCGGCCAAGAGCTTCGACATGATCGTGATCGGCGCCGGGCCCGGCGGATATGTGGCCGCGATCCGCGGCGCGCAGCTGGGCCTCAAGGTCGCCATCGTCGAGCGTGAGCACCTGGGCGGGATATGCCTCAACTGGGGCTGCATCCCGACCAAGGCGATGCTGCGGTCTGCCGAGGTGTTTCACCTGATGCACCGCGCCAAGGAATTCGGTCTCAAGGCCGAGGGGCTGGGCTATGATCTCGACGGGGTGGTCAAACGCTCGCGCGGGGTGGCCAAGCAGCTTGCCTCCGGCGTCGGGCATCTGCTGAAAAAGAACAAGGTAACCGTCGTCATGGGCGAGGCCACGCTGCCCGCCAAGGGCAAGGTCGCGGTCAAGACCGACAAGGGCAGCGAAGAGATGACCGCGCCGACCATCGTGCTGGCAACCGGGGCGCGGGCGCGCAAGCTGCCGGGGCTGGAGCCCGACGGCGAGCTTGTCTGGGCCTATAAGAAGGCGCTGGTGCCGCCACGGATGCCGAAAAAGCTGCTGGTCATAGGCTCGGGCGCCATCGGCATCGAATTCGCCAGCTTCTACAACACGCTCGGCGCCGAGACGACCGTGGTCGAGGTGATGGACCGCATCCTGCCGGTGGAAGATGCCGAGATTTCGGCCTTCGCCAAGAAGGCGTTCGAGAAGCAGGGGATGACGATCCGCGAAAAGGCCACGGTGAAAAAGCTCGACCGGGGCAAGGGCACGGTGACGGCGCATATCGAACAGGGCGGCAAGACCGCGACCGAGGAATTCGACACGGTGATCTCGGCGGTCGGCATCGTCGGCAATGTCGAGGGGCTGGGGCTGGAAGAGCTGGGCGTCCAGGTCGACCGCACCCATGTGGTCACCGACGAATACTGCCGGACCGGCGTCGAGGGGCTATTTGCCATCGGCGACGTGGCCGGCGCGCCCTGGCTGGCGCACAAGGCCAGCCACGAGGGGGTGATGGTGGCCGAACTGGCGGCGGGCGGGCACCCGCATGCGGTAAAGCCCGACAGCATCGCCGGCTGCACCTATTGCCAGCCGCAGGTGGCCAGCGTCGGGATGACCGAGGCGCAGGCCAAGGACAAGGGCTACGAGGTCAAGGTCGGCCGCTTCCCCTTTATCGGCAACGGCAAGGCGATTGCCCTGGGCGAGCCCGAGGGGCTGATCAAGACGGTGTTCGACGCCAAGACCGGCGAGCTTTTGGGCGCGCACATGGTCGGCGCCGAGGTGACCGAACTGATCCAGGGCTACGTGGTGGGCCGGCAGCTTGAGACCACCGAGGCCGACCTGATGGAAGCCGTCTTCCCGCACCCGACGCTGTCGGAAATGATGCACGAGTCGGTGCTCGATGCCTGGGGGCGGGCGATCCACTTCTAGGGGCGGCATGCTACGGGCCGGTGCCGGCGCGGCTTGCGGTTCGCCCGTGCCCAATGGCCACTACGGGCGCAGACAGGCCAGATGCCGCGCCCGGTATCGTCGACACCTGAGCCGGGCGAGGCTGCAAAGGTCTGCCCTCACCCTGGCCGGTCGAACCTGCCCTTGCCGACACGACCTGCCGGTTTATCCATTTCGCCGGGACGGTCTGCGCGCTTGCTGCCCGCGGGTCACGATCTGTTGTCTCTTGCAACGCGCCGCTTATAGTCGTTGAAGCGGGCCCCGATCGCCTCGCCGTCATGGTTCGGACCAGACCAGCCGAAGTGCCTGTTGGAAGTCGACGGCAACCGTAGTTTCCAGAGGTGATTGTTGTCATGAGATTTCTTCCACTCCGCGCCCTGCTTGCGGCCGCCGTGCTGTGCGGAACGGTGGTGGTGGGCGCACCGGCCGCGCAGTCGCAGGATATCGAATTCGGTCCGGGCCTTCGGTCTGTCGATTTCGCCGATGTCTTTGACAGCTCCGTCAAGGCGCGCGCGCGCATGTGGCACGCGTTCTATCGCGCCGGGATCAGGACAATCGTGGTTTCCCAGGGCCTGATATCACCCTATGCCCCGGATCATTCGCGGCGGCCCAGCCGGACCTACCTGTCAGACGGTCAGCTCAAAGACCTGCGCGACACGCTCAACCGCGGACCGTCGACAAAGGACGATTTCCACCTCACCTACGTTGCTGGATACGGTCTGGGCGCCAAGGCCTGCCGGCAGGGATCGACCCCGTCGGAAATCGCCACCGCCGCCGCGGAGTGGGAATTCGAGAACATCGTCTCCCGCGTGCTGGACAGCGGCGTACCGATCCGCGCCATCGATGTGGACGGGCCGTTTCTGCGCGTGATGGAGGGCTCTAGGAAAGCCTTCAGTTGCGCCCTCTCTCCCGCCACCAAGGGGGTTTCCTCTGCGGCGTCGGCCCGGATCGCGCTAAGCTACATGAAGCGCCTGCGCGACCTGACCGATGCGCATGTCACGAACAGTTCGGCCGGGGTGAAGGTCGAGATGGCATTGCTGATCAACCTTCCCAACTGGCGGGTCGGCGGATACCCGGCGTTGAGAACCGCCGGTGCCACGGGAGATCTGGTGACCGACGTATTGGCCGAGTTCGGAAAGGCCATGAGGGCCGACAAGACCCGGCCGCTGCATCTGAGCGGCGCCGTGATCGACTATCCGTACCCTCTGGCAAGATCCCGACCGGCGGCGTTCAAGGCGAAATCGGAACGCCTTTTGGCCGGCCTCCGAGCGTTGCCGCGCACGACGGCAAAGCTGACCTTCATTGCCAACACCCATTACGCGCTGGACCCCTACGAGACAGAGAAAAATGCCCGTGGCTATGCCGGTACGGTGCGATGCGTCTGGTCCGACTACAGGGATATTTCGGAAGGCAGCCTGCCGTATCTGCCCTATGAAAACGCGCGGGGAACGAAGATGCCGGCCGATTGCATGGCGGCACAGAACGCCGCCGACGAAAGATACTGGGATGAATCGGCGCGTTTCGCGGACGAGATCATGTCGGGCGCCTGGCTGGGCAATAGCGTCGACCTCAAGGATGTCTCGGCGGTGCGTTTCATGTCCTGGCACGAAATGCCGGCCAGCTCGCTCTCGACAATGAATCGCACGCTTCGCTACAAGCTATATGGAAACTGAGGGATCGCCGCCGGGTGGCGCGCCGTCGCAGGCAGGGCCGGAACAACCGCTTTCGCCGAGCGTCCTATTTCACGACCGGTCCGCCGGCCTCCAGCCAGTTGCGGAACACGCCCAGTTCCATCACGTCGGAATAGCCCATCTTCATCAGCATTCGCGCCGCCCGGGCGGAGATGTCGCCGAGATGGCAGAACACCACCACCGGCATTTCGCGGGTCAGTTTGGGCGAGTAATGGGGGCTATTGGGGTTGGCCGCGTGGCGGATGAATTCCAGCGGCACATGCACCGCACCCGGCACTGCGCCGCCGCGCTTGATCTCGTGCGGCTTGCGCACGTCCAGCATCAGCACCTCGCCGTTGGCATGGCGGCTGACCGCCGTCTTGCCGTCGATCTGGGCGACGGTGGGGAAGAGGCGTTCCAGAAGGTCCATGATCGGTCTCCTTGTGACAGGGCTAACGTTCGCAGCGGCCGCCGGCGCGCTGCCAGTCGTTGAGCGAGCCCAGGTTGTAGACCCGCGCGTAGCCCATCTTCATCAAAATCCGCCCGGCAAAGACCGAGCGGCTGCCGCTGGCGCAATAGATCGCCACGGGCACGTCCGGCTTGAGGCCCGGATGGCATTTGGGGTTTTTGGGGTCGGCTTTCGCGCGCAGAAAGCGCACCGGGATATGGACGGCGCCGTTGGCCTTGCCGCTGCGCTCCACCTCGATATCCGAGCGGATGTCGAGCAGCGTCAACTCGCCCGCCTCGGCGCGCATCACGGCGTCGGGTCCGGCAATCCGTTCCACCGGTGGAAAGATCCTGCGGATCAGCTCGAATATCGCCACGGCGCCCCTCGCGGTTTCGTGGGGCTGACTATACAAGCGGCCTGCCTCAGCGGAAGGCGGTTTTGCCGGACGCCTTGCCGCAGGGCCGCGCGTTCTTGACTTGTTCTCATTTTTAAGTTGGAGACTCGGGCGGTCTCAACTATCTCTTAACCGGTGAACCGGGGGGCTTGATGGCCGAGCTGAAACAGATCGAGGTGCGCGGCGCGCGCGAGCACAATCTCAAGGGCATCGACGTGGACATTCCGCGCGACGCGCTGGTAGTGATCACCGGGCTGTCGGGCTCGGGCAAGTCCTCGCTGGCCTTCGACACGATCTATGCCGAGGGTCAGCGCCGGTATGTCGAAAGCCTCTCGGCCTATGCGCGGCAGTTCCTCGACATGATGGAAAAGCCGGATGTCGACCATATCTCGGGCCTGTCTCCCGCGATCTCGATCGAGCAGAAGACAACGTCGAAAAACCCCCGCTCGACGGTCGGCACGGTCACCGAGATCTACGACTACATGCGCCTTCTCTTCGCCCGCGCCGGCACGCCCTATTCGCCGGCCACCGGCCTGCCCATCGAGGCCCAGCAGGTGCAGGACATGGTTGACCGGGTGATGACGATGGAGGAGGGCGTGCGCGCCTACCTGTTGGCCCCGATCATCCGCGACCGCAAGGGCGAGTACCGCAAGGAATTCATCGAGCTGCGCAAGCAGGGCTTTCAGCGGGTCAAGGTCGACGGGGCGTTTCACGACCTCGACGAGCCGCCGACGCTTGACAAGAAGTTCCGCCACGACATCGACGTGGTGGTGGACCGGATCGTGGTCAAACCGGGGCTAGAGACGCGTCTGGCCGACAGTTTCCGCACCGCGCTCGACCTCGCCGACGGGATTGCCGTGCTGGAAACCGCCCCGAAAGAGGGCGATCCGGAGCGCCATACCTTCAGCGAGAACTTCGCCTGCCCGGTCTCGGGCTTCACCATCCCCGAGATCGAGCCGCGGCTCTTTTCCTTCAACGCGCCTTTCGGGGCCTGCCCCGATTGCGACGGGCTGGGGGTGGAGCTTTTCTTCGACGAACGCCTCGTGGTGCCGGACGCTGCGCTGACCGTCTATGACGGGGCCATCGCACCCTGGCGCAAGGGCAAATCCCCCTATTTCCGCCAGACGATCGAGGCCATCGCGCGGCATTACGAATTCGACAAGAACACGCCGTGGAAAGACCTGCCCGCGCATGTAAAGCAGGTGTTTCTCTATGGCTCGGGCGAGGACGAAATCCCCTTCCGCTACGACGAGGGCGGGCGCATCTACAATGTCACGCGCCCCTTCGAGGGGGTCATCCCCAACATGGAGCGGCGCTATCGCGAGACCGATTCAAGCTGGGTGCGGGAAGAGTTCGAACGCTACCAGAACAACCGCCCCTGCCAGACCTGCGGCGGCCACCGTCTGCGCGAAGAGGCGTTGGCGGTCAAGATCGGCGGCCTGCATATCGGCGAAGTCGTTCAGATGTCGATCCGCGAGGCCCATGGCTGGTGCGAGCGCGTGCCCGAGAGCCTCAGCAAGCAGAAGAACGAGATCGCGCGCGCCATCCTCAAGGAAATCCGCGAGCGGCTGGGATTTCTCAACAATGTCGGGCTCGATTACCTGACCCTGTCGCGCAACGCGGGCACGCTGTCGGGCGGCGAAAGCCAGCGCATCCGGCTGGCCAGCCAGATCGGAAGCGGGCTGACCGGCGTGCTTTACGTGCTCGACGAGCCCTCTATCGGGCTGCACCAGCGCGATAACGGACGGCTGCTCGGCACGCTGAAAAACCTGCGCGACCAGGGCAATTCGGTGATCGTCGTCGAACATGACGAAGAGGCGATCCGCGAGGCCGATTACGTGCTGGATATCGGCCCCGGCGCCGGGGTGCATGGCGGGCAGATCGTCAGCCGGGGCACCCCGTCCGAGATCGCCGCCGACGCGGCCTCGATCACCGGGCAATACCTTGCGGGGACGCGCGAGATCGCGGTGCCGGCCGAGCGGCGGCCGGGCAGCGGCAAGAAGGTCACCGTGGTCAAGGCCACCGGCAACAACCTCAAAGACGTGACGGTGGATTTCCCGCTGGGCCGGTTCGTCTGCGTCACCGGCGTGTCGGGCGGGGGCAAGTCGACGCTGACCATCGAGACGCTGTTCAAGGCCGCCTCGATGCGGCTCAACGGTGCGCGCCAGACGCCCGCGCCCTGCGAGACGATCAAGGGGCTGGAGCATCTCGACAAGGTGATCGACATCGACCAGCGGCCCATCGGGCGCACCCCCCGGTCGAACCCGGCGACCTATACCGGCGCCTTCACACCCATCCGCGACTGGTTCGCGGGGCTGCCCGAGGCCAAGGCGCGCGGCTACAAGCCCGGGCGCTTCAGCTTCAACGTCAAGGGCGGGCGCTGCGAGGCGTGCCAGGGCGACGGGGTGATCAAGATCGAGATGCATTTCCTGCCCGATGTCTATGTCACCTGCGAGACCTGCGGCGGCGCGCGCTACAACCGCGAGACGCTGGAAATCAGGTTCAAGGGCAAGAGCATCGCCGACGTTCTTGATATGACGGTCGAAGACGCGCAGACGTTTTTCAAAGCGGTGCCGGCGATCCGCGAAAAGATGGACGCGCTGGTGCGCGTGGGCCTGGGCTATATCAAGGTCGGCCAGCAGGCGACCACGCTGTCGGGCGGCGAGGCGCAGCGGGTCAAGCTATCGAAAGAGCTCAGCAAACGCGCGACGGGCCGAACCCTCTACATCCTCGACGAGCCCACCACGGGGCTGCATTTCGAGGATGTGAAAAAGCTGCTGGAAGTTCTGCACCAGCTGGTCGAGCAGGGCAACACGGTGGTGGTGATCGAGCACAATCTCGACGTCATCAAGACTGCCGACTGGATCGTCGATATCGGCCCGGAGGGCGGCGACGGCGGCGGCGAAATCGTCGCCGAAGGCACCCCCGAAGAGGTTGCCGCCGTCGAGCGCAGCCATACCGGGCGTTATCTCAAGGACATGCTTGGCCCGCGCAAGGTGGCCGCGGAATAAGCTGTCCGTCGACCAGGTGCGGCCGCGCCCGGCCAACGGCTCGCCCCGCCTAGTCGATTATCGCGTGGATCGCCCCGATCAGGTCGAGGATCTCCTGCGTTTCGGGGTCGACCCGGACAACGCGCCCGTCCCCACGGACGAAATAGGTCCGCCGCGGGTCGAGCCCGTAGCGGCGCGGATCGGTCAGGCGGCGGTAATCGCCGGTGATCCGCTGGCCGACATAGGGGCGCGCCTCGGGGCCGTAGTGGCGCGCCTGGCCCGGCGGAATGCAGGCCGGGCTTTTCTTGGCCAGCCCCGGCGGGCAGGCCTTGGGCGCGGCCCCGGCCCCGGCAGGGGCCACGGCGAGCGCCGCAAGGGTAATGATCGCAAGAGATCGCATATCCGGATTCCTTTCCTTTTCCAGACTATAACCGGATGCCGCGGGGCAGGGTTCCGCCCTGTCCCGCGCTCGGCGACTCCTTGCCGGGCCTCAGGCCTTCTTGCAGGTGTTCATCCCGACGACCGAATAAAGCGGGCAGGTCGAGAAAAGCCCCGTGATCAGCGGAACCAGCCCGATCCAGTAGAGATACCGCCAGGCCGAGTCGCCGTCGTTGAGGTAGAATCCGGCGATCAGGGCGATGCCCAGAACGATACGGGCGATGCGGTCGATGCTGCCTACGTTTTTCGCAAACATGTCATGCCTCCGATTGCTGTTGGCCCGGACTTGCGCCAGGGCCGGTTGATTTGGCCGTGATGCCAATATGGGGACTGAAAGCGGTTCCGTCACGTCCGCCCCGGCTGCAAATGTCACTCTTTCGCGCAGGTGTTCATCCCGATGAAGTTGTAAAGCGGGCAGGTCGACATCAGGCCGGTCACCAGCGGCACGATGCCGATCAGCCACCACGGGCTCGGGTCGGACAGAAACGCCCAGATCAGCAGCATTGCGGCGCCGAGGGCGATGCGGGCGGTGCGGTCCATACCGCCGACGTTTTTCTCAAACATGGGAATTCTCCGTTGAAAGGTCGCCCGAGTCCTTCGGGCGATGTGGGCGGAGAATGACGACAGGGCGATCTGCGGTCTGTGACTTGGTCACGAAGCGCCGTCGACTGCGGCGAGATGCGCCAGCCCGTCGGCGTCGGCGATGGTCACGACCCCGCGGTCGAGCCGCACCAGCCCGGCCTTGGCCAGCGCGTCCAGCCGGCGCGAGACCACCTCGCGCGCGGTGCCGATACGGGTGGCGATCTCCTGATGGGTGGCGCGCACGCTGCCGCCCTGCGCCCGGGCCAGCAGGTCGGCGGCCAGCCGGCTTTCGACCCTTTGAAAGGCGACGCGTTCGAGCAGCGCCATGATGGACTGCATCCGCGTGGCAAAGGCGCCGAAGACGAAGCGGCGGAAGACCGGCGAGATATCCATCAGGTTCAGGAACGTCTCGCGCGGTATCAAAACGGCCTCGCAGTCGGTCGCGGTCACCGCCTCGCCGGTGTAATCCTCGCCGCCCAAAAGGCCGAGGGTGGATTGCACGCAGGACTGCCCCGGCTCGATCGCGTAGAGCAAGATCTCGCGCCCTGTCGAGCCGGTCAGGAACACCTCGACCCGGCCCGACATCAAGACGGTAAAGCCGCGCGCCGCCTCGCCGGGGCAGAACAGAACCTGCCCCTTGGGCAGGCGCTGGACGGGCAGGGCGCGCAGCCGGGCGGCGCTGCCCGGCTCGATCCCCTCCAGCCCCTTGGTGCGGGCGATCCAGCTCACGCGCGGCCGCGTTTTTCGAACCGGGGCAGCATGGCCGAGAAATCGCGGCCGGTGCCGCCCTCCTGCTCGACGAATGTGGCGTAAAGCTCGGCCGCGCGGGCGCCCATGGGCGTGTCGGCATCCGCCGCTTCGGCGGCCTGCTGGGAAAGGCGCAGGTCCTTGAGCATCAAGTCGGCGGCAAAGCCGGGTTTGTAGCCGTTGTCGGCGGGGCTTTGCGGGCCGATACCGGGGGCGGGGCAGTAGGTGTTCATCGACCAGCTCTGTCCCGACGAGGTCGAGACGACGTCGAACATGGCCTGGCGGTCGAGCCCCAGCTTGTCGGCCAGCGCGAAGGCCTCGCATGTGGCGATCATGGTGACACCGAGGATCATGTTGTTGCAGATCTTGGCGGCCTGCCCGTTGCCCGAGGGCCCGCAATGCACCGCCTTTTGCCCCATCACGTCGAAAAGCGGTTTGACCTTGCCGAAGGCCGCGTCCGGCCCGCCCGCCATGAAGGTCAGCGTGCCGGCGGTGGCCCCGCCGACCCCGCCCGAAACCGGCGCATCGACCGCCAGCACGCCGGTTTCGGCGGCCTGGTCCGCCACGGCGCGGGCGCTGTCGACATCGACGGTCGAACAATCCAGCAGAACGCTGCCCTTTGCCATCGCGGGCAGCACCTCGCCGGCGACCGCGCGCAGGATATCGCCGTTGGGCAGCATGGTGATGACCACCTCCTGCCCCTCGGCCGCCGCGGCGGCGCTCGTGGCCTTGGCCACGCCGTCGGGGCAGGGGGCGGCCAGGTCGAACCCGGTCACCTCGTGCCCCGCCGCAACCAGATTGGCCGCCATCGGCGCGCCCATGTTCCCCAACCCGATGAATCCTATCTTCATGGTCTATCCCTCCTCCAGCTTCAGCTCGTCATCCCCTAGCGGCGCCAGCATTGCGGCCACCGCCTCGGGCGGCACGGTCCCGACGCCGTCGTGGCGCCATGCGGGGGACTTGTCCTTGTCGATGATCGCGGCCCGGATGCCTTCGAGAAAATCCGAATGCTCGGGCGCGCGATGGGTAAAGCGATATTCCAGCGTCAGCGCGGCGCGGATGTCGGCGCCGGGGCCCAGCCGGTTCTGGATTTCGACGGTACAGGCCATGGACAGCGGGCTGTTGCGCGCGATCCGCTTTAGCGTGTCGGCGGCGAAATCGGTCTGCGCGGCGCTGAGCGCGCCGGCGATCTCGGCCATCGTCGCGCCGGCAAAGCCCGCGTCGATCTCGGCCTGCAGGCCGGGCAGGGCGCCCTCGGGGGGGGTGTCGGCGGCGTGCTCGACCGCGCGCACATCGCCCGCCGCGCAAAGCCGGTCTACAAGCGCGGGCCACCGGCCCTCGGGAACATGGAAATCGGCAAAGCCCGCGTAGATCGCATCGCCCGGCCCCATGCGCCGCCCGGTCACGCCCAGATAGACCCCCAGCCGCCCCGGCGCCCGCGCAAGCAGCGCAGAGCCGCCGACATCCGGCACCAGCCCGATGGCGCATTCCGGCATCGCCATCTGAGAGCTGTCGCCAACCACCCGGTGCGAGCCGTGGCAGCCCACGCCGACGCCGCCGCCCATGGTAAAGCCCTGCATCAGGCTGACCACGGGCTTGGGGTAGAGTGCGATCTTGGCGTTCATCCGGTACTCGTCGCGCCAGAATTTCTGGCCAAAGCCGTAATCGCCCTTGCTGCCTGTCTCGTACATCAGCGCGATGTCGCCGCCGGCGCAGAACGCCTTGTCGCCCGCCGCGTCGATCAGCACCAGCGCGACGGCCGGGTCGCCCGCCCAACTGTCCAGCGCCTGTTCGATCTCCAGGCACATCTCGTAGCTCAGCGCGTTCAGCGCCTTGGGCCGGTTCAGCGTGATCCGCCCCGCGCGTCCCTCGATGCGGATGTGGATGTCGCCGCTCACCCCCGTGCCTCCAGCATCTGGCGCGCCACGATCAGGCGCATGATCTCGTTCGTGCCTTCCAGGATCTGGTGCACCCGCAGGTCGCGTACGATCTTCTCGATACCGTAGTCGGCGAGGTAGCCATAGCCGCCATGAAGTTGCAGGCACTGGTCGGCCACCCGGCTGCCGGCCTCGGTGACGAATTTCTTGGCCATCGCGCAAAACCTCGTGGCGTCGGGCGCGCCGGCGTCCAGTTTCCACGCCGCCTGGCGCAGGAAGATGCGCGCGGCCTGAAGCTCGATTTCCATGTCGGCCAGCCGGAATTGCAGCGCCTGGAACTGGTCGATGGGCCGGCCGAAGGCCTTGCGCTCGCCCATATAGGCCAGTGTCGCGTCCAGCGCGGCCTGGGCGGCGCCCAGGCTACAGGCCGCGATGTTCAGCCGCCCGCCGTCGAGCCCCATCATCGCGTATCTGAACCCGTTGCCCTCTTCGCCCAAAAGGTTTTCGGCAGGCACCGGGCAGTCGTCGAACTGCACCTGCCGCGTGGGCTGGGCGCGCCAGCCCATCTTGTCTTCCAGCCCGCCGAAGGAAAGCCCCGGCGCGCCATCCTCGACGATGACCGAGGAAATGCCGCGCGCCCCGTCTTCGCCGGTGCGGGCCATCACGATATAGGCGTCGGAATAGCCGCCGCCGGAGATGAACGCCTTGGTGCCTGTCAGGCTGTAGCCCTCGTTGGTGCGCGTCGCTCTGGACTTGAGCGCGGCGGCGTCCGAGCCCGAGCCGGGTTCGGTCAGGCAATAGGAAAACACCGTCTCCATGCTGAGCGCCGGGGCGAGGAACCGCGCCTTCTGGTCGTCGGTGCCGAAGGCATCGAGCATCTTGGCGCACATGTTGTGGATCGACAGGAAGGCCGCGACCGAGGGGCAGGCCATCGACAGTGCCTCGAAGACCAGCGTCGCATCGAGCCGCCCCAGCCCGGTGCCGCCCGAGTCTTCGCTGACGTAAAGCCCGGCAAAGCCCAGCTCGGCCAGCTTCGGCCACAGCTCCTTGGGGATCGTTCCGGCCTTTTCCCATTCCAGCGCGTGGGGCGCGATATGCTCGGCCCCGAAGGCGCGGGCCATGTCGAAAATGGCCTCTTGTTCCTCGCTCAGTGCGAAATCCATGGCGTCTCCTCCCTGCGTTTATTGAACGCCCGTTCATGTGGCAGAGCCAGGCACCGGATTGCAAGTGCACTCAGAGATCGGCGTTGTATTCCTCGACCAGCATACGGATCACCGCCTCGACCGCGCCATCGGCGTTCTTGCCCGACTCCAGCGCCGCCTTGTGAACCGTGCGCTGGCGGTCGGCGCTGGTGCCTTGGGCGATCACGTCATGGGCGTTTTGCACCTCGGCCAAGCAGCCCAGCACGGCGGCGTCGGATTCGACCAGCCCGATCATCTCTTCCAGCAGGTCGCCGAAGGGGACGAGTTCCTTGCGGCCGAAATCGATCAGTCCCTCGTTCACGCCGTAGCGCTGGGCACGCCAGCGGTTCTCGCCCACGAGGAAGCGTTCGTAGACCCGCCAGCGCTGGTTCAGCCGCGCCAGCCGCCACAGCATCCGCGTCAGGCACTGGGTCAGCGCGGCGATGGACAGCGTGTGTTCCAGCCGGGGCGAGACATCGCAGATGCGGCTTTCCAGCGTCGGAAAGCGCACCGAGGGGCGCAAATCCCACCAGATCTTGGTGGCGTCCTCGATCAGGTTGAGATTGATCAGCGCGCCCACCGAGCGTTCGTAGTCCGACCAGCTTTCGAAACGCGGCGGCAGGCCGGTGCGGGGCAGGTTGTCGAACACCGTCAGCCGGTAAGACGCCAGCCCCGTATCCACCCCCTGCCAGAACGGCGACGAGGTGGACATCGCCAGCAGGTGCGGCAGGAAATAGGACATCTGCGCCATCAGGTCGATGCGCTGGTCGCGGTCGGGCACGCCGACATGGACATGCATCCCGCAGATCAGCATCCGCCGCGCCACGCCCGCCAGCGCCTTTTCAAGATCGTTGTAGCGGTCCTTGTCGGTGTGGTGCTGCTGCTTCCAGTCGGCCACCGGGTGGCACGACACCGCGATGGGCGCCAGCCCATGGCTGTGCGCGTGTTTCGCCACGGTGGCGCGCAGCCGGCGCAGGTCTTCGCGCGCCTCGCCGATGGTGGCGCAGACCCGCGTGCCGACCTCGATCTGGCATTGCAGGAATTCCGGCGTGACCTGGTCGCCCAGATCGTCGACACAGGCCTGCATCAGCGCCTCGGGCGCCTCGGCCAGCGCGCAGGTGTCGAGATCGACGAGCAGGTATTCCTCCTCGATGCCGATGGTAAAATCGGGTTCTTTGGTCATCGGCGCCCCCTTGGCACGGGTCATCCCGACGACGCTGTTTCAATCGGCGGGGATTTTCAAGCCTTTGGGCGCTCTCGCACGCAAACGCCACGGCGGCACGGGGTGCGGCCGGGGTGGCGCTTGGCGGGCGTCGGCCGATCAGGCAAAGACGAAGCTGTCGGGATAGACCGTCTCAGATCCCGTGTCTTCCAGCGCGGCGACGGTGATGTCCGAAGCGGTATTGCTGGCATTCAGCGTCCCGGTCATGATTTCGTGCCGGAAGGTGGTGTCGTGCCAATGCACGCCGGCGGTGCCGTCGGCGCCATCGGTCTCGGCCGGCACGCCGACATCGGACAACGCGTCAGCCGCGGCGGTGCCGGTCGTTTCGCCCGCGTCAGCGTTGCGGTCGTTGCCCTGGCCGGGCTTGGCGCCGCCGCCATCGAAGCGGCCCGCCTCGCCGGCGGTGTCTTGATCGGGCCCGTCATCCTGAGACGGGGCAAAGAACCGCGCGACCTCTTGCGGGTCGAATTCCGGGGGAAGAAGGTCGGAGAGCGGGCCATGTAACGGCCCCTCGAAAAGATGTCGTCTGATCATCTGCCTCTCGCCAATTGTTTACGCACCCAGGACAGTGCGTTTCATGCGAGAAGAGAGGGACAAAAGTTAGGCGCCCCAAGGGCAGGGGCGCCTTGCACCGGTTTCAGCATCTTGACGCTTGGCGTTCAGGCGGATTTCCGCTTGATCAGGCGCGTCAGGCCCAGCGCGCCAAGCCCGCTGAGAATAAGCGGCAGGCCGGCCGGGAGCGGGATTTCACCGTTCACGCCGTCGGTGTCGAAGAAGGTGATGTGCGACAGCGCTTGGGTGGCGGGCACCGTCACCTCGAAGCCCAACCCCTCGGCAAGCGTGAGGTCGGTGTAGAGGTTGTAGAGCGAGCCGGCCTTGACGGCGACGGCGGTGACCGCCGGATCGCCGGGGCCCGGGGTGTAGGACCAGACCATGCTCAGGATTTCGTCATCATCGTTCGTCTCGGTGATGTCGAAGGTAAACTCTCCGCCGGTGACGGAGCTGGCGAACATATCGTTGATCTCGTCGACCTCAAGTCCGGCCGTGAACTTGATGATGGTCGGCGATCCACCCACTTCGCAGGCCTGGAAATTCGTTCCGGCGCATTCGTCACCGTCCAAGGTCGTGACCGTCAGCGCCTGCGCGCCGCCGGCGCTCAGCGCCAAGGCTGCGCTCGCGGCCAAAACATGAAACTTGCTAAACATTTTCAATGCCTTCCGAGTTACAATTTCTGTTTTCGTGCCGATGCGGGATCTACCGGGCCCAATAGCCATTCATGCCGCCGGCCATGGGGTCGAAAATTCGACATCCCACTGCCGCAATTATGCCTGTTTTCATCAAGCGTGGCAATGTTTCGCATGCTTGGCCGGCCGAAACGGGCCGAAATACCCTCGAATCCGCCGACCTCGATTTCCGAATCCTGCCCAGTGCCGCCAGGCGTCGATCATTGTGTCCGATACGGAAACAACACACGAGGAATGTCCCCCAGAGAAGAGGCCTCGGTTTGTGTCGAAAATGGGGCGTACACCCCGCGCGGCGTGACCGCATCAGCCCGCGGCGGAAAAGGAAAGCCCCGGCGCGCCGGCCGGGGCTTTGTCATCTCTGCGCCGGGGCGTCAGTCCATCTGCTTGAAGTGGAACTCTCCGCCCTCTTTCAAACCGCTCGGCCAGCGCGAGGTGACCGTCTTGGTCCTGGTGTAAAAGCGGAAAGCGTCCGGGCCGTGCTGGTTGAGGTCGCCGAAGCCCGATTTCTTCCACCCGCCAAAGGTGTGATAGGCCAGCGGCACCGGGATCGGCACGTTGATGCCGATCATGCCGATATTGATCCGGCTGGCAAAGTCGCGCGCGGTGTCGCCATCGCGGGTGAAGATCGCGGTGCCGTTGCCGTATTCGTTGTCCATCGCGTAACCCAGCGCCTCGTCATAGCTTTTGGCGCGGACGGTGGACAGCACCGGCCCGAAGATCTCCTGGCGGTAGATCTCCATGTCGGTGGTGACCTTGTCAAAGAGGCTCGGGCCCAGGAAAAAGCCGCTTTCGTAGCCCTGAAGCGCAAAATCGCGCCCGTCGACCACCAGATCGGCGCCCTGCTCGACGCCCGAGCCGATCAGCCCCAGTACGCGCTCCTTGGCCGCGCCGGTCACCAGCGGGCCGTAATCGACATCCGCGCCGGCGGTATAGGGGCCGACCTTGAGCTTCTCGACGCGCGGCACCAGCTTTTCGATCAGCCGGTCGGCGGTTTCGTCGCCCACCGGCACGGCCACCGAAATCGCCATGCAGCGCTCGCCCGCCGCGCCGTAGCCCGCGCCCACCAGCGCGTCGGCGGCCTGATCCATATCGGCGTCGGGCATCACGATCATGTGGTTCTTGGCGCCGCCGAAGCATTGCACGCGCTTGCCGTTGGAACAGCCGCGGCCGTAGATGTATTCGGCGATGGGGGTCGAGCCGACAAAGCCGATGGCCTGGATCGTCGGGTTGTCGAGGATTGCGTCCACCGCCTCCTTGTCGCCGTTGACGACCTGAAGCACGCCGTCGGGCAGCCCGGCCTCCTGCATCAGCTCGGCCAGCATCAGCGGCACCGAGGGGTCGCGCTCGGACGGCTTGAGGATGAAGGCGTTGCCGCAGGCCAGCGCCGGGCCCATCTTCCACATCGGGATCATGGCGGGGAAGTTGAACGGCGTGATGCCGGCGACGACCCCCAGCGGCTGGCGCATCGAGTACATGTCGATGCCGGGGCCCGCGCCGTCGGTGAACTCGCCCTTCAGCAGGTGCGGCGCGCCGATGCAGAACTCGATCACCTCCAGGCCGCGCTGCACGTCGCCCTTGGCGTCGGGCAGGGTCTTGCCGTGTTCCGCGCTCAGCGCCTCGGCCAGCTTGTCCATGTCGCGGTTGAGCAGGCGGACGAATTCCATCATCACCCGCGCCCGGCGCTGGGGGTTGGTGGCGCCCCAGGCGGGCTGGGCCTCGGCGGCGGCGGCCACCGCGGCGTCCAGCTCGGCCTTGCTGGCCAGCGGCACCTTGGACTGAACCTCGCCGAGCGCCGGATTGTAGACATCGGCAAAACGTCCCGATGTGCCCGCCACGCGCTGGCCGTTGATGAAATGCGACAGCTCTTCCATGGTATCCTCCCGTCTGGTTTGGCGCGCAGCATAACGGCGGGATTCGGGGGCGGAAAGCCGCCTTTTCACACCGAATTCCCCAGCGTGCCCAAAGTGTTTCTTCAGCCCGTGCTTGACAGGTTGTCGCACTCGGAGCGAGGCTTGTTCATTGCCATGTCGAAAGAAGGGGAGGTCTTTCATGCAAGTGCACCAGATCCTGAAATCCAAGGCCGAGGAACGGGTGGTCACCATCGCCCCCGGATGCTCGGTGGCCGAGGCGGCGAAGCTGTTGTCCGAGCGGCGCATCGGCTCGGTCGTGGTCTCGCCCGACGGGTGTGCCGTGGAGGGCATCGTCTCGGAACGCGATATCGTGCGCGAGCTGGGCCGGCGCGGCCCGGATTGCCTGGCGGAGAAGGTCGAGACGATCATGACCCGCGAGATCGTCGGCTGCGGCTGCGAGGAGGGCGCCGACCAGGTGCTGCAGAAAATGACCGTCGGCCGGTTCCGCCACATGCCGGTGATGCGCGACGGCAGCATGGTGGGGCTGATCTCGATCGGCGACGTGGTCAAGGCGCGGCTGTCGGAGCTGTCGATGGAAAAGGACGCGCTTCAGGGAATGATCATGGGCTACTGAGCCCATGCTGCACTTGCAAAACCGAGCGCAATATTGTTGCGTGCCCTGAATGGCAGCAACGGAGGCGCGCCCATGCGCATCGGTCTTTACCCCGGCACGTTCGACCCGGTGACGCTGGGCCATATCGACATCATCACCCGTGCATGCGCGCTGGTCGACCGCCTGGTGATCGGCGTCGCGATCAACCGCGACAAGAGCCCGCTGTTTTCGCTCGAGGAACGGGTGGAAATGCTGGAGGCCGAATGCGCGGGGCTCAGTGCCGGCCACGGTACGGAGATCGTGGTATACCCGTTCGAAAACCTTCTGATCGACTGCGCCCGAGACGTGGGCGCCACCATGATCGTGCGCGGCCTGCGCGCGGTGACCGATTTCGAGTACGAGTTCCAGATGGTGGGCATGAACCGGGCGCTCGACGCCTCGATCGAGACGGTGTTTCTGATGGCCGATGCCCGGCGCCAGGCCATCGCTTCGAAGCTGGTCAAGGAGATCGCGCGGCTGGGCGGCGATGTATCGAGTTTCGTCACGCCGCCGGTGCGCGAGAAGCTCGTCGCGAAATTCGCCTGAGCGGCGGCTTGCCGAATTGAGCGCCTGCGGCGCGCGCCTTTTGCCAGGCGCGGCCCTTGCAGGGCCGCGCAATGCCTCCGGCGGGGGTATTTCAACCAAGAAGAAGCGGGGGCGGCGTGGGCCGCGCCCCTGCCATGCGCCTCAGATCAGCGCGCCCATTGCGACGGCGGTATCGGACATGCGGCTCGAGAAGCCCCATTCGTTGTCGTACCATGTCAGGATGCGGACCATGTTGCCGTCCATGACCTTGGTCTGGTCCATGTGGAAG
>NZ_RWGU01000036.1 GCF_003944755.1 Rhodovulum robiginosum
GGGCCGGGCGCGGGCTGGGGGGTCGGCGCCGGGGTGGGTGGCGCGGCGGGGCCGGGCGCGGGCTCGGGGGTCGGCGCCGGGGTGGGTTGCGGCTTCGGAGCCGTCTCGGGGGGCGGCTTGGGCGCGGGGTCGGGTGCGCGCCGCAGGATGCGGCGCTTTTGGGGCCGGGCCTCTTGCCCCGTGTCGGCGTCGGGTTCGCGCCGCTCCGCGGGTGCCGGTGCCGCCGGGGCGGGCTTTGCCTCGGGCTCGGGCGTCGGGGCGGGCTTTGCCTCGGGCGCCGGCGCCGGCGCGGCCTCGGTGTCCGCCTTTCGCCGGGCATCGCGCCCCGTCGGCCGCTCGGGCGTTTCGTCGAGGTCGAAGATCACGGGTCCGCGGGTCATCTCAGCCGGTCCCCGAACAGGAATTCCGCGGCCTTGTCCAGCCGGATATGCGGCGGGCCTTCGCCGGGGCGCAGGGTCAGCCGCGCGGGCGCGAAATGCATGATGTTGTAGTCGGCCTCGAGCCAGCGCTCGGCGTTCTGCTGCACGTCCTCCAACAACACGGCGGGGTCCTCGGGCAACTCGCCGGGGTAGAGCGCGGCCTGCCGCCCGGTTTCGAGCAGCGTGCCGCGCACGCAATCGAGCGGCTCGCCCTCGTGGGTGCGGGTCTCTTCCACCGTGGCGCGCAGCGCGGCGATGGCCATGGCCGCGGTGTCGGCACCTGCGAAATCGGCCCGCCGGCGCGCGTCGCGCATCAGCGCCTGCATGATCGCGGTGAGCCGGGCGTGCTGGGAATGGTGCAGGTGGTCGGCCTTGGTGGCGGCGAAGAGGATGCGTTCCACCCGCCTGCCGGTCAAAAGCGAGGTCAGCCACGCGTTGCGCCCGGGCCGGAAGGCGCCCAGGATCTCGGTCATCGCGCGGCGCAGGTCGGCCACGGCGCGGGGGCCCGCATGGATGGCGCCCAGCGCGTCGATCAGCACCACCTGCCTGTCGATCCGAGCGAAATGTTCGCGGAAGAAGGGTTTGACCACCTCGCGCTGGTAGGCCTCGTAGCGGCGGTCCATCTCGCGCCAGAGACTGCCGCGCGGGGTCTGGCCGGGTTTGGGCAGCGGCGCGAAGGTCAGCACGGGCGAGCCCGCCAGATCGCCCGGCAGCAGGAACCGCCCCGGCGTGCAGTCGGAATACCCCGCCGCGCGGGCGGCGTGCAGGTAGCCGGTAAAGGCAGCCGACAGCGCCTGGACGGCGGGCTCTTCCAACTCGGCGGCCGGGTTGGTCTGGGATAGCTTTGCGCGGAACGCCTCGGAGCCGGGCCGCTCGTCGAGGCGCGCCAGCGTTTCCTCCGACCATTCGGCATAGCTCTTTTCCAGAAGCGACAGGTCCAGCAGCCACTCGCCCGGATAGTCGACGATGTCGAGATGCACCGTGCGCGGGCCCGTCACGCTGCCCAGCAGCCCCGCGGGCCGCACCCGGAGCGACAGCCGCAACTCAGACACCGCGCGGGTGGATTCGGGCCAGTGCGGGTTGGCGCCGGTCAGCGCCTGCAAGTGGTTTTCGTAATCGAAGCGCGGCACCGTGTCGTCGGGCTGGGGCTGCAGATAGGCCGCCTGGATCGCGCCGGCCGCCGCCGCGCGCAATTGCGGCATGCGCCCCCGCTCCATCAGGTTGGCGACCAGCGAGGTTATGAACACGGTCTTGCCCGCGCGCGACAGGCCGGTGACGCCCAGCCGGATCACCGGCTCCATGAAAGTCTCCGAGATCGACGACCCGATGGCCTCGACCCCGCGGGTCACCTCGTCTGCGAAATCGCCGATGCGCACATGTTCCTCCGCCGGCTGCGCCATTCAGTTAATCACGACCAGCGCCGGCTGCCAGCCCCCACGCGGCCGATTGCGCCGGTCGCAATGTCGCGGTAACCGGGGCCATGCCCCGCTATGCGCTGAAACTGGAATATGACGGCACACCCTTCGCGGGCTGGCAGCGCCAGGCCGATCAGCCCTCGGTGCAGGGCGCGGTCGAGGCCGCGCTGGCCCGGCTCGAAACGGGCGTGCCCTCGATCGCCGCGGCGGGGCGCACCGATGCCGGCGTGCATGCGCTGGGCCAGGTGGCCCATTGCGACCTCGCGCGCGACTGGGACCCGTTCCGACTGTCCGAGGCGTTGAACTACCACCTCAAACCCGCCCCGGTGGCCGTGCTCGCCGCCGCCCGTGTGGGCGAGGATTTCCACGCGCGTTTCTCGGCCGTCGAGCGGCGCTATCTCTTCCGCCTGGTCAGCCGGCGCGCACCGATGACCCATCAGCGCGGGCTGGTCTGGCGGGTGCCCCACCCGCTGGCGCTGGCACCGATGCAGGAGGCCGCGCGACACCTGACGGGCCGGCACGATTTCACCACCTTCCGCGCCTCGATCTGCCAGGCGGCCTCGCCGGTCAAGACGCTCGACGCGCTGGAGATCGAAGAGGTTTCGTTCCCCGGCGGCGCCGAGTTCCGCTTTTCCGTCCGCGCGCGCAGCTTTCTGCACAACCAGGTGCGCAGTTTCGTGGGCACACTGGAACGGGTGGGCGCCGGGGCCTGGGCGCCCGGCGACGTGAAGACCGCGCTAGAGGCCCGTGATCGCGCCGCCTGCGGTCCGGTCTGCCCCCCCGACGGGCTGTATCTGGAAAGCGTCGGCTACCCCGAAGACCCCTTCGCCTGACCCCGGCTGCTGCAGGCGCGACACAATGGCCGACACAAGGCCCAAGGCATCGCCTACGCGGTGGGCGCGGGCCGTGCCGCCTGCTAGGCTTTCCCCGATCAACCAATTCAAGCCCAAGTCAATGAGTTATCCCGCAGCCCAAGCCCTGCCGCAGCCCGACCGCGTGGTCATCATCAACGATTCCGCAACCGCACAAGGCGGTTCGGCGGTGCTGGCGCTGTTGTTGGTCGAGCTTTTGCGCGCACGCGGGGTGCCTGTGACCTTCATCGCCGGCGACACTGGCGACAATCCGCGGCTGGCCGAGATCGGCGTCGATATCGTCGCCTTGGGAGAGGTGCCCCTGCTTGGCCGAGGCAAGCTGGAGGCGTTGCGCAAGGGCATCGACAATCCTGCCGCGCGCGAGATGGTCGCGCGCTTCGTCGCCGAGACCGACACGCCCGGCACGATCTATCATGTGCATTCCTGGGCGCAGATCTTTTCACCCTCGATCTTTTCGGCATTGGCCCCCGTCGCTGCGCGAACCGTCGTGCATGCCCATGACATGTTCCTGGCCTGTCCCAACGGGGTCTACATGGATTTTCACCACGGCCTGCACTGCACCCGCCGCCCGCTGAGCGCCGACTGCATCACGACACATTGCGACAAGCGGTCTTATCCGCAAAAGCTCTGGCGCGTCGCCAGGCAGGCTGCACTGTTTCGCCAGTTCGGCCAGGCGTTGCCCTGGGCCGGCATCGCCATGATTCACCCGGGCATGACCGAGCCATTGCAGCGCGCCGGTTATCCAGCAGAGCGGCTGGTCACGGTACGCAACCCCGCCTCGCCCTATACCGACCATCGCATTCCGGCAGAAGAGAATGCCGGCGCGCTTTTCGTCGGGCGGGTCGAGCCCGACAAAGGCGTAGAAGACCTGATCGAGGCGGCCCGCGCCGTCGACATGCCGGTCAGTGTGGTCGGAGAAGGGCCGCTGCGCGAAAGGCTGGCCGCGCAGCACCCCGAGGTAACCTTCGTCGGCTGGCAGGATCGCGCCGGCATCGCCCGCCAAGCCGCCCACGCGCGGGTGCTTGTCATGCCGTCGCGCTTTCCCGAGCCCTTCGGGCTGGTCGCGGCCGAGGCGCTGATGAGCGGGCTGCCGGTGATCGTGACCGAACTCTCGTTTCTGGTCGACGAGCTTCGCGCAGGGGACCTGGGGCTGACCTACCCGCCGCGGGACACGGCCGCGCTGGCCGCCTGCCTGCGCCAGATCAAGAACAAGCCCGTCGCAGAGATGCGGGCGCTCAGCGAACGCGCCCGCGCAGCCGAGATTGCCCTGAAACCCGATGGATGGGCCGACGCGGTGATGGCGCTCTACGGGAAAACGCTCGCGGCATCGGCGGCCTAACTGCGCAGTCCGTCGCGGGCAACCTTGCCGGCCACACCGCCGGGTCAACGAAGGGGGCGGCCCTCGGGCGGCCGGTCAGGGGATGGCGCCGCCTCCCCGCCCCTATCGCAGGTCCAAAACCCGTTCCGGCGCGATCCGGCCGCGCACGAGATCGCCGAGGGCCAGCAGATTGCCCCGCAACCGTCCCACGCGGTCGACCCAGGGTTCGGGCCATAGCGCCTTTGCCAGGTTGGCCGTTACATTCCTGCGCATCATGCGCAGCGCCCTGTCGCGCCGCATGGTCCCCTTGCCGATGAGGTAAAGCGGGTTGGCGATCTGAGAGTAGCCCAGCAAGAGCCCCGTGCCGCGCCCTGTCTTGGTGCCCAGATGCACGCCGACCAACGCCTCGGCCCGGACGATCCGGCCATGCCGCGCCAGAAGGCGGCCGAAATCGACGTCTTCAAGCCAGCCATAAAACGGCAATCGCTCATCGAATCGCAACCCTAGCGAGATCACCGGGTCGGCGCGCAACGACATGTTGCAGCCATAGCCGTTGTAGGTGTCGGTCAGCCCGTCGCCAGCGGGCCGCGCCGCATCGGCCAGTAACTTGAGCCCGTCCTCGAAGCTGAAACCAGGGCCGTTGATGCCGTCGGCCACCACCGTGCCCGTCAGCATCACGATATCGGGGTGTTCTTCGTACAGGCGCAGCGTCTGGCGCAGATAATCAGGCGCCATCAGGAAATCATCGTCCAAAAACAAGAGGATGTCACCCGGCTCCAGGGCGTCGAGGACGCGGTTGCGCTGGCGCGTCAGGCCCTTGGGGCCGATCACTTCCCGCACCGGAAAGGGCAACGCATCATACCCGTTCGCCGGGGCGTCCTCGGGCGCGCCCAGACTGAGTATCACAAGGTCTGGAAGGCGGTCTTGCAGCGCGATGTGAGCCAGGCAATCGGCCAAAATACGCTCACGCCCGGTCGATGCGATTGCAAAAACTAGCCTCATTTTGGACACATTAGTAAGTCATTCATGTTTCGTGGTTCAAATGTCATTGGCCCGACCGAGGTCTCTGCCGATGAGATTGGTACGGGCGGGGCCACAGTCGATAAGCGCTTTGGGAACGGGATCGGGGCACAATGCACAAAAACGCTGGGGCAGATATGTCGACGGACCCTTGCCGGCAAGTCGCAAACCAGATCGGCACGGCCACGGCCTGGCGTGTTGTCATCGCCGGCTGCGCGTTCACCTGGTTGGCGATCGTCGGCCTGGCGCTGACATGAGGCGTCATCGCTACCGTGCGCCGTCCTGCTTGAGCACGACCGACACAGTGCGCAGCACGATCTGCAGGTCTCGCAGGAACGTCCAGTTGCGGACATAGTCCACATCCATCGCCACACGCTCTTCAAAGGTGGTGTTGGAGCGTCCGCTGACCTGCCAGGCGCCTGTCACACCGGGCTTGACCGACATGTAATCCTGGAAATTGCGGCCGTAGTAGACCGTTTCCTCCATGAGGATCGGACGCGGGCCGACGACCGACATATCGCCACGCAGCACGTTAAAGAACTGCGGCAACTCATCGAGGCTGGTCTTGCGCAGGATCTCCCCGACGCAACTGACCCGCGGGTCGTTGGTCAGCTTGCGCGACATGTTCCACTCTTGCCGCGCCACGGGATCGGTGCGAAGCAATTCCTCGAGACGCTCTTCGGCATCGCGGACCATGGTCCGGAACTTAAAGCAGCGGAACGGCCGACCGTTCCGTCCGATCCGCTCTTGCGCGAAGAACACGGGCCGTCCGTCGCTGATGATAAGCGACACCGTGATCAGAATGAAGAATGGCAGGAAAAACAATAGCGCCAGCGCAGCGAAGGCCCGGTCGAAGAGTTGCTTTTTTAACGGAACCCGGCGCGCTCGCCAGTTGTCTTGAAGTCGCAGCGCGCCTTGTGCATCACACACTCTGACGCCTGCGTCAAAATCAGATCGAAACATCATTGAACACACGTTGCTTAGCAACGCCCCCAGCCAGCAAGTACTAGAATCGCATACGCCTCATCGTACACCTATTTGCAGTCCAATGCGTCGCAGTTTTTTGTTGCGAAACCAAGGATAGGTTGTTTCCGCACAACAACGCGGGACCGTGTCCCGCGCATGGTGAAGCAGCGGCAACTCTTGTCGAGGTGTGAACCGATTCTGTGGATGCCCCACCCTGCGGCATCGAACCCGCCATAACGGCCTCATGAGACCTAGAAACAGGGTGCATCCAGCGCATTGATTCAGTCTTCGGTTGATCAGGTCGCCAAATTGAACAACCTGACGCTTTTATTGTCGGTGACGTGGACGAGAGTTTCAAGCAGCATCTAAAGCCGCGCGAGGCGCGTGCCTGTCTTTTGCGTCCAACATCAAGGCACAATTGCCATTTCCGGGGTCAAATTTTTTTGAAAGCCGGGCCAGGACATTGCGTCTGGCTGGGAAGGACTGCGTCGATTTTGGAAACTATGCATCGGCGGCGCGCTCAGGGCTATGTGCCAGGCGCCCACGTCCAGCACCCGGTGAGTCGGCTCGACGGCGAAGCCGTTCCGCAGGACATCGCATCATTCCAAAGACTGGACCGCACCAGTCAACCGCGGCATCAGACAGCCGGGCCCGAGCCCTGCCAGGGAACGTCGATGCCGAACCCGGCGGCCAGCTCCCGAAGCCCCGTCGAGGTCTTGGCTTCTAGCGAAATCCCGCGGTCCCGGTTTTCAGCCATCGCATTCCAGCGTGCCTCGCCGGGAAACCGCACGCTGCCCGCCGGGCCCGAGCACGCAACCATGTCGGCCAGCACGTCCATCCGTTCGAAGAAGCTCTCGAGCGGCATCCATCTCGAGACATCCAGCGCCACGATGAAATGGCCGCTGTTCCCCTGCCGCTCGAAATCCTTGTACATCGAGGCCACTTGGGAGGAAATGCCGGCCCCGGTGAGGACGCCGCTCAAGACTTCGACCATCAGGGCCAGCCCGAATCCCTTTGCACCGCTCGCCGGCAGCAACGTCCCTTTCATGGCCTCGTTGGGGTCGGTCACCGGACGACCGCGATCGTCCACCACCAACCCTTCGGGCAGGTCGAGACCATTTCGTTGGTACGCCCGCACGGTTGACCCGGCCAATCCCGCCGTCGACATGTCGACGATCAGCGAACGGCCATCGCGCCCCGGTGCGCCGAAGCCGAAGGGATTGGTGCCCAGAACGGGCTTGTAGCCGCCCTCCGCAGCCACCTTGGGAAAGGAGTTGCTCAGAACGAGGCTGATCATCCCCGCCTCTGCGGCGCGGTTGATGTAATAGGCGCCCGTGCCGAAGAAATTGCTGCGCTGCACTCCGACGGCGCCCACACCGGTCGCGCGCGCCAATTCCACGGCGCGGTCCGTTGCGCGCGTACCAGCCACCTGCCCGAAGCCGTGGTCTGCATCCAGCAGCGCCGCCGACGGCGAAATCTCTTGCAGGTTCATCTGCGCGGGCGTCCGGATCAGTCCGGCCTTTACCCTGCGCAGCAGAATGGGCAGCCTCTCGACCCCGTGATTGGCGCGGCCGGCGAGATCGTTCCATAGCAGGTTATCCGAGAGCACCTCCGCCTCGGCGCCATCGACGCCAGCGGCGCTCATAAGGGCATCCACGAAGCCGCGAAGGTCGGAAACTGCAACCCGCAGCATCCTTCATTTCCCCAGACGCTTGAACGCGCGCCCGAACTCTTCGCGCAACCGTACCACCGTCGGCATCGGGTCCGTCAGGCTCAGGATGGGCAAGACCTTGCGCCCTGACATGAGGCTCTTGATCCAGCCAGGGAAGCTCAACTCGCCACGCTTGTTGAGCTCTCGAAAGGCGAGGAAGTCGCGCAGCGGGTTCCACATGCGCACGTTCTCTTCGTACCCTGAAAAAGCGGGAACGTCCTGCCCAGTCTGTCTGCGATAGATCATTTCGTCGATCGGCAAACCGCCGGAAACCACCATGCGATGTGCATCGGTGAATCTGGGATTGACCTCGATGACCTTCAGCTTGCCGTCACGCAGATCCCGCTTGAACTCGATATTGGCCATGCCACGCCACGGCATTGAACCGAAGAATTTGCGGCCCGCCTCGGCGGTTTCGGGCAGCCATTTCGACTGATGATAACAGGCGCCGCCCCGATTGACCGGGTAGCGGCGAATAATGCATTTGGTGTAGTGAAAAAGAGATTTTCCATCTTCGTCGATATAGGTGTAATAGCTGGACAAAAGGCTGTCAGGGCCCGGGACCATTTCCATTACCATTACGTCGCAATTCGCGGCCTGGGCCAATTGAACCTTTTCAACCAGCTCTTCCCAATCGCTTTCGATGATAAAGAGCTTTCGGCCGAAGACCGGAATGAAGAGATGCGAATGGATGGGCTTCACCATCACCGGGAAGGATACGTCCTCCCGGATCTCTTCCAGTTTCTCGGCGCTGTCCACATCCCAGAAATTCGGCGTGGCCACCCCGGCCGCCCGCGCCCGTACCAGCGTGGCCCGCTTGTCCAGCATCTCGCGCCGCAAGGCGGGGTCGAACCCTTCCAGGAGATAGCGTTGCGAAAGCGCGGCATGGTTCGACGTGACGAATTCGATGGAGTCATCGCAAAGGGCAAAGATCAGGCTGCCCTCCAGTTCCGGCCTCGGCCTCTCCAGCAGCAACTCTCGCCAGAAGTCTTGAATCGAGCATTCGGCGGGTGCGCGAAACTTGCCATGGCAGTGGCGCGAATCCAGCGCCAGGCAGCCCGACTTTCCGGCGGCGCTGACAGTGATTCCGACGCGGGCGAGGTTGCGGGCCAACGCCGCGCTGTTCGCCGCACCCCCAAGTATGAGCACCGGAGTCGATGTCTCCAGTTCCTGCGAGATTTCATTTGCGGTGGACAGCTTCAAACCTTCATCACCCCTTGGCGGTTTTCGAACAGGTAGTGGAGAACCCTGGTGGCGACGGGCGTTGCCCTGGATCGGTCTGCCACAAGGTAATGATGGTGGATACCCGGCCCGACATTGACCTCATGAAACTGGACGCCGTTCGCGCCAAGGGGCGCCGAGATGTCGTCGGCGATGATGTCCAGCCCAGCGAAACGGACCCCCAGATCCGTGACCAGTCTGGCGCCGGCCGATACGATATCGGGATGCAGATCGCCGGTGACCGTGTGGTTCTCTCGGTCGGCGTTTTCATTGATCGCGTGTTTCACGACGATCGGTTTGCCGGCCGGGATAGCTGCTGCGGGCTTCAGGCCCTGCGCCGACAAATGATGCAAAGCGTCCTGGTCAATTACAAGCGGGCTCAGCGCGGTGATCGGCCGCCTCGACAGGCGATTGGTGTTTTCCGTTTTGACAAGGGCGTGGATGGTGGAATGCCCATCGCCGCAGACCGTCGGCGGATCGCGGCGGACCGCATCCAGCAATTGACCGTCGAGATACAGCAAGCGGTAGCAACTGCCCGAAAGCATCGGCTCAGCCAAAAGCTCGGCGTTGAAGCTTGCCGCGTGCAACGCCGCGCGCAACAGCTCTCCCTGAGTGCGAATGCCAGTGGTCACCCCATTCCCCCCACCGGTTCCCGTGGCAGGTTTGACCACGATCGGTCCCGGCATCCGGGTGAGGAAGTCCCGCGCGCGGCCCAGCCGGTCGAGCGAGAACACGCAATGATCCGGCACGGAATAGCCCTTGTCCGAAAGCAATCGATAGGTGACCGCCTTGTGCGCCATGACCCGCGTGGTGATCACGTCATCCAACATAAGGTCGGAGTGCGAAACAAACGTCACAAGACCATTCAGGGAAATGCGCTTGAGCCCGCCAATGTCGCTGTAGTCTGCGCCCAGCTCTTGCGCGGCGTCCCGCCAGAGGGTCTCGTAGAATTCGTTGCGCAGCCGGCCGAACCGGCGCCGCTTCAGGACGCTGCGAAGATCGGCGAGTTTGAGTGCGCGACGTGCCATCCAGTCGAGGCGCTGACGCATTCGTCCGTCAAGGGAAACAGGGCCGCGCTTCGGCGCGGCGGCATCACTCATCGAAGAGACACCCGTCCGCCGCCAGTTGCTTGTCAACCCACTCGTTCGAGAACACGCCACGCTTCACGCTGTCAACGTAGGCCTCGAGTTGTTCGCGGTTGAGTTCGAGCCGCTCCAGCACATTCTCTGCCGCCCATTGCGGAACGACCACGACGCCGCTCGGGTCCGCCACAAGGATGTCGCCAGCCTGTACGACGATGCCGCCGGCGCTGATCGGATAGTTGATCTCGCCCGGACCGCGGTGAAGCGGGCCGAAGGGCGTGACGCCCTTGGCAAAGACCGGCAATCCGCATTCGGTGACGCCCGGCAGATCGCGGATCAACCCGTCGATGATGAAACCGGCAATGCCTCGGTGCCGCGCCTTGTTGGCCACAAGGTCACCGATCACCGCGGCACTCAGGCTCTGGCTGGCGTCGACGACAATAACATCGCCGGGTTCGGCGAGATCGAGCGCCTTGTGCACCATCAGGTTATCGCCTGGAAAGCACTTCACCGTCAGGGCCGGACCCCACAGCGGTTTGTCGTTCGCGAGATTATGGATCTCCCGCCCCATCGTGTACATGCGATTCATCATGTCCGAAATATCCGGGGACTCGAACTGTCGCAGCCGGTCGACCAGCGACGGATTCGGCCGCTTGAAAGTGCGGCGCACCATGAAGCCGGGTCCGGGTCTCATTTCCGCGGATTTCGGCTTCTCTTTGCCGCGACGGCCTTCGCTCGTCGAAAGCTTTTCCATCCCAGTGCCCCCCGTAAAAAAGCGATTCGTAATTTACTGTGACCGAAGGTAACCTGCGGCGTTTTGCGGTGTACAGGATTTCTGCCCGGTTGCCGGGCAGCAGTGGACAATCCACGCCCGACGATGGGATCGTTATTTCTTCACGTACTATACCGCTGCAATATCGACAAAATTTCGTGCTTGGCGCATCCATGCCAGCAGGGCGTCACGGCGCTCTCCTCCTTGCGCAGACCGTCCGACGCGAGGCGCGCCTACGAAGCGGCGCGGCGTCAATCGCGTTCACGTCGATCAGGAGACGGGGCCGGCTCTGACGACTGGACAACCACATCAATGCACCTCTAAACGCCTTTCGAAGATGTCAAGATACGGCGCGGTCGCAGTCGGGCCGGAGACGTCATTCCGGCCGGATTCGTTTGCGCCCCAATAGGCGGAGCGTCATGTTCCGGCCGGCGCGCAGCACCGGATACAGCACCGCTGCACGCGTCCTTGAACGAAACACCCATCCGTTGAAGCGGCTGATCGGCCCTGTCGCGGCACTGAGCAGCGCCAAGGCATGAATGCTGTCCTGGCCATGATAGAACTGGCCGGACAATTTGAGCACCATGCCCCCGTCGAGATCGAGCCCCTTGGCCATGACCTCGTCGAATTCCGGGCCGCCCTCGCGGGCATTTATCAGCCGCAGGGGACCGACGGCGTCGCGGATGCGCACCAGCGCCACATACCGGCTGCAGAACGGGCAGTCGCCGTCGTATAGCAGCCAGTTATCCTCTCCGGCCGGCACCGCCTTGGCCGGATCGGGCATGTCTAGTGCAGACAATAGGACACCTCCCCTTTGAACACCGGGCGGAAATACCCGACCTTCTCAAGCAGCAGCGGCAGAGGGACATCCAGATTGGCATCGGCATTGTCCTCAGCGCCGCGCTTGAAGGTGCGCATCTCGCCATTGCGGAGATATGTAATCTCCAGGTCGGGGTCTTCCACTTCGTTGACGGCGCGACGGAGCTCGAAATAGGTGACGTAGACATCGAACTCCTGGCCGACAAAGCCGTAGCGCGCCGGATGGGTCTTCAGCTTCAGGATCTCTTCGTTGTTGGAATCGACGACTTCGACCAGGTCGTCCTGGAAGTGGAACAGGGGCACAGCCGGCAACAGCAGGTGATTGTTCACCCCGCCTTCCGTGCGCATGTTGCTGTACATCGCAACGTTGTTTTCCGTCTTGAAGCCGATATAGGGCGACGCGGAGTTGAGCACGACAAGCGCAAAAAAGACCCACAGCACGCCGGGCTTGGCAGTCCACATCTCGGTCACGCCGGTGCCTGCAAACAGGCCGTGACGCCAATGCTCACGAACGACCGCGAAGAGAATCGCGGCCGATGCCACGACCGTCCAGACCAGCCAGACAAGGCTTGGCTTCAACGGCACGGCGCTTGCCAGCAACAGCCCGCTGCAGGCCGCAAAGGCCAACGGCGCAGGCGTCGAGGGCAGCAATTTCTCACGCAGCCTGTCGAGATATCCCGCACCGCTGCGAACGACCTCCACGAGGGACGGCATGGCCACAAGCATGTAGAGCGAGATCATGAAGGACGAGAACGGCCAGTGTCCCATCAGGCCCAGCAGGATGTGGAACGGCACGCCGAAGTAGAAAGCGACCAGCCGGGTCCGGCGAAACGCCAGCATGACCGGCAGCAGCGCTTCTGCGACCATGAAGAACCAGAAGAAGAATTCGACGCTGGCCAGTGACAGGAATGGTGATATGTACGGCCGCTCTGCGTGGGCTTCTTCAATCATGCCGTACAGGCAACTGATACTGAGGTCGAAGAACCCTGCATTCAGCTTCGATATGATGATCGAAAAGTACAAGAACGCGAAGATGGCGCCACATACCGGTGCGAATTTCTGGAACCAGGCATCGGCGATTTGTCGGTCGAACGGTTCTTTCGAACGCCAAAAGTGAAATGCGGTAAGACCGAGCGCTGCGAGCATGCATACCGACAAGAAGGTGTCGATAAAGATGTGGTTCACGACGAACGGCCATTCCGACACGAAATATGCGATGCTCGAGACGATCATCGCCGCGAACAGCCAAATCCGGCCCGGAAACATGAACACGGCAATCGCCAGAGCCGCGAAAATATAGCCGAGGATCAGCCCGTCGACAGCCCAGTGGTAATAGAACACGAGCTGCACCATGCTCTGCGCGGCCCATGCGTGCGAAAAAATCGTTAAAGAATCAATCTTCGAGATGCCGGTGCGATTGTCCGGTAGAGTTCTTTGTTCATTCATGCTTTGTTCGCTCACAATAAATAAGAGCGCGAGCCGCTCACACAACCATACAACACGCGTCAATTGTCCCTCGGCACATTCCAAGTGCCTAGGAAAAGCGTACATTACAGGTCTGGTAACGTCAATCGGATGCGGCAGCGGGCAGCCGCTCGGCCTGGAAGCCGCGCCGACAAGGTGGCTCTATCCAGAGATGAAACGCCGGTTGGCGTGCCCTCGGCCGCTCCTTGTGATCGAACCACTTGAGAAAACGTAAATATCTTTTTGGAACAATGTCTTGGAAAGCGGCAACGGGTCCGTTTTTTGCCCGCAAGCCCACCTTGGGCGCCCTCTCCCGGATCGCCCGATGAAAGCCGGGCACAACCATTTGTTGCAATGGGTGCCGTGGCCTTGGTGGAATCGCGGGCGGACCCAATTCAATACCAACGCCGCCCAGGGATTGCACCGCCGATGTGTTAGCTACTCTATCATCCAGAGAAGTTCTTGCTGCGGCCAGCCTGCCGCGCTCAGCGCGGAGTAGGCGACAGCCCGGGCAATGTTTACCGGCCACTTCACGGCCTCGCCCATCAGGTTGTCCCAATCCACCGGTTCGTCCTCGCCATCTGCGGCCACCAGGACAAAGTCGCTCATACCCGCCCAACGGAAACTCGCCCACGCGCGTGGAATGTGAAAACGGTCAGTCACGATGACCAGGTGGCCCGGAACGTTGTCGCCCATCGCCTGGCGCGAAAACAAGGCGTTCTGAAGGGTCGATCCGGATCGGCCCTCGACGAGGATCACCTCCGCAGGCACACCCGCATCGAGCGCGATTTCCTTCATGCCCTCAGCCATGCTATTCTGCCCGCCCCCGCCGCCCGAGAGCACGAGGCGCGGTGTGTCGCCCGCATTGGAGAGCTCGAAGTAGAGATCCACGCCGGCGCGCGTGCGCACCGCCGTCCGGCCGTTCCGCTGGGGCCCCACCGGACCTGACGAGAGCACCACGACCGCCCCCACTGGCCGTTTCACCGGCGCCTGTTTGTAAGTCTCCACATATACTCTTTGAACACCGACCAAGAGCCCGAAGGCAACGATGGCGAAGACAATGAGTTTCCGCACGACACGCATTGGGCTGCCCCCGTCGAGTGATCCATCTCGAGAGTTAACCCAGGACCGCCCGACGTGCCACCGAAGTGTTCTCGGCACCGCGGCCATCACTGACGAGGCCGGGCGTTGCGACGCGGGCCATCATGCGTTCGGGCATTTCTGCGCGCGTGACTGGTGGCGTGAAACCCTTCGCGCCATCCGCGCAACGGCGGCGTCTGCGGCCTGGAACAATCGCCGGTGATCGCCGTTTTCCTGCTTGCCGACACCGCCAATCGCTCCGTGCTGCCAGACCGGTCCGGTCGTAGTTCCGGCCCCTGCCGTGTCGCTGGAAACGCGCGGCGCAGCGAAGGACCGCCTGCCGGGCGCGGCCTTGCGCCGACACCGACGGCCGCGCGTATTCAGACCCGGCGCCGTTCTTGACTGCCATGTGAATTGCGTCTAACCGAAATTTTGAACGTGCTTCGCCGCGAGCTATGTGAGCTTTGTTTTGCTGTGGGGTGGCACTCTGCCCGCCCCCCGCGCGAAGGGACCGTGGACCTCCATGTTGAAAAAGCTTGCCGAGCCTTTCGTCGTTGGTGTGAGCGCACGAATACTCGGGCAGGTGATCTCGTTCATTTCGGTCGCGGTTGCTTCGCGGTATCTCGACCTCGAAGTGTTCGGCACCTATGCGCTGGCCTGGGCCGCCGCGGTGATCGGCAACACCTTCATCTTCACCGGCTTTTATCAGGCACTCTTGCGCAGCAGGCGTTTCGTCGATGACCGCGACACGCTGTTCTGGCTGAACGCAGCCGTCGGTGCACTCTGCATGGTTGTGATCGCGCTGTTCGGCCTCGGCGCCGGAGGGCTGCAAACGGCGCAGGGCTTTGCCCTGATCGCGCTCGCTCCGCTCCCATTTCTCCTCGTGCCGACCGCTTGGTGGGAGGCCCAACTCGTCCGCAAGAAGCGGGTACGCGCGGCCAGCCTCTACGTTCTCGTCGCTGAAGCAAGCGCATTGGCCATGACGATCGTCATGTTGCAGCGCGGCTGGGGAATAGAGGCCCTGATCGCGCCGCGCTATCTCTCTCTTCTGGTCGGGATAATCATAACAGGCGGGCTGGTGAAACGGCTGCCGCGGCTGCGGCTGCGGCGCGCGACGGCCAGTACAGCCTCGACGACGGCCTTTCCGCTATGGGGCACGACCTCCGTCCATCTGTTCACGAATTACGGCACCGATATCATCTTGGGGGCGTTCGCCTCTGCCTCGGTGATCGGGGCATATCGCGGCGGCGCGCGAATCGCGATGACCGCGTCCGATCTCGTCCTGCAGCCTCTTGGCGTACTCAGCTGGTCGAAATTCAGCAGGATCGAGAAGGAGGAGGTGGGCATTCGCCCGCTGCGCGATGCCTGGGTCGCCAACATGTCGATTGCCGCGGCAATCCTTTGGCCGATGAGCACAACCGTGGCGCTCCTGGCACCCGAGCTCGTCTCCACGATCCTCGACGAGACGTGGCTGCCAGCCGCGGGTGTTGTCTCGATCCTCTCGGTGTCGCGCGCAATCTCGTTTCTCAGCGCATTGCTGGAGCCAACGTTGATGACCACCGGACGGGGGCGGCACCAGTTCGCCATCCGGCTCTTGGGTGCGGGGACGCTGCTGCTGCTCTTGCTGATTTTCGCAAGATACGGCGCAGAGGCCGCGGGCTATGCGCATCTCACGAGCTCGGCACTCGTCGCGGTGATCTCGATGACTGTCATGGTGCGGGCTCTCCACATGTCGTTTCGACAGTTGATCGGAACCTTCGTGCCAGGCCTCGGGCTGGCGACCGCCATCGCGGCGGTGATCGTCGGAACGGAAATGTCACCCGATATTCTTGGCAACACCGCCGGTCTTGCCGCACAACTGGCCGCCGCAGCGGTGGTCTGGAGCCTCTTGATGCTGCTTTTTCTGAAACGGCGGGTGTTGGTGCTTCCGACGCCTTAGGGCCGACGCGGCGGAAGATCGATCAAGATACGGTCAGGATGCCCGACGCCGCATCATTTGACTTTGGCAGGCAGCCCAACCTTGATAGGCTGCCCGGCAGGATGGTCTGGATTTACCTTGTTGTTTTATCGATTGCGATGAGTGCCGCCGCTGCGTCGGCGCAGGGCACCGAGCAGCCTTTCCGGCTGGGCGTGCAGACCCATTTCAAACAAGGCTGGGATGTTGGACTGATCGACACCGCCAAGGATCTGGGCGCCTACGCGGTGCGCGACGAAATAGACTGGGATACGGTCGAAACGACACGCGGCGAATTCACGTTCGATGTCGCGGACAAATACATGCTTCCCATCATCGACGCGGGGCTCGTTCCTTTCATTGTCGTCAACGAGTCGAACCCGCTCTACGACGATAAGAACTCGCCCTATACCGATGAAGGAAGAGAGGGCTTTGCCGCCTATATCAGCGCGATCCTGACACGTTACGGGGCCGACGCGGTGGCGATCGAGATCGGCAACGAGGTGAACACCGAAAACTTCACCCGCGGGCCTTTCAGCGAAGACCGCCCCTTCTACTTTGCCAAGCTCGTGGCCGCCGTTGATGAAAGGCTCGCGCGCGATCATCCGGAGGCGCAGTTTTCCTGCTCGGGTGTCAACACGATCTCTCTGGGATTCCTGCGCGCGTTCTTCGAGCATGGCGGGCTTCAATCCTGCGACGCCATTTCGGTTCACCCCTACCGGGACAATCCGGACAGCCTGCCGTGGGAGCTACAGCGGCTGCAGGCGCTTATGCGCGAATTCGGCGGTGAGAAGCCGATCTACGTGACCGAGTTCGGAAACTGGTTCGAGGATCCGACGGATGCGCCGGGCTTCATGGTCAAGATGGTGAGTATCATGGCAGCCGCAGGCGTTGCCGAGGCCCATTGGTACGCGCTGCTGGATGAGCAGTGGTGGCCGAACATGGGGTTGTACGAACAGGGCGGCGACGTCGAGAAGCCCGCAGCGGCGGCCTTCCGTCTACTCCAGGACAAGCTCTTGCCGCTCGGCCGTGCCGCTTCGCGCAGCGACAATTCGGCCGTGCGCCTTTTCGAATTCGGAGAGGGCGGGCGCGGTTTCGTCGCCTGGGCAAGCGATGCTGCGATCGAAGTACAGGGCGACGCCACCTTTCTTGACATGCGGGGCGATGAGATCGCGCCGACAACGCGGCTGTCGGACGTACCGATCGTCATTCTCGGGGACGGTGTTTCGGTCAGCATAGTTGAAACGCCGGTCGTCGCAGACACCAAGTATCAGTTCAACAGCGCCCCCTGGACGTATTTCGCCCGGCGTCCGGTGAGGGGACTGACGCCTCTCGAAACCATCGACTGGAACTGGACCTCCTATGTCGGCGCTACGGACCTCAATCCGCTTCGCATCGGCGACAGGGGGGTCGTGACGGCAAGTTTCAACGACCGGCCATACCATGCCATCGAACGCTTCACGGCCTCCGAACCCGGGACCTACAGGGTTGAAGGCTGGTGGAAGGCATCGAAAGACAGCGAGCCCTCAAGGCTGATCATCCGCCACAACGGCACGATCTTGCGCGAAGTCGACAGGATTACCGACGAGGCGTTCATGCTGGGCGATCTGGAACTCGACCTCGCCGAAGGCGACACGCTGGACTTCGAGCTGGGTCCGGCCGAACCCGGCTGGACGACCTCGGCGCGGCGCAGGATCAGAGTGCTGCACGCGGATGGCGCGCGATAGCCGGCCCCATACTCCTCCGATCGCCAGCGTGCGGAAGCCGCCCTTCGCCGGGCGCTTCCAATGACAAGTGAAAATCACCGCAATTGTCCGGCCAAATGATCGGCTAGGCGATGGGCGAAGGCCACGATCATAAGCGTCGAATTGGCATGACCGCTTGTCGGAAAGACAGACCCGCCGGCAACATAGAGCCCGTCACAGCCGAAGACCCTGCAATTCGCATCGACCACGCCGGTCGTCGGGGTCTCGGACATGCGTGTGGTTCCCGCCGTATGGGCCATGTCGATGATCGCCGCCGCCGCGCCGTCTTTTTGGGTCACCCATGGTTCGGCCACCGGTTTCGGCAAACCCGCCGCACCCAAGGACCGCTGCACGATCTCGGTCAAACGGATCAGCGTGCCGGTCTCCATCTCGCCCACCTTCCAGCGCACAGCCGGCAGTCGCATGCCGAAGCGGTCGGTCCGGTCTGACAGGTAGACGCGGTTGTCGCGGTCGGGCGCCTGTTCACAGATCGCATGGATGGGAAGGCCAACCAGCTTGTGCGGCACGCCGCCGGTCATGTAC
This sequence comes from Rhodovulum robiginosum, assembly GCF_003944755.1. Lineage (GTDB taxonomy): Bacteria > Pseudomonadota > Alphaproteobacteria > Rhodobacterales > Rhodobacteraceae > Rhodovulum > Rhodovulum iodosum. Next base: position 18,402 of record NZ_RWGU01000036.1, read on the forward strand.
TCCTCAACCGCCAGAGAGGGCCGGAAACGGATGATCTGATCGATCACAAATCGTGAAACGGGCTTGGGGAAATATTTGCTCTGAAAGGCCAGACGCCCCGCCCCTTTGGCGACAAGGCCCGGAGACTTGACGATCGCCATGACGTCGGAGGCGGGACTGCCGCTCTTGCGTTTCAGCAGCCTCTTGAAGGCGTCCCAGGGGTCGTCGGGGGCACGTTCACCGGGCATGAAGACAGCGCAGTTGAGCAGCTTTTCGGCCTCCTGCACCTGTTGCGTCGGCGCCAGCCCGCGCATGTACATGTTCACGCCGGCTGCGGACTTGACCCCGAAGAAGCCGAACATTTCTGCCATCCGCACCACCGCGTCCGGTTCGAAATGCGCGACGACCGCGCTTGGATGATCCATCAGGTAGCGCCCGACATTGCCATGCCGGTTCCCCACCCCATCGGGATGCGCCTCGGAGCGAGAATTCAGCAAAAGGCGCGCATTCTCGATCGCCGAGGCGGCCAGAACGACGGCCCGCGCCTCGATGATGTGCCGCCGGCCCGACATGTCGCCGGCCGCAACGCCGGTGGCACGACCACCCGAAGGGTCGGTCAGCACCTCCAGCACCGTTGCGCCGGTCAGCACGCGACAGTTTTCCGGAGGGTTGGCCAGAAACTCGGCGCCCACGCGCATGACGTCCATCGGGTCGATCGTCGACCTGGCGAACTGCCAGAAGAAAGACCCCATCACCGCGGGATCTGGGCGCGGTTCCGGCGGACGGCGGTGCATGACCTCCCACAAACCGTCGTCGTAGCAGTTGACCCCAAGGTTCAGCGAAGAGGCCGCCCGATCCAAATGCAACTCGATCTCATCACGACGAACCGGCCAGCCGCTATTTGGCACCCAGGGTCTTGCAGCGAAATCGATGGTGTCAAAAGCCGCCGACTTGCCCGCCCAAGCCGCGGTTGACCCGCCCAATGCGCGGCAGCGAACACCGAATGCCTGGCGGTCATTGCTCCAGAGCCGCGCCTGGGGTGCGTGAAACGTTTCTCGCCGGCGCAACTGCTCTGCCGTCCAGGCGTCAGGATCGCCGATGACCGTGTTCAGCTCTTCGGTCTCCGGCGCTTCCTGCAAGCGACCGCTTTCGAGGACCAACACATCGCGCCGGGTTCCGGCCAGCGCGCGCGCGACGGTCAGCCCGGCCGGCCCGCCACCGACGACAAGCACATCGCAGCGCAGCGTTCCGGCATCAGCCAGTGCCGCAAGCTCTTCGACGTTCATAGCCCAACTCCCGTCAACGGAGGCATACGCCGAATGCGCGCCGGGTCTCCCAAAGCTCCGCCACCGGTCAACTCTCTTGCAAGTCCGCGTCTTGGATCTGTTTGAATACCATCGACGATTTCCGGAATTCCGCATCCGCGTCCAAAAGTCTTCGGTTTTCACGCATTTTCGACAACCTTCTTCGGGCGCGATTGTACAGCCAGGCGCGCTTTTCTCCGCCGCTGAGGCCGCCGGGCTGGTGCATCGGAATCGAGGTTGACGAAAACCGTTCGATAACCGGAAAGGGGAACACCGCATAGATCGGCAGCCCGGTCTTCCAGAAATGGTCCATCTCCAGATCGACCGTCGCCTCGACACTTGTCATGCTGGCCACGAGCCGCCGCGCACCTTCCTTCGAGATCACATAGGCTTGCGCCCCTGCGGGGCTCGATTTGTAGCGTATGATCGACCGATCGTAGAAAAAGCCCAGACGAACCGCGTCTGCGTAATACATCCCGAAAAGACGGATGTAGTGGATCGCCTTCGCCTCGCAAAGATCGACCACAGCGCGTAGCGGGAAAGAAGCGTCGAAAATCACGTCGTCTTCGAAAACGAGGAGATAATCGGTCTGCCCCTGTTCCAGAAATCGCTGGATCACGCTGAAATGGCTGGACCAGACTGCAAGTTCCGGAACCGACAGCGTTCGCCCGAACTTGCGTCGGATATGCGGCTCGTCATAGCTCAGCGCGGGATTGGCGAGACAGGTCTGGGCATCGAAAAACGACCACGGGATCGTCAGCCCGGAAAATTGGCCAAGTATCATCTGCCTTCGTTCGACGGCCTTTTCCAGGCTGATCACGACGATTTCGATGCTGTTCGCCATCGCTGCAACGTCTCGAGTTCAGAATGGCGGCTGGGCGGGCGGCAAAACCGTCCAGCCGGCCTTATGCATTCGCCACGGCCTGTGGCGCGGTCCGGCGATGGGCGGCCTGGCGCAGTACACGCTGCTGTAGCTTCATCACCGGCAGCGGGTATTGCGCCCCCAGCGAGACACGGCATGTCCGTGCGAGGATGTCCAGCGTGCGCTGGTAATCCTTGGTCTCGTAGGTGATTTCACGGTTGGCCCAGTTGTGCGGGTTCATCTTCGGATGAAACGACCTCTTGGTCAGCACGGCTTCCCAATTGGTGAACACATGCCGCTCGGTCTCGAGCAGGCGTTCGGCTCCGCGGGTCTGTCCAAAGGCTTTGGCCTCTTCGGGGTCATCGAAGATCACACTGAGGCTCACCGCGTTTTCCGGATCGTTGTGCGGCGAGAGGCGGCAGTGGGGCAGGTTGGCAAAGGTTTCGGCCACCATCGGGTGACGCGCGCGCAACCGGTTCAACAAAGGTTCGAGTTTTCCGAGCTGCGCATGCAGGACCGCACCGGTCAATTCGGACACGCGAAAATTCATGCCCGAGAACAGCGGCTCGTTGGTTCGCTCATGTCCGCGCATGAAGCTGCCCGGATCGTGGTACATGCGCGCCCGCACGAAGTAGCGTTCGTCACTGGTCAGGACGGCCCCGCCCTCTCCGGACGTGATGTTCTTGAAATGGTTGAAGCTGAACGCGCCCAGATCCCCGATCGCGCCCACGCGCCGCCCCTTGTAGGTTACGCCGACACCCTGGCAGGCATCCTCGATCACGAGCAGATTGTGCCGGCGCGCGATGTCCATGATCGCGTCCATGTCGCAGACCAGATTCAGCATGTGAACCGGGATGATCGCCTTGGTATAAGGCGTGATCTTCCGTTCGATGTCTGCGGGGTCGATCGTGAGGCTTTCGTCGATATTGACCAGGACCGGAACGGCGCCCACGGCCAGAGGGGCCAGCGCGGTCGCCACCCAGGTATAGGCCGGGACGAGAACCTCGTCGCCCGGCCCCACCCCCGCGGCGGCCAAAGCTGTGACAAGCGCGTTGGTGCCGCTGTTGACGGTCAGAACGTGCTCAGCGCCCGTCAGGCGCGACAGCCCGTCTTCGAAACGCCTCGTGTAGCCGGGCGCGTTCCCCGCATAGCGAAGCAACTGGCCGTTGGCCACTGTACGTCCGAGGGCAAAAAACTCACTAAAACCGACTCGCGGCATGCTGTCTCCAATGTATGTCGTGAAAACCCGTGTCGCTTGCCCCCCGAATCGCTGGGGTATTCATAATCCTACCACTGAAGCATAAGTTTGGCCCCTGCCACGGAATTCCGCCACACTTCACCTGCTTGAAGGCCCCGGAATCTCTGCATCGGCCGCGTTCGCCGGCGCCCCGACACGCCAGCCGCTGACGTGACCCTCCCGAAAACCCCGCCGAAGGCGTAGCGCGGGCGTCGGTCTCGCCGCTCGTCGGCCTTCCCATCCATCCGAGGGCGCGCAACGACCGTTGTCGCGCGCGAAATGCCTGCCCGCGCAAATTTCACTCTCCACTCCAGTCGAACACGTACTGGCCCCCGGCGGCACTGAAATGGTGCAAGGCAATGCTGCCCGGTTTGTCTGCCGGGGTGAACTGCCTGAAGATCCGCTCTTCGTAGCCGGAATGGTCCAACCGCAGGATCTCCATGAGATTCAAGCCGTAGCCATAGACGCCAAAGCTGTTGTTCTGCGATGGCCGGAACAATCGCCCTTGATGGCGAATGATGGCGCCGGCGTTGCGCGCCCTGTCCGCACCGAAGACCACCGGGTTGTCCTTATGCGGCGCAATCGATTTCAGGTCGGGGCCGTCCACGGCGAAAAGGTACAATTCGCTCGAATGATCCTGAAACGCGTAGTGCTCCGAGAGGTTCGTCAGCAACCACCACTGCCCGTCATCGGCACGAAACATGCTGGAATCAGCCAGGTACTGGCCTTCGAACGCCGTGGCATGCAACGTCCATTTGCTTGGAAAACCTGTCGCTCGCCAGACCTCAAGACGACGCGATTCCTGGGTTTCAGGGATCATGTAAATCTCATCCCCGGTACTGAACACACATGGGAAAGACAAATGATAGGGGCATTTCAAGGCCACCTCGGACGGCCCCGCCTCGGCCCCTGAAAGTCGCGCGGCCTCTATCCAGCCTTGTCCTCCGTCGGCATTGGTGGCCTCGTAGAAAACCCACACGTCATCCTTGTGCTCGAACAGAAACGGATCGGCCATCAGATGCCGTCTTGCGGGCAGGTCTTCCGCGTTCGCCGGCTCGAAATCGAAGATATCGCCCTCACCGCGCGCGATGCGCCAGAATTGCCGCGCGCGGTTTCGGCGTTGGCGCAGGCTCTCCGACAGTTTGCGAACGGATTTCCGAAAGAAATCGGCCATATACGCGATTGTCGCGCTCATCCCCGGCGGCTCTGGCGCGGGCATCGGCGCTGTGGCTTCCGGTGCAACGGCACGACCTTCGGCAAGCAAGCGGATTTCGTGCATCAGGAAAAGTACTGTCTTTTCAGCCACGAACGCCCCGTTCAGCACGGCGCCGGGCTTTGGGCTGTACCCCGTCTTGCGGCGCACAACTGGCAGCGGCTGCTTCGCGGTTCTGGCCGTGATCTCCACTTCGGTGCGCGGCTGCGCTCGCACCTCCGGCGCCGCGGCGAACGAGGTCGGGTCTGACGCCCCGGCATAGGACACCGCCCATTCCCCGTACCGGGCGCGGTCGAGCCCTGCCCGAGGCAGGCGACCGGCCCCCAACGCGACCGCAAGATCACATTGCCAATCGCCATGCTCCGGCTGAAATCGCGGCAAGCCCTCCAGCAACCGCCGCGCCGGTTCCGTGTCGTAGGGAAGTATACGGCTGCGAACCAGCAGGCGTTCAAACGACAAGACCGCACGCAGCGCCAGTGGAATTCCGGGCGTCTCTTGCGGACCGGCGCCGGCAACCCGACCCGCCAGTTCGATCCTGGGATCTGCGCCAAGTCGATCGATCAAAAGCGCCTGGCTGTCAGACAGGTCGTCACCGTCGCAGGTAACCAGTACGAGACGCAACGGTCCTTGTGTGTGCTCGTTCATATCGTCAAACGGGCAAAGCCCACCTCTTGGGATCGGTACGTCGAACGGCGGTGCACCGCTCAATTCCGGGCCTCATCTGCATGGGCTGGTCCCAGCCATCGACGGCAAGATCCAAAGCGTCACGCTGAAAAAGCCCGGTCCGGTCAACAAAGCCATCCCTCGCAACCATTTCCCGCCGCCGCGGCATGAAAAGCGACGACTCGGGTCGAGTGTCTTGCGCCGACAACCCCGAAAGAGCAGACACCGAAACCCATTCCGACAAGACCTTCAGCACCCGGCAAGACTTCATGAAATGAGGCTAGCATCAACATCCATGTGCCAGCGAGTCAATTGAGGACAAATGAAAAAGCGGCTGCTGGAGGCTGAGGTCCGCCCTATCAGTTGCATGGAAAGGTCGGCGCCAACGGCAGCGCGGGCGGTGTGGGTCGCAACGCGGATCTCCAGCCCGCAACGGGGCATGCACGGGTATTTTCGCGCTTGGGTGGCTTCAAGTGGTGAACACCGGATCGCATCCCAGATCTACCCCAAGGGCGCCACCGGCCGCCGGCCTTCGCACCAGCGGAGCCGCACCGGGCGGCGGTGGTTTTCCACCGCCACCGCACCGAAAAGCCCAGGCCCCAGCGTCAGCGGCAAGAGCGCCCAGTCCTCGGCCGCGCCGCCGTCTATCCGCCTGACCGCCGCGGTCTCACCCAGGGTCACGTCGAAGCTGTCGAGCGGCATCGACAGCCCCGGCCCGCAGGCCTTGACCACAGCCTCTTTTCGGGTCCAGCAGCGAAAAAAGCCCGTCGCCCAGTCGCCCGGCGCAAAGCGGGAAAGTTCGGCCCTTTCGTCGGGCGAGAAAAAGCGGTCGGCAACGGCGGGATCGACCTGTCGGACGGCCTCGATATCGATGCCCAGCGCCACCTGCGCCTGCGTCACCGCAAGCGCGGCCCACCCCCCGGCATGGCTGAGGTTGAAGGCCGGCCCGGCCTCAAGCCCCGGCTTGCCCTGGGGATTGTAATGAAACCTCAGCGCCTCGGGCGCCCCGCCCACATAGCCCGCCAGGATCTCGCGCATGCGCCCGCGCGCGGCGCTGAAACGCGATCCGTGGCGCGGATGGACGAAACGGGCCGCGCGGGCCTGTTCCTCGGGCGCCAGACGCTTGGCCAGCCGGGCCGCCAGATCGGGCGGCGGGTCGAGCGCCCAGAGCCAGAGGTCGATTTCGACGGGCATTTGGCCCCGGCCTCAGCCGGTCTTGCGGCCTGGAGCGGCCTCCACCGCCCCCGGGGCCACGCCCTGCCCCGCCAGAAGCCGCAGGATGCCGGCGCGGAACGCCCCCTCATCGAACCGCGCGGCATGGGCGACCAGCGGCTCCGGCGGCAGACGGTCGAGCCCGGCGGCCTCGAACCGCGCGACCGCGTCGGTCAGCCCCTCGACGCTTTGTTCGCGGAACAAGAGCCCGGTCTCGCCGTCGCGCACGGTATCAAGCGCACCGCCCCGGCCATAGGCGATCACCGGCCGGCCCGAGGCCATGACCTCGACCGGAACGATGCCGAAATCCTCTTCGCCCGGGAAGATCAGCGCCTTGCAGCGCGCCATGTGATCCTTGAGCGTGGGAAACGGCACCTGGCCGAGGAAACGCACGTTGTCGCCCGCCTGCGCAGCCAGCGCCTTACGTGTCTTGTCCGGCCCGCCGATCACGACCAGTGGCTTGCCCATCCGGGTGAACGCCTCGACCGCCAGATCGGGCCGCTTGTAGGGCGCCAGTTCGCCGGCCCAGAGGTAGAAGTCGCCCACCTCGCCCGCGGCCACCGGGGCGAAATCGGCCACCGCCACGGGCGGGTGCACCACCTCGGCCTCGCGGCGCCAGTATTTGCGGATGCGCGCGGCCACATGGCCGGAATTCGCGGCAAAGGCATCGACCCGTGCCGCCGAGGTCACGTCCCATTGCCGCAGCTCATGGGCGAGATAGGGCATCAGGGCACGTGTCAGCGCGCCCGCGCCGTCGCGGTAGACATGGTACTGGTCCCACAGATAGCGCATCGGCGAATGGCAATAGCACAGGTGCGGCGCGTCGGGGGGCGCGATCACACCCTTGGCCGGCCCGGCCTCGCTGGAGATCACCAGGTCGAACCCGGTCAGGTCGATCTCCTCCAGCGCGCGGGGCATCAGCGGCAGGTATTTCTGGTAGAGTCGCGGCGCGAATGGCAGCCGGGCGATGCGGGTGGTGTGCACCTTGTGGGCGTTCAGCGCCGGGCTGATCCTGTCGGGCACATAGACATGGGTGAAAAGCTCGGCCTCGGGAAACATCCGGCAGAGCGCCTCGAGGACCTTCTCGCCGCCGCGCATACCCACCAGCCAGTAATGCACGATCGCCACCCGCGGACCCTTGCGCCGGGTCACGACAGCCGGCGCGGGCTCAGACATTATAGACGTATTCCTTGGCGTAGGCGGCGGCGCTCTCCTTGGGGTCGATCATGGTCATTACCACGCCATCCACCTTGATCCCCATTTCGGAAAGGGCCGAAAGGCCCCGCTCGACATCCCCGCGGCGCGTCGAATCCCAGCGCACCAGATAAACGGTCGTGTCCACCGCCTGCGCAAGCACCAGCGCATCGCTGACAGCCAAAAGGGCCGGCGCATCGACGAGCACAACGTCATAAGCCTTCTTGAGCTGCTTGATCGTCAGCTGCAGCCATTCGGCCGAAAGCTGGTCTGCCGCCAGCGGGTTCGCCGACGAGGCGGCCAGCACATCGAAACCGATTTCGGGATCGGAATGAATCGCCTCGGACAACGAGCACCGGTCGGCCATGAAATCGGTCAGGTCGTGTTTGAAGGTCCAGCCGAACGCCTGCTGCATGGCCGAGCGGCGCAGGTCGCAATCGACGACGATCACCGACTTGCCGGCCATCACCGACATCTGCGCCAGCGCCACCGTGGTGGTCGTCTTGCCCTCGCCCGGCACCGAAGAGATCACCAGGATGCTTGGCCTCTGGACACACTTGCCCCGCATAAGAAGCGCTGTGCGCAAATGTCGGATACGTTCGGCGAAGATGCCGTAGGGCGCCTTGAGCAGGTGTTTGTATGCCGACAGGGGCGTGCGCAAGTTGCCCCGCGGGATCGAGGCCAGCACCGGCAGCCCGGTCTCGCGCTCCAACTGCCCCACCGAGCGGAAGGTGATCGACGTGAGTTCGAGGAACAACACCAGCCCGATACCCAGGCCCAGCCCGGCCACGCCGCCCATCGCGGTCATCAGCTTCGGCCGCGGCGCCGAGGGCGAACCCGGGATCTTGGCGCGCTCGATCAGCTTGGCATCGGGGGTTTGCAACTGTTCCTGGGTGCGCGTCTCGGTCAGGCGCGAGAGAAACTGTTCGTAGGTCTGCCGCGATGCCGCGGCACGGCGTTCCAGCTGGTTCAGGCCGATGGAGTTGCGCGAAAACTCGATCACCCGCCCTTCGAGCGTGTCGAGGCTTTCCTTCATCGTGTTCTCGCGGATGCGGGCGATTTCCAGCTCGCTGCGGCGCTGATCGACGATCTTGCGCACTTCCCGCTCGATATCCGCGTCGACGCGTTCCAGTTCGTTGGCCAGCCGTTCGCGCTCGGGGTGGTTGACGCCGTATCGGTCGGCCCAGAGGGCATCGCGCCGCATCAGGCCCAGCCGCTCTTCGTTCAGCGTCTCCAGGACGGGCGAGGTCACGATGTTGCCCACCGCGGTGATGCCATCATCGGCGATGGTGCTGGTAATCTGGGAATACCGCGCCTCGGCGGCCACACGGTCGGCCCGGGCGAGCATGAGCTGGTTGTTGATCTCGGCCAGTTGCAGCGACGCGGTGTCGAGGCTTCCGCCCTCCATCATCAGGCTGTTGGCGCGGTACTCGGCGACGGCGGCCTCGTCCACCTCGACCTCGTCGCGCAACTCTTCGACCCGCTGTTCGATCCAGGCGGTGGCCTGCTCGGCGGTATTGCGTCGCCCGTCGAGCTGCTGGGCGATGTACTCGTCCACCAGTTTATTGGCCAGCTGCATCGCCAGCAGCGGGCTTTCGTTTTCCACGCGGATGCCGATGACGTAGGATTCGCCTTCTCGATAGACCGCCAGGTTGCGCCTTACGGCCCAGATCAGCCGTTCCATCCGCGCCTCTTCGGGGGTCATCAGGGCCGGACCCTCGGGCGCGGGCTCAGGCCGGAAATCGGCCACCAGCGCCTTGATCTGCTCCTTGGCCCTGTCAGCCAGCGAGGGCGGCGCGTTGGCCGGGTCCATCGCCTCCAGCCGCTCGAAGCCGATCTCGCGGATAACCCGCTCGACCAGCACATTCGACTTCAGGACGGACACCTCGCTGTTGACCACCTGTTCGCTGAGATCGAGTTCGGCCACCACCGCGTCATCCGCAATCACGCGCGACTTGCGCGGGTCGAGCATGATCTTGGCGACCGAGGTGTAGACAGGCGGCACCTGGCTGACCATCACAGCGGACAGCACCGTTCCAATCACCATGCAAGCGATCATGATCCACTTGCGGCGCCACAACATGCGGAACAACTCGCGCAAATCGACAGCGTCCGAATCTGACGGATTCGAACCACCGCCGCGCCCGAAGCGCATCCCTAGATTATGTGTCGGATGAATGCTGTTCATCTTTCAAAGACCTCGAGACTCGGCGTTGTTCCCCCGGGGCATACGAGGCCACCATCCCGGACGATGGAAAAACGCACCGCACTCGCGCCGGGCAGAAATACAATTACAAATTCCATGCGCTCGTGGAAGTTTTGCCCAAATATCGCCGTTTTTATACCTCCTCGCTACCACAATTGCCGATCAAGCGCGTCATTTCTCCACGATCAAGTAACAATCGCCTCAGTCCGCGTCCGGGCGAGGGCTTGCGATTCGAGCATTCCGCCCCGCGACAGCCCGGCCAGCAACCCGGCGATGGCGAAGAAGAAAAGCCCCAGGTCAGGCGTCGACCCCGTCAGCAGCGCCGATAAGAACAACGCCAGGGCCCCCGCCTTGAGCGAGCGAATCACCACGTCGCGCTCGGCAAGGCCGGTGCGCGCCGGCGCGCTGGCGAGTTTTCCCAGGAAAGCCAGGTACAGCGTCGTGCCGATTAAACCGAAACTGCCGAGACAGGCCAGCAACCAATTCGAGGCGCGCATACTGCCCAGCCCGGCGCCCATAAGCGAGGTTTCGACAAAGTTCCGGAATGCCTGATCGTTCCAACTCATTCGCTCGATCCCGGAGTCGCTTTCGAGCTTTGTAAAGAGGACCCCGTCGAGGTAATCCGTCACTGGATTAACCAGTTCATAGGCGCCGAAAAGCGTCAGCGTACCCAGCCAGACCACCACCAGCGCCACCGACGCCAGACCCGCCGAGCGGCGTGGAATCGCGCGCAGCCCGCTGCGCATCGCCGAAAGGCCCAAAAAAGTGATGCCGAAGGCCGCAGCCGCCACGTAGGCCGAGGACGAGGTCGAGCGCAGTAGCGCCAACGTGCTGAAGGCAAAGCACCACCCCGCCAGGCGCGAGCGTCGCAAGACCAAATACTGCAGCCAGAACGCAAACAGCCCAAGCGTGTAGCCGCCGTAGGCCGAGGCCTCTGGGAAACCGCCGACCATTCGCTTGATCCCGGCCATTCGGCTTTCGGAGAGGATGGAATAATTGGCCGTCCGGATCGGGTCGAGCAGCACCTCCAGCCCTGCCGCTGCACTCAACACATCGGCCCAGCCCAACGCCACGTGAACGCCTGTTGCCAGCGTCACGGCCGCCAACACCGGGCCCGGATCCGGCCGGCGCACCGTGATGGTGACCAGCGCAAAAAAGGTGAAGGCGCCCAACATCATGCGAAACAGCTGGGTAAGATTGCCGTTGGTCGGCCTCAGCGGCAAAGAGATTATCCCGCGGTCGCCCCGAGAAAGGCTGAACACATCGGTCTGCCCCTGGAAGAGCCGCGGAAAGGCCAGCGCCGCCACCACCGAGAAAAGCGCGAGAAACAAGAGATAAAAGCCCGGCTGACCGGGCCGCATCGTGCCCGCCATCCGAGAAAGACCCCCCGGTGCCAGCAACACGAGCGTAAACAAGGTCAATGCCGCGATGTCGGTGACAAGAATCGAGGCCCCGCCCAATGCGGGCAGATTGAACGCCGCCGCCGCACCCAACGGTGTAAGTGCCAGCAAGACCGCCCGCCCCCGCGCCGTTCCTCGCGCGACGAGCATCACCATCGCCAGAAGCGCCAGGATTGTACTCGGAACGATCTCCATATGCCGGTTCAGCCGCCTGGGTTAGGGTCACCCCGACGCGGGGCCGGACCACAATACCGGCAGCTTGTGGCGAGTCGAGGCCCGATCTCCGACGGTTTCGTGACAGCGCCATATCGACGGGCCCTTCCGCCCTTTGCGTGCGTCACTACCGAGAAACGGGTCCAGGGCGGGCGCTTGCGGCTTCTCAGCCTGCTCTTCTCGCGCGGCCAGGCGGCAATCTGCCCCGGCTCACTTGAGGCAACGGGGCTTTGTTGATAGCGCTTTCTGCACCCCGGCGCGCGGCGCCCCGTCGAAAGGCCCACCCCCGTGACCAAGACAGTTTTCATCCTCAACGGTCCCAACCTCAACCTGCTGGGCCAGCGCCAGCCCGAGATCTACGGCCGCGAAACGCTGGCCGATATCGAAACCGCCTGCGCCGAGGTGGCCGCCGATCTCGGCCTGGCGACGCGGTTTTTCCAGTCGAACCTGGAGGGCGAGATCGTCGAGCAGGTGCACGCCGCCCGCGCCGAGGCCGCGGGCATCGTCATCAACCCGGCCGCCTACACGCATACCTCGGTGGCGATCCTCGACGCGCTCAAGGCGTTTGACGGGCCGGTGATCGAGGTGCACCTATCGAACGTGCACAAGCGCGAGGCGTTCCGCCATCACTCTTACGTCTCGCTGCGCGCCGACGGTGTCATCGCCGGCTGCGGCAGCCAGGGTTACCTGCTGGCATTGCAACGGCTGTCCGCGCTGCTGAGCTGAGCGCGGACGAGCCGACAGGCCGGGCGACGCGGCGGCCCGCACCCGGGGAGGCACGAGATGAGTATCGACAAGGCCATAGGCGCGCTCGGGCAGGTGCTGGGCGGGCGGCTGACCACCAGCGCGGCCGAACGCGACAGCCACGCCGCGAACGAGACCCATTTTCCACCCGCGCCGCCCGACGCGGTCGCCTATCCAGAAACCGCTGCCGAGGTCTCGGCCATCCTGGGGATTTGCAGCGCCCATGGCTGCCCGGTGACGGCGCGCGGGGCGGGCAGCGCGCTGGAGGGGCACCACCTGCCGATCCGGGGCGGGATCAGCCTGGACATGTCGCGGATGGATCGGCTGTTGCAGGTAAATGCCGAAGACATGGACGCCGTTGTCCAGCCCGGCCTGACGCGAGAGGCGCTGAACCAGGAACTGCGCGCGACGGGCCTGTTCTTCCCGGTCGATCCCGGCGCCAATGCCACGCTGGGCGGCATGGCCGCGACGCGGGCGAGCGGCACCACCGCCGTGCGCTACGGCACGATGCGCGACAACGTTCTGGCGCTCGAGGCCGTGCTGGCCGACGGGCGCATCATCCGCACCGGCAGCCGGGCGCGCAAATCCTCGGCGGGCTATGACCTCACCCGGCTGCTGATCGGCTCGGAGGGCACGCTTGCAGTCATCACCGAACTCACCCTGCGCCTGCACGGCCAGCCCGAGGCGGTGTCGGCCGCCACCTGCCGCTTTCCCGACGCCGAGGCGGCGGTAGGCACGGTGATCGCCACCATCCAGATGGGCCTGCCCATGGCGCGGATCGAATTGGTGGACGAGGTGATGGTCAAGGGGTTCAACCTGTTCCACGGCTCGGCCCTGCCCGAGGCGCCGCATCTTTTCGTCGAATTCCACGGCTCGCCCGCGGGCGTGGCCGAACAGGCCGAAAGCTTCGGCACGCTGGCGCGCGAATACGGCGCCGAGGGCTTCGCCTGGGCCGACCGGCCCGAAGACCGCACCGCGCTCTGGGCGATGCGGCACAAGGCCCATTACGCCACCGGCGCGCTTGAGCCCGGCAAGCGAACGCTGGCCACCGATGTCTGCGTGCCGATTTCGGCCCTTGCCGAGGCGCTGCGCACCGCCCAGGCCGACAGCCGCGACCTTGGGCTGACCGCGCCCATCGTGGGGCATGTGGGCGACGGCAATTTCCATTGCGGCGTGCGGGTCGACCCCGCCGATACGGCCGAGATGGACCGCGCGGCCGAATTCACCGCGCGGCTCGCGCGGACCGCGCTGGCGCTCGGTGGCACGGTGACAGGCGAACACGGGGTGGGCCTGGGCAAGATCAAGTTCATGGAGGCCGAACACGGCCCGGCCCTGTGGGCGATGCGTGCCCTGAAAGACGCGCTGGACCCCGGCAACATCCTCAATCCCGGCAAGATGCTGCCACCGGCCTAGGCAGCGGCGCCTCAGGTTCCCGAATTAATCCCGCGCCGCGTAGCTGCCCGACATTGGCAACGCCCCTCCAGCCGGGGCATGAGATTTCACTTCCAAAAAAAAACCGCGGGCCTGCCAAGCCCGGCCTCACCCGCGCCGATGACTGTTGCGCCCGTGGCGCCCGGTCAATCCCGCGCGTAGCGTGCCACGAAGTTGCGCAGGATGCGCTCGGGCCAGGTCACGTCTGCCGCGCGGCACATCGCGATCAGGGCATCCGCCGTGTCGGGCGGGAAATAACCGCGGTGGCGGTAGATGCGGATGCGCGTCTCGAACCCGGCGCTGTCGGCCTCGGGATGGAACTGGGTGGCATAGACGTTCGCCCCGTGGCGGATCATCTGGTAGGGGCAGGCGCGCGAGGCGACCAGGTGCGCGCAGCCCGCGGGCACCTCCTGCGCGGCCTCCTTGTGCCCGACGAAAGCGGTAAAGCGCTCGGGAAATCCGTCGAGCAGCGGGTCGGCGCGGCCCGCCTCGGTCAACGTGCAGTCCGAGGTGCCCACCGGCTCGCCATAGCGGCGCTTCGAGACCTCGGCGCCCAGGTGATGCGTCAGCACGCCGATGCCGTAGCAGCACCCCAGAAACGGAAAGTCGCGCCCGGTGATGGCCGGCATCAGCCCCAGCGCGGCGGTCTCGATCTGCGCTTCCACCGCGCTTTTCGCCTCGGGCGGGTCCGACACGCAGCCCGGGCCGCCGCCGACGATAACGCCGGAATAGGCGTCGAGGTCGAGCTCGGCCGGGATCGGCGCCTGGTCCAGCCGTATGCGGTGGGCGTCGCCCTCGTCGAGCCCGCCCTTTCGCAGGATCGCGGCGAACTCGTCGTCCGAAGCCTCGGTCTCGGGGCGAAGCTGGAGGATCAGAAACGGCTTCATCGCGCCCTCATGCCCCGGCCCCGCGGCCCCGTCAATGCGGCGCCGGATCAGGCCGCCGGCATCCGGGTCTCGACCATCTCGGCGAACCACGAACAGCCGAAGGGAATCGCCTCGTCGTCGAAATTGTATTCCGGGTGGTGCACCGACGCGGTGTCGCCGTTGCCCACGAAGATATAGGCGCCGGGGCGTTCGTTCAGCATGAAGCTGAAATCCTCGCCGCCCATCAGCGGCGGGGTGTCGGGGTTGACCTGCCCCGAGATCTTTTCGGCCACCTGAATGGCAAACTCGGTCTGGTCGTCGGCGTTTTCGGTCACCGGGTAGCCGCGGTGATAGATGACATCCGCCCTCGCGCCGAAGGCCACCGCGGTGTTCTCTACCACCGCCTTCAGCCGCGTCTCGGCAAAGCTGCGCACATCGTCCTCCAGCGTGCGCACCGTGCCGCGCAGCAGCACGGTCTGGGGGATGACGTTATGCGCCTCGCTCTCGGTGCGGAAGGTGCAGACCGAGACGACTACCTGTTTCAGCGGGTCCACGTTGCGCGAGGCGATCGACTGCAGCGCGACCACGATATGGCTGGCCACCAGCGTGGTGTCGATGCATTCATGGGGCTTGGCCGCGTGGCCGCCCTTGCCGGTGACGGTGATCTCGAACTCGTCGGCGGCGGCCATGATCGGCCCGGGCCGGATCGCGAAACTGCCCACTGGCAGGCCGGGGCTGTTGTGCATGCCGTAGACCTCGTCGATGCCGAAACGGTCCATCATGCCGTCCTCGCACATCGCGCGGCCGCCCGCGCCACCCTCTTCGGCGGGCTGGAAGATCACCACCGCCGTGCCGTCGAAATTACGGGTCTCGGCCAGGTATTTGGCCGCGCCCAGCAGCATCGCGGTATGCCCGTCATGGCCGCAGGCATGCATCTTGCCGTGGTTTTTCGAGGCATAATCCAGCCCGGTCGCCTCGATGATCGGCAGTGCGTCCATGTCGGCGCGCAGACCGATCGCCCGGCCCTTGCTGTCGGACTTGCCCCTGATGACACCGACCACGCCGGAACGTCCGATGCCCTCGACCACCTCGTCGCAGCCGAACGCCCGCAGCCGGTCGGCCACCAGCGCCGAGGTGCGCGGCAGGTCGTACAGCAGCTCGGGATGTTCGTGCATGTCCCGCCGCCAGGCGGCGATTTCGTCCTGCAGCTCGGCAAAGCGGTTCTTGACGGGCATCGGCTGTCACTCCTTGAGATGGTCCAGCAGGCGGGCCATGAAGGCCTCGCCGGCGCGGAACTGGTCGAGCGTGATATATTCATCGGGCTGGTGCGCCTGGGCGATATCGCCTGGGCCGCAGATCACGGTGGAATAGCCGCCGCCCTGGAACTGCCCGGCCTCGGTGGCGTAGGCGACCGCGTGCGTGGCGTTGTCGCCGGTCAGCCGCCGTGTCAGCGCCTCGGCCGCGCCCTCCTGTTCGGGCAACAGCGGCGGGACGAAAAAGATATCTTCGACCTCGATGCGCGCCTCGGGGCGAACGGCCTGCATCGCGGCCTCGATGCGGCGGACCTCGTCGAGATAGGTGTCGCGCCAGTCCTCCATCGGCTCGCTCGGCACGCAGCGGATATCGAGTGGAAAGCTGCAGTCGGCGGCGGTGATGTTATGCGCGGTGCCGCCGGCGATCTGGCCCACATGGAGCGTGGTCCAGGGCGGGTCGAACAGCGCGTCCGCGCCGCTCGCGGTCTTGGCGCGGTTGGCCTCGTTCTGGTCGTTGATCCACATCACCAACCGCGCGGCCTCCATCACCGCCGACACGCCCGTGTGCAGGATCGATGAATGCACCTCGACCCCCTTCAGGCGGGTGCGAAAGCCGATATTGCCCTTCTGCCCGGTGACCACCTGCATCATCGAAGGCTCGCCCACGATGGCGATCTCGGCCATTGGAAAGCCCGCCTCGCGCATATGGGCGATCATCGGCGGCGCGCCGACGCAGCCGATTTCCTCGTCGCGGGACAGCGCCAGTTGCAGCGGGCGCGCCACGCCCAGCGCCTGCGCGCGCACGAGCGCCCAGATCGCCAGCGCATCGAACCCTTTCATGTCGCAGGTGCCCCGGCCATAGAGCCGCCCGTCGCGCTCGGTCACCTCGAACGGGTCAGAGGCCCAATTCTGACCGTCGACCGGCACCACGTCGCTATGGCCCGACAACAGCACGCCGCCGGGCGCTTTCGGTCCCACGTGGGCGTAAAGGCTGGCCTTGTCGCCGGCATCGTTGGGCACACGCGTCACTGCGATGCCATGCTCGGCCAGGTACCCCTCGACCCAATCGACCAGCGCGAGGTTGCTATCGCGGCTGACCGTGGGGAAAGACACAAGCTTTTCAACAAGATGACGCGGCGTCAGCTCAGCGCCCATCGGAGATATCCCGTTCTAGCATGGGCTGAAGGTGATGCGGCGGGCAGCAGAGGTCAAGCCGCAATGCCCAAGCTATCAACGCCGCGCCGACCGGTCCGGCCGAGCTGAGGCGATGCGCGCAGGAAAAGGTTGCCGGGTGGGTTTTTCGTGATAACAATTTTTTTAATCCCTGCGGGCCGGACGGCTTTGACGCAGGTAAAAAAGGCCGAAAGAATTCTGCTTCAGGGAGTTTCCATGCCCGATGGGGCGGCGCCCGTCCTCGATGTGAGGGACCTGCAGACCGTCTTCCGCACCCGCACGGGCGAGGTGCATGCGGTCAATTCCGTCAGTTTTCATCTCCAACCGGGCGAGCTTTTGGGCGTCGTTGGCGAGAGCGGCTCGGGCAAGTCGGTGACGATGATGTCGCTGATCGGGCTGTTGCCCTCGCCGCCGGCCGAGGTGCGCGCAGGCCGCGTGGAATTCGGCGGACGCGACCTGTTGAAGGTGCGCGAGAAAGAGTTGCGCGCACTGCGCGGGGCGCGCATCGGCTTTGTCTTCCAGGACCCGATGACCAGCCTCAACCCGGTCTTTACCGTGGGCTACCAGCTACGCGAGCCGTTACGAAAGCACATGGGCATGGACAAGTCCGCCGCCCACAAACGCGCAGTCGAGTTGATGGACCTGGTGGGCATCCCCGACGCCGACCGGCGGCTGGAGGATTACCCGCACCAGTTTTCCGGCGGCATGCGCCAGCGGGTGATGATCGCGATCGCACTGGCCTGCGATCCGGAGGTGCTGATCGCGGATGAGCCCACGACGGCGCTGGATGTCACCATCCAGGCGCAAATCCTCGAACTGATGAAGGAGTTGCGACAGCGCCTCGGCATGGCGGTGATCTGGATCACGCACGATCTGGGGGTGATCGCGGGCATCGCCGACCGGGTGATCGTGATGTATGGCGGCCAGGTGGTGGAACAGGCCCCGGTGAAGGAGCTCTTCGCCAATCCGCAGCACCCCTATACCCGCGCGCTGTTGCAGACCGTGCCGCACCTGGAAGGCGCGCGCGCACCCCGGCTGAAGGTGATCGAGGGCCAGCCGCCCGTGCTGTCGGCGCCGCCGCGCGCCTGCCCCTTCCGTGCCCGCTGCAGCCATGCCTTCGACCGTTGCGCACGGGAAAACCCGGCCCGCGTGCCCGTTGGCCCAGGTCACGACGCCGCCTGTTTCTGGGATGCCGAGCGAGAGGCCCCGCGCGATGTTTGATGCCCCCCGCCGCAAGCTGGTCGAGGTCAACGGCCTTAAGATGTATTTCCCGATCCATGGCGGCATCCTGCGCCGCCGGTTGGGCGAGGTGCGCGCCGTCGACGATGTTAGCTTTGACATCTACGAGGGCGAGACGCTGGGGCTGGTTGGCGAATCCGGCTGCGGAAAATCGACCTGCGGCCGGGCGGTGCTCAGGCTTTACGACATCACCGAGGGTTCGATCCGCATCGACGGCGAAGAGATAGGCGATGCCGGGTACAAGCTCTTGCGCGCCAGGCGGCCCAAGATGCAGATGGTGTTCCAGGACCCGCAGGCCAGCCTCAACCCGCGCATGACCGTCGCCCGCATCATCGGCGAGCCGCTGGACGAGCACACGGCCCTGTCGAAACCCGAAAAGCTGGACCGCATCTACGAGTTGATGGACGCGGTGGGGCTGAACCGCAACTTTGCCAACCGCTACCCGCACGAGTTTTCCGGCGGCCAGCGCCAGCGGATCGGCATCGCCCGCGCGCTGGCGCTGAACCCCAAATTCATCGTCTGCGACGAGCCCATCGCCGCGCTCGACGTCTCGATCCAGGCGCAGGTGGTCAACCTGCTGGAGGATCTGCAGTCGAAATTCGGCCTGACCTACCTGTTCATCAGCCACGATCTGTCGATGGTGCGCCATATCGCGACGCGCGTGGCGGTGATGTACCTGGGCAAGGTGGTGGAGCTTGCGCCGCGCGACGCGCTTTATGGCGCGCCGATGCATCCCTACACCCAGGCGCTCTTGTCGGCCGTGCCCGAGCCCGACCCCAATATCGAGACCCGCCGCGAGCACATCATCCTCAAGGGCGACGTTCCCTCGCCCGCCAACCCGCCCAAGGGCTGCAATTTCAGCACCCGCTGCCCGCAGGTGATGGATATCTGCCGCCAGATCGACCCCGAATTCCGCGAGGTGGTCCCGGGCCACTATGCCGCCTGCCACCTGCACGACATTCAACAAACCCGGACCGCCGGCGAACCGGCGGCGCAAGAGGTAAGTCCGAGCGACCAACAAGGAGAGGTAACATGAAACTGAGACACGCGCTTCTGGGCGCCGCCGCGACGCTGGCCTTCGCGCCCGCCGCGATGGCCGAGCGGGGCAGCGACGGCCAGGTGAACATCATCTACTGGCAGGCGCCCTCGACGATGAATCCCTATCTCTCGGGCGGCACCAAGGACCTGGAGGCGGCGAGCCTCGTGCTAGAGCCGCTTGCCCGCTACGACCAGGACGGCAACATGGTGCCGTGGCTGGCCGAAACGATCCCGACCGTCGAAAACGGCGGGGTGACCGAAGACCTGACCTCGATCACCTGGAAACTGAAGCCGGGGCTGAAATGGGCCGATGGCTCGCCAGTCACCTCGGCCGACGTGAAATTTTCGTGGGAATACTGCACCGCCGAGGGCGGCGGCTGCGCCCAGTCGGAGAAATACAACGACGTCGTTGATGTCGAGACGCCCGACGAGCTGACCGTCATCGTCAGGTTCGGCGTGGCCAAGCCGTTCCCCTACGGCCCCTTCGTGGGTGCGCAGGCGCCGGTCATCCAGGCCGCGCAATTCGCCGAGTGCCTGGGCGCCAAGGCGCCCGAATGCACCGACGCCAACTTCAAACCGCAGGGCACCGGCCCCTTCACCGTGGTCGATTTCCGGCCCAATGACGTGATCCAGCTGGAGGCCAACCCCAACTACCGCGACCCCGAAAAGCCCGCTTTCGCCTCTGTCCTGTTCAAGGGCGGCGGCGACGCGACGGCGGCCGGCCGTTCGGTGCTGGAAACCAGCGAGTTCGACTATGCGTGGAACCTGCAACTGGCGCCCGATGTTCTGGCCAACATGGTGTCGGCCGGCAATGGCAAGATCGTGTCGGGCTTCGGCACGCTGGTCGAGCGGATCCTGATCAACATGACCGATCCCTCGCCCGAACTGGGCGACCGCCGCTCGACCGTCGATACACCGCACCCCTTCCTGACCGACATGGCGGTGCGCCAGGCGCTGTCGATGGCCATCGACCGCGAGCTTCTGGTGGAAATCGGGTATGGCGACGCCGGCCGGCCCACGTGCAACGTGCTGCCCGCGCCGGAAATCTACAAGTCCACCGCCAACGACGGCTGCCTGGTGCAGGATATCGAGCGCGCCAAGGCACTGCTGGACGAGGCCGGCTGGGTGCCCGGCCCCGACGGCGTGCGCGCCAAGGACGGCGTCCGGCTGAGCCTGCTCTACCAGACCTCGACCAACGCCGTGCGCCAGGACTTTCAGGCCCTGATCAAGCAGTGGTGGGAGGAAATCGGGGTCGAGACCGAGCTGCGCAACATCGACGCCAGCGTGTTCTTCGGCGGCGATCCGGGCAGCCCGGACACGTTCCAGAAGTTCTACGCCGACGTGGAAATGTACGCCAACAACTTCGACGGAACCGACCCGGAATCCTACATGGCCAACTGGCTGTGCAAGGAAATCCCCAGCCCCGAGACCCAGTGGCAGGGCAACAACATCAACCGCTACTGCTCTGAGGCCTATGACGCGCTGGTGGCCGAGATGGCCGTGACCGGCGCTCTGGAAGAGCGTGCCGAGCTGGCCAAGGCGATGAACGACATGCTGATGCAGGAATACGTGATCCTGCCTCTGGTCGACCGCGGCCGCGTGTCGGCGCATTCCAACACGCTGGGCGGTGTCGTGCTGAACACCTGGGACAGCGAGCTTTGGAACGTGGCCGACTGGTACCGCATCGAGTGAACCTTCGGGGCGCCCCGACCGGGGCGCCCCGCCCCAGACTTCTGACCCGAGGCGCCGCAAGATGCTCACTTACACGATCCGCCGTCTGCTGATCGCGATACCGACGCTTTTGTTCATCAGTCTGATCATCTTTCTGGTGGTCACGCTGGCCCCCAGCGACCCCACCGCCAACCTGCCGCTGTCCATCCCGTCCGAGGTGCGCGCGCAGATCCGCGAATCGCTGGGGCTGAACGAGCCGTTGTTGGTGCGTTACCTGCTGTGGCTCCGGCAATTTTTCGTCTACGAACCGCTCCACATACTGGACCAGGCGTTTGGCTGGTCGCTGGCCACCGACGACATGCAGCGCATCCTCAGCTGGCAAACGCGCAGCCCCGTGGCCGATTTGATCGTGCAGCGCATGCCGCAGACATTGTGGGTGGTGGGCACGTCCTACATCATCGGCGTGCTGATCGCGCTGCCCATCGGCATCGTCTCGGCCTACCGGCAATATAGCTGGTTCGACCAGGTGGGCACCTTCGTGTCGATGGCGGGCTTTTCGGTTCCGACCTTCTTTACCGGGGTGCTGCTGATCGTGATCTTCTCGGTCCAGCTCGGCTGGTTCCCCTCGATCTACGACACCACGCACGAGGTGACCGACCTCGCCAGTTTCTGGGTTCAGGTCAAGCAGATGATCATGCCGGTGGCGGTGCTGGCGCTCTACAACGCCGCGCAGATCAGCCGCTTCATGCGCGCCTCGATGCTGGACAACCTCAACCAGGACTACGTGCGCACCGCGCGGGCCAAGGGGCTGAGCGAACAGGTTGTCGTGCTGGTCCACGTCCTAAGGAACTCGATGATCCCGGTGGTCACCGTCATAGCACTGGGGGTGCCCACGGTTTTCGGCGGCGCGATCATCACCGAGCAGGTGTTCAAGGTGAACGGTATCGGGCAGCTCCTGATCATCGCCATCCAGGGCGGCGACGTGCCCACGGTGCAGACGCTGACCTTCATCTTCGCGGTCCTGATCGTGCTTTTCAACCTGGTCGCCGATGTCCTCTACGGCCTGCTCGACCCGAGGATCCGCTATGACTGACATGCCCGTGGAAGAGACCGAGATCATCCGCCCGCCGCGCAACCAGTGGCTGGACGTCTGGGACCAGTTCAAGACCCACAAGGGCGCGCTGATGGGGGCCGCGTTTTTCGTCTTCATCCTGCTGGCGGTGACCATCGGCCCGCTGATCTGGACGATCGACCCGACCTATATCGACATCCGCGCCCGCAATCAGGGCCCGAGCCTCGGCCACCCCTTCGGCACCGACCAACTGGGCCGCGACACGCTGGCCCGGATGCTTTCCGGCGGGCAGGTCTCGGTGGCCGTGGGCGTGGCGGCGATGGCACTGTCGCTGGTCGTGGGCACGTTCATCGGCGTGCTCGCGGGCTATTTCAGGCGGCTGGACGGCATTCTGATGCGGCTGACCGACCTCTTTCTCGCGCTGCCGCTGCTGCCGCTGCTGTTGGTCATCATCATGCTGTTCCGCGATGCCTTGCGGTCGGCCTTCGGCCCCGAGGGCGGCATCTTCATCCTGATCGTGGGGGTGATCGGGATCACCTCGTGGATGCAGACCGCGCGGATCGTGCGCGGCGACGTTCTGGCACTGAAAGAGCGCGAATTCGTCCTGGCGGCGCGGTCCATCGGCACGCCTTCGCATCGGATGATCACCCGGCACGTGTTACCCAACGTGCTGTCGCCGATCATGGTCTCGGCCACGCTGGGGATCGCCAACGCGATTATTACCGAAAGCGCGCTGTCGTTCCTCGGCCTCGGCTTTCCATCGGACTTTCCCACCTGGGGGCGGCTTTTGTTCGACTCCACCGATTACCTGCAGCAATACCCCGAGCGCGTGATCTGGCCGGGCCTCGCGATCTCGCTGACGGTGCTGAGCGTCAATTACATGGGCGACGGGTTGCGCGATGCGCTCGACCCGCGAATCCGGGGGCGCTGAAGCGCGCGGGCCAAGCGCGTGCGCGACCCGGGATGGCGGCCCGCGGCCCGACCGGGAATAAGAACGATCACCTCCGTTCCGCGCCGGGTGCAGAACGCCGGTGCCGCAGGCGCGGCGCTGTCGAAACCGGTGTTTTCACCACGCATAACCGCCCCGAACATCGGTCTCACCGGCCGCCGCCGCCTGCCCGGCGCCGGGCTTGATCGCCGCCCCGGTCTGGCGCAACAGGGCGCTATATCCAAGGAGACGCGCCCATGTTCGAAAGTTTCGGCTTCGAGAACTTAACCGCCCCGCAGGCGGCCCCCTGGCTGGGGCTCATGATCGGTCTCGCCTTCGGGCTTTTGGCCGAGCTGACCGGGCTGTGCTTTCGCCGCGCCGTCACTGGCCGCGCAGAGACGCGCCGCCCGGCCCTGGGGCTGTGGATGGCCGCGCTCGGCACCGCCGTGCTGGGCACCCAGGGCGCGGCCATTGCCGGGCTGGTCGATTTTGGCGGGCACCGCTTTCTTGCCAGCGACCTGCCGGTTCTGGCGATCCTGGCCGGTGGCGCGATGTTCGGCGCGGGCATGGTGCTGGCGCGCGGATGCCTCTCGCGGCTGACCGTGCTGACCGGCAGCGGCAATCTGCGGGCGGCGCTCGTCCTGCTCGTCGCCGCGCTGGTGGCCCATGCCACCCTGAAGGGCGTCCTGGCGCCCCTGCGCGTCGCGCTGTCTGATGTCACCCTGCCCCTCGGGGGCAGCCTTGCCGCCCTGCCGGGCGGGGCGCTGACATGGGCGGCCCTGATCGCGGCCGGCGCTTTCGCGCTGGCCTGCTGCTCGGGCGCGGGTCGGGGCCGGCTGGCGCTGGCGGCGCTTTTGGGTCTTTTGGTGCCCGCCGCCTGGCTCGGCACGGGCTTTCTTCTCTATGACGATTTCGACCCGATCCCGCTGGCCGGCCTGGCCTTCACCGGGCCCGCGGCCGAAACCCTCTTCTGGTCGGCGGCCTCGACCGCCATCGCGCCGGGGTTCGGCGTGGGGCTGATCGGCGGGGTGGTCGCGGGCGCGGCGGCCTCGGCGCTGGCCGCCGGCCGGTTCCGCTGGCAGAGCTTCGAAGGCCCGGGCCAGACCGGTCGCTACCTGGCGGGCGCCGTGCTGATGGGCACGGGCGGGGTACTGGCCGGCGGCTGCACCGTGGGCGCGGGGCTGGCGGGCATCCCGACGCTGGGCGTCTCGACCATCCTGGCCGTTCTGGCCATCGCCGGCGGCGCGCTGGCCACCGAGACCGCCCTCAATGGTCGATCTCGCGTCGGATACGCCGGATCATCAGCCAGACAAGAAGCACCACAAAGGGGGTGATCGCCGCGGTCAGGATGCCCTTGCTCAGCCCCAATGGGTCGGCCAGCGGGTAGACCACGTAGGACGCCAGGCTGACCGCGTAATAGCTGATCGCAACCACCGACAAGCCCTCGACGGTGCGTTGCAGGCGCAGCTGCATGTCGGCCCGCTTGTCCATGCTGGCCAGCAGCTTCTGGTTCTGCGCCGAGCGTTCCACGTCGACCTGCGTGCGCAGCAGGTTCGCCGCGCGGGCCCCGCGGTCGGTCATCGCGTGCAGCCGCAATTCGGTCGATTTAACGGTGCGCATCGCCGGGTCGTAGCGGCGCATCATGAATTCGCGGAAGGTCTGGCGATGCTCAAATCGCACCTCGCGCAGCACCTCGATTCGCTGGTGCACGATCGCCTCGTAGGCCGAGGTCGCGGAAAACCGGAAGGCAGACTGTGCCGACAGGTTTTCCAGCTCGGCCGAGATGGCCAGCAGGCCCTTCAGCGTCTCTTCGGGCTGGCGCCCGCCGGTCGTCATCTCGCCCACGAGGTCGGTCAGCTCGGGGTCGAGTTCGGCGATGCGCGCCGACAGCTGCTGCGCGCGCGGCAGGCCCAGCATCGACATCGCCTTGTAGGTCTCGATCTCGCTGACCCGCTGCACGATCCGGCCGACGCGCCTTTCGCCCGCGCCGGGGCGCACGAAAAGCGCGAACCGCATGTGCCCGGCGCTGTCGATCCGGAAATCGGTGGCCATCACCGCGCAATCGTCGAGAATCGACGAACAGGCCAGGCTGTCGGGGGCGAACCAGTCGGCAAGGCGCCGGTTGATATCCTCCTTGGCTTCTTTCAGCTGCTCGACCCGGATCAGGGCCGAGGTCAGCCGGGACCCCGGCGCCTTGGCGAGCCAGTCTTCGGGAAACACCTCGAACGCCGCCGAGTCGAAGGGGCGCTCGCCCACGCCGGGAATAAAGATCGTGTAGGTCACGAACTCGGCATGGGATTCCCACTTGATCTTGTGCCGACCCATCGGGCCGAAGAAATGGGTCGCGCCGGGCTTGGGGTGCTGGGCGCCAAACCTGTCGAGCAAATCCAGCAGGTGCGCGCGATCGATGTTGCGGTCGCGGTTGACCGCGTCGCGCGGCGGCTTGATCGCCAGATAGGCCGCGTGGCAGGGCGGCGCGATCGCCGGGAAAGGCCGCGCGTGCAATTCGTTCGTCAGGATGTAGCGCAGCGGGTGGTCTTCGATGGGGCTCATGTGGGGCGCGGCCTTTTCGGGGGTCTTGTTCCTGTCCTAGCGCATGCGCGGCATTTGTAAACGCGGCAGCATGGCGGGGCGGGTCAGGCCGCGCCGGGCAGCCGCGCGGTGACCTCGATCTCGATTTTCATCTCGGGTTCCTGCAACGCGGCGACCAGCATCGTGGACGCGGGCCGGGCGCGGGCGAAGGCGCGCGAGACCACCGGCCAGCAAGGCGGCCAGTCGTCTCGGTCGGGCAGGATAAATCGCACGCGCACCACGTCGTCGAGCCCGGCACCGGCCTCTTTCAAGGCGCCCTCGATGGTGGACAGCGCGTTGGCGCATTGCACGGCCGCATCGGCGGGCATTTTCATGGTGGAATAGTCGTAGCCCGTGGTGCCCGCGACGAACACCCAGCCGTCACAAACGACGGCCCGGGAATAGCCGATCTTCTCCTCGAAGGGCGAGCCGGTCGAGATCAGGCGGCGCATGGCGACCTCAGCCCGCCGTCGCGCCTTCCTTTTTCTGATCGGCATAGATCATCAGCGGCGCGGCGTCGGCACTCACCGATTCCTCGTTCACCACGACCTCTTCGACGCTTTCCATGCCCGGCAGGTCGAACATCGTATCCAGCAGGATGTCTTCCATGATCGACCGCAGGCCGCGGGCGCCCGTCTTGCGGGCGATGGCGCGCTTGGAAATCGCCAAAAGCGCGTCGTCGGTAAAGGTCAGCTTGGTGTCCTCAAGCTCGAACAGGCGCTGGTACTGCTTGACCAGCGCGTTCTTCGGCTCCGTCAGGATCTGCACCAGCGCGCCCTCGTCGAGGTCCTGCAGCGTGGCGATCACCGGCAGACGGCCGACGAATTCGGGAATCAGGCCGAATTTCAGCAGGTCCTCGGGCTCAAGCTCCTTGAACATCTCGCCCACGCCGCGGGTGTCGTTCTCTTTCACATCGGCGCCAAAGCCGATGGCAGACCCCTTGCCGCGCTGGGCAATGATCTTTTCCAGACCCGCGAAGGCGCCGCCGCAGATGAACAGGATGTTCGTGGTGTCCACCTGCAGGAATTCCTGCTGCGGATGCTTGCGCCCGCCCTGGGGCGGCACGCTGGCCACGGTGCCTTCCATGATTTTCAACAGCGCCTGCTGCACCCCCTCGCCCGACACGTCGCGGGTAATCGAGGGATTGTCCGACTTGCGGGTGATCTTGTCGACCTCGTCGATATAGACGATGCCGCGCTGGGCGCGTTCGACATTGTATTCGCTGGCCTGAAGCAGCTTCAGGATGATGTTCTCGACATCCTCGCCCACGTAGCCGGCCTCGGTCAGCGTGGTCGCGTCGGCCATGGTAAAGGGCACGTCGAGGATGCGCGCCAGCGTCTGCGCCAAAAGGGTCTTGCCGCAGCCCGTCGGGCCGATCAGCAGGATGTTGGACTTGGCCAGTTCGATATCCGTCTTGCCCGCGTGGTTCAGCCGCTTGTAGTGGTTGTGCACGGCGACCGAGAGCACGCGCTTGGCATGGGCCTGACCGATCACGTAATCGTCCAGCACGTCGCAGATCTCTTTCGGGCTGGGCACCCCGTCGCCAGATTTCAATCCCGAGGATTTGGTCTCCTCGCGGATGATGTCCATGCACAGTTCTACGCATTCGTCGCAGATGAACACGGTGGGCCCGGCGATCAGCTTGCGCACCTCGTGCTGGCTTTTGCCGCAGAACGAGCAGTAAAGCGTGTTCTTTGAGTCGCTGCCTGAGTTGTTCGCCATCTCGATCCTCTAGGGCTTGTCGTTCGGACACCGGGCTGGGCCGGGCGCAGCGCGCATACTGAGCGCCACCCTTCCGGCCAGCCTAGGGCAGGTGTTTTCCGGGCACAACGCCAAATTCCGGTTTCGGCACCGGGCGCTGTCAGGTGTTGCCGCGCGTTCAGCTTTCGCCTTCGGCAGCGGCGCCGCGGGTTTCGACGATCTCGTCGATCAGGCCCCATTTCTTGGCGGTCTCGGGGTCCATGAAATTGTCGCGCTCCAGCGCGTCTACAACGGTCTCGATGTCCTGCCCGGTATGCTTGACGTAGATCTGGTTCAGCCGGTCCTTCAGCTTTTGCGTCTCCTGGGCGTGGATCATGATGTCGGTCGCCTGGCCCTGGTAGCCGCCCGAGGGCTGGTGCACCATGATGCGCGAATTGGGTAGCGAAAAGCGCGTGCCGGGCGCGCCCGCGGCCAGCAGAAGCGACCCCATCGAGGCCGCCTGCCCCACCACCAGCGTCGAGACCTTGGGCTTGATGTATTGCATCGTGTCGTAGATCGACAGACCGCTGGTCACCACGCCGCCGGGGCTGTTGATGTACATCGAGATGTCTTTCGTCGGGTTTTCCGCCTCGAGGTGCAAAAGCTGGGCGACGATCAGGCTGGACATGCCGTCATGCACCGGCCCGGTGATGAAGATGATCCGCTCTTTCAACAGGCGCGAGAAGATGTCGTAGGCCCGCTCGCCGCGCGAGGTCTGCTCGACCACCATCGGCACGAGGTTGTTCATGAAATGCTCGTAAGGGTCGTTCATGTGCGCCTGCCTTCAGATATGTGGGGGGCGGCCTGCCCCCTTGGGTTCGAAAGAGTCTTAGTTGTGCGTCCGGGGCGCTGCAAGGGCGGCCCGGCGGTTTCCTTGCTCGCTTGACCCGAGCGGGCCGCGCCATAGCTTGCCGCGCACCCTTGCGCCGGAGCCCGCCGATGCCGCCCGCCTTTGCGCCCACCCGCGCCGCCGCGCTCGACCGGCTCAAGGCGTTCGTGCCGAAAGCGGGCCGCGCCTATGCCGCGCGGCGGAACTACGACCTCGGGCCCGAGGGGCACGCCGATGTCTCGACGCTGTCGCCCTGGCTGCGCCATCGGGCCGTCACCGAAGAGGAGGTGCTGCGCGCCGTGCTGGCCCGCCACAGCGCGCAGGCGTCCGGGAAATTCGTGCAGGAGGTGTTTTGGCGGACCTACTGGAAAGGCTGGCTGGAGATGCGGCCCGCGGTTTGGGCCGACTACCGCCGCGGCCTGCGCCACGCGGTGAACCGGGTGCAGACAGAGGCCGGGCTGCGCCGGGCTTGGGAAGACGCCTGTACCGGCGCAACGGGCATCGCGGCCTTCGACCATTGGGCGCGTGAACTGACCGAGACCGGGTATCTGCACAATCACGCGCGCATGTGGGCGGCCTCGATCTGGATTTTCACCCTGCGCCTGCCCTGGGAATTGGGAGCCGATTTCTTCCTGCGCCACCTGCTCGATGGCGACCCGGCCTCGAACACGCTGTCCTGGCGTTGGGTGGCCGGGCTGCAAACGCACGGCAAGCATTACCTCGCCCGACCCGACAATATCGCGCGCTACACCGAAGGCCGGTTCCGTCCGGGGGCCGAACTGGCGACCGGCGCCGCACCGCTCGACGGGCCGCCGCACCCGCCCCGGCAGGCCGCACCGGTCCCCGCACCGCTGCCCGCCGAAACCCCCATCGGGCTTTTGCTGACCGAAGAGGATCTTTCGCCCGGCTGGCTGCTGGCCGAGGGGCTGACGCCGCGCGCCAGCGCCGTTCTGCTATCGCCCGCAGGGCGGTCGCCGCTGGCGGTGGCCTCGGCGGTCGAGGGCTTTACCAAGGCGCTGGCCGAGGATGCGGTCGCACGCCACGCCGGCCGGCTGGGCGCCCTCGGCCCGGTGACCGACGACCCGGCAGAGATCGCCCGCTGGGCGCGGCAGGAAAAGCTGGCGGGCCTCGTCACCCCTTACGCCCCCGTCGGCCCCGTCGCCGCCGCGCTGGACCGGCTGGAACAGGACGGCATCGCGCTGCACCGTGCGCTGCGCGCTTTCGATGCGCGCGCCTGGCCCCACGCCACGCACGGCTTTTTCCGCTTCAAGGACAGGATACCCGATCTCGTCGATGCGCTTGGGCTGGCCGACCGGCCGTCCCAGCCCGAGCCCCGGCTGATCTGAGCGCCCGGCCCTCAACCCGAGGGCGGGCTTTTCTTGATGTCGCCCAAATCCAGCACCGGCGAGGCGTCGAGATTGCCGGCGTTCAGCAATCCGGCCACTCGCTCCAGCGCGGCGACGATCATCGCCTGTTCCCAGTCGGGCAATTTGTCGAACGCCTCGACATAGCGGTCGTGCAGCGGATCGGGCGCGCGTTCGATCGCCTCGCGCCCCGCGTCCGAGATCAGGATGTTCATCTGCCGCCGATCGGTCTGCGACCGGTGCCGCTCGACCAGCCCCTTGGCCACCAGCCGGTCGATCAGCGTGGTCATCGTCGCCTGCGAAACGCCCATGCGCGAGGCGATGGCCTTGGGCGTGCTGATTCCCGTTTCGGCCACGATCTGAAGCACGCGAATCTGTACCGCGGTCAGCCCCGCGGCCTTGGCCAGTTCACGGCCGTAAAGCTCGGTCGCGCGCAGGATGCGCCGCAACGCGATCAAGCTGATATCCGAGCGTTTCACCTCATCACCTCGTCCCGTTGCCGGAGATTGCTCTCCCCATTCCCTAAATCCTTCGGTTGCGCAAGAACTTACAGTTAGCGAGTCGAATATAACCCGAACGAAATTCAGGTAAAAAGTTAATGACGTCAGCGCAGCGCTGCCCGAATATGTTCATATTTTCATCAGATGACCATTTTTTTCGCCCAAGAACTTAGCCTCTTGAAACTTATGAAGGCTAACTATATATCAGTGCCAACCAGAGCAGTGGACAGGAAGATCAAGCCGATGACCACCCTTTCGACCGCCCAGGCGGGCAAAATTGCATTCAGAATGCCGACCGGCGAAGACGGTTCTGCCGTGTGGTCGCTCGTGCGCGATTGCAAGCCGCTCGACGAAAACTCGATGTACTGCAACCTTATCCAGTGCGACCATTTCCGCGACACCTGCATCGTCGCCGAGATGGACGGCGATATCGTGGGCTGGATCTCGGCCTACGTTCTGCCGAACGATCCCGAAACGTTGTTCGTGTGGCAGGTCGCCGTGTCGGACAAGGCCCGCGGCCACGGCCTGGGCCGGCGCATGCTGGCCGAGCTGCTGGAACGCGACACCTGTGCCGAGGTGTTCCGCCTGAAAACGACGATCACCCGCGACAACGAGGCATCCTGGGGCCTGTTCAAGAGTTTCGCCCGCCGCCTCGGCGCGCGGCTCGAGCACGACGCGCATTTCACCCGCGATGCTCATTTCGAAGGCCGCCATGATACCGAATACATGGTGACCATCACCCTGGCCGAAGAGTTGCGCCTGGCCGCCTAACGGGCCTGCCATCATGCTCCGACGTTCACAGACACCAAAGGACTTTAAAATGTCGACTGCCAAGACAGCCGAACACGACATCTATGCGCGCCGTGAATCCGAGGTGCGCAGCTATTGCCGCAGCTTTCCGGTGAGCTTCACCAAGGCTCAGGGCAGCACGCTGACCGATGCCGAGGGGCGCGATTACATCGACTTTCTCTCGGGCTGCTCGACGCTGAACTACGGTCATAACGACCCCGACATGAAGGCCGCGCTGATCGAGCATATCTCGCGCGACGGCATCGCGCACGGTCTGGACATGCATACCGACGCCAAGGCCGCCTTCCTCGAAAGCTTCGAGCATCACGTGCTGCGCCCCCGCGGCATGGAACACCGCGTCATGATGACCGGCCCCACCGGCACCAACGCGGTGGAGGCGGCGATCAAGCTGGCCCGCAAGGTAACCGGCCGCACGAACGTGATCTCTTTCACCAACGGATTTCATGGCATGACGCTGGGCGCGCTGGCGCTGACCGGCAACCATGGCAAGCGCGCGGGCGCCGGCGGCGTTTCGCTGAACGACGTGACCCGCATGCCCTACGAGGGCGCGCTGGGCGAGGATGTCGACACGCTGGCCTATATCGAGACCATGCTGAACAACCCCTCCTCGGGCATCGAGCCCGCCGCGGCCTTCGTGGTGGAACTGGTGCAGGGCGAAGGTGGGCTCAACGCCGCCTCGGCCGAATGGGTGCAGGGGCTGGCGCAGATCGCCAAGGACCACGGCGCGCTGCTGATCGTCGACGACATCCAGGCGGGCATGGGCCGCACCGGCAGCTTCTTCAGCTTCGACCACATGGGCGTCGAGCCCGACATGGTGACGCTGGCGAAATCGCTCTCGGGCTTCGGCCTGCCCTTTGCCTGCGTGCTGATCCGCCCCGAGCACGACATCTGGAAGCCGGCCGAGCACAACGGCACCTTCCGCGGCAACACCCATGCCTTCGTGACCGCCAAGGTCGCGCTCGAGAAATTCTGGGCCGATGACCGGCTGCGCAACCAGATCGCCCTGAAATCCCAGGTTCTGGAAGAACGCCTTCACATCATCGCCGAACGCATTGGTGGCGCCCGGATCAAGGGCCGCGGCATGATGCGCGGGGTCGACGTGGGCTCGGGCGAGCTGGCCGGCCGGATCTGCGCCGAATGCTTCGACAAGGGCCTGATCATCGAAACGTCGGGCGCCGACGACGAAGTGGTGAAGGTGCTGGCACCGCTCACCACGCCGATGGAGCAATTCAAAGAGGGTCTCGACATCCTCGACCGCGCCGTGGAGGCGCTGGTCCCCCAACCAATGATGGCTGCGGAGTAACCCAATGATCGTACGCGACTTCAACAAGCTGAAAGACACCAACCGCGCGGTTTCCGACGCGCAATGGACGTCGGTCAGGATGCTGCTCGCAGATGACGGAATGGGTTTTTCCTTCCACATCACCACGCTTTACGCCGGGTCCGAGCATACCTTTCACTACAAGCACCATTTCGAGAGCGTCTATTGCATCTCGGGCCGCGGCGCGATCACCGACCTCGCTTCGGGCGAGACGTTCGAGATCAAGCCCGGCGTGATGTATGCGCTCGACCAGCACGACAAGCACACGCTGCGGGCCGACGAAGACCTCGTGATGGCCTGCTGCTTCAATCCGCCGGTGACCGGCACCGAGGTGCACCGCGAGGACGGCTCCTACGCCCCCGCCGACACCGCCGCGGAATAATCTCTCAAAGAGGCGCCCCCGGGGCCAACCCGGGCGGCGACATGACAGTGACCAAGCAATTCCACACCGTCGAGAAGATCGGCGGCACCTCCATGAGCCGCCTGCACGAGCTCTCTGAAACGCTGTTCATCGGCGACCGAGAGGGCGACGACCTTTACGGCCGCATCTTCGTGGTGTCGGCCTTCAGCGGCGTAACCAACCTGCTTCTTGAACACAAGAAGTCGGGCGAGCCCGGCGTCTATGCATTGTTTTCCAACGCCGATAACGAGCTTGGCTGGTCGGACAAGCTCAACGACGTGGCCGCGGCCATGCGCGAGGCGCACGCAGAGGTGCTGGACCACCCCGGCGACGTCGCCGCCGCCGACGATTTCGTGCGCGAGCGGATCGAGGGCGCGCGGTCCTGCCTGATCGACCTGCAAAGGCTCTGCTCCTACGGGCATTTCCGCCTTTCGCAGCATATGGCGGTCATCCGCGAGTTGCTGTCGGGGCTGGGCGAGGCCCACTCGGCCTTCGTCACCGCCACGCTGTTGCGCCGGTTCGGCGTCGACGCGCGCTTCGTCGACCTCTCGGGCTGGCGCGACGAGGGTGAATACAGCCTCGAGGACCGGATCGTCGCCGGCCTGCGCGACGTTGACCTGACCCGCGAAATGCCGATCGTGACCGGCTATGCCCAGTGCACCGAAGGGCTGATGAACGAGTTCGACCGCGGCTATTCCGAGGTGACGTTTTCCAAGATCGCGGCACTGACCGGCGCCGGCGAGGCGATCATCCACAAGGAGTTCCACCTCTCCTCGGCCGACCCCAAGACGGTGGGCGCCGAGAACGTGGTCAAGCTCGGGCACACCAACTATGATGTGGCCGACCAACTGTCGAACATGGGCATGGAGGCGGTGCACCCCAAGGCCGCCAAGATGTTGCGCCAGGCGGGCATCCCGCTGCGCGTCACCAACGCGTTCGAGCCACATGACCCCGGCACGCTGATCGACGAGACCGCGGCCGAGACGCCCCGGGTCGAGATGATCACCGGGCTCGGCGTCTACGCGCTCGAGCTTTTCGAACAGGACATGGTGGGCGTAAAGGGCTACGACACCGCGATCCTGAACGTGCTGACGCGCCACAAGGTGCGGATCGTGGCCAAGACCTCGAACGCCAACACGATCACCCACTACCTCGATGCGCCGCTGAAATCGGTGCGCAGGGTCGAACGCGACCTCGAAGAGCTCTACCCCACCGCCAGCCTGAGCGCGCGCAACCTCGCCGTGGTGGCCGCGATCGGGCGCGATCTGTCGGGGCTCAAGGTGCTCTCGCGCGGGCTTGCCGCGCTCGAGGCGGCGGATATCGACCTGGTCGCGCTGCAGCAGACCACCCGCGATGTCGACGCGCAATTCGTCGTCCCGCGCGAACGCATGGATGACGCGATCCGCGCGCTGCACGGCGTGCTGGTGGAAGAACGAAAGACCGCCCCGCGCCTGGCCGCCTGAGGCCGGGCGCGCCCGCTCCCGGCCCGCGCGGGCGTGTTGCCCGCCTGGCCGGACTTGGGCCCGGCGCGCCCGCTGGGCGGACGCGCGCCTCCGGCGGGGATATTTGCAGCCAGAAGAAAATGAGCGCTCTGCGAGGATAGGCGAAGTCCGCCCGCTGCTTCTTCTTGGCCGAAATACCCAAATCCGCCCTTACCACCCGCCGCACGTCACCATAACGCGCCAGTCACGCTGTTTTTCATCACAACGGTTTCGTTTCCGCCGGAAGATTGGGCATAACCGCGGCAGGAGTTTCGCAAGGAGACCTGCCCGATGCGCGCATTCGCCCGACTCTTCGCCCTCATCTCGCTCGCCCTGCCCGCCTGGGCCGACCCCGACCCGGCCGACTGGCCCGCCGTCCTCGACGAAGCGCGCGGCCAGACCGTCTATTGGAACGCCTGGGGCGGGGCGACGGCCACGAACGAGTTCATCCGCTGGGCCGGGCGGCAGGCGAATGAACGCTTAGGCGTCACCGTCGAGCATGTGAAGCTGGCCGACACCGGCGACGCGGTCAGCCGGGTTCTGGCCGAGAAGAGCGCCGGCAAGGATACCGGCGGCGCGATTGACCTGATCTGGATCAACGGGGCCAATTTTGCCGCGATGAAGGAGGCCGGGCTGCTCTACGGGCCCTGGGCCGAGGAGTTGCCCAACTGGGCCTATGTCGATGTCGCGGGCAAACCCGCCGTGGTCTCGGATTTCACAGTGCCCACCGAGGGGCTGGAAAGCCCCTGGGCGATGGCGCAGGTGGTGTTCTATTACGACACCGCCCGGCTGGCAGAGCCGCCCCGCACGATGCCGGCGTTGCTGGAATGGGCGCGGGCGACCCCCGGGCGCTTCACCTACCCACAGCCGCCCGATTTCCTGGGCACCACCTTTCTGAAACAGGCACTTTACGGGCTGGCCGATGACCCCGCGATCCTGCAAGGCCCGGCGGAGGGCGCCGATTACGACGCGGTCACCGCGCCGCTTTGGGCGTTTCTCGACGATCTCACGCCGCATCTGTGGCGACAGGGGCGGGCCTATCCGCAGACCGGCCCGCGACAATTGCAGCTGATGGCCGATGGCGAGATCGACCTCGCGATTTCGTTTTCACCCGGCGAGGCCTCGACGGCCATTGCCAATGGTCAATTGCCCGACACGGTACGCACCTATGTGCTGGAGGGCGGCACGATCGGCAACGCCAGCTTCGTGGCGATCCCCTACAACGCGACGGCCAAGGCCGGTGCCATGGTGCTGGCCAATTTCCTGCTGTCGCCCGAGGCGCAGGCCCGCGCGCAGGACCCGGCCGTATTGGGCTACGGCACGGTGCTGGATCTCGACAGGCTGAGCCCGCAGGACCGTGCGCGGTTCGACGCGCTGGAGCTGGGCATCGCCACGCTCGCGCCCGAGGAACTGGGCCCGGCCCTGCCCGAGCCGCACCCCTCGTGGACGACCCGCATCGCCGCGGACTGGACCGCGCGCTACGGCACCGGCGACTGAGGCCGATGCGCCCCTTGCGCCTGGCCCCGGCGCTGACGCTCGCCCTGATGCTGGGGCCGGTTCTGGCCGGGCTGGTCGGCACGCTGCTGCCGGCCATCGGGGTGTTGCCGGCGCTGGGCGGCAGCACGCCCGGACTGGGGCCGCTGAAGGCGCTGGCGGGCTGGCCGGGGCTGGCCGGGGCGCTCTGGCTGTCGGTGGTGCCGGGGCTGGCGGCCACGGCGCTGTCGCTGGGTATCGTCACGCTTTTCGTCGCCGGCTGGCAGGGCGGCCGGGCCTTCGCCGCGCTGGAACGCGCGCTTGCGCCGCTTCTGGCGGTGCCCCATGCGGCGGCGGCTTTCGGCCTTGCCTTCCTGATCGCGCCCTCCGGCTGGATCGCGCGGGCGCTGTCGCCCTGGGCCACCGGCTGGATGCGCCCGCCGGACCTTCTGATCGTGCAGGATCCCTGGGGCCTGGCCATGGTGATGGGCTTGGTGGCCAAGGAGGTGCCGTTCCTGTTCCTGATGACCCTGGCCGCCCTGCCCCAGGCCCGGCCCGCGCAGCGGCTGACCCTGGCGCGCGCGCTGGGCTACGGCAGGGTGACCGGCTGGCTGAAGGCGGTCTTTCCGGCGGTCTACGCACAGGTGCGCCTGCCGGTCTACGCCGTGCTGGCCTATTCGATGACGGTGGTCGACGTTGCGATCATCCTCGGGCCGGGCACGCCGCCGCCGCTGGCGGTGCAGGTGGTGCGCTGGATGGCCGACCCCGACCTTTCGCTGCGCTTTCTGGCGGCGGCGGGGGCGGCGGCGCAACTGGCGCTGGTGATCGCGGCACTGGGCCTTTGGCGCCTGGGCGAGCTGGGCCTGGGCGCGCTCGGCCGGCGCTGGGCCGAGGCCGGGCGACGGCGCCACGGCGAGGGGGCGTTGCAGGCCGCGGGGCTGGCCCTGGCAACGCTGTCGGCGCTGGCGGTGATCGGCGGGCTTTTGGGGCTGGCGGTCTGGTCGGTGGCCGGTTTCTGGGGCTTTCCCGACATCCTGCCCGACGCCCTCAGCACGAAAAGCTGGCTGCGCCACGCCCCGGCGCTGGCCGGCCCAACCGTTGAGACGATCGTGATCGCGGCAGCGGCCACGGGCATGGCGCTGGCGCTGACCGTCGCCTGCCTGGAGGCCGAGCACCGCTTCGGCCTCAGCCCGGGCGCACGCAGCCTGTGGCTGTTGTACCTGCCGCTGCTGGTGCCACAGGTGGCGTTCCTGCCGGGATTGCAGACCTTTGCGCTGGTCGCCGGCGCCGATATGGGGCGCGGCGCGGTGATCTTGGGCCACCTGGTCTTCGTGCTGCCCTATGTCTTTCTGTCGCTGGCGGCGCCCTGGCGGGCCTGGGACGCGCGCCACGCCCAGGTGGCCGCGGCACTGGGGGCGGGCCCGGCCCGCGTGCTGTGGACGGTGCGGCTGCCGATGCTGCTGGCGCCGCTGCTGACAGCGGCGGCGGTCGGCTGTGCGGTCTCGGTGGGGCAATACCTGCCCACGCTCCTGATCGGGGCGGGCCGGGTGCAGACGCTGACGACCGAAGCGGTGGCGTTGGCCTCGGGCGGGGACCGGCGGATCATCGGGGTGACGGCGCTGGCACAGACCGCGCTGGCCGCCGCGGGCTTTGCGCTGGCGCTGGCCGCGCCGAGGCTGGTCTGGCGCAACCGGCGGGCCTTGAGGGGGGCGTGATGCAAGAAGACGGGTTGGCACTGGACAGGCTGGAAGTCTGGCACGGCGACGCGCCCCTGGTCGCGCTCGACGCCCATGTGGCGCCGGGCGAGGTGCTGAGCGTTATGGGCCCCTCGGGATCGGGCAAATCCACGCTGCTGGCCGCGATCATCGGCACGCTGGCGCCGGCGTTTCGCGTGCGGGGGCACATCCGGCTGGACGGGCGCGAGATCGGCGCGCTGCCGCCCGAGGCGCGGCGGGTGGGCATCCTGTTTCAGGAAGAGCTGCTGTTCCCGCATCTCTCGGTCGCCGGCAATCTCGGCTTCGGGCTGCCGCCCTCGGTGCGGGGCCGCGCGGAGCGGGCGGCACGGATCGAGGCCGCGCTCGACGAGATCGGGCTTGCGGGCTTTGGTCCGCGCGACCCCGATACGCTGTCGGGCGGGCAAAAGGCGCGGGTGGCGCTGATGCGCATGCTGCTGGCCGAGCCGCGCGCGCTGCTGCTGGACGAGCCGTTTTCCCGGCTGGACGCGGGGCGGCGCGACCAGATGCGGCGGCTGGTCTTCGCGCGCGCGGCGGCGCGGGGCCTGCCGGTGCTGCTGGTCACCCACGACCGCGAGGACGCGGCAGCCGCCGGCGGGCGCGTCATCGAACTGGGCTGAGACCCGGCGACGGCGCGGGACCGGCGACGGCCGAATCCGGGTATTTCGACCAAGAAGAAGCGGCGCGCGGGGATCGCGTCACGCGCGCGCCCTTACCGCTCGTCGACCACGCCGCGCACCTGTTCCGACCGCACCCGGCGCAGCGCCTCGACCAGCAGCGCGGTGAAAAGCCCGATGTTCAACAGCCCGTTGGCCGCGGTCAGGCCGCCGAGGATGCGCCATTCCATCGGCAGCAGAACATCGCCGAAGCCCAGCGTCGTGAAGGCGACGATCGAGAAATACGCGGCCGGTTCCAGCGCGTCGAACACGCCCAGAGCCACGAAGGCGAAGGCCCAGACCCAGACCGACAGCGTCAGCACCCCAAGCACCATCAGCACCGCCGCCACCAGCACCAGCACCAGCTTGGGCGGGTGCGGACGGCGGATCAGCCAAGGGCTGGCCCAGGTCACCAACGTCTCCGACAGCCAGAAGGCCAACGCGGCGATGACGACGGTGGCAAGGATCAGGACGGCACCGATGGCGATTTGCGTGATCATGGCCCGAGATGTCCCAAGAAGCGCGCGCCGCGTCCAGCCCGCTCAGGCCCCCAGCCGCCCCTTGAGATAGGGCACGGCCAGGTTGACGGTCGCGATTTGCGGATAGTCGGGCTCGGGGATGTCGACGCCCAGCGCCTTGTGCAGCGCGGCGACGAGGTTGAGTACATCCATCGAATCGAGCTCCAGATCGTCCTGGATATGATCGTCGCCGCCCACATCGGCGGCGTCGATATCGGGCGCCACGTCGGTGAGGCAGCCAAGATAGGCGGTACGGATCTCATCTTCGGTCATAGGGCCTCCGGGGATTGCAGCAATCGGTCGATCTCGACCAGGAAACGGGCGCCGAGCCTGCCGTCGCTGGCGCGGTGGTCGGCGGCGAGCGAGACGGTGACGGTTTCGCGCAAGGCAACCTCGGTGCCCAGCGCCACGGGCCGGGGCATGGGCGTGCCGAAACCGACGAGCGCCACCTGCGGCGGGTAGATGATGCCCGCCATCGCCTCGACCCCCTTCTCGCCGAGGCTGGAGAGCGTGATCGTTCCCATGGTCATTTCCGACGACCGCAGCCGCCCGGCGCGGGTGCGGGCCACCACGTCGCGGATCGCGTCCATCATCGCGTCGAGGCTCAGGGTTTCGGCATCGAGGATCGCGGGGGCGATCAGCCCGCCGCCGCGGAGCGAAACGGCCATGCCGAGATGCACGGCGTCGGATTTCTCGAACCCCTCGGACCCGTAGTGGCCGTTCACCATCTTGGACGACGCGGCGGCCAGCGCCGTCGCCTTGGCCAGAAGCGCGCCCATCAGCAGGCGCTTTTCTGGGGGGCGGCCGGCATTGGTCTCGGCCACCCAGTCGGTCGCGGCTTGCAGGTCGATCTTGTGAAACAGGTAGTAATGCGGAATTTCGCGCTTCGACTTGGCCATGGCCGCGGCAATGGCCTTGCGCATCTCGGTCATGCGGTCGGCAGGTTTGGCCGCGGCCTTCGTCGCAGGTCTCGCCGGCGCTGGCCCCTCGACATCGGCCAGCACGATGGCGCCGCCTGGGCCGGTGCCCTTCACCGTGGCCAGATCGAGCCCCAGCTCGGCCGCCCGCGCCCGCGCGGCGGGCGAAGCGGCAAGGCCCGTCACGGCGGCAGGCGCCGGCGCGGGGGCC
>NZ_RWGU01000035.1 GCF_003944755.1 Rhodovulum robiginosum
CTGGCGCTGCGCTGCGTCGAGGTGCCCGACGCCGCCGAGGGCATGGCCGCCTCGCTGCGCGCGGGCGTGGCCGCGCTGCCCGCAGACGCCGATGCCGTGATGGTCGTGCTGGCCGACATGCCCGAGATCGGCGCCGCGGCGCTGGCTGCCATGCTGAAAGCCGGCCACGCCGCTCCCGGCGCCATCCTGCGCGCCACCGCGCCGGATGGCACCCCCGGCCATCCCGTGATCTTTCCGCGGCGGCTGTTCCCCGAGCTTGGGCGACTTTCGGGCGACCGGGGCGCGCGCGACATCCTGAAGGCGCAGGCCGGACGGGTGGTCGCGGTGCCGCTGCCCGGCGACCAGGCGCTGACCGACCTCGACACGCCCGAGGACTGGGCCGCCTGGCGCGCGAAGACCGGGCTTTAGTCGAAGGCGCCGGCGACCCGCGCCTGGCGCGCGTAGAGGTAGAAAACCACCTCCACCACAGCCGCGCCGAGGATCAGGTAGATGCCGATTCTGCCCGTGGCCGAGGCCAGGCCTGGGTCGGCAATGACCGTCAGCCAGACGGTGAGCAGGCAAAAGGCCAGCGCCGCCAGCCCCAGCAACGCCACGGCAAAGCGCCGCCGGAAAAACAACAGGATGCCACCTAACAGCCCGCTCCACGCCGACAGCGCCGAAAGCGCGACGACCCAGGGCGGCAACCCGGTGAAATAATCCACCATGGTGTCGGAAAACTGCGCCAGGTAGGGCTCGACCCGGTACTGGGTGAGCGTGTAATCGACTGCGCCGGCGAGATACCACAGCACCGCCGCGATCGCGACCAGCGAAAGATGCCAGGACGGGCCGTCATTCTGGGTCATCGGGGCGTTCCTCGCGGGCGAATCTGGCCCAGACCGTGCCCGTTTGCCGCCCGGCTGTCCAGCCCGCAGGGGCGGGCCGCCGGCCCGCCCCCTTGGGTGTCCGCCCGCTGCGCCGCAAGGGCCATGCGGGCGGGCTGCATAACCCGTCTACTCGTTAAGCAACAGCGCTTCGTGCCGCTTCAGCGTCTTGCGTGCGGCGGGATACTCCTTGAGCCCCTTCTCGGTCTGCAATTCGGGGAACAGGTCGTAGATCTCGTTGCGCTGGGCGTTGCCCATGCCCTTGAGCGAATAGTCGCCGGGCTGGAAGCTCTCGGTCCAGGCGCCGTTCGAGAGCACCACCTCGTGGCGGTCGAACATGAAGTGGATGTAGGTCGTGCCCATCGTGTCCTTCAGCTCGATCCCACGGTTGTTGACCAGGTGCTTGGCCGCGACCAGCACCTCGCGCTCTTCGAAGTAGAGCGCCGTGCGGTCGTTGGCGACCAGGAGCCTGTGGTTGGGGCTGACCAGCATATCGCTTTCCGGCAGCCCACCGCCGAGCGCCCCCTTGCGCACCAGGATCGGGCGCAGATGCGGCCGCCGGGCCAGGCCCATCGGGTCGAGCGTGGTCGCCCCCCGCCAGCGGATTTCCTGGATGCCGTTGTCGCGGGTGATCACCTTGTCACCCACCTGCAACTCCTCGACCGGACGCTCGCCGCGCGGGGTGGCGATCATGGTCCGCGGCGTAAAGCACGGGATGACGTTCTCGATTTCCGAGAAGTTCAGCGTGCCGACCACCGTGCCGGTCCCGTCGAGGTAGTTGACCGTGCCGGATTCGCCCAGCGGATCGGCGGGGTCGTAGTTGACACGCAGCGGGCCGCCGCCGCGCAGGTCGAGCGTATCCCAGTCGTCGCCGCCTTCGCCGCCGACCACGGTGTCGCCGGCACCCACGGCCCCGAAATAGTCGCGGTCGTCGCCGCCCGACAGCATATCCGCCGCGCC
The DNA here is from genome assembly GCF_003944755.1 of Rhodovulum robiginosum. GTDB lineage: Bacteria > Pseudomonadota > Alphaproteobacteria > Rhodobacterales > Rhodobacteraceae > Rhodovulum > Rhodovulum iodosum. Next base: position 1,821 of record NZ_RWGU01000035.1, read on the forward strand.
GTCGTCCGGGCCGCCCTCGGTGCTGCCGAAAATGCGGTCGTCATCGGCGCCGCCCTCGGCGGTATCCGCCCCCGCGCCGCCTTCGATCACGTCATCGCCGGCGCCGCCGAGGATGATGTCGTCGCCCTCTTCGCCGTAAAGGAAATCGCCGGCATCCGGCCCGGGATCGGTGATCAGCGTGCCGGGCACGTCGTAATGGGCGTTGACCAGCCCGCTGGCCGAGTCGCCCACGTCGACGTCGACCACGAAGTCGTCGAAATCGGCGTCGCCAAGCGACGGCAGATCCTCAAAGCCCAGCGTAACGGTGCCGTCGGGCGCCTCGCCGAGGCCAACGGTGTGCACCACCCCGTCGGGGTTGAGCCCCACGTCGCTGTCGTAGCCGGCGCTGTGATAGGCCGGCGCGCTCAGCTCGGTCTCGGCGCCGCCGGGCGCGATATGCACCAGCACAGGGTTGAGCGTGCCCAGCGTTGCCGGGTTGCCGTCCGCATCGCGGAACTCGAACGTCCCCTCGCCCAGACCGGCCAGTTCGTCCGCGCCGTCGGCCAGAATGAACAGGCCCACATCGCTGCCCGGTGTCGAGTCGTAGGCGTAGGTGCTGCCCACCGGCACCCCGTCGCTGTCGGCAAAGGCGATCTCGACATCGCCGATCTCGCCGGTGATCGGGTCGATCGAGTAAATGCCGAGCGCGTTTGAAAAACCCGCCTTCTCGCCCTGATAGGTCAGGATCACGCGGGCGTCGTCGCAGTCGGGTCCGTCGCCGATGATGACATCGTCGCCGTCGCCCCCGGTGATGGTGTCGCTGTCGGCACCGCCGACCAGAACGTCGTTGCCCGCCCCGCCGTCGATCGCGTCGCGCCCGGCCCCGCCGAACAAGACGTCCGCCCCGTCGCCGCCGGAAATCGTGTCGTCGCCCGCGCCGCCGCAGGCGCGGTCGTCTCCGGCCTCGCCCGACAGGGTGTCATTGCCGTCTTCGCCGAAGATCTCGTCATCGCCGTCACCGGCCAGCACGGTGTCGTTACCGTCGCCGGCCAGCACGATATCGTCGTCCGGTGCCTCGCCGGGCAGGATCGCGTCGCCCGCGTCGATCATGTCGCCCTCGGGGTCGCCGGTATAGGCCGCGTCGATCAGGTCGTCGCCCGCGGTGCCCTCGACCAGGCCATCGCCCATCGGGCCGATCATGTCGGTGTCGTAAAGCGCGACGTAATCCATCTGGCCGCGGAAATACCGGTCGTAATGACCGTCATCGACCTCGCGCGCGCCGAAGGTAAAGCGCTCGTCGTCGTCGTCGCCGATTTCGAAGGTCAGGCCCGGCTCGGCGACATTCTGGCTGTAGGTGGCGCCGGTGGTCGTGTTCTCGACCAGGAACTCCGCCCCGGTGGCCGCATTCCACGAATAGCAGACCTGCACATCGTCGCCCGGGGAAAAGAACCCGCCGCCGGTGCTCAGCGTCGCCGATGCGCCGCCGCTGACATGTTCGACAACGACCGCGCCCTCGGCGGTGACCGACATGCCGAAATAGCCTTCGCTGTCCTTGTCGGCGAATTCGCCGCGGTTGACCAGCGTGTCGGGGCTGGTGCCCACCTGCGCATCCTGGGCAAAGCGCACGACCAGGGTGCCCTGGCTCAGGTCGAAGGGGCTGTCCTCGCCCCTCACGTCGACCCGGTCGTTGCACCCGTCCAGCACCAGCGCGCCGTTCTGCGCGGCCGCGCCGCCATAGTAGGTGCCGTTCTGGGCAAAGCCGTCGGCCAGACCGGTATCGGCCGCAAAGCAGCCCGCGCCGAAATCCCAAAGGCCCACGAGGTGCGGGTTGGCCGCATCGTCGAAATCGCTGCCATCGACGGGCGGGACATATGCGGTCATGTCACTCTCCATTCCTTGCCTCACGGGCGTGTTCGCCACGCCCCCGGGAGGGGACGGTCACTTTACAGGACCCAAGCAAGGCGGCCCGCGCGGCGGGCGACGGCTCGCTCCAGCCCCGGACGTGATGGCGACAAGACAGTGGCCACAACGACCCGACCCCGCTGCATAGGCAGACGCCGGGCGAGTGCGGCAGACGGCTTTCGCCGCTGCGCGCACCGGCGCGGGCCATTGCCCGCCGCCGCTTGTGACCACCCCCATGGCCAGCAGATCGCCCCCCAGTTGGGCATGAGCGTTTTTACGCCTTCCGCCCGCTCCCACGAAGGGAAATCTGGCGAAATTCGGGCATAACCGGGGCGTGGACGCGGCGAATCCGGGCCAAAACCGAGGCCGGTGCCGCGGCGAAACCGGCCCTATTGTTGACCGGAAACAGAGTATTCTTTCACGTATCATGGTCAGTTTGCGGAAAAGCGGGCTTATTTTCCCGGCCGACAGCGGATTCGCCGCGACCGCGCTTTTCGACTGTTTCCAAACTCCGCCCGGCGGCGCGGCCCGATTTCCGCCTCAATGTGGCCGAATTGGGGCGCGCCGCGGATTTCGGGGGATTGACCCCAGACGCGCGCCAATCCCGCGCGTTCGCAATGATTGATGCCGCAGCGGGCACAAACCCGCCAGGCGTGCGGCGAATCGCCCCTTTGCCCGGTCCTGTTAAACCTTGCGATTTGATGAATTGCCGCCCTGTTGGCAGATCGCGTCGCCGGTCCTTGTTGTCGACGACAACGCGCTGAACACCAAGAAGCGGGACACGAGGTCGAGATCGCTTCAGGGGCGCGGCGAAGGGGGCAACGCCTTTTGAGCCCGCATCCGGGGAAACGCCGTTGGCGCGGTAGTGTGCCCTGCGATCTCCCCTTCCAGGGCGGACGTCCCCGATAATGGCCGCGCGCTCTTTGGAAAAATCAATGCCCGTTCAAGCCTTTCCGGCCGGCCCCGGAAAAATGCGCCCATGCGGGATGCCTTGCATCCGGTTGCCGTGGCGGCGCGAGCGCGCTAGCGTCGGCTGCCAACGTCGTTTCACGGGCATGTTCATGAGCACCACGACCATCCGCAAGATCCTGGCCACGCGACCCTTGCATCGGGTCGGTCCGGACACGACGCTGCCGGACATCGCCCGGTTGATGGCCGAGCACCATGTCGGCGCTGTCGTCGTCATGCAAGACGTCCGGCTGGTCGGAATCGTTTCAGAGCGCGATATCGTGTTTCGCGCCGTGGCGGGCGATATGCCGGTCGACACGACGACCGCCGAAGAGATCATGACGCGCGATCCCGTGACGGTGGATGTCGATGCCCCGATCTCCGAAGCCCTCGAAGCCAGGCTCGGCATCGAGTTCCGGCACTTGCCGGTCATCGAAGACGGCAATGTTGCGGGCCTGCTATCCTATCGTGACATCCCGGCGGAATACCTGATGCTCTTCGAACGGTTCCGCGAGATGTCATCGGCGCGCGCGGACGAATACCCCTGACAGGCGATGCCGGCCGCAACGATCGCTGCCGTTCAAAGCCCGGCAAATGGCCACAAGGTTTTTCAATGTGGTACCCGAGGCCGGACTCGAACCGGCACGCCTTGCGGCGGGGGATTTTGAATCCCCTGCGTCTACCATTCCGCCACTCGGGCCCGTGCCGCAGCGGTTTAGCCCGACCGCGCGGCCCGGTCAACGGCCCGCGCGCGGGGCCCGGTCAGAGGCGGTCTGCCGCGAAGGTGTCGCAGGCGCCGGGGTCGCCCGATTGCAGCCCACGGGCGAACCAGCGCTGGCGCTGGTCCGAGGTGCCGTGGGTAAAGCTGTCGGGCATCGGCACGCGCCCGGCGCTGCGCTGGAGCGTGTCGTCGCCGATCCGCGAGGCCGCGTTCATCGCCTCTTGGATGTCGCCCGGCTCCAGGCTGCCGAAGCGGGACTGGGCATTGGCCGCCCAGACGCCCGCCAGGCAATCGGCCTGCAGCTCGACCCGCACCGAGACCCCGTTGGCCTCCGCCTGCCCCATCCGCGCCCGCGCGGCGTTGGTCTGCTGCAAGATGCCCAGCTCGTTCTGCACATGATGCGCCACCTCGTGGGCCACCACATAGGCGGCGGCGAAATCGCCGCCCGCACCCATCCGGCGCGACAGCGTGGAGAAAAAGGCCGTGTCGAGATAAACCTTGCGGTCGATGGGACAGTAGAAGGGCCCGGTCGCGCCGCTGGCCCCGCCGCAGGGCGAGTTGGTGACACCTTTGAAAAGCACCAGCACCGGCGGGTCGTAGGTTTCGCCCATCCGGGCAAAGATGGCGCCCCAGATCTCTTCGGTATCGGCCAGCGTGACCGAGACGAACTGCCCGGCGGCGCGGTCGGCCTCGGTCAGCTCGGCGCTGCTGGCCTGCGGGGCCTGCTGAACACCCTGCTGCCCGACCAGTAGCGGCGTGACGTCGACGCCCAGCAGCCAGCCGATCACCACGATGGCCAGGATGCCAAGGCCGCCGATGCCGCCCGCCCGTGCCGCACCGCCGGCCCGGCGGCGGTCCTCTATGTTGCGGCTGCCGCGCCGCCCCTGCCATTTCATGCCACGTCCCCCCCCTGCCGTTCGTGCCAATAATACAGCGCACCGCCTGTCCTGGACAGCCTCTTGACCCCGCGCCGCGCCCATGATGCATGGGCCCTGACCCCGGCAGGAGGCGCCGATGCTGAGACGGCTCTACGACTGGACGCTTTCGCTTGCCGAAAGCCCGCACGCGCTTTGGGCGCTCTTTGCCGTGGCCTTCGTCGAAAGCTCGGTTTTCCCGATCCCGCCGGACGTGCTGATGATTCCGATGATCCTGGCGCGACCCGCGCGCGCGTGGGTGGTCGCCGGGGTGGCGCTGGTGGGCTCGGTGCTGGGCGGGCTCTTGGGCTACTACATCGGCTGGGGCCTGTTCGAGAGCGTCGGCCGCCCGGTGCTGGAGTTCTACGGAAAGGACGTCTATTTCGAGACGTTCCGCGAGCGCTATAACGAATGGGGCGCCTGGGCGGTGCTGGTGGCGGGCGTCACGCCCTTCCCGTACAAGGTGATTACCATCCTGTCGGGCACGACCGGGCTGAACCTCGGCGTGTTCATGGTGGCCAGCATCATCGCCCGCGGCCTGCGCTTTTACATCGTCGCGGCGCTGCTGTGGAAGTTCGGCACGCCGATCCGTGATTTCATCGAGCGGTATCTGGGCTTGCTCTTCACCCTCTTCGTGGCTCTGCTGCTGGGCGGGCTATATATGGTGAAATACCTATGACGCGTAATCGACTGATCCTGATTGCCGCCGCCGGGTCGGTGGCCGTGCTGCTGGGGGCTTTCGTCTTTCAGTACGTCTTCGGCTACGCGCCCTGCGCGCTGTGCCTGTGGCAGCGCTGGCCCCATGCGCTGGCGCCGTTGATCGCGGTACTGGCTTTTTTGCTGGGCGGGCGGCTGATGCCGATGGCCGGCGCGGGTACGATGACCGTCTCGACGGGTCTGGGGGTCTACCACACCGGGGTCGAGCGGGCGTGGTGGCCCGGCCCGGCCTCGTGCACGTCGTCGGGCGGCGGCCTTGGCGGGCTCTCTGGCGACGAGTTGCTGAACCTCGACGCCGCCTCTGCCGTGGTCCTGTGCGACGAGGTGGCGTGGTCGCTCTTCGGCCTTTCGATGGCCAGCTACAACGCTCTGGGCTCGGCCGTGCTGGCCGCGCTCTGGGTCCTGGCGGCGGTGAAAAGCCGGCAGGGGTTCAGTGCAGCGTGAACTCGCCCACCACGTTGCGCCACTCGCCGGGGGAAATCATCTTGCGATGTGTAAAGCGGACCGAATGCAGCGGCCCTTCGATTTCTTCCTGCCAGAACTCGATGAAGCTGAACAGCCGCGGGTGGTCGGGCGCGAGGTCGTAATCCTGCCAGATGAAGGTGTTCAGGACGTTCAGGTGATCGGGCATCCGGTAGAAGAATTCGGCCGTGGTCAGACCATAGCCTTTCAGCATAAGCTCGGTTTCCGATTTGTGCACGGTGATGTCTCCTGTTTGCGTATCCTCGTGAAATGATGCCCGATCGTGCCGGCTTTTCAACGAAAACAGTGTGTTAGCACTCTACCCCGGGGGCTGCCGAGCAGTGCGTCCAGCGGCAGTTGCACCCAACATGAAGGTTCTGATAGAGTGCCCGCAACAAGATATAGCGCGCAGGCGAAAGGGCGGACAAAAACGTGAACGACACGCCGGAACCTCCTGATAACGAAGACGAAATGGCACCCGATCCGGGGCGCCACCTCGGCCCGCGGATTTCCATCGAGGAGGAGATGAAGACCTCCTTCATGGATTACGCGATGAGCGTCATCGTCAGCCGCGCGATCCCCGATCTGCGCGACGGCCTGAAACCCGTGCACCGGCGCATTCTTTATACGCTTTGGGAAAACGGCCAGACCCACAACAAGCCCTACCGCAAATGCGCCACCGCCGTGGGCGACGTGATGGGCCGCTATCACCCCCACGGCGACTCGGCGGTCTATGAATCGCTGGTGCGCATGGCACAGGATTTCTCGATGTCGGTGCCGCTGATCGACGGTCAGGGCAATTTCGGCTCGATGGACGGCGACCCGGCCGCGGCCTACCGCTATACCGAAAGCCGGCTGGCCAAGGTCGCCGAGCAACTTTTGACCGATATCGACAAGGATACCGTCGATTTCATCCCGAACTACGCCAACGAGCGCAACGAGCCCACGGTCCTGCCCGCGCGCTTCCCCAACATGCTGGTCAACGGGGCAGAAGGCATCGCGGTGGGCATGGCCACCCGCATCCCGCCGCACAACCTGGGCGAGGTGATCGACGCGACGCTGGCGCTGATCGAAGCGCCCGACCTCGGCTCCGAACAGTTGATGGAATACATCCCCGGCCCCGATTTCCCAACCGGCGGCGTGATCCTCGGCCGGTCTGGCGCGCGTAAGGCGTACCTGGAAGGGCGCGGCAGCGTCATCATCCGCGCCAAGACCCGGATAGAAGAGCTGCGCAAGGACCGCTACGCCATCGTTCTGGACGAGATCCCCTACCAGGTGAACAAGGCCTCGATGATCGAAAAGATCGCCGACCTGGTGCGCGAGAAGAAGATCGAGGGCATCGCCCATGTGCAGGACGAATCCGACCGGGTCGGCGTGCGCGTGGTGATCGAGCTGAAGCGTGACGCCACGCCCGACGTGGTGCTGAACCAGCTTTACCGCTTTACCCCGATGCAGACATCGTTTGGCTGCAACATGCTGGCGCTGAACGGCGGGCGGCCCGAGACGCTGACGATCCGGGGGTTCCTCGCCGCGTTCATCGATTTCCGCGAAGAGGTCGTGGCACGGCGCACCGCCTACGAGCTGAGAAAGGCGCGCGAGCGCAGCCATATCCTGTGCGGTCTTGCCGTCGCGGTGTCGAACGTGGACGAGGTTGTCGCCGCGATCCGGTCTTCGGCGGATGCGAGCGAGGCCCGTGAAAAGCTGATGGAACGGCGCTGGCCGGCGCACGAGATCGCCGACTACATCCGCCTGATCGACGACCCGACGCACACGATCAACGAGGACGGCACCTACAACCTGTCCGAGGCGCAGGCCCGCGCGATCCTCGATCTGCGCCTGCAACGTCTCACCCAGCTGGGCGTCAAGGAAGTTACCGACGAGCTGGAAGAGCTGGCCGCCAAGATCAAGGATTACCTCGACATCTTGCGTTCGCGCGACCGGATCATGGAGATCATCGCCGGCGAGTTGACCAAGGTTAAGGAAGAGTTCGCCGTCCCCCGCCGCACCGAGATCATCGACTGGGCCGGCGACATGGACGACGAGGACCTGATCGAGCGCGAAGACATGGTCGTGACCGTCACCCAGTCCGGCTATATCAAGCGCACGCCGCTGGGCGAGTTCCGCGCGCAGCGCCGCGGCGGCAAGGGCCTGAGCGGCATGCAGACCAAGGACGAGGACGTGGTGACCACGCTGTTCGTGGCCAACACCCACACGCCGCTTTTGGTCTTCACCACCGCCGGCATGGTCTACAAGCTGAAGACATGGCGCCTGCCGCAAGGCGGACGCACCGCCAAGGGCAAGGCCATCGTCAACATCCTGCCGATCCCGACCGGCGTCTCGGTCGCGGCGATCATGCCCGTGGACCGGCCCGAAGAGGAATGGGACGAATTGCAGATCGTGTTCGCCACCTCGGCGGGCACGGTGCGGCGCAACCGGCTGTCGGATTTCACCAACGTGATGCGCAACGGCAAGATCGCGATGAAATTCGAGGACGAGCACGCCGAAACCCGGCTGATCAACGCGCGCATCTGTTCCGAGGACGACGACGTGATGCTGGTCACCGCGCTCGGCCGGGCGATCCGCTTTCCCACCACCGACGTGCGGGTGTTCAACAGCCGCAGTTCGGTGGGCGTGCGCGGTATCCGTCTGCTGGGCGGCGACAAGGTCGTCTCGATGTCGGTCATCCGTCATTTCGAGGCCAGTTCCGAAGAGCGTACCGCCTACCTCAAGCAGCGCCGCCTGATGGCCGGCCTGACCGACGAGGAAGAGCCCGACGAGGACGACGAGACCGTTGCCGGCGGGCAGCTTTCGCCGGATCGCTATGCCGAGATGTCGGCGGCCGAAGACCTGATCCTGACCATCACCGCGGGCGGCACCGGCAAGCTCAGCTCGTCGCACGACTATCCCGTGCGCGGCCGCGGCGGCCAGGGCGTGCAGGCGATCGACAAGGGGCTGCGCGGCGGCCCCCTGGTGGCCTGCTTCCCGGTCGAGATCGACGACCAGATCATGCTGGCTACCTCGACCGGCCAGTCGATCCGCTGCCCGGTCGAGGGCATCTCGTTCCGCTCGCGCAGCGCGGGCGGCGTCAAGGTGTTCAACACCGGCAAGGACGAGCTTGTGGTCTCGGTCGCCTGGATCGCCGACCAGGGCGAGGAGCCGGAGGACGAAACCGGCTGACGCAGCCGCATCGAGGCCCGCAAACGCAACGAAAAATGGCGCTTCGTCCTTGCGGGCCGGCCTCTTCGTGCTACCCTGAGGCGACGAGGCGCGCAATTACTCCCTGAAAGAGATAAAAACAGGTCTGCGCGCGTCGTCCGACGGGGGGATCAGTGGAAAACTACTGGGATGACTTGCGCATTCTCGCGGCGGTCGCGCGCAATGGCACGATGTCCGGTGCGGCACGCGAACTGAACAGCAACGCGGCGACGGTCTCGCGCCGCCTTGACCGGCTCACCGAGGCTTTCGGCGAACCGGTTTTTTACCGCACGTCCGATGGCTGGACGACGAACCCGGCCATCCTGCCCCTGATCGAGGCCGCTGAACGCTTTCAGCAGGACCTCCAAAGCGTCGTGAACGCGCGCGCCAGCCACACCGCCGGGGCGAGTTCGATCTCGGTCGGCATGCCGCCCGTGATCGCGTCCAACTTCATGCTTCCCAACCTCCGCAACCTGCTGAGCGCCCTTCCCAACCTGAGCCTGACAATCGACCACCGCGTTTTCGGCGAAGGCCTGGGCCCTTACGATATCGTCATGACCTTTTTGCCGATCGATCAGGGCCGGCTGATCGCCAAACGCCTGGGCGAGCTCGACTATGCACTGTACCGGCCGTGCGGGACCGAGACCCAAAGCGGTTGGATCGGCCTGACCGAGCGGCACGATCGCTATCCCGTGATGCAGATGGCACGCGCGTATTTCGACGAACCGCCCCGCGTTCGGGTCGACCAGATCGCTCATGTACGCGAAGCGATGAAGGGCGCGCGCCTGAACGGGCCGTTGCCCCTGGTCATCGGCGATGCGGACGACGACCTGGAACGGCTCGATCCCGACGGACCGCCCCTTCAGGCGCCGCTCTGGCTGGCCTATCACGAAAGCCGCCGGGGCGACCCGCTGCTGGCCCAGGTCGTAGCATGGATCGACCGCTACATGTTCTCCGGCTGAACGGCGCTGCACAAAATCGCAATTGCGGCTTTGCAGGATGCAACCTTGCCAACTCAATGCTCTACAGGCACTCTCCTAGAAGTGGAAAAAAAACAGAGCAGGTTCCCGATGCGGATATTTATCGACACCTTGGCGGCCGGTTTGCGATGGACCATGGCGCTGATCTTCGCGTGGCATGTCATCCCGCCCACGATCTCTCATGTCCTTGGCAAGAGCTACCTGCCGGACGAACTTGAGGCGCAGACCATCGCCGTTCATGCACTGCTTGTGGTGACGGTGATATGGCTGGCCTTCGGGCTGCGGACCCGCGTGGTGGCCGTGCTGGGCGGCACGCTGTTCGTGGCCCACGGGCTGTTGGGTCAGGATGACCTGTCGCACGGCGCGCCGGTAATGTGGCTGATCATCGCGGTCGGGTTAATCGGAAGCGCCCTTGCGGTGGTTGGCGGCGGACGCTGGTGCATGTATCGCGGCGGTTGGTCGGTCCCGGTCTGAAGCCGCCCTGCCCGCCGCCCAACGGCGCATCTGCCGTGTCACACCGCCCGTGAACGCGCCCGGCATCATGTCGCAGCGTCCGGCGCAAAGCCGCCCGCATTCCGCCCGGTTCTTGTCAGATTTCACCTTCAATCCTGCCCGGGATGATCCCGGATCGCGAAACCGGAAAGCCGCAATGAACCGCACCTCCACTGCCATGCGCCCCTCCGGCACCGCCGCCCTCGCCGCGGCACGGATGCTGATCGCGTCCTATTTCATCGCCCACGGCTCGGGCCTGGTGGTCGACCCCGACGCCACCGCGCTGATCGCACTGGTGCTGCCCGAGGGCTGGGCCGCCTGGACCTCCGCGGGTCTTGTCTGGCTCACCGGCTTTGCCATCTTCGTCGGCCGCTACGTGCGCCCGGCGGCGCTGCTGCTGGCGGTCCACACGGTCTGGACCGCGCTTGTCAGCCATGGCGGGCTGGCCGGTGCGCCCGTCGTGATCGAACCGCTTTGGTCAGATCTCGCCATGGTCGGCGCGCTGGCGCTGGTGGCGCTGACCGCCCCGCCCGGCGGCCGGCCCAACGCGCGCCGCGCCTTGCGGCGGATCATGCCGCGCCGCGTCACCGTCGACACGCCGGTCAAACCCCGCCGGCCGCGGCCCGACCTCATCGACCCGCCCGAGCCCGCGGCGGATGGCGCGGCCGATACCGTCGTCGCCTTCGACCCGCCGAACCGGCGCCAATCGGCCTGAGCCCTTTCCTTCGCGGGGCCGGGCCGCTACATCCCGCCCATGGCAGAGACACTTCACATCGTGGGCGGCGGCATGGCCGGCGCCGAGGCCGCCTGGCAGGCGGCACAGGCCGGCGTCTACGTGGTCATCCACGAAATGCGCCCCCAGACCGGCACCTTCGCCCACCGCACCGGCCATCTGGCCGAGATGGTCTGTTCCAATTCCTTCCGTTCCGACGATGACGAGCAAAACGCCGTGGGCCTGCTCCACTGGGAGATGCGCCAGGCCGGCGGGCTGATCATGGAGATGGCCGACGCCAACCGCCTGCCCGCCGGCGGCGCGCTGGCCGTGGACCGCGACGGCTTTGCCCAGGCCGTGACAGCGCGGCTGGTATCCCACCCCAGGATCAGCGTGGAAGTCTCTGAAATCACGGATCTTCCAGAGGATGGGCGCTGGATTTTCGCCACCGGTCCGCTGACCTCCGGCGCGCTGGCCGAAGCGATACGAACCGCCACCGGCACCGACGCCCTGGCCTTTTTCGATGCCATCGCGCCGATCGTCTACGCCGACAGCGTCGACATGACCAAGGCCTGGTTCCAGTCGCGCTATGACAAGGGCGAAACCGAGGAAGAGCGCACCGCCTATCTCAACTGCCCGATGGACCGCGCCCAGTACGAGGCTTTCATCGACGCCCTCCTGGCCGCGGAAAAGACCGCGTTTCACGAGGGCGAGACAGCCGGCTATTTCGACGGCTGCCTGCCGATCGAGGTCATGGCCGAGCGCGGGCGCGAAACGCTCCGCCACGGCCCGATGAAGCCGGTCGGCCTGACCGACCCCCATGCGCCCGAGGTCAAGCCCCACGCCATCGTCCAGTTGCGCCGCGACAATGCACTGGGCACGCTCTACAATATCGTGGGCTTTCAGACCAAGATGAAATACGGCGCACAAGCCGATGTTTTCCGTATGATTCCCGGCCTCGAAGAGGCCCGGTTTGCACGCCTCGGCGGGATCCACCGCAACACGTTCCTCAACGCGCCGACCCTGCTCGATGCCCAGCTGAGGCTGAAATCGCGCCCCCATATCCGCTTTGCCGGGCAGATCACCGGGGTCGAGGGCTACGTGGAAAGCGCGGCGATGGGCCTGCTGGCCGGCCGCCTCGCCGCCGCCGAGATCGCCGGCTGCGCCCTGCCCGAGGTGCCCGCGGTCACCGCCATCGGCGCGCTTCTCACCCACATCACCGGCGGCGCGGAGGCCAAGACCTTTCAGCCGATGAACGTCAATTTCGGCCTCTTTCCCCCGGTCGAGGGCCTCAAGGGCGGCCGGCGCGGGCGGCGCGACCGCTACAAGGCCTATACCGACCGGGCCAAGGCGGCCTGGACGGCGTGGCTTTCTGCCGCGCGGCTGGACGCGGCCTGAACCGGGCTGTTACCCTGCCGCCATGGCACAGAAAAAGTTCCTGAACAAAGTCTACGACGTCGAAACGCGCGACGAGGTCGAAACGCTCTACGACGCCTGGGCCGACAGCTACGACGCCGAACTCGTCGAAAACGGCTATGCCACACCGGGCCGGGTGGCCCGCGCCATGGCCAAGACCGGCTGCAAGGAGCCCGTGCTCGACCTCGGCTGCGGCACCGGGCTGTCGGCAGAGGCGATGCGCGCCGAGGGCTTTCAGACGATCGACGGCACCGACCTCTCTGCCGGCATGCTCGACGCCGCGCGCGCCAAGGGCGTCTATCGCAAGCTCTGGGTCACCGACCCCGACGCGCCGCTGCCCGACGGCTACGCCACCATCGCCGCGGTCGGCGTGGTCAGCCCCGGCGCGGGCGGTCCCGAGCTGCTTTACGCGATGGCCGGCGCGCTCTCCCGCGGCGGGCGGCTCGCGTTCTCCTTCAACGATCACGCGCTCGCCGATCCCGCCTATACCGGCCACCTCAACGAGCTGCTGGATACCGGCGCCTTCCGGCTGCTGCACGCCGAAAAGGGTGACCACATCCCCGAGATAGGTCTGAACTCCACGGTCTATATTCTTGAAAAGACGTGAATTACCGGACCCGTTTCGCGCCGTCGCCCACCGGGCCCCTGCATCTGGGCCACGCGTTCTCGGCGCTCACGGCGTTTGACCGGGCCCGCGCGCGGGACGGCACCTTCCTGCTTCGGATCGAGGATATCGACCGCCCCCGCTGCAAACCCGGCTTCGAGGCGCAGATCTACGACGACCTTGCCTGGCTGGGGCTGGGCTGGCCCGAACCGGTGCTGCGCCAGTCCGACCGGCTGGACGCCTACGCCGCCGCGCTCGCCCGCCTTGCCGAGATGGGGCTCACCTATCCTTGCCGCTGCACCCGCCGCGACATCCGCGCCGCGGTCTCGGCGCCGCACGGCCCCGCGGGCCCGGTCTATCCCGGCACCTGCCGCGCCCGCCCGATGGCCGAGGCCGGACCGGGCGACGCCGTCCGCCTCGACATGGAGGCGGCCCTCGCCCATCTCGATGCCGCGCTGCCCGGCTTTACCGAAACCGGCCCGGCCCATGCCGGCCGCCACCCGCTCGACCCCGCGGCGCTGCGCGCCGCGGTCGGCGATGTGGTGCTGGCGCGGCGCGATATCGGCACCTCTTACCATATCGCCGTCGTGGTCGATGACGCCCACCAGGCCATCACCGAGGTGGTCCGCGGCCTCGACCTTTTTGAAGCCACGCCGATCCACGTCCTGCTGCAAACGCTCCTCGGCCTTCCGGTGCCGGCCTATCATCACCACCGGCTGATCACCGACGACACCGGCACGCGGCTGGCCAAGCGCGACGACGCCCGCGCCATCGCCACCAACCGCGCCGACGGCGCAACGCCCGCCGATATCCGTGTCATGCTCGGGCTCTAGGCGGCCCGCCCTGCTTCTTCTTGGCAAAAATACCCAGAGGCTAGCCCGCCACCGGCGCCATCAGTTCCACTTCCGCGCCATCGCGGACAGCCGTGAAAAAACAGCTTTGCCGGTTGGTGTGGCAGGCCGGCCCCCGCTGGTCGACGACCAGCAGCAGGCAATCGCGGTCGCAATCGACCCGGAAATCGACCAGCCGCTGCACGTGGCCGCTGGTCTCGCCCTTCACCCAGAACGCCTGGCGCGAACGCGACCAGTAGGTGACGCGCCCGGTTTGCAGGGTGCGTGCCACCGCCTCGGCGTTCATCCACGCCATCATCAGCACCTGTCCGTCCTCGGCCTGGGCGATGGCGGGGATCAGGCCCTGTGCATCGTAGCACAAGCTTGCGGGGTCAAATGCCATGGCGGCTCCTTTGAAAACCGTTTCGGGCAGGTTAGGTATAGAAAATCCGACCCGAGGAAAAGCCATGAGCGACGAGACCGACCTGATCAAGCTCTATTCCCAGCGCATCCTGACGCTTGCCGCCGACATCCCCCATCTGGGCCGGCTCGAGGCGCCGATGGGCAGTGCGCGCAAGCGTTCGCCGCTTTGCGGCTCGACGGTCACGGTCGATCTGAACATCGATGCCGAGGGCCGCATCACCGCGTTCGGCCAGGACGTCAAGGCCTGCGCGCTGGGCCAGGCGGCGGCCGCGGTCGTGGGCGCCAACGCCATCGGGCGCAGCCGGGACGAGGTCGAACAGGCCCGCGACCAGCTCAAGGCGATGCTCAAGTCCGACGGCCCGCCCCCCGCCCCGCCCTTTGACGGGCTCGAGGCGCTGATGCCCGCGCGCGACTACAAAAACCGCCACGCCTCGATCATGCTCAGCCTCGAGGCCACGCTCGAGGCGCTGGACGCCGCGCGCGAGTCGGCCTGCGCCTGATCCCCGACAGATCAAAAAAAAACCGCCGCACGCTGTGGGGACAGCGGCGGCGGCAAGGGGCGTATCTGTGCGTTCCGGGCGGGAACGGACCTTTGCCGCGTGGGGACAGAAAGTAAACGCGACGGCGCATCGGGTTTGGGGCATCGATGCGCGGGGGTCTGGCACAGATCGCAGGCAGAACCTTGACGTCGGGTCAGACGAGCCCGGGCAGGTGCAGCCCGACGACGAGCATCACCATCAGCGCGGCTGCGCCGGCGGCATCCTGCAGCAGCGTCGCCTGGGACCGGGCGATCACGGTCTTCAACTCGGTCAGCATCGGTGGGCTCCCTGATTAACCTCTTGTTGACCTTTTGTTCTCATATTTGTCCAGCCGTGTAAAGAACTTTTTAGGAACATCCGTGAACACGCGAGAACAAACCGGCTAACCCACCGAAATCAGGCGGATCGCCCGGTCCTGCTCCATCAGCCAGAGCAGCACGCGCACCGCCTGGCCGCGGGCGCCCTCCAGCGCCGAATCCTCGGCCAGCAGGCGCCGCGCGTCGCTTTGCGCCACGGCCATCAGCGCCGCCTGCCGCTCCAGGTCGGCGATGCGGAACCGCGGCAGGCCCGATTGCGCGGTCCCGATCAGATCGCCGGCGCCGCGCATGGCGAGGTCTTCCTCGGCGATGCGGAACCCGTCCTCGGTCTCGCGCAGAATCTCCAGCCGCCGCCGCGCGCTCTCGCCCAGGGGCGGCTGATACATCAACAGGCAGGTCGAGGCCGCCGCGCCGCGCCCCACCCGGCCGCGCAGCTGGTGCAGCTGGGCCAGCCCGAAATTCTCGGCCCGCTCGATCACCATGATCGACGCGTTGGGCACGTTCACCCCCACCTCGATCACGGTCGTCGCCACCAGCACCGCCGTGTCGCCCACGACGAATCGCGCCATCGCGGCGTCCTTGTCCGCCCCGGGCATCTGGCCGTGCACCAGCCCCACGCGCCCCTCGCCCAGGCTGGCCCTGAGCCGCTTGAACCGCTCTTCCGCCGCGGTCATGTCGACGCTTTCCGATTCCTCGACCAGCGGGCAGACCCAATAGGCCTGGCGTCCCTCTTCGATGGCGCGCCTGAGATGGGCCACCACCTCGTCCATCCGCGCGGTCGAGACCAAAGCGGTTTTGACCGGCAGCCGCCCGGGCGGTTTTTCGTCCAGCACCGAGACATCCATGTCGCCATAGGTGGCCAGCGCCAGCGACCGGGGGATCGGGGTGGCCGTCATCACCAGCACATGCGCGCCGTGGCCCTTTTTCGCCAGTTCCATCCGCTGGGCGACGCCGAAGCGGTGCTGTTCGTCCACCACCGCCAGGCGCAGGTCGTGAAACGCCACGTCGCGCTGGAACACCGCATGGGTGCCCACCAGCACGTCGATGCGCCCCTCTGCCAGCGCGGACAGCTTGTCCTGCCGGTCGGCGCCGCGGTCGCGGCCGGTCAGCAGGGCCAGCCGGATGCCGGCACTTTCGGCCAGCGGCCGCAGGCTCTCGTGGTGCTGTCGCGCCAGGATCTCGGTGGGCGCCATCATCACCCCCTGCCCGCCCGCCTCGACCGCGACCAGCAGCGCCATGAAGGCGACCAACGTCTTGCCCGCGCCCACGTCGCCCTGCAACAGCCGGTTCATCCGCCGGTCGCGGCCCATATCGGCGGCGATCTCGTCGAGCGCGCGGCTTTGCGCGCCGGTGGGGCTGTAGGGCAGCGCGGCCAGCACGCGGGTGCGCAGATGCCCGTCGCCCGCGGTGGGCCGCCCGTGGCCGCGCCGCACCGACTGGCGCGCCAGGGCCAGCGTCATCTGGTGGGCGAAAAGCTCGTCATAGGCCAGCCGCTGGCGCGCCGGCGCGGTGGCGGCCAGGTCGGCGGCAGAGGCCGGGCCATGCGCGGCCCTGAGCGCCGCGGCCCAGTGCGGCCATCCCTCGCGTTCGACCAGCGCGGGGTCGATCCATTCGGCCGGATCGGGCAGCCGGTCCAGCGCCCCGGCCACCGCGCGGGCCACCACCCGCTGGGTCAGGCCGGCGGTCAGCGGATAGACGGGCTCGAACGCCGGGATCGTGTCGGCCTCTTCGGGGCGCAGCATGTGATCGGGATGCGCCATCTGCGCGCGGCCGTCGAAGAGCTCGACCTTGCCCGAAACCACCCGGCGCTGGCCCGCCGGCAGTTGCCGGCGCAGGTAATCGGATTTCGCGTGGAAGAAGACCAGCTGAAAGCTGGCGGCCTCGTCCTGGACGTTGACCCGGTAGGGCCGGCCGGGGCTGCGCGGCGGGTCATGCTCGCCGATCAGCACCTCGACGGTGGCCACCTCGCCCGGGCTGACCTCGCGGATCGAGGCGCGGCGCTGCCGGTCGACGCCCGAATGGGGCAAGGTGAAAAGCAGGTCGCGGGGTTTCTCGACGCCCATCTGGGCGAACAGCTTGGCGGTTTTGGGGCCGACCCCGTCGAGCCCCTCAAGCTCTGCAAAGAGCGGGAACAGGATGTCGGGCCGCCCGCTCATGTCCCGCCGATCAGCGCAAGCCAGCCGTCTTCGTCGAGCGTCTCGATGCCCAGCTCGGCGGCCTTCTTGGCCTTCGACCCCGCACCGGGGCCGGCCACCAGCAGGTCGGTCTTTTTCGACACCGAGCCCGAGACCTTGGCCCCCAACGCCTCGGCCCGCGCCTTGGCCTCGGCCCGCGTCATCTTTTCCAGCGTGCCGGTGAAGACCACGGTCTTGCCCGCCACCGGGCTGTCGACCGCGCCGCGCGGCGCGGCCTCTTGCACCGTCAGGTGCCGCGCCAGCCGTTCGATCGAGGCGCGTTCGGCGGGCTGGTGGAACGCGGTGATCAGCGATTGCGCCATCACCTTTCCGACCCCGTCGATGGACAGCAGGTAGTCCCATTCGGGCCCCTCGCCGACGGTGGCCTCGGTCATCGCCGTCTCGAAGGCCTCCCATGTCAGGTAGTTGCGCGCCAGCAGCTCGGCCGCGCTTTCGCCCACGTGACGAATCCCGAGGGCAAAGATCAGCCGGTCCAGCGGGATGGTGCGCCGCGCGTCGATGGCGGCGAATAGGTTGGCGGCCGATTTCTCGCCCCAGCCTTCGCGGTTTTTCAGCTTGCTGACGGTCTCGGCGTCGCGCGCTTGCAGCGTGAAGATATCGGCGGGTTCGCGGATCGGCAGCGTCTCGTCGTTATAAAACATCTCGACCTGTTTGGCCCCCAGCCCCTCGATGTCGAAGGCGCCGCGGCTGACGAAATGCTTGAGCTTTTCCACCGCCTGGGCCGGGCAGATCAGGCCGCCGGTGCAGCGGCGCACCGCGTCGCCCTCTTCGCGGATGGCCTCCGAGCCGCATTCGGGGCAGAGGGCGGGGAATTGGTAGGGCTCTGCGCCCTCGGGCCGTTGCGACAGGTCGACATCGGCCACCTTCGGAATCACGTCGCCGGCGCGGTAGACCTGCACCCAGTCGCCCTCGCGGATGTCCTTGCCGCCGCGGATCTCGTTGCCCTTGGCGTCGCGCCCGGCGATGTAATCCTCGTTGTGCAGGGTGGCGTTGGACACCACCACGCCGCCCACGGTGACCGGGTGCAGACGGGCCACCGGGCTCAGCGCGCCGGTGCGGCCCACCTGGATCTCTATCTTTTCCAGCCGCGTCCAGGCCAGTTCGGCGGGAAACTTGTGGGCGATGGCCCAGCGTGGCGTGGTCGAGCGGAAGCCGAGGCGGTCCTGCAGCGCAAGATCGTCCACCTTGTAGACCACCCCGTCGATGTCATAGCCCAGCGTCGCGCGGCGCTGTTCGATGTCGGCGTAATGGGCCAGCATCGCGTCCGGCCCGTCGCAGAGCGCCGTCAGCGGGTTGGTCTGAAAGCCCAGCGCGGCCAGCCGGTCGATGGCGCCCTTTTGCGTGTCGGCCAGCGGCGCGCTGAGCACGCCCCAGCCATAGGCGAAGAATTTCAGCGGGCGGCCGGCGGTGATGGACGGGTCGAGCTGGCGCAAGGAGCCGGCGGCCGCGTTGCGCGGGTTGGCAAAGGTCTTGGCCCCGGCCTCGGCCTGGCGGTCGTTCAGCGCCTCGAAATCGGCATGCGCCATGTAAACCTCGCCGCGTACCTCCAGCACGTCGGGCGCGCCGTCGAGACGCGTAGGAATGTCGTCGATGGTGCGCGCGTTGGCGGTGACGTTCTCGCCCTCTTCGCCGTCGCCGCGGGTGGCGGCCTGCACCAGCGCGCCGCCCTCGTAGCGCAGGCTCAGCGACAGGCCGTCGATCTTGGGCTCGGCGGTATAGGCCAGCGGGTCCTCGGGGGCGAGGCCAAGGTAACGGCGGATGCGCGCGTCGAACTCGGCGATCTCGTCGGCCTCGAAGGCATTGGCCAGCGACAGCATCCGCCGCGCGTGGCGCACCTTGGCAAAGCCCTCGGACGGCGCGGCGCCGACGCGGTCGGACGGGCTGTCGGTGCGCTTGAGATCGGGAAAGCGCGCCTCGATCGCCGCGTTCCGGCGCTTGAGCGCGTCGTAATCGGCATCCGCCATCACCGGCGCGTCGGCGCCATGATAGGCGGCGTCGGCGTCGGCGATGGCCTCGGCAAGGCGCGCCAGTTCGGCCTGCGCCTGCGCCTCGGTCAGATCTTCGACGGGGGTCTCGGGCGCCATCGCTCTCTCCCGGCTGGTCCTCGCAATGTGATACGAAGAGACCCGGAAGAGGTCCAGATGCCTCGCGGCTCCGGCTGCCCGGTCAGGCGCCCAGCGCGACGCCGCGGTTGTAATTCACCGGCTCGGGGTCGCGCAGCACATAGCCGCGCCCCCAGACGGTTTCGATGTAGTTCTCTCCGCCGGTGGCCTGGCTCAGCTTCTTGCGCAGCTTGCAGATGAAGACATCGATGATCTTCAGTTCGGGCTCGTCCATGCCGCCGTAGAGATGGTTGAGAAACATCTCCTTGGTCAGCGTCGTGCCCTTTCGCAGCGAGAGCAGTTCGAGCATCTGGTATTCCTTGCCGGTCAGATGCACCACCTGCCCGTCGACCTCGGCGGTCTTGGCGTCGAGATTGACCGCCACCCGGCCGGTCTGGATGATCGACTGGGCGTGGCCCTTGGACCGCCGGATGATCGCGTGGATGCGCGCCACCAGTTCGTCGCGGTGGAAGGGCTTGGTCAGGTAGTCATCGGCGCCGAAGCCGAACCCCTTGATCTTGTTGTCGGTGTCGTCGGCGCCCGACAGGATCAGGATCGGCGTGTCGACACGCGACATGCGCAACTGGCGCACCACCTCGTGCCCGTTCATGTCGGGCAGATGCAGGTCGAGCAGGATCAGGTCGTAATCGTAGAGCTTGGCGAGATCGACGCCCTCTTCCCCCAGATCGGTCGTGTAAACGTTGAGGTTGGCGTGGGTCAGCATCATCTCGATGCTTTTCGCCGTCGTCGGGTCGTCTTCCACCAAAAGCACGCGCATTCCGTAAATCTCCGCTTCAGTCGGGCACCTTGGCGCAACGGTGCCGGATAATGGTTAAGCGCACGTTATCATGGTTAAAGACCTAGCCATACAATTCAGGGTTGTCCACCCCCTTTCCGGAACGTGGCCTTGAGCCCCTCCATCCCGTGGGCGCTGACCGCGCGTTTCCAGCCCTGGAACTCTTCCTCCGAGAGCCCGTAACGCGCCAGCGCCTCGGCCTCGCCGATCAGCCCGGCGGCCACCGCCCTGACCACGGCGGCCTTGCGACGGGCGACCCAGCGCCTGGTATCGACGGGGGGCAGGTCGGCCCGGCTCATCGCGCTGCCGTCGGGCAGGGTCACCGTGCGCGGGCCGTTCACGCGCTTGAGATACATGCGCCTCTCCTCTCTCGGATGGCGCGAGACTGGTCCGCACGCTTTAACGCGCGGTGAAGCCGGGGGTTGTGAGTGCCTCGCATTTTCCTATATTTCGCCGGACCACCCCCCGGAGTCCGCCATGCCCCGCGACAGCGCCGATCAGCTGAATTCCCTCGGTTTCGCCAAACCCCCGGCCGAGACCCGCGTGGTCGTGGCCATGTCGGGCGGCGTCGACAGCTCGGTCGTGGCCGCGCAATTGGCCGAGGAAGGCTATGACGTGGTGGGCGTGACACTGCAGCTTTACGACCATGGCGCGGCGCTGGCCAAGAAAGGCGCCTGCTGCGCGGGCCGCGACATCCACGACGCGCGCCGGGTGGCCGAGGCAATGGGCTTTCCGCATTACGTGCTCGACTACGAGAACGTGTTCCGCGACGCGGTGATCGACGAGTTCGCCGACAGCTATCTTGCGGGCGCGACGCCGGTGCCCTGCATCCGCTGCAACGAGCGGGTGAAATTCCGCGACCTGCTGGAAACCGCGAAAGACCTGGAGGCCGACTGCATGGCCACGGGCCATTATATCCAGCGCCGGATGGGGCCCGCCGGCCCCGAACTGCATCGCGCGGCCGACCCGGCGCGCGACCAGTCGTATTTCCTGTTCTCCACCACGCCCGAACAGCTTGAATACCTGCGCTTCCCGCTGGGGCACCTGCCCGACAAGGCGGCGACGCGGGGGCTGGCGGCGAAATACGGGCTGCCGGTGGCCGACAAGCCCGACAGCCAGGACATCTGCTTCGTCCCGCAAGGCAACTATGCCAGCGTCATCGAAAAGCTGCGCCCCGGCGCGGCGGAACCCGGCGAGATCGTCCATGCGGACGGCCGCGTGCTGGGCGCGCATGAGGGCGTGATCCACTACACGATCGGCCAGCGCCGGGGCCTGGGCATCGGCGGGCTGGCCGAGCCGCTTTACGTGGTGCGGCTGGATGTCGAGGCGCGGCAGGTCATCGTTGGCCCGAAAGAGATGCTGGCCACCCGCACGGTGCCGGTGCGCGAGGTCAACTGGCTGGGCGATGCGCCGCTGACCTCGAAGCCGGAATGGCACGTCGCGGTCAAGCTGCGCTCGACCCGCCCGCCGCGCGAGGCGATCCTGCGGCCGGTGTCGGAGACCGAGGCCGAGGTCGAGCTGCTGACCCCCGAGGAAGGCGTGAGCCCCGGCCAGGCCTGCGTGGTCTATGAAACCGGCAGCAGCAGCCGGGTGCTGGGCGGCGGCTGGATCTGGCACGGGCGGTAGCGCCTTTGCGGCAGGGCGGCTCTGGCGGCAGCCGTCGGCAGGTGGGTATTTTCGCCAAGAAGAAGCAAGGCGCGCGCGGAGGTCAGCCGAGCCCGTCGAGCACGGCGCGTGCGGCGCGCAGGCCGGGCGGCGGGCCGCCGCGGCCCAGGCGCTCCATGGTGAGGCGCGCGGCGTCAAGCTGGCCGGCGCGGGCCTCGGCATCGTCGAGCAGGTCGATCAGCGCCGCGGCGATGGGCGCGGGCTTGCACGCGGCGCCCAGAAACTCGGGCACGGCGGGGCGTTCGCTGACGAGGTTGACCAGCGTCACCGTGTCGACCCTGAGCATCCGCGCGATGACCTGGCGGCTGAGCCAGGCCATGTCATAGGCGATAACCATCGGGGTGGCCGCCGCGGCGAGTTCCAGCGAGACGGTGCCAGAGGCCGCGAGCGCGGCGTCGGCCGTAGCAAAGCAGGCGCGTTTTTCGGCCGCGCTGCGGGGTTCGATGACGACGGGCGCGCCGGGCCAGGCGGCTGTCAGATCCTTTACCAGGCCGGCCACGGCCGGCGCGGCGGGCACCGCGACGCGCAGGGCCGGGTGGCGCGCCAGCACCGGGGCGATGGCCGCGCCGAAGACAGGGGCGAGGCGGCCGACCTCGCCCGCGCGCGACCCCGGCAGCACCAGCAAGACCCGCGCCTCGGCCCCGAGGCCGTGGGCGGCGCGGAGATCGGCGATCTCTCGCTCGGTGGGCGTCGGCTGCACCGCGACCGGGTGGCCGACGAAATCGCAGCGGATGCCCTCGCGTTCCAGATAGGGCGGCTCGAACGGGAAAAGCGCAAGCACCTGGTCGACGATCTCGGCCATCTTGGCGGCCCGGTGCGGGCGCCAGGCCCAGACGGTGGGGGCCACGTAATGCACGGTGCGGATATGGCTGGCCGCCTTGACCCGGCGCGCGACGCGCAGCGAGAAATCGGGGCTGTCGATGGTGATCAGCGCGTCGGGGCTGTCATCGAGCACGGCGCGCGCCGATTGCTTGATCCGGCGCATGAGCTGGGGGTAGCGCGGCAGGACCTCGGCCAGGCCCATGACCGAGAGCTCCTCCATCGGGAAGAGGCTGGCAAGCCCCTCGGCCTGCATCAGCGGGCCGCCCACGCCGGTGAAGGCCACGCCCGGGCAAAGCTCTTTCAGCCCGGCCATCAGCGCGGCCCCCAGCGCGTCGCCCGACGGCTCGCCCGCGATGAGGAAGAACCGCCTCACGCGGGGCGGACCCAGAGAAAGAGGCCCGCGTCCTCGGCCGCGGCCACGCTCGCGGCGCGGTCGAGCACCATCACGCCGCCGGCCTCGACGGCGATGCCGGCGAGCCCCGCCCGGGCGGCCGCCTCGACGGTGGCGGGGCCGATGGCGGG
Source organism: Rhodovulum robiginosum (assembly GCF_003944755.1). GTDB lineage: Bacteria > Pseudomonadota > Alphaproteobacteria > Rhodobacterales > Rhodobacteraceae > Rhodovulum > Rhodovulum iodosum. Next base: position 25,074 of record NZ_RWGU01000035.1, read on the forward strand.
CAGATCGACCCGGCGCTCCTGCCCCGGCTTGGGCGCCTTGTAGAACACGCCCCTGGCGGCGTGCGTGTCAGGGCGCCGCGCCCCGGCGACAAAGCGCAGCATCGCGTCGGTGCCCGGCAGGGTTTCGAGCGCGAGGCACTGGCCCTGGGCCACCACCGCCCCCTGCCCCACATCGGCCGCGCCGATCAGCGCCACCAGTTCGGCCGCGCGGGCGGCATCCTTTTCGTCTTGCGGCGAGGGCGCGGGGCCGGCCAGCAGGCCCGGCGCCGGCACCAGGTCGGGCGCGATCGTCTCGGCGCCGACCACAACAAAGCCTTCCTCTTCGAACAGCCCGATCACCGCGCGAAGGAGCGCGTCGTCGCCCTGCTGCAGTGCGGGCAGCACCCTGGGCAGCAGCATCGCGGTTTTCGGGTCGATGCGTTCGGGGTCCAGCCGGGCGCGGGTGACGCCGCCGGCCAGCACGACGCGGGTGGCGCCGATCTGATGCAGCCGGTCGAAGAACAGCGCCAGCCGCTCGACGAGGAAGGGTTCGGTCTGCCAGCCCTCGGGGGCCTCGGCACCGGACCCGTCGACGGGCGCGAAGACGAAGGGCGCCCCGGCCTCGGCCAGGTGCCGCCCGAGCGTGAGGGGCAGCGCCCCGCACCCGGCCACGATGGCTGTAAGACCCGCGCTCATCTCCGCTCAGCCCGGCGTCAGGAACGAGCGGTCGCTGTCGCCGAGGATGAACGCGGCAAGCTCGCGCACGTAATCGCTGTCGGCCTCGGCGAGGCGTTGCGCGCGTTCCTGAAAGGCACCCTCGCCCTCGGCAAGCTCGCGGTAGGCGGCGCGCAGCGCAGAGATATCCGCCCGCGCCACGCCGCGGCGCTTCAGCCCCACCAGGTTCAGCCCGTCGAGCACCCCGCGCGGCCCCTGCACCAGGCCGTAGGGGATCACGTCGTTGGCAACCATGGTCACCGCGCCGATGATCGCGCCGCGGCCGATCCGCACCCATTGGTGGATGCCCGACAGGCCGCCGACGATCACGTCGTCCTCGAGGATGCAATGGCCCGCCAGCGCCGCGTCGTTGGCCAGGATCACCCGGTTGCCCACCTGCGCGTCGTGACCGACATGGGCGCCGGTCATGAACAGGCAATCGTCGCCCACCCGCGTGATGCCGCCGCCGCCCTCGGTGCCGGTGTTCATGGTCACGCCCTCGCGGATACGGTTGCGCGCGCCGACGATCAGTTCGGTTTCTTCGCCGCGGTATTTCAGATCCTGCGGGATCTCGCCGATGGTGGCGAAGGGAAAGATCACGGTTTCGGGCCCGATCCGGGTGCGGCCGGTGATCACCGCATGGCTCTTGACCTCGACGCCCTCGCCCAGCACGACCTGCGGGCCGATCACCGAGAACGGGCCGATGCGGACACGCGGGCCGATCTCGGCGCCGGGCTCGACGAGGGCCGTGGGGTGGATGTGCGCGGTGGCGTCGACGGCCATGGAAGGGATCACTCCTTGGGCATGTCCATCATCGCCGAAAACTCGGCCTGAGCGGCCATCTCGTCGCCGACCTTGGCCACGCCCTCGAATTTCCAGACTTTCGAGCCGCCGCGGGTGGCGCGCACATGCAGCTCCAGCACGTCGCCGGGGCCGACCTTGCGGCGGAACTTCACCTTGTCGATAGCCATGAAGTAGACCAGCATCTGCTTGTCGGCCATGCCGAGCGAGACACCCACCATCACCGCCGCGGTCTGGGCCATCGCCTCGACGATGGTCACGCCGGGCATGACCGGCGTGCCGGGGAAATGGCCCTGGAAATGCGGCTCGTTGAAGGTGACGTTCTTGATCCCCACGGCGCTTTCGTTGGGGACGATGTCTACGACCTTGTCGACCAGCAGGAACGGGTAGCGATGGGGGATGATCCGCTGGATCAGCTGGATGTCGGCCTCGGTCGGCATGCTCTGGCTCATCTGCGGCTCGTCCCTCTCGTTTCGCGTCTTGCCCGGCGGAGGGGTAGCAACTCGGCCGCGGGGGGGCAAGCGCCGAGAACGGCAAAGGGGCGGCGGGGCGGCCGGCCTATTCCGCCGCCGGGGCCTCCTTTTCGGCCTCCGGCGCGAGGCGCGTGTCGATCCGTGCGATCGCCGCATCGGTGATGTCGATCTGGTCGGCCGACAGAACGACGGCGCGGGTTTCCAGCACCGCCACCGCGCGGCGCTCGCGCACGATCTCGGTCAGGATCGGCGCGATCTCCCGGTAAAACCGTTGCTGCGCCGCGTCGCGTTTTTGCGACAGCGCGCGGGCCTTTTCGTCCTGCTCGCGGCGGATCGTCACCACCTTGCTGTCGAATGCCTCGGCCAGGTCACGGAACGCATCGGGCGCCATTTCGGCGCGTTTTTCGGTCAGGTCGCGCTCTTCCTCGACGAGTTTGGCCTCGATCTCGCGGTTTTCGGCGGCAAGCGCGGTGGATTCGCGGTTGATCTCGTCAAGCAGCGCCCGGCCGTAGGCCGAGCCGGTAAAAAGCCGCTCCTGGTCGACGGTCAGGATCGGGCTGGCGACCGCCTGCGCCCCCTGCTGCGCCAGCGCGGCGGGCGCGGGCAGCAACGCCACGGCCAGGAACAGGACGGCGCACAGGCGGGGCATCAGAACCGTGTCGAGATCGTCAGATCGAAGGTCTGCTCGTCGTCGTAGTCTTCTTTCTGGATCGCCTTGGCGAAATTGAACCGCAAGGGCCCGATGGGCGTGGTCCAGAAGATCGAAACGCCGATCGAGGACCGCAGGTTGAAATCGTCGTCCACGACCCCGCCATCGGTGTTGTCGAGGCTCCAGACCGAGCCGAAATCGGCAAAGACACCGCCGGTGATGCCGTATTCGTTGGGCAGGCCCACGGGGAACTCCGCCTCCAGCCGCGCCACGGCGAACATGTTGCCGCCCAGCGCCTCGCCCGAGCCGGTGGCCGGATCGCGCGGGCCCAGGCCGTTGGGCTCGAAGCCGCGGATCTTGCCGTTGAGGAAGTATCGGTCGGTCACGCGGCTGTTGCCGTCGAGCATGTGCAGCCACCCGCCCTCCAACTCGGCACGCAGCGTCACCTCTTCCGACCAGACGCGGGTCTGCGCGGCTGCCAAAGCGGTGGTCTCGATGAACTCGGTATCGCCGCCGACCCCGGCGAAATCCTGGCCAAAGCGCAACAGAATGCCCGAATTCGGATCGAGCCCGCCCTCGCGGGTGTCGTAGCTGAAGCTATAGCCGAGGGCCGAGGTGATCAGCGAATCCTCGGCCGCCTCGTCCGCGATGATCGACGAATCGCCTGTGTAATCGTAGAGCCGGTCCTGCGAGAGCACATAGCGCACTTCCAACCGCCCGTTCTCGCTCAGCGGGAAGGTGAGCGACGGACCGACGCTGATCTGCTGTGTGCGGAACAGCTCGTCGTTTTCCTTGTCGGTCACCGCGTAGACCGCATCGAAGGAAAACGCCACGTTGCGCCCCAGGAATGCGGGCTCTGTAAAGCTCAGCCTTGAGATCGCATTGTCGGTGCCGGTGTTGAAGCTGAACCGCAAGGCCTGCCCGCGGCCCAGGAAATTGCGCTCGGAAAAGGTGATCGCTGCGCCGGCGCCGGACGAGGCCGAATAGCTGAGGCCGAAGCCCAACGAGCCCGTCGGCTGTTCCTCGACATTGACGTCGACGATCACCCGGTCGGGGCTGGTGCCCTCGCGCGCCTCGACATCGGCCGAGCTGAAAAAGCCCAGAGCGCGGATGCGCTCGGCGCTTTCGCGGATTTCGCGCGGGTTGAACGGGTCGCCCTCGACGGTGCGGAACTGGCGCCGCACCACGCGGTCGAGCGTGGTGGCGTTGCCCTCGATATCGATCCGCTCGACGAAGATGCGCGGACCCTTGACGATGGCGAACTCGACATCGAGCGTCAGGTCGCGGTCGTTGCGGGTGATCCGCGGGTCGACGCGGATGAAATCGAGCCCCTTGCGGATCGCCAGCCGCTCCAGCCGGGCGATGGTGTTTTCCACCAGCACCGGCGAATAGGTCATTCCGGGCCGCAGCCTGATCGCCGACAAGAATTCGTCGGGGTCGATCTCGGCCAGGTCGCTGACCGCGGTGATCTCGCCGAAATCGAAGGACTGACCCTCGCGGATGTTGAAGGTCAGAAGAAAGGCGTCGCGGCGGCGGGTCAGCTCGGAGCTGACCGACAGAACCTGGAAATCGATGTAACCGCGCGACAGGTAGAAATCGCGCAGAACCTGCTTGTCGAACTCGATACGGTCGGCCACGAACGTGTCGCGCCGCACCAGCGCACGCAGCAGGCCCGCCTGCTTGGTCTGCAGCACGCGGCGCAAACGGCGGTCGCTGTAGTTGCGGTTGCCGACGAAGGACAGCCGCTCGATCTCGACGGTCCTGCCCTCGGCGATCTCGAACACAAGATCGACGCGGTTGTCGCTGCGGCGGATGATCTTGGGCTCGACCGTAGCCGCAAGGCGCCCGCCCTGTTCATAAGCCGCGACAATGGCGGCGGCGTCGGCCTCGGCCGTCGCGGGGCTGTAGACCCGGCGCGACTGCGAGCGGACGATCTGGGCGAGGTCATCGTCCTTGATCGCGCGGTTGCCCTCGAAATTTATCAGGTTGATCGTGGGGTATTCGCTGACCCTGATGAGCAGGCGATTGCCCTGCGGCACGATCTCGACGGTTTCGAACAAACCGCTGTCGACGATTTTCTGGTAGGCGTCGTTCAACGCGCCCGCCGACAGGGCCTCGCCGCGGGCGATTCCGGCGTAGCTGAGGATCGTGGCGCCAGAAACCCGCTGATTTCCCTCTATCTCGACCGAGGTAAAGCGATAGTCTTGTGCCGCCGCGGTCTGCGGAAGACCCAACCAAATGATTGCAGCGAAAAGGAAAACCGCCAATTTCGCGCCACAGGCGATCGACCGCCTAACGGGCCGCTGCTGTGCCGCCCCCGCCCGGTGCTCCCTCATTGCCGTCCCCCGCTGTGACCTGTCGCATCTTGGGCTTTGCTAGCGGGTCTGACCAGCCTTGTCAAAAGAGCAGAACGCCGCCGCGAGGCGTGCGCCCTGCCGCTTCAAAACAGCGAGACGAGATACGCCCCGGCCATGAGGGCGAGAAATACCGAAATAATGTAGAACAGCCGGTCCCAGGTCAGGTTTACCAGCAAGGACAGGCTGCGATAGCCAGCTTCGAAGGTACTCATCGAAGGCCTCCTTTCTGCCGTTCGGATTAGACCTTGTTGAAAAATCTAGTGTCCGAATACGGCAGAAACTTGGCTAACGCGTGACGATCACGGGCAAAAAATATCGTTCGTAAGGGCAAAGACCATCAGCGACACCAGCAGCGCAAGGCCGACCGTCATCAGCACGCGCATCGCCTTGTCGCTGGGCGGACGCCCCACAATAGCCTCGTAGCCGTAAAACATCAGGTGCCCGCCATCGAGCACCGGAATCGGGAACAGGTTCAGCAGTCCCACCGCGGTGGAAAGCACGGCGATGAACCAGATGAAGCTGAGCGCCCCCTGGCTGGCCGCCGCACCCGAGGTCTCGGCGATACCGAGCGGACCCGACAGGTTGCACGAGCTGATCGCACCGGTGATCATGTGATAAAGGCCCGACAGGCTGGAGCGCATGATGAACCAGGTCTGCGACACGCCGTAGTTCAATGATTCCAGGACGCCGGGTATCCGCGTCTCCGGCTCGAAGACCAGCCCGCCGGTCATCCCGATCAGCCAGCGCGTCTCGAACCCGCCCTCCGGCAGGGGCAGGTCGGCCCGCCGCGGCTCAAGTTCGTAGCTCAGCGTCTCGCCATCGCGCCAGACCTCGATCGTCAGAGGCGCGCCTTCCGAGGCGGTCACGACGTCCTGCACCTGGGTGAAGGCGCTGACCGGCTGCCCGTCCACGGCCACGATCACGTCGCCGGATTTCATGCCCGCCTCCATCGCCGCGGAGTCGGGCTGAATGCTCTCGATCCGCGGCGGGAACGGATATGGGCCGGCCAGTTCGATCTCCTCGCCGTCCCGTTCCAGCCGGTAGGTGATATCGCCGGTGACGGGCAAATTCTCGACCGCACTGTAAAGCGCTTCGTAATCGGGGGTCGCCTGCCCGTTCAGCGCGAGGATGCGGTCGCCTTCCTGCAATTGCGTCAGACCCGCGGGCAGCGGCATCATCTCGCCCACGGTCGGCGGCTCGACCGCGACGCCGCGGGCGAACAGCAACACCATGAACACAACCGCCGCCAGGATGAAATTGGCCACCGGCCCCGCCGCGACCGTCACCGTCCGCGCCCACAGCGGCGCGCCGTGCATGGTGTGGCGCAGGGTGTCGGCGTCCAACCCCTCCAGCGCCTTGCCGTCCTTGCCGCTCGCGGCGTTGGAATCGCCCAGAAAGCGGACGTAGCCGCCAAAGGGCAGCGCCGCCACCTGCCAGCGGGTGCCGTGCTGGTCATGGCGCGAAAACAGCACCGGCCCAAAGCCGATGGAAAACACCTCGGCATGGATGCCGGACCAGCGCCCAACGATGTAGTGGCCGTATTCATGAACGGCGACGATTACGCTGAGCGCGACGACGAAGGCTATCGCTGTGTAAAGAAAGCCCCCGAACGTGGGAATTAGACTGACAACTTCCACTGCTATTCCTGTTTCAATTCTGGTTGGTCCGGGCAATGACCGCGTCTGCAGTATCTCTTGCCAATCTGTCGGTTGCCAGCACGTTATCAAGGATCATCCCGGCATTTGTTTGGCCCGTTTCGTGCGAAAGCCTGTCCAGCACCGCCTCGACCACCTGGGCCATCTGCAAAAACCCGATACGTCGGTCGAGAAAGGCATCGAGGGCACGTTCCTTGGCGCCGTTGAACACCGCGCCGCTCAGCCCGCCGGCGGACATCACCTCGCGCGCCAGCCGCAGGGCGGGCCAGCGCTGCTCGCAGGCGGGGCGGAAATTGAGCTGGCCGATCTGCGCCAGGTCCAGCCGCGCCACCGGCAGTTCTGCCCGGTCGGGCCAGTTCAGCGCATAGCCGATGGCGTGGCGCATGTCGGGCGGGCCGACATGGGCCATGATCGCCCCGTCGCGGAACCCCACCAGCGCGTGGATCAGCGATTCAGGGTGTACGACGGCCTCGATCCGCGCAGGATCGATGCCGAAATATTCTTTGGTCTCAATAAGTTCCAGCGCCTTGTTGAACATCGACGCGCTATCGACCGTGATCCGCTGGCCCATCGCCCAGTTGGGGTGCGACGAGGCCTGTTCGGGCGTGGCGCTGGCCAGCGCCTCGATCGGCCAGTCGCGGAACGCGCCGCCCGAGGCGGTAATTATGATCCGCTCCACCGCGGCGATGTCTTCGCCCACCAGCGCCTGGAACACCGCCGAATGCTCGCTGTCCACGGGCATCACCGTGGCGCCGTGGCGTTCGGCCTCGGCCAGCAGCAGCGGACCGGCGGTGACCAGGCTTTCCTTGTTGGCCAGCGCCAGCGTGGTGCCGTGGCGCAGCGCCCGGAACCCCGGCACCAGCCCCGCCGCCCCCACGATGGACGACATGATCCAGTCGGCCGGGCGGTCGGCCGCCGCGACCAGCGCCTCTTGCCCCGCCGCGGCCTCGACGTTCGATCCGGCCAGCGCGGCCTTGAGCGCGTCGTAGCATTCGGGAAAGGCGGTGACGGCCACATCGGCCTGCAGCTCTTTCGCCTGCTCGGCCAGCCGCGCGACGTTGCGCCCGCCCGACAGCGCGACCACGTCATAGGCCTCGGCCCCGCCCTGCCTGGTCAAGAGATCGACCGTGTTTTCGCCAATCGACCCCGTCGACCCGAAGATCGTGATCCGCCGCCGCATGTTCAGAACCTCACTTCGGGAACGTAAACGAGCTGGGCCACCAGCAGCATGAACAGCGCCGCCCCCAGCAATCCGTCGAACCTGTCGAACAGGCCGCCATGTCCCGGCAAGAGGCCAGAGCTATCTTTCACCCCCATGCGGCGCTTGACCGCACTCTCGGCGATGTCTCCCATCTGGCTGGCCAGCGACAGCGCCATCGAGATCCACGGCAGGTCGCGCCCGGCATTGGTGAAGGTCAGGAAGATCAGCCCGATCAGCACCGCGGCGAACCAGCCGCCCAGCGTGCCGGCCCAGGTTTTCTTGGGGCTCACCCTCGGCCAGAACTTGGGCCCGCCGATGAAGCGGCCCGCGAAATAGCCGGAGACGTCGGTGGCGATGACCACCAGAACCAGCCAGATCAGCCAGACCACGCCGTGCACGTCACGAAACCCGGTCAGCCCGTAGCTGGCCGCCACGATCGCCAGCGCAAAGGCGGCAAAGATCGCGCGTTCGCGCCGGAGCAGCACCGCGCCCAGGATCGCCGGCACGGCGATCGGCACCAGCGCCACGGCGTCGGGCAGCGCCCGGCCCACCAGCACAGCCGCCGCGCCCGAGAGCCCGACGATCACCGCCTCGAGCGCGCGTTCGGGCGCGACCATGCGCGCCAGTTCCCACAGCATCAGCCCGCAAACCGTGGCGGCCAGCGCGGCGAACCACGGGCCGCCGGCCCAGACCGCGCCGAGGCCCAGCGCCGCCATGCCCACGCCCGAGGCGAGCCTGAGCGAGAGGTCGTGCCACGGGCCTTTGGCTGACATCAGGCGATCACCGCCCCGAATCGGCGGTCGCGCAGCGCGTATTCGCCAACGATCCGTGCAAAATGCTCGGCGGTGAAATCGGGCCACAGGATCGGCGTGAACTCGTACTCCGCATAGGCCGATTGCCAAAGCAGGAAATTCGAAATCCGTGCCTCGCCGGAGGTGCGGATCACCAGGTCGGGGTCGGGCAGCACGCAGGTATCGAGGTAATGGGCCAGCGTCTCGGCATCCACGTCCTCGGGGTTCAGCCGGCCCGCGGCCACCTCGCGCGCCAGCCGCTTGGTGGCGCGAGCCACCTCGTCACGGCCTCCGTAGTTCAACGCGATGGTCAGGTGCACCAGGTCGTTGCCCGCGGTCAGACTTTCGAGCGACTGCATCATCTCCACCAGCTTGGGGTCCAGCCGGTCGCGGTCGCCGATGAAGCGTACCCGCACCCCCTCAGCCAAAAGCGCCTGCGCCTCTTTCTGAATGTAGCGTCGGAACAGCGTCATCAGCCCCGAAACCTCGGCCTGGGTGCGCTTCCAGTTCTCGGTGGAGAAGGCGAAGATCGTCAGGTATCGGATGCCCAGATCGGGGCAGGCCTGCACGATCTCGCGCACCCGCCGCGCGCCGGCCTGGTGCCCGAACAGGCGCGGACGCCCCCGGCTTTGCGCCCAGCGTCCGTTGCCATCCATGATGACCGCCACATGGGTCGGCGCGCCCTGCTCTTTGTTCCTCGCGGCCACCCGCTATCCTTCCCGACCACTCAGGGCTCAGACCTGCATGATCTCCTGCTGTTTGTTTTCCAGCGCCGCGTCCACCTTGGCGATGTGCGAGTCGGTCATCTCCTGCACCTCGTCGTGCCAGATCTTGTGATCGTCCTCGCTCATGCCGGCGGCCTTGGCCTTCTTCAACTGTTCCATTCCGTCGCGGCGCACGTTGCGGATCGCGACTCGGGCCTGTTCGGCATATTGCGCGGCAACTTTGGTCAATTCGCGGCGACGCTCTTCGTTAAGCTCGGGAATCGGCAGCATGATGATCGTGCCGTTGGTCTGCGGGTTGATCCCCAGACCGGATTCCATGATCGCCTTCTCGACCTTGTTGACCAGCGACTTGTCCCAGACATTGACCGTGACCATCCGCGACTCGGGTACGTTGACGGTGCCCACCTGGTTGATCGGGGTCGGGCTGCCATAGGCATCGACCATCACCGGGTCCAGCATGCTGGCCGAGGCGCGCCCGGTGCGCAACGAGGCGAATTCGTGCTTGAGCGCGGTCATCGCGCCGTCCATCCGGCGCTTGAGGTCGTCGGTGTCGATTTCCAGCTCGTCGTCCGCCATGTCTACTCTCTTCTGTTCTTAGGGCGTTCTGGCGCGTTTCGATTGCTATAGCGTCAACCGTGCACGATTGTATAGGTGCCTTGCCCCTTGAGGATACCGCGAAAGCCCCCGGGCTCGTCGAGGCTGAAGACGATGATCGGCAGGTCGTTGTCGCGCGCCAGGGCGATGGCCGAGGCATCCATCACCTTGAGGTTTTTCACCAGCACGTCGTCATAGGTGATTTCGCTGTAGCGCACCGCGTCGTCGGACGCGTTGGGGTCCTTGTCGTAGACGCCGTCCACCTTGGTGCCCTTGAAGATCGCCTCGCAGGCCATCTCGTTGGCGCGCAGCGTGGCCGCGGTGTCGGTGGTGAAATAGGGGTTGCCGGTGCCGGCGGCAAAGATGCAGACGCGGCCCTTTTCGAGGTGCCGCACCGCGCGGCGGCGGATGTAGGGTTCGGCCACCTCGTCCATCCGGATCGCGCTGATCACCCGGCAGAACACGCCCAGCCCCTCCAGCGCGGACTGCATCGCCAGCGCGTTCATAACCGTGGCAAGCATGCCCATGTAATCGGCGGTGGTCCGCTCCATCCCCTGGGCGCTGCCCTGAAGCCCGCGGAAGATGTTGCCGCCGCCGATCACCATGCAGATCTCGACGCCCATGTCGTGAACGCTCTTGACCTCCTGGGCGATGCGCTCGACCGTGGGCGGATGCAGGCCGTAGCCCTGATCGCCCATCAGCGCCTCGCCCGAAATCTTCAGCAGGACGCGCCGGTAGGACGGGCTCGGTTGATTGGCATTGCCCTCGGTCATAGTGTCCAGCCCCGGTCCTGTCCTTGTCTGGCGCGAAAATGTAGGAAAAGGCCGGAAGGTTCAACGGCCAAGAACGGCGGCGGCACGCATGGAACTCCCGAAACTCGATCCCGCGCGCCCTGTGCTGATCGCCGGGCCAACCGCCAGCGGCAAGTCGGCGCTGGCGCTGGCCGTCGCCGAGGCCCGCGGCGGGGTGGTCGTCAATGCCGATGCTTTGCAGGTGTTCGACGGCTGGCGGGTGCTGACCGCGCGGCCCGGCCCCGAGGACGAGGCGCGCGCGCCGCACGCGCTTTACGGCCATGTCCCGTTCACGGGCGCGTATTCGGTGGGCCACTGGCTGCGCGACGTGGCGCCGCTGCTGGCCGGCGCGGACCGCCCGATCATCGTGGGCGGTACCGGGCTCTACTTCACCGCGCTGACCGCGGGGCTGGCCGAGATCCCGCCAACCCCCGATGCGATCCGCGCCGAGGCGGATGCGCGCCTGGCCGAAGAAGGGCCGTCCGGGATGCTGGCCGAGCTCGACCCGCCCACCCGCGCGCGGATCGACACGAAAAACCCGGTTCGCATCCAGCGCGCCTGGGAGGTGCTGCGCGCCACCGGGCGCGGGCTGGCCGCGTGGCAGGACGACACCGGCCCGCCGCTTTTGCCCCTGGCCCGGGCGCAGGCGCTGGTGGTCGAGGCCGACCGCGACTGGCTGGGCGCGCGCATCGACGCGCGGTTCGACGCGATGCTCGCCGCCGGCGCGCTGGAGGAAGCGCGCGCAAACCTGCCCCGCTGGGACCCGCACCTTCTGTCGGCCCGCGCCATCGGCGCGCCCGAGCTGATCGCCCATCTTCGCGGCGAGATGACACTGGCCGAAGCGCGCAGCGCCGCACAGCGCGCCTCGCGCCAATACGCCAAGCGCCAGCGCAGCTGGTTTCGCGCCCGGATGTCGGGATGGCAGCGCATCGCGGCGGGCTGAGTTGCCACTAAAAAGCATTTTTCGCACAATCACGGTTTACCCATGGGCGGAAATCAGCGATTCGTTGCACCAACCGAACCAACCGAACCAACCGCGGCCGCGCCCATGTCCGATACCGTCCCCGATTTGCGCATGACGCCCATCGCCCAGCTGATGCAGGGCGGCCGCTGGCGCGTCGAATCGATGCGCAGCTACACGCGCCACCAGCTTTTGTGGTTTACACGCGGCCAGGGCCGGCTGACCGTGGCGGGGATCACCCGCGGGTTCGGCGTGCATAACGCGGCATTCATTCCCGCGGGCACGATGCACGCCTTCGAAATCACCGCTGCGGTCTACGGCACGGCGCTGTTTTTCGCCGACGACCCCGCACTCGCCCTGCCCGACGCGCCGCATCACCTGCGCATCCGCGAATCCGCAGCGCAGGTGGAACTGACCGCCCTATTGGAAACCCTCCAGCGCGAGCTTGACGGCGACCGCCCGGCCAGGGCGCGCGCCCTGCGCCAGTATCTCGGGCTGCTGTCGGTCTGGCTGGAACGGCAACTCCTGGTCAATGACGACCAGCTTGCCCCGACCGATGCCGCGCGGCGTCTCGCCGCGGGCTATGCCGCGCTGGTCGAGCGCGATTTCCACACGCCCCTGTCGGTCTCGGACTACGCCGCCGCGCTCGGGGTGACGCCCACGCATCTGACCCGTGTGTGCCACCAGACCTGCGGGCGCACCGCCTCGGAGTTGTTGGCAGAGCGCAAGATCGGCGAGGCCCGGCGGCTGCTGGCGGATACGAAACTGCCGGTGAAAGACATCGCCGTACAGCTCGGCTATCGCTCTCCCGCCTATTTCACCCGCGTCTTCCAGGCGCGCACCGGACGCGCGCCGCTGACCTTTAGAAAGAGCGGCTAAGCCAAGGGCGCGCCAGCTTTCGGTTGCAACGCGGGCCAATGTCGTTTTTGTTAATGGCACATGTCGTTTTCCGACATTTCGATGGGAAAGCGCGAAGATTGAAACCTGCGCGGCTTCGAACCGCGCAGCACCGAGTAAATGGGATGCCGGTCCGCTTCCGGCCGGGGGCACGCTCCGGGCGGGACCGCGAAAACCGGGCGTCCCTCCATTGTAGGGAGAGCGCAATGACCGACCGCACCAGCCGCACCGACCGGATTCATCCGGCCGCGAGGATGTACGCCCGCGAACACCAAGACGGGCAGATGAGCCGCCGCGAGTTTCTCGGCCGCGCCACGGCGCTGGGCGTTTCCGCCACCGCCGCCTATGGCCTGATCTCTCTCGACGGGCAGGCCCAGGCCGCCAGCCACGGCATGGCGCCCAAGATGGGCGGCACCCTGCGCGTCCAGATGAACTGCCGCGAGTTGAAGGACCCGCGCACCTACGACTGGTCCGAGCTTGGCAACGAAACCCGCGGGCTGATCGAATACCTCGTCGAGGTCAAGCGCGACGGCGTGCTGCAGCCGATGCTGCTTGAAAGCTGGAGCGCCAACGACGATGCCACCGAATACACGCTGAACGTCCGGCAGGGCGTGAAATGGAACAACGGCGACGACTTCACCGCCGAGGACGTGGCCGCCAACATCATCGGCTGGTGCGACGAATCCGTCGAGGGCAACTCGATGGCCGCGCGCATGGCTTCGCTCATCGCCGATGGCAAGGCCGCGGAGGGCGCGGTCGAGATCGTGGACAGCCACACCGTCAAGGTCAAGCCGCTCACCCCCGACGGGACGTTGATGTTCGGCATGGCCGACTATCCTGCCCCGATCATGCACCGTGACAAGATCGGCACCTCGGTTCTCGACCACGGCATCGGAACCGGCGCCTACATGATGGAGGAATTCAAGGTCGGCGAGAAGATCGTGCTGGTGAAAAACCCCGACCACACCTACTGGGGCGACGCCTATCTCGACCGGGTCGAATTCCTCGACTACGGCACCGACCCGTCGGCCTGGCTGGCCGGCGCCGATGCCGACGAGTTCGACATGACGTACGAGACCGTGTCCGACTTCATCGACATCTTCACCTCGATCGGCTGGACCGAAAGCGAGGTGGGCACCGCCTCGACCGTGGTGATCCGCCCCAACCAGGAGGCCGAGGTCGACGGCATGGTGCCCTATGGCGACGTTCGGGTGCGCCGCGCGCTGGCGCTGGCCGTGGACAATTCGGTGCCGCTGGAACTGGGCGTGTCGGGCCGCGGCAACGTCGCGAACAACAACTATCACGTGGCCCCTGGCGTGCACCCCGACCACGCCGACATCCCGCCCCACGAAAAGAACGTGGACGAAGCGCGGCGCCTGATGGAAGAGGCCGGGATGCTGGACTACGAGCACGAGATCGTGTCCATCGACGACGACTACCGCAAGAACACGACCGACGCGGTGGCCGCGCAGCTGCGCGACGCCGGCTTCAACGTCAAGCGCACGGTGATGCCCGGTTCGACGTTCTGGAACGACTGGACCAAGTACCCGTTCTCCTCGACCAACTGGAACCACCGCGAGACCGGCGTCCAGCTGCTCAACCTCGCCTACCGCTCGAACGCGGCCTGGAACGAGAGCGGCTTCCGCTCCGAGGCGTTCGATGCGCTGCTCGACCAGGCCACGGCCATCGCCGACAACGACGCCCGCAAGGAGGTCATGGCCAAGCTCGAGCAGATGATGGTGGACGAAGGCGTGGCCATCATCCCCTATTTCCGCTCGCTCTACCGCCACTACAAGGAGGGCGTTGTGGGCGGCGAGATGCACCCGAAATTCGAGATCAACATCCACCACATGGGCTGGGCGTAACCGCCTGATCTGACGCAAGGAACCGGGGGCGGCCGCCGCCCCCGGACAGCCAGCCCGTGCGGCCGGCATAGGGGTCGACAACAGCCGCGCCGGGTGCGCGGCCAGCGACAGGGGGTTCGATGGCATTCTTCATTCTCAGGCGGCTGGGCGTCATGCTGCTTACCGCGCTCTGCATGACCTTCGTCGTCTTCCTGCTGACGAACCTGCCGCCCAACCTAGAGAAACTGGCCAAGACCCAGGCGGGCTCGCGCATCACCGACACAGAGGTGACGAGCTGGCTGGAGCGCAACGGCTATGCCGCCCCGATCCTGCTGCGCTATGGCGAGTGGCTGGGGGTCTGGCCCGCGGACCTGGTGACCGACGCCGAGGGCACCCCCATCGGCGGGCGCTGCCTGCGCGGCCGCTCCGGCATCACCAGCGCCGACGAGGTGCCGCGCTATTGCGGTGTGATCCAGGGCGACTGGGGCTATTCCACCAAATACCGCGTCGGCGTGGCCGAGATCATCGGCGAGCGGCTGGCCCGCACCGGCATCCTGATGTTCTGGGCCTTCGCCACGATGGTGCCGCTGGCACTGATCATCGGCGTGCTGGCGGGGATGCGCGAAGGATCGGGGCTCGACCGCAGCCTCTCAACCTTTTCCATCGCCTCGACCTCGACGCCCGAATACGTTTCGGGCGTGATTTTCGTGGTGGTCTTCGCCTCGTCGATGGTCGGGCTGAAATGGTTCAACGGCTCGGCCAAATCCGCCGTCGACGGCGTGACCTTCGAGAATTTCACCCTGCCGGTGGCCACCATCGCGCTTTACGGCATGGGCTATATCGCGCGGATGACGCGGGCCTCGATGGCCGAGGTGATGACCGCGCAATATATCCGCACCGCCCGGTTGAAGGGGGTGAAGTTCAGCACCATCGTACTGCGCCACGCGCTGAGAAACGCGCTGATCGCGCCCTTCACCGTCATCATGCTGCAATTCCCGTGGCTGCTGACCGGGGTGGTCATCGTCGAGGCGCTGTTCGTGTATCCGGGCTTCGGCAACGCCTTGGTCGAAGGCGCGCAGAACAACGACATCGACCTGCTGCTCGCGGTGTCGGTCGTGGCGGTGGTGGTCGTGCTGGTCACCCAGCTGATTTCCGATATCGGCTATGCCTTCCTCAACCCGCGCATCCGCGTCTCTTAACGGAGGTTTCCCATGGAACCGATGACCTGGACGGGCGCGCTGGGCCCCTACCTGAACCCCGCGATCCAGATCGCCGCGCTGGCGCTGGCGGTCTCGGCGCTGGCCAATATCCTCGTGGCGCTCTTTTCGGCCAACGAGCGGGTGCAATACAGCGAACACGGCGCGGTGCTGCAATCGAACGCGACGCTGCGCTTCACCCGGATGGCGATGGGCCTGTCGCTGGCCGCGCTGGTCGCCATCGTGCTGGGCTATATCCTCGGCGGCATCCTGATGCCGGCCGGCGAAAAGGGCATCGTCGGCAGCATCGCCAGCCGCTTTACCCCGGTCTGGATCGCGCTGGCGGTCACCTTTGTCGTCTCGATCGCGTTCAAAAAGCGGCTTGGGCTTTACGGCCACCTCTTCGACAACGTGATCGGCATGGTGGGCTTCGGGCTGGTGATGTTCTGGGTCTTCACCGCGATCTTTGCCGACGCGATTGTCCCCTTCGACCCGGTGCAGGACGTGATCTCGGGGATGAAGAACAAGGCCCCCGGCACGCCGCTGCCCAACCCCGCCGAGGGGCAATTCACCCACTACCTGCTGGGCGGCGACGCGCTGGCGCGCGACGTGTTCTCGCGGATGGTCATGGGCTCGCGCGTGGTGCTGACCATCGCGCCGGCGGCGACGCTGTTTGCCTTTATGGTGGGTATCACGCTGGGCGTGCCCGCGGGGTACATGGGCGGCAAGTTCGACACGGTGCTGTCCTTCATCGCCAACCTAGTGCTGGCCTTCCCGGTGATCCTGCTGTTTTTCCTGCTGGTCACGCCCGAGATCATCACCATGGGTGTGCCCACCTACATGGCGGCGGTGCTGTTTCTCTTCCCGATCATCTTCCTGGTGATCCTTTGGAACTCGCGCTTTCACACGCGCACCGGGCTGAGGAACCTGCTGGTCGCGCTGACGGTGCTGATCGGCGGGTGGCTTTACCTCGGGCTCGCCTGGGACCTCGACCCGTTCGGGCTGGTCTCGATCCCCGGGGGCGTGCTGATCGTCTTCGTCTCGGTGGTCTTCGTCAACTCGCCCACGGTGTTCCGCATCGTGCGCGGCCTGACACTGGATATCTCGACCCGCGATTACGTCGCCGCCGCACAGACCCGCGGCGAGGGGCCGTGGTACATCATGCTGTGGGAGATCCTGCCCAACGCGCGCGGGCCGCTGCTGGTCGATTTCTGCCTTAGGATCGGCTACACCACGATCCTGCTGGGAACGCTGGGCTTTTTCGGCCTCGGCCTGCCGCCCGAAAGCCCCGACTGGGGCACCTCGATCAACGGGGGCCGCGGCCTGCTGCAATTCTTCCCGTTCCCGCCGCTGGTGCCGGCCGTCGCCATCATGAGCCTCGTTCTGGGGCTGAACCTGCTGGCCGACGGGCTGCGCGAAGAAAGCTTGAGGGACTGAAACAGATGAGTCCATGCTTTAGAATAGGGGACGTAAAGCCGGAAATAGTTGTTCTCGGTTCATGCCCGGGGAGACTAGAGAAACTGGACGGCACACCCTTCGCGGGGCAAGCAGGCTCAAACCTCTCAAATCTACTCACCGAACTGACGCGTGAGAACCTCATTGGTGTCAACGACGCCATATATGACCGATACGACGTGACGCTATTAAACGCCCACTGCACGGCGCTGTGGAAGAGTGAGCATGGCAGAACAGAGCCATATGTTCGCGAGATCAAAGTTCCCGCCAACCTCGAGCGTCTTAGAAGGCGCCTTGAAGAGGTCAAATGCAGGCGCCTAGTTTGCGTAGGCAAAAAGGCAAAGAGAGCGTTCGAGCTAGTTTTAAAGGAAGGTCCAATTGAATCCATTGAGACAGCGCACCTAGTCGGCCATCCTTCTCAACAACATCTGAATAGTCACTATCGACATTTTCGCCCTGAATTACGCTTGGCGAAGATGGTGAAAAATACGCTTCGAGTTCTGCCGCTGGGGAAATAGGCATATGACAAAATGGGACCATGACGGCCCGATCCTGGAGATCGACAAGCTCTCCATCAGCTTCTTCACCCGGATGCGCGAAATCCCCGCGGTGATGGATTTTTCCGTCATCGTCGAGCCCGGCGAGGCGGTCGGGCTGGTGGGCGAATCCGGCTGCGGCAAGTCCACCGTGGCGCTCGGCGTCATGCAGGACCTCGGCGTGAACGGGCGCGTCGTGGGCGGCTCGATCAAGTTCAAGGGCCGCGATCTGGCCTCCATGGGCGAGGAAGACCTGCGCGATCTGCGCGGCAACGAGATCGCCATGATCTACCAGGAACCGATGGCCAGCCTGAACCCGGCGATGCGGATCGGCCAGCAATTGACCGAAGTGCCGATGATCCACGAGGACGTGTCCGAGGCCGAGGCGATGAAGTTGGCGCTTCAGCTGGTCGAGGACGTGCGCCTGCCCGACCCCCAGCGCATCCTCAGGTCCTATCCGCACCAGCTGTCGGGCGGCCAGCAACAGCGCATCGTCATCGCCATGGCGCTGATGTCCAAGCCGTCGCTGCTGATCCTGGACGAGCCGACGACCGCGCTGGACGTGACCGTGGAGGCCGGCATCGTCGATCTGGTCAAGGACCTGGGCAAGAAATACGGCACCTCGATGCTGTTCATCAGCCACAACCTCGGGCTGGTGCTGGAAACCTGCGACCGGATCTGCGTGATGTATTCCGGCGAGGCGGTTGAACGCGGCTCGATCAAGGATGTGTTCGACAAGATGCGCCACCCCTATACGCAGGCGCTGTTCCGGTCGATCCCGTTGCCCGGCGCCGACAAGAACGCGCGCCCCCTGGTGGCGATCCCCGGCAATTTCCCCCTGCCCCACGAACGACCGCCGGGCTGCAATTTCGGCCCGCGCTGCGATTACTTCGAGGCCGGGCGCTGCGATGCGCAGGATATCAAGATGACCGACGTGCCCGGCGACGACCGGCACGAGTCCCGCTGCCTGAAGTTTCAGGAAATCGACTGGGCCGCGCCGGTCCAGGGCGCCGCGACCAGCCAGAGCACGCCGCCAGGCGATGTCGTGCTCAGGATGGAAAACCTCAAGAAATACTACGAGGTGGCTGCCAACGCGCTGTTCAGCTCCCACAAGAAGGTGGTCAAGGCCAACGAGACCCTCAGCTTCGAGGCCCGCGAAAGCGAGACACTGGCCATCGTCGGCGAATCCGGCTGCGGCAAGTCGACCTTCGCCAAGGTGCTGATGGGGCTGGAGACCGCGACGGACGGCAAGATCCTGCTGGACAACCGCGAGATCCAGGACACGCCGATCCAGGCGCGCGACACCAAGACGGTGTCGGATATCCAGATGGTGTTCCAGAACCCGTTCGACACGCTGAACCCCTCGATGACCGTCGGCCGGCAGATCATGCGCGCGCTCGAGATCTTCGGCGTGGGCAAGTCCGAGGCCGAGCGCCAGCAACGGACGCTGGAGCTGCTGGACCTCGTCAAGCTGCCCCGCGAATTCGCCGGCCGGATGCCGCGCCAGCTTTCGGGCGGGCAAAAACAGAGGGTGGGCATCGCGCGCGCCTTTGCCGGCGGCGCGCGCATCGTGGTGGCCGACGAGCCCGTCTCGGCGCTCGACGTCAGCGTGCAGGCGGCGGTGACCGACCTGCTGTTGGAAATCCAGCGCGAGAACAAGACCACGCTGCTGTTCATCGCCCACGACCTCAGCATCGTGCGCTACCTCTCGGACCGGGTGATGGTGATGTATCTGGGCCACGTGGTCGAACTGGGCTCGACCGACCAGGTCTTCTCGCCGCCCTACCACCCCTATACCGAAGCGCTCTTGTCGGCCGTGCCCATCGCCGACACCCGGGTCAAGAAAAAGCGCATCGTGCTGGAGGGCGACATCCCTTCGGCGATGGACCCGCCGCCCGGCTGCCCCTTCCAGACCCGCTGCCGCTGGAAAGACAGGGTGCCGGGCAACAAGTGCGAGACCGAAGTGCCGCCGATGGTGACGCTGGCCGAGGGGCATTCGGTCAAATGCCATCTCAGCGCAGAGGCGTTTGAAGAGATGCAGCCGGTGATCGAGATCGCCGCCGAATAGGGCGGGCATTGCCGCCCTGCCCGACCGGTTGCGCCGGCGACATTGCCCGAATCGCCGAAATATGGCAAAAATGCGGCATTACTTATGGGAACTTATGGGAGTAGTACGCCATGTTTAGATATTTGAGAGTCGCACTGCCGGTCGCGCTCGCTGCATTGGCAGCGCCGGCTTCGGCCACCATTGTCGGTGGGGCCATCACCAGCGGCAGCGCCTTTGACCAGGGCGGTACATTCATCAAGCTGACGGTGCCTTTCACCGAGTCCGACCCCGACAGCACCGTGGGCAACAACAATTTCCAGATGCCAAACCTCTACGGTTTCGACGAAATACAGAACATCGCCGTGCCCAGCACGCTGCCGGTCGATCTGGGCACCGCGCCCGTTGCGGGCGACATCGTTGCCAGCCACTACATCATTTTCGACCCGCTCCGGTCGACCACCATGTCCGGTTATGTCGACTTCGATTCCGATATCTACGGCGTGGTCACCCAGACCAACACCTTTCTGGCCAGCGATGCACTTGCCAATCCGGGCGTAACCTATCTAAGCCCTGCGGCGCGCGGCCTTGAAAGCGGCGACGAGGTGCGGATCGAGGGCACGCGCCTGTGGCTGGACGGTTGGCGGGCCAGCACGCCCGGCGACGTCGTCCGCGTGTTCACGAGGGAATCGCCCGGTGCAGAGGTGCCGCTGCCGGCCTCGCTGCCGCTGCTTATCGCGGGTCTGGCCGGGCTCGGTCTGCTGCGCCGCGCCCGCAAGGGCTGAGGAGCACTACCAAACATCCGACGCCCGTTCCGGCCGGAGCGGGCGTTTCGTGTTTCAGGCGGGCCGCCTAGTCTATCGCCTCGATCGTCGTGATGTCGAACACCGCGAGGCCCAGCACCTGCACCGCGCCCGCGGCGGAATTGCCGCGATCGCCGAAGCTGTCGCGCCGGGTGCTCACGGTCAGCCGTGCGCTGCCGATCTGCCCCACCTTCAGCGCGGAGGGAACGGCCACGCCCGCCAGTGCCTCGGCATCGTCAAAGCGGATCTCCAGCGACAGCGAGTCGACCGGCGTATCGTCGCGCGCCTGACTGTCGAACGCGATGATCAGGTTGTCCTTGATGGTGGTCTGCGGCGCGTCCTGCTGGGGGATGCCATCGCCGACGCTCAGGAACACGGGGCCGGGAAGGGCCGACAGGTCCAGTTCGTTCAACGCGACGAAGCCCGTGGCATAGGCGGCAAAGCCGACGCGCCCGGGGATGCCCGTTTCGACGGTCCGGGGCGCATCGGTGTCAAAGCCGAACGTTCCGGTGATCGTGTCGAGGCCCGCCGCGCGGGCGGTCAGGCTGTCCGCAGGCGGGGTGCCCTGCACGAACTTTACCTCCGCCTCGAACCGGTAGGCCAGCGACTCCGCGCGCGCCACGGCACCGAACGCGGAAAGCGCACCGCAGAAGACCGCGAGGGCGGCGCGGCGGTTGATCGGGCGCGGCCTTCCCCGATCGTCGCCGGCGGAGCGGGACACCACCCCGACACTGGGCACACCGGTGAACGGCCGTGGCCGCACCCCTAGCTGCCCCAGATGATGCGAACGTAGTTGCGGGTCTCGCGGTAGGGCGGCACGCCGCCGTGTTTCTCGACCGCCTCGGGGCCTGCGTTGTACGCCGCCAGCGCCAGCCGCCACGACTGGAACCGGTCATACTGCCGCCGCAGATAGCGCGCGCCGCCTTCCAGGTTCTGGCGCGGATCGGTCGGGTCGACCCGCAGCAGGCGCGCGGTTTGCGGCATGAGCTGCGCCAGCCCCAACGCCCCCTTGTGCGACCGTGCCCGCGGGTTCCACCCCGATTCCTGCTGCACCAGGCGCAGGAACAGATCCTCCGGCACGCCGTGCTGGCGCGCCGCGGCGCGGGCGGCGTTCAGGTACTGGCCCCGATAGGCGCCGCTGTAGGGCAGGTTGCCGCCCCGCGAGGGCGTGATGACGGGCTTTGGCTGCAGCCGCACCGAGTTTGAATATTGCACCGCCGCACGGTTATCCAGCACCCGTGTCTGCGACTTGAACAAAAGCGCGCGCGCCTTGGACGACACGCTGAGACTGTCTGCCGAAACCGCCCCTGCGCCCATCGCACCCAGCAAGGCCAGCGTAACGCCGAACTTTCGCATTTTCCCACCCTCGTCCGTAACCGGCGTGACTATACCGAAATCACTGAAATCCGCCACCCCCGTGACAGGCGCCGAACGCTCCGGGCAGCGTGGCCGCGCACCCGGCCCGTCACCCGATCCCGGCGAGGCGGCCTCCGATTGCCAGCGCGCGCGTCCGATTTCACCTTTCATTAACCGGGCTGGGGTGGTGTAAACATGGACACGAAATTTTCGACGGAATCGAACGAACGGGGGCGACGGCCATGGCAGGCAGCGTGAACAAGGTCATTCTGGTGGGCAATCTCGGCCGCGATCCCGAGGTGCGCACATTTCAGAACGGCGGCAAGGTGTGCAACCTGCGCATCGCCACGTCCGAAAACTGGAAGGACCGAAACACCGGCGAGCGGCGCGAAAAGACCGAGTGGCACTCGGTGGCGATCTTCTCGGAACCTCTGGCGCGCATTGCCGAGCAGTATCTGCGCAAGGGATCCAAGGTTTATATCGAGGGTCAGCTTGAAACCCGCAAATGGCAGGACCAGTCCGGCCAGGACCGCTATTCGACCGAAGTGGTGCTGCGCCCCTACCGGAGTGAGCTGACGCTGCTCGACAGCCGGTCGGATGCCGGCGGCGGCGGGGGCGGCGGCTATGGCAGCGGCGGCGGCAGCGGCTACGGTGCCGGCGGCGGCGGTGGCGGCGGCCAGCAATCCGACTATGGTGCCCCCTCTGGCCCGGCCAGCGATCTCGACGACGAAATCCCGTTCTAGGCCCTGAGAGCGGGGCGCGGAGGGCAGAATGACCTGGTCTTTCTCCATCGGCCGCCTTTTCGGCTCTGACCTCAGGGTACATGCCACCTTTTTCCTTCTGCTGCTGTGGATCGGCACCGCCTCCTATCTCGATGGCGGCTGGGCCGCGGCGGCCGAGAACGTGGCCTTTATCGCCGCGCTCTTCGCCTGCGTCGTCGCGCACGAGTTCGGCCACGCGCTGATGGCGCGGCGCTACGGCATCACCACGCCCGACATCACCCTGCTGCCGATCGGCGGACTCGCCCGGCTCGACCGGATGCCCGAAAAGCCGGGGCAGGAAATTGCCGTCGCGCTGGCGGGCCCGGCGGTCAACGTGGTGATCTGGGCGGTGCTGGTGGGCGTTTTCGGGGCGACGGCCGACCTGGGCGAGCTGGAAAGCCTCGAAAATGCCGAGATCAGCTTTTTCGCCAAGCTCGCGGCGGTCAACCTGTTTCTGGTGCTCTTCAACATGATCCCCGCCTTCCCGATGGATGGCGGGCGCGTGTTTCGCGCCGCGCTCAGCTATTTCGTGGGCCGGGTGCGCGCGACGCGGATGGCCGCGCAGGGCGGGCAGGTTCTGGCCTTCCTCTTCGGCTTTCTCGGCCTGACCTCGGGCAGCCCGGTGCTGGTACTGATCGCGATTTTCGTCTTCGTCGCCGCCGGCGCGGAAAGCTCTGACGTGATGCTGCGCGACATGGCACGCCAGATGCGGGCGCGCGACGCGATGATCACCGCCTTCGAGCCGCTGGCGCCGGGCGACAGCCTGCAGGCCGCGACGACCGCGGTGATCCGCACCACCCAGCACGAATTCCCGGTCCTCGGCCCGGACGGCCGCCTTGAGGGGTTCCTGACGCGCGCCGCGCTGTTCTCGGCGCTACAGGACGGCACCCGCGCACGCCCCGTGACCGAAGCGATGACCCGCGATATCCCGTCCGTCGCGCTGGCCGCGCCGCTGGAAGAGGCGCTGGACGCGCTGCATCAGACCGGTGCGCCGGCGGTGGCGGTCACCGGCCCCGAGGGGCGGATGGTGGGCTATATCACGCGCGAGAATATCGGCGAACTGATGGTCATCAGCGGGCGCGACAGGCGGATGTAAGCGCGCCGATCAACGCCCCGTGCGCACGAATTTCGGCTCAGCGTCCCGCCAGGCGGTCTTGGAGCAGCCGTTGCAACGCGTCGCGGTCCACGTCGGACGTCACGAACGCCTCGCCGATCCCGCGCGCCAGGATGAAACGCAAGCGCCCGTCCTGCACCTTCTTGTCCTGCGCCATCAGCGCGATCAGCGCCTCGGCATCGGGCAGATCGCCGTCGATATCGGCCAGGTCGGTCTTCATCCCCATCGCCTTGAGATGCGCGCGCACGCGGCTGGGCTCTTCCTGCGCACACAGCCCCATCCGCGCCGACAGCTCGAAGGCCAGCGCACAGCCGATCGCCACGCCCTCGCCATGGAGCAGCCGGCCGGAATAGCCCGTCGCGGCCTCCAGCGCGTGGCAGAAGGTGTGCCCGAGATTCAAGAGCGCGCGGTCGCCCTGCTCGGTCTCGTCGCGGACCACGATCTCGGCCTTCATCTCGCAGGAGCGGCGCACCGCGTGGGCCCTGAGGCCCCGGTCGCCGGCAGCCAGCGCCGGCCCGTTCTTCTCGAGCCAGGCAAAGAACGCCGCATCGCCCAGCAGCCCGTATTTCACCACCTCGCCGTACCCGGCCAGGAAGTCACGCGGCGTGAGCGTTTCCAGCACGCCGATATCGGCCAGCACGCGGCTGGGCTGGTGAAACGCGCCGATCAGGTTCTTGCCATGCCGCGAATTGATCCCGGTCTTGCCGCCGACCGAACTGTCGACCTGGGCCAGCAGCGAGGTCGGCACCTGGACGAACCGCACGCCCCGGCGCAGCACGGCCGCGGCGAAACCGGCCAGATCGCCGATCACCCCGCCGCCAAGCGCAACCACCATGTCGCGGCGTTCCACCTTTTCGGCGATCAGCCATTCCACGGCGCGCGAGAACTGGTCCCAGCCCTTGGTGGCCTCGCCCGGCGGCAGCGCCAGCGCCGACATCTCGACGCCGGCCTCGGCCAGGCCGCCGCGCAGCGCCTCCAGGTGCAGCCCGGCCACGGTCTCGTCGGTCAGCACCGCCACCCGCGGCCGCGACAAGAGCGGCGCAATCTCGGCGCCGGCCGCGGCGATCAGCCCCGTGCCGATGCGGATGTCGTAGTCGCGGCCCGGCAGGGGCACATGCACCGTCTCGATGGCCATCGCTCAGGTCCTTTCCAGCACGTCCGGGCGCGTTTCCAGCGCCGCGATCACCCGGTCGGTCATGTCGTCCACCGAGTAACCGGCGTCGGCCTTGACCGACAGGTCGGCCCGCGCATAAAGCGGCACCCGCGCCTCGTAAAGCGCCTTGAGAGTCGCATAAGGGTCGGCCGTGCGCAAAAGCGGCCGCGTGTCCTTGTGCCGGACGCGCGCCCACAGCAGGTCGAGATCGGCATCGAGCCAGACCGCCACGCCCTTTTCCGTGATCATCCTGCGATTCTCTGCCGACAGATACGCCCCGCCCCCGGTCGAGAGCACGCCGCGCGCCTCGCTCAGCAGCCGGGCCAGGACCTGCCGCTCCTTGAGGCGGAAAAACGGCTCTCCGTCGCGCGCGAATATCTCGGGGATGCTCATGTTGGCCGCCTCGACGATGGCGGCATCGGAGTCGAGAAACGGCACGCCAAGCCGGCGCGCCAGCGCCGCGCCCACTGCCGACTTGCCCGCCCCCATCATACCGACCATCACCACGGGTTTCTTCAACCGCCAGCCCAATTGGGCAACCTCTCGCTGAGACATCCTTACCCGCCTTCAATGGCGTGAACTTCGCCCGAATGCCATATATAATCAGCCCAAATCGGGGACGGCCCCGAGCGGCAAAAAAAGGGCGGGCAGTATGTGGCGGCTTATCAAGGCGTTGTTTTTCCTTTGTATCCTGGGGTTCATCGCGCTTTCGGGCTATGCGTATCTGGGCGATTTGCGGCCCCCGACCGGCGAGATGCGCGAAACGGTGACCTTCGATGCGCAATGACGCAGCCCGGGTCGTGGCGCTAAGCCTGGCCCTGGCCGGCCCCGCAGGGGCCGAGGCGCCGCTTTCGGCGATCGACTGGCTGTCGAGGTCGGTTGACCGCGCGGCGCCCCGTGTCACCGACGAACCCCGCGTGACCGACGACGCCACGCCCGAGGAAATCGCCGTGCGCCCGCTCGACGCCCCCGACCCGGACGCGGTGGGCCTGATCCCGGCCGCGGCCAGCGGGCTGCCCCGTTTGCTGTGGGGGCCCACCCCGGCCGACGAGGCGGCGCGGCTGCTCAGGGCCGCGCGGGTGGACACGCTGCCGGCGATGCAGGCGCTTTTGGTGGCGCTGCTGCTGGCCGAGATCGACCCGCCCGCCGACAGCACCGGCGACGGGCAGGTTCTGACCGCGCGGCTGGACAAGCTTTTGGACCTCGGCGCCGTCGACGAGGCCCAGGCGCTGGTCGAACGCGCCGGGCCCACGGCCAGCCCCGCCCTGTTCCGGCGCTGGTTCGACATCTCGCTGCTGACCGGGCACGAAGACCGCGCCTGCGCGGCGATGCGGGCGACGCCCGACATCGCGCCGACCTTTCCCGCGCGCATCTTCTGCCTTGCCCGCGGCGGCGACTGGATGGCCGCCGCGCTGACCCTCGGCACCGGGCGGGCGCTGGGCTTCATCACCGCAGAGGAAGACGCGCTGCTGGCGCGTTTCCTCGACCCCGAGCTTTTCGAGGGCGAGCCGCCGCTGCCCCTGCCCGCGCGGCCCAGCCCGCTGGTCTTTCGCATGCGCGAGGCGATCGGCGAGCCGCTGCCGATCGCCACCCTGCCGCGCGCCTTTGCCCGCGCCGATCTGCGCGCGACCGCGGGCTGGAAGACCCGGATCGAGGCCGCCGAGCGGCTGGCGCGCACCGGCGCGCTGGCGCCCAATGTCCTGCTGGGCGTCTATACCGAGCGGCTGCCGGCGGCGTCGGGGGGGCTGTGGGACAGGGTGGCCGCGGTGCAGGCGCTGGACGTGGCGCTGCTGGCAGGCGACGCCGGCGCCGTGGCCTCTGCCCTGCCAGAGGCCTGGGCGGCGATGACGCGGGCCGAGCTGGAGGTGCCCTTCGCCGCGCTTTACGGGATGCGCCTGGCCCGCGTGCCGCTGAGCGGAGAGGCCGCCCGGCTGGCCCGCACCGTGGGACTGTTGTCGCCCGATTACGCGATCATCGCCGCGGGTGCGGGCACGCCGCCGTTTCTGGCCGCGATCGCCCGCGGCGCGGCGCCCGCCGACGCGCCGCAGGACGCGCTGGCCCAGGCGGTGCGCGCGGGCTTTGCCGACCCCCCGCCCCGGCAGGGGCTCGGCCCCGCGCTGACCCAGCAACTGTCGGACGGCAGGACCGCCGAAGCGATCCTCGCGGCGGTCGATCTTATCACCGACGGCGCCCATGGCGACGTGGCCGACATCACGCAGGGGCTGGCTCTCCTGCGGCTGCTCGGGCTGGAGGACGACGCCCGGCAGGCCGCGCTGCAGCTGATGCTTCTGGAGCGGCCCGGATGACCCCGGACGCGGCGCGCTGGATCGAGGCCTTTTTGGAGGCACAGGCCGCCGAGCTGGACGCGGCGCGCAACACGCTCTTGGCCTATGGGCGCGACCTCAAGGATTTCGCAGGCTGGCTCGACCGGCGCGGGCTGGGGTTCGAGGCCGCCGCGCGGGCCGAGATCGAGGCCTACCTGGTGGCCTGCGATGCCGAGGGGCTGTCGCAGGCCACCCGCGCCCGGCGGCTGTCGGCGATCCGCCAGCTTTATCGATTCGCCTACGAGGAGGGCTGGCGCGACGACAACCCGGCGCAACAGATCAAGGGGCCCGGCCGCGCCCGGCGCCTGCCCAAAACGCTGAGCCTGACCGAGGTCGACCGCCTGCTCGAGGCCGCGGCACGGCCGGGCCGCGACACCACGCGCAACACCTGCCTGATGCAGCTGCTCTATGCCACCGGGATGCGCGTGAGCGAGCTTGTCTCGCTGCCCGCCGCCGCGGCGCGGGGCAATCCGAAGATGCTGCTGATCCGCGGCAAGGGGGGCAAGGAACGGATGGTGCCGCTCTCGCCGCCCGCCGGCGCGGCGCTGGCCGCCTGGCTGGCCGAGCGCGATGCCGCGCAAGAGGCCGCCCGCGCCGAGGGCCGGCCGGCCAGCGCCTTCCTGTTCCCCTCGCGGGGCAAGGCCGGGCACCTGACGCGCCACCGCTTTTACGCGCTGATCAAGGAACTGGCGGTCGCCGGCGGCGTCGATCCCGACAAGGTCACGCCGCATACCCTGCGCCACGCCTTTGCCACGCACCTCTTGCAGGGCGGCGCCGATCTCAGGGCGATCCAGACGCTGCTGGGCCATGCCGACGTGTCGACCACTGAGATCGACACACATGTTCTCGA
>NZ_RWGU01000034.1 GCF_003944755.1 Rhodovulum robiginosum
CCACCCCCGCCCCAGCCCCGCGCGGCACCGCCGGGCCGGTGCCGGCCGGGGTGTCGGCCAAGCTGGCCCAGGGGGCCGGGCGGGCGGCCAACCCGTCCAAACCGCCCAACCCCACCCCGCCCTCCAGCCCGTCCAAGCCGACCAAGCCCGCCGATCAGACCAAGGCGGCCGCGATCTATCGCACCGTCAACAGCCAGGGGGGCAAGGGCTAGGCCATGACCGACCACGCCGCCCCCGCCCTGCATACCGGGCTGCGCCCGCTCTCGCTGATCGGCGGGGTGGCCGGGCTGGTCTTTCTGGTACTCCTGGTCGCCTGGGCCGCCTTCACGCCCATCGCCGGGGCGGTGATCGCCCCGGGCCAGGCGGTGGTGCGCGGCCAGCCCAAGCTGGTGCAGAGCCTCGACGGCGGCCGGGTCGAGGCGATCGCGGTGAAATCCGGCGACCGGGTGGCGGCCGGGCAGGTTCTGTTGCGGCTCGATCCCACCCTCCTGGAGGTCAATCTCGAGATCGCCCGGGCGCGGCTGGCCGAGGCGCTGGCCCGCCAGGCGCGCCTCAGGGCCGAGCATCTGGGCCTCGCCGCGCCGCGCTTCGATTACCCGCCCCTGCCCTTTACGCCGCCCGGCACCGTCGAGCAGGAAGAGGGGCAGCGCCAGATCTTCGCCGCAAGGGCCGAGCTTCTGGCCGGGCGCGCCGCCCAGCTTCAGGAGCGGCGGGCCCAGCTCAACGCCCAGACCGGCGGCATCGCCGGGCAGCTCGATTCGAAACGCGCCCAGCTCGGCTATATCGAGGAAGACCTCGGCAACATCGCCGCGCTGGCCGAAAAGGGGCTGGCGCGCGACAGCCAGCGGCTGGAGCTGCAGCGCAGCCGGGCCGAGCTTCTGGGCCAGATCTCGGCGCTGGAGGCCGACCGGGCACGGCTGGTCAACACCATCCGCGATGCCGAGATCGAGGCGCTGCAGCGGCAGCGCGAGTTCAAGGAACAGGTGGTGACCGAGCTGCGCGAGGTGACCGCCGAGATAGAAGAGCTGATCCCGCAGATCGTGATCACCGAGACCCGGCTCGACCAGGTCGTTATCCGCGCCCCGGTCGCCGGCGTGGTGCATGAGATGGCGGTCAGCACCGTGGGCGGCGTGGTGCCGCCGGGCGAGACGATCCTGCAGGTGATTCCGCTGGAACAGGGTCTGGATTTCGAGGTCCGGCTCGACCCGCGCGCGGTCGACCGGGTGCATCCGGGCCAGCCGGCGCAACTGGTGATGGCCGCGCTCGACCCCAAGGCCACGCCGCGGCTGAAGGGCCATGTGCGGCGCGTCTCGCCGGGCACCGTCACCGACCCGGCCACCGGCCAGGCGTTTTACCGGGTGGTGCTGGACGTGACCCCCGAAGAGCTGGCGCGCCTCGGCCCCGAGGTGGCGCTGGTGCCCGGGATGCCGGTCGAGGCCTTCCTGGAGACCGGCGAGCGCACGGTGCTGCGCTATCTGCTCAAGCCGCTCTCCGCCCAGTTCGAGCGTGCTTTCCGCGAGGACTGACTGAGCCCTTCAGGGCACAAACACGCCCGGATCGGCCCGGTTTCGCGGTGCGGGGCTTGCCCGGTGCGGGGGGTCCCGGCATGCTGAGCGCCACAGGCAGGCCCCGCGCGGGGCCGCGTAAAGCCACCGCCGCGAAGGCGGGGCGCGAGATGAGGCAAGGCAGGCCATGACAGGGCGGCCACAGATCCGCCGGCGCGCCGCGCCGGTGCGCGGCGTGCGCGGGGCACTCGCCCTCGGCGGGGCGCTGGTGCTGAGCGGCTGCATGGCCCCCACCCCCTATGACGCGCCGCGCTTTCCCTTTCGTGCCGCCTACAAGGACGCGCCGCAAGCCCGGCCGGTGCTGCTCAGCAACGCCGCCTGGTGGCAGCGGCTCGAGGACCCGGTGCTCGACGCGCTGGTGGCGCGCGCGCTGGCCGGCAACCTGTCGATCAAATCGGCCCGCGCCCGGCTGCAAGAGGCCCGCGCCAGCCGCGCCGCGGTGCCCGGGAACGCGACGCTGACCTCTTCGGCCGCGCTCAACGCCGAGGGCACCGACGATCGCGGCCCCGACGGCGTGGGCGAGCTGGACCTGGGCCTGAACTGGCTGCTCGACCCCTATGGCGGCCGCGCCGCCGAGCGCCGCGCCGCCGACGCGCGCATCGAGGTGGCCGATGCCGAGACCGACGCGGCGCGGCTGCTGGTGCTGTCGGACATCGCCCGGGCCTATCTCGACCTGCGCTACCGCCAGCGGCTGCTGGCGTTGCGCTCGACCGAGCTGGCCGGCCGCCGGCGCACGCTGGGGCTGACCCGCGACCTTGCCTCGGCCAGTTCCGCCACCCGGCTCGACATCGCGCGGGCCGAGGCGCGGGTGGCCGAGATCCAGGCCGAGATACCCCAGGTGCGGGCCGATATCGCGTCGGCCAAGGCCCAGATCGCGGTGCTGGCCGGCAGCCGGCCCGGCGCGCTGGAGATCGGCCTCGCCCCCGGGCCCCAGCCGCGGGCCGGCCTCGCGCCCGAGATGGGCATCCCCGCCGACCTGATGCGCAACCGCCCCGATATCCGCATCGCCGAGCGGCGCTATTACGCCGCCGTCGCCGAGATCGACGTGGCGCGGGCCGCGCTTTACCCCTCGTTGTCGCTGACCGGCGAGATCACGCTGAACGCGCTGGAGGGCGGCCAGGGCGCGGCGGCCTATGTGCTGGGCCCCGCGCTGCGCTTTCCGGCGCTGCCCACCGGGGCGGCCAGCGCGGCGGTGCTGGCCGGCCATGCCCGGGCGCGGCAGGCGCATCTGGAGTGGTCGTCGACGGTTCTGGGCGCGCTCAGGGATGTCGAGACGGCGCTGGTCGATTACCGCGCCGGCACCGAGGCGCTGAGCGCCGCGGCCCGCGCGGCGCGGCTTTACGGCGAGGCGGTGACGCTGACCCGCGCGGTCTTCGACCGGGGCGAGGCGACGCTGAGCGACCTGATCGATGCCGAGAACGATGTCTCGGACGCCAATGACAGGCTGGCGCTGACGCTCTACCGGCAGGCGCTGGCCTTTGTCGATCTCAACGTGCAGCTCGGGTCGGGCAGCGCGATCGAAGGCTCTAATCCGGCCCCCGAGGGCTGATGCGCGGGTCGCGGTCGAGCAGCAGGATCGCCCCCCAGCCGGCCATGAACCCGCCCAGATGGGTCTGCCACGCCAGCCGCCCGCCCATCGCCCAGTACATCGCCGCGTTGAGCGCGATCAGCCCCAGCAGCGTCAGCGCCAGCGCCGCCAGCGCGCGCCCGGTCTCGATCCCGTCATCGGCCAGCCGGTCGGCGAGATCGCTGCCGATCAGGGCGCCCGCCAGCCCGAACAGCGCCCCCGAGGCGCCCACCATCGGCTGCGGCGTATCGGACAACAGCGCATAGCCCGCCGCGCCGCCCAGGGTAGAGAGCGCCCAGAGCACCAGGAACCGGGCCTGCCCCAGCCGCGCGGCCAGCGGCGTGCCCAGCGAAAACAGCGTCGCCATGTTCAGCACGAAATGCCACAGCCCGGCATGGAGAAAGCCGTAGCTGAGAAACATCGCCGCCGCCTGGCCCGGGTAGTTCGGCCGCCAGTTGCCCAGAAGCCCCGGCCAGAAGGCGCCGTATTGATAGACCATGTTGCGCCAGTGGGCGGTGCCCCACAGCCCCGCATCGGCCCCCAGAAGCACCAGCTCGGGCAACAGGCAAAGCGCGAAGATCGCCAGAATCGCGCCGGCGGGGCGCCGGCGCGGCAGGGGGGGCGCTGGGTCGGTCATATGCGCGAGCGGCTCAGGGCCGGATCGAGAAGTTGCGCCTGATCGTGACGAAGACCGCGTTCGAGTGCGCGTCGGGGTTGCCTTCCTCGCGGTCGAGCCGGTGCTCGACGCCCGCCGACAGCCGCCAGTCCTGGGCCAGCAGACGGTTGTAGGCCAGCCGCAGATTGGCCCGTTCGCGTTCGGTCGTATCGCCGGTGCCGCCATCCTCGATTTGGGCATAGCCCATGTCGAGCGACAGCGAGGACAGCGCGCCGATCTCGTGCTCCCAGCCGGCATTCAGCCGGGTGCGCAGCACGTCCTCGTCGTCGTCGCTGGTCGAGACCGCGCGCGACAGGCCAAGCCGCAGCCCGCCGCGGGGCAATTCGTGGGTATAGCCGACCTCGCCGACCAGCGCGGTCTCGCCGGCCTCGCCTTCCGTGGCGCCGACGCTGACCGACAGCCCGCCGCGCGGCAGTTCGAGAGACCGGCCCAGACGCAGCGTGTCGCGGCTGCCGGTCGTGGTGGTGTCATGCGTGTAGGACAGCCGCGCCCGGCCGTTGGACAGCTCGCGCGACAGGCTCAGGCTGGCGTCCAGCCCCTCGTCCACGTCGGTGCGGCGCACCCCGCCGGTGGTTTTCTCGGTTTCGATCCGCACGGTGTCGATCTCGGCCTCGAAAACCGTCGCGGCGTCGATCGCGTGATCGAGCCCGATCCCGAGCCGCCGCGTTTCGCGGTCGGTGTCGGGAGTGTCCTCGGCCGAGAACAGGCGCTGGCTGGCGGTGACATAGCCGGTGGTCACCGGCGAGAACCGCAGCCGCAGCCGGGCCGAGAGGCTGTTGCTCTCGCGGTCGTAGTAATCGGGGTCGACCGTGTCGGAATAGCGCAGCGCGTTGTGCCGGGCGGTCAGCACCAGCCCCAGCGGCGTGTCGAGGCCGGTCTCGAGGCGCAGGCCCAGATCGGCGCGCTCGCGGTTGCCCGGGTCGGAGACGAGGAACGGCTCTCCGGTCTCCTCGTCGAGGATCAGCACCGGGTCGGAGAAGGGCGACAGGAAGCGGATATCGGCCTTTTCCCAGTTCGCGTCGACGGAGATCCGGCTGCGCGCGCTCTCGCGCGTATAGGACAGCCGCGCGCTTGGCGCCTCGAACCCGCTTTCCGAGCTGTCGGGAAACTCGGCCAGCCTTGCGGTGGTGCCCAGGTCGAGCGCCAGCCGCGCGGTGCGGGTTTCCGAGACAAGGCCAAAGCTCAGCCGCGTGTCCCACAGCGTCGTGTGCCCGTCGGCATCCGGGTCAAGCTCGAAATTGTCGTCGCTGCGCAGGGAGGATTCCACCCCGAAGACCATGCGCAGCCCGCCCGTCTCCTGGGCCGGCGCGGTGCCGGCCATCAGGAGGATCATGCCGGCCAGAGCACCGGCCCGCGTCATGCTTCCTGCCCCCTGCATCGGCGGTCTACTCGAACAGGCGGCGTTCGGGCACCACGATCACATCGCCGTCCTGCAGCACGGTCGAGCCGGGAATGCCGCCCCCGCGGTAGCTGAACGTATAGATCTGCTCGGTGCCCGAGGCCGGGTCGGTGCGGTGCAGTTCCACCCGCTTGGACGCGGCGAACTTGGTAAAGCCGCCGGCCGAGGCCAGCGCCTGCAACAGCGTGGTGCCGCGCGGCAACTCGAACCGGCCGGGCTTGGCGATCTCGCCCATCGTGAAAATGTCGATCGCCGCGGCGGCCGCGGGGCTGCTGGACCGCCGCTGGGACAGCTGGCCGACCGAGACATAGACATTGGGGGGCGCGGCGAAATTCGAGGCCAGCCCCGAGGTCAGCGCCGTGCGCACCTCGTCGACGCTGCGCCCGGCGGCCTGCATCGTGCCGACGAAGGGAAAGCTGATGGTGCCGTCGGGCAGCACCAGAACGCTTCGGTTGAGGCTGGAATCCTCCAGAACCTCGACCTGGAGAACATCGCCGCTGCGGATCGCGTAGCGCGACTGGGCGGCGGCGGCTGTGGCGGACAGGGCGGCCAGAAGGGCAAAAATCAGGCCGATCAATCGTCTGTGCATGGGGGTACCTTCACCATGAAGCCTCGGATTGCGCATGATCCTAAGCGAAATAAGGGGCTGAAAAAATGATGCTTGTATAAAATTATCCACAAGTATCCCGAATGCCGCGGTCGCGGGGGCGCGGCCGTGCCGATCCCCCGCGATCCGGTCAGTTCTCGCCGCCGTCGCCGCTCTCCAGCTCTTGCACCGCCGCGGCGATGCGCGCGCGCAGATCGCCATAGTCGCGGCTGCTGGCCGCAAGCCGCTCGCGCGCCTTGTCGTACTGGGCGCGGGCGTCTTCGGTGCGGCCCTGGGCGGCATAGACCCGGCCCAGGTGGTATTGCACCAGCGGGTCGGCGAGCGCCGCGGCGGCCGGTTCGAGATGGGTCAGCGCCTCGTCGATCTCGCCCTGGCGGAAGGCGATCCAGCCATAGGTGTCCTGGAAGGCGGGCACCTCGCTGCCGCGCAGCCGCCGGGCGACGGTAAAGGCGCGTTGCAGGCTCTCGGGGTCGTCGCGCACCGTGCTCAGCAGGCTGGCCAGGTTGTTGGCGACCACCGGGACATCGCTGTTTTCGGCGTAAAGCGCCTCGTAGATCGCGATCGCGCCTTCGGCATCGCCCTGCCGTTCCAGATGGCCGGCGCGCACCCATTTGAGGTTGCGGCTTTCGGGCAGCGCGGCCTCGGCCTCGGCCAGCACGGCCCCCGCGGCCTCGGTCTCGCCGCGCTGCATCAGCAGGGCATAGAGCGTGGTCCAGGCGGGTTCGAGCCGCGGTTCCTCGTCGACGAGGCTGCGCAGCTCGGTTTCCGCCGCTTCGCCCTGGCCGGCCAGGAACAGCACCGAGGCATGGATGAAGCGCGCGGCGAGATCCTCGGGGTTGTTCTCCAGCAGCGCGGTCGCGCGCTCCAGCGCCTCGTCGATCTGGCCGTTCAGGATATGGGCGCGGATCACCGCCGCTTCGGCCCCCTGCCCCGCGGTGTCGGAGTCGGCGCGTTCCTCGAGGAAGCTCATCAAATCGTCCGACTTGCGCTGGCTGGCGAAGATCTGGGCCTGCAGCTCGTCGGCCGCGGCGCGGCTTTGCGCCGTGTCCAGCTCGCGCAGCCGGGCGATGTCCTGCTCGGCCCGCGGCCAGTCCTCCATGCCCAGATGGGTCTGGCCGAGGGCGGTCAGGATCGCCACATTGGTGGGCGCGAGGCGCAGCGACTCGATCAGCACGTCCTCGGCGCTGCGCCAGTTGTCGTCCTGCATCAGGAACTTGGCATAGCGCAGCGTTTCCTCCGGCGCGCGGTTCGAGGCCTCGACCGCCAGCGACAGCATCTCGGCCATCAGCTCGCGATTGCCCTCGCGCTCGTAGGCGCGCGCCAGGAGCGTCATGATATCGGCATCCCGCGGCGCAGCGCCGAGCGCCGCGCGCAGCGCGACGATGGCGTCACCCGTCTTGTCGTCGTCGATCAGCCAGCCGGCCTTGAGCTTGAGCGCGCTCACATGGCCGGGGTCGCGTTCCAGCACCTCTTCGACCAGCGATCGTGCACCCACCTGGTTGCCCGTGGCCGCCCGCATCCGGGCGAGCGAGACCTTGATGCCGTCGGTCTCTTCCGAGGGTTCGGCGCCGGCGAGGGTCTCTTCCAGCTCGCGCATCGCACGCTCGCGCGCGCCGGTGGCGAACAGAAAGCCCGCGCGCAGGGCGCTGAACTGGTTGCGGTTGTTGGCCACGTCCGCCGGCGCCGGGTCGGCGGCCAGGATCTCTTCCAGCTCGGCCAGCGCCGCCCCGGCGCCGCGCAGCTCGGCCAGGAAGCGGATCAGCGTCAACCGCGGCTCGGGGTTGTCCGACCCCTCGCGGATGCGTCCGCGCAGCCAGGCCTCGGCCGCGTCCAGCCGGTCTTCGGAGACGTACCAGCGCACCAGCGTGGCGCCCATCGTCGCGTCGTCGGGGAAGATCTCGGTCATGCGCACCAGCTGCGCCTCGATCGCCGACTGGTCGCCCAGCTGGTCGAGTACACCGATGCGAAGCCCGTGCAGGGCGCGCTCCTGCGGGTTGATCTCCAGCCCCTTGTCGATGGCCGTCAGCGCCGCCGGCCAGTCGGATTCGGACAGAAGCTGGGCGATCGCCACGCGCCGCGCGGCGTAGAGCGTCGGGTCGGTTTCCAGCAGCGCCCGGGCGCGGGCCACCGCGTCGGCGCGCGCGACCGCATCGTCGGCCTCGACCGCATCGTTGAAATCGAGCGCGGTGTCGATGGCGCCCAGCAGCGGGTCGCCGGGGGCCAGGGAGAGCGCCTTGTCGGCATAGCGGCGCGCCTCTTCGGGGTTGCCGCCCTCCAGCGCCAGGTCGGCAAGCGCCCGGTTGGCCTCGAGATCGTTGGGATACTGTTCGGCCACGCGCTTGTACTGGCGATAGGCGCCGCGCTGGTTGCCCTGCTCGCGCACCGTTTCCGCGTAGAGCAGCCGCGCGTCGCGGTGCTGGCCGTTCAACTGGAAGACGTTGCGCAGCTCGACCAGGGCGCGGTCGACATCGCCCTCGGCAAGCAGGGCGACGGCGGTTTGATAATGGTTTTCGGCACGTTCCTCGGCACTGTCGCAGCCGGCGACGGCCAGGCACAGCAAGGCGGCGGAAATCAGACGTTTCAAGGCGTTTGTCCCGGTTCAGCTCGGTTCACGGTGTACGATACCAGCCGCGCCGGGGGCTGTCTTCCCTCTCATGTGTGCTGTCGTTGCCCGCCAGCGTCCGGATCGGGAAAAACTGTTTTTCCCGATCAGCAGCCGGTGCCGCGCAGGACCACGCTCACGGTGCGGGCGAGGATGCGCAGATCGGTCCAGAAGCTGAGCCGCGCATGGTATTCGGCATCGAACACGGCGCGGTCGGCAAAGGTGGAATGGTTGCGGTCGGAGACCTGCCAGAGCCCGGTGATGCCCGGGCGCATCCTGTAATAGGCGCGGCCGGGATAGAGCGCCTTCTGGTTCTCCATCATCGGGCGCGGGCCGACGAGGCTCATCTCGCCCTTCATCACGTTCCACAGCTGCGGCATCTCGTCGAGCGAGGATTTGCGCAGGAACTGGCCGAAGCGGGTGATGCGCGGGTCGCTGCGCAGCTTTTGCAGGCTGCCCCATTCGGCGCGCGCGGCCGGGTCGGCCTCGAGATGCGCCTGCAGGCGGGCGTCGGCATCGGGCACCATGGTGCGCACCTTGAGCATGTCGTAGACGCGCCCGTCGCGGCCCACCCGGCGCTGGCGATAGATCGGCGAATGCCCGTCGAGCGCGACGATGCCGAGGATCAGCAGAAAGAGCGGCACCAGGATCGGCGCGGCCAGCACCAGGACGCCGACCACGAAAACGATGTCGAAGACACGCTTGAGGCGATCGGCGTAAATCGCGCCGCCGGCAGGCGCCGTGACCTCGACGCGGGCCGTTTCGGCCGGCTCGGCGAGGGGAAGGTCACGAAGATAAAGGGTCATGACAGCAGCTTTCGGGGTCAAATGCGGTTTGGTGTTGGATGGTGGGGCTGAAAAAAGCCGATGCCCCGGAGCAGACACGTTCCCGGAAATCGCAGGAAGACTGGGTAAGGAAATCTTCATGGCACATGCCTCATTCGTGCGCCTTGTCTGCCCAAAAGTAAACGAAATCTTTTGTTAAAGTGCCATAATTTGGCCATTAACAGACTGTTTCCAGACACTTTTCCGAACGACGCCCGAAACGCGGCCCGAACGGCCCGCGCCGCTTTGTCCGCGAATCGATACCAATCTCCCGGAAAGCGTGCAGATTGTAGAAGCCCGCCGGACGGCGCGGCGGCTGGCCGCAGGCAGAGAATCGCATCCCGGCCCCGCCCGCGCCCCGCGGCGATGCATAATCCGGGCGGTTCGCAGGGATTGGCCTGCCGATTTTCAACATGTTCAGCGAATCGCGACGTTTTTGGCCCGGGGCGGCGGCGCCCTCTTTATCCGCTTGCGGGCTGCCCGTATTGAAAGGGGACGAAGGTGGACGCGTTTAGGCGCCGCGGCCTGACCGACAGGACAAGAACGGCGGAATTATGGCGACGGAATCCATGTATGCGGAGTTCTTCGGGCTGAAGGAGCGTCCCTTCACGCTCTTGCCCGATCCCGAATTCCTGTTCTGGTCCCGCCAGCACCTGCGCGCCTTTTCGGTGCTGGAGTTCGGTATCCTGTCGCGGTCGCCGATCACGATGGTCACCGGCGAGATCGGCTCGGGCAAGACGACGCTGGTGCAGGCGCTTCTGGCCCGCATGGAGGACGAGCTGACCGTGGGGCTGATCTCGAACGCGCAGGGCGGCCGGGGCGAGCTGTTGCAATGGGTGCTCAACGCCTTCGGCATCGAGTTCCCCGACAGCCAGAAGAGCTATGTGCGGATGTTCCAGACCCTGCAGGATTTCCTGGTCGCCGAATATGCCGCCGGGCGGCGCGTGGCGCTGATCATCGACGAGGCGCAGAACCTTTCGGTCGAGGGGCTCGAAGAGATCCGCATGCTGACCAACATCAACGCCAACAAGGACGAGCTGATCCAGCTGGTCCTGGTCGGCCAGCCCGAGCTGCGCGACACCATCCGCCGGCCCGAGATGCGCCAGCTCGCCCAGCGGGTGGCGGCGAGCTTTCATATCGGGCCGATGGATCTGGAGACGGTGAAGGAGTATATCGCCCACAGGTTGCGCGCCGCAGGCGGGTCGGGGGCGGAATTCACGCCCGAGGCGGTCGAACTGATCCAAGAACAGACCGGGGGCGTGCCCCGCCTGATCAACCAGCTTTGCGATTTCTCCATGCTCTATGCCTGGAGTGGTGAAACACCCGCGGTCACCGTCGAGACGGTGCGCGGGGTTATTTCGGACGGTGTCTATTTCGGCACCGGAAGTGATGTGGAGGACGCCGTCTGATGTCGGATTTCCGGTACTATCTCTCGATTTTCCTGCGCCGCCTGCCGCTGTTTCTGGTGGTTGCGGGGCTGATTTCGGGGGTGGCGATCGCGGTGGCGCTGACCTTGCCGCCGGCCTATGTCAGCCAGACGCGCCTTCTGGTGGAATCGGCACAGATCCCCGACCGGCTGGCGACATCCACCGTGCAGATGGAGCCCCAGGAACAGCTGCAGATCTTCGAGACGCGGTTGCTGACCCGGGCCAACCTGCTGGGGATCGCGCGTCAGCTGGACGTGCTCGAAGACCAGGACAAGATGAACCCCGACGAGATCGTCGCGGCGATGCGGGCGCGCACCAGCATCCGGCGCTCGTCGCGGCGCGACGCGGCGACGCTGATGACGATCAGCTTCGAGGCGCCCCGGGCACAGACCGCGGCTGGGGTGCTGAACGAGTACCTGACCCTGATCCTGCAGGAAAACGCCGAGTTCCGCACCCGGCGGGCGGCGCAGACCCAGCAATTCTTCCAGCAGGAGGTGGCGCGGCTGAACGAGGAACTGGACGCCCAGAGCGCGCAGATCCTCCGGTTCAAGACCGAGAATGCCGATGCCCTGCCCGAGAGCATGGAATACCGCCGCAGCCAGCAGGTGGCCCTGCGCGAACAGGTGGCGCAGATCGACCGCGACGTGGCCACGCTGCGCGACCAGCGCGGCCGGCTGCGCCAGATCTTCGAGGCGACCGGGCGCATCGAGGGGCTGGACGGCACCGGCCAGCTCAGCCCCGAGGAACAGGAACTGGCCAGGCTGGAGCGCGAGCTGGCCGACGCGCTGCTGGTCTATTCCGAGGAAAACCCGCGCATCAAGCTGTTGCGCGGCCGGATGGAACAGGCGCGGCGGCGGCTGCTCGAGGCACAGTCCGGGGCCGCGCCGGAAACCGGCACCGACCCGGCCCGCTCGATGTTCGATCTCCAGATGGCCGA
Organism: Rhodovulum robiginosum; assembly: GCF_003944755.1. GTDB lineage: Bacteria > Pseudomonadota > Alphaproteobacteria > Rhodobacterales > Rhodobacteraceae > Rhodovulum > Rhodovulum iodosum. Next base: position 11,605 of record NZ_RWGU01000034.1, read on the forward strand.
GATCGACGCCCGGATCGAAACGCTGCAGGCGCGCAAGACCGACCTCGAGGCCGAGCTGGCCGAGCTGGCGGAGTCGATCGCGCGGACCCCGGCCAACGCCATCACCCTGGAGGCGCTGGAGCGCGACTACGCCAATATCCGCGACCAGTACAACACCGCCGTGGGCCGGCTGGCCACCGCCTCGACCGGCGAGCGGATCGAAAACCTGTCCCGCGGTCAGCGGGTGACGGTGATCGAACAGCCCGCCGTACCGTCCGAGCCGACGCGGCCCAACCGCGTCAAGCTGGCGGGCATGGGCGTCGGGCTGGGCCTGGGGGCGGGTATCGCGCTGATCGTGCTCATGGAACTTTTGAACAGCACCGCGCGGCGGCCGGCCGATCTGGTCAACCGGCTGGGCATCACGCCGCTGGCGACGATCCCCTACATGCGCACCCGCGGCCAGCGCGGCCGCCGCCGGGCGCTGATGGTCGTCACGGTGCTGGCCATCCTGGCCGCGATTCCGGCCGCGATCTACGCGGTGCATACCTATTACCTGCCGCTCGACCTGATCGCCGAGCGGGTGATGAACAAGCTGGGGGTGCGGGGCTGACCCCCCGTCGCACAAGGAGGAAAGACAAATGGAACGGCTCCAGATCGCGTTGGAAAAGGCCCGCGCCAGCCGCCGCGCGGCGACGTCTTCGGGGACGCCCGGCGGCGAGACCGCCCCGATGTCCCGTTCCGGCCGGGGGCCGCGAGGCAACTGGATCGCGATGGAGCCGCTGGAAATCCACCAGGCGCTGCTGGCGCGCAACCGTGTCGTGCCCTTCGGCGGCGACAGCGCGGCAGCCCCGTTCGACCTGTTGCGCACCCGGGTGCTGCAGCAGATCCGCGAGCCGGGCTGGCGGCGCATCGCGGTGGTCTCGCCCAGCCCCGGCGCGGGCAAGACGACGATGGTGGCCAATCTCGCCTTCGCGCTCGGCCGGCAGAGCGATACGCATACCATCGCGCTCGATTTCGACCTGCGCCGACCGACCCTGGCCAAGACGCTCGGCCATATGCCCCGCCACAACATGGCGGCGGTGATCGAGGGGCGGGTGCCCTTCGCCGATCACGGGCTGTGCCATGGGGACAACCTGATCTTCGGCCTGAACCACGAGGCTGCGCGCAAGTCCTCCGAGCTGTTGCAGAGCAGGCGCACGGCCGACCTGCTGGCGGAACTGGAGCAGGCCTATGCGCCCGATACCCTGCTGTTCGACATGCCGCCGCTTCTGGGCTCCGACGACGCGATCGGCTTTCTGCGCCAGGTCGATTGCGCGCTGATCGTGGCCGAGGCCGAGCGGACGCCGATCAGCCAGCTCGACGCGATCGAGCGCCAGGTCGCCGATATCACGGCCGTTCTCGGCGTGGTGCTGAACAAGTGCAATTTCGCGGGCGACTCCTACGGCAGCGATTACGGTTATTACTGAACGGCGATCCCGGGGGCCGGGGTGACGAAAACCTTTTACCGGCCGCGCGGGGCGGCCCGCCGCGCCGGGCACAGATCGAGCGGGGCCGACATGGATCTGATCACGACCACGCGCATCCTGTGGCGCACGGCGGACCGGTCCCTGCCGCGCCGGCGGCCGGGCGATGCCCGCAACCGGGCGCGGCTGGTCGCGGCCGGGCTGGCCCATCGCGGCCGGGTCGTCCGGATGCTCGAGGCCCCGCCCGACGGGGCCCTGGGCCGGGTGCTGGCCGAACGGCCCGAAACGCTGGGCGTGCTGATCTGGCCCTATCTCTGCGCCGGCTGGGGCGTGGCCGAGCGGCTGGACCGCATGACCGCCCATTACGCCGAGATCGACCAGCTGGGCCTGCCGTTTCCCTTTTCGATCGACCAGCGCCTGGTCCTGGCCGACCTGGACGCGCTCTATCCCGGCCTGCGGATCGTTCTGGACCAGCCGCGCTGGCTGATGCGCGAGGGGGTGCTGTCGGTCAACCTGTTCGTCGGCAGTTTCCGCGCCTTCTCGATCGCCTTCGCGCCCGAGCGCGCCGCGGACGGGCGGCGGCGGGTGCTGATCGGCGGCGTGCAGGGGCGCAACCGCGAGGGCGTGACCGACCTCTACCGCGACCTGACCAAGGCCGCCCACGGGCTGCGGCCGCGCGACTTCACGCTGGAGCTGGTGCGCATCCTGTGCCGCTACATGCAGGCCGATACCCTGCTGGGCGTCAGCGAGGCGATGCGCCACCACCGCCATCCCTATTTCGGCAAGACCCAGTTTCCGCAGGATTACGACGCGATCTGGCAGGACCGGGGCGGGGTGCCCGACGGGCCGGAGTTCTACCGCCTCTCGGCCACCCCCGAGCGGCGCGACATGGACACGCTGAAGGCCAAGAAACGCTCGCTCTACCGCCGCCGCTACGCCTTTCTCGACGCGCTCGAGGCGCAGGTCCTGGCCGATCTGCCGGGGCTCGTCCCGGTCTGTTTTCCCGACAGTTGACCGGCGCGCTCAGCCCGCCTGCGGCGGCCAGTCCAGCCCGGCTGCGCGTTCCAGCGCGGGGTCGATCTGGCTGTCGATAAAGGCCATGTCCGCGTCGGAAATCTCGATCGGGCCGGGGCCCAGCCATGCCTTGCGCTCGTTCCAGACCCAGCCGAAATGACCCTCGGGCACGGTGAAGCCGGGTTTCCTGCTCAGCCCGAACGTGCCGGCCAGCTCTTCGATCAGCGCCTCGGGGTTCTGGGTCAGCTCGGCATGGGTGCGAAAGACGACCTTGGCGCCGCGCGTCTTCAGCCCCAGCATGGCGCGCATCTTCATGCCCCTCATTTCCAGGATGTTGGCAAAGCGCGACCCGTCCAGCGGGTTGCGGTCGTATTGCAGGGGCAGCCCGGCGCGCTTGTCGTCCTCTTCCAGCGCGAACCAGCCGGGCTTGTCGATGGTCGCGTCCCATTCGGCCCGGATGAAGTCGGAAAACGCCAGCGCGCGCAGCGCCTCGGTACTGTGCCAGGGTTTTTGGTACATGCTTTTCAGCCAGGGCAGCGCCTCGCGGAACATCACCACGAAAACCACGTCGCGCGGGGCGGCGATGAACAGCGGAAAGCCATGCTTCCAGCCATAGGCCTGGCAGGGGTTGTTGGTGACATTGGCGCGGATCAGGTGATGCGCGAAATTGGTGCCCGAGCAGCGTTCGCCCACGACCTGGAACTTCATCGCCGGGTCGTATCGCATCCGGCGCACCGCGCGGCGCAAGGCGCGCTCAATCCTGCTCATTCACCTGTCCTCGCCCGTTTTCCGGCCGCGGGCGGCACCCGCGCGCCCCTTCTCTACTCAACGCCCCACCCCAAGCCAAGCGTGCCGGGCGGGGGCGTGCGGTGGCTTTGCGCCCCGTTCACCGGCCGGTGCCTAGCCTTGTGCGCATGCCCGGGCCCCGCGCGCGGCCCGGCCCATCCTGCGGAGACAGCCCGATGCCCCACGACGCCTTCCTCGACTTCCAGCCCGGCCTGCAGAGCCCCGCCCTGCATCTCGAGCCGATCACCCCCAGCGACACCGCCGATCTGGCCCGGGTGACGCGGGCGCTGAACGTGGCCGGCGCGGGCAGCGTGCGGGTGGTGACCGTGACCGGCCAGACCGGCGACATCCATGTCGCCGCCGGCATTCCCTTTCCGATCCGGGTGGTGCGGGTGCTGGCCACCGGGACCACGGCGACGGGCATCACCGGCCTGTCCTGAGCGGCGCCCCGCCCGCCGGGCGACAGGGTGATCCGGCCGGGATAGGGCCTGATTTCGCGCCGCCCGGGGCTGCGCTGCAAGATCGCGCAGGGGAACCTCCGCGCCGGATCAGACCGCCAGGTAAACAAGCGCCGCGGCGGCCACCGCCGCGACGAACCAGGCGGTATCGAACAGGATCTGGCGCGCGCCCAGGACGGGGCGCAGCAGGGCCAGCGTGTAGGGCGCGGTCAGCAGCTGGTTGAGGCTGGCCGCCAGGATCGCGCCCTCGATCCCCAGCAGATGAAAGCCCAGGGGCACCGTCAGGCAGATCGCGACCCCGCGGACCATCGCGATCAGCATGATCGCCCGGGTATTGCCGGTATTCATCACCAGACCGTTCAGGGTCTGGAAGCGCATCACCAGAAAGGCGATGGACATCAGCTGCACATACTGCCCGGCGACCGCGTATTGCTCGGTATAGAGAAAGTTCATCATCTGCCGCCCGAGGAAGAAGAAGGCCAGGAAAGCGCCGAGGCAGAAGAGGTCGATCACGGTCTGGAACTTGCGGTAAAGACGCGGCAGGTCCTGCGGGCGGTCGCGCATGATCTCGCTGACGGCGGGAAAGCCGACATGGTTGCTGAGCCGGTTGATCAGCTGGCGCCCCGCCATGACCCAGATCTGGGCGATGACATAAAGCCCGAAGGTCCCCGCCCCCAGAAGGCTGCCCAGGATCAGCTTGTCGGCGTGGTTCGACAGGAAGGAAAAGACCGACGATCCCATCAGGAACTTGCCGAAGGTCCACAGCCGCCGGGCGATCTCGGCGTCCCATTCAAAGCGCATCCGGGGGCCGGGATAGAAGATGTGCGAGGCGATGAGCACGAACAGGCTTTTCGACAGCATCCCGGCCATCAGCGCCCAGACCGTCGGGCTGAGCTGGGCAAAGCCGAGCATGCACAACAGCGACAGGGCCTGCGAGGCGATCATCACCAGCGCGTAGCGCCGGTTTTCCAGCCGCCGCAGCGTCAGGTCGCGGCAGGTCGAGACCCCGCCCAGCATCAGCGGCGACAGCGCCGACAGCGCCGACAGCGCGATCAGACCGGGCAGCCGCGGGTCGGCATAGACGGTGCCGGGCGGCGCCAGGCCGGGGGCCAGCAGCGCCAGCGCCCCGGCCGCCAGCAGCACGGCGATGGCGATCACCGCGAAGCGCCCCATCTTGACCACCCAGGCCACGCGCAGGAAATGCGGATCGTCGCCGTCGCGTTCGCGCATGATCGACCGGTCGATGCCGATTTCCGAAAACAGGCTGAAGGCGGTCAGCACCGTGCCGACCATGGCCATCAGGCCGAAGGCCTCGGGCAGCAGCAGCCGGGTCATGATCAGGTTGCTGACCAGGCGGAAGGTATGGGTCGAGAGGATCTGCACCATGCTCCAGCCGCCGGCCCGGAACACCCGCCGGCCCAGCGAGTTCCGGCCCGGCATCAGGCCCGCGATCCGGTATTTTGCAAACATCTGCGGCAGCCTCATTTGTATTCGATCAGGCGGGCGGGGCGCCCGAGCCCGCGGCGCCAGTGATACTCGGCGATCCCCTGGGCCTCTGCAAATTTAGACAGCGTGACCAGCGCGGCCCATTGCCAGTCGGCGCGGCGGCCGCCCGCGCGCAGCGCCAGCCGGACGACCTGGGCGGGATAGAGCGCCAGCAGCGCCAGCGCCCCGGGGCCGGCCAGCAACGCCAGCGCCAGGATACCGGCCGGCAGCGCCGCCCCCCAGGCCAGCGCCCGGCGCATCCCGGCCACGCCGTGGCGTTCGGGCGGCCGCCCGTGCAGCGCCGCGCCCTCGGCCCAGGCGTGGCCGGCGCGGCGGGCGCGGTTCCAGAACTGCCCCAGCCGGGTCATCGCCGCGTCGTGCAGGGTCATTTCCGCGTCCAGCCGCCAGATCTGCCAGCCCTGCGCGCGCAGCCGCACGCACAGCTCCGGCTCTTCGCCGGCGATCAGCCGCGGATCGAACCCCCCGACCGCGTCGAGCGCCGTCCGGCGCATCAGCGCATCGCCGCCGCAGGCCTTGGTCTGGCCCACGGGCGTGTCCCATTCCCGGTCGCACAGGCGGTTGTAGACCGACGCGTCGGGAAAGCGTTCGCGCCGCCGCCCGCAGGCCACGGCCGCCTGCGGATGGGCCTGCAGAAAGGAAAGCGCGGTGTCGATCCAGCCCGGCTGCAGCTCGCAATCGCCGTCGATGAACTGCACGAAATCGGGCGGGTCGCCGGCGCCCAGGCGTGCCAGCCCCGCATTGCGCGCCCGCGCCGCGGTAAAGGGGGCGGCCAGGTCGAGCTCGACCACCTCGGCGCCGGCCGCCCGCGCCGCGGCGACCGAGCCGTCGGTGGAGCCGGAATCGACATAGACGATGCGCCCCACCTGCCCGCAGAGCGCCTCCAGGCCGCGCAGCAGCCGGGCGCCTTCGTTGCGGCCGATCACGACGGCTGCGATGGCGGGCCGCGCGCTCATGGCTGGAGGCACGTGTAGCAGTCGGCCAGGTCGGGCCGGCCGGGAAACAGCGCCATCAGCCGGTCGCGGTCCTCGGCGAAGACGGCCTTCGCCCGGGCCAGATCCCGGGCCGGGATCTCGGGGCGGGTCTGCATCTGCCGGGCCGCCTTGACCCGGTCGCGCAGGGCCTGGGGCACCATTGTCCGGCGCAGCGCGGTGGCTAGCGGATTGTCGACGAGAAGCCCGTGCAGCGGCAAGCGCCGGATGCGCTCGGCCGAGGCGTTCACGCGGCCCAGATCGGCCTGCCAGACCAGCCCGGGGCGGTCCAGGAAGGCGCCGACCCGATCCAGGAAGCGCTGGGGGTTACGCTGCATCTCGTTCAGCGTGCCGACAAAGACCCTGTCACGCCCGAACCGTGCGATCCAGGGCGCGATCTGCATGCCGTAGCAGCCATAGGAAACCAGCTCGGGATGGTGCGTCAGCGCCGGGCCGATCTCGTCGGCGATCTCGCCCATGCTCCAGCCGTGGATGTAATGCGACACGGCACGCGCCACCGGGTCGCGGATCAGGTAGATCAGCTTTGGCGCCTCGAGCATGGCGGCGAGCCGCGCCAGCGTGTCGGGATGGGTGGGCAGCTTGGTGTAATGGGTGCTGGCCTCGCCTTTCAGGTCGCCGGGCGCGGCGGCGTCGAACAGCGCCTCGTACCAGCCCGGGCCGCGGGCAAAGACCGCGTCGTCGGAAAAGAAATTCGGCTCTTTCGGGGTGGTCATGAACATCCCCGGCTGCGCCTCCAGCTGGGCCGCCAGCGTGCTGGTGCCGCATTTCATCGCGCCGATGATCAGGTAATCGGGCAACGCCATCGCCTCAGCTCCCTTCCGGTGCGCGCCGGTCGCCCAGCGGGTGGCGGACGTTGATCCAGATGTCGCGCGCCTCGGCCTCCACGGCGCGCGGCCGCGGCTTGCCGGCCAGCACCCGCAGCTGCGCCAGGGCGCGGCCGAAGTGCCAGGCAAGGTTGGCCGCGACCGGCCCCGCCGGCCCGTGGGCCTGGCGCAGGAAGCGGCTGCGCGAAGCGTAGAAATAGGGCGGCAGGCGCCGGCGCGCCTTGGCCAGGCTCTTGACCGGGGCGCTGCCGCCGCGGAAATGCACCGCGCGCGCCTCGGGCACATAGCGGATCGACCAGCCCGCGCGCCGCGCCCGCAGGCAGTATTCGGCATCCTCGAAATAAAGGAAGTACCCCTCGTCCATCGGGCCGATCGCGGCCACCATCTCGGCGCGCAACAGGATGCAGGCAAAGCTGGCCCAGCCGATCCGGTCGGCGGCGGGGGGCATGTCGAGCGGCACGTCGTAGCGCGCCAGCAGCCTGGTCACCGGGCCGGTGCAGGCGCCGCGGATCAACTCGCTCATCGGGCAGGGAAAGCGGAAGCAGCTGATCTGCCCGGTGCCGTCCTCGTCTTCCAGCCGGGGCGCGAAAAGCCCGGCCGCGGGTGCCGCGTCCGCCGCGGCCAGGATCGCGGCGAAGAAGCCCGGGCGCAGCACCGCGTCGGAATTCAGCACCAGGTAGAAGCGCGCCGCCCGCGCCGCGATGCCCTGGTTGTGCCCGCCCGAAAACCCCGAATTGGTGGGCGAGCGCACCAGCGTGACCGGCAGATCGGGCCCCTGCCCCGCGATCCAATCGGCGATGACCGCATCCGACCCGTCGCCCGAGGCGTTGTCGACCACGACCACATGGGCCGCAAGCCCCGGGGTGCGGGCGATGTCGGCCAGCACCGAGGCCACGCAGTCCAGCGTCAGCCGCGCGGTGCGGTAATTGATGATCGACACAACCAGGTCGAGCGTATTTCGGGATGACTCGGTCACGGCACCTCCGTCCGGCGGTCGCCCGCTTCGGCCGCTTCGCCCACTTCGGCCGGTGCGGCCGGCCGCGCCGCATGGGCCCGGAACGGGGCGGCGGTGCCGCAATTGACGATGATGACCGAAATTTCGGCCGCTGGCAGCCCTGCAGCTTTGTCCATGAATCCGGTTGACCGAGGCAATCTGTTGGGTCGGGCTTAGCACAGCTGTTGGGCCTTCGGCAGTCCATTCTGGGACGATATTCCGGCAGCCGGAGCGCCCCCGCCGCGCGCCCCGCGCCTGCCCGATTGCGGCACCGCGGCGCTGTGCTAAGGTGCCCCCGACGCCACGGATTTCAGCCCCTCCCATGCCCCACCACGCCCTGCTGTCGCGGACCGACGCCGTCTATGTGATCAACCTGCCCGAGCGCGGGGATCGCCGGGACGAGATGGCGGCCGAGCTGGCGCGGGTGGGCCTGTCGCTCGACGCCCCCCCCGTGGTGCTGTTTCCCGCGGTGCGGCCCGAGGCCCCGGACGGCTTTCCCTCGATCGGCGCGCGGGGCTGTTTTCTCAGCCACCTGGGCATTTTGCGCGACGCGCTGCAGCGCGGGCTGGCGCGGATCGTCATCCTCGAGGACGACGCCGATTTCACCGACGCCTTCGTGGCGATGGGCGCGGACCGGGCAGAGGCGATAGACCGCGCCGGGTGGGACATCGTCTATTTCGGCTACGAGGCGCGCAAGCCGATCGCCGGGGTCGGCGCGCCGGGCGACGATTTCGTCCCTGTTCCGGCCGAAACCGGGCTGGGCACGACCCATGCGATGATGCTGCGCCAGAGCGCGATCGCCCGGCTGGTGCCCTATCTCGAGGCCATGCTGGCCCGCCCGCCCGGCGACCCCGACGGCGGCCCGATGCATGTGGACGGCGCCTATAGCTGGTTTCGCCGGCAGGCGCCGGAGCTGCGCACCCTGGCCGCGCGCGAGCAGCTGATCGTGCAGCGGTCGTCACGGACCGATATCGGAGAGCGGAAATGGCAGGACAGGCTTCCCTTCGCGGCGCGGCTGCGCAAACTGCGCAACCGGCTGCGCCCCCATTGACCCGGCCCGGCGCCGGCCCCCGGAACTGACCCCAAGGCGGCAGGAGAGACGTGCGCATACATCATGAAATCGCCTTTCGGGCGCTGCGGCCCGTCCTGCCCGGGGCCGGCCGGCGGCCGCGGACGATCTTCGTCATCGGCTGCATGCGGTCGGGGTCGTCGATGCTGAGCCATGTGCTGATCGCCAATGACGGCATCGCGGGCTATGGCGAATCCCACGTCCACTACACCGACCCGCGCAGCATTTCCGAACTCGGCTACTGGATCTTCCGCTTTGGCGGGCGGCTGCCCCGGCGCGACATCTACATGCTCGACAAGGTGCTGCACCGTTCGCACATGCCGCATCCCGAGCGGGTGGTGCCCTGGTGCGACCCGAAATTCGTCTTCATGCTGCGCCGGCCCGAGGGCAACATCGTCTCTCTGGCCCGGCTGTTCTATGACGGCGCCCCGCCCGACGAGGCGAAACTGGCCCATGCCGCGGATTACTACATCAACCGCCTGGGCGAGATCTGCGCGTTCATCGGCGCGCTGCCGGCCGGCCTGCCCTGCCTGACGGTGCGCTACGACAGCCTCGTCGCCCATCCACAAGAGGATCTCGGGCGGCTAACCGCCTTTCTGGGCCTCCGCCAGCCGCTGAGCGAACAGTACCGCCTCACCTCGACCACCGGCAAATGGGGGGTCGGCGACGGGTCGGAGAATATCAGGTCCGGCCGGATCCTGCGCCGCGAGGCGGCCGCGCAAGACGCCCCGGACATTCCCCGGCTCGACGAGGCGCGCGCCGCCCATGACCGGGTCACGGCCCTTTTGCAGGCGCGTGGGGGGCGGCCATGACCGGCCCCGAGACCGGCCCCGGACCCCAGGGGCGCAGGATGCTCTTCGTGGTCGGCCTGCACCGAAGCGGGACCACGCTCTTGTCGAAACTGCTGGCGCGGCACAGCCAGGTTTCGGGGCTGCAGGACACCGGCGCCCCGATGGACGAGGGGCAATACCTGCAAGACGTGATCCCGAGGATCGGCGGCGTCGGCGCGCTGGCGTTCAGGAAAGGGTTTCACCGTACCGAGGCATCGCCCCTGGCCACCCCCGAGGCGGCGCGGCAGCTGTGGCAGGCCTGGGCGCCGCACTGGAACCTGGAAAAACCCGTCCTGCTGGAAAAATCCCCGCCCTACATCACGGCCACGCGCCTGCTGCAATACTATTTCCCCGACGCGGCCTTCGTCTTGATCACACGACATCCCTTCGCCCAGGCGATGGCGATTTCGAAATGGTCGGCCAACCGGCCGGCCTTCCAGTTCGTGACGAACTGGCTGATCTGCCACGAGGTCTTCGCCGCCGATTCCCGCCATTTGAAACAGAGCATGACGATCCGCTACGAGGATTTCTGCGCCGCCCCCGAAGACGGGCTGCGGCGGATCTGCGCCTTTGCCGGCCTGCCGCCCGAGGATCTGCTGGACCGGGAGATCCGGTCGAGCAATGCAAAGTATTTCGCGCAATGGAACGATCCCGCGCGCTTGCGGCTGGGGCGCGCGCAGACGGCGGCGATCCGGCTGGCCTATGGCCGGCGGCTGGCGCGCTGGGGCTATGACACCCGGGTCTGACCGGGCCCGTCCTGCAGCGCCCCCTGCCCCGCCGCGATCGCCTGGCGCAGCCGCGCCAGGTCGGCCTCCAGCGCGGGGGCGTGCAGGCCCATGCGGTCGGCCAGCGCCTTGATGCGCCAGCGCCAGTCCAGCCGGCGCAGGGCCTGAACATGGTTGTTCAGCGCCGCCGACGGGCCCCGCTCTGCCACCGCCGCGCGCAGCTGCGCGACATTCTCGGCCAGGTCGATCCGGTCGAAATCGAGCGTGGCGCCGGGCCAGTCGACCAGGTCCAGGTCGCTGCGCGGCTGGCATCCGGCCACCGAGGCGCCGGCCGCCAGGGCGTCGGTCCAGCGGGCGGTGATGTATTCCTTGGAAGGGTGGGTGTAGGGCGCCGGTGCGGCCAGGTTGGAATGGGCGATCACGAATTTCGTGCGGGCATACCAGCCCATCAGGTGCGGCAGCGCCGCTTCGGGCCGCTCGGCGAAGGGCGGGCGGCCGTGAAAGCGCAGCCCGGCCGCGGCACAGGCCGCTTCGCTGCGCGTGTCGTCCTCCCAGGCCGGGGGCTGGCGCCCGACGCGCAGCACGTCGAAGGGCCGCGCGGCCATCGCCGGGGCGCCGCAGGCCGCGGCGCCGAGATCCAGCGCATCGCTCCCCCAGCCCAGCTGCAGCGCGCGGGTGCCGAACAGCCGTTCGTAATGGGCCCGGTCGTAGCCCTGGGAAAACCCGATCGTGTCGAAGCCGCGCAGCACCGGGGCGGGGGGCAGGAACTGGGTGTCGAAACTGTCGATGATCCAGACCGCCCGGTGCCGGTGCGGCCGGCCGAGGGCACCGAGATCTGCGAGAAGGTCCAGCTCCAGGGCGCCGCGCGCCAGCACGATGGCGATGTCCTCGCCGCCGCGCGGCATCGGCCGCAGCGCCAGGCGCAGCTGCTTGCGCCAGCCCCGCCGCATCGGCGGCAGATCGCGCAGCTCCGCGTCCAGCAGGCGGGCCATGAGCCGCGCCAGATGCGTGACCGGCGCCCAGGCCGGTTTCGGGGTGGGGGTGGCGTAAACGGTGACCGTCATGTTCGCTGTCTCGACCCTGCCGCCTGCCGGTCCCGCCCGCTGCGGCGGCGGGCATATGCCGGCGGCCCGCGCGGGGCCGTCTCAGGGCCCGCGGCCGGGTCCGACGCCCGCACCCGCTCGCACCGGCCGAGCAGCGCGCCCGCCACCAGCCAGAGCAGCGGCGACATCGAGGAATTGGGGACGAGATCGACGAGATTGGCCGCCAGAATCAGGGCCAGCCCGGCCGAAACAGGGTCTAACCTGGCCTGTTCGCGGCGCCGGGCCAGCATCAGCACCGGCAGCGCCAGAAGCCCGAAGCGCGCCAGGTAGCCGACCCATCCGTGCCCCCCCATGACCAGGATCCACGAGCCATCGGTGGTGCTGATATCGGTCCCGCTCCGCGGGTCGTAGAGACGCGACCGCCCCCAGATGCCCCAGCCGAAAACCGGTTTTCGGTTGGCATGTTCCAGCAGGCTTTGCTCTTGCCGCAGGCGGAACCCGAACGATCCCGCGCGCTCGGCATCGACGGTGGCGATCGCCTGTTCCACGGCCTGGACGGGGATCACGCCGCCGCCGCGCAGCGCCGGGTAGACCAGCACCGTCCCGGCCAGCAGCGCGGCCACCACGACCTGGCTGCGCGGCCCCGTCAGCAGCGCGACCGGCAGCAGCGCCAGCATGATCAGCGTCGCGCCGAAATTCTTCGAGATCAGCAGGATGACGAAAAGCCAGAGCGCGGCGAGCAACCATCGCACCGCCCCGCCCGGATGCGCCCGCCGATCCGGCCCCGCACCGGCGGAAACGGGAGCCGCGCGCGCCGTGCGGAAAAGCGCGAGCGCGGCCAGGCAGCACATGGCGATGAAGATCCCCACCCGCAGCCCGTGCTGCAAGAACACCATCGGGCGATAGTCCCCGCCCCGGATATGCTGGATGAACTGGTGCTGGTGAAAGCCGTAGAGCATGCGGTGCAATTGCGGGCTGATCCGGATCTCGACCAGCATCAGCAGCGAATAGGCAAGCGCGCCGAACACCAGCGCCTGCAACAGCGCGATCTGCGCCTCGCGGCTGTCGAGATACCGCCGCGCCAGGAAGAACGGCAGCAGCAGGATCGCGGTGTTCATCACCATCGCGCCGGCATCGTAAAGGGTGAGCCCGCGCAGATAGCGCGGCCCGACGATCAGCGGCTCGGTATTGGTCAGCATGGTCAGCACCGGCGCGCACAGCATCACCACGAGAAGCGTCGCGGAAATCCGCCCCCAGCGCCGCGGCGGCGCCACCTCCTTGCGCGCGCCCGTCGCGCGCTGCACCGCCCGCTCCCGGCGCGTCACGATCAGGCACATGATCGCCGCCGGCAGGCTGGCGGCCAGCGCCTTGTTCCAGGTCGGCAGCAGCGGCAGGTTGACGACGGTGTCCTCGGGCAACAGCAGGTAGCCGCCGAGGAGCGACCAGACCAGCGCCTTGGGCAGCGGCAGCCGCATGAACAGCACGGCCACGACCAGCGGCCAGGCGAACAGGGCGATATAGGCGAAGGTGTTGGGCATCTGGGCGGTCTGACGGTCTTTCCTGTGATGCGGGCGGCGGGGCTAGTTGCCGTCCTCGAAACGGGTCCGGGCGGTGCGGTAGATGCGCCGGCGGTCGTCGGGGCTGAGCGGATGGGTCGATTGCACGGCCAGCGCGACCTGGCCTTCGCGCAGCGTGGCGAGTTGGTCGTCGAGCGAAAACGGCGCATCCTCCTGCCCCGGCCAGAACGAGCTGCAAAACGAGACATCGGTGGGCGCGAGCCCGGCCTCGCCCTGCAGCCGGTCGACGAAGAGGCCGTAGAGATAATATTCCGACAGGGCCGGTTCGCCCAGCACGGCGCGGTGCCAGGGCTGGCCATGCACCGCCTCGATGCGGTCGGTCAGGGCACGGGCGACGGCGCTGCTCCAGGGGACGCAGTTTTCCACGTAGTGCCGGGCATGGGGGGTGCCGGGGGGCAGCCCCAGCAGCCGCGCGGCGGCGTCGATCCAGGTCTGGTGCGCGGGGTTGGCCGGCACGCCGTCGATGCGAAAGAACGGGGGCCGGCCCCGTGTAAAGGCGTCCGCAGCCTGCAGCGGGCGGAAAAAGAAGACATCGCTGTCCACATGCAGCAGCGCCGCCTCCCGGGCGGTGCGCGCCATCTCGATCTTGAGAAGCTGCTGCAGGATCCAGCCGCGGACCAGTTTCAGCCGCCGGTCCAGGTAGATCGGCCGGCGGAAGGTGCCGGCCAGCGGCGCGAGGTATTTCAACGCCGCCGGCAGCTTGACCACGCGCATCGGCAGCACGTCTTCCTGGGCAATGATCTCGCGCCGGGCAGAGCCGAAGCGGCGGAACGTGGCGATATCGGCGCCGGGCACGACCACCCGGTGGCGGATCTGCGCATCCACGCAGGCATCGACGCTGTCGGCAAGAAGCGCGAAGAGCTCCACATCGCGGGCCATGGAGCATGTCAGAAGCGCCAGCTTCCCGGTCTCGCCTTCGCTCATCGCGGTCCCCCTTCCTGGTCCCGTTGCCGCCTCAGGCGGCGCTTTCGGTCCCGCCTTGTGCCTCCGGGCGCAGCCCGGCGGGCAGCGCACCGGCCTGCTGGCCGGCGAAAAGCCGCGCCAGCCAGGCCGCCTCGCGGTCGATGTCGAACGCGGCCTCGACCTGGCCGCGCCCCGCCGCGCCCATGCGCCGGCACAGCTCGGGGTCGGACAAAAGCCTGTCGAGCCGTTCGGCCAGGCTATCGACGTCTCCGGGCGGAATTATGAAACCGCTGCGGCCATCCTCGACCAGTTCGCCGACCCCGGCGACCTGGCTGGCGATGACCGGGATGCGGCTGGCCATCGCCTCCATCAGCACCACCGGCACGCCCTCGGCAAAGCTCGGCAGGACCAGCATGTCGGCCTCTTCCAGAAGCGCCGCGACCTCGGCCTGCGGGCGGTAGCCCAGAAACACCGACGCGGGGTCCAGCCCCAGGGCGCGGGCCTGCTGCTCCAGCGCGGCGCGGTGCGGCCCGTCGCCGATGATGCACAGCGTGGCCCCGGGATGGGCCGGCCGCAGCCGCGCGAACGCCTCCAGCAGCAGCGGCACGCCCTTGACCGCGTCCAGCCGGCCGATGAACAGCACCCGCTGGCCGAAGCCGGCGCGCGGGCGCTGGCCGTAGCGGGCCGGGTCGACCCCGCAATGGACGATGCGCAGCCGGTCCCAATGCGCCCGGTCGGAAAAGAACATCGCCTGCGAGCGGCAGAAATGGCTGATGCAGGACACGAAGGCGGCGCGCGCGATCTTCTCGTCGATGCGCCAATACATCGGCTCGAAGAAGATCGCGGGCCCGTGCAGGGTAAAGCTGAACGGGATGCCCGACATCTCCGAGGCCAGCATCGCCACCGAGCAGCTGGAATTGGCGAAATGGTTGTGCAGATGGGCCGCGCCCTTGCGGCGCAGATACTGCGCCAGCACCGCCGCCTCGAGGAAATAGAACACCTGCCAGAGCGCCGCCCTGCCCCCCGGCGGACAGCTCGTCCACGCCAGGCGCAGCGCCGAGAACCAGCGCCGCGGCGCACGCAGCAGCGCCGACAGATGCGCCCAGAGCAGGCGGAGCGGGTTCTTGGCGGCCTCCAGCACGCACCAGGTGGCGCGTTGCTCGGCCTTCTGGTCCTCGCCGACCACGTCCCTTTCGGGGGCCCGGCGAATGGTGCAGGTGATTACCTCCTGGCCGGTGGCGCGCAGCGCGGCGATCTCGCGCTGGATGAAGGTGTGCGAGACCTTGGGATACTCGCCGGTCAGATAGGCCACGGGGGCGGTTTTGTGCATGACTCGTGCCTTTTTCCCGGTCATCGGCCGCGGCTCCAACCCGGTTCCTGCGGCCGCGTGCGCACCGCCAGATGCACCGCCATATAGGCGGCGAACCCGGCCGGGTGGCGGCCTGCCAGGCGCAACAGGCGCCCCGCCGTCAGCGGCGCCTTGGCCTCGTTTTCCATCAGCCCGGGCATGCGGGCGCGCAGCTCGTCCACCCCGGCATCCTGGCGCCGGCGCACCCGCACCAGCCGCGAGAACCCTTCCACCATCGGCCAGTGATAGCGGGCGGGCACCTCGATCCGCTCGGCCGGGGCGAAGTGGAGCCGCACGAACGTGTCGTCGGAAATGATATCGGGAAAGGCGCCCCAGCGCGCCCGGCCCGCGGCGTTGACCGCGAACAGCCCCGCCCCCACCGCGCCGCCCTGCACGAAGGGCAGCCCCGCCCAGAACCGCGCATAGGCGCGGGTAAAGCGGCTGGCGGCCGGCGCGATGGCAAGCGTTCCGGTGGCATAGAGCGGCCGGTCGGCGGCCAGCGCCGCGCGCAGCTGGCCGAACAGGCCGGTATCGCAGACCACGTCGGCGTCGAGATAGGCGCGCAAGGCGCCCGCCGCCGCCGCCTCGGCCCGGTTCAGCGCATTGGTCTTGCCCGGCGCGGCGATCGAGAGACAGGTCAGGTCCCAGCCGCGGGCGGCGAAATCGGGCACCATGGCCTGCACGATGTCTTCGGTTCCGTCGGTGCAGGCATTGGCGGCCACGATCGCCTGAACCGGGCCCGCCGCCGCGTCCTGGGCCAGCAGCGCCGACAGACAGGCCCGGATATGGCCCGCCTCGTTGTTGGCGGGCAGGATCACGCTGAACAAGGCCGGATCGGGCGTCATGGAAACGGGGGGGATTCCTCGGGGTGGAAAGGCGGTCGCGAGCGGCCGGGGGCCTTGGGTGATTTCTATACGCCCCTGCCCGGCATCGCACGGATTTTCGGCCTCTCCCGCCAGGGCGTTGACAAAACCATGGATGCGGCGCGACTATCCCGGCGGCCCGTCCGGGCCACCCCGGACCTGGGCGACATCAGCGCCACAGCACCATCCAAGAGCCGACACAAGCGAGCGGAGCGATGCTTTGACCGACGCGATCTCCTTCGGCGCAGCGGCGGCGGATGACTCTGCGGCGACAGTGCGGATCACCGCCCCCACCCGCGCCGCCCTGATGACCGATCTCGAGGCGCGGCTGCGCGCGGGCCGGGGGTTTACGCTCGCCACGCTCAATCTCGACCATGCGGTCAAGCTGCGCCGCGACCCCGCCTTTCGCGCCGCCTATCTGGCGCACAGCCATGTGGTGGCCGACGGCAACCCGATCGTCTGGCTGTCGCGGCTGGCCGGGCGGCGGGTCGAGCTGGTGCCCGGCTCCGAACTGGTGCAGCCGCTGGCCGGGCTGGCGGGGCGGCTGGGCGTGCCGGTGGCCCTGATCGGCGCGACGCAGGAAACGCTGGACAGCGCCGCGGCACGGCTGGCCGCCGATCATCCGGGGCTCGGCATCGTGGCCCGGATCGCGCCGCCCTTCGGATTCGACCCCGATGGGGCCGAAGCCGGTGCGGTGCTGGACACCGCCGCGGCGGCCGGCGCGCGGCTGTGCTTTCTGGCGCTCGGGGCGCCGAAACAGGAACGCCTGGCCGCCCGCGGGGCCGCGCGCCTGCCGGGATGCGGGTTCGTCTCGATCGGGGCCGGGCTCGACTTCATCGCCGGCAGCCAGCGGCGGGCGCCGGTCTGGGTGCAGCGCCTCGCGCTGGAATGGGCCTGGCGGATGCTGGGCGACCCGGGCCGCCTGGCGGGGCGCTACGCGGCCTGCGCGGCGGCGCTGCCCGGGCTGGGCCTGTCGGCGCTACGCGCCCGCGGGCGCGGCTGAAGGGCTGAAGGGCTGAACGGCTGAACCGCCGTGCCCGGGTCGGTGTCATGCGGCGGGATAGATCCAGCCGATATCGTTGATGCCGAGCCCGGAAAGGGTGATCTGGTCCTCGCCGTTGGACAGCACCAGATCGCCCGACACCTCCTGGACCGCATCGGAAACGCTTTGGGACGGGCCCAGGAAATCGCCCAGGTCCAGCGTGTCTTCGGCGCTGAAATCGGTCACCGTGTCCCGGCCGCAGCCGGCCGCGAAGACGAAGAGGTTCTGGCCGGCGCCGCCGGTAAGCGTGTCGTTGCCGGCACCGCCTTCCAGGGTGTCGTCGCCGGCGCCGCCGCTCATCAGGTCGTTGCCGGCGCCGCCGAACAGGGCGTCGTCGCCGGCGCCGCCATTCATGACGTCGCGGCCCCCCTCGCCATGGAAGGTGTCGTCCTGCTGCCTGCCCGAGAAGCTGTCGTTCAGCTCCGTGCCGACGATCTCAAGGCGGTCGGCCGAGGTCACCACCGAGCCGAAGCTCAGCGCGGTCTTGAACGCATCGTCCGACAGTTGCGGGCCGTCGGGCCCGGCGCGGTTGTCCTGCATCGACCAGTAATTGCCGCGCACATCGACCCCGTCGAACGCGATGCTCACGCCGCGTTCATGCGCGACATAGGCCCAATCGTTCTCGCCGTCGCGCAGCGACAGCGCGTCGCCGAGCGGACTCCACGGGTTGACCGCCTCGAAGCGCACGCCGCGCGTGGCGTCTTCGGGGTGCCCGAGTTCGACCACCGCGCTGGTTTCGAAGACCAGATGATCGCCGCTCAGCGCGACATGCGTGAGCGGGCCGGGCTGAGCGGTCTCATCGGCCTCGGTCCTGTCCTGATCCTCGGCGTCGTCGGCGCCGCCGGGAACGGGGTCCGCGGGCGTCTCGGTGTCCTCGGGTTCCGGGGCGGTCTGTTCGGTCTCCGGGGGCAGGGTCTCCCCGCCACTGTCCGCTTCCTCCGTCGTATCGCCGGGGATCGGGGGAGAGAGGTCGAGCATCTCCGCGAGGCTCAATTCCACATCGTCGTCGAAGCGCAGACGCTCGACATCGACCAGCCGGTCCGACCCATCGGGGCCGACGAGGCGATAGCCGCCCTTCTCTTCGGCCAGGGCGTAGTCTTCGGCGCGGCCCGACAGGATGAGCGTGTCGACCCCGTCGCCGCCGTTGATGCCGTCATCGCCGGCGCCGGCCACGAAGGTGTCGTCGCCGCCGGCGCCGATCAGGTAATCCTCCTGCAGGGTGCCGACCATCAGCTCGGCCTCGTCGCTGCCCTGGACGGTCACGCCCTGCTGGTAATGGGTGCCGCCCTCGGCCCCGTCCCACCAGGGCTCGGAGGTCTCGTTCAGCTCGTTCAGCCGCTGCAAGCGCGGGTTGTCGTCATCCAGCGACTGGGACAGACCCCACGACCCCCACCTGTCCTGGCCGGAGACCTCGCCGAACTGCATGTAGGGCCCGTCGCTCACCTGCGACCAGGACTCCCAGGAGGCCTCGTAGAGATCGGCCATTTGCTCGCTGCGGACGAAGTCGCTCATGAAATCGGTGAGCAACTCGGTCTCTTCTTCGGTGAGCGTGCGAATGGCGAAGGAGTGATGCACGTGCTGGCCGCCCTCATAGGCGACGATGTTCAGCCCCCGCTCGGCGGCGAATTCGGCATGGCGCTCGAGTTTCAGCTGCCGCGCCGGGATCGAGCCGCCGTAATCGGGGTCCATCAGCTTCTCGGCCAGATAGTCCATCGCATCGACATCCGGGTCCTGGATCGCCGCCAGCAACTCGGCCCGGTGCGTCTGGTTCTTGACGATCGACGCTCCGAAATAGGTGGTGACGGCCACCTCCTCGAAAACGGTGGTCGGATCGACGAAGCCGTCGGGATCGTTTTCCTGCCAGACCCGGGCCTCGAGCAGGCGCTTGGTGATGTTCGGAATCCCGGTATGGGTGCCCAGCACGTTGACCAGCCGGTCCTCGGCCGCATCGCCGAACACCTCTTCCCAGATCAGTGCGGTCTGGGTCGCCTTCATCGCGTGATAGGCATAGATGTCGGGGGTGCCCCACTCTTCCAGCGCCTGGCGCTTCAGCCAGCTCGTCTGGTCGAAGGCCCAGTTCCAGACCTCGTTGGAATATTCGACGCGCACCGTCAGCTCGGGGTCGAGATTGTCGCGCACATAGGTGGCGAACTGGCGGATATAGTCATCGTCCGCCATGTGCGGCATGGTAAACCACGGATCGGTGCCGATCTCGTTGGCCAGTTGCACCATGTATTCCACCGGCACGCCCTGGTCGCCCCAGGCCCCGCCGGGCCGGCTGCGATCCTCCCAGGAGACGGCGTGGGAATTGTTGGTGTCGCCCCAGTCCATGAAGCGGATCTGGCGCGCGTCCTCGATGAGATCCAGCCAGTCGGGGTTGAATCGCGCGCCGGCCTCGTAGAGGTCGAGATTTTCCTCGGCGACGATCGCGATATCGCGGAGGTAGTCGCCGGTGCCCTCGGGGTCGGTCTCGAAGATGTTCAGGGCGAAGCTGCGGCCTTCCTCGCTCTCGAAGACGATCCGGCCCTGCTCCTCGCTGAGGATGCGGGCGTCGCCGTTGAGCTCGAGCCGCCCCTCGCCCTCGTAGGTCAGCACGTAGACGCCCTTGCGGGCCTCGGCGAATTCCGGCTGGCCGGACCATTGCCAGAGCGTGCCGACCTTCTCGATCCCCTCGGGGATCTCGGTGACCCAGCCGCTTTCGTCGAGATAGCCGCCCTCGCGCAGATCGCTCTGCTTCATATCCCCGAACGACCCGGGCTCGTGCCCGCGCCACTGGCGCATGAGGTCCATGAGGTTGAGAAACTGCATGCCGGGGCCATAATCCGTCGGCGTTCCGAGATTGAAGGCCAGGGTCGGATTGCTCAGGCCGGTCGCGGTGGTTGCCGCGTCCGCAGTGCTCAGCGTGCTCATCAGGCATAGCCCCGTGATTAGGCGCAGGACATGGCCCAGGATGACCGAGTGAAGCCTTCCCCAGAGCCGCCCCTGCGCGGTTGATGCGTATCTCATCGGGATTGTTTCCTTACGGGATGGCAGGTTTTCGGGAAAAGTAAGGCGCTTTCGGGGCTGCCCGCGCGAATTTTCCGCAAGCGCAGCCCGGCGGCGCGGATTGTCGCCGATCCGGTATCGTTTTCAGAACGGCGATGATCGCACCCGGATCAGGCGCGCGTCAGGAGGCGCGTCAGGCGTCGGGCACGAAGCGCGGCAGAACCTCGACGGTTTCGAGAAACACCTCTTTCAGGCGGTCTTCGGCGGCGGCCTCGGTCTCGTCCTCGGCGATGGGGGTGATCAGCCGCACCAGCGCACCGTCGGTGCGCCCCATGGTGATGCCGTCGACCAGCAGGTAGAACTTGGCGGCGAAGTCCCAGGCGACGTGGCGGCCGTGCTGTTCGAACCAGTAATAGACCAGCATCCGGACCTCGCCCTTCTGGATCACCGCCCGGTTGAGGTTGTAGGGCGCGTCGAGGCCGACCTCGGGGGCGATGTCGACCCGTTCCAGCCAGGCGATCTCCCAGCCCGAGCCGGGCAGGCAGATCTCGGGGGAATGGGTGCCGCCCTTGGTCTGGTCCTCGTACCAGGCCACGAACAGCTCGACCGGGGCCTTGTGGCCGGGATGGGCGAAGGAAACCGAGTGGTAATCGTCGGCGGCCAGCGATTTCTCGATGCCGGGGCCGAGGGTCTTGGGCGCCGAGGACACCCACTCGCCCATCCGGCGCGGGAACAGGGTGAAGGGCTCGCGCGCGACGGCCTGGGTGGCGATCTCGGGGCGGACCTGCCAGGTCAGCGCGCCCGCGCTCAGCAGCAGCGCGCCCAGGATCAGCGCCGCAGAGGGGCGCACCAGGCGCAGCCGGGCGGCCTGGGCGGCCAGCCCGTGGGTGTCGAGATCCAGCGCCTCGGCGAGGCCGGGCCGGTCGGGATGCAAGAACAGCATCAGCCAGGCCAGGAAGAACAGGATCAGCACGCAGGACATGAAGATCACCCAGCCCTCGAAGAAGTGGCTGAACCCCTCGACATGCTCGATCCCCCAGGTGTCGACGATGTAGCCGGCGATGGCGATGCGCACCGCGTTCATGAACACGGTGATCGGCGCCGCCGAGATCAGAAGCACCGCCTTGTGCCACATCGGCCCGCGATAGAGCACCGCGAAGATGTAGGAAAACGACAGGATCGGGAACAGATAGCGCAGCCCCGAACAGGCCTCGGCCACATGCAGCTTGTAGACGCCGAGGTCGATGATGTTGCCTTCGAGATAGACCGAAACGCCGATGAGATACAGAAACCACACGCCGAGCTCGGACGAGATCATCTGCAGGAAGGTCGACAGCTTGTAATACAGCACCCCCGGCAGCGGCAGCATGTAGACCAGGTGCAGCACCGGCGGCCAGAAGGCGCGCCCGGTTTTCCAGCCGAAGGAAATCAGCAGGATCGCGCCGACCCACAGGATCAGCGCATAGGCCACCACGTCGTCGATCTCGGCCAGCTTGCCCAGAAGGCCGAAGGCCATGGCAAAGACCAGCAGCGCCACGCCCGGCCAGCGGTCGGAGACCGGGCCGGGCTGAACCGGGACGTATTTCAGCTGGCGCAGGAACAAAAGCGCCGACAGCACCGGGATCAGCGGCCCGTGGCTGTATTCGGGCATCTGCCAGGCCTCGAACAGGGCGTTCAGCCCCTCCTGGAAAAAGACGGCGGCGGCCAGAACGGCGACAAGCAGCCAGAACGGACCCATCAGGTTGGTCTGGCTGGCAAAACGGCGCGGAGACGTATCGCTGGTCAGGGACATTCGGGAAACGGACCTTGTAAATACTCAACAGACGAAAGATGGATCGCGTGGCTATGCATGCGACACAATAGCCGATCCGCGGCGCGCCAAACAGGCCGCTCACTTAAAATTAAGCGTTTCCGCCAAAGCGGTTTCTGCGCCGGGCACACTGACGCGCATCCGGGCCCGATTGCCGGGCCTGCAGAAACGGTGGCGGGTATCATCGCGCGTCTTCGACAGCACGATGCCGGCAGCCGGCAGCCCGTTTCGGGAATGCCATCGCGGCGGCTGCACCCATGCTGTGACCCGATCTTGCGCATCGGTCATACCACATATCCGAACCGGCCCAGATCGACTCCGATTCGTTGCGCAAGCTCCCGGTTCGAGGCCGCATATTCGTCGCCGATCTCTCGGCGGATCATGTCCATCCGCGCCGCACGCATCCGGCGTTTCAGGACAGCCGGGGTCAGCCGGTCGATGCGCGCGGCCATCGCATTGGCACCCAACCGCCCGCCCGGACGCTGCCAGCGCGAATCCTGGCTGTTGAACCGGTTGAGATGGCGCAAGGCCCCGTAGGCCAGGTCGGACCAGGCAGGGTTGGCGACGCTGTCTCGCGCCTGCTTTCGAAGCGGCGGCAGAGACGTGCCCAATCGGGCGTTCAACCGCTCTGTAAAGGCATCGGGATCGGCGAAAAACCATTCCGATGGCGCCACCATGACCCGCTCGCGCGGGAAGACCTCCTCGTACAAGTTCAGCAACCGCGCATAGTCGTAAAACGCCCGGTTCAGCACCGGCTGAAAGGATGAATCGGGCGGCGGGCGCTGCAGGAACTCCGAAAGGCTGCTCGTATAGCCGAAACGCAGGTATTGGCCGTACATGGAATAGATGATCGCCGCCTGTTCCCGCAGGGTGATCAGAATATGGGCTTCGGGAAAGGTCTTGGCGATCCGCGCGGCCGTGACCTCGCGCATGTGCCTGGCATGAAACGGCCGGCCGCCCAGGTTTTCGCCGGACACCAGTATCGCCTGGCGCCCCTCGATCTTCGGCGCCCACCAGTCGCAGAACGCGGCCCGCGTCCGGTCGGGCGAGAATTCCTGCTCATCGGGCACAAGGAACTGCCGGTAGATGAAACCGATATCGCCGCAGAACGCGAGATCGCGTTGATACCTTGGCCCGGACAGTTGCCCCTGCAGCCATGTCGTGCCTGTCTTGTGCAGTCCCACATGGATGACAAGCGGCCTCTCAAGCGTACGATCGGCCATGCGCCGGGCCCCTCATCTGCCTCTGCCACGATCCTGGTCCGTCCGTTCCATCGGCACGGCCATAAAGGCCGTGTTTGCAATGGCATCCCGATCCGGAGCGGGCGGGGCCGGGCAGATCCTGCCTGTAAAGCGTGGTCAAATCTCGGCCCCTCTATGGCACATTCCCGCACCGCCGCGAACCCCGCCCCCGACCGCGCCGCGCCGCAAAGACGGCGCGACAAGACCATGCAAAAGCCCAGGAGAATCGCATAAGACGGCGCTGGAGACAGTTGCGGCATGGCCAGGACCGGCCCTTCGCAAATCGAAAGACGGAATGGACATGGCCAGCCGGGCGGCGCCCCTCATCCATATCGGCTATCACAAGACCGGAACCAGCTTCCTGCAGGCCGCGGTCTTCACCGACGCGGACCGCTACTGCCTGCCCTGGGGCCGCCAGGCCGGGCAGGCCGTGGAATGGTTCGTGCTGGCCCATCCGCAGCGGTTTTCCGGCGCCGCGGTGCGCGCGGCCTTCGACCGTGCCGCCGGCGATTGCGGGGCGCGGGTGCCGGTGATCTCGCACGAGGCGCTGTCGGGCCACCCGAACAACGGGGTCTATTACCTCGACCGCGTCGTGGGGCGGCTGGCCGAGACCTTTCCCGACGCGCGCATCATGATCGGCACGCGCGAACAAAAGGCGCTGCTGGTGTCGCTTTATTACCAGTATGTCCGCCGCGGCGGCACCCTGGGCATCGACGCCTTCCTGCCCCCCGAGGCGCCGCGGCCGGCCTTTCGCCCGCGGGTGCGGCTGGACCATTTCGAATACGATCTCACGCTCGAGGCCTATGCCACCCGGTTTGCGCGGGAAAACCTGCTGGTGATGCCGATGGAACTGCTGCAGCGCGATCCCGATGCCTATATCGCCCGGCTCTGCGGCTTCCTGGGCATCGACCCGCCCGCGGCCGCGCCGGCGCAAAAGGTCAATGCCAGCAGCCCCGACACGGTGATGCGTCTGGAACGCGTGCTGAACCGCTATCTGCCGCCGCCCAGCCCGCGCCCCGCGGACTACGCCGACTTTCCGCTGCCGTTCCGCATCCGAACGCGGCTTTTGCGGCTACTCGGGCAAAGCGGCCCGGTCCGCCGGTCGGGCAGCGCCGAGCGGGCCCGCATCAAGGCCCATGTCGCGGCGGTGGTGGGCGATCACTTCGCGGACTCGAACCGGCGGCTCGACGCGCTGGTGGATCTCGACATGCGCGCCCTGGGCTATGTCTGAGCGCGGCCCCTGCCCTTGCCCCGGCCCCGCGCCCTGAGCCAGCCCAGAAACGCCCGGTCGGCCGAGCGCAGGTGCGGCCGGCCCGAGCGCGCCCAGTAGCCGCGCCATTCGGCCTCGAGCGCGTAGATATCGGCGCCCGGGGCCAGCGCGCGGGCCTCGTCCAGCGTCTCGGGGGCCAGCGGCGGCGCCTCGGGCGCATCCAGCACCGCGGCGCGGGGGGTGACGCGGATGATGTCGCCCGGCTCTTCCTCCAGCCGGTAATCGGGCAGGGTGTCGGCGCGGATGATCTCGCGCAGCATGGCGCGGAACACGCGCCGGGGACTGGCCGAGCCGGATTTCTTGCACAAGGTCTCGACCGAGACGCGCCATTCGGGCTGGCGCCCGCAATGCTTGCGCGCCAGTTCGTAGAGCCGGCGCTCAAGCGGCTTTCTGAGGCTGAAATAGTCTCGAGAGAGCGTGAGCACCGACCGCGACAGCACCGCCTGGTAGAGCCAGTCCGAAAGCGTCACCGAGACGCTGACCATGCGCCCCGCGCGGGTGCGGCGGACGATCTCCCAGGCCTCGATCAGGCCGAAGCCGCTGGTCGTCTCGGTATCGCCGGTCACGATGTTGGTGGTGATCCGGGTCCCCGCCAGCCGCTCGAAGGCGTCGCGCAGCCGGCGGTAGCCGTCGCCCGAGGTCTCGCGCCCGGTCGCGGTCAAGAGGTCGTGGGCGGTCAGCGTCAGCCGGCGCGAGGTGGGCCGCCCGGCATTGAGCGCGGCCACCAGCTGGGAGATGCAGAAGATCAGGATATCGGCGTCGAAGATCGTCGCCCGGCCCTTGACCGAGGGGGTGACGGTGACCTCGACGCCGTTATGGGCATAGTCCAGCACCCGCCGGTCGGGCCGGGTCGAGAGCGAGAAGATCGGGTGTTCCATCGAGGCGATGTCGTGCTTGGGCATCGCCGCGAGGATGTCGCAGACGAAGAAATCGCGGATCGCGGCCGGGCGCGCGCCCCCTGCCCCGCTCACCGGAAACACTCCCGTGGCTTTGCCATCTGCCTGTCCTGTCCGCTCGTCCCGGTCTTTTTGCCGGATGTCTCTGCCCGGCCGGGACTGCCGCCCGGCTTCGTCGTTTCATTGACACCCACGCTAGGCGAGCCGGTGCGCCCGGTCCAGCCCCCGCTTCGGGGGATCGGAGTCGGTCCGACGTGGGATCGGAGTCGCCTCATCGTGGGATGAGAGTCGCCCCCTTTTCGGCACGTGCCCAGAACATCCTGTTTTCAGGCGCATTTTTCAGGGGTTTTCAAAATCAGGCCGCTCTGTAACTATCAAATAACATAAAAAATAACGGGCAGGTTTTTTCAACAACGCCTCGACCCCCCGCCCGGACAAGGGCGACACCCCCCGGAATTGCTGAGAAAAGCTGAGGGATGTATCGAAAAATCTTGCATGTTACGCCTTTTGGGGTACCCTGAAGAAAACATGTAACATGCGAGGCGCCATGAGCAGTGACAGCCCGCCCCCCTATTTCAATCTTTCCCCGGACAGGGCGCTGGCCGCGCTCTCCGAGCCCGAGGGCACCGAGGGGTTTGCCACCATCGCCCAGGCCTGCCGCGCGGGGCGCGACGACCTCGCCGGGCGGGGGCTGTCGGAGGGTGGCGCGCGCAAGCTGCGCCTCTTTTCGACATGGGAGATCACCAAGTACCTGATCCCGGTCGCGCCCGCGCATTTCCGCCGGGTGCTGCGGCAGAACCCCGACCTGCCCCAGGGCCGCACCGAGACCGAGGGCGGCGCGAAATGGTTCACCTTCGAGGAGGTGCTGCGCCTGCGCGCGCATTTCGCCGCCGAAGGGTCCAAGGCCAAGAACTACCTGCCCTACCGCCCCGAGGGGCTGCCCGCCAAGATCGTCGCGGTGGCCAATTTCAAGGGCGGCGTCGGCAAGACCTCGACCTGCGCGCACCTGGCGATGTCGGCCGCGCTCGACGGCTACAAGGTGCTGATGGTCGATCTCGACAGCCAGGGCTCGATGACGTCGATCTTCGGCGGCAGGATCGAGGATGAATGGTCCACGGTTTTCCCACTGCTCGCGCGCCACTACGCCACCCACCTGCGGGGCGAGAACCAGCGCCGGCTCGACCGGGGCGAGGCCCCCCTGCCCCTCGACGAGCCCCTCTCCGAGGCGCTGGGGATCGCCGCGGGGGACGTGATCCGCCCCACCCACTGGCCCAATATCGACCTGATCGGGGCGCAGCTGAACCTCTACTGGGCCGAGTTCCAGATCCCCGTCTGGCGCATGCAGTCGCGCGGCTGGAAGCTGTGGGACGCGCTCGGCGACGCGCTGGAGGCCGACGGGGTGCTGGACGGCTATGACCTGATCTTTCTCGATACGCCCCCGGCGCTGGGATACCTCACGATCAACGGGCTGGCGGCGGCCGATATCCTGCTGGTGCCGCTGGGCGCCAGTTTCCTGGAGTTCGATTCCACCGGGCGCTTTTTCGACATGCTGCATTCGACCTTTTCCTCGATCGAGGAGAGCGAGAACATCGCCGCCCGCGCGCTGGGGCGCGAAGAGCTGGTCTTCGAATGGGACGCGGTGCGCGCGCTGATCACCCGCTACGACGGCGCCCAGCAGGCCGAGATGGCCGCGCTGATCCAGGCCTATATGGGCCAGCGGCTGTCGCCCCACCGGCAGGATTTCACCGCGCTGATCGGCCAGGCCGGCGAAAGCGTGAACGGCATCTACGAGGCCGATTACCGCGATTTCAACCGCGACACCTATGCCCGCGGGCGGGCGACCTTCGACCAGACCTATGCCGCCTTCAAGGAACTGCTGATCGGCATCTGGCGCCGCGACGAGCAGGCCGCGAAACGGGCCGCGGAGAGCGCGGCATGAGCGTCGCGGCGGCGTTTTCCGGAGATGCGGAGAAAAAAAGTTTTATTTTCAATGCCTTAAATGCCGCGCGTTTCGCGTGCGAAACAGGGCGGGACAAGACCGGAGGGGGAGGGGCCCATGGCCAAGCGTAAGAGACTGACCCCGGCGCGCAACCTTGCCACCGCGCCCTCGCCCGAGCCCGCCGCCGACGCGGCGGCGCGGCCGATCCTGCCGGGGGCCGGGCGGGGCGCTGCGCCCATCGCCCGCGTCGCCGGCGAAAGCGCCAGCGAGGCGGCGCTGCGCGACCTGGCCGAGGATGTGCGCCGCGCCCGCGACGAGGGGCGCATGGTGCAGGCGCTGCCGCTCGAGGCGGTCGACGCGGGCTATCTGGTGCGCGACCGGATCCTGGCCGACGATGCCGAGCTGGAGGTGCTGATCGACAGCCTCCGCGACCGCGGCCAGCAGACCCCGATCGAGGTGGTCGACCTGGGCGCGGGGCGGTTCGGGCTGATCTCGGGCTGGCGGCGGCTGACGGCGCTGCGCCGCCTGGCCGCGGAGGATGCCGCGCGCTTCGGCACGGTCAAGGCGCTGCTGCGCCGCCCCGAGACCGCCGCCGAGGCCTACCGTGCCATGGTCGAGGAAAACGAGATCCGGGTCGGGCTGAGCTATTACGAGCGCGCCCGGATCGTCGCCCGCGCGGCGGGGCAGGGGGTCTACCCCGATGTCCAGGCGGCGCTCTCTGGGCTCTTCGCCGCGGCCAGCCGGGCGAAACGGTCCAAGATCGGCAGCTTTCTGAAAATCCACGACGCGCTCGACGACCGGCTGCGCTTTGCCGCGGCGATCCCCGAACGGCTGGGGCTTGCGCTGTCGCGCGCGCTCGAGGCGGATGCCGAGTTGGCGCCGCGGCTGCGCGAACGCCTGCGCAAGGGCGCGCCGGCCGATGCCGCCGCCGAGCTGGCGCTTCTGGAGCGGGCGCTGACGGGGCAGGGCAGGGGGGCGGCGGCCAAGGCGCCGGGGCAGGGCAGGGCGGCCCCGTCCGCGGACGGCAGGCCCGTCGAGGGCCCCGGCGGTATCCGGATGCAGGCCGCACCGGGGCGCATCACCCTGACCGGAGAGGGCGTCACGGAGGCGTTCAGGGCCGATCTTGCGGCCTGGCTGGCCGGGCGGGGCGGCGGTGCGGCGTGACGGCCGGCCCGGAGGACTGGACAGGACCGGAGGCCGTTGCCGCCATTGCGCCAAAGCCGGCAGACCGGGAAGGCGATGAGGCCATGACCGACCAGTCCCCCGCAGTGGCGCCGGCGATCCGCGGCCGCAGGTTGCTGATTTTCCAGAATGGCGATTACGGCGCTGCCTTCCGGCGGCTGCGCGACGGCGGCGAAGAGACCTACCGCGACCAGCGCCGGTCGGTCGAGTTCGTCGCCCGCCTGTCGCACGAGATGCCGGTGGTTGTCGTGGCGATGTGCGACCGGCCGCACCGCGAAGAGCTGGCGCCGGGGCTGACATCGATCGGCATTCCGCCCGGGGCGGGCCACGACCCGGCGAAGATCCTGCCGCTGCTCGACGAGATCGCCCCCGAGGTGCTGATCTGCCGCTCGCCGAACCGGTTCGTGCTGGGCTGGGCGCGGCGCCGCGGCCTGCCGGTGCTGCCGGTCTTTGCCGATATCTTTGCCAATGACGGCCTGCGGCAGGCCTGGCGAAACCTGCGGCTGCGCGCCCAGCTGGGCGGGGCAGGGACGGTCTGCGTGGCCAATCACAGCCTCAACGCCTCGCGGTCGGTGGGGCGTGCGCTGCTCTACCCGGCCGGGCGGATCGTGCCCTGGGACTGGTCGCGCCTGCCCACCGAGCCCGATCCCAAATCCGCGCCCGACGGGCCCTGGCGGGCCTTCTTCGCCGGGGCGATATCGGATGCCAAGGGCGTCGGCGACTGCCTGGAGGCCGTGGCCCTGCTGAAGGCGCGCGGGCTCTGGCTGGGTTTCGACCTGGCGGGGGGGCGCGACCTGGCCCCCTGGCAGGCCCGGGCCGCGCGGCTGGGCATCGACGACCGGGTGCGCTTTCTGGGCATGCTGCCCCATGCCGAGGTACGCGCGCGGATGCGGGCGGCCGACCTGGTCGTCGTGCCCTCGCGCCACGATTACGCCGAGGGTCTGCCGAACACGATCTACGAGGCGCTGGCCTCGCGCTCGCCGCTGGTGATCTCGGATCATCCGGCCTTTGCCGGGCGCCTGCGCGACGGCGCCGATTGCCTGGTGTTTCGCGCCGCGTCCCCCGATGCGCTCGCCGATCGCGTCGCGCACCTGATGCAGTCGCCCGATCTCTACCGGGCGCTGTCGGAACAGTCCGCCGCCGCCCATGAAAGGCTCTATATCGGCCTGGAATGGCTCGATCTCGTGTCGACCTTCCTGCGCGATCCGGGCAACGAAACCGGCTGGGTCGCACGGAACGCGCTGGCGCGCCTGACCGGCCGGGGGCGGTGACGTCTTGCATTCCGGCGGGGGCGCCGCGATTGTTCGGCGCGACCCGTTGGCTGTATCGCGGAGGAGGCCGTCGTTGCCCTGCGCCCAGTTTCCTGCCCTATTCCGCCTGAACCGGGCCGCGGCGCGGCCGGTGGGCGGTGGATCATGAGCGCGGGCGCGGATCCCGCGAAGCCCGATTTCGTGGTGCTCGGCGCGATGAAATGCGCCACCTCGACGGTTTGCAAGTATCTCGAGGAGCATCCGGAGGTCTACATGGCGCCGCGCTGCGAGCCCAACTATTTCAGCGATGACGCGAATTACGCCAAGGGGCCGGAGTGGTATGCCCGGTTTTTCGCGCCGCGGCAGGGCGAGGCGATCTGCGGCGAGGGCTCGAACGACTATGCCGCCGGGGCGATGTACCCGCATTCGGCCGAACGGATGGCGCGCGATTTGCCCGAGGCCAGGCTGATCTTCATGGTGCGCCACCCGCTGCGGCGCATCGTGTCGGCCTGGGTGCAGAACCGGGTGGACATGGGCGATGCGGTGCCACCCACGCTGGAGGCGGCGGTGCGCGAGATGCCCGCGCGCTTCGTCGACCAGAGCCTTTACTGGAAAAACCTCTCGCGCTACCGCGCGCTTTATCCCGACGCGCAGATCTTCATCGGCTTCATGGAGGATCTCTCGCGCGATAGCGACGCGTTTTTCGGCCGGCTTTGTGCCTTTCTTGGGGTGGAACCGTACAGCGTCGACGCAGGTTTGCATGTCAATCCGAGCGCGGGCAAACGCGTGCCCGCGGGGCTTTATACCCGGCTGAACAGCGCCGGCCCGGTGCGTCTGGCCAAGCAGGTGCTGCCCAAGGGGGTGACCCGGGCGGTCAAGGATCGCCTGCTCAGCCGGCCGGCCGCGGAGATGCGGCTGCCGCCCGAGATCGAGGCCGAACTGGCCGAAGAGCTGCGCCCGGATGCACAGGCGCTGCTGGCCCATTGCGGCAAACCCGGAGATTTCTGGGCGCTCTGAATCGCTCTGCGTTGCCGCGATGCAGCAAGCGGTGTAAAGTGTCGCCTTAAAGGTGTTAGCAGGGCGAGGAATACAGCTTGAGCGGGTTAAAGCCCCCCCCGACGGAGCGCCGGCGTGACGATATCGACACGATCCGCGCCATCGCCTGTATTGCGCTGGTCTTTTATCACGTAGTCGGCAGCGGGCCCGCGAAGGGGCTGGAGGTTCCGGCGGAGCATTGGCTGCACACGATCAACGACAGTTTCTCCAACGTCAGGATGCCGCTTTTCAGTTTCCTGTCAGGGTTCGTGTTCGTGCCGGCCGCGCCGGCGGTCGCGGATATGCGCAAACGCATCCTGTCCAAGGCGCGGCGGCTGTTGGTCCCGATGGTTTGCGTCGGTTCGCTGTTCTGGCTGATCCGCGCAGCGGCGGGCATCGAGCAGGGGCCGTTCCTGCGGATCTTCTTTCAGCCTTACGCGCATTTCTGGTTTCTGCAGGCCACCTTTCTGATCATGACGGTTTTCACCCTGGGGGTATGGCTGGGTGGCGGCCGGGTGCGGGCGGCGGCCTGGGTGCTGCTGGGTGGCGGCGCGGTCTGGTGGTGGGGCCTGCCGCTGGTGCCGGGTAACTGGTTTTCGATCAACAACGCGCTGTTCCTGATGGCCTTTTTCATGGCCGGCCATCTGCTTGCGCGCGGTGACGGCGGGCGCGGGGCAGGGGCGCGCATGCTGGGGGCCGCGGCGGTCGCCGCAGCGGTGCTGCTGGGCGCGGCGCTGGCGCTCGGCGTCGTCGAGACCGGGGGAGAGCTGCGGCGCGGCCTGGCCCTGGGGATCGGGATGATGTCCTGCCTGGGGCTGTATTTCCTGCGCCCGCGGCAGGCGCTGCTGGCCCGGCTGGGCCGGCAGTCCTATGCGATCTACCTGTTCCATGTCTTCTTTACCGCCGGAACGGTTAGCGCGCTCAAGGCGATCTGGCCCGATATCGACCCTGTTGCGGCGCTTTTGCCGGTTTTTTGCGCAGGGCTGTTCGGTCCGATCCTGGCGCAGAAGGCGCTGCAGGAGACCCGCTACGGCGGGTTTTTGTTCCTGGGTCTGCGGCTGCGACCGGGCCGGCCCGCCGTCGCCCCCGCGCTGGGGCAGGGCAGCGTACGCTAGGCTTACCGGTTGGCAGCCATTTCTGTTTCAGCCTGTTGCGCGATGACGCGACAGGAGCCCGGCTATGCAGATTGGATTCGGCCTCGACACGGTTTCGGTTCTGTCCGGCAGCGGCGATATCGCGGCACCGGCGGGGATCGCGCCGCTTTCGGGATTGCTCGAGGCCGAGAACGTTGTGGTTCTCGGCGCCTCGATCATGGACGGCTCTTTCGGGTCGCCCGCGATCAACGCCGCCTTGCAGCCCTTTGCGGCCGCCATCGGGTTTACCGGCACTCTCGTCACTTATTCGGCCTCGGGCGACGAGATTTCCAACACGATCGCGCGGCTGTCCACGGCCAAGACCGACCTCGCCGCGAGCGCCGGTTCCAACCTCTATATCGTCCATTCGGGCGGCAACAACGTCAGCAATAATCGGCCCTATCCCGGCGGAAAGGCCGTTTTCCAGACCGATTACACGGCGCTGATGGATGCCATCGTGGCCGACGGCGACAAGGTGGTTCCGCTGCCGCTGACCAAGCGGTTCTACGTCGAGGCGCCCCTCGTGGTCGAAGGTGACGACGCCACCGAGGCCAACGGCTCGCTGCCCTACAACGAGAACATCATCCACCCGGCGATCAGCGCCTATGCGCCCGGGTTCATGGTGGACGGGGCGCCCTACGCGAACCCCTACGCGTTTGCCGACCGCTGGAATGACTACATCGGCGGCGACGGCATTCACGGGCTGGGCAAGTGCCTGGCGCATTACATCCTGATGCGCGTGGCCGGGCGCGCGCTGGGGCTCAGTGACGGCGCGCGGGCGGGCCGGACGCTGATCTATTCGCTGAAGAACGGCCAGCCTTACGAATACCTGCCCGGCGCCGCCTATAACGAGCTGACGAGCTATTCCACCGGCGCCAACGATCCGGTGTTCGTCGGCGCGCTCGACACCGCGGGCCTGCTGGACCCGTTCATCGAGGTCGAGGCCGGGCCGTTCTCGACCTCGGCCAACGTGACGCTCGATGACGCGGATTTCCGCGACCGCCTCGCGGACAGCCGGTTTCATGACATCGACATGATGCAATCGCTGATCGGCGTGTCAGGTACGGACGTGCTGACGCTCACCTTCACCGGGCTGTATCCGGGCGATCTGGTGACGGTAAAGGTCGCGGCCCAGCACGCCTTCGGCAACACCACAGCCCGCGTCGGCGACGTGACGCTGAACGGCGGCGAGACCGTGCAGGTCAACGCCGGCTCCGGCGCTCTCAGCAACCAGGCCGAGTTCGCGCAGATCGCCGTGCCGGCCGATGGCAAGCTGGTGCTGGATCTCGCCGTCGCGCCGGGCGCCAATTATGGCTATCTCGGCGCGGTGCTGCTGGATTTTGCCTAAATAATTAACATAACATAACTTATGCGACTAATGAGGCGCGGCCCGTTTCAACTCTGCTGAAGCGACGTGACGATTTCCAGCAGGCGCAGCTCTATCCGCCGAAACCGTTGCAGCGCGTCGATGTCGGGCCGGGCCGCGCTGGCAAAGGCGCTGCCCTCGACGGCCACGGACAGGGCGCAGCCGGGCAGAGACAGTGACAGAAAGCTGGTCGGCGCATCGGCGACGGCATGGATCTGCGCCGGCCCGTCGGTGCCGGCCGGTGCCTCGAGCGCGCGCCGGATGGCGCCACCGTCGATGGAGGGCAACCCCTGCTCGGTCACGATCTCTTCGATCAGGTGCAAGAGGTCCGCGCGGGACATCCTGCCCCGCTTGATGCCATCGCCCATGCGCACGGCGATGCCGCCGTCCGAGTCGATTTCCAGCAGCGGCGGATGCCGCGGCGCCCGCGCATCGGCGACATCGAACGACAGAACGCTCTGCGCCTCCCCCGGCGGTGGAAGCGCGAGACATGCAGCCATCGGCGCGGTCGCTCCTAGCAGGGCCACGGAGGACGCAGCGCCCCAGAGCAGGACGCTGCGCCGCCGAAAGGCGATCAAGCCGGCGCGCGGCGGCGTCGGCGCGACACGGCGCCGAGCGCGGCAAAGGCGGACAGACCGAGCGCCAGGGCCGGCGGCACCGGAACCGGTGCCATCGGGTCGGTCACGATCGTCGTGTAGCCGATATCGGCGAACGAGGCGATCGTGGTGTCGGACAGCGTGGTGGCCACCAGCGGCGAATCGGCCAGGAGCGTGGGGCCGCCGATGAACCCGGTCATCAGGTCCAGCCCCGACCCGTCGCCGAAGAGCGTCTCGTCCCAGTGCGCGTTCCGCGTGCCGGGCCCGGACACGATATCGACGGGCACGAAGCTTGCCGCCGGGCTGAACTCGGCCTTGTAGGTGTCCAGCGCGTAGCTGCCCGTGTATTGCCCCGACTCGTCGGTATAGACGCTTTGCGTGCCGGCCAGCGCCGGCGAGAGCGACGGCGCATCCCAGAGCGTGCCGAAGCCGATCACATGCGCCATCTCGTGCACGATCACGTCGAACAGCGTGCCGGCCGCCTCCAGGGCGCCGAGGTCGGCGGAATCGAATTGCATGATCCCGGTATCGGCATAGGCGTAATCCTGCGGGGCGCCGTTGGTGCGCACCAACGTTTGCGGCCCGGCCTGGCCAAGGATGCCGCCGACCCCGTCGATGGCCACGCCCGCCGCGCTGATCACGAGATCGGGGAGGGCCAGGTCGTAGCGATTGCCGGTGATGATGCTTTCCCAGAAATTTTCGGCGCTGGAGAAAACCGTCTGCTGCGTCGCGCTCAGCCCGCCGGTGAAATTCACCACGATATTGAAGGGGTTCGTGGCCGTGCTGGCCATTTCGGCGTCCACCGGAATCGACTCGGAGAGGCTTACTGTCGTCGTGGCCCAGGCGGACCCCGATATCATCGCGGCCGATAGCACGGCGCCCGCGCACAGACCTTTTGCGATATGGGTCTTCATTGTCCTATTCCCTCTGTTCAAATCATTTTTCCCCTTACCCCCTCAGGAGCGCGGGACATCTGCGCGCAAGGCGCGGTCCGGTCCCGCGTCGGCCGTGCCTGACCTAACGGCAGACATGGCCTGATGGCATTATGTCTCACAGGGTCCCGGTTGTCAGCAATTCTGCCACTATGCGCGCGCGACAGCGCCTTTGATGCGCGGGACAGACCTGCGCCGGGGCGGGGTCTCGGGGCCGGTTCAGGCCCCCGGGTCGTAGCCCAGCACCCGGAAATCCTCGGCATAGCGCCAGCGGATGATCCAGCGATGCAGCCGGGAGAGGCCCTTGCGGGCCAGGTCCGGCCGCTTGTCCGAGACGTTGCGCGCGGGCAGCGCGCGCCGCTGGCCGAGTGCGCGCTCGAACACCTCGGGCATTTCCTCGGCCAGACGTTCGAATCGGATCACCCGGTCGACCAGCAGCCGCCCCTGCCCGTCATGCAGAAACCGCACCTGCGGCACGCGGTGGCGGACAGGGTCTTTCCAGTCGTCGCGCCAGGGCTTGAGCAGGAACCACCACAGCGGCGTGCGCCGGGGGTTGCGGTAGCGGTATTCCGACAGCAGCCGGTCATAGGGGTTCCGCACGATCGCGAACTTGAAATAGCTGTCGAACTCGGCCTGGGTGACATGCCCGCAGGCGACGTATTCGCGGGCATAGAGATGGGCCAGCCGCGTCGGGCCCTGGCTGCGGTCGTCGTTGCGGCGCAGCAAAAGCGGCGCGCGGCTGTCCCAGTCGAGCCCGCACTCCTGCAGGAAGACATGCTCCACGCTCTGGCCGGCGGCCTTCGGGATGTGGACGAAGATCGTCTTGTGCTTCCTGGAAATCATCGCCGGTCGGTTCTGGCAAAAGCTTCCGTCCGCTAGCAGATGCCCGATGAAAGTCAACTGCGCCGGCGGGCCCGGCCGCGGTGCGAGGCGGCGTTAACATCTGCCATGCTATGGCGCGGGGGCGAGGCGTGCAGGACACAGCCCCCGCCCCCGCCCCCGGCCCCGCGCGGCGCGGCTGGACCGTGTGCAGGTTGCGGGGTATGTATTTCCTGCGCGCCCCATAAGACGACATAACGCGAACGGGCTGCGCCAGAGGCACGGGCAGATGCACAGGACCACAGGGGCTGCGGGCGAGGCGCCCTCATCCAATCCCTATCGGGCGGCGCTCCGGCGGCTGCGCCCGTCCCTGGGCGTGGCGGGGCTGTTCAGCGCCGCGGTCAACGTGCTGATGCTGACCGGGTCGATCTACATGCTGCAGGTCTACGACCGGGTGCTGGCCTCGGGCTCGATCCCGACGCTGCAGGGGCTCTTTGCCATCGTCGTGGTCTGCTACGCCTTCCTCGGCATCTACGAGTTCCTGCGCGGGCGCCTGCTGGCGCGGGTGGCGGTGCGGCTTGCGCTCGACCTGGGTCCGCGGGCCTTCGGGCGCGGCATCGCGGCCGGCGCCGCGCAGGGGCCCGGCGGGCGGCTGTTGCGCGATCTCGACACGGTCCGGGCGTTCCTGTCGGGGCCGGCGGTGACCGGGCTCTTCGACGCGCCCTGGGTGCCGATCTACCTGGCGATCCTGTTTCTCGTGCATCCCTGGTTCGGCTGGCTGACCGTCGCCGGCGCCGCGGTGATCACCGGGGTCGCGCTGATCAACCGGGCGGTCACCAGCGCGCCGATCGGGCGCGCCGCCGCGCTGGAGGCGGCCGAGCGCGAGTTCGCCGATCAAAGCCGCCGCGGCGCCGAGGCGATCCGCGCGATGGGCATGGAAGGCCCGGTGACGGCGACCTGGCTGGACCGGCACAAGACGACGCTGGCCGCGCACCAGGCCGGCAGCGACCCGGCCCAGGCCTTTTCGTCGGGCTCGCGCGCCTTCCGGATGCTGCTGCAATCGGCGATCCTGACGCTCGGCGCCTTCCTGGTGCTGCGCCAGGAGATCACCGCGGGCATGATCATCGCCTCCTCGATCATCGCCGGCCGGGCGCTGGCGCCGGTCGACCAGGTGATCGGGCAATGGCGCGCCATCGGCCGCGCGGCCGATTCCCATCGCCGGCTGATCGAGGCGTTCGACGCCGATCCGGGCGAGCCAGAGACGATCGACCTGCCCGCGCCCACCGGCCGCATCACCGCCAGCCGGCTGACCAAATTCGCCCCGGGCCAGCCCGGCACCGACCGGCCGCGCATCCTGACCCAGGTCAGTTTCGAGCTCGAGCCCGGCGACGGGCTGGGGGTGATCGGCAATTCCGCGTCCGGAAAATCGACGCTGGCGCGGCTGCTGGTGGGCGCCTGGCGGCCCGACGCGGGCGAGCTGCGCTTTGACGGGGCCACGCCCCAGCAATGGGCCCCGGCCGCCCTGGGCCGCGAGATCGGCTATCTGCCCCAGCAGGTGCACATGCTGCCCGGCACGATCCGCGAGAACATCGCCCGCTTCGACCCCAACGCGCGCGATGTCGACGTGATCGCCGCGGCCAGGCTGACCGGCGTGCACGACATGATCCTGGCCCTGCCCGATGGTTATGCCACCCGCATCGGCGGGCCCGACTCGCCGCTCTCGGGGGGGCAGGTCCAGCGGCTGGGGCTGGCCCGCGCGATCTATCACGAGCCCCGGATCATCGTGCTCGACGAGCCCAATTCCAACCTCGACGTGGCCGGCGACGACGCGCTGACCGCCACGATCAAGACGCTCAGGGCGCGGGGCTCGACGGTGATCGTGATGGCGCATCGCCCCTCGGCCATCGCCGCGGTCAACAAGGTGCTGATGCTGCAGCAGGGCACGGTGGTGAAGTTCGGGCCGAAGGACGAGGTGCTGTCGGCGGTGCTGCAGCCCGGCACCCATCCGGCCGCGCAGCGCCCCGCCGCACCGGCCCCCGCCCGCGCCGTGCCGCCTG
>NZ_RWGU01000033.1 GCF_003944755.1 Rhodovulum robiginosum
CCAGCGCGCGCTGCGCCGCGCCCGCCGGCATCCGCACGGCCCGCGCCAAGGTGCTGTCCGCCGTCAACCGCGAACGGCGGGCACGGGGGCTGGCCGCCGTGACCCCCGACCGGCGGCTGAGGGCCGCGGCGCAGGGCCAGGCCTGCGACAACGCCGCGCGGGGCAGCTATTCGCATACCGGCTCGGACGGGTCGGACCTGAGCGTGCGGGTCAAGCGCGCGGGCTTTCCCTTGCGCCTTGCGGTCGAAAACACCGCCCGCGGCTTTGACAGCCCCGAGCGTCTGGTGGCGTACTGGATGGGCTCGCCCGGGCACCGCGCGAACATCCTCAACCCCCGGACCCGCGGTTTCGGCCTGGGCCTGGCAGCGCCGCCGGGCGACCGGCCCCACTGGGTACTGGTGATGGGCCGCGCGCTTTAGGTTATCGGGCGATCTCGAATTCCACCCGCAGCCCGCCCAGATCGGCGCTGTCGGACAGCCGCAGCACGCCGCCATGGCTGCGCGCGATGTCGGCGGCGATCGCCAGCCCCAGCCCGACGCCGGTCCCCCTGTCCTGGTTACGCGCGGCATCGAGCCGGATAAAGGGTTTCAGCGCTTCGGCGCGGGCCTCGGGCGAAATGCCGGGGCCGTCATCCTCGATGACGAACCGCAGGCTACGCGGCCGCGCCTCAAGCGCCAGCCGCGCCCGCCGTCCATAGCGCAGCGCGTTGCCAACGAGGTTGTCCAGCGCCCGCTCGACCGCCTGCGGGCGCAGGGGCACGAGCCCCACGTCGGGGGGCTCGGCCAGTTCTACCTCGCCGCCGCCGCGCCGCGCCTTGTCGGCCACCCGGCGGATCAGCGCTGCGGGGTCGGCCGGCTCGGGGTCGTCCAGCGTCTCGGACCGGGCGAAATCGAGAAAGGCGTCGATCATGTGCTCCATCTCCGCCACGTCGCGCAGCATCGCGGCGGTTTCGCCCGTCTCCTCGCTCATCGTCAGGCCCAGCTTGAGCCGCGTCAGCGGCGTGCGCAGGTCGTGACTGACGCCAGACAACATCAGTGTGCGCTGTTCCATCTGCCGTTCGATACGCGCGCGCATGTCAAGAAAGGCGCGCCCGGCCGCGCGGACCTCGGTCGCGCCCGAGGGCTTGTAGAACACCGCGCGCCCCTTGCCGAAGGCGTCGGCCGCGTCGGCCAGCCGCTTGATCGGCTTGAGCTGGTTGCGCAGGAAGAGATAGGCGATCAGCGTCATCAGCATCCCGGTGACCACCATCAGCACCAAGAGCTGATGCGGGTTCGAGGCCGAAACCCGGCGCCGGTCGAACGCGACAGCCATCGGCCCGTGGCGCGTCTCCAGCGTCAGGCGCACCCGGCGCGTATCGGTGAGGTCGACGGCGGAGAGCGCCGGCAGCCCTTCGCGCAGCGTGGCCAGCACCGTGCGCCCCGACAGGTCGTAGAACAGCCGCCCCGGCACGACCGGCGCCGCCGCCGGCAGGCTGACCTCCAGCGCCAGCGGCGCGGTCAGCGTCTCCAGCCGGCGCTGGGCCGCGGCGCGGCTGGGCGCGTCGTCGACCCGTCCCACCAAATAGGCAAGCTCCTGCATCAGGTTGCGCGTCATCTGGCGCGTGACATCCTCGAAATGGCGCTGGATGAACACCACCGAGACCACGAGTTGCAAGGTCACGATGGGCACCAGCAGGATCAGCGCCGCCCGGCCGTAAAGCCCGCGCGGAAGGGTGCGTTTGATCCAGCCGTTCGCCATGCTACAGGCTTAGCGGGCCGGGCAGATCGACGGAAGGGCGGATATGGACAAGGCAGACGCGTTCGCCCCGGTGCCGGGCCGTCCCGAGCGGCTGGCACCGGGGCTCAGGCGGGTGCTGGCGCCCAACCCCTCGCCCATGACCTTTCGCGGCACCAACACCTATATCCTGGGCGCGCGCCGCGTCGCGGTGATCGATCCGGGCCCGGCGATCCCGGACCATCTGGGCGCGATCCTGGCCGCGCTGGGGCCCGGCGAGACGGTCAGCCATATCATCGTCACGCATTCCCACCTGGACCATTCGGCGCTGGCGCCCGCGCTGGCCGCCGAGACCGGCGCGCCGGTGCTGGCCTTCGGCGACAGCGCCGCGGGGCGGCGCGCCGACCTGGCCGCGCTGGCGGGTCTCGGCGGCGGCGAAGGTGTGGATGCCGGGTTTGCCCCCGACCGGCGTCTGGCCGACGGCGAGACGCTGGCCGGCGACGGCTGGTCGCTGAGCGCGCTGCACACGCCGGGGCATATGGGCAACCACCTGTGCCTGGCCTGGGGCACGGCGCTGTTTACCGGCGACCACGTGATGGGCTGGTCGAGTTCCATGGTCTCGCCCCCCGACGGCGATCTCGGCGCGTTCATGGCCTCGCTCGACCGGCTGTCCGCCCGCGTGCCGGGCGTGCTTTTCCCCGGCCACGGGCCGGCGGTGCCCGACGGCGCGGCGCGCATCACGGCACTGGCCGCCCATCGCCGCGCCCGCGCGGCACAGATCGTGGCCGCGCTGAGCGACGGCCCGGCCCGGCCCGAGGCGCTGGCGCGGCGCCTCTACACCGACACCCCGGCCGCGCTCTTGCCCGCAGCAAGCCGCAATGTCCTTGCGCATCTCGTTGATCTGACAGACAGAAACCTGGCCGAACCGCTGGGCGAGATGGCCATCGACACAGCCTGGCGGCTACGCTGAGACACGCAGGCGATTTCCGGCAAAACCCTCTGGACGGACCCCGGCCGAGTTGTTATATCGCGCGTCACGTTCCGGCGTAGCTCAGTGGTAGAGCAGTTGACTGTTAATCAATTGGTCGTAGGTTCGAATCCTACCGCCGGAGCCAATCAACCACTTGGTTGTAAAGCAAAAATGGCGATCCTCTGGGATCGCCTTTTTCGTTTTTTGCAACGATTTTGCAACGAGCGCCGATTTCGCACGTTTGTTAATCACTTCGAGACGGACATCCGTTTGCCCTGCGGGATCACAACCAGACCGAAGCCAAGTCATAGGCAAGCTAGGATTAATACTCGTCGATTTTTTCAAACAGAGAAGCCTGCTCCGCAACCGCAGTCACAGGACCCTCCTCAAACTCTACTCCGGCCATTGCTCCAAGATCGCGCAACACACGGGTCATATGATGGGCCATGTTCCACTCCCGCCAAATCGAAGGGTTACCGGGTGAAATGATGCCTTTTGCAGCTTCCCACATGCGGCGATCAGCATACGAGTAGGCCTGACCTGCGAAGTCGGGACGATCAATTAGACGGTTCAGCACCTTGGTCATGTTCGGCGATTGCTGGCCCGTCGAGGCACCACGAATAACAACGGTTGACTGCGCAGTGGTGTATCGAACGTGGGGAATCGGGCGTCCGCCGCCACCCTTCTTAGGAAACGCGATCTTGCCGCAATCAGCGCCAAAGTCGCTAAATCCCAACCGATCATTCGGAATAGAGCATTCGGAGAGTAGCCGCTTGTATATCGTCCACTCATACCGAGCGACCTCATAATCGCCGTTTTCCTCAGCAGGGTTCGTGGTAGGGAAATTGGAGGCTTGGAAGACGACACCGCCCCAAGGCGCTACTGCACCGACCATCTCAAGGCCACCAGCGACCGCCTCAGCGGCGGACTCCATGCCCAGATCCACGCTGCCTGTGTAGTCGACAAAGATCTCGCAGTCTTGGGCGCTGACGCCCAAAGACTTCAAACCTTCTTCGAGCGCCTTTGGATCAAAGTCCTCAAATGGCAGATGAATAGCCAGTCTCGGCGTCTGTTGTTGAACCAATTGCCGCCAGATCGGATTGAGAATGTCACAGGCAGGCGCAACCGCTATAAGGTTTTTGTTCCGCGCCCACGCAACTTGAAACAGGCGGACGAGGCCACCATCACCCAAAGCAGGCAGCACATACTGCGCATCAAGATAGGCTGGGTAGAGCGGCCAATGTTTGCCAATGCGCTCACCAGAGACATAGGCGATTTCATCCGGTGTCAGGGGTCGGCCCTTCTCAGGGTCACGCTCCTTGGGCGGCGGAATGATAAAAAACGGCCTCAAATACTTTTGCATGTCGGGCTGCACTTTAGCGCAAGCCAAGTATTCGCCTTGTTTAAATCGCTGTGCTGGACGATATGGCAGCATCATTTTTCTCCTTATCGGGTTGCTCGATCAATTGCTTCCTCACGGTTTTCCCCCCGATTTTTTGAGAGAACAGCGAATAATCGTTTCTCTCTTTTCTGATCCGACCATAAACAATGGCTGAATGAATTCCGATGTCTTTGGCAAACTTCTCGATTACCTTAGGCGACTTGGCGATGCGAGCAGGAGAGCGCCGCCAAAGCTCATCTGGTACTAACATATTGGAGGCAAAAGCATCAGCCTGCGCCTCTTGATCGTCAAGGTCTTCTGGTTCCGCCTCGCCTTCGCGGAACTGATCGAAAAAACCGCCCCGTAACCCAGTCAACCTATGCAAAACAACGTGACCGACTTCGTGCAGCAAGCTGAACCAGAAGTTGCCGATGTCATCTCGTCGCAGTGTCAATCCTATTACCGGCACCGAATTGACAATGA
The DNA here is from genome assembly GCF_003944755.1 of Rhodovulum robiginosum. GTDB lineage: Bacteria > Pseudomonadota > Alphaproteobacteria > Rhodobacterales > Rhodobacteraceae > Rhodovulum > Rhodovulum iodosum. The sequence continues at coordinate 4,548 of NZ_RWGU01000033.1, forward strand.
ACGCAGCGCCGTCGATGGCAAGGCCCTGGATTTGACGTTCGGCCACGAGGACAACTCCATTATCGAGCAGCAATTGTTGGGCGCGCTTTGGCCCGTCGCCATGAATGCTAAGCTTAGACAGTTCCCCAAGCCAGCCGGTCTCAGCCGGATTGTATCTCGCCACACCTTTCGCAATGATCTCAGCAGCGCGCGTCGCGACCCGCGCGCGCCATGCGTGCAGTAGAATATCTTCGCTGTGATCATTGACGTTGAGTCCGGTACGCAGCAGCGTCGGACTGCCGAAGTCGATGCGATTTTCGGCAATTAGACGACGCAGCTGATCCTCCGTCATGTCTGCCCCGAACCAGCCGTGATCTCGGCCATGTTTCAATATCTTTTTGATGTCCGACTTGGTCACGTTGTCGATGACCATATCCAAACCCCGAAATTGCGGGTCTGGTTCAATTGCTGCGCTCAGCCGAACCCCCAGAAGCGCTGCGACGCGCGCATAGTTTTTCATGCTAATGCTGTTGTACCGGTCGGCTTCATACCTCTGGACTTGCTGCTCCTTTAGACCAAGCCGCCAAGCAAGATCGCGCTGTGAAAATCCCTTAGCGATTCTAGCGACGATGAGCATCAGGCCCGGGTCCCTATCGGCTCGGGTTTCCAAATGAGCGGGCTTCCCTGTCTCCTTTGCTGCCTCATAGGCTTCAATAGCGTCCGATAAATCAGCCCGCTCAGAGCGCATCGTGGCCGCTACTTGTTTGACAACTTCCGGTGGCAAGCCCTCAACGACCCGCGATAGCGATCTTTCCGTAGCCAGTGCCTCGTCAAACGCCGCAACACGGGTCCGGGCTTCACGCAGTTCTTTTTCGTTGAGAATGATGCCTGTATCCATGCCCCCAAAATACCCAACATTTTTGTTGGGGTCAACAGGACACAACAAAAAAGTTGCGAAGCCGGCGGGCCGAGCCTCTGAGGCGGGTTTTGGGCTGGCGGGCGGAGGTGCCCAAAACACGGAGACGCCCATCAGCGCGCGATTTTTCGGGGTCTCTGCGCACAAATGAAACGGGCGGCTCGATAGCCGCCCGCGTCCCCCAAATGAATGGGACGACAGCTATGTCGCCCCGTTCGATCAGTGATAGTTCGGAGGAATCGTCACACTTCGTTTTCGTTCAACTTCTGAGCCGACAAGCCGCGTAGTTTGCCATTTGTTGGCATCCGCGGCGCGCAGGTGTTGCACGTCGTCGCCACGATGGACAACGATTTCAGTGACACCGTGTTTCGCAAGTGCGTTTGCGAGACGGAGAAGGTCGTTTCGACCGAGTTCCGCAGGATTCAAGATGTTCATTTTGGTTGCTTTCTTTGTATTGCGGTTTCAGAGTTGCCGTCTTGGCGGGACCACGAAGCCACAGTCTCAACCGCAAGGCTGGAGCAGTGCGCACGAAGGAAAACTCCAGATCGGCGCGAGGCCTGAAAACGGGCGACGCTAATCCGCCGCCCGTATTCCTGTTACGCTGCTTGCTTTTCCAATTCACGGAAGCTTTGCAACCAACAGCGACGTCGCTGTGCTGGCAGCACACGAGCAGTGTATCTTCCGCCACCAATTGCGGTGATGACCACCACCCAGTTCGTACTCGCACCTACAATGACCGTCTCAGCCGAGCCGACGTAGTCCCACGTATCAGTCCGACTCTGCTGGTAGAGACCACCGTCCTTTCGCTTGTGCAGAAAAATCGGGTTTTGGCGCATGACGTCCGTGGCGGCTTCGAGCAAATTTCGCCCGGCGAGATCACCCTTTGTTTGCGCCTCTTGCATTGCGAACGAGAATTCAGCGGTCAGTTCTTCGCAATAGCCACTCATGCCGCATCCTCGTCGCGAATGAGGTGCGAAACGTCGATGGTCCAACGCGTGTCTTGCAGCTTCTCGTCGAATTCGAGACGAAACACTCCAGCAGAAGTTACAACTTCCGCCTCTATGATCTTGTCGAGCCTGTCGATCTTTTTCAGCGTGGCGATTGCTTCGCCGTCGATGTAGTCTTTCATTGTGGGTTCCTTTCGTGATTTCCACAGATCCGCCCTTATTTGGGCCACCATGGCTTCCCACACGCGGACATGAATTTTTGGAGCAGCGGACATGGGAGAAAACTCCAACTTGGACGAACTCGCAGAGGCCGCGCGCCTCGAACCCGGCGACGCCAAGAAGGCTTGGCAACTTCTGTCCGCTCACATCGAGGGGGTCGACCTACCAGCTTGGGTGAAAGCCTACGTGCGGAGGTCCGCCGTCGCTGTGGCCGACTACGACTTGGAGAACGGCGATCAAGCCAAACTCGCTCACGACCTTGGGTTCTACAAAGAGGCCGAGCAGCAAGACGGTTGGAGCTACGACCTCGACGACGTTTTCGAATGGTTCACCGACCGGATGATGAAGGACGTTACGGACGGAAAGAAGATCAGCATTTCTCGCACCGCCCGCGAATACCTCGACGAAAACAGAATGTTCAACAATTCCCCTGACGGCGCGCGCAAAGCCTACGAAAAGGCCCGCAAGCGCCATGCGGAACGAATGGCATCCGAAGCAGAGCTTGAACGGCTGTTGGCCGAAAGGGGCGTTTAGACGTTCAGCGCGTCAGAGAACGCGGTTTCCGGCGCTGCCCCACGCTGACACCGCACGACACCGAGTTGCCGCAGAGAGCCGCGAAAATCCGCGGTCTCTCGTCGATCTCAAGGCACATCGACCCAAGTGGATTTGGCGAGCGCAACGAGAGACGCGTTCACCACCACCCGCGAAGGGTCTGCTGCACAGCGAGGCCCGCTTGCAGGTATTGCGAGGCAAACCCGCCGAGGATCAGTGCGATGCCCAAGTCGCCGTGTCCCCCAACACTCCGACTCTGGCTGATGATCTGGTTGCCCGCCGCCGTTGTCGTCGTTGCGAAGGAAGCCAGGTCGGCCTCGATCTCGTCGCGCAGCGGCAATTCGGGCGCGAATTTGAGGTCGCCCGAGGCAAACAGCACGGCGAGGTTTTCGATCATGAAGGTCTTGCCCGCATTGACATAGCGCGACCCCTTCTTCGACCAATCCTGCCCGCCCGTCATCTGCACCGCCTTGTGATCGACGCCTTGGTCCCACAGCATGTCCGACACCACGCGCCCGATGGACGTGCCGTCGATGGCGAGTTCAGACTTTCCGCCAAACGGCGGCGCGTTGCGCAGGCGCACGAGGTGATCCACAACATCGACATATGACACGCCACGGAAGCGGTCGGCGTAGACCACGGTGCGCTCACGCGGGCCGACGATGATCTTGCCGTCGTCCACGATGGGCAACGCCTGATCCTTGATCACGACGACCGCCGAGAAGTCATTTGCCTGCCCGAGGTCAGCGGCCACCCAATAGCGTTGGTAGCCCGAGATGCGCGGGATAGCGGGGTCTTGGTTGGTCTCGTTCACCACCTCGCCGTCAGGCAGATAGACGAGGTTCAATTCGGGTTCGTAGTTCAGAGTTTCGGACATATCGCAACCTCCGTGGTGCTTGTCGCTTGTTCGATGATGGAAAGGTCGAAATACGCCTGACCATCGGCCAGCATTTCGACTTCGATTTCTTGGCGGAATTTGGTCGCGGAGAGCGTGCGGCGCATTCGTTCGACCTTTTCAGCGAGCCTCGGAATGTCCGTGCCACGCACGACAATGCGGTGAATGCCGTCGCCCGGTTTCGCGTCGAGGAACAGCCGCGCGAAATAGTTGTTCTTGCCTGCGGGCGTGCTGCTGAAAAACACCTGCCCGTCTTTGGTCAGCATCGGCAGGACACCAGCAATCAGGTCTTCGCCGCCGTTCTCGCCCGCGAGGAAGGCGCACTCGTCGATCACGGCGAGGCTCACGCTGGGGTAGCCCCTAATGGTGTCTGACGTGGACGGCAGCGCGACGACACGCGCCCCGTTCGACATTTCGAGTTCGGTCAAGGTCGAACGCGTGATGACCAAGTCGGTGCGGCGGAGCTGCTGCCCGATCTCGCGGGCGATGATCTTCGCCTGCCGCTCGGCGGGTGCAACGCAGATGGTCAGGCTGTCGGGGACGTGCAGTTCCTCGACGGCACGCGCGGCAAGCACCGACGTTTTGCCCGCCTGACGGCCCACACGCAGCGCAATCTCGGACGCCTGCGTGGTGAACGCCTCGACCTGCCAAGGATCAGGCGCGTGACCGATCCAATGGCTCAGGCGCGCGACGGGATCGAGGTCACGTTCGAGGCCCACGCACCAGTCATGAAGGGCGTCAAACGGCATTCTTCTGTCGCTCGTAGTAGGCGCGCATGTTGGCGACGCTGCACTGGGTGCAGTTCCGATTTCCGTCGCGCGGCGAGACATGGCCGTTTTTGCAGGGGATGCCCGTGAAGTAGAGCTTGCCGCCCTCGTCGAACATCACATCGCGGCTTTGCGGCAGGCGCGCCCAATCGGGCGATCCGGCTTCCGTGGCGGCGGCAACGCGGCGGCTGTATTCTTCGAAGCCTTCGAAATCGCGGTGGGTCATAGCACCTGCTCCTCTTTCGTGACGGATAGAACGTGGTGGCGCATGTGCTTGAGAAGGACAGGTTGCGCCTCGGGCACCTCGTCACAGACAGCGCGGAGGATGCTTTTCATCGTCACCCATTCGGGCGACTCCGCGAGCGTGACTGAAACCGAAAGGTTGGTCGCCATCTTCCCGTGCATCTGTGCAATGTCGCGGAGCACTTTGCGTAGGCCTTCCATCGCGGCGAGAGCGAACCCGTCGTCCTCGGTTTCCTCGGCCTTGGTGATCAGCTTTTCGACGCGCCGCGCGAGGCTCTCATAGGTCCGCGCAACGTCCATCCGTTCGTCGTTGAGAACGCGCGTCGCCTCGTCCACTGGTTCGAGGCGCGCCTCGGCCAAGATCGCACGCTCCATCTCCTCGGTGATATGCTGCTGGCGGTAGCGCGAAACAGAATCCGGGTGCATCCCGACACGTTTTGCGACCTGAGCCTTCGACATGCCACCGGGCAGACCGTGTTCCCCGAGGACGATCTGCTTGATGATCGTCTTCTTCTCGGGGTGCGTGTTGATCGTGCTTGGGCGTCCGCTGCCTTTGTTCCCGGCCATTTTCAGGATACTCCCGCTGCTTTGGTTGAGGCCGTGATCGGCAAGCACGTATCGTCGCGATACCAATTGATCCGCTCATTCAGGCGGTTCCATTCCCCAACGGAGACATCGACCAAATGATCATGAACGCGATTTGCAACCTCTTCCCTCATGCCCGCCGCGACGAGATCGCAGCGCAGCTTGCCAGCCTGAACGCCAGCCAGACGGAGCTTCATCACCTGCGCCACGGCGACGATCAGCGCGTCCTGTGCGCTGTTTGACGGGTCGAGTTGAGCATGGTCGTGCTGTGTGACCACGGTCAGGTCGCGCAGCACGAACACCTCGTCTTCGGCGGAAAACCCGAGGACGACACGATAGGCCCATTCGAGGGTTGCACGATCCTCAGGCGTCATGGGATTTCTCCATGAGCGCGAGTTTCGTCTGCATATGCTGTGGAAGGTCGTCGGGCTGGTCCCAGGATTTGACGGTCATGCCCTCGGCGCGCAGGCGCTGATACTGACGCGGGTCCGCCCCCATCACATCGCGGCGCATGTAGGCGACCTTTTGGTCATCGTCCTTGATGATCGTGGTCGTTGTCGTGGCGACATTCCCACGACCGCGACGGTGGGTGTCGTCGGTCTTGTCGGGATCGACAATTTCCAGCGTTGCACCGATCTTGGCCGCTGCTTCCTTGGCCGCGTGATACTTCGCAGGGTCTCGCGCCTCGGCCCGTGTCAGGGTGTGGGCGGGTTTGGTGCCTTTGGGGTAGTAGTTGCCGTCAGACGCGCGCTCATAGCCCATGTCGGCCAGTTGTTTGTCCGTCTCGGTCTGCTGTTCGAGGCGGCGTTGCAGGTCTTTCTTCTCGTCCAAGACGCGGGCGTTGAAGTCGTGCAGCCCTTCGAGCTTCTTCTGCTGCGCACCCACGGTTTCGGTCAGTGCCGAAACCTGCTGAATGAGGGCCTTGAGTGCGGCGGATGTATCGTCGGCCATTGCGGTATCCTTTCATGTCACAACCAAAAACGGACACAGGCGGAGGCCCATGTCCGTTTCTCTGATTGGACATGACGAGACCACCGATCCGTCACAGGCAATGTATCAAGCGGCCCTTGCTGCCCCGACCGCAGAAGCAGGTGGAGCGCGTTTTGAAGGGGTGTTTTTCAGGTGGAGCCAACGCGCCCGAAGGGTTTCGACGGCTTGCGCGTGGCGCTTTTGAGCAGCGGGCGTTCGGTCTGTGGGCAACGGGAAGTCGGCACCTTCCATCATGCGTCGAACGCGCTCTGCGAGCACGTTACCATCCCAACCGATCAGGCTGCACAGGAAGGCACGGTGGCGGGCGTGTGGGCCTGTTCGATCCGTCAGGAACGCGATTGCCTGATCCTGTTCCGCCTGCGTCGTGAAGGTCGAGTAGGTGTCGGGCTTGGCGATCACGAACAGGTCGCGGTAGGCCTGCATCAAGATTGCCGTGACCAAGGCCGCCTCGGGCGATTGGGGGCTATCCCCAAACATCAGGCTCGCAGTTGGGCGACCACGGAGGTGATATGCTGCCACGGGATAGGGAACGAGTGTGGGTGAACTTCGACGGTCACGCCCTCGGGCTGCACCAATACATTGTAGCCGTCGCGGTAGATGTTGCCCTGATCGGGTTCGAGCGTCGATTTGAGGTCGTCAGCAAAGGCGGCAGCATCGGGCACACCGAGGTTCGACGTGGTGTTCATGCGGGTGTAGGTGAGGTTGACGGCTTCGTGCTCGTCGATTGTTGCGGTAATGGTCATTGTCATGTCCTTTGTGTTGTGGCGCGCACCGGGTCCATCGCGGCAAATAGGAGAGCCGATGCTAGGCCATTCCCGATGCGCGCAGACCCAGCACGAAATGCGTATCACCCGCTGTCGGGGCGTTGTTCTGGGGAATGAGGTGGAGACGGGACGAAAGCAGGTGACAGAAATCATCTGTCGCCCGGGGGATGAAATTCGGAACTTAAGCGACTACTTTACTTCCCCCGAATACAACTGCAGGCGGTTTTCATGAAAGCAAATTTGAGAAAGATCGAAGGGAACTGGGACATTGGATACGCGCTCGACAAGCACATGCTCTACAGCAATTTCCTCGGGCACAATGAAGCGGGTTATCCGATGTTCGACAACCACCGAACAGAAGCAGGTGAGGCCGTCTATCAGCTGAAGTACCGCTCAGATTGGGATCAGGTTGAGCCATTGGCGGACGCCATCGTAGAACACATCGCGCCCAAGCTTGGCCCAATCGGGCTGGTCATCCCTGTACCCGCCTCAATAACAAGGGCGCGCCAACCTGTCTACGAGGTGGCCGCAGCGGTAGCGAAGCGGATCAAGGTTGAATCCTTCGAAGGCATCATCTGCAAGACTGCGGCAGCGAACGGCACTGTGGCGCTCAAGAACCTTGGCACCAAGGATGAAAAGGTTGCCGCGCTCGAAGGCAGGTTTATTATTGAGGACACCATCACGAACGAAGGGTGCTGGAACGCCTTGGTGGTGGATGACCTATTTGACTCAGGGGCTTCGATGGAGGCTGTGTGCGCCTCGCTTCGAACCTACCGCAAGATCGACAAAATCTACGTCGCAACGTTAACATGGAAATAAGATGGCCAAGGTATTCATAGCAGGCTCTATCAAGATTAAGCGGCTCGACCCGAAGTTCATCGAACGCATTCGAAACATAGTGGCCGATGATCTTGAAGTGGTTGTCGGCGATGCAAACGGTGCGGACACTTCCATTCAGAGCGAATTGCGGAGTCAGTTTGCCGAGAACGTAACCGTCTATTGCTCGGGTAACGAACCTCGGAATAACGTCGGTGGATGGAAGGTCAAACTCATTCATTCCTCCGCAGAACCGGGTACGCGGGCGTTCTTCACAGCCAAAGACAAGGCTATGGCGGCAGATGCTGATTACGGCTTAATGCTATGGGACGCCGCAAGTGCTGGAACGCTAAGCAACGTCATTGAATTGATCAAAGACGGGAAGAAGTGCGTTGTTTTCGTGAACAAGATCAAGTCTTTCGTGAACGTAAAAGAGCCCAGTGATTTGAATAATTTGGTTTCGGTTATGTCCAGCGGCGCAAGGAACCAAGCAGAGAGGAAAATCGGCTTGAGCCGTATGCTTTCTGAAGTCATCAATCCGCAACTTGGATTACCGATCTAAATTTTCGTGGCCGTTATCCAGTTATGTCAACCTTGCTGACCGGTTTTCGCCCAGATTTCCGTCGCCGTTGCAAAGCGCGTTGCAAGAGGCTGCGCCAAAACGGCTAACCGATTGACTGCGCAGCCAGTTTTTGACCAAAATACTTGATTAACAATCAATCGGTCTGTTTTCAGACACGTAGTTGCGACTGTCTCGCAACAATCAGGTGGAGATAGCGGGAGGAGGTAACCAGCCAAATCGCGAGGGCAATGCCGCCTCTGCACGGTTGCACGGTTGAACCGTGATTTTCGAAACTAATGGAATTTTTAGTTGGTTGGTTGTGTCCACCCCCGCCATACAAACAACCAACCAATGGCGTTACAGAGTTTGATAACCGACCGCGCGACCGTGCAACCGTGCAGCACGCCGAAAAATGGGCGAAGCGCGCACTCGCACCCCGCCCATCAATACCAAGTCGAACAAACTCAGAATGCCGACTTCTGACTTGCCATCTCGATCACAGCGTCAATCGCTTCCTGACTGCTGTCATCCCACTCAAAGATGAATGTCCTGCGTGGGCCTCTCTCGACCCGAACACCGTGTTGCTTGAGCATTGGAATTGCGCGCTCCACACGGCTACCCATGCCTTTCGGCGAGCGAGGCACATCATCGCGGGCGACCGTCAAATGCCCGACTTCGATTTGCTCCTGCATCGACTCCCAAAGCTGCTTCGAGTTTGCCTCCCAACGCCGATCACCGACACCCGAGGACGCAATCTGCCGCGTCAGGAATTCGAAAACGCTGTCCGAGTGTTCGAGGTCGGCCATTTCTTCCGCGCTTTTCTCGGCCATGCGTTCGACGAACCAACCATCGGGTCGCCCCAAGTGGCGCGCGATCACTTCGCCCACACGGCAGAAAGTCGCGAAGCGTGACCCGCTATACTCGATCTGATCCGCCTCGTTGATACAAAGCACAACGAGGTCAAGCAGTGCGCCTGTGAACCTTGCGCGCTTCTCCTTCAACATGCTCTCGAACTGCATATCGTTGAGATATTCGTCAGGACGATGCAGCCTGATCCGCACGATGCGCTCGGACAAATCGGCCGCGTAGAACGTCGGATCAATGCCCGCGATGATGATGGGGCGTTTTGCCGACATGGAGACGCTTTCGAAGTCGGTATACAGCTTGCGCTTCCGAATGCCGCCGCCTGTTGATAGGCGACACAACGGATCGCTGATTTTCGCGATGGACGAGAAATTGTCGCCCGATACCGTTCCCGCGTTGTATGCGGCAGCGAACAGATCATCCTCGCTCTTTGGTTCGCCTGCCTGCGCGCCAACCTTCGGATCAATCGTTTCGATGATCGTCCGCAAAGCCGATGACTTGCCCGAACCCGCAGGGCCATCGAGAAGCGCGATAGGGCACGCCTGCCCAGGGAAATACATCGCCGTGACCATCCATGCGAGCAGGAACGGCATTTCCTCGTCGCCCACGTTCAGGAAGTCACAGAGTTCCGATAGCTCACCCTTTTGGGGGACAGGCATGGGCAGGCAATCGCCACGACGGAACACCACTGGCGGATCATCGACCACGCGCCATCCCGCAGCGTCGATCTCGACGACCTGACACAGGTCATCCGCAAGGAACACGTACCGAGATGCACCAGCTTGGGCAAAGCGCAGCCAAACCGCCTCTCTGTCGGTCTGCGAGGCGAGGGCGTCTGCGTAGTTGACCACCGAGTTCAATGTCGTGTCGTCAGGCGTCAGCCCTTTGTCGTTGAACAGACCGAGCGTGACGTGGTGTTTGAACGCGGTCGAACGGATGGGCATGAAGTTGCGGTCGCCAATCTGCGCGTATCCCACGCCTACCTCGTCACGAAGCAAGCGCACGTCGTCGAGAAACGAAAGGGCGGTGAGCTTGCGCGATTCCGTCTTGTTGTAGGGTGTGCCGCCTGTGTAGCCGCTCTCCTTGGCATACAGCCAAAACGTGATGGGCGAAAATTGCGACGTGCCCGTGTTGAACCACTTCTGCTCGTCTCCACGCTTGTAGGCGTCGGCTGTCTTGGACCATTCCGTCCACCGTTTGCGCGCCCAATCAGATCGTGGACCGTCTTTGCGTTCGAATGCAGCGATCAGGCACAAGGCAGCTGCGCCCCATTGATCGTATGTTTCCACATCGTAGCGCGAGATGAAGGCGTCGAAAGCGGCATCGTAGTCGATCCCCGTTTCTTTCGACTTCGGGCCTGACTTTTGCTGCTTCGCAAACTCAATTTTGAGTTCGTCACCATCGACCAAGTGAGCGAAACCATTTTCGTCTACGCCATCGACCCGCAGTGCGCGCGACTTGCGAGAAAGTGGTAGAGCGACGTTGTAGTGGTCTTTCTGCCCCTTTGGGAAGATTTCGATCTGATGGTTGTCGCTGTCCGCAAACAAGCCTTTTGTGCCGACCGTGAATGCCTCGTTCGGCCAAACGGTTTGCAGGATCGTTGTCGCCGTTTCGAGAATCTTCTTTCCCGAATTGATGATCTGATCGGATGAAAACTCGCGTTCGAAGACGACCCACAGATGGACGCCGCGACCACCGCCTGACCGGACAGCGAAGAACGGAATTTTGTGCGCGACGAGCGCGCCCGCGATTGCGCCTGACCGCGAACCAATGATTGCGGGGTCCAACTTTCCGTCGTGGTCATCAATGTCGAAGATGAGGAAGCGGCTTTTCCGCTCCGCGCTCGCAATGTTCATGCCAAGCGGGGTATCGCCTGATAAATGCGCGTCGATCATCTCGTCTGTGATCTTGCCCTCGCGCATCGAATAGCCATTCGTTCCGCGATAGAGCCAATAGTCGGGGCCACCGTAGCCAACCAACTCTTTCAATGCTGATTTGTTGTCCATACCATTTTCAGGATGGACCCGCTTCACCGGTTCAGCGTCGCCAAGTCAGCGTGTATAACCGACTTATTCCCAATTTCGTGACGACGCTGATCCAGTGGGGCGGGCCTTATGCCTGCCCCACTTCTTTTTGCTTCGCCCATGCCATCACGGCGTCGAGATCGTAGCGAACGGTGCGCTCGCTCCAATAGATCGCGGGCGGGCTGTCGCCTGCGCGCTTCCACTCGTAGAACTGGCGTTCCGAGATTTGCAGGAAGTCGCACACCTGACGAGGCGTCATAAGTTTTGGGGTAGTGATCTGGGTTTCCAGATCTTCGATACGGCGCTCAAGCGCACGGATTTCATCTGTGGACATTGCAACAGAGTCCTTTCGTCATGTCCTAATCAGACAGACGCCCTCTGTTGCTACGCGACACTGCGGGCCTTCATCTACCAAGCCGCTTGTGTCGCCGCGCGCTCGGGATGCTGTGCACCGCCAGAATGGCGCGCGTCTCACGACGGGCATAGGTGCGCTGCAAACATGGTGCGCTTTCGCGCATCATTCAAGGCTGAAATCAGGTTCTACCTTAATCCGCTCGAAGTAGACTTTCTCAATGTCCTCGACGGCGCGGCGATTGCCCATGCGCTTGAGGTATTTCATGAGCATGTCGCTGCCCTCGCCCGCCTTCTTGTCGCCGCGCAGGAAATGGGCGACGTAGTCGGGCAAAAACGCCTCGGCTGACGCCTGCATGAAGTGACGCCTACCGTCGTGAGGCAGAAATACACGAACGCGTTCTCCGTCGATCTCTGCGAACGTGCCCTTGGGGTCCGTGATGTATCCGGTGGCCGACGACGCCGGGAACACCCACTCGCTGCCCGACTGACGGATTGCCTTGAGCAATTCGATCACCGTGTCCATGACGGGCAGCGTGCGCGCGAGCTTGTTTTTCATCTTGGTCAGGTGGATCGTCTTGTTCTGTAGATCGACCTGATCCCACGACAGCGAGCAGACGTTTTCTGACCTGATGCCCGTCAGGAACATGACAGCGACCGCCGTGCCGACAATGATGTTCTGCTCCCGCCGCGCCATGATCGCCTCCCAGATCACCGACCAGTCGTCCGCGTCGAGGTCGTGCGCCCGCGCAACCGCCGTCCACTGCGCCTCTGTCTCGTCGCTCTTAGCGACGCGTGTCTTCTTCTGCCCGACGGGGTTCACCACCGGGGCGAAGTTGAAGGCGTTCCCGATCCCGATGCGCACGGCCCGCGCTGTTGCCTTCTTGCCGTCTGCCATGAGGCGGTTGAGGACGGCCTGCACGTCTGCCGAGGTCACGTCCGCGACGTTGCTGTCCATGATCTCCTTCGCGTGCATCTCAAGCTGGCGCGTCATGCGCTCACGGTGGGCGTCGGACATGCCGCCTTGTGCCTGCGACGTGTCGCACCAGAAGCGCCAGCCGTCGCGAACCGTCTGAATGTCGCTCTTGGCAACCCCTGTCTTGGTGTCGCCCTGTTTAAACGCGGTGGTCGCGTCCATCGCCGGGAAGCCGCCGATCTTGATCGACTTCGTTTTCCCATCGACGCGGCGCTTGATGTACCAAGTGCTCTTGGTCTTGCCGACGTTCAGGTAGAGGCCCGGAAAGCGGTCGCCGTCGTGGCGATACATTCCCGGAGGCGTTTTCATCAGGCGCGCGGGCTTGGTGAAGTCGATTGCGGTGGTCATCTGTCTCGCTCCATTTTTGCAACGTTTTGCAACGCGCAATGTCACTAAGACGCATTATGGCGCACTGTCAACCGATTGATTATCGTTGCAAAATAGGTGCAAACACTTGTTTTTACTGACGAACCGCATCACCACGCACCAAGTGAATAAATATCGTCGCTTGACTGTTAATCAATTGGTCGTAGGTTCGAATCCTACCGCCGGAGCCAAAACACCACAAAAAATCAAGAAGTTAAAAAACGTCGCTCAGGGTTCTTTGGCGCTTTTCCGTCCAAGACAACGCTGGGGCAACGGGCTCACAGGGGGAGACGCAGTGGGCGAAAACGCGAACGATGGAATGCGGATTTCGCAAAGGCGGGAATCACTGCCGCGCTCACGATTAAATCCGGCGCCCTTGTCGCTACCCTGTTCCAGCTTGATCAACTTGAGGTCCTACCCACCGGCCGTGTCGCCCACGCCTTCGAATGATGGGCATATGGTGTGACCGCGGCGGCCTCGACTTGGGTTTTTGCGACACTTGCGGCCAGCTTTCACGCCAATCGTAGGCGCAGATCGGAAATCGTTATCTGTTGGGTTGGTTATGCCGCTGTCATCGGAAGTATTACTTGCTTGGCACTCGGCGCACTGGAAGTGGCGGCGGGACTGGATGGCCAAGATTAGCAAGGAGGAACACGAAGCCGCGCCCGCAACCATGGATGCCCTCTACTTTTGGCTTGGCAGGCGCGCGCAGTGCCAACGCGATATCGAAGCAGGTCAGCGCCTATGACGCGCAGAGGCGCAATCCGCTTCGGCTGTCCGACGTCACATGTGCCTCGACCCGGCAGGCGATGGTCTGCGTCGGCTTCGTGATCGACGTCTTTGCCGGACGGATCGCCGGCCGACGCCTCATCCGGACGTCGCGCGCAACAGCCGCTTTCGTGCGGGCGGGATGGCCCGGATTTCCAGCCCGGTGAAGACGTGCAGCGTGTTGAGGTCGCGGTCGACCACGGCGTGGTCGGACACCCACCCGCCCATCACCAGGTAGCTGCGCAGCAGCGGCGGCATGCCCAGCATCGCGCGCTTGGCGTCGGGCTTGCGGCGCCGGAGTTTCTGCGCGAACCTGAACACGTTCGGCGCCTTGACGCGCGGCAGCCAGCGCTTGGGGCCGAGGTGGCGCTCTTTCAACAGCGCGAAGGCGTCCATGTAGGCCTCGGCCTCCGTGCCTTTGAACGACGAGCAGCCGAACAGCATCTCGACCCCCTCCTCGTCGACGAAACGGGTCATGGCGCCCCAGGCCACGCGCAGGATGTCGGGGTCGCGCCAGTCGGGATGGATGCAGAAGCGGCCCATCTCGACCATGGGGCCATCGAAATCCTGCAAGCCGGACAACTCGTAGAACTGGGCCGAATAGCTTTGCCCGATCTCGCCGCCGCCCCTGAGCGGCAACAGCCGGAAGCAGCAGACCAGCGTACCGGTCCGGGTCTCTTCCACCAGGACGTGGCGGCAGATGTCGTCGAAGGCGTCGGCGTCGCGCCCCGCGCCCGCGGGTTGGCCCGCCTCGGCGCGGAAGGTGACAAAGCGCAGCCGCTGGGCGGCCTCGATGTCGGCCCGGCTCTCTGCCAGGCGCGCCGCATAGCGGCCCTTGCGCAGGGTTAGCATCACAGCTGCTCCAACAACACTGGCGGTTCGGCGCCGCCTGGCTACATATCGTTCAGACCGCGATATCACACAAGATGTGACACATGTTTGACAGCGTTGGAGAGACACAATGCCCCAAAAGATCACGAAAACCGATGCCGAATGGCGCGGCCAGTTGTCCGAGCTCGCCTATAAGGTGACCCGCAAGCACGGCACCGAGCGTGCCTTCAGCCATGACGATTTTCCCAAGGCGCCCGGCAACTTCCACTGCGTGTGTTGCGGCGCGCCGCTGTTCGACCAGGCCGACAAGTTCGACAGCGGCACCGGCTGGCCCAGCTTTACCAGGCCGATGGACGCCGAGGCCGTCGGCGAAAAGGAGGATCGCAGCCTGTTCATGCGCCGCACCGAGGTACATTGCGCCCGGTGCGAGGCGCATCTGGGCCATGTATTTCCCGACGGGCCGGCGCCGACGGGGCTGCGCTATTGCATCAACGGGGTGGCGCTGGATTTCGAGCCCGAGGGCGCGTGACCGGGCGCGGGCTATTCGCCCAGGAACTGACCGGCGTCGAAATTGCCGATATTGCCCAGAAGCTGGCGGATGAAGCTGATGCCGGCCACGTTGTCGTCGGTCACCCTGCGGTTCAGGGCGATCACCCGGCCGTCCTCCATCGCGTAGCGCTCGATATTCGCGACCGTGCCATCGTCGTCGAAGGACACCGCAACCACCTGGCGCTCGATGAGTTCCGGCGCGCGGTAGGCGACGGTCCTCCAGCGGCTGGCCACATAATACCACGCGTCGTCGCGCATCATGCCAGAGGTCGCGGGCGGGCCCACAAGCTCGGCCACCGCGTCGCGGCTGTCGATGCCGACGACGATCTCGGAC
This sequence comes from Rhodovulum robiginosum, assembly GCF_003944755.1. Classification (GTDB taxonomy): domain Bacteria; phylum Pseudomonadota; class Alphaproteobacteria; order Rhodobacterales; family Rhodobacteraceae; genus Rhodovulum; species Rhodovulum iodosum. Next base: position 19,846 of record NZ_RWGU01000033.1, read on the forward strand.
AGCTCGCTTTCGGTGGGGGCGTAACCGTGGTTGCGATAGATCGGGCTGCAGGCGCTCAGCCCCAGGGCCAGGGCGACCGCCAATGCCAGTTTCACAACGCCTGCGGGCTGTTGCATTCCGTCCCCTTGCCATGCACCCTGTCCGTCGTTCCCGCTTACAGAAGGAACGGCTGCGGTTCAAGAAAGGAACGAACGCGCCCATGGCCGAGCTGCCCCATCGCGTCTACCCGGCCCGCCTGTCGCAGGGCAAGGCACATGATTTCAGCATCGTCCCCGATGCCGAGGCGCGCGCCGCGCTGGCCGATCGGCTGGGGCTGAGCGCGCTGAGAAAGCTGCGGTTCGAGGGGCGGCTCATGCCAGAAAACCGTGCCGACTGGCAGCTCGAGGGCCGGCTCGGCGCCACCGTGGTACAGCCCTGCACGGTCACGCTGGATCCGGTGACCACCCGCATCGACGAGACCGTGGTCCGTCGCTATCGCGCCGGGATGGCCGAGCCCGAGGGCGAAGAGGCGGAAATGCCCGAGGACGACACCGAAGAGCCCCTGCCCGAGATCATCGACCTCGACCGGGTGATGGAAGAGGCGCTGGCGCTGGCGCTGCCGCTCTACCCCCGCGCCGAGGGGGCTGACCTGGGCGAGGCGGTCTTTGCCGCGCCGGGGGTGGCGCCGATGACCGACGCCGACGCCCACCCGATGGCGGCTCTGGCGAAACTCAAGCGCGACAAGGGCTCTTGAGGCCGCGAGAAAACGCTTGCGCCCACACCGAATCCGAGTATGTTCCCGGCCTCGTTTACATGTTGGGTGGGACGCTGCGCCAAGCGCGTCGACGTCGCTCATCCCCTGAAATTCCAAGGGCGCTGGCCCTGACAGAGACCGAGGTTGAGACATGGCTGTCCCTCAGAACAAAGTCACGCGGTCGCGCCGCAACAATCGCCGTTCGCACGACTCGCTGGTGCCCGGCAACCCGGCGGAGTGCACCAATTGCGGCGAGCTGAAGCGCCCGCATCACGTCTGCCCGGCCTGCGGTCATTACGATGACCGCGAGATCGTGGCCCAGGCCGACGAGATCGATCTGGACGAAGACGACGCTGCGTAAGCCGCAAGGCCCGGGCACGCGTCGCAGATGACCGAAGAACAACACCAACAGTTTCGCGCCGCCCCTCGTACGGTGATCTCGGTTGACGCCATGGGCGGAGACCGGGGGGCCGGTGCAGTGGTGGCCGGCATCGCCCGCTCGGCAGCGAAGAACCCCGATATCCGCTTCATCCTGCACGGCCGTGCCGATGAATTGGAGCGGCTGGTCGCGCGTCGGCGCGTGCTGGAGGGCCGGGTCGATATCCGCGGTGCCGCCGACGTGGTGACGATGGATGCCAAGCCCAGCCACGTCATGCGCCACGGCAAGGCCAGTTCGATGTGGTCGGCCATTGACAGCGTACGCAACGGCGAGGCCCCGGTGGTGGTGTCCTGCGGCAACACCGGCGCGCTGATGGCGTTGTCGATCGTCAGGCTCAGAAAGCTGCCGGGGATCAACCGGCCGGCCATCGCCTGCCTGTGGCCCTCGCGCAACCCGCAGGGTTTCAACGTCATGCTCGACGTTGGTGCCGACGTGCGCGCCGACGAGCACGACCTGCTGCAATACGCCCTGATGGGCACGTCTTACGCCCGCAACGGCCTGGGGCTGGAGCGGCCGAGGCTGGGGCTCTTGAACGTGGGCACCGAAGAGCACAAGGGCCGGGCCGAGCTCAAGGCCGCCCATGACCTGATCGCAAGTTGCGCCGCGTCGGCGAGTTACGATTTCGTGGGCTTCGTCGAAGGCGGCGACATCCCGTCGGCCAAGGTGGACGTGATCGTGACCGACGGGTTCACCGGCAACGTGGCGCTGAAGACCGGCGAGGGCACGGCGCGGCTGATCGGCGACTTCCTGCGTCAGGCGTTCAAGGCCACGCCGCTGTCACGGATCGCCGCGCTGCTGGCCCTCACCTCGCTGCGCCGTTTGAAAAAGCGGATCGACCCGCGTCGGGTGAATGGCGGCGTATTCCTCGGGCTCAACGGCACCGTGGTCAAATCGCACGGCGCATCCGATGCAACCGGCGTTTCGGCGGCCGTCAAGCTGGCCTTCGAACTGGCGCAGTCGGGCTTTACCGAGCGGCTGGCCGCACGGGTTGCATCTGCCGCCTGCGTTGAAGAAGATGCCCTGCAGGCGAGGACCGGGAGCGAACAAAAACCATGATCACACGGGCCATCGTCAAGGGAGTGGGGCACTACCTGCCCGAACGCGTGGTCGACAATCGCGAATTCGAAAAAACGCTGGATACGACCGACGAATGGATTCGCAGCCGCTCGGGCATCGAGCGCCGCCATTTCGCCGCCGAGGGCCAGACGACATCCGACCTGGCGGTCAAGGCCGCCCGTGCAGCGCTGGCCGATGCCGGGCTCGGGCCCGACGATCTGGACGCGATCGTGCTGGCCACCTCGACCGCCGACCTGACCTTCCCCTCGGCCGCCACCATGGTGCAGGCCGAACTGGGCATGACCCACGGCTTTGCCTACGACGTTCAGGCGGTCTGTGCGGGCTTCGTCTTTGCGCTGTCGAACGCCAACGCGCTGATCCTGTCGGGCCAGGCGCGGCGAGTGCTGGTGATCGGCGCCGAAACCTTCAGCCGCATCCTGGATTTCACCGACCGCGGCACCTGCGTGCTGTTCGGCGACGGTGCCGGGGCGCTGGTGCTGGAGGCGGCCGAAGGCGACGGCACGTCCGACGACCGCGGCATCCTCGCGCTCGACCTCAATTCGGACGGGCGCCACCGCAACATCCTTTACGTCGACGGCGGCGTGTCGACCGGCACATCGGGCCATGTTCGCATGATGGGCAAGGAAGTGTTCCGCCACGCGGTGGAAAAGCTTGCCGCGACCGCCCATGCCGCGCTCGACAAGGCCGGGCTTTCCGGGGGCGACGTGGACTGGCTGGTGCCACATCAGGCGAACCTGCGCATCATCAAGGCGACGGCCCAGAAGATGGGCCTGGGGATGGATCACGTGGTGGTCACCGTGCAGGATCACGGCAACACCTCGGCCGCCTCGATCCCGCTGGCGCTGTCGGTGGGCAAGGCCCGCGGCCAGATCAAAACCGGGGACGTTGTGGTGACCGAGGCCATCGGCGGCGGACTGGCCTGGGGGGCCGTTGTGCTGCGCTGGTAGAAACCCGCGCAAACTCCACTGCCCAACCCGTTGATATTGACTTTGAAATCCTTTGCCCGCCTAATTGACTCGTATCCGAGTCGGGGGAGCACGATGGGAAACAAGACATTGACGCGGATCGATCTCAGCGAAGCGGTGTTTCGCGAGGTCGGATTGTCCCGCAACGAATCCGCTCAACTCGTGGAGAGCGTCCTGCAACACATGTCGGATGCGCTGGTTTCCGGCGAGACGGTCAAGATCTCGTCTTTCGGCACGTTCAGCGTGCGTGACAAGGCCGCGCGCATCGGGCGCAACCCCAAGACCGGCGAAGAGGTGCCGATCCATCCGCGGCGCGTGCTGACCTTCCGGCCGTCGCATTTGATGAAAGAACGGGTGGCCGCGGGCAACCGCGGCTAAGGCGCGCGGGATATGGAGAAATCGCCCGAGGCTTTCCGAACGATCTCAGAGGTTGCCGACTGGCTGGACACGCCGGCCCACGTCCTGCGCTTTTGGGAAAGCCGGTTCAGCCAGATCAAGCCCGTCAAGCGGGCGGGCGGGCGACGCTATTACCGGCCCAGCGACATGCTGTTGCTGGGGGGCATCAAGAAACTGCTGCACGAGGACGGGATGACCATCCGCGGTGTGCAGAAAATCTTGCGCGAACAGGGGGTTCGCCATGTTTCGGCGCTGTCTGCGCCGGTCAATGGCGGCGAGGTGATCGACGCCGAGGCGAGCGAGGCCCCGATGGCCGAAGACGTCGTGCCCGAGCCTGAGGACAACGTGGTGGCGCTGAACGACACGCGCCACACCGCGCCCGCGCCGCCGCCCGAAGACGCGCCCGACACCCCGCCGCCCGACACGGCCCCGCCGCCCGAACCCTCGCCCGATACGGCCCCGGCCCCGGAGTCCGCACAAGAACCGGATGGCGCGACACAGGCCGCCGACGCGGCCCCTGGCCCCGATGCGGGCGCCCCGCCGGACGAGGGCCCGGAGCCCGGCGTCGAAGCGCCCGCCGATGCCACCGCCGCCAGCCCCGGCCCCGAATCCGAGATGCCGCCACCGCCCACCCCGCTCGGGGCCGGTCTGCTCGCCACCGACCCGGAAGATGACGACCCGGCCTTTGCGCCGATCGTATCGCCCATGACCACGCTGCTGCGCCGCCCCGCCGCGCGCGCCGCGCTCGGCGCGCTGCCCGCCGATCGGCTGGCCACGCTGGAAGAGCGGCTGTCGGCGCTGCACGACCGTCTGATGCGCCCCGACGGGGACGAAAAGCGATAGGATTTGCGTCTTGCCCCCGCGCGCAGACATGGTAATACACGCCCCACGTCGGGCTATGGCGCAGTCTGGTAGCGCGTCCGTCTGGGGGACGGAAGGTCGCAGGTTCAAGTCCTGCTAGCCCGACCATTACCGATAAGCCGCCCGCGCCCGGACAGGGCGGCGGGCGTTTCGGTTTCGGGGCCGGGCACGAGGCGGAGAGCACGCATGGACACGGGCACCGGGGTTCTGCCCTCGCAGGAAATCGAGGCCATGCTCGCCCGCGGCGAGATCGCCGCCGACACGCCCCCTGCCCCCGATCAGGTCCAGCCCGCGTCGCTCGATTTGCGCCTGGGCCCGGTGGCCTACCGCGTGCGCGCCTCGTTCCTTGCCGGCGAGGGGCGCAGCGTGGCCCGGCGCCTCGCCGATTTCGAAATGCACCGCATCGACCTGTCAGCGGGCGCCGTGCTGGAAAAGGGCTGCGTCTACGTCGTGCCGCTGATGGAGCGGCTGGCGCTGCCCGCCGACGTGCAGGCGGTGGCCAATGCCAAAAGCTCGACCGGCCGTCTCGACCTGCTGACCCGCGCGATTACCGATGGCGGCACCGAATTCGACCGCATCGCCGCGGGGTATGACGGCCCGCTTTATGCCGAGATCTGCCCGCGGTCCTTTTCGGTGCTGGTGCGCCCCGGTATGCGGCTGAACCAGATCCGGTTCCGGCGCGGCCAGGCCGTGCTGAGCGATGCCGAGCTTGGCGCCCTGCACGCCGAGCAGGGGCTGGTCACCGGCGGCCCGGCGGTCATTTCCGGCGGCCTGGGCTTTTCCGTCGACCTGCGCCCGGCGTCGGGCGATTTGCTGGGCTACCGCGCCAAGCCGCATGCCGGCGTCATCGACCTGGACCGGATCGGCGCCTACGACCCCGCCGAATACTGGGAGGAGATCCGCAGCGACAGCGGGCAGGTCATCCTCGATCCGGGCGCCTTTTACATTCTGGTCAGCCGCGAAGCGGTGCATATCCCGCCCGACTACGCCGCGGAAATGGCGCCCTATCTGGCGATGGTCGGCGAATTCCGGGTGCATTACGCGGGCTTCTTCGACCCCGGATTCGGCCATTCCGAGGCCGGAGGCACCGGATCTCGGGGTGTTCTCGAGGTCCGATGTCACGAAGCGCCTTTCGTGCTGGAACACGGTCAGGTTGTAGGCCGGCTGGTCTATGAACGCATGGCGGGCCGTCCCCGGCGGCTTTATGGAGCCGACATGGCGTCGAACTACCAGGGCCAGGGGCTGAAGCTTTCCAAACATTTTCGGGTGATCTGAGGCGCTTACGCGCGGGTCCGGCCAGTCCGTCGCCGCGGCAAAGGATGAGTCACGCGCGCGTGATACGCCCTATCGTTTAAATTGTTTTTTTTAATCTTGTATAGGTATAATTTTTGAAATTTTATTGCTTATCTCACGAATCATGCGCTAGCGTCTGTCCAGCACCCCGGAACAGCATACCACCGTATTCCGGGGTGATTGGGAAAAAAGGGGGACACCACATGAAACCGTTTTTGACGGGAAGCGCCGCATTTGCGGCAGGCATTGCGCTCTTTGCAGCCGTGGCCACGGCGCAACAGGACTTCACGCCGGATTACGCGATCGAGGACGACGCCGCCGATTTCGCGACGGAGGCGCCGGCCAATCCGTCCGAGCCCTGGATTTTGGCAGCCGGGGGGAGGATTTACGACAACTGGTGGGAGGCCTTGAACAGGCCGGCGCCGCACTACATCACCCATCCGTCCTACCCGGAGGTCGGGCAGAAATCGGGTGCGGAGACCTGGCGGTGCAAGGAATGCCACGGCTGGGATTACGCCGGGGTGCAAGGCGTCTACCGCGCAGGCAGCCATTACACCGGCATCAAGGGGATCGAGGGCGCCAAGGGAAAATCGGTGGCCGAGATCTTCGAGTTGCTGCGCGGCCCGGTCCATCTCTACAACCGCGAGATGATCCCGGACGATGCGCTGGCGCGGGTCGCGGCCTTCGTTTCGCGCGGCCAGTTCGACATGTCGGGCTATATCGACCCGTCGACCCGGCAGATCGTGGCCGGCGACATCAACCGCGGCCGCGAGGTCTTTCAGACGATCTGCGCCGCGTGCCACGGCTTTGACGGGCGCAAGCTGAACTGGGGCGGTCCGGGCGAGGATGCCTATATCGGCACCGAGGCCGTCGATGTGCCCGATGAGGTCTTGAACAAGATCATGCACGCCCATACCGGGGTCGAAATGATCAACCTTCAGGCCTTCGGCCCGGAGTTGGCGGTCGACGTGCTGCGCTACACCAGCACCCTGCCCACGGAATAGAGCAGTGACGACGCGGGGCCGCCTCTGCCTTTCGGCGGGCGGCCCCGTGCCTTTCGGGGCCTGACGCCCCGGCCAGGTGCACCCGGGACGGCCCGCCGGTAAACGGCACGCCAGAGGCCGCGCGGGGCGGGCGACACAACTCTTCAGACCGCATCACAGCCACGCCGCGCATCGGGGCGGTCTTTCATGAAAAGTCGGATTTCCGGGTGACGCGACCAACCCGGCGCCATACTAAGCGGCATGGCCCGCCCATCGGGCCGGCCAGCGGCCTTGCCCTAGGCCTCGACCGGTTCGATCAAGTCGGGACCGCTGGCCCGGTTGGAATTTACCGCCCTGCCCACCCGGTAAAGCCGCAACACGCCCTCTGCGGCCGGGCGCATCAGCACCGCCGCGCCGTGCCCCTCTTCGCCCAGCCAGAGCGGCCAGTCGGCGGCCTCCAAAATCACCGGCATCCGGTGATGGACCGGTGCCATCTCGGCATTCGCGTCGGTGGTGACGATGGCGCAGGTCGTCAGCGCCTCCTCCGCCTTCTCCCAGTCCTGCCAGATGCCGGCGAGGGCCATCGGCGCGCCATCGGCGCGGGTGACGTACCAGGGCAGCTTTTCGCCCGCCCGCCCCGTGTGCCATTCGTAAAACCCCGAGGCCGGCACCAGGCACCGCCGCGACCGCGCCGCCGCGCGAAAGGCGGGCTTTTCGGCCAAGGTGTCGGCGCGGGCGTTGATCAGCAGCGGCCCGTCGGTCGGGCTCTTGTACCAGTGCGGGACAAAGCCCCAGCGCATCGGCCTGAGCCGCCTTTGACCCTCGGCGCTGGTAACGACCGCCACATCGTTGGTGGGGCACACGTTGTAATTGGGTCCCTCGGGCAGATCGTTCGATGGCACGGCCTCGAAAAGCCGCGCCATCGCCTCGGTCGGGTGGGTGATGGAAAACCGTCCGCACATGGGGCGAGCATAGCCCGGACCGGCACCGGGGATCAAAGTCAGGGCGCGCGCGGTCGCCACGCACGCGCGCGCGCCCGATGGCCGTTATTCGACGGCGGTGATGCGCCCGTCGGTATAGGGCTGGTAGGGCGCGTTCGCGGCCAGGTACTCTGCCGTCACGTCGGCCAGGTCGGGCCCGAAGTCGTAGACGTCCGAGGCATTCACGAACATCTCGTAGCCGTCGCCGCCGTTGCGCACGTAGTTGTTGGACACCACGCCATAGGTCGCGTTCGGGTCGATGGGCGCGCCGCCCACCATGACATCGACCACCCGGCTGCCCGGTTCGGCCGCCGGGTTCCAGGTAAACGTCATGCCCGCCACCTGCGGGAAGCGCCCGGCGCCGTCCTCGACCTGGCTCAGCCCGTTTTCCAGCGCATCGACGATGGTCTGGCCCGAGACGAAAAAGGTCGAGAGCGTGTTCTGAAACGGCAGCACGGTCAGAACCTCGCCCATGGTCACCGGCCCCGCGTCGATCGAGGCGCGCAGGCCGCCGCCGTTCTGGAAGGCGATCTGGATGCCCTGGTCCCTGACCCGGTCGAGCATCGCGTCGGCCACCAGGTTGCCCATCGGGCATTCCATCGCGCGGCAGACCGAGCGGTCGCCCTCGATCGCCTCGGCGGATTCGGCCACCACCTTTTGCCGGATTTCCTCCAGCGGGCCGGCCAGCTCGCCGATGCGCGCCTTGGTGTCGGCGTCCTCGGTCACGGCGGCATCCATGATCAGCGGCTCGCCCACGGCCTCGGTGATCTCGCCGGCATCGTTGAAGGTCACGTTCAACTCGCCCAGGAACTTGCCGTAGGCATAGGCCGACACGATGGCGGTGCTGCCGACCATGGTCGGATAGGGCCCCTCGGCCCGGTCCGACGTGTTCGACAGGTAGGTGTTGGTGTGGCCCCCCACGATCACGTCCACCCCGGTGGTTTCGGCCGCGACGCGCTGATCGACGGCATAGCCCGAATGGCTGAGCACGATGATCTTGTTCACGCCCGCCTCGGTCAGCTTGTCCACCTCGGCCTGCACCGCGCCCACCGGGTCGGTGAAGACGATGTTGGGGCCGGGGCTGGCCAGTTCGTCGGTATCCTGCGGCGTCAGGCCGATGAGGCCCAGCTTTTCGCCGCCGCGCTCGATCACCGTGGATTTCTCTATGGCCCCGGTCAGGAGGTCTTCGCCCGAAATATCGGCGTTCGACATAAGGATCGGAAAGTCGACCGCGTCGACGAAACCGCGCAGCACCTCGGGGCCGTCGTCGAATTCGTGGTTGCCCACGGTCATCGCGTCATAGCCCATCTTGTTCATCATCTCGGCCGCGACCTGGCCCTTGTAGTAGGTATAGAAAAGCGTGCCCTGGAACTGGTCGCCGCCATCGACGAGGATGAAATTGTTGGTCCGCGCCTTGGCCGCGTCGAGCGCGCTCACCAGCCGCGCCGAGCCGCCGAAACATTCGCCCGCGGCGTTGTCCTCTTCCGAACAGCCCGAATCGTATTTCGAGATCGGCTCGAACCGGGCGTGGAAATCGTTGGTGTGCAAAATGGTCAGCGAATAATCGGCCTGGGCCATCCCGGCCGACAGCGCCAATACCGCAGCGGTAGAGAGGATGCGCGTTTTCATGTCTTGAGTCCCCTGTTGGTTAACATCCCCGAATGTGGCGCGCGGCCCGGGGGACTGTCAAAAGGTTCCGCGCGCTGCGGCCCCTTTCCCCGAGAGGCAAGGCACCCCGATCGGGTCCGGCGCGGACCGGGCCGCGGCAATCACCCGCCGGCGCACCGCCCGCGCACCGGCCGCGCAAGGGGCCGGGTGTCCCATTGACCCGGCCCGAATTGCGGGGCATCACCTAGCCCCATGCTGATCTACAAGATCTTTCGACGGGCGGAATGGGATGCCCTGCGCGCGGCGGGACGCACCGCCGGGGCACCGGTCGATCTTGCCGACGGCTTTATTCATTTCTCGACCGCCGAACAGGTGACCGGCACCGCCGAAAAGCATTTCGCCGGGGAAAGCGACCTCGTGCTGGTCGCCGTCGAGGCGGACCGGCTGGGCGACGCCCTGAAATGGGAGCCCTCGCGCGGCGGCGCGCTGTTTCCGCATCTCTACCGCGAGCTGCGGATGGCCGAGGTGGTGTGGGACAAGTCGCTGCCGATGGGCGCCACCGGGCATATCTTCCCCGAGGGTGTGGTATGAACCCGCTGGAACGCGCGGGCCTTGCGCTGCTGCACCGGATGGACCCCGAACGCGCCCATACACTCTCGCTGTCCGCGTTGAAATCGGGGCTGGTGCCGCTGCCGGGGCCGGTCAGCACCCCGCGGCTGAAAACCAGGCTCGCCGGGCTCGACCTGCCCAACCCGATCGGGCTGGCCGCGGGGTACGACAAGAACGCCGAGGCGCTGGCGCCGCTGGCGCGCGCGGGCTTCGGCTTTGTCGAGGTGGGCGCGGCCACGCCCCGGCCGCAGCCGGGCAACCCGCGCCCGCGCCTCTTTCGGCTGACCGGGGACCGCGCCGCGATCAACCGCTTCGGGTTCAACAACGACGGCATGGTGGCAATCGGCGCGCGGCTGGCCGCCCGGCCCGCCGGCGCGGTGATCGGGCTGAACCTGGGCGCCAACAAGGACAGCACCGACCGCGCGGCCGATTTCGCCGCGGTGCTGGCCCATTGCGGGCCGCATGTGGATTTCGCCACCGTGAACGTCTCTTCGCCCAATACCGAGCGGCTGCGCGATCTGCAGGGCAAAGCGGCGCTTTCGGCGTTGCTGGCCGGGGTCATGGCCGCGCGGGCCGACCTGCCCCGCGCGATCCCGGTGTTTCTAAAGATCGCGCCCGATCTGTCGGACGCCGAACTGGAAGAGGTTGCCGAGGTGGCGCTGGAGCGTGCGATTTCGGGGATCATCGCCACCAACACGACGCTCGCCCGTGGCGGGCTGACCAGCCCCCATGCGGCAGAGGCCGGCGGGCTGTCGGGCGCGCCGCTTTTCGCCCGCTCGACCCGGGTGCTGGCCCGGATTTCGGTCCTTACGGAGGGCCGGCTGCCGCTGATCGGCGTGGGCGGCGTGGGCTCGGCCGAAGAGGCCTATGCCAAGATCCGCGCCGGGGCCAGCGCCGTGCAGCTTTATACCGCGCTGGTTTACAGCGGGCTCGGGCTGGTGGCCGAAATCGCGAACGGGCTCGACCGGCTCTTGGCGCGCGACGGGTTTGCCAGCGTGGCCGAGGCGGTCGGCACCGGACGGGAGGAGTGGGCATGACGCAGGTGGTGATCTGGCACAACCCGCGCTGTTCGAAATCGCGCGCGGCGCTGAAGCTGATCGAGGACCGCCGCATCGCGCCCGTGGTGCGCCGCTATCTCGACGACCGGCCCAGCCTGGCCGAGCTGCGGCTGGCCCGCGATACGCTGGGACTGCGGGCGGTCGAGATGATGCGGGTCAAGGAAAAGACCTTCCGCGAGTTGGGCCTGTCGCAGACCGACGAAGACGAGACGCTGCTGGCCGCGATGGCCGCCCATCCGATCCTGATCGAACGCCCCGTTGTGTTCGCCAACGGCAAGGCCGCGCTGGGCCGCCCGCCCGAGCGGGTGCTCGACATCCTGTGAGCGGCGGTTTTCCCGGCTCGGCCATGCGAGAGGTAGGTCCACGTTTGCCCCGACCTGCGCAGCCCGCTCATTTGCTATTGCGGATGGCGAAATCGCAACTTGGCGCTTCAACGCCACCGTCCGTCCGAGCCGGACGCGCTCGGACGCTCGGACGGACAAACCGAGGCGAGATAACATTTCCCGGCTAAAACAGCGGCTTGGTGGTGCCCCCAGAGAGACTCGAACTCCCGACCCTCTGATTACAAATCAGATGCTCTACCAGCTGAGCTATAGGGGCGCTGGACCTGATCTAGCCGCCACCAGCCGCGCGCGCAAGGATTTCGCGGGCTCAGCGGTTGGCGCGTGCGAGGAAGGCGACGGCGATCAGCCCCACCGCGCTGACCAGCAGCGCGGCCGGGGCGGCATCGCCGAGGTTTTCCAGGCTCGCCTTCTCGTAGACGCGCGTGGCCAGCGTGTTGAAGTTGAACGGGCGCAGCAGCAGCGTCGCCGGCAGCTCTTTCACGCAATCGACGAAGACCAAGAGCAGCGCGGTGCCCACGGTGGGCCGGATCAGCGGCAGGTAGACAGCCCCCAGCGTGCCGCGCGCGCTGCGGCCCAGCGACCGTGCGGCCATCGGCAGGCTGGGTGCGATCCGGCCCATCGCCGCATCGGCGGCCCCTTGCGCGATGGCGAAAAAGCGCACGCCGTAGGCATAGATGATGGCAAAGGCCGAGCCGGTCATGACGAGGCCGATATCGACGCCCAGGGCGCCCTCCACCGCGTCGGCCAGCGCGTTGTCGGCGGCGGCCATCGGGATCAGCAGGCCCACCCCCAGCACCGCGCCGGGCGCGGCATAGCCGATGGTGGTGACCGGCAGCAGCAGCTTGGGCAGCATCCGCCCCGTCAGCCGCACCCCGTAGACGAGAAACAGCGCCGCCGTCACCGTGCCCAGCGCCGCCAGCCCGCCCACCGTCAGCGTGTTCCACAGCGCGCGCAACAGGCCCGGGTCGATCCATGCCCCCCCTGCGCCGAAGGCGTGGGAGGCCAGAACGCCGACCGGCAGCACGAAGCCCACCCCGACCGGCAGCGCGCAAAGCGCCGTCATCGCCCAGCCCGCGGCGCCCGTCACCCGCACAGGGTTGAGCGGCCGGTGATGGCGGGCGATATTGTGAAAGCGCAGGTTGCGGCGGCTGACCTTTTCCAGCGCCACAAGCGCCAGGATCATCGCCAGGATCACCATCGCGATCTGCGCGGCGCCACCGGCATTGCCGCTTTCCAGCCAGACCGAGAAGATGCCGGCGGTCAGGGTCTGAACGGCGAAATAATCGACCACGCCGAAATCGTTCACCGTTTCCATCATCACGATGGCCGCGCCCGCGGCGATGGCCGGGCGTGCCAGCGGCAGGCCGACGCGGGTGAACAGCCCCCAGGGCCCCGCGCCCAGCGCGCGCGCCACCTCGTAGGCGCCGCCGGACTGTTCGCGGAAGGCCGTGCGCGCCAGCAGGTAGACATAGGGGTATAGCGCCGCCGACAGCACCAGGATCGCCGCACCGCGCGAACGGATCTCGGGGAACCAGTAGTCGCGCGCGCTTTGCCAGCCCATCAGGCCGCGCAATCCGGTCTGGACGGGTCCGGCATATTCCAGGAAATCCACCAGCGCGTAGGCGCCGACATAGGCCGGGATCGCCAGCGGCAGCAACAGCAGCCAGTCCAGCCAGCGCGACAGCGGAAACCGGTACATCGCCACCATCCAGGCGGCCCCCGTGCCCATCGCCGCAGACAGCCCCGCCACGCCGGCCATCAGAACACCGGTATTGCCCAGGTAGCGCGGCAGCGTGGTGTTAAGAAGATGCGGCCAGACATTCTCGGCGGGGTTGAGCGCCAGCCACAGCACCGAGGCGATGGGCATCAGGACCGCCGCGGCGATCAATACCGCACCGACCGACCAGGGGTCGGGCCAGAGGCGGCGGGCTGGTAACCGAGTGTTTTGCTCAACCATATCGCCGCTCTACAGGAAAGCCGATTTACTGTCCACAAATCCTCGTATAGTCACGTCATACGCGTGTGAGAGGCAACACGGAGAGCGACATATGCAGCTCGTCTATCATATCGGGGCGCATTGCACCGACGAAGGGCTGCTGATGAAATGCCTGCAGAAAAACCGAAAGCGGCTGGCCGAAGAGGGAATCGTCGTGCCCGAGCCGGCGCGCGCGCGTCCCGTTCTGCGCGAGTCGATGATCTCGCTGCGGGGCAAGCCCGCACCGCGTGAGTTGCAGGAAACCATGCTCGACGCGATGATGGACGAGGACGGGGCCCGGCGGCTGATCTTTTCCAACGAGTCCTTCATATGCATGCCCGCCAAGGTGCTGCAAGAGCACATGCTCTACCCCATGGCCGGGGAAAAGGCGACCTGGCTCGCCCAGTTGTTCCCCGAGGCGGGGTGCGAGTTCCACCTCGCCATCCGCAACCCCGCCACGTTCGTCCCCGCGCTTTTCGCGCGCTCCAACGAAAAGAGCTTCGAAGGGTTCATCGCCGGTGCCGATCCCGGGCGGCTGGCCTGGTCGGACGTGGTGCGCCGTATCCGCAACGCCAACCCCGATGCCGAGTTCACCGTCTGGTGCAACGAGGACACGCCGCTGGTCTGGCGCGACGTCTTGCGCAGCTTGTCCGGCCACGGCCCCGAGACCGAGCTTGAGGGCGCCGACGCGTTACTGGCGACGATCATGACCGAGGGCGGGCTGAAGCGTATGCGCGCCTACCTCGCCAGCAATCCGCCCAAGACCGAGCTGCAGCGCAGCCGCGTCGTGGCCGCCTTCCTCGACAAGTTCGCGATCCCCGAGGCGCTGGAGATGGAACTCGACGTGCCCGGCTGGACCGAGGACCTGGTCGAGGACCTGACCGAGGCCTACGAGGAAGACATTTTCGCCATCGAACGCATGGATGGCGTGAACTTCATCGCGCCCTAGGCCGGGGGCGCCGGGCGGCGCCCCCAAACGCCCCTACGCCAGCAGGTCGAACACGCCCCCGCCGATCTCGATATTGATCTCCGCCTCGCCGCCGCCGTCGATCAGCGCCCACATGATCTGGCCCGTGGGGCGGTAGATCACGAAGGCCTCCTCGACGCCCGCGGTGCCGGCATCCTCGGTCTCGACGAAGGTCACGCGGAAATCGTCGGCGCTGGCCGAAGCGTTGCCGAACAAGAGCACATCGCCCTCGGCCGAACTGTAGTCCTGGATCCAGTCCGACCCGTGGTCGGCCACGCCCAGATGGTAGAACTTGTCCGCCCCGGTGCCGCCGTTGATCCGGTCGTAGCCGAAGCCGCCATTGACGAAATCGTCGCCCGCCCCGCCATAGACGAGGTCCGAGAGCGCCGAGCCGGTGATCACATCGTCGTCGTCCTGCCCCTGCAGCTCGTCGGCGCCGAACCCGCCCGAGATCCGGTCATTGCCGGCCATCCCGTAGATCAGGTCATTGCCGTAACCGCCGTTGAGGATGTCGTCGCCGTTGCCGCCATAGATGATGTCGCGCCGGTCGTCTTCGGTATCGCCACCCTCGATCGTGTCGGCGCCGTCGCCGCCATTGATCGTGTCCGACCCGTCGCCGCCGCTCAGCGTGTCGTCGCCGTCGCCGCCAAGCACGCGGTCATCGCCCTCGCCGGCGTCGATCCGGTCGTCGCCCCCGCCGCCGTCCACCGTGTCGTCACCGCGCCCGGTGTCGATCCATTCGCCCTCGTCCGTGCCCTCGACCTCGTCATCGGCGTCGGACGTGCCGTAGATGAATTGCGACAGGCTTCGCTCGGCATCGGCAAAGACGAAATATTCGACACCGCTCAGCGTGTCGGTGCCCAGCGCGGAGGTGACTGTGACCGTGTCGCCGTCGAGCGTCACCGTGGCGCTGCCGAACTCCACGTCGAAGCGCGCGGTGTCTTCGCCCGCGCCGCCCTCGATCACGTCGTCCCCGCCGCGCCCCTCGAACACCTCGTCGGCATCGCTGCCGACCATCGTGTCGTCGAAATCGGTGCCACGAAGGCGATAGGTCGCGCCAATCACCGTGTCGGTGTCGCCGAACGGGTCGATGATCGTCCCGGCGGCCAGGTCGGCGTCGATGCCCTGGCTCGCGCCCAGCCCCTCGTCGCGGCGATAGTCGAGCGTGACGCGGCCCGCCCCGGCGATAAAGGTGTCATCGCCCTGGAACCCGCGAAAGCGGACATGCTCGTCCGGGTCGTCGCTGCCGGTGAAGGTATCGGCACCGGCAGTGCCGAGGATCATTTCCATCCCGCTGATCGTGTCACTGCCGCCATAGGTGTCGGTCGCGGTGCCCGCGGCGATATCGACGGACACGGCCAGCGGCCCGTCCTCGTCGAGATAGCTCAGCGTGTCGTAATCGGTCTCGCTGCCATCCTCGCCGCCGATTATCACGTCGTTGCCGAGGCCGCCGACAAAGCCGTTTTCGCCGGCCCCGCCGACCAGCCGGTCGGCCCCCGTCCCGCCGAGCAGCACGTCGTCCCCGACGCCGCCGCGCAGGATATCGTTGCCCGCTTCGCCAGAGATGAAATCGTTGCCGGCGCCCCCGGCGATCACGTCGTTGTCGTCGAACCCCTGGATCACGTCGTCCTGCGTGATCGCCACGCCGGGAATGGCGGCCAGGCGGATCGCATCGCCGGGCGCAAAGCCGGAGCCCGCGTCGGGCGTGTCCACCGACTCGATCCGCTCGTCGAAGGCCAGGAAATCGTTGGCGGTTTCGAACACCGGCAGCACGTCGCCGCCAAGGCGGAAGATCAGGTCGCGCCCATCGGAGAATTGCAGGTTCAGCACGTAGACCGTATTGCCCGACCACTCGACCTGCAGCACCGAGATGCCCTCGATCTCTTCGTCTTCGCCGTCGATCAGCTCGCGATAGCTGTCGAGCGCCACATCGACCAGCGGCATGCCTTCGTCGTCGCGCCCCACCGTCTCGTAGCTGAACGAGGTCGTGCCATCGGGCACGATCAGCGCAAGTTCGACGGTTTCAATCGGGGTCGCCCCGGGGGCGTCATCCACGGGAAGGCCGAAGCCCTGGATCGTATAGGTTGTCATCTGGTCTCCTGTCGCGCGTAGATATTACTTTAAGTTTGTCCGATAAAAACTTGAGTTATAAACATTATATGTCAACACCCAAGCGCCTTTCGGGCATGGATTCCGTGCCGTGTTGTTGCGATGTCCTCAGATCAGCAGGTCGAAAACGGTGCCATCGATTTCGATATTGATCTCTGCCTCGCCGCCGCCGTCGATCAGCGCCCACATGATCTGGCCCGTGGGGCGATAGATCACGAAGGCCTCTTCCACGCCCGCCGTGCCGGCCGAGGCCGTTTCGACGAAGGTCACGCGGAAATCATCGGCGCTGGCCGCGGCGTTGCCGAACAAGAGAACGTCGCCCTCGCCCGAACTGTAGTCCTGGATCCAGTCCGACCCGTGGTCGGCCACGCCCAGATGGTAGAACTTGTCCGCCCCGGCCCCGCCATTGATCCGGTCGAAGCCGAAGCCGCCATTGACGAAATCGTTGCCCGCCCCGCCATAGACGAGGTCCGAGAGCGCCGAGCCGGTGATGACATCGTCACCATCCTGCCCTTGCAACGTGTCCGCGCCAAAGCCCCCCGCGATAGTGTCGGCGCCGCCCATCCCGAAGACCTGGTCGTTGCCGTAGCCGGCGTCGATGAAATCGTCGCCCTCGCCGCCGTAGATCACGTCGCGCAGGTCGGCCACGGTCTCGCCGCCATAGATCGTGTCGTTACCGGCGCCGCCGTTCAGTGTGTCGGGCCCGTCGCCGCCATGGATCGTGTCGTCGCCATCGTCGCCGGTCACATGGTCGGCGCCGCCCCCGGCCATCAGCGTATCGTCGCCGCCGTTGCCGGAAATCTCGTCGTCGCCATTGCCGCCGGTCAGCTCGTCGGCCTCGTCCGATCCCGAAAGGACCATGCCCTCGACGGGGCCGCCCTCCAGCATGTCCTCGACGGTGAAAAGACCGTCTGAAAACTCGAACCGCTCGATCCCGCGCAGGGTGTCGGTGCCTTCGGACGACGACACGGTCAGGGCCGAGCCGCTTTGGGTGACGGTGGCCGACCCCGCGGCGATGCCGAACACGGCCGTGTCGATGCCGTCGCCGCCCACCAGCACATCGTTGCCGGCCCCGCCGGCCAGATGGTTGTTGCCCGCGTTGCCATAAAGCACGTTGGCCCCGGCCCCGCCGGTCAGGCTGGCGCCGGCCAGGCCCAGCAGGGCGGCATCGGCGATGCCCGAGACCAGCGTCAGGCTGGTTGCCGATTTCAGGAAGGTGCCGCCGAGAATGTCGAGCTTGGCATTGCCGTCAGATGTATCGACGCGCACCACGCTGGTGCTGCCCGCCGCGGTGATCGTGACCTCGGTCGCGGCCGAAGACGACACGCCCAGCGAATAGCCGCCCGCCGCGGCGGTGCTGGCCGAGGCGCCCCCCGAGGACAGGCTGACCCCGCCGGTGCCCTCGCCGACCGAGTAGAACTCGTCGCCGTCGCTGTCGGTATAGGCCACGCCGGTGACGACGACGGTGCGCCCGGATGTGGCGAAATTCTCGGTCAGCATCGAGCTGCTGTAGGCGGTGCCGCTTTGAGTGAAAAAGCCCTGCACCTGTGCCACGCCGATCTCGCGGAACCCGTCATCCAATAGGTTCGCGCGGTGTCCGGCCGACAGGAACAGGCCCTCGTGATGGGCCAGGATCGACGCGCCCAGATCGATCGTACCGGTCGTGCCCTGCCAGGCGATGTTCTCGCCCGTCGACCACGGAGAGGTCAGGGTATAGCCGGCATCGCGGATGCGGTCGGTACTGGAACTGCCGGCCGCGCCGGTATGGCTGAACGTATCGGCCGACAGCATCCAGGCCGAATGAGCCTGGGCCGCCGCCTCGATGAACGTATTGGGCGCCAAGACCTGCTTGGGCGTTGCGTTCAGCGTGCCCGCGGCCAGCCCATCGTTTAGGTCCGACAGCCCGTACCGCGCGGCCTCGCCCAGCGGGTCGAGCCGGGCCCGGTTGATAAGCTCGATAAGATACTGCTCGTTTGCCGTGATTGCCATGTAACTGCCCCGTCCGATTTTTTGGCAACAATACCCGTCGCATCACGGATTTCAAAGCCAACTGGCGATATTGCGGCGAAGTTTGGGCCTATGCGCCCAAAGCGCATGGAAAAGGCGGCGCAGCCGTGCCGCGCCGCCCCTCTGCCCTGCGTCACGCTCAGGCCAGCAGGTCGAACACCTCGCCGCCGATCTCGACATTCAGGCTGGCCTCGCCGCCGCCGTCGACCAGCGCCCAGACGATCAGGCCCGCGGGCCGGTAGACGACGAACGCCTCCTGCACGTCGTCCTCGCCCGACCGCCCGGTTTCGGGCGACGAGGTATGGGTGAACCGCACCGTGAAATCGTCCGCCGAGGCCGTGGCATCGCCGAAGAGCAGCACGTCGCCCTCGGCGGCGGTGTAGTCCTGCACCCAGTCCGAGCCGTGGTTGGCGATGCCGAGGTGATAAAAGCTGTCGGCCCCTGCGCCCCCGTTGATCCGGTCAAAGCCGAAGCCCCCGTTGACGAAATCGTCGCCATCCCCGCCGAAGACGAGGTCGGACAGCGCCGAGCCGGTGATCACGTCGTTATCGGCCTGCCCGCGCAGGTCGTCGGCGCCGAAGCCGCCGGCGATGGTGTCGTTGCCGCCGCCGCCGAACACCTGGTCGTTGCCGTAACCGGCATCAATGGTGTCGTTGCCGTCGCCCCCGAGGATCACGTCGCGCCGGTCGGCCGAGGTGTCGCCGCCGAGGATCGTGTCGTCGCCGTCGCCGCCATTGATCGTGTCGGTGCCGTCGCCGCCCTCGATGACGTCATCGCCACCGAGGCCGAACAGGGTGTCGGCCCCGCCCAGCCCGCGCAGCGTATCGGCGGCCTCGCTGCCCGAAAGCTCGTCGTCGCCCTCGGTGCCGGTGATTTCGGCCGCGCCCACCGCGACGCTGCCCGTGGCGGCGCTGGTCACACGCTCGTCCGTGCCGCCGCCATCGGTGTAAGAGACGCGCACCGAAATCGCGGCGCCCAGATCGGCATCGGTCAGCGTGTAGCTGGCCGCCCCGGCCCCCGATATCGCGCTGCCGTCGCGCAGCCAGGCATAGCTGAAGGCGCCCAGCCCGTCCGGGTCGTCCAGCGCGCCGGTGTCGGCGGTCAGCGTCTCGCCCACCCGGGCGGCGCCGGCGATATCGACGCCCCCCTCGGGGTCGTCATTGACGTTCACCACCGCCGCACTCGCCGTGCTGGCCACGCTCTCGGCGCTGTCGAAATTGTCGACATAGCGCAGCTCGGCCACGATCTCGGCGCCGACATCGGCCTGGGTCAGGGTGTAGGTCGCGCGCCCGTCGCCATCCACCGGGCCGGCGGCGGAGGCGATCTCGGCCCCGTCGCGCAGCCAGTGCACCCTCATCGTCGCAGCGACGATCCCGTCGAGATCGGTGACGCGCGAGGCATCGGCGGTAAGCGTTTCGCCTTGCCGCGCGGTGCCGGTCAGGCGCACCTCGCCCTCGGGCGCATAGTTGCGCGGTACGTCCTCGAAGATCAGCGCGCTGCCGTCATCCAGCGACAGCCGCCGGTCGCCGCCGACGGTATCGACGGCAAAGCCGGTGCCCTCCACGCTGTCTGTCCCGACCTCGAAATCGCTGATCGTATCGGTGCCGCCGCCCGCGGCCAGCACCACCGTATCGGCCCCCTCGCCCAAGGCGATGATGTCGGCCCCGGCGCCGCCGTCCACGCGGTCGTTGCCTGCGCCCGCCCGGATCTCGTCATCGCCGTCGCCGCCGGCGACCGTGTCGTCGCCCGCGCCCGCATTCACATAGTCGCCGCCATCGGCCATCGCGATCACATCGTCGTAGGGGCTGACCGGCAACCGGTCGATCTCGGCCAGGAACACGTCGCCGGCCGCGTTGGTATCGTCTTCGACGATATGCGAATTGTGCGATTGAAACACCACGTATTTCCCGTCGGCCGAGACCTTCGCATCGGACGAGGAGAAGCCGCGCGCCACGCCGTCTTCGTCGCCCGAGGCCAGGCGCAGATCACCGGTTAAGCGGTCGTAGACGAAGATATCGGGCTGCGAATAGCTGTCGGCGCCCATGCCGAGGTTGTTCGCCTCGCTGGTGAAGGCCACGAAGCGGCCGTCGTCGGAGATGCTGGGCGCCGAACTTGCCCGGTCGGGCTCGCCGCCCTCGGCGCCGAAGGTCAGCCGCTCCAGGCTGTCGTCGACACGGTCGTAGACGAAAACGTCCTCGACCCCGTTCGTGTCGTCGGCCACCAGGTTGGTGGCGTGGGATGAAAAGGCGACATAGCGGCCGTCGCCGCTGATGCTGGCCTGGTAGCCGTTATAATAGTCGGCGTCGCCGACCTCGCCCGCGGCGTTCTTCGTGATCAGCGTGTAGCTGTCGGTGTCGCGGTCGAGCAGGTAGAGATCGCCCACCGACCTCGTGTCTTCCACGGTGAACGCAAGCGGCGAGTAGAAGGCGACATAGCGCCCGTCGTCCGACAAGCTTGGCCTGAAAGAGCTGGCGCTGCTGCCCGAGCCGAACACGTCGACCACCGCGTGGGTGGCGGTGTCGACGATGCGGATCGTGTTGCTCCAGGCCACGCTCGGCGTGTCAAAGCGCGACGCGATGGCCAAGAGCGACCCGTCCTCGTTCAACGAGAACTCGTAATCCATATAGGTGCCTTCGTAGACCAGGCTCACTTCGCCGCTGTCGCGGTCGTAAAGGTACAGGTCATCGGTGGTGTCGGTGTCGGATGGCACCAGTTGCTGGGCGTGCAGGAAGGCCACGTAGCGCCCGTCGCCCGAGATCGACGCTTGCCCCTCGAACGTCTCAAGGCCCGGGTCATAGCTAGTCGGATCGTTGTCGCCGACGATCACCTCGCCGGCATCCGGCGCGGTCCGGACGATCGCCTCGCTGGTCCCGGTCAGGCGGTCGTAGACGTAGAGATCGCGCACGATGCCGCTGACATAATGGGTGAACACGGTGTACCGCCCGTCGCTGGAGACCTCGCCGTAATAGGATTGCTGTCCCCAGTCGAACTCGGCCCCGTTCACATCGACCGATGCCCGCGCGGCGAGCGTGCCGGGATAGGCGGCCCAGCCTTCGGGCGCGGTCCAGCCGCCGGCAAAGGCCCAGCTTCCCGCGCCCAGCACGTCCTCGGCGGCCACGACCTCGGCCCCGGTCAGATGCGCCAAGAGGCCGGTCAGCGCGCGGCCCTCGGCCCCCTGCCCGGACGCGCAGGCGGCCAGCACGATGCGCGCGTCCCCGGCCAGATGGGCGCGCCAGCCGGCCAGTGTCTCGGCGTTGTCGGCCAGTGTTTCGGCGCTCAGCCCCGCCGCACCCAGCGCGACCCGCCCCGGCGTGCCGTGGGCGACAAGCACCAGTTCGCTCACCGGTGCGTTCGCGGCCAGCGCCGCGCCGATGGCAGCCAAAGCGTCCGGATGCGCGCCGAGATGCAACACGCGCGCCTGCGCGGGCACGGCCCGATCCAGAAGCGCCAGGTCGTCGAGCCGGGCATCGAAAACATAAAGCGCGCGCCGCGCGGCCGGGATGCGCGACAGCGATGCGGTGAACTGGGAAACGGGATGTAGTGGCATGTTGGCTCCACGACTTGGGGTTGACTCAAGTCAAATGAAGTCACACGCGTCCACCCGCCACTTTGATCTGGCACAAAGCGGCGGAGAAAGTAGCAATCTCAAAAACATAATAGAGGCGGCGCAGCGGGGCTGCACCGCCTGTCGAGGTTTTTCTCGCGCTCAGGCGAGGAGGTCGAACACCTCGCCGCCCAGTTCGATATTGATCGAGCTTTGCGCGCCGCCATCCACCAGCGCCCATAGGATCTGCCCTGCCGGGCGGTAGATCACGAACGCCTCCTCGACCCCGGCGGTGCCGGCATCCTCGGTCTCGACCAGGTTCACCTGGAAATCCGAGGCCGACGCCGAGCCGCCGAAGACCAGCACGTCGCCCTCGGACGACGTGTATTCCTGGATCCAGTCCGACCCGTGATCGGGCACGCCGAGGTGGTAGAACCGGTCCGCCCCCGCGCCCCCGTTGATCCGGTCGTAGCCGAACCCGCCATTGACGAAATCGTCGCCGTCGCCGCCGAAGACGAGGTCGGACAGCGCCGAGCCGGTGATCACGTCATTGCCGGCCTGCCCGCGCAGGTCGTCGGCGCCAAAGCCGCCGGCGATGGTGTCGTCGCCGCCGCCGCCGAAGACCAGGTCGTTGCCGTAGCCCGCGTCGATTGTGTCGTTGCCGTCGCCGCCGTAGATCTCGTCGCGCCGGTCGGCAGAGGTCGCGCCGCCCTCGATCGTATCGTCGCCGTCGCCGCCGTTGATCGTGTCGCGCCCGTCGCCACCCTCGATCAGGTCCGCACCGCCCTCGCCGAACAGCAGGTCGTCGCCGCCAAGGCCGCGGATCGTGTCGCCTTCCGCCCCGCCGCGCAGATCGTCCCCGTCCGGAGTACCGGTCAGGGTAAGGCCACCGCCGCCGGGCTCGGTCGTGTCGCGCACGAGGCCCGCCACCGTCTGCGAGCCGAAGCCGTAGGTCGAATCGGTGGCAGAGGTCTCGCTCACATCGGTCAGGCGGAAGGTGAAGCCCTCGTCGCTCTCGTCCAGCTCGTCTTCGGCGACGTCGATGGTGACCCGTCGGATATCGGGCCCGCCGGCGGTGAACTCCACCCGGCCGCTCAGCCCCCCCGACACGTCATCGGCGTCGATGCCGTCCTCCGCGGGCTCCAGCGTCCACTCGACCTCCAGGTTGATGTCGGTCTCGCCGGTGCGGATGATCGAGAATTCCAGCGTTTCGCCCTCGAAGGCGTCGGCATTGGCGCCGTAGGCATAGATCAGCGACTCGTAATAGCGGGTGCCGTCGGGGATGCCGTCGGTCAGGTCGGTGCCGTCATCGGTCAGCCAGATCTCGGACTTGACGCCAACATTGCCGTCAATGCCGATACCGCCTTCCGACGCCCCCGATCCGGGGCTGCCGTCGGCGCCGCCGACGAGCTGGCCAAAGGCGCGGTCGCCCGCCTCGCCGGCGGCGCCGCCATCGCCGCCGGCGCCGCCGGCGAACAGAAGCCCGTCGCGGGCCGCACCCGTCACGGCGTCCGGGACGCGAATGCCCAGCCCGCTCAGCACCTCGATCTCGCCCCGGTTCAGGATGCGTGCCGAGGCATCGCCGCCGTCTCCGCTGTCGCCGCTGTCACCGCCGGTCCCGCCGGCGCCGCCGTCGCCGCCGTCACCCGAACGAACGGCCGGGAAGGCCAGCCGGCCCGGCCCGCCCTTGCCGCCGTCGCCGCCGTCGCCGCCGTCACCGCCGGGGCCGCTGTTGCCGCCCCGGCCAGCGGTGCCGTCGAGGTCCGAGCCGAAGCCGATATCGGCCAGGCGCGCCGTGCCTTCGTTGAGCAGCACGCCGGCAGCCGTGCCGCCTTTGGCGCCATTGCCGCCATCGCCCCCCTGTCGGCCGTCCCCGCCGTCGAACCCGTCATCGCCGTCCCCGGTCCTGGCCGCCGGGCTGTCCCCGTCTGTTCCGTCCCAGCCAGCGCCGCCATCCCCGCCGTCACCCGCCTTGACCCCGATCCGGTCGAAACTGCTGCGCAGCAGCGTCAGCGTCGCATCCGACATCACATGCAGAAGGGCCGCGCCGTATTCGGGCGTTTGCCCGTCCGTGCCGGCCGAATTCAGGATGGAGTCGCCCGGCGCCCCGTCGGCGCCGTCCGCCTGTTCGATGAAGACATCGCGAAAGCGCATCTCCTGGATGCGCACCGCCGCGCCGGCCTCGAAGCGGAACAGCGACGGGCCGTCGATGGCGCTGTCATCCTCGGGCCCGCTGATCGTGATGTCGGCAAAGCCGTCGCCGTCCTGGTCGCCGATAATCGTCAGCGCGGGGTCGGTGAATGCGATCGTTGCGTCCAGCCGCAGGGTCGACAGACCGTCGGCAAAAACGATCGTGTCGGCCTCGTCGGTGGCCGCCGCCATGGCAACCGCCTCGCGCAGGCTCAGGAACTCGTCGGTGTCGTCGGTGGTGTCGGTGGCAATGTCGACAATATATTCGGCCATTCGGAAACTCCCTGAAAAATCAATCGTGAGCCAACCGGCGCCGACAGGAGGACCGAGCCATTGCGCAGGTGGGAATAGTCATGGACGCGGCTGGCGGTCGCGTGCTCCCTTCACGTCAACCGGCGCCCACTACGACAGGTTGGCCAATCCCGGTGGCCACCCTGCGTCAAGGTGCCACACCAAATTCGATTTTGTCAAAATCTAATGTCATCAAGGTGGTGCAGCCGCGCACCGGCGGCTGCACCAGATTCCGGTTGCCAGATCAGGCCAGCAGGTCGAACACCTCGCCGCCGATCTCGACATTCAGGCTGGCCTCGCCGCCGCCGTCGACCAGCGCCCAGACGATCAGGCCCGCGGGCCGGTAGACGACGAACGCTTCCTGCACGTCGTCATCGCCCGACCGCCCGGTTTCGGGCGACGAGGTATGGGTGAACTGGACGTTGAAGTCGTCGG
>NZ_RWGU01000051.1 GCF_003944755.1 Rhodovulum robiginosum
CGCGCGCAGACCGGCGGCGGCGTCTGTGGGCAGAGGCGCGGCGGCGCCCGCCGGGCGGGCCGCGGCGAGCGCCCGGAGTTTACCCTCTTCCACCGAGAACCCGAGCCCGGCCAACCGCACCGCCGCGGGGGCCGGCAACCCTGATTCGGGCAGGGTCAGACCGGCTCCCGACAGCGCCGCCGCCACTTGGCGGAGGAACGCGGCATCGCCGCCGCGGTCGGTCAGGGTGGCCAGCACGGCGTCGCAAAGCGCGCGGTCCGCCAACAGGCCGTGCCGGCGCATCTGTGCCAGCGCGTCGTCGAACGCGCCCCCGAGGGCAAGGCCCTTTACCGCGGCCCGCACCAGGCGCGGCCCGAGCGGCCCGCGCCGGTGCTCATGCGCGAGGGCAAGCGCGGCAAGCACCGCGTCGGTCGTCGGGGGCACGCCGCGGGCGATCCGGTGTTCCAGCAACATCGCCGCCGCCTCGGCCCCCGCCGCACCGCCCCGTGCGGCCAGCGCCGAAAGCGCCGCCTCGGCGGCCTCGGGATGCGCGCCATCCAGCGCGACGCGGGCCTCCAGCAGCCGCGTCTCGGGGGCCGGGCTGGCCCCGGGCCGGTCGAGCGCCGCGCGCAGCACGCTGGCCGTGTCACGGTCCCCGATGTCGAGAAAGCGCGCGACCAGCGGCGGGCCGAGCAACCGGCGCAGATGCGGCGGAAGGCCGGAAAAGGCGCGCCGAACCGCGGCCCGGTCGATCGCCACGCCGCGGGCCAGGTGCGGCTGCGCCAGCACCGCCCAGAGCGCCGCGTCGCCGCTGCACGACATCTGCGGCGCGAACTTCGCCGGGTGCCGGGCGGCGCCGTGGTCGATGATCTCGGCCATTTCCAGCAGCAGCCAGACCTGCCTCGCGGGCGGCTCGGCCTCTGCGAGGGCGGCGCGGGCTTCGGCGCCGAAGCCCAGCGCCAGGTAGGTGCGGGCCAGATGCAGCGCCGCGCCGGGCACCGCGCGGTCGCGCCCGTCGAAAAGCGCCGCGCGCGCCGCCCCGATATCGGCCGCCGCCCTGTGCGGGCCGGTCCAGTCGCCCAGGGCGAAAAGGTCGTCGGGCAGACACGCGGTGCCGGATTCGGTGACGGGCGGGTGCGCAACCGCTCCAAGCCCGCGGTCGATGCTGGTCGAGACCCGCATCTGGGGCCCCTCGGGCACGGGCGGCGGCGCCGGCACGGGCGCCGCCCGGCGGCGGGCCGCAGGCGCGGCCTGCACCGGCAGGTCGATTTCGGGGGCGATAAGACCCTGCGCCGCCGCCCGCCCGAGGTCGCGCGCGAGCCGGCGCTGAAGCTGCGCCGCGCGGGCCGCGTCCGGGCCGTCAGATGGCAGAGCGAAAGGCCCGATCGGGTCGATCGGCGGGCGCGCCATGGCGGGTGGAGGCAGGACCGGCGCCACCGCCGCCGCTGCAACCGGGGCGAGCCGCGCCTCGAAACGGCCGGTCGCGGGCGGCGGGCCGTCCTTGATGTCGAGCACGACGAGGCCCGGGCGCAGCTCGAAAGCGTCGGCATGGCAGGTGCAGGCGAGTGCGACACGCACGAGGCCGGCCTCGGGATCGGCGGTGACCGAAGCGATCCGGTCGCGCCGGATAAACCGGAACACCCGGCCGAGGTCGAACGCCATGTCGGTGCGCCCGAACCGCAGCACATACCCGTTGCCGTCGCGCCCCAGCCGCCAGTCCGTGGGCTCGGCAAGGGGAAAGACCAGCCGGGCGAACCCCGCATGCTCGCCCGACCGCACCGGCACCGTCTCGGCCAGTGCCGCCGGCCCGCCGCAGAGCGAAAGCATCGCCAACAGTACGAAGGCAGGTCTCATGCGGCCTCCTTGCGGGTGGCCTTGAGCGCCTTTTCCAGCTCGGCAAAGCCCGGGCGCACGGTACCGGGCGCGTTTTGCCGGCCGACCTCGATGCAGATATTCGGCGCGTGGTTGTAAAGGTTGGCGACCAGCACCTCGCGGATCAGACGGTAGAAATGGCTGTCTTCCTCGACCACGGCGCGCAGCTTGACGGCGAACGGGCCGACCAGGCCGTAGGCCAGGAAGACGCCGAGAAACGTCCCCACCAGGGCGCCGCCGATCAGCTTTCCCAGGATCTCGGGCGGCTGGTCGATCGCGCCCATGGTCTTGATCACCCCCAGGACGGCGGCGACGATGCCGAGCGCGGGCAGGCCGTCGGCCACCGTCTGCAGGGCGTGGCTGGAATGCAGCGCAAGGGCGTGGTGCCCGTCCATCCGTTTTTCCAGAACCTCCTCGACCTGATGCGGGTCGTCGTAGTTCATTGCCGCGGCCCGCAAGGTGTCGCAGATCAACGACACGGCCTCGGCATCGGCCTGCACGCGCGGGTATCGGGCGAAGATGGCCGAGCTTTCGGGCGATTCCACATGCTCTTCCAGCCCGACCGGGTTCTGCCGGGCCAGGCGGATCAGCTCGAACAGCAGGCAGAGCAGGTCGCGGTAGTCGGCTGGCGTCCATCTCGGGCCTTTGAACACCCGGCCGATATCGCCGAGCGTGCGCTTGATCGCCGCCATGTCGTTGCCCAGGACAAACGCGCCGGCCGCCGCGCCGCCGATCATCGCCAGTTCGTAGGGCAGCGCGTGCAGTATGATCCCCAGCTTGCCGCCGGCGGCGACATAACCGCCGAAGACCATGACGAAGACGAGGGCGATGCCTGCGAGCCCGATCATCGCCGCGCCTCGCCGATGGCGGTGGGCCGGCGCCGCATGGCAAACGGAGACGGTGACGATGGGCATGTCATTTCGTGGGCACCTCGGCGTTGCGGCCGGCAAGGATCACGCTGATCGAATAGGCGGCCTCGGGCGGCAGGCCGGCCATCACCGCCGCCGCGGCCTCGGGCCGCATCCGGCCGAGAAAGCCGGCCGCGAAACTCGGCGCCATCTCGGCGAAGAGCGCGGCGGCCTCTTTCGGTTTCATGTTCTCGTAGACCGCCGTCAGCCGCGCCACGTCGCTTTCGGCGGCTTTCTCGGCCACGGCCAGAACCGCGCGCAGGCTGTCCTCGGCGGCCTCGAGGTCCGACATCTGGATGGCGATCTCCTTGCGCGCGAGGGTGAGGGCCGTCTCGCGCTCGACCAGGCGGGCCTCGCGCTCGGAAAGCGCCGCGTCGCGCGCGCTCAACGCCCCCAGAGTCGCCGCGATGCCCGGTGGCTGGGCACAGGGGGCGGCGGCCGCCTGGACCTCGGCGGCCAGCGCCTGGGCCATACCGCCCCCCATGCGGGCCGCGCCAGAGACGACGAAGAGCCCGGCGATGACCAGCAACGCCCCGGGGCCTGCGCGCCGCGCACGGCTCATGCCCCGGCCTCCCGGCGGCTGCGCCAGAAAAACCCGTCGGGCGCGTCGTCGCGCGATTCGGGCTGCGCAGGTTCTTGGGTGCCATGGGCCGGCGGCAGGTCATGCAGGGCGGCCACCATAAGCTCCAGCCGCTGGGCCGCGCCTTCGGCGCGGGCGGTGACCCCCTCCAGCGAGGCCGACGAGGCATGCGCAGCCTCACGCGCGCCGTCCAGCGCCCGGGTCATGTCGTCGACCTGGGCCGACAGCGTGGCGATCGCCCCGCCCATCCCCGATTCGAGGTCGTTGAACCGGCGCAGGCGCCGGGCCAGGACAAGGCAGTAGATGGCGGCGCCCAGGGCGCCCGCCACCAGCAGGATATCCGCGATCAAGGCCATATCACCCCCTCAGTTCAGCACGAATTCGGTTATCAGCAGGTCCTGCACGCGGCCGTCGCCGGCGATCAGCTGTACCCGCCGCAACATCTGGGCCCGCAGCCGGATCAGCGCCGCGGGGTTTTCCAGCTCGGCCAGTTCGACCGCCCGCAGGTAGCTGTTGAAGAGATCGAGGATGCGCGGCAGCAGGTGCCGCACCTCGCCTGCATGGGCCGGATCGACCTGAAGCTCGGCCTCGAATCGCAGATGCCGCGCCGACGCGGCCGGGCCGAGTGACACGATCAGCGGATCGACCGGCACGAAGGCGGGCAGATCGGCCTTGCCATCCCCCGCCGCCGACGCGGTGCCGCCATGCCCGACCGCGGCCAGCGGAAGCGTCACCAGCCCCAGGTATGTCGCCGCGAACGCGGCCGCGCCAAGGGTCGCGGCCAGCACCAGCCCAAGCAAAAGGCCCCGGCGCGGGGATCGGGGCGCGGTGTCTGCGGTTGCGTCGGTCATGGTCGGGCTCCGGTTCCTGGCGTTGTCCCGTCCTAACCCTGCGAGGGCTAACCGATTGTTAAGCGCGGCGCGTGCAGGATCGGCCCTGCAACCGGGCAGAAGCCCTCAACCGGAGTACGACGCCTTGGCCCAGATCATGGCTGTCTGGTCAGCGCTCGACGCGCGAAAACGCGCGATCGTCGCGCTGGCGACGCTTGGCGTGTTCGCCGCCGTTCTCGCGCTGTCGCAGATGGCTGCGGCGCCCCGGATGGCGCTGCTGTATTCCGGGCTGGCGCCCGGTGCCGCCGGCGAGGTCGTCCGCGCACTCGAACAGGCCGCCGTCGCCCACGAGGTGCGCGGCGAGGCGATCTATGTGGACGCGCGCCAGCGCGACGCGCTGCGCCTGACGCTGGCCAGCGACGGGTTGCCCAGCAACGGCGCGGCGGGCTACGAGCTGCTCGATTCGCTTTCGGGTTTCGGCACCACGTCGCAGATGTTCGACGCCGCCTACTGGCGCGCGAAGGAGGGCGAGCTTGCGCGCACGGTCCTGGCCTCGCCACAGATCCGCAGCGCAAGGGTGCACCTGGCCACGCCCGCGCGGCAGAGCTTTCGCAGGGTGGCGGCGCCCTCGGCGGCAGTCACCGTCACCACGGTCAGCGGGCCGCTCGCGCCGGGCCAGGCGCAGGCGCTCCGGCATCTGGTCGCGGCCTCGGTCGCCGGTCTCGCCCCCGAGGCGGTCGAGGTGATCGACGGCGCGCGCGGGCTGATCCTGTCGGACAGCGCCGCGCTGCCCGGCGCGGTGGCCGACCGCGCCGGCGCACTGAAACGCAATGTCGAGCGTCTGCTCGAGGCGCGCCTCGGGCCCGGCCGGGCGGTGGTCGAGGTCAACGTCGCCACCGTGACGCAACGCGAATCGATCCGCGAACGCCGCTTCGACCCCGATGGGCGGGTCGTCGTCAGCACCGAAACCACGGAGCGCCGGCAAACCGCCAAGGACAACGACGGCGGCGCCGTGACCGTGGCCAGCAACCTGCCCGACGGCGACGCCAGTTCAGAGCGGACGAGCGCCCGCGAAGACAGCGAAACCCGCACCCGCACCAATTACGAGCTGTCCGAGACCGCGCGCGAGATCCTGCGCCAGCCCGGCGCGCTGAAACGGCTGAGCGTGGCGGTGCTTATCGACGCGGGCGAGGCCGCCGGCGGGCCTCTGCCCGAGGACGAGATGCAGGCGCTGCACGACCTGATCGCCTCTTCGGTGGGGTTCGACGCCGCGCGCGGCGACGTGATCACCCTGCGCGCGCTGCCCTTCACCGCGGTCGCGCCCACGGGCACGGCGGCTGCGGCCGCCGGGGTCTGGTCGGCGCTGGCCGACCCGATGGCGCTGTTGCAACTGGCCGTCTTCGCCGTGGTGGCATTGGTTCTGGGGTTGTTCGTCTTGCGCCCCGTGCTGGTCGGGCGGGCCACGGCGGGCGCCGCCGAACTGCCGCCGCCCGAGGGCCTGACCGGCGAGATCGAGGGCACCGCCGCCCCGGCGGCCGAGATTACCCTGATCGGCCAAACCGGCACCGACGCGACGACGCCGGACGACGCGCCCCCCGCCGCCCGGCTGCGCCGGCTGATAGAGCACCGCCGCGGCGAGGCCGTCGAGATCCTGCGCGACTGGATCGAACAGGGCGAGGAGCGCGCGTAATGGCCGCCCCCTTGCGCCTGGAAAGCTTTGACGCGGTGCCGGCCGAACCGACCGCCGCACCGGCCGACGCCCTGCCGCAGGCCGGCTATGAAGACGGCTATCGCGCCGGCTGGGACGATGCCGTGGCAGCGGCCGCGGCCGAGCGCGACCACATCACCGCCGATTTCGGCAAGGCGCTGCAGGAGCTTTCGTTTTCCTATCACGAGGCCCGCGGCCACGTGGTGCAGTCCGTGGCCCCGCTGTTGCGCACCATGGCCGAGCGGGTGTTGCCCGAGGTCGCGCACGCCCGGTTCGCCGACACGGTTCTCGAAGCGGCCCAGCGGCTGGCCGAGGCCGCCGCCGGCGCCCCGGTCGAGATCCGCGTCTGCCCCGAGAACCGCGCCGCGCTGGAGGCCGCGCTGGGCCCGGGGCCGCCGCTGTCGCTCACGCTCGTCGAGGATGACGACCTCGGCCCGGGCCAGGCGCGGCTGACGGGGCGCGATGCCGAGCGCGAGGTCGATATCGAGCCTGTTCTGGCCGAACTCGGCGCCGCTATCAGCGATTTTCTGGAAACCGAAGGAGAGGAGTCAGCTTATGGATGACGGCCCCGAGGCCCGCGCCGCCGCACCCGGCAACCCGCTGATCGGGGTGCCGATCGAGATCACCGTGGCGCTCGGCCGGGCGCGGCCCCGCGTGGGCGAACTGTTGGCGCTGGCGCAGGGCGCGGTGCTGCCCCTCGACCGTCGGGTGGACGACCCGGTCGAGCTTTTCGTCGGCGACCGGCTGATCGCCCGCGGCGAGCTGCAAGAGCTCGACGGCGACCCGCCGGGGCGCATCGCGGTCCGCCTGACCGAGGTGGCCGACCTCTCGGGCGGGTTCTGAGCGGTGCGCGCGCTTTGGGCCTGTCTCGCGCTGCTCGCCCTCGCCGTGCCGGCCGGGGCGCAGGAGATCACGCTGTCGCTGGGCGAGGGCGGCTCGCTCAGCGGCCGGGCGATCCAGCTGTTCCTGCTGATCACGGTGCTGAGCCTCGCGCCCGGCCTTGCCATCATGCTGACCTGCTTTCCCTTTATCGTCACGGTGTTGGCGATCCTGCGGCAGGGGCTGGGGTTACAGCAATCGCCGCCCAACATGCTGATCGTCAGCCTTGCGCTTTTTCTGACCTATTTCGTGATGGAGCCGGTCTTTGCCGAGGCCTGGCAGGCGGGCATCGCGCCCTTCGTGGCCGAAACGCTGGCCCCCGAAGAGGCGTTCGCGCGCACCCTCGCCCCGTTCCGCGAGTTCATGGCCGGCCGGCTGGACCCCGACACGCTGGACAGCCTCTGGGCGCTGCGCGACGGCGCGGCGGCGAGCGGGCCGATCGACGAGGCGCCGCTTTCGGTGATGGTCCCCGCCTTCCTGCTGAGCGAGGTTTCGCGGGCTTTCGAGGTCGGCTTTCTGGTCTTTCTGCCGTTTCTCGTCATCGACCTGGTGGTGGCCGCGGTGCTGATGTCGATGGGCATGATGATGGTGCCGCCGGCGGTGGTTTCGCTGCCGTTCAAGCTGGCGTTTTTCGTGGTGTCCGACGGCTGGCGGCTGGTGTCGGAGGCGCTGGTCCGCAGCTATGGCTAGGGCGGGCCCTGAAGTGGCCTCGATCAGTCTCTAACGCACCACGAATTCGGCATGCAGCGCGCCAGCCGCCTTGATGCTTTTCAGGATGTCGATCATGTCGCGCGGCGAGACGCCGAGCGCGTTGAGCCCAGCGACCACCTCTGACAGCGACGTGCCGCCCGCGACCTCGGCCAGCCCGGTGCCAGGCTCTTCCTCGAGCGACGCCTCGGTACGCGGCACGACCACCGTCTCGCCGCGGGCAAAGGGGTTGGGCTGGGCGACCAGCGGCGTTTCGCTGATCCGCAGCGTGAGATTGCCCTGCGAAACGGCGACGCGAGATAGGCGCACATCCTCGCCCATCACGATCGTGCCCGAGCGCTGGTCGACCACCACCCGTGCCTTGCGCTGGGGCCGGACCGACAGCGTTTCGATCTGCTGCAACGCATGGGCCGGCGAGCGGGCGCCGGTCGCTGCGATGTCGATCTCGACCGTGCCGGAATCGAGCATCCGCGCAACCGGGCGGCCATAGGCGGCGTTCACCGCCGCCTCGATCCGCGCCGCGGTGGTGAAATCGGCCGTCCTTAGCGCCATCCGCAGCCGGGTCATGCCCGCGAAGTCGAAATCGAGCTCGCGCTCGACCCGGGCGCCGGCGGGCACCGAGCCCGATGTCGGCACCCCCTGCACGACGCGCGCGGCCTCGCCCTCGGCCGAGGCGCCGCCGGCGATCACCGTGCCCTGGGCAACGGCGTAGATCTGCCCGTCGGCGGCGTTGAGCGGGGTCATCACCAGGGTGCCGCCCAGCAGGCTCTTGGCGTCGCCGATGGCCGACACGGTCACGTCGATGCGCGCGCCGGCGCGGGCAAAGGGCGGCAATTCGGCGGTCACGAAGACCGCGGCCACGTTCTTGGGCCGTACCTGTTCGCCCGCGACATTGACGCCGAGCCGTTCGAGCATGTTCGACAGGATCTCTTCGGTGAAGGGTGCGTTTCGGATACCGTCGCCGCTGCCGTTCAGCCCGACCACGAGGCCGTAACCGACCAGGTCGTTACCGCGCACGCCGTCGAATTCCACCAGGTCCTTGATCCGGACCGTTGCGCCGGTGCCGTCGAAAACGCCTGCGCATACCGGCGTCGCGGCGAGCCAGAGCGCGAGCAGGCCGGCCAAAGAGCGGCAGCGCATCACAGATACGCCGTCAGGCTGAGCCGGGCGAGCCGCGCGGTGACCGCGTAAAGCGCCGAAAGCTGCGTCTCGGTCTCGGTCAGCGCGGTTGCCGTGTCATACGGGTCGACATCGACAAGCGCCGCACGGGCCAGCGCCAAAGCATCGCGTTGGGCGGTGTTTTCGGCATGAATGGTCTCGATTTCGGCCTCGGCCGTGCCAATCCTTGCCTGCAGCTCGGCCACGCCGCCGACCGCGCCCAGGGCCTGTGCGCCCGACTGCCGCGCCAGCGCCGCCTGCGCGTCAAGATCGCCGCCGATCACCCCCCCGTCGGCCAAGAGCGCGGCGGTGGCCAGCGCCTTCAGCCCGGCCCGCAGGGCGGGATCGGCGGCGGTCACGTCGAGGGCAAACGATTGCGTGTCGGACAGGCGCATGCCCCCGGCCGCCGCCGCGCCGCCCCGGTAGGCCAGCGTGTCGAAGCCGCCGCCGGGCGTGTCGAACCAGGTATCGACCGCGGCCTGCAACCCGGCCACGGTGGTTTCGCCCGCCACCGCCGTCGCCAGCGCACCGAGTATTTCTTCGGCCGGGGCGAGGGCAGCGGCGCCGGCAGCTTCCCCGGCAAAGACCGACCGGCCGGCGATCTGGGCGTTGAGCGCCGCGACGGCCTGGCCGAACCCGGCCTCTGCCCCCGCGCCGACGGCCCGGAGCGCCGCGTTATCGCTGGCCGAGGCAGCCTGCAACAGCTCTGCGCCCGTGCCCCCCAGCCGCGCACCCAGCGCGTCGAGACTCGTTGTCATCGCCGCGGCCAGGCCACCGGCACTCGCTGCGGATATGTCGTAAACGTCGAGCAACGCGAGGCTGCGGTCGATCGCGGCGAGGGGGGCGAACTGGCCGCGCAGACGCCCGGCCGGATCGGCCGTTTCGCCGCTGGCGACTTCGTCGGTCAGGCGCGCCAGGCGGGTCTGGAGCAGGGCGTGGTGCTGGCGCATCTGCAAGCTGCGCGAGAGATCGCCGATCGATTGAAAACTCATCGCTCATATCTCCATCAGAAGGTCGATCAGGGCGCTTGCGGTCTGCAGCACCTTGGCATTGGCCGCGTAGGCCTCTTCGAGGCGCAGCAGGTCCTGCAATTCGGTGTCGGTATCGACGCCGCCGGCCAACTCGGCCATCTGCAGCGCCGTGCGGCGGGTGGCGGTATAGCTTTGCTCGGCCGCGGCAGTCTCTCCCGCCGCTGCAACGCTGCTGAGAAACCGCGCGGCAAGGTCGGCGGCGCTGCCCGGCCGGGCCGAAAACGGCCCGCTGGCTGGCGTGCGCGCGGCCTGCATCGCATCGGCGCAACCGTTCAGCAGCACGGTATCGTAGCCGGTGCCGGGGGCCACGGCCCCCAGCCCGTCGCGCAGCCGCCAAAGCGCCCCGCCCGCCGCCGGGTCGACCGCTGGATTGACCGAGATCCGGCCCGCAAGCCCACTTTCGTCGGCCGGGTCCAGCGCGGCACCGGAATCGGTAAAAAGCCCGGCCGCCCCCGGCGGCTGCGTGGGGTCGAGACCGGCGTTTTGAAACCGTTCGATCAGATCGCGTGCGAGCGCGTCGAGGCTTTGCTGGGCTGCGGGGGCCAGCGCGTCGCGCTGTTCGAAGAGGGCGGCCAGCCGGCCACCGGCCATGGGACCCGCCGCATCGCTGAAATCGATCGCACGGCCCCCGACATAGAGGTCCGACAAGCGACCGTCCTCGACGCGCATATCCGCCGTTATGACGCCCGCTTCTGCAAAGGAGAACACCGCCGCACGACCGTCGAGCAGGCTGGTTCCGGTCTCGGTATAAAGCGCGACCGCGCCGTTCTCACGGGCCACCTGCCGCAACGCAACCAGCCCTGAGATGCCGTCGATCAGGGCCTGGCGGCGGTCCTGCAACGCGGCTGTGTCGTGCCCCGAGGCGGCGGTGCGAACGATATCGGTGTTCAGCGCCTCGACCCTGGCGAGGGCGTCGTTCAGTTGCCCGACGCCAGCGGCGATCTCGGCCTCGGCCGCCATTCGCGCGCCCTGGATCGCGTCGTCGAGTCCGTTGAATTTGCCGGCCAGCACCGCGGCGGCGTCGCGCACCGCCGCCAGTGCCGCCTCTGACTCGGGCTGGGCGGTCGCGGAGGCAAGGGCGGCCTCGAACCCCGCGATGCGGCCCGACAGCGATCCGCCGGTCTCGGGCAGGCCGATGGCATCGGAAAGCCCGGCGTAGAACGCGGCGCGGGCGTCGGCCGCGCCCGCGGCTGCGTCGGCCTGGCGGCGCGCCCCGGTCAGGGCGGCGTCATGGGCCCGCGCGACGCCGTCGATCTGCACGCCGGCGCCCCGGCCGCCCACCAGGGCCGCCGACAGCTCCAGGCTGCGGCGGCCATAGCCCTCGGTCGACGCGTTGGCGATATTGGCCGAGACCAGCTCGGCGCCGCGCGCCGCGGCGTGAAGCCCCGACAGCGCGTTGGCCATGGTGCCCGAAATGCTCATCTCTCAGCCCTTTCGGCGCGGTTCAGCGCTTGATGTTGGTGGTTTCCTGCAGCATCTCGTCGACGGTCTGGATGACCTTGGCGTTCGACGAATAGGCGCGCTGGGTCTCGATAAGGTTGGTCAGTTCGTCGGCGACGTCGGTGGCCGATTGTTCGCGGGCATAGCCGATCAACGCGCCGGTGGCCCCGCTGCCGGCATCCCACAGGAAAAACGGCCCGCTGTCGGCGGAGATCTCGTAGGTCTGGTAATCGCCCGCGACCAGACCGTCGGGGTTGGGCACATCGACCAGCGGGATCTGGTAGATCGGCCGGGTAAAGCCACTGTCGTAGATCGCGTTGAGCATCCCGTCGGGATCGACCTCAAGGCCCGTCAGCGTGCCCGCCGCCGCCCCGTTCTTGGTGATCGACGAAGGCGCGAACATGTCGGAGATCTGGGTCATGCCGCCCGGCAGGCCGGGCCGGCCGATGGTCAGCTCGATCGGCCCGCCGTCGACATCGACGGTCATCGCGCCCGTGGCCGGGTCATAGGCGCCGCCGGTGACCGTGGCGACCGAGGCCAGCGTGCCGCCGGCGGCGCGGGTGTCGTCAAATGTCAGACCGTATTCGCCCACCACCGCGCCGCCAGAGGCCGAATCGGCGACGGTCATCGTCCATTCGTTCGAGGCCCCGACGCCCGGCACCGTGGGGGTAAAGCTGAAGGTCAGCGTCTCGGACGTGCCGAGGTTGTCGAAATACTCGACCGTGAGGTCCCGCGCGCTGCCGTCGGCGCCGGCGACGGTGTCGGTGGCGGGCAGGTTGAGGGTGAGCCCGACCTCGGTCGTCGGATTGCCGGCAAAGGTCCGCCCGTCGATCTGCACCGGCTCCAGCCCATCGGTGGAATCGCGCGGGGGCGCGGCCACGGTGCCGTCGGCGGCGGCGGGCCAGCCCAGCAGAACCATGCCCGTTTCGGTGCGCAGGATGCCGTCCTGGTCGGCGCGGAACGCGCCGGTGGTCATCAGGCGAAGCGGCAGCGCGGCGTCACCGCCAGAGAGCGCCAGCTCGGTCGTGACCGGCAACATGCCGCGGCCTCCGACCGCCAGGTCCGTGGCGTTGCCCGTGGTGGTCAGCGCGCCGCCGTCGCTGATCACGCGCTGGGTGGTGCTGCGCACGCCCCCGGCGGTGTAGGCCGCCGCGCCCCCGACCACCATCGCGTGGAACTCGGTCTCGGCGCGGCGGTACCCGTAGGTCGAGGAATTGGCGATGTTGTCGGAAATCGTGGCCAGGCGCGTGGCATTGGCGTTCAGGCCGGCGACGCTGGCATTGAGCGAGGAAGAAATCGTCATGAACGGTCCCCTTGAGGTCTGGTCTGCGCGAAAGCTTGCCCCCAGCCCTAACGGCACGGGGCTTAAGGCGCCGCTAACGGCTAAAATGCGCCGGATCTCGGCCTAGAGGTCAGAGCGCAGCAGGATCAGCTCGACCCGGTTATTGCGCACCGCCATGGGCGCGCGGGCCGCGGGTGCGCGGTCGGCATGGCCGGTCACGCGCTTCAGGCGGGCCGGTACGATGCCGCCCGACTCAAGCTCTAGGCGCGTTGCCTGGGCACGCGCGGTCGACAGCTCCCACACCGGGTTGGCGGCCAGCACGATGGGGCGCGACCGGACATGGCCCGCGACGGCGATGTCATTTGCGACCGTTGCAAACAGCCCGGCGACGACCTCGACAATGGCCCGAAACGTCGGCGTCGGTGCATCGCCGTCGGGCGCAAAGAGCGGCGCGTCGTCGAGGTCGAACACCTCGACGATGAGCCCCTCGTCGGTCAGCCGGGTGACGACATGGCGCAACAGCCCGTCGTCCAGCAGGCTTTCCCCGCTGCGCCCGGTCAGCCGGTTTTCCAGCTCGGCCAGCGCGCGGTCGCCGGGGCCCGCCTCGGCGGCGGCGGCATCGGTGCCGGTGCTGCCGCGGGCCTGCCGCTCTAGCCCGGGCATGCGGTGCATGGCGCCGGTGCCGTTCCGGGCCAGCACGTCTTCGGCGAACATGCTGTCGCCGCTGAACGACCCGTCGCCGCCCCCCGAGACCCGGTTGATCGGGATCGTCGGGTTGAAATAGTCAGCAATCCCCTTGCGCTGCTTCTCGGTCGTGGCGTTCAGCAGCCACATCAGCATGAAAAACGCCATCATCGCCGTGACGAAATCGGCATAGGCCACCTTCCAAGCGCCGCCATGGTGGACCTCGGCGGCGACCACCTTCTTGCGCTTGATGATGACCGGGGCGTTCGATCCTGCGCCCATCGCACCACCTACTTTCACCCCCGGCCCCTCGATAGGCGGCACGGATGAACGCCGGCTTAATCGGTGCATGGCTGCACAGGGCGCGTGCCGGGCGCGGCCTTGTCACGGGCGGCCGCAGCGCGACATCTGACTCCGACACCGCATCGAGCGGTACGACAAAAGGAGCGACACAATGCGCGACCAGATCAACGGGCTGCACCATGTCACGGCGCTGGCCAGCGGCGCCGTGGCGAATAACGCCTTTTTCACCGGCACGCTGGGGCTGCGACGGGTCAAGAAAACGGTGAATTTCGACGCGCCCGACGTCTATCACCTTTATTACGGCGACGCGGCCGGCACGCCCGGCACGGTGATGACCTACTTTCCGTTCGAGGGCGCGCGGCGCGGGCGGGCGGGCACGGGCGAGGTCGCGCTGACCGCTTTCGCCGTGCCCGTGGGCAGCCTCGACGCCTGGCAGCGCCGGCTGGCCGCCGCCAAGGTGGCGGGGCTGTCGCAAGAGACACGGTTCGGCGCACCGCGGCTGCGGTTCGAGGGTCCCGACGGCGAGGGGCTGGCGCTGGTCGAGACCGAAGAGGCCCGCGTGGGCTGGACCGATGACGGCCTGGACGCCCGCATCGCCATCCGCGGCTTTCGCGGCGTCACGCTGCGCCTGGCCGAGGCGGGGCCCACCGCCGATCTGCTATCGCTGATGGGCTATGAAGAGGCGGCGCGCGAAGGCAGCACCACGCGATATGTCCGTCCGGGCGGCAACGGTGCCGATATCGTGGATGTCGACGTTGTTGCCGCGCCGCCGGCGTCGCAGGGCGCGGGCTCGGTGCATCATATCGCGTTTTCGGTGCCCGACCGGGCGGCGCAGCAGACGGTGCGCGAGGGCCTGATCGGGGCCGGGTTCGACGTGACCCCGCCGATCGACCGCGACTATTTCATGGCGATCTATTTCCGCAGCCCGGGCGGTGTGCTGTTCGAGGTCGCAACCGACGACCCCGGTTTCGACCGCGACGAGGACCCGGCGCATCTGGGCGAGGCGCTAAAACTGCCCCGCCAGCACGAGCATCTGCGCACCCGGCTGGAGAAGGATCTCGTACCGCTGGAAGGTTGAGCGCGGCGCGGGTCCCTGCACCCGCGCCGGTCGGATGCGATGCGCGCCCCCACGGCCTTTTCAAGCTCAGGTCCAGCCGGGGCTCTATCCTTGGCCGGGGCAGTCTCGGGCATGGACGTCCCTCGCTGGTCTCAGGACTTAACAAGGTACGAAAAGACGAGCCTTGGGACTGGTCCCCAACCTGGCATCTGGCACATCCCGACCCGGCCCGGCCCATCGTGATCTACACCGGCCCCGGCTCGCATGACGGCCCGATAGGTGGATAATGGCAGGCATTCTGGCGAAACGGAAAACGATTTCCCATTTCTGGTCATATACTTCCATATTGGAAGTGGTGCCGGTGATAGGACTCGAACCTACGACCCCATCATTACGAATGACGTGCTCTACCAGCTGAGCTACACCGGCTAACCTGCCCCTTCCGGGGCCCTCTTCTGCACACGCGTGTCGGGGTGTCCGCTGGACGACCCCGGCGTCGTGGCGCGCCTATTAGCACCTGCGCCGGGGGTTGTGTAGCCCAAAATTCACGCGGGTTTCTCCGCTTCGGCCTGCGGCGCCGCCTCCGGTTCGTCGGGCTCCGGGGCCGGGCCGTCCGGCGCGGTGCGGGGCGCGATGCCGCCGACGATGAGCGGCAGCATCTCGGCCGAGCTTGGCAGCGACGGTTCGCCCTCTGGCGCGGCTTTCCAGGCCAGAGTGTCGAAGGCATGGCAATTGCTGCAGACCGGCATCCAGGCGCCGTGCACCGTGCCGCATTTGTCGCAAACCCATTGCGGGCCGCGCGGCGCGGTCAGCGCCTTGGCCAGCCAGCCGCGCACGACGCTTTCCTCGGCGCCCTGCCCCCGCTCGATGGCGGCCATCAGGGCCATGACCCGCGAGGTCGGCCCGGTCTCTGCCAGGTCGCCCAGCGCCTTGCGCGCGGCGGGAAAATCCTCGGCGGCGAGGTTGAGTTCGGCCATCAGCATGCGCGATTCGGGGTGATCGGCACGCAGCGAGGTGAGCTCTTCGAACCGGGTCACGCGCTCGGCCGGCGTCTCGTCGGGGGCGAGTTCGGCGAAGGCGGCGGCCAGCTCGGGGTGCGGCTCGGTCTCCCACGCCTTTTTCAGCACGCGGGCGGCGTTACGCGCCTTGTCCCGCTCGATCAGCACGCGGGCGGCCATCACCGCGGCCGGCACCAGATCGGGTGACAGCCGGTTGGCCTCGGTCGCCGCGTCGTGGGCGCGCGCGGAGTTGTCGTCGGCCATCGCCTCGCGCGCCTCTTGCAGCGCCAGCACGGCGTCGCGCCGCTTGTGCACGTCGCGCGGCAGCGCACCGTGGCGCAGCTTGGCGTTCAGCGTCTTGCGCGCGCCCTTCCAGTCTTCGTGCTGGGCCTGAAGCTGCAACAGCGTGTCCTGGGTTTCCTCGTGACGCGGTTTCAGCGCAAAGGCCTTTTCGCAGAGCTTGAGCGCGGTATCGACATCGCCCTCGTCGAGCTTTTGTTTCATCAGGCCGCGGACCCCGACGAAGCGCGTGCGGTCATCCTTGATCAGCCGCTTGTAGACCTCTGTCGCCTTGCGCCGGTCGCCCACCATTTCGGCGGCCTGGGCGGTCAAAAGGCCGGTGATCTCGGGCCGGCGCAGGAACCGCTCGGCCTTGGCGGCGTGCGACATCGCGAGCCGCCCCTCGCCCGAGGCGATCGCCATCAGCCCGTCGGACAGCGCCTGCACGCCGCGCCGTTCGCGCGAGCGGCTGAAATACCGGCTGATCGCCGTCTCGTCGCCGTTGAGAAAGCGCAGGACCGCGACCAACAGCCCGGCAAAGCGCAGGGTCAGCCAGATCGCCGCCACCAGCACCAGCGCCGCGATGACGGACTGAAGCGGACCGAGCGTCAGTTCCATGCCGCCCACGGCGATGCGCACGCCGGTGCCGGTTTCCATCAACAGCCCGGCGCCATAGGTCAGGCCCGCGACGAGGACGACGAAGAATAGGATCTTGAGAAGAGACCAGAGCATGTTTCGCGTCCTTAGTTGCTGTTCAGGCTGTCGGCGAGAGCGTCGGCCGCGGCCACGGCCTCGGCCCGGGTGCGTGCCCGCTCGGCCCAGGGCGCCATTTCGGCCTGCCCGGCCTCGGGCAGGGCGGCGATCTCGTTCAGCGCGTCGTCCAGATTACCCGCGTTCAGCGCGGCCTCGGCCCGCGACAGCACCGCGTCGGGGTCGTCGCCCTCGCGCGGCTCCAGCGAGCGCGCGCCGAGCTGGCTACGCAAAAAGGCGCTCAGACGATCGCTTGGCGCGCCGTCGGCCGCGTCCTTCAACGATTCCCGCAGCGCCGCACGGGCGTAGCCGGCAAAGCTGGCGCGCAGCTCGGCCATGGTGGCAACGCCGTCGTCGGCCACCTCTGCCAGCGCCGCGGGCACCTCGGTGCCGTCGAGATCGGCAACCGCGCTGTCAAAGCCGCCGCCGCCATCGAGGGCTGCATTGATGCGCATCAGGGCGGCGCGCGTCACCGCCTGGTCGACCTCGGCCTTGGCGCTGTCGGCCACGCTGTCGACGCGGGCAGACAGTTCCTCGTTCCGCGCGCGCTGTTCGTTCAGGGCGGCGCGCATCTCGTCGATCTCGCGCTGGTAGGCCTCGGCCACCTGCTCGGCCCCGTCGGTGGGCAGCGGGCGCGATTCCAGCTTGCTCAGGCGATTGTCGATGGTGGACAGTTGCTCGCCCAGCCCGGCGATCGTCTCATTCAGTTCGGCGGGCATCTCGACCGGGCCGGTCTCGGCCGGCAGCGCCGCCACCGCGTCGCCAAGCTCGGCGATCCGCGCCTCGAGCGCGGCGAGGCGGTCGGTGCTTTCGGACACCGACGTGGCGATGGCATCGAAGTTCGTCGCTTCGGCGGTCGGCTCGGTGCCGGGAAAGGTAAAACCCTCCGGCTTGATGTATTGCGCCGCGCCGTAGCCCAGCGCCACCGCGATCACCCCGCCGACAATGCCGCGGAAAACGCCGCTGCCGCCCTTGGCCGGGGCCGGCTGCGGGGCCTCCTTGGCGGGCGGGCTGTCGGGTTCCTGCACGGTCTCGGCCTCTTCGACCGCAACCGCGTCGTCGGCCGCGTTGTCCGGCTGGGCCTCAGTCGCCGCCGCGCCTGCGTCTTCGGATTCAGGCCGGTCGGCCATGCCTTCGGCCTCTGCGTCTTTGTTGGAATTCGCCACGGGACCCTGCCTTTCGATTCGCAGTACATGCAAAATGACGCCTCCGGGGCGCCGTCGGCGGCACATTAGCTTGGTGCAGGCCCTCTCTCAAGCCGCCGCACCCGTCTCTATCAGTTTGCCCAGCGCGTCGAGCATCGCCTCGGCATCGGGCGCCGCGGCCATCTCGGCGGCGACGGGCGCCGGGCCGGCCCAGGCGTCGCGCACCGCGGGGCTCATGTAAATGAGCGCCAGCCGCGCCGGGCTTTCCGCCAGCCAAGCGCCGACCAGCGCCGCGCTGCGCGGCGAGAAGAGCGGCAAGAGGGTCAGCCGGGCCGCCGCCGCCGCGTCCAGCGCCGCGTCCGGCAGGGGTTGGGCGTGCTGGTCGTAGATCACCGCCTCGCGCGTGGGGATCCCCGCCGCCGTCAGCCGGTCGGCCACGTTGCCGCGCGCATGGGCGCCGCGCAG
The DNA here is from genome assembly GCF_003944755.1 of Rhodovulum robiginosum. Lineage (GTDB taxonomy): Bacteria > Pseudomonadota > Alphaproteobacteria > Rhodobacterales > Rhodobacteraceae > Rhodovulum > Rhodovulum iodosum. Next base: position 18,057 of record NZ_RWGU01000051.1, read on the forward strand.
GTGCATCAGCCGGCCCTCGGGGGGCGCGGCGATCAGGTCGGCCATCAGGTCCTCGGCGGTGCCGCGCGAGGAAAAGGCCGTGAACCCGGCGGCGCGGGCGGCGTTGGCAGTGCGATCGCCCACACAATAGGCGGTGAGGTCGCGCGCCTCATGCGTCTCGGCAAAGGCCGAAACGCCATTTTCGGAGGTAAAGATCAGCCCCGATACCCCGTCCAGCGCAAGCTGTGCGCCGGTTGGCGCGATCGTCATGACCGGCGCGGTCAGGATGTCGATGTCACAGCCGAACCGGGCCCGGAACGCCGCGGCGAAGCGGGCGGACTGCGCCTCGGGGCGCGTGAGAAGAAGCATCAAAGGGCCCTCGGCCACCCTGCCCCCGCCGGGATTGTGTGAAACCTTCGCCGGTGTTACCTGCCAAGAGAATTTCACGCAACGGAAAGCACATGGCCGCGACACTGACGATCCTCGGGCTGGAAAGCAGCTGCGACGACACCGCCGCAGCCGTGGTGCGCCAGCGCGCGGGCGCGCGCCCCGAGATCCTTTCATCGGTGGTCGAGGGACAGACGGCGCTGCACGCGGCCTTCGGCGGCGTGGTGCCCGAAATCGCCGCACGCGCCCACGCCGAAAAGCTGGACCTTTGCGTGGAACAGGCGATGGCCGAGGCCGCGATCGGCTTTGACGATCTCGACGCCATCGCGGTGACGGCCGGGCCCGGCCTGATCGGCGGCGTCTTGGCGGGGGTGATGTGCGCCAAGGGGCTGGCTGCGGCCACCGGCCTGCCGCTTGTCGGGGTCAACCATCTGGCGGGCCATGCGCTGACCCCGCGGCTGACCGACGACCTGGCCTTTCCCTACCTCATGCTGCTGGTCTCGGGCGGTCACGCGCAGTTTCTGCTGGTGCGCGGGGCCGACGATTTCCGCCGCCTCGGCGGCACCATCGACGACGCCCCCGGCGAAGCGTTCGACAAGACGGCCAAGCTGTTGGGCCTGCCCCAGCCGGGCGGGCCGGCGGTCGAGACCGAGGCGGCAAAGGGCTGCGCCACCCGTTTCGCCTTTCCGCGTCCGCTGTTGGACCGGCCAGGGTGCGACATGTCCTTTTCGGGGCTCAAGACCGCGCTTTTGCGGGCTCGCGATGCGCTGGTCGCCGAAAAGGGCGGGCTCACGCGTGCCGACAGGGCCGACCTTTGCGCCGGCTTCCAGGCGGCGGTGCGCGACGTTCTGGCCGAGAAATCCCGCCGGGCGCTGGCGGCCTATTCTGAGACGGACCCGGCCCAACCGGCCTTTGCGGTGGCCGGCGGGGTGGCTGCCAACGCGGCGCTGCGCGCGGCGCTGAAAGATGTGGCGGCCGAGGCGGCCGCGCAGTTCGTGGCACCGCCGCTCGCGCTATGCACCGACAATGCGGCGATGATCGCCTGGGCGGGCCTTGAGATGGTCCGCGCGGGCCACCGCGACGACCTGACGCTGACCGCACGCCCGCGCTGGCCGCTCGACCGGACCAGCCCGGCGCTGATCGGCGCGGGCAAGAAAGGGGCCAAGGCATGAGCCGGCTGGCCGTGGCAGGTGCCGGCGCCTTTGGCACCGCCTTGGCCGTGACGCTGGCCCGCGACGGTCGGCAGGTGACGCTTTGGGCACGCGATGCAGACCATGTGGCCGAGATGAAATCCTTCGGCTACAACCGCCGCCTGCCCGGCGTGACCCTGCCCGACGGCATCGCGCTGACGGCGGATATGGCCGACCTCGCCGGGCAGGAGGCCGTCTTGCTGGCCGTCCCGATGCAGGCGCTTTCGGGGGTCCTGGCCGCCGCCGCGCCCGCCCTTGGCAGAACGCCCCTGGTCGCCTGCTGCAAGGGGATCGACCTTGCCAGCGGCGACGGGCCCAGCGCGGTGATCGGCCATGGTTGCCCCGATGCGCTGCCGGCGGTGCTGACCGGCCCCAGCTTTGCCCGCGATATCGCCGCCGGGCTGCCCACCGCGCTGACCCTGGCCTGCCGCGACGCCGAAGCGGGCACCGCGCTGCAAACCCTGCTGTCGACACCAACGTTGCGGCTCTATCGCAGCACCGATGTGACCGGGGCGGAACTGGGCGGCGCGCTGAAAAACGTGATCGCCATCGCCGCGGGCATCGTGATCGGCGCAGGGCTGGGCGAAAGCGCGCGCGCGGCGCTGATGACCCGCGGCTTTGCCGAGATGCAGCGGCTGGCGCGTGACTTCGACGCCCTGCCCGAGACGCTGGGCGGCCTGTCGGGCCTCGGCGACCTTGTGCTGACCTGCACCTCGAACCAGTCGCGCAATTTCCGATATGGCGCGGCGTTGGGGCACAGCGATGGCTTTGACCCGTCGCTGACGGTCGAGGGCGTGGCGACGGCCCAGGCGGTGGCCGCGCTGGCCCGCGACCGCGGCATCGACATGCCCATCTCCCAGGCGGTGGCGGATGTGATTGACGGCCGCCACACCATCGCCGAGGTTGTCGATACCCTGCTGTCCCGCCCGCTGAAGGAGGAATGACATGCCGCTTTTTGCGCTCATTTGCCGCGACAAACCCGGCCACCTGGACACCCGCAAGGCCAACCGTGCCGCGCATCTGGCCTATATCGAGCAAACGGGCGTCGTCGCCCAGGCCGGGCCGTTCCTGGACGAGGCGGGCGCGATGTGCGGCTCGCTGGTGATCCTGGACGTGGCAGACCGCACAGCGGCCGAGGGCTGGGCCGAAAACGACCCCTACGCCAAGGCAGGGCTGTTCGAAAACGTCTCTGTTCAGGCCTGGAACAGGGTCATCGGCTGATGGCCTACTGGTTGTTCAAATCCGAACCCAACACCTGGAGCTGGGACGACCAGGTCAGGAAAGGCGCGGATGGCGAGGAATGGGACGGCGTGCGCAACTATCAGGCCCGCAACAACATGCGGGCAATGAAGGTGGGCGACCGGGGGTTTTTCTACCACTCGCTGAAAGAGAAAGCGATCGTCGGCATCGTCGAGGTGATCGCCGAGGCGCACCCCGATTCCACAACCGATGACGCGCGTTGGGAATGCGTGGATATCAAGGCGGTGGAGCCGCTGCCCAAGCCTGTCACGCTGGACATGGTGAAGGCGGATGAGCGCCTCAAGGACATGGTGCTGGCGAACAATTCGCGGCTGTCCGTCCAGCCCGTGAGTGACGAGGAATGGGCGCTCATCCGCCGGATGGGCGGGCTCTAGCGGCCGCCTTGCCCCAAGGCCTGGTTCAGCGGGATCTTCAGGTAGGACGTCGCATCCTCTTCCGGTTCGGGCAGGCGGCCGCCGCGGATATTCACCTGCAGCGCCGAAAGCATCAGTTTCGGCAGGGTCAGGGTCGCATCGCGGGCCGCGCGGATCTCGGTAAACTCTTCGAGGGTGGCGCCGCCTTTCAGGTGCTTGTTGGCGGCCTTGTGCTCGGCCACGGTGGCTTCGCATCGGGCCTCGCGCCCATCGGGGCGGTAATCGTGGCCGATGAACAGCCGCGTGTCGTCGGGAAGCGCAAGGATGCGCTGGATCGAGGCGTAAAGCGCCTTTGAATCGCCGCCGGGGAAATCGGCCCGGCTGGTGCCGCTGTCGGGCATCATCAGCGTGTCATGTACAAAGGCGGCATCGCCCGCAATATAGGTGATCGAGGCCATCGTGTGGCCGGGCGAGAACATCACCCTGACCGGCAGCGCGCCGACCATGAACTCTTCGCCATCGGCAAACAGCCGGTCCCACTGGCGCCCGTCGGTCGGAAAGCCGTCGGGCAGGTTGTAGATCTCTTTCCAGAGCTTCTGCACGCGGACCACATGTTCGCCGATCGCCGCGGGCACGCCCAGCCTCTCCTTGAGATAGGTCGCGGCCGAGAAATGGTCGGCATGGGGGTGCGTGTCGAGCACCCATTCGATGTCGAGGCCCTGCCCGGCGACATAGGCGAGGATCCGGTCGGCGTTGTCGGTCGCGGTCCGCCCGGAATCCAGGTCGAAATCCAGCACCGGGTCGACGATGGCGCCTTTCATGGTGGCGGGGTCGTGAAACACGTACTGCCAGCTACCGGTCAGTTCGTCCCAGAAGCCCTTGACGATGGGCGATACGGTCATCTTGTCCTCCTGTGCGATGCGCTGAGGGTGCGTTGTGAAGGTTCAACGCTTAGGCCGTGATTTGGTGCCGAGGAAAAATCGAAGGCGGCACAAGTCAGGACTCAAGAAAACCGATCCGCCAAGAAAAGAGAAGGCGGAGGGCCGGGGCAAACCCGGAACCCTCCGCCATCGTCCCACGCGCACCCCACCGCACCACACGTGACCGGCAAAGCCGTGAGGGCCATCCTGCCCCTGCGCCGGAACGCTATTCGGTCTGGAGGTGCCCCGCGCAAACGGGAAATATCCCCGTGTGAATGCGAATGCTGGCAGTCTCCAGAGTTCGGGTCAGCCGTAGATGTGCTCTTTGCCGAAATGCTTGGTCAGCATGTAGTAGACAACGGCGCGGTACTTGTCGCGCTCGGACCGGCCGTAGATGTCGATCACCGCGTCGATGGCCTGCATGAGTTCGGGCCCGTCAGACAGGCCCAACTTCTTCATCAGGAAGTTCTTCTTGACGGTTTCCAGTTCGCCCGGCTGGGTGGCGGCGACGGTCGCGGCGTCGGCGTCGTAAATCGCCGGGCCGCAGCCGATGGTCACCTTTTCCAGAAGGCTCATGTCCGGCTGCATTCCGCATTTATTGCGCAGATCTTCGGCGTATTTCGCGATCAGGTCGTCCCTCTTGCCCATTTCGGCCCCTCCTCGGCGTGGTTCGGACACAGCGTTTCCCGCGGCTCGCACGGTACAATTTGCCGCATGAGGTTAGCTGGCCTTCATCGCCAGAGAAACGAAAATCTTGAGGGGCCGCGTCCCGCAAAAATCGCGGCGCCCCACGGGATGGGGCGCCGGATTTCGCCAAAACGGCCGGGATTCAATAGCGGTAGTGTTCGGGCTTGAACGGGCCTTCGGGTGTGACGCCGATATAGGCGGCCTGCTCGGCGCTGAGCTCGGTCAGCCTGACACCGATCCGTTGCAGGTGCAGCCGCGCAACCTTTTCATCCAGATGCTTGGGCAGGATGTAGACGGCGTTGTCATACTCGTCGCCGCGGGTCCACAGCTCGATCTGCGCCAGAACCTGGTTGGTAAAGCTCGCCGACATCACGAAAGACGGGTGGCCGGTGGCGTTGCCGAGGTTCAGAAGGCGCCCTTCGGACAGCAGGATGATGCGGTTGCCCGAGGGCATCTCGATCATGTCCACCTGGTCCTTGATGTTGGTCCATTTGTGGTTCTTCAGCGCGGCCACCTGGATCTCGTTGTCGAAGTGGCCGATGTTGCCGACGATCGCCATGTCCTTCATCTCGCGCATGTGTTCGATGCGGATCACGTCGCGGTTGCCGGTGGTGGTCACGAAGATGTCGGCGTCTTTGACCACATCTTCCAGCGTCACCACCTCGAAGCCGTCCATTGCGGCCTGCAGGGCGCAGATCGGGTCGACCTCGGTCACCTTGACCCGTGCGCCGGCACCGCGCAGCGAGGCGGCTGAGCCCTTGCCCACGTCGCCATAGCCGCAGACGCAGGCGACCTTGCCGGCCATCATCGTGTCGGTGGCCCGGCGGATACCGTCGACCAGGCTTTCCTTGCAGCCGTACTTGTTGTCGAACTTGGACTTGGTGACGCTGTCGTTGACGTTGATCGCCGGGAACGGCAGGTGGCCCTTTTCCATCATCTGGTAAAGGCGATGCACGCCGGTGGTGGTTTCCTCGGTCACGCCCTGGATCATGTGGCGCTGCTTGGTAAACCAGCCGGGGCTCTCGGCCAGGCGCTTGCGGATCTGGGCAAAGAGCGCCTCTTCCTCTTCCGAGGTGGGCACGGCGATCAGGTCTTCCTCGCCTTCCTCGACGCGCGCGCCGAGCAGGATGTAAAGCGTGGCGTCGCCACCGTCGTCCAGGATCATGTTGGCGCCGCCCGCCTCGAACTGGAAGATGCGGTCGCAATAGTCCCAGTACTCGGCCAGTGTCTCGCCCTTGACGGCGAAGACCGGCACGCCGCCCTCGGCAATCGCCGCGGCCGCGTGATCCTGCGTCGAGAAGATGTTGCACGAGGCCCAGCGCACCTCGGCCCCCAGCGCCACCAGCGTCTCGATCAGGACGGCGGTCTGGATCGTCATGTGCAGCGATCCGGCGATGCGCGCGCCCTTGAGCGGCTTGGACTCGCCGAACTCCTCGCGGCAGGCCATCAGGCCCGGCATCTCGGTCTCGGCGATGTCCAGCTCTTTGCGGCCGAAGGCGGCGAGCGAAATGTCCTTGACGATATAGTCGTTCGGCATCGGGCCGGTCTCCTGATTTGGTCTTGCGTTGGCTGGGCACATAGCACCGCCGACCCCGCTCGACAATGCACGCCGACCGTGGCAAGCGAACACCGAGGGAGGCTGTCGATGAAACAACCCCGCGCCTGGCAGAGGATGCTCTCGGGTCGCCGGCTCGATCTGCTGGACCCGACGCCCGTGGATATCGAGATCGAGGACATCGCCCACGGGCTGGCCTTCGTGGCCCGGTGGAACGGCCAGACCGAGGGCGACTATGCCTATTCGGTCGCCGAACATTCGCTGCTGGTCGAAGAGATATACGGCAGGTTGGAACCCGAGGCACCGGTGAAATGGCGCCTCGCCGCGCTGTTGCACGATGCCCCCGAATACGTGATCGGCGACATGATCTCGCCTGTGAAGGCCGCGGTGGGCCCCGAATACGGGCGCCTGGACGAGCGGCTGGCCGCGGCGATCCACATCCGCTTCGGTCTGCCGGCGGCTGTGCCCAAGACGGTGAAAAAAACGATCAAGAAGGCCGACAAGGTGTCGGCCTGGCTGGAGGCCACGCAGATCGCGGGTTTTTCACAGACCGAGGCTGCGCGATTTTTCAGCCGGCCGCGTCCCGAGTTGGTCGACGGGCTGGCAATCCGGCTGCGCCCGCCGCTGGAGGTGCGCGCGGCCTACACCGCGCGCCACGCAGACCTGCTGGCGCGGCTTTAGCCTAATTGCCGAGCCGGCCATCGCCGTTCGATCAGGCAAGTGGCCGGCAAGAGCCATTTTTCCTGCCGTCTCTGGTCAGAAACGGCGCAGCCGGGGCCGGGTATTCGTCTCAGCCGGGAGGCCCCGCGATGCCGTCGGGCGATAGCGGTGATCCTGACGTGCTGCGGTGATCAGCGTTGATGAAAGAATTCCGAACATCTTTTCGCCCTCCTTCTTGGCGGTTGCACCCTCGCGATACGCCTATGTATGATTCGACGCGAGCCAAGAATTTTTCCACAGTGAAAGCTGTTCTTACATATGACCGATATCGACTGGGCCCGCCTGCCGCCGCTGACCGCGCTGCGCGCCTTCGAGGCGACGGCGCGGCTGGCCAGCTTCAGCGCGGCGGCGCGGGCGCTGAACGTCACCCATGCGGCCGTCGCCCAGCAGGTGCGCGCGCTGGAGGAAACGCTGGGGGTGACGCTGGTGCAACGCGATGGGCGCGGCATGACCGTGACGCCCGACGGCGCACAACTGTCTGCCGCGCTGAGCGAGGGATTCGCGACGATCCAGGACGGCATCGTCGCGCTACAGCAAACGCGCGAGGGCGCACCGCTAAAGGTGTCGCTGACGCCGGCCTTCGCGGAAAACTGGCTGATGCCGCGGCTGGGGGCGTTCTGGGCGGCCCATCCCGAGACCGAGCTTGCGCTCGTGCCCTCCACGGGGTTGGTCGACCTGCGGCGCGACGGATACGACATGGCGATCCGTTATGGCGACGGCGACTGGCCGGGGCTGGAGGTGGCGCCGCTGACGCGCACGCGGTTTGCCGTGGTCGGCACGCCCGAGTTGGTGCGAAGGGTGACGCGGAGGGGTGGCCGCATCGAAGACCTGGGCGCCCATGGCTGGCTGACCGCGCAGGATTCGCCCGAACAGGACCTCTGGGCCGAGAGTATCGGGATGGATTTCCAGCGGACCCATGCCACCGCCTTTCCGACCACCTCGCTGGCGCTGTCGGCGACACGGGCGGGCTATGGGCTGTCGATCCAGCCGATCGCCCTGGTCGAGGACGACCTTTCCCAGGGGCGGCTCGTCGCGCTATTCGAACAAGAGGCCGAGACGCTGGGCTATTACCTGCTCATGCGGCGCGGGCCGCAGCGGCGGGCCCTTGCCGATTTCGCAAACTGGCTGCGCCGGGCGGCGCATAGCGACAGGGCCTAGCGCGGGCTGCGCTTGGCCAGGATGCGCTGCAGCGTGCGGCGGTGCATGTTCAGCCGGCGCGCGGTCTCGCTGACGTTGCGGTCGCACAGCTCGTAGACCCGCTGGATATGTTCCCAGCGTACCCGGTCGGCCGACATGGGGTTTTCCGGCGGCGGCGGCAGCGCCTCGCCGCTGGCCAGCAGGGCTGCGGTGATGTCGTTGGCATCGGCGGGTTTCGACAGGTAGTCGGTGGCACCCACCTTGACCGCGGCCACCGCGGTGGAGATGGCGCCATAACCGGTCAGCACCACGATCCGGGCATCGGGCCGCTTTTCGCGCAGCACCTCGACGACGTCGAGCCCGTTGCCGTCTTCGAGACGGAGGTCGACCACTGCATAGGCCGGCGGGCGGGCGGTTGCGATCGCCTTGCCGGCGGCAACGGTTTCGGCCGTTTCCGGCTGGAATCCGCGCTTTTCCATGGCGCGCGCCAGGCGCCTCAAGAACGGCTCGTCATCGTCAACCAAGAGCAGCGACGGGTCCTCGCCGATCTCCCCGAGTTCGCGGTCCGCCATGCGGCACCTCCAGAACTGTTTTTATTTGCCTTCCCCGCGTTTTAAGACGTTATGCGGGATGGGTCAATTTACCTCACTCATTTCGCATCGACGAAGCACGCGACTCGGTCTGCCAGCTCTTCGGGCGTGAGGTCGCGCCTGAAGAATTCCACGAAGCCGATCTCGGGGAAGACGAGATAGGTAAAGGTGGAATGGTCGATGAGATAGTATTCCTCTTCCGGGTCGCGGATCTTGTAGTAGGTCTTGTAGGCGCGGCTGGCGGCCTTGATCTGCTCGGCGTTGCCGGTCAGGCCCAGCATGCGCGGGTGCATGTAGTCGGTGAACTCGGCCATCGTCGCGGGCGTGTCGCGCCCCGAATCGACCGAGATGAAGACCGGGGTCACGTCATAGCCGCGCTCGTCGAGCAGGTAGACGGCCTGGGCATTGCGCGCGGTGTCGAGCGGGCACACGTCGGGGCAGAAGGTGTAGCCGAAATAGACAAGCGTCGGGCCGGTGATGACGTCCTCGTCCGTCACCGTCTCGCCTGTCTCGCTGACCAGGGTGAACGGCCCGCCGATCTGCCCCGCGCCACCGGCGACCTGGCCCGAGCGGCACTGGGCAAATCGGTCGGGCTGGCCCTTGGGAAACAGCAGGAAAGCCGCCGCGCCGGCGATCAGAACGGCCGCGCCAGCCACAAGCGCGATCAGGACAGAACGAGGCATTGGATTACTCCGAGGCTTCATTAGAGCGCATTGATCGACCTTCCGGGCCGGATTAACAAGGGCCAAAGCGGCGCGATCAAGGGAACAGAGCAGGATGTCCGATACAGGCCTTGGCCCGATTGCGCCGTCCGAGCGCAGCCAGTGGATCCGGCTGCGCACGCTGATATCGCTTCGCTGGATCGCCATTTGCGGGCAATTGTTTGCAATCGCCGTGGCCAGCACTCAATTCAACCTGCAACTGGAGATCGGCCTGTGCCTGGCCGCCGTGGGCGTTGCGGTCATCGCCAACCTTATCGCGATCTTCGTCTATCCCGAGAACAAGCGCCTGTCGGAGAACGAGACCGTCCTGACGCTGTTGTTCGATGTGGCGCAGCTGGCCGTCCTTTTGTTTCTCACCGGCGGGCTGAGCAATCCTTTCGCCCTGCTGATGTTGACGCCGGTGATCATCTCGGCGACCGCCCTGCAATTGCGCTCGACCATTCTGATGGGCGCAGCGGCGATCGGGCTGACCACCCTGGTGGCGTTCTTCCACCTGCCGCTGATCACCTCCGACGGGACGGTGCTAACCCTGCCCGACATGTTTCAGTTCGGATTCTGGGCGGCGCTGGTTGTGGGCGTGACCTTTCTCGCGCTCTATGCCGGTTGGGTCACGTCCGAGATCAACTCGATGTCCGACGCGCTGCTGGCCACGCAGATGGCGCTGGCGCGAGAGCAGAAACTGACCGATCTGGGCGGGGTCGTTGCCGCGGCCGCGCATGAGCTGGGCACGCCGCTGGCCACGATCAAGCTGGTCAGCTCCGAACTGGCCGACGATCTGGCCGACCGGCCCGAACAGCGCGAGGACGTGGAACTTATCCGCGACCAGGCCGACCGGTGCCGCGATATCCTGCGCTCGATGGGCCGGGCCGGAAAGGACGATCTGCACATTCATACCGCGCCGCTGGGCTCGGTCATCGACGAGGCGGCCGAGCCGCATCAGGACCGCGGCAAGAAATTGATCATCACCGTGGCGCCCGGCAACGGCACCAACACGCGCCAGCCGGTGATCCGGCGGCAACCCGAGGTGATCCACGGTTTGCGCAACCTCATCCAGAACGCGGTCGATTTCGCCAACACCTCGGTCTGGATCGAGGCCCAGTGGACCGAGGCGGCGCTGACCGTGCGCATCATGGACGACGGTCCGGGCTATCCGCCGCATCTGATCGGCCGCATCGGCGACCCGTTCGTGCGCCAGCGCAAGAACGACCACGAGGTCAAGAAACGGCCCGAATACGAGGGGATGGGGCTGGGCCTTTTCATCGCCAAAACCCTGCTGGAACGCTCGGGCGCCGAGCTGAGTTTCGCCAACGGCTCGGACCCGTTCCTCGCCAATTCCGAACAGCCCGAGCGCAGCGGCGCGGTGGTCGAGGTGATCTGGCCCTTCGACGTGATCGTGCCCGATGCCGACTCGCTGTCGGCGCCCCTGGGCGACAATATGCGCATCGAGGCCTGAGCCCCCGCGCCCCGTCGCGTTAAGCATGTCTTAACCATTCCCGCGATTTCCTTGCCGCAGCCAATGACCGGGACGGAGCGGCCATGTGACCGAGGGCTGGGCCTTCACCGCAATTCTGTTCGCCAGCTCTTTCGCCGCGGCGGTGGGCGCCTTGCTGCTGGTTGCGCGCCTTCCGGCGCGGTTGATCGCGTGCGGCACGCCCCCGCCCGACATGCTGATCGAGGACACCGTGTTCCTGTTTGAAGGCGACCGGCTGGTCGATGCGTCACCCGCGGCGTCGCGCCTGCTGGCGCAGGGGCCACCGGGCATGGGCGACCGCGCGCGGCTGATGGCGCTGCTGGTTCCGCGCTTTCCCGCCCTGCCCGGCGCATTGGACGATCTGCGCGAGACCGGCCTGGCCGTGCTGGACGAGGCCGGCGGACCGGCGCGTTTGCGGCTGCGGCAGGCGGGCGGCGCGATCCGGCTGTCGCTGCTGGAGCGGGGCGTGGGCGGCGACGGCGCGGCCGGGCGCGCGCTGCTGGACGAGCTGGCGCAGCTGCGCGCGCTTGTCGACGGTGCGCCCGCGCTTGCCTGGCGCGAGGACGGGCGCGGCGCGGTGGTCTGGGCCAACAGGGCCTATCTGGACCATATGGGGCTGGCCCGGGCGGACGGGGCGGGACTGGTCTGGCCGCTGCCCAACCTGTTTCGCGTCTCGGGCCAGGATGCCGGCAGCGACGACGCGCCGCGGCGCGTCTCGCTCACCCTGCCCGACGGCAAGGCGCGCTGGTTCGACCTTTCCCGCCAGCCCGAGGCGGGCGGAACGCTCTGCTTCGCCCAGCCTGCCGATGCCGCCGTACGCGCGGAATCGGCGCTGGGCGAGTTTCACCAGACGCTTACCAAGACCTTCGCCGATCTGCCGATCGGCCTGGCCGTGTTCAACCGCGCCCGGCAACTGGTGCTGTTCAACCCTGCCCTTGCCGAGCTGTGCGCGCTGGAGCCCGAGTTCCTGACCGCCCGGCCCCGGCTCGGCGATATGCTGGACCGGCTACGGGAAAAGCGGATGATGCCCGAGCAGAAGGACTATCCGGCCTGGCGCGATGCCATCACCCGGCTGGAAAAGGACGCCGCCAGCGGCGGCTACGAGGAAACCTGGAGCCTGCCCTCGGGGCTGACCTACCGCGTGACGGGGCGGCCGCACCCGGACGGGGCCATCGCGTTCCTGTTTCAGGACATCAGCGGCGAGATCGCGCTGACCCGGCGGTTCCGGGCAGAGATGGAGACCGGCCAGGCGGTCCTGGACGGCCTGCCAGAGGCGATCGCGGTGTTCGACGCCGCCGGCGTGCTGGTGGCAGCGAATGCCGCCTATACGCGGCTCTGGGGGCAGGACCCCAACGAATGCCTTGGCCAGATCGGGCTGGCAGAGGCCGGCGCGTTGTGGCAGGCGCGCTGCCAGACCGACGCCGCGTGGTCGGCGATGCAGGCCGCGCTGTGGCAGATCGACCGGCGCGCGGGCTGGCAGGGCGCGCTGACGCTCAGGGACGGCGCGGTGATGTCCGGCCGGATCGCCCCGCTGGCCGGCGGCGCGCGGCTGGTGGCGTTTGGCGGCGCCGGGGACGGGTCGGCAGCCGACGCGCCGGCCCCTGCGCTTTCTTCGCACGATGCCTGATCGCGGCTTGCGGGCAGCGGACCCGGCGGTAAAACTGCGCCCATGACCGGCGGCTTTCCCCTGACGGTAATGCTCGGCTCGGAGGCCGACACCGCCGCGCTGGCCGCGCGGCTGGGCGCGGTGCTGGGCGCAGGCGACGTGGTACTCCTGCAGGGTCCGATCGGCGCGGGCAAGACAGCCTTTGCCCGGGCGCTGATCCAGTCGCGCCAGGCCGCGCTTGGGCCGGTCGAGGACGTGCCCTCGCCCACCTTCACACTGGTCCAGAGCTACCGCGCCGGCGAGTTGGAAATCCTTCACGCCGATCTTTATCGTCTGTCGCACCCCGACGAGGCGCTGGAGCTGGGGCTGGAGGACGGGTTCGAGACCGCGCTCTGCCTCGTGGAATGGCCAGAGCGGCTGGGCAGCCTCGCGCCCGAGGGGGCGCTCTGGCTGCGCTTTGCACCGGGCGATGGACCCGACGAACGGCGGCTGACTGTCGAAAGCGACGGTTTTTCCCGCGCCGCCGCGGTGCGCGGCGCGCTTGAAACGGTGCGCCACGATGCCTGACCGCCAGGCGCTGAGCGCAGCCTTTCTGGAGCGCGCGGGCTGGGGCGGCGCCCTGCGGGGGCCGCTCGCCGGCGATGCCTCGCATCGCCGCTACGACCGGCTGACCCGCCCCGACACCGGCGAAAGCGCGGTGTTGATGGACGCCCCGCCCGACACCGGCGAAGACGTGCGCCCCTTTACCGCCATCGCCAGGCATCTCTCGGCGCATGGCCTGTCGGCCCCGGCGATCCTGGCCGAGGATGAGGGGCACGGCTTTGTCCTGATGGAGGATTTCGGCGACGGGCTGTTCGCGCGGCTGCTGGAGCGGGACGAGGCCGACGAAACCGCCCTTTATGCCGCGGCGACCGACCTGCTGAGCGCGCTGCACAAGGCGCCGCTGCCGCCCGACCTGGGCCATTACGACCCGGCGAAGATGGCCGATCTGGCCTGCCTTGCCTTCGACTGGTACCTCGCCGGGTCCGGCACGCCCGTTCCGGCGGCCCGGCGTGCAGCGATTTCGGCCGAGTTAGAGACGGTCCTGGCCCGGCTCTGCCGCGGCCCCGAGGTGATGGTGCTGCGCGACTATCACGCGGAAAACCTGATCTGGCTGCCGGGGCGCGACGGGGTCGCACGGGTCGGGCTGCTCGATTTCCAGGATGCGCTGGGCGGGCACCCGGCCTACGATCTGGTCTCGCTCTTGTGGGACGCGCGGCGCGATGTGCCCGAGGCGCTGCAAGAGGCGATGCTCGCCCGCTACCTTGTCGAGACGGGGCAGCCCAAGGCCGAGTTTCGCACCGCCTTTGCCGCGCTGGGCGTTCAGCGCAACCTGCGCATTCTCGGTGTCTTCGCGCGGCTTTGCCTGCGCGATGGCAAGCCGGGCTACCTCGACCTGCTGCCCCGGGTCTGGGGCCACCTGCAACGCGGCCTCGCCCATCCCGCCCTTGCACCTTTGAAGGCGGGCGCGCTTGCCGCCCTGCCCCCGCCCACGCCCGCCCTGTGCCAGACGATCCGAGAAAAATGCGCGACACGCCCGACGCCCTGATGCTGTTTGCCGCCGGGCTCGGCACCCGGATGCGGCCGCTTACCGATGCGCGGCCCAAGCCGCTGATCGAAGTCGCCGGCCGCACGCTGATCGACCACGCGCTGGAACAGGCGCGGGGCGTGCCGCTGGCCCGGATCGTGGCCAACGCGCATTACAGGTCCGGCCAGCTCGCCGCGCATCTGGAGGGACGACCGGGCGTCGCGCTTTCGCGCGAAGACGATCTCTTGCGCGATACCGGTGGCGGTCTGCGCCATGCGCTGCCGCTCTTGGGCGAGGGGCCGGTTTTCGCCATGAACACCGATGCGGTCTGGACGGGCCCCGGCGCGCTGGCCCAGCTCGCCGAGGCCTGGGACCCGGCGCAGATGGATGCGCTGTTGCTGCTGGTGCCACGGGCGGCGGCGCGCAGCCATGCCGGCGCGGGCGATTTCACGATGGATGCGGCGGGCCGGCTGCGCCGCGGGCCGGGCCATGTCTACACCGGCGCGCAAATCCTGCGCACCGAGCGGCTGGCCGCCATGTCAGAGCCGGTCTTTTCGCTCAACGCTGTGTGGGATGCGATGGCCGCCGTGGGGCGGCTGTTCGGCGCGCTGCATTGCGGGCTCTGGTGCGACGTGGGCCGGCCCGAAAGCATCGCGGTCGCCGAGGCGATGCTGGCGGAGGCGGGCAATGCTTGAGGGGGCCGCACCGCGCCTGTTCGGCCTGCCGCCCGGTGCGGATTTCCCCGCCGAGCTGGTGATCGGGCTGGAACAGAGACTGAAAGACCGCCCGCCCGAGGCGCTGGCCCGCGTCGAGCTGTTCGTCAACACGCGGCGGATGCAGCGGCGCATTCGGGCCTTGCTGACGCGCGGGGGGGCGCGTCTGTTGCCGCGCATCCGGCTGATCACCGATCTTTCCAACGCCCCTGGCGAGGCCGACCTGCCCCCGCCGGTGCGGCCGCTGCGCCGCCGGCTGGAACTGGCCCAGCTGGTCGAGGCGCTGCTCACCGCCCATCCCGAGCTTGCGCCGCGCGCGGCGGCCTTCGACCTGGCCGACAGCCTGGCCGCGCTGATGGACGAGATGCAGGGCGAGGGCGTGGCGCCCGAGGTGCTGCACGGCCTCGATGTCAGCGAGATGTCGGCCCATTGGGCCCGCAGCCGTGCCTTCATCGACCTGGTCGAGCGCTATGTCAGCCCCGGCGCGGCCGAGCCGCCCGATGCCGAGGGGCGGCGGCGGCAGGTGATCGAACGGCTGGCCGCGCGCTGGGAAACCGACCCGCCCGCGCATCCGGTGATCGTTGCGGGCTCGACCGGGTCGCGGGGGGCGACGGCGCTGTTCATGCAGGCGGTGGCGCGGCTGCCCCAGGGGGCGCTGGTGTTGCCGGGCTTCGACTTCGACCAGCCGGCGCAGGTCTGGGCCGGGCTCGACGACGCGATGACTGCCGAGGACCATCCGCAATACCGGTTCCGCCTGTTGATGGAGATGCTGGGCGCTGGCCCCGGCGACGTGCGCCCCTGGCACGCGCGGGCCGCGGCCCCCTGCCCCGCGCGCAACCGGCTGGTCTCGCTCGCGCTGCGGCCGGCGCCGGTGACCGATCAGTGGCGCGACGAGGGCCGCGGCCTGAGCGACATGGCCGAGGCCACGGCGGACATGACCCTGATCGAGGCGCCCTCGCCCCGGACCGAGGCCGCGGCGATCGCGGCGCGGCTGCGCAAGGCACGGCAAGACGGGGTCACGGCGGCGCTGATCACCCCCGACCGGATGCTGACGCGGCAGGTGACCGCCGCGCTGGACCGCTGGGGTATAGAACCCGACGACAGCGCCGGTGTGCCCCTGCCGCTGTCCGCGCCGGGGCGGTTCCTGCGGCAAGTCGCGGCGCTTTTCGGCGCGCCGCTGACAGGGGCGGCGCTGTTGGCGCTGCTCAAGCACCCTTTGGCCGCCTCGGTTTCCGGTGTCCGTGGCCCACACATGATCTGGACGCGCGAGCTGGAGCTGAGCCTGCGCCGCCATGGCCCGGCCTTTCCCGACGCTGCGGCGCTGGTGGCATGGGCCGCCAAGAGGCCGGAGGACGGGCGCGCCGCGTGGGCCGACTGGCTGGCCGGGTTGCTGGCCGGGCTGGCCGAGACCGGCGCGCGGCCCCTTGAGGATCATCTCGCCGCCCACCTCGCCCTGGCCGAGGCGCTCGCCGCCGGGCCGGGCGGAGAGGGCAGCGGCGCGCTGTGGGACGAGGCCGCCGGGCGCGAGGCAAGAAAGGCCTGCACCGCGCTGGCCGACGCCGCGCCCCATGGCGGCAGCCTGACACCCACGGATTACGCGAGCCTGTTCCAGGCGGTCCTGCAACGCGACGAGGTGCGCAACCCGGTAGAGCCCGATCCCGGCGTGATGATCTGGGGCACCCTCGAGGCGCGGGTGCAGGGCGCCGATCTGGTGATCCTCGGCGGGCTCAACGAAGGGGTCTGGCCCGAATCCGCCCCGCCCGACCCCTGGCTCAACCGGCAGATGCGGGTGCAGGCGGGGCTGCTCTTGCCCGAGCGGCGGATCGGGCTGTCGGCGCATGATTTTCAACAGGCGGTGGCGGCGCGCGAGGTGGTGCTGTCGCGCGCGGTGCGCAATGCCGAGGCCGAGACGGTGCCCTCTCGCTGGCTGAACCGGCTGCAAAACCTGATGGGCGGGCTCGACGCGCAGGGCGGGCCAGAGGCGCTGAAGGCAATGCGCGCGCGGGGGGCCGATTGGGTGCGCCTTGGCGCCGCGCTCGACCGGCCCGACGCGCCGGTGCCCCCCTGCCCTCGCCCCTCGCCCCGCCCGCCGGTCGAGGCCCGGCCGAAAAAGCTGCCGGTGACCGGCGTCGAGCGGCTGATCCGCGACCCCTACGCGATCTACGCCCGTTACATATTGAACCTGCGCCCGCTGGACCCCCTGACGCGGCAGGCCGATGCGCCGCTCCGGGGCACGCTGCTGCACGAGGTTCTCGAACGGTTTCTTGAGGCCGGAATCGACCCTGACCCGGCCCAAGCCACGGCCGATCTGCTGCGCCACGCCGACGAGGTCTTTGCCGAACAGGCCCCCTGGCCCGCCGCCCGGCGGCTGTGGCGGGCCCGGCTGGCGCGGGTGGCCGGCTGGTTTCTGGCCGGCGAAGCGCGGCGAAGCGCCCAGGGCCGCTGGATCGCGCTGGAACGCTGGGGCGAGGTCCCGCTTGCCAACGGTTTCACCCTCAGCGCCGAGGCCGACCGCATCGACCGGCTGACTGACGGGCGGCTGGCGATCTACGACTACAAGACCGGCACGCCCCCCACCCTGAAATCGATGGAAGCCTTCGACAAGCAGCTCTTGCTGGAGGCCGGGATTGCCGAGCGCGGCGGTTTTAAGGACATCCCGGCCGCGCCGGTGGCCCATGTGGCCTATCTGGGCCTCGGGGCAAAGCCGGCCGAGGTGGTCAACACGCTGGCAGACGGGCTGACCGACCGCACCTGGGAAGAGCTGACACGTCTGACCGGCCGCTACCAGGACCGCGCGCTCGGCTATACCGCGCGCAACCACTTGCAGCGCCAAACTGAGGTCACCGATTACGACGGGCTGTCGCGCTATGGCGAATGGGACGAAAGCCAGCCGCCCGAGCCAGAGGAGGTAGGCGAATGACGCGCGACGCGGCCACCGAACGGCAGGTGCAGGCGGCGCGGCCGGACTGTTCCACGTGGCTGTCGGCCAATGCGGGCTCGGGCAAGACGCGGGTGCTGACCGACCGGGTGGCGCGGCTCTTGCTGAACGAGGTGCCGCCCCAGCGCATCCTGTGCCTGACCTACACCAAGGCCGCGGCCAGCGAGATGCAGAACCGGCTTTTCCGCCGGCTGGGCGCCTGGGCGATGCTGGACGACGCGCCGCTGAGGGACGAATTGCGCCAGCTTGGGGTCGATTCAGGCATCGGCGAAGCAATGTTGCGCCGCGCGCGGCGGCTGTTCGCCCGGGCGATCGAGACGCCGGGCGGGCTGAAGATCCAGACCATCCACTCCTTTTGCGCCGGGCTCTTGCGGCGGTTTCCGCTCGAGGCGGGGGTGTCGCCGCAATTTTCCGAGATGGACGACCGCGCCGCGCGGCACCTGCGCGCCGAGATCGTCGAGGAGATCGCCAACGGCCCCGAGGTCGCCGCCTTCGACGCGCTGGCCGAGTGGCATACGAGCGACGATCTGGACGGGCTGACCGCCGAGATCGCCGGGCGTCGGGCCGCGTTTGCCGACCGGCCCGACGCCGGCGCGCTGTGGCGGCAGTTCGGGCTCGCGCCAGGCACCGACGCGGCCGACGTGTTGGCCGGGGTGTTTCTGGGCGGCGAGGCCGGGCTGCTGGCGCGGCTGGGCAGGGCGATGGCGGCCGGCAGTACGAATGACATCAGGGCCGCGGACAAGCTGGCCGAACTCGACCCGTCCCGCCCCGACCTGGCGCTATTGAAGGGCCTTGAGGGTCTGTTTCTGACCGGCGAGGGGGCCAAGGCGCCGTTCAGCGCCAAGATCGGGAGTTTTCCGACCAAGACGACCCGCGGAACCCTTGGCCCCGACCTCGACGCGCTCGACGCGCTGATGGCGCGGGTCGAGGCCGCCCGGCACCGCCGCATCGCATTGGCCGCCGCTCAGCGAACGCTGGCGCTGCACCGCTTTGCCGCGGTGTTCCTGCCCGCCTACGCGGCGCGGAAAGAGGCCCGCGGATGGCTGGATTTCGACGACCTGATCCTGAAGGCCCGCGCACTCCTGACCGACCCCGGCGTGGCGCAATGGGTGCTGTTCCGCCTCGATGGCGGGATCGACCATATCCTGGTCGACGAGGCGCAGGACACCAGCCCCGTGCAGTGGGAGGTGATCGACCTGCTGAGCCACGAGTTTACCACCGGGTACGGCGCGCGGAACGACGTGGCGCGGACGATCTTCGTGGTGGGGGACAAGAAACAGTCGATCTATTCCTTCCAGGGGGCCGACCCGGAAGAGTTCGACCGGATGAAGGATCACGTCGCCGGCCGGCTGGGAAATGTGGCTCTATCCTTGCAGGATTTGCAGCTGGAATATTCCTTCCGCTCGGCCGATGCGGTGCTGCGGCTGGTCGATTGCACCTTTCCAGAGGGCGCCCGGCAGGGGCTTGGGCGCGAGATGCTGCACCGCGCCTTCCGTGCCGAGATGCCGGGCCGCGTCGACCTCTGGCCGCTGGTCGAACGCAGCGAGAACCCGGAAAAACCCCATTGGGCCGACCCCGTCGACATGCTGACGCCCGAGCATCACACCGCGCGCCTGGCCCGGCGCGTGGCAGAGCAGATCCGGGCGATGGTCGAGGGCGGCGCGGCGCTGTGGGACGCGCCGAAAGACGGGCCGGCGCGCCGGCGACCGGTCACCGAGGGCGACGTGCTGATCCTGGTCCAGCGCCGGTCGGACCTGTTTCACGAGATCATCCGGGCCTGCAAATCGGAGGGGCTGGCGGTGGCGGGCGCCGACCGGCTGAAGATCGGCGGCGAAATGGCGGTGCGCGACCTGACCGCGCTTTTATCCTTCCTCGCCACACCCGAGGACAGCCTGTCGCTGGCCGCGGCCCTGCGCTCACCGCTGTTCGGCTGGGGCGAGGGGGCGGTTTACGACCTGGCGCAGGGGCGCGGCAAGCAATATCTCTGGCAGGTTCTGCGAGCCCGCGATTGCGCTGAATCAGAGACGCTTTCAGCGTTGCTGGACGATGCCGATTTCCTGCGCCCCTACGACCTGATCGACCGCATCCTCACCCGCCATGACGGGCGGCGACGGCTGATCGCGCGGCTGGGCGAAGAGGCCGAGGACGGCATCGACGCGCTGCTCGCCCAGGCGCTGGCCTACGAGCGGATGGAGGTGCCATCGCTGACCGGGTTCCTTGCCTGGATGGAAAGCGACGAGGTCGAGATCAAGCGCCAGCTCGACAGCGCGGGCAACCGGCTGCGCGTGATGACGGTGCATGGCGCCAAGGGGCTGGAGGCGCCCATCGTGATCCTTCCCGACACGCTGGCAGGCGAGGCGCGGCTGCGCGCCCAGGTGGTGGCGGGCGACGGCGGCCAGCCGCTGTGGCGCGGGCCCGCGGACCAAAGCCCGCCAGCCGAGGCCGAGGCCGTCGAGGCGCTGCGCGTCCGGCAGGAGGAAGAGCGCGCCCGGCTGCTCTACGTGGCGATGACCCGGGCCGAGCAATGGCTGATCGTCTGCGGCGCGGGAGAGGCGCCCAAATCAGGGACGAGTTGGTACCAGAAGGTCGCGGCAGGAATGGAACGCTCGGGCGCGCTGCCGTTCGATTTCGGGTTCGGTGAAGGCAAGCGGCTGGAGACCGGCGACTGGGCGGCGGGCGATTTGCACGCGCCCGACCGGACAGAGCCCGAGGCCCCCGCCCTGCCCGGCTGGGCCACGGCGCGCGCCACCCCGCCGCCGCGCGCACCGCAGCCGCTGTCGCCCTCCGATCTGGGCGGGGACAAGGCGCTGCCGGGCGAGGCGGCCGGGCGCGATGCCGAGGCGGCGAAGGCGCGCGGCACCTGGGTACATGCGCTGCTGGAACATCTGCCCGGCAACCCCCGGCCGGACCGCGCGGCGGTGGCTGCGCAGATCCTGGCCGCTATCGACCCGCCCGCGCCGGACGCCGCCCTGCCCGACCTGCTGGAAGAGGCCGAGCGGGTGCTGGACGCGCCCCACCTGGCCAAGATCTTCGCGCCCGAAACGCTGGCCGAGGTCGAGATCGCGGCCGATCTGCCCGCGTTCGCCCCACGAATGCTGGAAGGCACCATCGACCGCTTGCTGATCGGGCCGGACCGCGTGCTGGCGGTCGATTTCAAGACCAACGCCGTTGTGCCGGCCAGCCCCGAGGACGTGCCCGAGGGGCTGTTGCGCCAGATGGGCGCCTATGCCGCCGCGCTGGCGCAGATCTATCCGGGGCGAACGGTGGAAACCGCGATCCTCTGGACGCGGGCGGTCGACCTGATGCCGCTGCCCGACGCGCTGATCACGGCTGCGCTGGGCCGGGCCGCTCCGGCTTGACGCGCCTTGGTGCGCTGCTTACCTTCCGCATCCAATTCCAGGTCTCAAGGAGAGCGCAGATGGCAACCCATGCCGTGACCGACGACACGTTCGACGCCGAGGTTCGAAAATCCGACATCCCCGTCGTTGTGGATTTCTGGGCAGAGTGGTGCGGCCCCTGCAAGCAGATCGGCCCGGCGCTGGAGGAATTGTCGAACGAGATGGACGGCCGCATCAAGGTCGTGAAGGTCAATGTCGACGACAACCCCAACAGCCCCGCCCAACTGGGCGTGCGCGGCATTCCCGCCCTGTTTCTGTTCAAGGACGGGCAGGTGGTTTCCAGCAAGATCGGCGCTGCGCCCAAGGCCGCGCTGCAAAGCTGGATCGAAGAATCGGTCTGAGCCACCCCAGACGGGCTGAGACAAAGGGGCGCTTCGGCGCCCCTTTCTGCTTTGCGGCTTGTGGGGCAGCATCGGGCACATATATCGGCGCAAACGAGGCAACGGAGGGCGCCCCATGGCGAACAGCGATTTCCCGGGCTGGCACGGCACCACGATCGTCGGCGTGAAACGCGGGGCCGAGGTGGTGATCGCCGGCGACGGGCAGGTGAGCCTGGGCCAGACGGTCATCAAGGGCACGGCGCGCAAGGTGCGCCGCCTGTCGCCCGGCGGCTATGACGTGGTGGCGGGGTTTGCAGGCTCGACCGCGGATGCCTTTACCCTGCTGGAGCGGCTGGAGTCCAAGCTGGAGGCCACGCCGGGGCAGTTGCAGCGCGCGGCAGTGGAACTGGCCAAGGACTGGCGCACCGACAAGTACCTGCAAAAGCTCGAGGCCATGCTGATCGTCACCGACGGCGCCGACATGTACGTGATCACCGGGGCAGGCGACGTGCTGGAGCCGGAACATGACGTGGC
The DNA here is from genome assembly GCF_003944755.1 of Rhodovulum robiginosum. Lineage (GTDB taxonomy): Bacteria > Pseudomonadota > Alphaproteobacteria > Rhodobacterales > Rhodobacteraceae > Rhodovulum > Rhodovulum iodosum. The sequence goes on from NZ_RWGU01000051.1 coordinate 40,104, forward strand.
CGCCATTGGCTCGGGCGGGAATTTCGCACTCGCCGCGGCGCGGGGGCTGATGGAAAAGACCGAGCTGTCGGCCGAAGAGATCGCGCGCAAGGCAATGGCGATCGCGGCCGATATCTGCGTCTACACGAATGGCAACCTTACGGTGGAGAGCATCTCGAAATGACCGACCTGACCCCCCGCGAGATCGTTTCCGAGCTCGACCGCTTCATCATCGGGCAGGCCGACGCCAAGCGCGCCGTCGCCGTCGCCTTGCGCAACCGCTGGCGGCGCAAGCAACTGGGCGACGATTTGCGCGAAGAGGTGTATCCGAAAAACATCCTGATGATCGGGCCCACCGGCGTGGGCAAGACCGAAATATCGCGCCGGCTGGCGCGGCTGGCGCGGGCGCCTTTCATCAAGGTCGAGGCGACCAAGTTCACCGAGGTGGGCTATGTCGGCCGCGATGTCGAGCAGATCATCCGCGACCTGGTGGACAGCGCCATCGCCCAGACCCGCGAATGGATGCGCGAGGACGTCAAGGCGCGCGCGCACGCGGCCGCCGAGGAACGGGTGATCGAGGCCATCGCAGGCACCGACGCCCGCGCGCAGACACGCGACATGTTCCGCAACAAGCTGAAGAAGGGCGAGCTGGACAACACCGAGATCGAGCTGGACATCCAGGACACCTCGAACCCGCTGCCGATGATGGAAATGCCCGGCATGCCGCCGGGGCAGGGCGGCGGAATGATGAATCTCGGCGATCTGTTCGGCAAGGCCTTCGGCGGGCGCACGGTCAGGCGCAAGATGACCGTGGCCGACAGCTATGACATCCTGATCTCGGAAGAGGCCGACAAGCTGCTGGATGACGAGGCGGTCAACCGTACCGCGCTGGAATCGGTACAGGAAAACGGCATCGTCTTCCTCGACGAGATCGACAAGGTCTGCGCCCGCACCGAGGCCCGCGGCGGCGATGTCAGCCGCGAGGGCGTGCAGCGCGACCTGCTGCCGCTGATCGAGGGCACGACGGTGTCGACCAAGTACGGGCCGGTCAAGACCGACCACATCCTGTTCATCGCCTCGGGCGCCTTTCACATTGCAAAACCGTCGGACCTGCTGCCCGAGCTTCAGGGCCGGCTGCCGATCCGGGTCGAGCTGCGCGCCCTGACCGAGGCCGATTTCGTGCGCATCCTGACCGAGACCGACAACGCGCTGACCCGGCAATATTCCGCCCTGATGAAGACCGAGGATGTCGCGGTGAGCTTTACCGACGAGGGCATCGCGGCGCTGGCGCAGATCGCCGCCGAGGTCAATGAGAGCATCGAGAATATCGGTGCGCGGCGGCTTTACACCGTGATGGAGCGCGTGTTCGAGGAGCTCAGCTATACCGCGCCCGACCGCGGCGGCGAGACCGTCGAAGTCGACGCCGATTTCGTCGAGAAAAACCTTGGCGAGCTGACGCGCTCCGCCGACGTGACCCGGTATATTCTCTGAGCGCGCCCTACGGGCGCCAGGCGCGCCGGCCAGGCCCGCGCAGGCGGGCGGGCATCATCGAGACGGCCGCGGGCGTGGCCGGCCTTGACGTGACGCAGCTGTCTGTGGCCCGGCTCTCGCGCGGGCTGGGCCAATTTTCCCCCGGTGGTCCACGGTCCTGATTTCGGTACCCGGCGACACCCGCTGCCCGGCGCAGGCGTCCCGCGAAAACCGAACGGGCCGCACCGGGCTATTGCCGGGACCGGTGCAGACGGTGCAGAACGCACCCGAGGCGATCCTGTCGCCTTTCGCCGCGCTTTCGGCGCAATCATCGCGCGCCCGCCGCTGGGCCGGCCGCGTTTCGAAAGGCCGTCATGCCGGTTTTGCAGTTCATCTCGGGCAACTGGCGCTGGCTTTCGGCCGGCGCGCTTCTGACCTTTTCGTCGAGTTTCGGCCAGACCTTCTTCATCTCGATCTTTGCGGGCGAGATCCGCGGCGCCTTTGGCCTCAGCCACGGGGCATGGGGCGCGATCTACACGATGGGCACGGCGGCCTCGGCGCTTGCGATGGTCTGGGCCGGGGCGCTGACGGACCGCTGGCGGGTGCGCAGCCTGGCGCGGATCGTTCTGGTCTTTCTGGCGACGGCTTGCCTGGCAATGGCCGCGGTGCCGGGCGCCTGGGCGCTGCCCGTGGTGATCTTCGCGTTGCGCTTTGCGGGGCAGGGGATGTGCAGCCACCTGGCGATGGTAGCCATGGCGCGCTGGTTTGCGGCCAATCGGGGCCGGGCGCTGTCGATCGCGCTGGTCGGCTTCGCCTTGGGCGAGGCTTTGTTGCCCGTCAGTTTCGTGGCGCTGATGCCGTTCGTGGGCTGGCGCAGCCTGTGGGTCGCGGCGGCGGTGATGGCGCTCGTTGCGCTGCCCGTTCTCGCCTTTCTGCTGCGCCAGGAGCGGACGCCGCAATCGCACGCCGCCGCCAGCCAGAGCCTCGGGATGGGCGGCCGGCACTGGCCCCGCCGCGCCGTGCTGCGCCACTGGCTGTTCTGGATGATGGTCCCCGCGCTGCTGGGCCCGGCGGCCTTCGTCACGTCGTTCTTCTTTCAGCAGGTGCATCTGGCCGAGGTCAAAGGCTGGGAGCACGTGCAACTCGTGGCACTGTTCCCGCTCGCCACCGGGGCGGGACTTATATCGATGTTCGGCGCGGGCTGGGCGATCGACCGGTTTGGAACCGCCCGGCTGATGCCGCTCTACCAAGTGCCGATCGTGGTTGCGTTTCTGATTTTCTGGCAGGCCGAGGGGCTGGGCGCCGCCGCGGTGGGGCTGACCTTCATGGCGATCACCATCGGCGCGAATTCGACCTTGCCGGCGGCGTTCTGGGCCGAATTCTACGGAACGGCGCATCTGGGTGCGGTCAAGGCCATGGGATCGGCCGTGATGGTTCTGGGCACGGCGCTGGGGCCGGGGCTGACCGGGGCGCTGATCGACCTTGGGCTGCCCTTTCCGGCGCAAATGCCGGCGATTGCCGCCTATTTCGCGCTGGCCTCGGCGCTGGTTCTGGCGGGTACGCTGCGCGCGCGGCGCGACCTACCGGTGGCGGCGTAGATAGACGTAATAGGCCCCGGCGCCGCCATGCTTGCGGTGCGCCTCGGTCACCTGCAGCACGAGGCCGGCCAGCGGCGGCGCGCCCAGCCAGGCCGGAACCTGGTGTTTCAGCACGCCCCTGCGCTGGGGAACCGGGCCGCCCTCGTCCCTGTCCCTGCCCTTTCCGGTGATCACGAGGACCAGCCGCTTGCCGTCGGAATGGGCGCGGCGGACAAAGCCGGTCAGCGCCGGGTGCGCCTGCGCCAGCGTCATGCCGTGCAGATCGATCCGGGCCTCGGGCACCAGTTTGCCGCCCTTCATCCTGAGAAAGGATTTGCGGTCCATCCTGATCGGCGCGTGGGTCGGCCGCGCGCCCGGCTCGGCGGTGGCGTCCGGCGCCCGCTCGCCCACGCGAAACTCCGGCAGGCGGGGCGGGGGTGGGGTGCGGTCGGCGGGTTCCGGGCTGCGGCCAAGCTCGGGGCGGGGCCCGGTGCCATGAAGGGGCGTGGCGCTGTCGGCCACCTTTCGCCAGAGCGCGCGGTCTTCGGCGCTAAGGGTTCCGGGCCGCCGCCGCGCCATCCCTCACCCCTCGGGCGCCAGGCGCAGGGCCTCGGAAATCGGCAAGAGCACGACCAGCCGGCCGCTGTCGCGCACGGTGCCGGCGCGTTTTCCCGCCGCAGCGCCGGTGCCGAAAAAGATATCGGCCCGCTGCGCCCCCTTGATGGCCGAGCCGGTGTCCTGGGCCACCATCAGTTTATGCATCGGGTCCTTGCCGCCCTTCTCGATCCAGACAGGGGCGCCAAGCGGTACGTAGTCGGGGTCGACCGCCACGCTGCGCAGCGCTGTGACCGAGCGGTTCATCGCGCCGAGCGGGCCCTTTTCGGCCGGGACATCACCGATTTCACGGAAAAAGACGAAGGACGGGTTGTGCCACAGCAGCGTGCGCCCCTCGTCGGGGTTTCGGCGGACCCAGTTGCGGATCACCTGGGCCGAAACCTGATGCGGGCGATAGACGCCGCGGCGGACCAGTTCCTGCCCGATCGAACGGTAGGGGTGGCCGTTCTTGCCGCCATAGCCCACGCGAAGGGCGCTGCCGTCGCGCAGCCGTACGCGGCCCGAGCCCTGTACCTGAAGGAAGAACACCTCGACCGGGTCGTCGAGCCAGACGATTTCCAGCCCGCGGCCCTGCAGGAGCTCTTGTTCCTCGATCTCGGCGCGGGTGAACCACGGTTCGCCCGGCGTAACCTCGGGCGGGTAGCGGTAGATCGGGTAGCGAAAGCGCGCGGTGGGGGTGCGCGAGCCCTCAAGCTCGGGCTCGAAATAGCCGGTAAACAGCGCGGGTGTGCCGTCGCCGATGAGAACCGGCCGGAAAAACAGCTCGAAAAAGCCGCGCGCATCGGTCAAATCGCCGGCCAGCGCGCAGAGCGGGCCCCAGTCGGGCCGGTCGATATCGGGGCAGGTTTCACGAAAGACCGACAGCGCGGCCATGTGGTCGTCGCCGTCCCATCCCTTGAGATCCTGAAAGCGCAGGATCTGCGCCCGGCCGTCGGCACCAGCGGGCAGGCCCGTCATGGCAAACGCCAGAACAAGGGCCGCCGCATGCCGAAACGCCCTCATTCGCCGGTGGCGACCAGTTGCCAGTTCGGGTCGTCTACGCCCATGCGGCGCGCAAAGGTCCACACATCGCGCTGGCGCTTGATCTCGTTCGGGTCACCCTCGACGACGTCGCCGACGGCGTTTCGCACGGTCGAAATCAGCTCGCCCACGAATTTGACGGTCAGCTCGGCCTCGGCGGTCTCGCGGTCGAACGTTGCATCCACAAGCTGCAATTCGCGGATGCCGACAAAATTGGCCTCGACCGTCAGACCCTGCTGTTCACGCAAGCGCACAACTTCGTCAAAGCTGTCGAAAACATCGGCTGCAAGGAAGGGGCGGACGCTTTCCATGTCGCCCTTTTCGAAGGACATCAGGATCATCTCGTAGGCGCCACGCGCCCCTTGCAGGAAATCGCCGACCGAAAAGCCGGGCTCGGCCATCTTCATGGCGGCCAGCGCCTTGGCGGCATCGCTGCCATCGGGGACGTGGTCGATGATGTCGTTATCCACGCCGCCCTCGATCACCTCGAAATCACGGCGTTGTCCGTTGCGCTGCTGCGACGGGCCCGGCATCGGCGAGGGCGGCTTTTCGAACCCGTCGCGCGTGCCCAGAACCGAGCGCAGGCGCAGGATCAGAAACAGCGCAATCCCCGCGATAACCAGAAGTTGGATTATAGCAGAGCTCATGTAGGAACCTTTCGGGCGGGGGCTGGGTTTGCATCACAGTGTCAGGGCACATATGTAAGCGTTGGCCGGGGTCAAGTCTACCGGCGCCGCCCAGTCGAAAGGTGGATCTTATGTGGCTTTTCCTGCTTTTCATTCTCGTACCGCTGATCGAGATCGGGTTGTTCATCCAGGTGGGCGGTCTGATCGGGCTGTGGCCGACGCTGGGAGTCGTGGTTTTGACCGCGATCGCCGGCACCGCGCTGATGCGCCAGCAGGGCGCGCTGGCGCTGGCGCAGCTGCGCACGTCGTTCAACGAATTGCGCGATCCGGCAGAGCCGCTGGCGCATGGCGCGATGATCCTTTTCTCCGGCGCGCTGTTGCTGACGCCCGGGTTTTTCACCGATACGGTTGGCTTTTTGCTGCTGCTGCCGCCGGTACGCCGGGCGGCCTATAACTGGCTGCGCTCGCGCGTGAAGGTTCAGACCTTCAGCTACGGCGAGGGGCAGACGCCGCCGCGGCCGGGCCCGCGCGGCGGCGACGGCGATGTCATCGAGGGCGATTTCTCCGAGGTGCCGCCGGAAAAACGCGCGACCCACCACACCTCGGGCTGGACACGGCATTGAGGCAACTCCGGCGACCTGCTAGAGACCCTGCTACGCAAACATTTCGCAGGAGCGGAAGATGACCGATACGGATCCCAACGGCAGCGCCGCGGCTGACCAGCCGCAGCAGGTCAAGATGCAGGTTCTTGGCCAGTTCATCCGGGACATGTCGTTCGAGAACATGCTGGTGCGCAAGAACGCGGGCGCCGAGGTGACGCCGGACGTTCAGGTGCAGGTGGGCCTCGACGCGCGCAAGCGCCCGACCGATCACCAGTACGAGGTGATCTCGAAATACACGATCCGCTCGAACAACAAGGCCGACCAGGCCCCGCTCTTCCTGATGGAGCTGGAATATGGCGGCGTGTTCCACATCGAGAACGTGCCCGAAGAGCAGTTGCACCCGTTCCTTCTGATCGAGTGCCCGCGGCTGTTGTTCCCCTTCGTGCGCCGGATCGTCAGCGACGTGACCCGCGATGGCGGCTTCCCGCCGCTGAACCTGGACATGGTCGATTTTGTTCAGCTCTACCGGCAGGAACTTGCCCGGCGGGCCGAGGCGCAGAAGCCAGCCGCCGAAAACTCCGACGCCTAGGACAGACGTTTCCAAAGCGCGCCGTCGCCCATCGCCTCGACAAAGGCGGCATGGGCGGCGGCCTCTTGCTCGGTCACGCGCGGGGGCAGGGGGGCCGGGCGCGGGCGCGGGCGCCAAACCGTGTCGCCCGATGTCTGCTGGCCGCCGCCAGTGACGACACCCAGCGCGAAGTCGGGCTGCCGGCCGCCGATCAGCTCCAGGTAGACTTCGGCCAAGATCTCGGAATCGAGCAGCGCGCCGTGCTTTTCGCGGGCCGAGTTGTCGACACCGAAGCGCCGGCAAAGCGCATCCAGCGTGGCCGGCGAGCCGGGGAATTTCTGCCGCGCGATCGCCAGCGTGTCGAGCGCTTGTTCGTTGGGCAGCAGCGGCAACCCCATCCGCCCGAGTTCGGCATTGAGAAATTTCATGTCGAAGGCGGCGTTGTGGATCACCAGCCGTGCATCGCCCACGAAATCGAGAAACGCCTGGCCGACATGGGCGAAGACCGGCTTGTCACGCAGAAAATCGTCGCCCAGCCCGTGCACCTCGAACGCCGCCTGCGGCATGGCGCGCTCGGGGTTGATATATTCGTGAAAGGTCTTGCCGGTGGGCAGGTGGTTCCACAGCTCGACCGCGCCGATCTCGACAATGCGGTCACCTTCGCCCGGTTCGAACCCCGTCGTTTCGGTATCGAGGACAATCTCACGCATCTGCAACCCGCTGTTTTATTTCCGCCATCAAAGCCTGCACCTCGGCGCGTGTCTGTTCAAGGTTTCGTGTCTCGATGACGTAGTCGGCGCGCCTGCGCTTTTCCGTATCCGGGGTCTGTTTGGCCAGAATAGTCTCGAATTGTGCCTCGGTCATGCCGGGGCGGGCCAGTACCCTTTCGCGCTGTTGCGCGGGCGGGGCGGTGACCACGAGAACGGCGTCCAGGCCGCCCTCGGAGCCGGTTTCGAACAACAACGGGATGTCGAGCAGAAGGAGCGGCGCGTCGGCGTGGGCGGCGACGAAGGCCGCGCGGTCCCGCGCCACCAGCGGATGCACGGCGGCCTCGATCCTTGCCAGGGCCGTCCGGTCTTCGGCGATCCAGGCTTTCAGCGCGCCGCGGTCGACCTCGTCATCCTGCACGGCGTCGGGGCACAGCGCCGCGATCGCCGGCACCGCCGCGCCGCCCTTGGCGTAAAGCCGGCGCACCGCGGCATCGGCATCCCAGACCGGCACGCCGGCCTCGGCGAACATCCGGGCGGTGGTGGATTTGCCCATTCCGATAGAGCCGGTGAGCCCCAGAAGGAAAGGCCGCGCGCTCATCCCTCCAGGACCGCGGCGCGGGTGGCGGCATCGACCTCGGGGCGCTGGCCGAACCAGCGTTCGAAACCGGGCGCGGCCTGATGCAGCAACATGCCCAGCCCGTCGACCACGGTGCATCCGCGTTTTTCGGCCTCGGCCAGAAGGCCGGTTTTCAACGGGGCGTAGACGATATCGGTGACCACCATGTCGGGTGTCAGCCCGTCGAGGGGGATGCGCAACTCGGGCTTTCCGGTCATGCCCAGCGAGGTGGTGTTCACCACGGTGGCCGCGCCGTCGATCATGTTGCCCGCCTGCACCCAGTCATAGACCGCGATCTTGGGCCCGAATTCGGTCCGCAGGGCCTCGGCCCGGGCGCGGGTGCGGTTGGCCAGCCGGATCTCGCGCACGCCAACCTCTATCAGCGACGTGATGATCGCGCGGGCGGCCCCGCCGGCGCCGAACACCGCGGCCGGCCCGGCCTCGGGTCGCCAGCCGGGGACGCCCTGCCGCAGGTTGGCAATAAACCCGTAGCCGTCGGTGTTGTCCGCGTGCAGCTTGCCGTCGGAACGGAAGATCAGCGTATTCGCTGCTCCGATCAGCGCCGCGCGGTCGGTGACCAGGTCGGCCAGCCCCAGCACCTTTTCCTTGTGAGGGATCGTGACGTTGAGCCCGACGAAACCCAGCCGGGGCAGCAACTGCAACGCCTCTTTCAGATCCTCCTGGACCACGTCCATCGGGATGTAATGGCCCTTCAGCCCGTAGCTCTGTAGCCAATGGCCATGAAGTTTTGGCGATTTCGAATGGGCAACCGGAGAGCCGATGACGCCGGCCAAGGGGATACGATCTGTCATCGGGCCAGAACTCCGCGTGTGGTCAGGAAGGTGAGCAGGGGCAAGAGCGGCAGGCCAAGCACCGTAAAGAAATCCCCGTCGATCGCGTTGAACAGGCGCACGCCTTCTTCCTCCAGCTTGTAGCCTCCGACAGAGTCGCGCACGCTGTTCCAGTTCCGGTCCAGATACTCGTCGAGATAGGTGTCGGAAAAGGGGCGCATGGTCAATGTGGCCACGCCGACATGGCGCCAGAGCGGCGCACCCTCGTCGAAAACGGCAACGGCCGACAAGAGGCGGTGGGGCCGGCCCCGCAGACGCAGAAGCTGGGTGCGCGCCTCGTCCCTGGTTTCGGGTTTTGCCAGCACCCTATCGCCCAGGGCCAAGACCTGATCGGCCCCGATCACCAGGGCGTCGGGGCGGCTTTCGGCAACCCGGCGGGCCTTGAACTCGGCCAGAGCCTCAGCCACCTCGCGCGGGCCGGCGCCATCGTGGGTCATGCCGTCGCGAATGGCGGCTTCGTCAACGCGGGCTGGCTGAACGGTGAAAGCGACGCCGGCATTTCGCAGCAGCAGCGCGCGCGCAGCCGATCCAGAAGCGAGGATGATGTCTTGGGCCATGTGGGCGAGCCTGTGGATGAACGAAGGTAACAGCCGGGGACGAACGTGGGAGCGTTCGCCCCGCATCGCGGCTTGGCGAACAACCGCCCGGGTTGTCAAGCATTGCCCCGGTTTCGTCCCAAGGGGACCAAGTTGTCACGCGATTGTGGATTGCGGCGAAATGCGCGTCTTTGGCCGAAGTTCTCCACACGTTGGCTGAGGCGAATACAGACTTAATTCATTGTAATACATATAAAAATTCTTGGTATGAAATTATTCTGCAAGTTATCTTCAGAATTGTTAACATCGCGTCTGCTGTGCAAAACGGTCGGGAGGACAGGATAATCCCGGTTTTCCCCAGCCCCTACTGCATCCCCATCTTTTCTTTTCTTTCTTTTTTATTTTAGAAGGGGCCCGACGTTACCGGAGCATGGGGCACCCGATGGGCGATCTGCTGGCAAGCATCTATCCTTGGACCAAGTCGCTGCACATCGTTGCTGTGCTGACATGGATGGCGGGGCTGTTCTACCTGCCCCGGCTTTTCGTCTATCACACCGAGCGGGTGACGGTAGGCGAGCCCACGGACGAGCTGTTCCAGACCATGGAAATGAAGCTCTTCAAATACATCATGAACCCGTCGCTGATCGCCGTGTGGCTGTTCGGGCTGTTGCTGGTCTTTACGCCGGGGCTCGTCGACTGGTGGTCGATCTGGCCCTACACCAAGGGCGCGGCGATCATCGCGATGACCTGGTTCCATATGTGGCTGGGGATTCGCCGCAAGGAATTCGTTGCCGGAACCAACGCGCGCAGCGGCCGTGCGTTTCGCATGATGAACGAAGTGCCGACGATCCTGATGCTGGTGATCGTGTTTTCTGTCGTCTTCAAATTCTGAGATCGTTGACTCGGAGCGACGTGACGCCTAATGAAGGCGCCAATCGGCCGGTCCCGGCCGCCTGCTTCCCGTAATGCGAAAGACGATGTGCCCCGGTGCATCGCGATGGATTTCCGATGACCCAAGAGAGTCTCAACCTCGCCGAGCTCAAGGCGAAGAGCCCCAAAGACCTGCTGTCCATGGCCGAGGAACTCGAGATCGAGAATGCCTCGACCATGCGCAAGGGCGACATGATGTTCGCCATCCTCAAGGAGCGCGCCGAGGACGGCTGGGAAATCTCGGGCGATGGCGTGCTCGAGGTGTTGCAGGACGGGTTCGGGTTTCTTCGCTCGCCCGAGGCCAATTACCTGCCCGGCCCCGATGACATCTACGTCTCGCCTGACATGATCCGGCAACATTCGCTGCGCACCGGCGACACGGTGCAGGGCGTCATGCAGGCCCCGCGTGAGAACGAGCGGTACTTCGCGGTCACCAAGGTGACCAAGATCAACTTCCAGGATCCCGAACAGGCCCGGCACAAGATCAACTTCGACAACCTCACGCCGCTTTATCCCGACGAGCGGCTGAATATGGAAATCGAAGATCCGACGATCAAGGACCGTTCGGCCCGGATCATCGACCTGGTGGCACCGATCGGGAAGGGCCAGCGCGCGCTGATCGTTGCGCCGCCGCGGACCGGCAAGACCGTGCTTCTGCAAAACATCGCCCATTCGATCGAGACCAACCATCCCGAGACCTACCTGATCGTTCTGCTGATCGACGAACGCCCCGAAGAGGTCACCGACATGCAGCGGTCGGTGAAGGGCGAGGTGATTTCCTCGACCTTCGACGAACCTGCGACGCGGCACGTCGCCGTGGCCGAGATGGTGATCGAAAAGGCCAAGCGGCTGGTCGAGCATAAACGAGATGTTGTTATTCTTCTCGACTCGATCACAAGACTTGGGCGCGCCTACAACACGGTTGTGCCGTCGTCGGGCAAGGTTCTGACCGGCGGCGTCGATGCCAACGCGCTGCAGCGGCCGAAACGGTTTTTTGGCGCGGCGCGGAACATCGAAGAGGGCGGGTCGCTGACCATCATCGCCACCGCGCTGATCGACACGGGCAGCCGGATGGACGAGGTGATCTTCGAAGAGTTCAAGGGCACCGGCAACTCCGAGATCGTGCTCGACCGCAAGGTGGCCGACAAGCGCGTGTTCCCGGCGATGGACATCCTCAAATCCGGCACGCGGAAAGAGGATCTGCTGGTCGACAAGGGCGACCTGCAAAAGACCTTCGTTCTGCGCCGCATCCTGAACCCGATGGGCACGACCGATGCCATCGAGTTCCTGATTTCCAAGCTCAAGCAGACCAAGACCAACTCGGAGTTCTTCGATTCGATGAACACCTGAGCCAGGGCCGGGGCCTTTCATGGACACGATCTTCGCCCAGGCGACGGCGCGCGGCAAAGCGGGCGTCGCGGTCATTCGCATTTCCGGGCCTAGGGCCCGCGCGGCGGCGGCGCTGTTGGCCGGTCCCTTGCCAGAGCCGCGCCGGGCCGGGCTGCGCCGGTTGCGCGACGGTGACACCATGCTGGACGAGGCGCTGGTGATCTGGTTCGAGGTGGGGGCCAGCTTTACCGGCGAAGAGGTTGTCGAGTTGCAGTGCCATGGCAGCCCGGCCACGTCTCGGGCGATCCTGCGCGTGCTGTCACGGGTCGATGGGCTGCGCGGCGCCGAGCCGGGCGAATTCACCCGCCGGGCGCTGGAAAACGGCTGCCTCGACATGGCGCAGGTCGAAGGGCTGGCCGACCTCCTGGAGGCCGAGACCGAGGCGCAACGCCGGCAGGCGCTGCGCGTGCTGTCCGGCGCGTTGGGGGCCAAGGCCGAAGGGTGGCGCGCGGCGTTGATTCGCGCCGCCGCTCTGATGACCGTGACCATCGACTTTGCCGACGAAGAGGTGCCGGCGGATGTGTCGGACGAGGTCTCGACGCTTTTGTCAAATGTGGCCGCCGAGCTGGCGCGAGAGATCGACGGCGTCGGAATCGCCGAGCGTATCCGGGAGGGGTTCGAGGTGGCCATCGTCGGGCCCGTGAATGCCGGAAAATCCACCCTTCTCAACGCGTTGGCCGGGCGCGACGCGGCCATCACCTCCGAACATGCGGGCACGACCCGCGACGTGATCGAGGTGCGGATGGAGCTGAACGGGCTACCGGTGACAATGCTCGACACGGCCGGTCTGCGCGAGACAGACGACGCGGTCGAGGCGATCGGGGTCGCCCGTGCCCGGCAGCGCGCGCAGGGAGCCGACCTGCGGATCTTCCTGCTGGACGAAACCGGGTCCACCCTGGGGATCGAGCCGGGGCCCGAGGATATCGTGGTCTTGGGCAAGGCCGACCTGCACGCGGCAGGGCGGCTGGCCGTGTCGGGAAAGACGGGGGCCGGGCTGTCTGAGCTGATCGCGCGGGTGACAATGGTTCTGGAGGGCCGGGCGGAGGGTGCTGCAACTGCCACGCGGGAACGCCACAGGGCCGCGATGAAACGTGCGCTGGTGTCTATCGAATCTGCTGGCGAGCATATATCTATGGGCGAGGCTGCGGCGGAACTCGCGGCGGAAGATGTGCAGGCCGCGATCCGGGCGCTTGATTCGCTTGTGGGGCGCGTGGATGTCGAGGCCGTGCTCGACGAGATCTTCGCGAGTTTCTGCCTCGGAAAGTGAGGAGTGTTTCACGTGAAACATCGCGCATTCGATGTGGTGGTGATCGGCGGCGGTCATGCAGGGGCCGAGGCGGCCCATGCGGCCGCGCGGCTGGGCGTGCGTGCTGCACTGGTCACATTGCGCCGAACCGATCTTGGCGTGATGTCTTGCAACCCGGCCATTGGCGGCTTGGGCAAGGGCCACCTCGTCCGAGAGATCGACGCTCTGGACGGGCTGATGGGCCGGGCGGCCGACCGCGCCGGCATCCAGTTCCGCCTGTTGAACCGCCGCAAGGGTCCCGCAGTGCAGGGGCCGCGGGCGCAGGCCGACCGTCGGCTGTACCGTGCCGCGGTGCAGGATATGCTGGGGACATGCGAAAACCTGACGATCATCGAGGGCGAGGCCGTCGACCTGATCGAGCGGGCCGGCGGTGTTTGCGGCGTGGTGCTGGCCGATGGGACACGGCTGGAGGCTGCTGCCGTCGTGCTGACCACGGGCACGTTCCTGCGTGGCGTGATCCATATCGGCGAACGGCAGATCGCCGGGGGCCGCATGGGTGATTCGCCGGCAGTGCGCCTGGCCGAGCGGATCGACGGGTTCGGCCTGCCGCTGGGGCGGCTCAAGACGGGTACGCCGCCGCGGCTGGACGGGCGCACCATCGATTGGGCTGCGCTGGACAAGCAGCCCGGCGACGACTCCCCGGTGATGTTTTCCTTTTTGCACCGGGCGCCGTTCGTGCGGCAGGTGGCGTGCGGGATCACGCATACCAACGCGCGCACGCATCAGATTATCCGAGACAATCTCGGCCGCTCGGCCATGTATGGCGGGCGGATCGAGGGCGTCGGGCCGCGCTATTGCCCCTCGATTGAGGACAAGGTGCAGCGCTTCGCCGACAAGGACTCGCACCAGATTTTCCTCGAACCCGAGGGGCTGGACGATGTGACGGTCTATCCCAACGGGATCTCCACCTCTTTGCCCGAAGAGGTGCAGGACGCGTATGTGCACTCCATCGCCGGGCTGGAGGCCGCGCGCATTTTGCAGCCGGGCTATGCCATCGAATACGATTACGTCGATCCGCGCGCCTTGACGGCCGAGTTGCGGCTGCGTGATGTGGCGGGGCTGTACCTTGCCGGGCAGATCAACGGCACGACCGGCTATGAAGAGGCCGCCGCCCAAGGGCTGGTGGCGGGGCTGAACGCGGGGCTTGCGGCCTTGGGGCGCGACGCGACACGGTTTCAGCGGACCGACAGCTATATCGGCGTCATGATCGATGATCTTGTCACCCGCGGTGTGAGCGAGCCCTACCGGATGTTTACCTCGCGGGCCGAGTTCCGCCTGTCGCTGCGGGCCGACAACGCCGACCAGCGGCTAACGCCACTGGGCATGGACATCGGATGCGTCGGCGAGCCCCGACGGCAGGCCTTTCTGGCAAAGATGGATCGGATTGGCCAGGTGCGCGAGGTGTTGGACGGCATGTCCTTGACACCGAAGGAGGTCGCTGCCGCCGGGATCCGGGTGAATGCCGATGGCACCCGCCGGTCGGGCATGGACCTGCTGGCCTTTCCGGATGTGGGCTTTGACGACCTGCTGCCGCTGGATTCGCGGCTGGCCGCGGCGGACGCGGAAACGCGGGCCCAGGTGGCGCGCGATGCGCTTTACGCCAACTACATCCGCCGGCAGGCGCAGGATGTTGCGCAGATGAAGCGGGACGAGGCGGTGCGCTTGCCCGCCGACATGGATTTTGCGTCGATTGATGGCCTGTCGAGCGAGTTGCGGCAAAAACTGTCGTCGACGCGGCCCGAAACCCTCGCCCAGGCCGCGAGAATCGACGGGATGACGCCGGCGGCGCTGGCCCTGGTGCTGGCCAAGCTGCGGCAGGCGCAGCGGCGCAGCGCATGACCCCCAGCCAGGCCGAGCTGGGGCTTGATGTTTCACGTGAAACATTCGAGCGGCTCGAAATCTACGCGGCGCTGCTGCGCAAGTGGAACCGGGCGATCAACCTTGTTTCGCCCGCCTCGCTCGACGCGCTGTGGACGCGGCACATCGCCGATTCCGCCCAGGTGTTTTCGCTAGCGCCGGAAGGTGCCGAGACCTGGGCCGATCTGGGCAGCGGGGGCGGGTTTCCGGGGATGGTCATTGCCATTCTCGCGGCCGAACTGCGGCCGTCGCTGGCCGTGACCCTGGTCGAAAGCGACAAGCGCAAGGCGACTTTCCTGCAAGCCGTCGCGCGGGATACCGGGGTCGCGGCCGATATCCGACCCGCCCGAATCGAAGAGGTTTCGCCGCTGGGCGCAGAGGTGCTGAGCGCCCGCGCGCTGGCGCCTTTGATTGTGCTTTTGGGCTATGCAGAACGGCATCTGGCGGCAGGCGGAGTGGCCCTGTTCCCAAAAGGCGCACGCCATCGCGGCGAAGTCGCCGCGGCGCTTGCATCCTGGCAGTTCGACGTTCAAACAGTTGCCAGCCGGACCGAGGCAGACGGCGTTATCCTAAGAATCGGAGGCATTTCCCGTGTCTGATCCCACGCGCCCGTACGCGCCGAAAATCATCGCTGTGGCCAACCAGAAAGGCGGGGTCGGCAAGACGACCACCGCCATCAACCTGGGCGCGGCGCTGGTCGATGAGGGTATGACCGTCCTCATCGTCGACATCGACCCGCAGGGCAACGCCTCTACCGGGCTCGGGATCGAGGCCGAGCAGCGCACGCGGACAACCTACGACCTGTTGCTGGAGGATGCGCCCCTGTCCGAGGTGATTCGGGCCACCAATGTCGACGGCCTGCTGATCGCGCCGGCCACGACCGACCTCAGCTCGGCCGACATTGAAATGGTGGCGAATGAAAAGCGCAGCTATCTGCTGCATGACGCACTGCGCCAGCCCGCGATCGACAGCTATGGCATTGATTATATCCTGATCGACTGCCCGCCATCGCTCAGCCTGCTGACGGTGAACGCGATGGTCGCGGCGCATTCGGTGTTGGTGCCTCTGCAAAGCGAGTTCTTCGCGCTGGAGGGGCTATCGCAACTGATGCTGACGATCCGCGAATTGCGCCAGACTGCGAATCCGCGTTTGCGGATCGAGGGCGTGGTGCTGACCATGGCCGATTCGCGCAACAAGCTGTCTCAACAGGTGGAACATGATGCACGCGCCTACCTGGGCGAGCTGGTCTTCGACACGGTGATCCCGCGCAATGTCCGCGTCAGCGAGGCGCCGTCTTTTGCGGTGCCGGTGCTGGAATACGACCCGGCCTCGAAGGGTTCCGCAGCCTATCGGGCCTTGGCGCGCGAGATGTTGCGCGGCAAGCTGTCGGCAGCGGGATAAGCGGAGGCAGAGCATGAACACGAAAAAACCCGAACGCCGTGGCCTTGGGCGGGGGCTGTCGGCCCTGATGGCCGATGTGAACATCGAGCCCGAGGGCGACGCGCCTGCGCGCAAACCCGACCAGACCCTGCCGCTGGAGCTGCTGGAGCCGAACCCCGACCAGCCGCGGCGGCAGTTTTCCGACGAGGCACTGGGCGAGCTGGCCGATTCGATCCGCGAAAAGGGGATCATCCAGCCGCTGATCGTGCGGCCGAGCAAAAAGCGCGAGGGCGCGTTCGAAATCGTGGCGGGCGAGCGGCGCTGGCGCGCCGCGCAACGCGCGCAGTTGCACGATGTGCCGGTGATCATCCGCGAGCTTGACGACGTCGAAGTGCTGGAAATCGCAATCATCGAGAACATCCAGCGCGCCGACCTCAACGCGGTGGACGAAGCGACCGGCTATCGCCAGTTGATGGATCGATTCGGCCATACCCAGGAAAAGGTGGCCGAGGCGCTGGGCAAGAGCCGCAGCCATATCGCCAACTTGCTGCGGCTTCTGCAACTGCCGGACGAGGTTCAGACCCATCTGCGCGAGGGGCGGCTGTCGGCGGGCCATGCCCGCGCGCTGATCACCAGCGACGACCCGGTTGCACTGGCGCGGCGGGTGATCGAGGGCGGCCTGTCGGTGCGTGAAACCGAGGCGATGACCCGCAAGCCCACGGCCGAAGTGCCGCGCAAGCCCAAGGCCGTGGCCGAAAAGGACGCCGACACCCGCGCGCTGGAAGAAGACCTGTCGGCCAATCTCGGGATGACCGTCAGCATCGACCATCGGCCCGGCGGCGAATCGGGCGAGGTGGTGATCCGCTACCGGACGCTCGATCAGCTCGATACCTTGTGCGGCAAGCTGACGGCCAGTTCGGGCAACATCTTCGAGTAGCGGTCAGTCCGGCAATAGCGCGCGCAGAAGAGCGTTGAGCAGGCTGCGGCCGGTTGCGGTGGCGCGCAGGGTGCCGCCGGTGGTTTCGACCAGGCCAATTTCCGATAAATCCTTGATTTTATTATCATTAACGGTCTGGTCGGCGATCGCTTCGTAACGGTCCAGGGAAATGCCCTCGCGCAGCCGCAGCCCCATCATCAGGTATTCCGCCGCCTGATCGGCGGGCGACAGGGGCATGCGCGGCAGCTCTCCGTCGCCCCGCGTCTCGACCGCGTCCAGCCACGCTGCGGGCGCCAGCGGCGTCTCGGTGGCCCAGCGCGTGCCGCCCAGGGTCAGGCGGCCATGTGCGCCGGGGCCGATACCGGCATAATCGCCGGCGCGCCAGTAAATCAGGTTGTGGCGCGATTCCGCCCCGGGTCGCGCGTGGTTGGAAATCTCGTAGGCGGGCAGACCGGCGGTCTCGCAGATCTCTTGGGTGGCGGCATAAAGGTCGGCGGCGCGGTCGTCGTCGGGCAGGCCGCGCAGGCCGCCCCGCGCGTGGCGGTCCCCGAAGGCGGTGCCGGGTTCGATGGTCAACTGGTAGAGTGACAGGTGATCGGCGGCCATCCCCAGCGCCTCGGTCAGCTCCGTCTGCCAGTCTTCGAGGCGCTGATCCTGCCGCGCATAGATCAGGTCAAAGCTGACCCGGTCAAAGCTGTCGCGCGCCACGTCAAAGGCAGCGCGGGCCTCGGCCACGCTGTGCATCCGCCCAAGCCGCTTGAGGTCGGCGTCGTTCAGCGCCTGGATGCCCATCGAGACACGGGAAACGCCGGCGTCCCGATAGGCTCTGAAGCGGCCCGATTCCACCGATGTCGGGTTGGCCTCCAGCGTGACTTCGGGGTCGTTCGCGGCCGGCCAGGCGGCGCGCACCCGTTCCAGGATCGCGGCCACCAGGTCCGGCGCCATCAGGCTGGGCGTGCCGCCGCCGAAGAACACGCTGTTCAGTACCCGCGGCCCGGTTTCGGCTGCAACACGGTCGATTTCCGCGAGGTAGGCGCGCTGCCAGCGGGCCTGATCGATCTCGGCAGAGACGTGCGAGTTGAAATCGCAATACGGGCATTTCGCCAGGCAGAACGGCCAGTGCATATAGAGGCCGAACCCGCCCGCCTGCCAAATCTCAGCGGTCAAAGACCTTCACCAACTCTGCAAAGGCGCGGGCGCGGTGGCTGATCTTGTTCTTTTCCCAGCGGTCCATCTCGCCAAAGGTCATATCGTAGCCCTCGGGCTGAAAGATCGGGTCGTAGCCGTGGCCCTGATCGC
This sequence comes from Rhodovulum robiginosum, assembly GCF_003944755.1. Lineage (GTDB taxonomy): Bacteria > Pseudomonadota > Alphaproteobacteria > Rhodobacterales > Rhodobacteraceae > Rhodovulum > Rhodovulum iodosum. Next base: position 58,372 of record NZ_RWGU01000051.1, read on the forward strand.
CACGCATCGGCCAGACGATGCGCCCCGGCATCCGGCCGGCAAACACCTCGTCATGCCCGTCGGGCCAGGCCAGCACGAAGGTGCAGCAAAACGTGGCAAGCCTGGGTTCGGGCGCGGCCGCCTCTTCGAGCTTGCGCCAGACCTTTTCCATCGCCATGGGGAAGTCCCGGCCAGAGCCTGTTTCGGCCCAATCTGCGGTGTAGACGCCCGGCGCGCCGTCCAGCGCCGCGACCTCCAGCCCGCTATCGTCGGCCAGCGCGGGCAGGCCGGAGGCACGGGCGGCGCCGTGGGCCTTGATCCGGGCGTTGCCGACAAAGGAGGTTTCGGTTTCCTCGGGTTCGGGCAGTCCGTGATCGGCCGCCGAGGTCACGGAAATGCCGAACGGGTCGAGCAGATGCGCGATCTCTTCCAGCTTGCCGCGGTTGTGGGTCGCCACCAGGAGTGTCTTGTCGGTAAAGCGCCGCATCTCAGCGCCCCACGGCGGCCTTTTGCGCGGCGGCAAGCTGGGCGACGCCCGTCTCGGCCAGCTCCATCAACGTATCCATCTGCGCACGGCTGAAGGTGGCCCCCTCGGCCGACATCTGCACCTCGATCAGCCGGCCGTGGCCCGTCATCACGAAATTGCCATCGACCCCGGCCTCGCTGTCCTCGGGGTAGTCGAGATCCAGCACGGGCTGGCCGGCGTAGATCCCGCAGGACACCGCCGCGACGGGCTCGATCAGCGGGTCCGAGATGACCTCGCCGGTTTTCATCAGCTTGTCGACGGCCAGCCGCAGGGCGACCCAGCCGCCGGTGATCGACGCGCAGCGGGTGCCGCCATCGGCCTGGATGACGTCGCAATCCACGGTGATCTGACGTTCGCCCAGCGCCACCCGGTCGACGCCTGCACGCAGGCTGCGCCCGATCAGGCGTTGGATTTCGACGGTGCGTCCGCCCTGTTTTCCGGCCGTCGCCTCGCGGCGCATCCGGCTGCCCGTGGCGCGCGGCAGCATGCCGTATTCGGCGGTGACCCACCCAAGCCCGCTGTTTTTCAGAAACGGCGGCACGCGCTCCTCCAGCGAGGCGGTGCACAGCACATGCGTGTCGCCGACCTTGATCATGCAAGACCCTTCGGCATGTTTCGTGACGCCCGTCTCGATTGAAATCGGGCGCATTTCACTTATCTCTCGACCAGACGGGCGCATGGGTCGTCCTCATATGAATTCGGCGCTTTGCTCCCATGCCGCGCCGCGCGATGCAAGCCCGATTGACGCCACGCCAAGCTGCCCTTTAATGGCGGGGCTTCATGGAGATGAGACCGGTGAACGAGAGTGCCAACATTCTCGCGGAAATGAACGAACGCTCGCGCGAGGTGTTTCGGCGGGTGGTCGAAGGCTATCTGGACAGCGGCGACCCGGTGGGGTCGCGCACTCTGACCCGCAGCATGAGCCAAAAGGTCAGCGCGGCCACCATCCGCAACGTGATGCAGGATCTCGAATATCTCGGCCTTCTCGACAGCCCGCACGTGTCGGCGGGGCGGGTGCCCACGCAACTGGGGCTGAGGATGTTCGTCGACGGGCTGCTGGAGGTGAACAGCCTCGATGCCGCCGACCGCGAAAAGATCGACGCGACGATGGGCAGCAACGAGCGCGACGTGGCCACCATGCTCGACCGTGTGGGGTCGGCGCTGTCGGGCGTGACGCACGGGGCCAGCCTGGTGCTGGCGCCCAAGCACGAGGCGCCGATTCGGCATATCGAGTTCGTCAGCCTCGCGCCCGACAGGGCGCTCGCGGTGCTGGTCTTTGCCGACGGGCACGTGGAGAACCGCGTGTTCCGACCGGCGGCCGGGCACACCCCGTCGGCGATGCGGGAGGCCGCGAATTTCGTCAACGCGCTGGCCGAGGGCAAGACCCTGACCGACCTGCGCGAGGTGATGGAGGCCGAGATCGTCCGCCGCCGGAGAGAGCTCGACGGCCTCGCCCGCGACATGATCGAAAGCGGCATGGCCATCTGGGAGAACGAGGGCGAGCCTTATGAGCGCCTGATCGTGCGCGGGCGCGCCAACCTCCTGGGCGACGGGCCCGAGGTGGAGGATCTCGAACGCATCCGAAACCTGTTCGACGACCTCGAACGAAAGCGCGATATCGTCGAGTTTCTTGAACTTGCCGAAGACGGCGAAGGCGTGCGCATCTTCATCGGCTCTGAGAACAAGCTTTTTTCACTTTCGGGTTCCTCTTTGGTGGTCTCTCCATATATGAACGCGGATCGTAAGATTATCGGCGCCGTGGGCGTAATCGGGCCGACCCGGCTGAACTACGGGCGGATCGTTCCCATCGTCGATTACACGGCGCAACTGGTCGGGCGGCTGATCTCTGACCGGGGCAAGGGGTAAGACATGGCAGAAGCGAAAAAAGACGACAGCATCGACATCGACGAGCAGGCCGAGGCTGACGCGCCCGACCTGGCGGAAGCCGGGGCGCAGGAGGACGAGTACGAGACACTGCGCGCCGAGCGCGACGAGCTGCGCGACCGGTTCATGCGCGCGCTGGCCGATGCCGAAAACGCGCGCAAGCGCGGCGAGCGCGACCGGCGCGAGGCCGAGCAATACGGCGGCTCGAAACTGGCCCGCGATATGCTGCCCGTCTACGATCACCTCTCGCGCGCCCTCGACGTGGTGAGCGAGGAACAGCGCGAGGCCAACAAGGCGTTCCTGGAGGGCGTCGAGCTGACCCTGCGCGAGCTGCTGAACGTGTTCGCCAAACACGGGATCGAGCGGCTGGCGCCCCAAGAGGGCGACACGTTCGACCCGCAGCTTCACCAGGCGATGTTCGAGGCCCCGGTGCCCGGCACCAAGGCCGGTGAGATCATTCAGGTGATGACGGTGGGCTTCATGCTGCACGACAGGCTCTTGCGGCCGGCGCAGGTGGGCGTGTCGTCGACCCCGGCCGGTTAGTCTTCGCCGGAGAGCGATTTCAACTCGTAGATCAGATCCAGCGCCGCCTTCGGTGTCAGCTCGTCGGGATGCACCCCGGCGAGCTTTTCATTCAGCGGCGAGGGGCCCTGGGCTGCGGCGGCCGGCGGGGCCTGCGTGGCGGCCGAGAACAGCGGCAGATCGTCGATCAGCGTCTTTTGCGGGCGTCCGCCCTCGCGGTCGCCGCGCTCCAGCGCGTCCAGCACCACGCGGGCACGATCCACCACCGCGGCGGGCAACCCGGCCAGGCGCGCCACCTGCACCCCGTAGGACCGATCCGCCGCCCCCTTGCGCACCTCGTGCAGAAAGATCACCTCGCCTTGCCATTCCTTGACGGCGACGGTGGCGTTGTCGACGCCCGCCAGCTTGTGCGCCAGCCCCGTCAACTCGTGGTAATGCGTGGCGAACAAGGCCCGGCAGCGGTTGACATCGTGCAGGTGTTCCAGCGTCGCCCAGGCGATGGACAGCCCGTCATAGGTGGCCGTGCCGCGGCCGATCTCGTCGAGGATGACCAATGCGCGGTCGTCGGCCTGGTTCAGGATCGCGGCGGTTTCCACCATCTCGACCATGAAGGTCGACCGGCCGCGGGCCAGATCGTCGGCCGCGCCGACCCGGCTGAAGATCTGTGAAACAAGCCCGACCCGCGCGCGGCGGGCGGGCACGTAGCTGCCCGTCTGCGCCAGGAGCGCGATCAGCGCGTTCTGGCGCAGAAATGTGGATTTGCCGGCCATGTTGGGCCCGGTCAGCAGCCAGATATCGGTGCCTTGCCCCAGCGACACATCATTGGCCACGAACGGCCCGCCGCCGCCCGCGCGCAGGGCCTTTTCCACCACCGGATGCCGGCCGCCCTCGACCTCCAGCACGCGGCTGTCGTCGGTCTCGGGCGCGCACCAATCCTCGTCGCGGGCCAGATCGGCAAGGGCGGCGGCCAGGTCGATCTCGGCGAGGGCCGCCCCGGCGGCGGAAATGCGGGCAGCCTCGTCCAGGATCGCAGCTTTCAGGCTGTCATAGAGACGTTTTTCGATTTCCAGCGCCCGATTTCCGGCGTTCAGGATGCGGGTTTCCATCTCTGACAGCTCGACGGTGGTAAAGCGCACCGCGTTGGCCGTGGTCTGGCGATGGATAAAGGTCTCGGACAGCGGGGCCGAGAGCATCTTGTCGGAATGGGTGGCCGTGACTTCGATGAAATAGCCCAGCACGTTGTTATGCTTGATTTTCAAAGAGGCGACGCCGGTCTGCTGGCAGAAATGGGCCTGCATCCCTGCGATGACCGACCGCCCCTCGTCGCGCAGGCGTCGCGCCTCGTCCAGATCGGCATCGAAGCCATTGGCGATGAACCCGCCGTCACGGGCCATCAGCGGCGGGTCGGCCACCAGGGCGTCGCCCAGTCGGGTCAGCAGGGCATCGTGGCCGATCAGCGCATCCCGCGCCGCGGCCAGCGGGGCGGGCAGGTCGGCCTCGGGCAGGGAGAGAAGGATATCGACCCCCTGTTCCAGCCCGTTGCGGATCGCCGACAGGTCGCGCGGGCCGCCCCGGTCGAGCGACAGACGCGACAGCGCGCGGTCGATGTCGGGGCATTTCCTGAGCCCGGCCCGCAGCCGGCCGCCCAGATCGGACCGTTCCACGAGAAACGCCACCGCCGCCAGCCGGCCCCGGATGACCGGCAATTCGGTCGAGGGGCTGGAAAGCCGCCGCTCCAGCAGGCGGGCACCGGGGGCCGTCACCGTGCGGTCGATCGCGGCCAGCAGGCTGCCGTCGCGCCGGCCCGACAGGCTGTGCGTCAGTTCCAGGTTGCGCCGCGTGGCGGCGTCGATCTGCACCGCGCCCGAGGCCAGTTCGCGCACCGGCGGCAATAGCAGCGGCAGCCGCCCCTTCTGGGTCAGGTCCAGGTACTCGACGATGGCGCCCATCGCCGACAGTTCGGCCCGGCCGAAACGGCCGTAGGCGTCGAGCGTCCTGACCCCGAACAGGCCGGTCAGCCGCGCCTCGGCGCCGGTACTGTCAAAGCTCGACCGGGCGAGCGGGGTGAGTGCGGCGCCCGATTCAGTGACGAGTCCGGCCCAATCGTCGTGGCAGGCTTCGGAAATGACGACCTCGCGCGGGGCCAGCCGTGCCAGTTCGGGCCCCAGCCGCACGGGCGGGCAGGGGATCACGCGGAACGCCCCTGTCGAGATATCGACCCAGGCCAGCGCCCCCTCGCCGCGCACCTCGGCGAAGGCCGCAAGATAGTTGTGCCGACGCGCCTCGAGCAGCGAATCCTCGGTCAGCGTGCCGGGGGTGACGAGGCGCACCACCTCGCGCCGCACCACCGATTTCGCGCCGCGCTTCCTGGCCTCGGCGGGGTCTTCCATCTGCTCGCAGACCGCGACACGAAAGCCTTTGCGGATCAGCGTCAAAAGGTAGCTCTCCGCCGCGTGCACCGGTACGCCGCACATCGGGATATCGGCGCCCTTATGCTTGCCGCGCTTGGTCAGCGCGATGTCCAGCGCGGCGGCCGCGGCCACCGCGTCATCGAAGAACATCTCGTAGAAATCGCCCATCCGGTAGAACAGAAGCGCGCCTGGATGGCCCTCCTTGATCTCCAGATATTGCGCCATCATCGGCGTGACGGTTGCGCTATCCCCGCTCACTCTGCCCCCCGGTTCGCTGGTCAGCGGACCTTACAAACCGCATCTTGGCGGGAAAAGCGGCAATTCCGATTCTATTGAGGCCGGCGTCCCGGCCCGCTATGACCGGCAGATCAGGAGGAGACGCCCGGAATGGCCGACAAATCGAAAATCACGCCCGAAGAGGCACTGAGCTATCACATCGACCCCGTGCCGGGGAAATACGAGATCGTCGCGACCAAGCCGATGACGACTCAGCGCGACCTAAGCCTGGCCTATTCGCCCGGCGTCGCGGTGCCGGTGCAGGCCATCGCCGACGCGCCCGAGACGGCATATGACTACACGACCAAGGGCAACATGGTCGCCGTGATCTCGAACGGGTCGGCCATCCTGGGGATGGGCAACCTGGGCGCGCTGGCCTCCAAGCCGGTGATGGAAGGCAAGTCGGTGCTGTTCAAGCGCTTTGCCGACGTCAACGCCATCGACATCGAACTGGATACCGAGGACCCCGACGAGATCATCAAGGCGGTCAAGCTGATGGGGCCCACCTTCGGCGGCATCAACCTCGAGGATATCAAGGCGCCGGAATGCTTCATCATCGAGCAGCGCCTCAAGGAAGAGATGGACATCCCCGTCTTCCACGACGACCAGCACGGCACCGCCGTGATCTGCGCCGCGGGGCTGATCAACGCGCTGCACATCTCGGGCAAGAAGATCGAGGATTGCAAGATCGTGCTGAACGGCGCGGGCGCGGCCGGCATCGCCTGTCTTGAGCTGATCAAGGCGATGGGGGCAAAGCACGACAACTGCATCGCCTGCGACACCAAGGGCGTGATCTACCAGGGCCGCACCGAGGGCATGAACCAGTGGAAATCGGCCCATGCAGCCCAGACCGACACCCGCACGCTGGAAGACGCGATGAAGGGCGCCGACGTGTTCCTCGGCGTCAGCGTCAAGGGCGCGGTGACGCCCGAGATGATCGCCAGCATGGCCGACAACCCGGTGATCTTCGCCATGGCCAACCCCGACCCCGAGATCACGCCGGAAGAGGCCCACGCGGTGCGCGCCGACGCGATCGTCGCAACAGGGCGCAGCGACTATCCCAACCAGGTGAACAACGTTCTGGGCTTTCCCTATCTCTTCCGCGGGGCGCTGGACATCCACGCCCGCGCGATCAACGACCAGATGAAGATCGCCTGCGCCGAGGCGCTGGCCGAGCTGGCCCGCGAGGACGTGCCCGACGAGGTGGCGATGGCCTATGGCCAAAAGCTGTCCTTCGGGCGCGATTACATCATTCCCACGCCCTTCGACCCGCGGCTGATCTACACGATCCCGCCCGCGGTGGCCCGTGCGGGCATGGACACCGGGGCGGCGCGCCGGCCCATCGTCGACATGGACAACTACCGCCACACGCTCAAGGCGCGGATGGATCCGACGGCCTCGGTGCTGTCGGGAATCGCGGCGCGGGCCAAGGCGGCACAGGCCCGCATGATCTTTGCCGAGGGCGACGACGAGCGGGTGCTGCGTGCCGCCGTCAGCTATCAGCGCTCGGGCTACGGCAAGGCACTGGTGGTAGGCCGCGAGTCCGATGTGAAGGACAAGCTGGAACAGGCGGGCCTCGGCGATGCCTACCGCGAACTCGAAGTGGTCAACGCGGCCAACACCCGGCATCTCGAGGCGTACCGCTCGTTCCTTTACCAGCGGCTGCAGCGCCAGGGCTACGACGCCCACGACATCAACCGCCTGGCCCAGCGCGACCGGCACGTCTTTTCGGCGTTGATGCTGGCGCACGGGCATGGCGATGCGCTGGTCACCGGGGCGACGCGAAAATCGGCCCATGTGCTGGAGCTGATCAACCACGTCTTCGACGCGCGCGCCGAAGACGGGGCGGTGGGCGTCACCGCGCTACTGCACAAGGGCAAGATCGTCTTCATCGCCGACACGCTGGTCCATGAATGGCCCGAGGAAGAGGACCTGGCCAATATCGCCCAGCGCGGCGCCGAGGTCGCGCGCAGCCTGGGGCTGGAGCCGCGGGTCGCCTTTCTCAGCTTTTCCACCTTTGGCCACCCGGTCAGTGAACGCGCCACCAAGATGCATCTCGCGCCCAAGGTGCTGGATGCCCGCGGGGTCGATTTCGAGTACGATGGCGAGATGACCGTCGACGTGGCGCTGAACCCGGCGGCGATGTCGAAATACCCGTTCTGCCGGCTTTCGGGCCCGGCCAACGTGCTGGTCGTGCCGGCGCGGCACTCGGCCTCGATCTCGGTCAAGCTGATACAGGAGATGGCCGGCGCCACCGTGATCGGCCCTATTCTTTCGGGCGTCGACAAGCCGATCCAGATCTGCTCGACCGGGGCGACGGTGAACGACATCACCAACATGGCGCTGCTTGCCGCCTGCGAGGTCTGAACTTGACGATCTACTGCCTCGGTTCGATCAACGCCGATCACAGCTACAAGGTGGCCCGTCTACCGTCGGCGGGCGAAACCCTTGCGGCGGAGGAGTTGATTACCGGGCTGGGCGGCAAGGGGGCCAACCAGTCGGTCGCGGCGGCCCGCGCCGGCGCGCAGGTCGTGCATCTTGGTGCGGTGGGTGCCGATGGCGGCTGGGCGGTGGCGCGCCTGGCGCAGTTCGGCGTCCATGTCTCGGGCGTGGCCGAGGTCGACACGCCCACGGGCCACGCTGTCATCACCGTGGCGCCCGATGGCGAGAACGCGATCGTGATCTTTCCCGGCGCGAACCGGCGGCAGGATCCGGCGCGAATCGCCGCGGTTCTGGGCGACGCGGGGCCGGGCGACACGCTGCTCATTCAGAACGAGACCTCGCATCAGGAAGAGGCGGCGCGTCTGGGTGCCGCCCGCGGCCTGAGGGTGGTCTATTCCGCCGCGCCGTTCGATGTGGCGGCGGTGCGCGCGGTGCTGCCCCATGTTTCTCTGCTGGTGCTCAACGCTGTGGAGGCGGCGCAGCTTGGGGCCGCGCTGGGCGATGTGGCCGTGCCGGAAACGGTGGTGACCGAGGGTAAAGGCGGTGCGCGCTGGCGGACGGGGGACGACGAGCTTTACCAGCCCGCCTTCCCCGTCCGGGCCGTGGATACCACCGGGGCCGGCGACTGCTTCATCGGCTCGCTCGCCGCCGCGCTCGATGCCGGCGCCGGCCGGGCCGATGCGCTGCGCTTTGCCGCCGCTGCCGCCGCGTTGCAGGTCACACGGCCAGGGACTGCAGACGCGATGCCAGGCCGGGCCGAGATCGACGCGTTCCTCGCCGACGATCAGGACCCGGCGAAAGGGGCGGCGTCGCCCCAAAGCTGACGCACCCGCCGGTCGCGCCCGCAGCCGTCGCGGTAGCGCTTGTACGCCTCCGCCTTGGACTTGGGTCCGAAGCGGGTAAGGATCAGGTCGGACTTCCTGTAATAATCCTGGTGATATTCCTCGGCCGGGTAAAACGGCGCCGCCGCCAGGATGGGCGTGACAACGGTCTGCCCCAGGGCCTTTTGCGCCTTGGCCTTGGCCTGTTCTGCCGCGGCCTTTTCGGCCGGGTCAGAGACGAAAATCGCGGTGCGATAGCTGTCGCCCCGGTCGCAGAACTGGCCGCCCGCATCGGTCGGATCGACCGAACGGAAGAACAGGTGCAAAAGCTGGGCATAGCTCACCTGGTCGGGGTCGTAGGTGATCTCGACCGCCTCGTAATGACCGGTGCCGCCGCGCACGACCTGCTTGTAGCTCGGGTTCTTGACGGTGCCGCCGGCAAAGCCCGACACCGCCTCGACAACGCCTTTGACCTTTTCGAAATCCGCCTCGACGCACCAGAAACATCCGCCCGCGAATACGGCGGTTTCGGGCGATGCGGCGCTCGCCTCGCGGCATTCGGCGGCCACGCCCAGGGCGATGGCCAGCACCAAGAGCATCGGTTTGACGTTTCTAATAGACGCGAACATGACGGCCTCCTCTGATTGTTGGCCGAGAATAGGCCGCGCCGCGCCGGCCGCGTTAACCACAAGCCCGTGACCTCACGCAAGCGGGACCGCTTGTAACATGTGCCCGTCCCGCTACGCTGGCCGGAAAAGGAGCCCCGACTTGCCCGAAAGCCTCACCACCCACAGCGCCGCCGACGACCCGCGCAACGCCGATATCGTGATCCACGTCAACGGCCGGCTGGTGCCGCGGGCCGAGGCCGTGGTCAGCGTCTATGACAGCGGCTTCCTGCTGGGCGACGGTGTGTGGGAGGGGCTGAGGCTCTTCAACGGCCGCTGGGCGTTCCTCGACGACCATCTCGACCGGCTGTTCGAGGCCGCCCGCGCCATCGACCTAGAGATCGGGCTGGACCGGGCCGGCGTGATCGCCGCGCTGGAAGAACTGCGCGCCGCCAACGGGATGGAAACCGACGCCCATGCCCGCCTGATGGTCACCCGCGGGGTGAAATCGCGCCCGTTCCAGCACCCTGCATTGTCGCGCGCGGGCCCCACCATCGTCATCATCGCCGAACATTCCCGGCCCGCCATCCCGCGGCCGATCCGGCTGGCCACCGTGCCCCATATCCGCGGCCTGCCGATGAGCCAGGACCCCAAGCTGAATTCCCATTCCAAGCTCAACTGCATCCTCGCCGGGATCGCGGCGGAAAAGGCCGGTGCCGACGAGGCGCTGATGCTCGACCTGCATGGCTTCGTGAACACCACCAACGCCTGCAACTTCTTCATCGTGCGCAAGGGCGCGGTCTGGACCTCGACGGGCGACTACTGCATGAACGGGATCACGCGCGCCAAAGTGATCGAGCTTTGCCGCGCCAACGGCATCCCGGTCTATGAAAAGAACTTCTCGCTGGTTGAAACCTACGGCGCCGACGAGGCCTTCCTGACAGGCTCGTTCGGCGGGCAAACCCCGGTGGGTGAAATCGACGGGCGGGTGATCGGCGGCGGGCGCATGGGCCCGGTGACGGAACGGTTGCGCGCGCTCTATGCGGCTCTGATCCAGCAGGAAACCGCCTGATGCGCATCGCCATGTGGTCCGGCCCGCGCAACCTGTCGACCGCAATGATGTACGCCTTTGCCGCCCGCGGCGATTGCGCGGTGTGGGACGAACCGTTTTACGCCGCCTACCTGGCAAAGACCGGCCTTGCCCACCCGATGCGGGACGAAATCATCGCCGCTGGCGAGGCCGACCCGGTGCGGGTCGCAGCGCGGCTGGCCGGGGCGGTGCCTGGGGGCACGCCGTATTTCTACCAGAAACACATGTGCCAGCACATGATCGCCGAGATCCCGCGCGACTGGATGGGCGAGGTCACCAACGTCTTCCTCATCCGCCACCCCGCCCGGGTGCTGGCCAGTTTCGCCGCGAAATACGAAAACCCGACGCTCGCCGATATCGGCTTTGTTCAACAGGCCGAGCTTTTCGACGAGGTGGCCCAGGCCACCGGCGCGGCGCCTATCGTCATCGACAGCGCCGATATCAGGAACGAGCCCGAGGGCATGCTTCGCAAGCTTTGCGCCGCGCTGGGCCTCGATTTCACGCCCGCGATGCTGAACTGGCCCGCGGGCGGCCACCCAGACGACGGTGTCTGGGCGCCCGTCTGGTACGGCGCGGTGCATCGCAGCACGGGGTTCGCGGGCCCAGAGGGCGCGCTGCCCGACCTGAGCCCGCACTACGCGCGTCTTGCCGATGCCGCTTGGCCGTCTTACCGGCACCTCGCCCGCCACAAGCTTCCGCCCGTGGCTTCTTCTGGCTGAAAATATCCCCGCCGGAGGCAAAAAAGTCTCTGTTTATGCGGAATACGCCCGCGCAGGCGCCGGGGTTTAATCCCCCAGCCGCCGGTTGCGCATCGCGATCAGGCGCAGGCGCAGGGCGTTGAGCTTGATGAAGCCCTGGGCGTCCTTCTGGTCGTAGGCGCCCGCGTCGTCCTCGAAGGTGACGTGCTCCTCGGAATAAAGCGAATGGTCCGACCAGCGGCCGACGGTGCGGACCGAGCCCTTGTAAAGCTTCAGCCGGACGGTGCCGGTGACGTGTTGCTGGCTCTTGTCGATCAGCGCCTGCAGCATCTCGCGCTCGGGGCTGAACCAGAAGCCGTTGTAGATCAGCTCGGCATAGCGCGGCATGATCTCGTCCTTCAGATGCGCCGCGCCGCGGTCGAGCGTGATCTGCTCGATCCCCCGGTGCGCCTCCAGCAGGATCGTCCCGCCGGGCGTTTCGTAGATGCCGCGCGATTTCATGCCCACGAAACGGCCCTCGACCAGATCGAGCCGCCCGATGCCGTGCTTGCCCCCCAGCTCGTTCAGACGCGTCAGGATCGTGGCCGGCGACATCGCCTCGCCACCGATCGCCACCGCGTCGCCCTTTTCAAAGCCTATCTCGATGAACTCCGGCTCGTTCGGCGCATCTTCGGGGTGCACGGTACGCTGATAGACGTAGTCGGGCGCCTCGACGGCGGGGTCTTCCAGCACCTTGCCCTCGGACGAGGTGTGCAAGAGGTTCGCATCGACCGAAAACGGCGCCTCGCCGCGCTTGTCCTTGGCGATGGGGATCTGGTTCTTTTCGGCGAAGTCGATCAGCTTGGTCCGGCTCGTCAGGTCCCATTCGCGCCAGGGCGCGATGACCTTGATATCGGGGTTCAGCGCGTAGGCGGCCAGTTCGAACCGCACCTGGTCGTTGCCCTTGCCGGTGGCGCCGTGGGCGACGGCATCGGCGCCGGTTTCGGCGGCGATCTCGATCAGGCGTTTCGAGATCAGCGGCCGCGCGATCGAGGTGCCCAGCAGGTAGAGCCCTTCATAAAGCGCATTTGCCCGGAACATCGGGAAGACGAAGTCGCGCACGAATTCCTCGCGCAGATCCTCGACGTAGATTTCCTTGACGCCCATCAGCTCGGCCTTGGCGCGCGCCGGTTCCAGCTCTTCTCCCTGGCCGAGATCGGCGGTAAAGCTCACCACCTCGCAGCCATATTCCGTCTGCAGCCACTTCAGGATGATCGAGGTGTCGAGGCCGCCGGAATAGGCGAGGACGACTTTCTTGGGCGCGGACATGGCGAACTCCATCAGGGGCGGATGACGGGCGGCGGATAGCGGGTTTTACCGGCAAGGGCAAGCAGCGCCCCGCTTGCGCCCCGGCGCGGTTCAGGCCATTGCTGCACGCATGAGCGCCTTTTCCGACAAAGCCCGCGCCGCCGAACTGGCGATGCGCAGCGTTTTCCCGCCGACGCCCCTGCAACGCAACGAGCATCTCTCGGCGCGCTACGGCGCCGATATCCGGCTCAAGCGCGAGGATCTCAGCCCCGTGCGATCCTACAAGATCCGCGGCGCGTTCAACGCGATGCGAAAGCTTTTGGCGGAAAAACCGGGCCAAGAGGTCTTCGTCGCGGCGAGCGCGGGCAACCACGCCCAGGGGGTGGCCTATGTCTGCCGGCATTTCGACGTGCAGGGGGTGATCTTCATGCCCGTCACGACGCCGCAGCAGAAAATCGACAAGACACGCATATTCGGCGCCGAGAATGTCGAGATCCGCCTGACAGGCGACTATTTCGACGACACGCTGGCCTCGGCACAGGCCTATTGCGCCGAGGTCGGCGCGCATTTCCTGGCCCCCTTCGACGACGAGGACGTGATCGAGGGGCAGGCCTCGGTCGCGGTCGAGTTGCTGGATGCGCTGGACGAGGCGCCCGATCTGGTGATCCTGCCGGTGGGCGGCGGCGGGCTGGCGGCGGGCGTTGTCTCTTACATGCGCGAGGCCGCGCCGCAGACCCGGTTCCGTTTCGTCGAGCCGGCGGGCGGCGCGTCGCTGACCGCGGCCGTCGCCGCGGGCGCGCCGGCGGTACTGAAAAAGGTCGATACCTTCGTCGATGGCGCCGCGGTGGCGCGGATCGGCGCGCGGACCTTCGCCCGTCTGGCGGGCATCGCACCCGAACACGTTCTGGCCGCCCCGGAGGATCGCATCTGCACGACGATCCTCGAAATGCTCAATGTCGAGGGCATCGTGCTGGAGCCCGCGGGCGCGCTGGCCGTCGACGTTCTGCCCGAACTCGCCGACGAGATCGCCGGCAAATCGGTGGTCTGCATCACCTCGGGCGGCAATTTCGATTTCGAGCGGCTGCCGGAAGTCAAGGAACGCGCCCAGCGTTATTCCGGGGTGAAGAAGTATTTCATCCTGCGCCTGCCCCAAAGGCCCGGCGCCCTGCGCGATTTCCTCGACCTGCTGGGGCCCGACGACGATATCGCCCGGTTCGAGTATCTCAAGAAATCGGCGCGAAATTTCGGATCGGTCCTGATCGGGATCGAGACTAGGGACGCCGCCAATTTCGCCGCACTCTTCGCCCGGCTCGACAAGGCCGGCATGGTCTACCAGGACATCACCAACGACCGGCTGTTCGGCGAGTTCGTGATCTAGGCGGCGTGGCGGCTGTCGGCGAGTCCGTCGAGAAATGACTGTTTCGAGTTGCGGTAGGCGTCGATCAGGGGCGCCAGGGCCACGCTGTCGGCGCCTGTCCGGCGCAATTGCCGCTCGGCTGCGCGGCAGACGTCGCAGAACGCCTCGAACCCCAGGTTGACCGCCGAGCCGCGGATGAAATGCAGATCGTCAGCCAGCGTGGCGGCAGCCGGGGCGATGACCAGCCGGGCGATCACCCCGTCGACCTCTTCGAGGAAGAGGCTCACCACCTCTTCGAACGCGTCTTCACCGACCTCGTCGCGCAGGTCCGCCACCTGTTTCCAGTCGATCATCCAAGCCTCCTGTCGATCGCCCCCCAGCGCCCGGTCAGGATAGAGCTGCGGGCTTAACGCCCGGTGTGCGGCAACGGGTTCACCGCGCGTTAAGCGGCCCGGCCTATTGCGGACCCACAGAACAGCCGGACCTCCCGTGAGCCCAGACCAGCGCCCTGCCATGCCCCTGCCAGACCCGGCCCCGCCCGGGCGCGACGTGCTGCTCGTCGATGACAGCCGGATGCAGCGTCGGATCTTGCGCGCGTCGCTGGAACGTTGGGGGTTTCGCGTGGCCGAGGCCGGCGAAGGCGAAGAGGCGCTGGAGATCTGCCGCAGCCGAAGCATCGACATCGTGATCAGCGACTGGATGATGCCCGGCATGTCGGGGCTTGAGTTCTGCCAGGCGTTCCGGCGGCTTCCGCGGGCGGGATACGGCTATTTCATCCTGCTGACCTCGAAATCGGAGACCGGCGAGGTGGTGCACGGCCTGGAGGGCGGCGCTGACGACTTCCTGACCAAGCCGGTCAATGCCAGCGAGTTGCGCGCGCGGCTGAGCGCGGGTGAGCGGATCCTCGGGATGGAGCGCGAGCTGACCGAGAAGAACCGCCTGCTCGGCGCTGCGTTTTCCGAGATCAGCACGCTTTACGACGCGCTCAACCGCGATCTTCAGCAGGCCCGCAAGCTGCAGCAATCGCTGGTGCCGGCGCCGGTGCAGCGGATCGCGGGCTCGCAGGTGTCGCTGATGCTGCGGCCCAGCGGGCATGTCGGCGGCGACCTTGTCGGGGCCTTTGCGGCCGGCGCGGGGCATCTTTGCCTGTTCTGCATCGACGTGTCGGGCCACGGTGTCACCTCGGCGCTGATGACCGCGCGGCTGGCCGGGCTGTTGTCGGAGGGGGCGCCGGAGCGCAACATCGCGCTTGTGCCCGACGGTCGCGGCGGCCACGGCCCCCGTCCGCCCGCCGCGGTGGCCGCGGCGCTGAACCAGCTCTTGCTGCAAGAGATCGAGAGCGACACTTACCTCACGCTTCTGCTGGCGGTGGTCGACCTGGGAAGCGGGGCGGTCGCCTTCGTGCAGGCCGGGCATCCGCACCCGGCCATCCACCGCGCCGATGGCCGGGTCGAGATGATCGGGGCGGGCGGCCTGCCGGTCGGCCTGATCGAGGGCGCGTCCTTCGAGGACGCGCAGGCGCAGCTTGCCCCGGGCGACCGGTTGCTGATCGTGTCGGACGGGGTGACCGAATGCGCCGATGCCAGCGGCCGGCAGCTTTCGGAGGACGGGCTGGCGCGGCTGATGGACCAGGCGGGCCGGTCTGGCGGGCCGGCCTATCTCGACACGATGCTGGAGGGGTTGCGCGACCACGCGGAGGGGGCAGACCTGTCCGATGACGTCTCGGCGGTGCTGTTCGAATATCGCGCTCGCGGTGACGGGGTCAATTGACCGGCTATGCGGGGTGCCGGCAGGGCGCGCGGGCCCCGAGCGGCCGGGGGCGCCGCCCCCGGACCCCCGGGATATTTCCGGCCAGAAGAAGCAAGAGCGGCGCGCGTGCCGGGATGCGGGGGCGGCGCGCCGACGACCGGAAAACCGACCCTAGCCGCGCAGCAGGCGCGAGACGAAATGCCGGTCGCCCGCGTTGCCCAGCCGCGCCGCGGCCTCGTCCGCGGGCATCCACAGCGCGGTATGGCCCGGCTCGCTGGGCGGGCCGTAGCGGCGAACGGGCTGGCCCAGGTAGATATGACAGAGCTTTTCGGCCCAAAGGTCGTATTCGGGCATGTAGGTGAAGCGGCGAAACGCGCCGAGGCGGCGCGCAACGCGGATGCGCCAGCCGGTTTCCTCGAACACCTCGCGGTGCAGCGCGGTGAGCGGCGATTCGCCCGGGTCGATCCCGCCGCCGGGCAACTGGTACTCGGGCACCGGCCGGGCCTGGTGGGTCAGCAGCAGCGACGCCCCCCGCGCCAGTACCGCGTAAGCCCCGGGGCGCAGGCGGTAGCGCACGCCCGGCTTTACCGGCTCGCCGAATCTGCGGATCATCGGTTGCCTCTTTGTGCTCTGGTTGCCGGCTCTATATAAGCCGGGTATGCCAAGCGCTACGGCACAAGGAAACCCCATGTCACTCGGATCGCAGATCGCTTGGGACGATACCGTCCTGCCCTTCCAGCTTGACCGCAGCGATATTCGCGGCCGTGTCGCGCGGCTGGACGGGGTCCTCGACACCGTGCTGGCGCAGCACGCCTACCCGCGCGAGATCGAGGCGCTGGTGGCCGAGGCCGCGCTCTTGACCGCGCTGATCGGCCAGGCCATCAAGCTGCGCTGGAAGCTGAGCCTCCAGGTGCGCGGCGACGGGCCCGCGCGGCTGATCGCCACCGATTACTACGCGCCGACCGAAGACGGCGCGCCGGCCTGGATCCGCGCCTATGCGAGTTTCGACAAGGACCGGCTGGAGCCGGGCGCCGATCCGTTTTCGCAGATCGGCAAGGGCTATTTCGCGGTGCTGATCGACCAGGGCAGGGACATGCAGCCCTACAAGGGGATCACGCCGCTGGCCGGCGGGTCGCTTTCGGCCTGCGCCGAGACCTATTTCGCACAGTCCGAACAATTGCCCACGCGCTTTGCGCTGAGTTTCGGCAGGGCGATCCTGCCGGGCCAGGGCGAGCGCTGGCGGGCCGGGGGCGTGATGCTGCAACTCATGCCCGAGGCCTCGCCCGCCGGCGCGAGCGATGGCGGGTCGGGCGAAGAGGGTCTGCTGGCGGCCTCAGACATTCTGGACGGCGACGAGGAAGAGAACTGGAGCCGGGCCAACCTGCTGCTCGACACGGTCGAGGACATGGAGCTGGTGGGCCCGCGGGTTCAGCCGACAGACCTGTTGGTGCGGCTGTTCCACGAAGAGCGGCCGCGGGTATTCGACCCGCAGCCGGTGACCTTCGGCTGTACCTGTTCCGAGGCGCGGGTGCGCCAGAGTCTGTCGATCTACTCGGCCAAGGACATCGCCTACATGACCACGGACGAGGGGATCGTCACCGCGGACTGCCAGTTTTGCGGCGCGCATTACGAGCTCGACCCGGCGACGCTGGGCTTCGAGGCCGGGAAAGACCCCGATGACGATGGGGCATGACCCGGCGGTCGCCGCATTGCGCGCGGCGCTGGCCCGGTCGGGCGGCGCCACCTCGGACCATGACCTGAACCCCGATTTCACGCCACCCGCCGGCCGGGTGCTGCGCCCCGCGGCGGTGCTGGTGGCGGTGCGGCCGGGGCCGGACGGGGCGCGGGTTATCCTGACCAAGCGATCCTCGCGGCTCAAGCACCACCCGGGCCAGATCGCCTTTCCCGGCGGCAAGCAGGACGAGGGCGACGCCGGCGCGGTCGATGCCGCGCTGCGCGAGGCGGAGGAAGAGATCGGCCTGCCCCGCGCGGCGGTCGAGGTGCTGGGCACGCTGCCCGCGCATGAAACGGTGACCGGGTTCACCGTGACACCCGTCCTGGGCTATGTCAGAGCCGATTTCCGGTCGGTGCCGGAGCCCGGCGAGGTGGAGGAGGTGTTCGAGGTGCCCTTGGAGCACGTGACCGATCCGGCCTGTTTCACGGTCGAGCGGCGGCGCTGGCGCGGCAGCTGGCGGCGATACTACACAGTGCCGTATGGGCCCTATTACATCTGGGGGGCGACGGCGCGCATCCTGCGTGCGCTGGCCGACCGGGTGGCGCCGTGAGCCGGATATCGGGCGACTGGATTGCGGCGGGCCATACCCAGGCCGTGTGCGCGATGCTGACCGGGGCGGGTCACCAGGCGCTGTTCGTGGGCGGCTGCGTGCGCAACGCGCTGTTGGGCGTGCCGGTGACGGATATCGACATCGCCACCGATGCGCGGCCCGAACGGGTGATGGAACTGGCCGGGGCGGCGGGGCTGAAGTCGGTGCCCACCGGCATCGACCATGGCACCGTGACCGTGGTGGCCGAGCACCTGCCCCACGAGGTCACGACGTTTCGCCGCGATGTAGAGACATTTGGCCGGCACGCGGTGGTGGCCTATGCGGACACGGCCGAGGAAGACGCGCACAGGCGCGATTTCACGATGAACGCGCTTTACGCGACGCCCGAGGGCGTGCTGGTCGATCCGCTGGGCGGCCTGCCCGACCTGCACGCGCGGCGGGTGCGGTTCATCGACGATGCCGAGGCGCGCATCCGCGAGGATTACTTGCGCATCCTGCGGTTTTTCCGGTTCCACGCCTGGTACGGCGATGCCGAGGCCGGGCTCGACGCAGACGGGCTGGCCGCCTGCGCCGCGCATTCGGCCGGGCTAGAGACGCTTTCGCGCGAACGGGTCGGCGCCGAGCTGAAGAAGCTGCTTGGCGCGCCCGACCCGTCGCAAAGCGTGGCCGCGATGGGGCAGTCCGGCGTTCTGGCCCATGCCCTGGCCGGCGCCGAGGCGCGGCTGGTGCCGGTTCTGGTCCATCTCGAGGCCGGCTGGGGCGCGGCGCCCGACCCGATCCGCCGGCTGGCGGCGCTGGGTGGCGAGGACGTCGCCGAGCGACTGCGCCTCAGCAAGGCCGAGGCGCGGCACCTGGATCGGATCAAACGGGGGCTTGCCGGCGGCGAGGGCCCCGCCGCGCTGGGCTATCGGTATGGCGAGACCGCGGCGCGCGACGCGGTGCTGTTACGCGCCGCAGCGCTTTCGGCGCCCATAGCGGACGGCGCGAAGGACGACATCGCCAGGGGGGCGGCCGCGCGCTTTCCCGTGTGTGCCGCCGATCTGATGCCCGCGCTGGAGGGTCCCGCCCTTGGCGCCAGGCTGAAAGAACTGGAATCGCGCTGGATCGCCTCGGGTTTCACCCTCACCAAGGCCGAGCTTCTGGCCTAGCCGCGGCGGCGGCACGGTTTCCCAACACGCCGAATAGGGCTATATCCCCCGCCAGAGACAGCGCGCAGGCCCGCCCATGTTCCGATTCTTCGAAGGCCTCGTCGATCCCTATACGCCGTATCCGGAGACCGACACGCCGCCCCAGCGGCTCTGGCCGTTCCTGATGAGCTATGCCCGCCCGTTCCGGCGGGTTTTCGTGCTGACCGCGCTTGTCGCGGTTCTGGTGGCCGCGGTCGAGATCGGGCTGATCTACTACATGGGCCGGGTTGTGGACCTGTTGTCGAGCACGGGCCCGGAGGACGTCTGGTCGCGCCACGGGACCGAGCTGATCGGGATTGCGCTGTTCATCCTGATCCTGCGGCCGGCGCTGCAATGGCTGGACGTGGCCTTGCTGAACAACGCCATCATGCCGAATTTCGGCACGCTGATCCGCTGGCGGTCGCACGCGCAGGTGCTGCGCCAGTCGGTCGGCTGGTTCGAGAACGATTTCGCCGGCCGCATCGCCAACCGCATCATGCAGACGCCCCCGGCGGCGGGCGAGGCGATCTTCCAGGTCTTCGACGCGATCACTTTTGCCATGGCCTACGCGGTGGGCGCGGTGATCCTGTTGACCGAGGCCGACGCGCGGCTGGCGTTGCCGCTGCTGATCTGGCTTTTGCTTTACGGGCTGCTGGTGCGCTGGACGATGAAGCGGGTCGGCCCCGCGTCAAAGGCCGCGTCGGACGCGCGCAGCGAGGTGACCGGGCGGGTGGTGGACGCCTATACCAACATCCATTCGGTCAAGCTGTTCGCGCATCACGACCGGGAGCTCGACTATGCGAAAGAGGCGATCGAACGGGCACGGCAGACCTTTGCCGTCGAGATGCGCATCTTTACCAAGATGGACGTGGCGCTGACGGCGCTGAACGGGTTTCTGATCGTCGCGGTCGTCGGCTGGGCCGTGGCGCTGTGGATGCAGGGCGGCGCCAGCGTGGGCGTGGTCGCGGCGGCCACGGCGCTGACGCTGAGGCTGAACGCCATGACCGGCTGGATCATGTGGGCGATGTCGAGCTTTTTCCGCTCGCTCGGGGTCGTGTCGGAGGGGATGGAGACCATCGCCCAGCCGATCTCGCTGGTCGACCGTCCCGGCGCCGTGCCGCTGGAACTGACCGAGGCGAAGATCGAATTGCAGGGCCTGTCGCACCATTACGGGCGCGGCAGCGGCGGTCTGGACGGCATCGACCTGACCATCGCCCCCGGCGAGAAGGTCGGGCTGGTGGGCCGCTCGGGGGCCGGGAAATCGACCCTCGTCAAGCTTTTGCTGCGGTTTTACGACGCCGAGGGCGGGCGGATCCTCATCGACGGGCAGGACATCACGGGCGTGACCCAGGAAAGCCTGCGCCGCCACATCGCCATGGTCAGCCAGGAGGCCAGCCTCTTGCACCGCTCGGTGCGCGAAAACATCCTGTACGCCCGGCCCGAGGCCGGCGAGGGCGCCATGGTCGAGGCGGCAAAACGCGCCGAGGCGCACGAGTTCATCCTCGATCTGCAAGACCCCGAGGGGCGGCAGGGCTATGACGCGCAGGTGGGCGAACGGGGGGTCAAGCTGTCGGGCGGGCAGCGCCAGCGGGTCGCGCTGGCCCGCGCCATCCTGAAGGATGCGCCGATCCTGGTGCTGGACGAGGCGACCTCGGCGCTCGATTCCGAGGTCGAGGCGACCATCCAGGAAACGCTTTACGGCGTCATGGAGGGCAAGACCGTGATCGCCATCGCGCACCGGCTGTCGACCATCGCCCATATGGACCGGATCGTGGTGCTGGACGCCGGACGCATCGTGGAAGAGGGCACCCACGGGGCGCTTTTGGCCAGCAACGGGCTCTATGCACGGTTCTGGGCGCGGCAATCGGGCGGGTTCATCGGCACCGAGGCCGCGGAATGAAGCTGACCGCGCTGATCGACCCGTTCCTGCCCGCCACCGGGGCGCCGCCGCAAAGGCTCTGGCCCTTCACGCGCTGGGCGCTCAAGGGCGCGTGGCGGGCGATCGCGCTGACGCTGGTCATCACCACGCTGGCCGGGGTCACCGAGATGATGACCGCGCGCTTTACCGGCTGGGTGATCGACAGCACGGAGGTGGCGGCAGAAGGCTTCTGGACCGGCTACTGGCCGATCATCTTAGGCGGGATGGCCTTTTTCCTGCTTCTGCGCCCGGTGATCTTTGCCGCCGATTCGGGGGTGACCGCGATCATTCTGGGCCCGCACCTCTTCCCGATGATCCTGAACCGCCTGAACGGGCACGTTCTGGGCCATTCGATGCGCTATTTCGAAAATGATTTCGCCGGGCGGATCAGCCAGAAGTCGATGCAGACGGCGCGGGGCCTGACCGATGTCGTGATCGAGGTCTCAGACGTGGTGGTCTATGCGCTGGCCATGTTCATCAGCGCGCTGGTGCTGATGGCCGCGGTCGACGCGCGGCTGCTGCTGGTCTTCGTTCTTTGGGGCAGTCTTTATGCGGTGGCGCTGTGGTGGTTCATCCCGCGGGTGCAGGCCCGCGCGGCCGCGCGGGCGGGCGCGCGCACGGTGGTGACGGGTCAGATCGTCGATACCCTGTCGAACATCGCCACGGTCAAGCTGTTTGCCCACGATGCGCGAGAGGACAACGCGACCCGCGACGCGCTGGAACGGTTCCGCGTGAAGGCGCTGGAATTCGGCATCGTCTCGGCCCTGTTCCGCTTTGTGCTGACGGCGCTGGGCGGGCTCTTGCCGCTGTTTTCGATCCTGGGGTGCTTTTACCTCTGGACCCTCGGCCAGGCCACCGGGGGCGACATCGCGATGACGGCCATGGTGGCGACGCGCCTGGGCCAGATCACCCAGCGGCTGGGCCGCACCGCGATCGCGATCTTCACCAATATCGGCGAGATCGAGGACGGCGTGGAAACGCTGGCCGTGCCGCACGAGCTGACCGACCGGCCCGGGGCGACGGCCAGGGCCGACGGCCCCGGCGCGGTGCGGTTCGAGAACGTGTCGTTCAGCTATGGCGGCGGGCCGCAGGCGCTGGACGGGTTCGATCTGGCCGTGGCGCCGGGCGAAAAGGTGGCGCTGGTGGGCGCGTCGGGGGCGGGCAAATCGACGGCGATGTCGCTGCTGCTCAGGCTCTATGACGTGGAAGCGGGGCGTATTCTGGTCGACGGCGTCGATATCCGCGACATGACGCAAACCGCCCTGCGCGCCAATATCGCCGTGGTTCGCCAGGAGACGGCGATGTTCAACCGCTCGGCGCGCGACAACATCCTTTACGGCCGGCCCGAGGCCGGCGAGGACGAGATGGTTGCCGCGGCCCGGCGCGCGGAGGCGCATGATTTCATCCTGACGCTGCGCGATCACAAGGGGCGCGAGGGCTATCAGGCATATCTGGGCGAGCGCGGGGTCAAGCTGTCGGGCGGGCAGCGCCAGCGCATCGCGCTGGCCCGCGCCTTTCTGAAGGACGCCCCGATCCTGGTGCTGGACGAGGCGACATCGGCGCTCGATTCCGAGGTCGAGGCGGCGATTCAGACCGCGCTGCATCGGGTGATGGAGGGCAAGACGGTGCTGGCCATCGCCCACCGCCTGTCGACCATCGCGGAGATGGACCGGATCGTGGTGTTGGACGCGGGCCGCATCGTTGAGATGGGCAGCCACGACGCGCTTTTGGCGCAACAGGGTCTTTATGCGCGCTACTGGGCGCGGCAATCGGGCAAGTTCATCCAGTTCGGGGACGCGGCCGAATGAGGTTGACGGTCGAGCGGTTGAGCCTGCGGGGCGAGGGCGTGGCTGGCGACGTGACCGTGCCGCTGGCCTTGCCGGGCGAAGAGGTCGAGGGAGAGGTCGTCGCGGGCCGCATGGCCGCGCCGCGCATCGTGACGCCCGTCGCCGCCCGCGTGCGCCCGCCCTGCCGCCACTACAAACGCTGCGGCGGGTGCGCGCTGCAACACGCGGGTGACGAGTTCGTTGCCGGGTGGAAGCGGCAGGTGGTGGAACGCGCCTTGGCGGGGCAGGGGCTGACCGCCGAGGTGCGGCTGGCGCATGTCTCGCCCCCCGCGGCGCGGCGGCGTGCGGTGCTGGCCGGCCGGCGGCTGAAGAAAGGCGTGCTGGTCGGGTTTCACGCCCGCGCGTCGGATACGATCGTGCCGATCCCCGATTGCCGCCTGCTGCATCCCGACCTGATGGCCTGCCTGCCCGCGCTGGAGGACATCACCGCGCTGAGCGCCACGCGCAAGGGCACGCTGGCGCTGACCGTCACGCGCAGCGGCGACGGGGCGGATGTGGCCGTGGCCGGCGGGCGTGCGGGCGACGGGCCGCTCTTTGCCCGGCTCGCCGACCTGGCGGCCCGGCACGACCTGGCGCGGCTGGCCTGGGACGGCGAGGTGGTGGTGGAACGCCGTGCGCCGGAGCAGCGGTTCGGCGCGGCGCGTGTGGTGCCACCGCCCGGCGCCTTTCTGCAGGCCACCGAGGACGGTGAGGCGGCGCTGCGCGCCGCGGTCGAGGCCGCGCTGGGCGGCGCGCAGCGCATCGCCGACCTCTTTGCGGGTCTGGGCACCTTTTCGCTGCCGCTGGCCCGGCGGGCCGAGGTGCACGCGGTCGAGGGCGACCGCGCCATGCTGGCCGCGCTCGACCGGGGATGGCGGCAGGCCGAGGGCCTCAAGCGGGTGACGACCGAGACCCGCGACCTCTTCCGCAACCCGCTGATGCCCGACGAGCTGGCCCGGTTCGACGCCGCCGTGATCGATCCGCCGCGCGCGGGTGCCCAGGCGCAGACCCGCCAGATCGCGGCCTCGGGCGTCACCCGCCTTGCGGCGGTGTCATGCAACCCGGTCAGCTTTGCGCGCGATGCACGGGCGCTGGTCGATGCGGGCTATCGCATGGGGGCCGTGGCGGTGGTCGACCAGTTCCGCTGGTCGGCCCATGTCGAACTTGCCACAGCATTCGATAAATAGTGCCCGGCTTTCGTTAAGCCGCTGTAATTTTTCGCCTGATTTGCTATAAGCGCCAAAAAAAAGGCGAGGCAGCAAGATGATTTCGCGGAGAGGCGCGGTCCTGTCCGGAGCGGCTTTTATGGTCGCGGGCGGATCTTCGAAATTCAAGGTCTACGATGGCCCCCCGGTGACGCGGGTCATCGTGAGCAAGAGCCAGCGCAAGCTTTTCCTGATGCACGGCGAAAAGGTGCTTCGCTGGTTTCGCGTCGGGCTGGGCTTCGTGCCGGAGGGCGACAAGCTGCATGCCGGCGACGGGCGCACGCCGGAGGGGCGCTACTGGATCGACCGGCGCAACCCCAACAGCAACTTTCACCTATCGCTCGGCATCTCCTACCCCAATGCCCGCGACATCGCCGAGGCGCGCGCGCTGGGAAAAGAACCGGGCGGCGACATCTTTATCCACGGGCGGGCCGGGCGGAATCGCGGCAAGGGCCGCGACTGGACATATGGGTGTATCGCCGTGAATGACCGGTCGATGGAGGCGATCTATGCCATGGTCGAAACGGGCACCGAGATTTACATATTGCCCTGAGCGATCGTGGGCAGGCCGGTGATCAGCGCCCACCAGATCAGCCCGTTGGGCTCTTGATAAAAGCCGAATCCCATATCCTGTGCGTTGGGTTCGAGCAGCGCATCGCGCTTTGCCGGGTCTTCCATCCAGGCGGCGAGCGTGTCGAGTTCGGTCTCATAGGTCTGCGAGACAAGCTCTGTTCCCAAACGGCCCGCATAGCCGGCGCGCGCCACGCGATCATAAGGCGACGACCCGTCAGAGCCGAAGGGCCACGCCCGGCCTTGTGCCGACATGTCGCGCGAATGCGCGAGCGCGGCGGCATTGAGCCGCGAATCGAGCCTCAGCGGCGTCAAGCCGCGTGCCGAGCGCAAGGCGTTGACGCTGTCGAGCATGCGGTACTGAACAGTCGCGGCGTCCCGCTCGCTCAGCTTGTAGGCCCTTGGCAGCGGTTTGCCGGTGGCATCCATCCGGGGCGGGGGCGCATCGCACCCGGCCAGAACCAGCGCCAGAAATAGGGCAGAGATCGTGAATGCCTTCATCGTCAAACACCTTTTCGCGGATTCCAGAACGTCTAGCGCGAAGTTGGAAGCAGTTCAAACGCTCAACATGGGCGCGCGCCGTCTTGACGGGAGTTTGAATTGCGGCACCGCCGGAATGCCAGTAAACCTTGCAACAAAAATTAGGCAGCTGGGAATTGTAGGGAACCATGACGAAAACAGACGAAGCAAAGGTAGGTCGCCGTGCCTTTATCGGCGGGACGGGCGCGGCGCTGGCCGGGCTTGCGGCGCCCGCGATCTGGGCGCAGGGGACCGACCCGTTCGGGCCCGAGCCGGTCGAGACGACTCGGCGCAACACGGCCATCTTCCGGGGCCACGATTGGCGCCCGTTTTTCGCCGATCTGAAAAACGGCGCCATCTTGGTGGATACCGAATCGCGCGCGTTGCATTTCTGGGCAGAGGATCAGACGACGATGAAGGTCTACCCGACCTCGGTGCCGCTGTCCGAAGATCTCACCCGCCGCGGGCGCACCAAGGTGGTGCGCAAGGTGGAGGGCCCCGATTGGCGCCCGACCCCCGCGATGAAAGAGCGTAACCCCGAGTGGCCCGATTATGTCGGCCCCGGTCCCGACAACCCCTTGGGCACGCACGCGCTTTATCTGAGCTGGACCTATTACCGCATTCACGGCACCCACGATACGCGCAAGATAGGCCGGAAGTCGTCGAACGGCTGTATCGGCCTCTATAACGAGCACATTGCAGAGCTTTTCGCGATGACCAAGGTCGGCACACAGGTGTTGCTGATCTGACCCGGTTGCCCGCAACACGCATATCGGCCTGTTGCGCGCTGTTTTTCTTGCGCTAATTCTAGGTTGCACGATACCATCTTCGTGTACTTTGGTGGCGATGCTGCCTTAACGGAGGTTGAAATGAAGAAAGTTGCTCTTGCGGCCGTTCTGGCCGCTGCTGCCAGCACCGCCTATGCCGGTGGCTACAGCGAACCCGTTGTCGAACCCGAGGTGATCGTCGAGGACACCACCTCTTCGGCCGGCGGTATCCTGGTGCCGCTCATGGCGTTGATCATGTTCGCCGCGGCCGCCAGCTCGAGCTGAACCGCAGACGCTCTGACAATTAGAAAGGCGGTGGTCACCCACCGCCTTTTCTATTGCACCACTATCAGCGGAATGGCTGTCTCAGCGCAGCCAGCCCTTTAGATTCTCGCTGATCACTTCGGCCAGGGCCTCGACATGGGCGCCGTCGTCGTTGAGGCAGGGAATGTAGGTGAACTTCTCGCCCCCCGCCTCTTCAAAGCTTTCGCGGATTTCCTCGTTGATCTCTTCCAGCGTCTCGATGCAATCGGCCGAAAAGGCCGGCGCGATGACGGCGATCTTCCTTTTGCCCTGCTCGGCGAGGCGGGCGACCTCTTCCACGGTGTAGGGCTTCAGCCATTCCTCGGGGCCGAAGCGCGACTGGAAGGTGGTGGTGATCTTATCGTCGTCCCAGCCCAATTCTTCCTTCAGCAGCCGCGTCGTTTTCTGGCATTGGCAGTGATAGGGATCGCCCTCGGTCAGGTATCGCTGCGGCACGCCGTGGTACGAACAGACCAGGATGTCGGGCTTTTCCTCCATCTCGTCATAGGCGCGGGTGACCGATCCGGCGAGCGCCTTGATATAGCTCGGGCGGTCGAAATAGGCGGGCACGGTCCGCACCGGCGGTTGCCATTTCTCGTCCATCAGGGCGCGGAAAAACTGGTCGTTGGCGGTGGCGGTGGTGGCGCCGGCATATTGCGGGTACAGCGGGAAGAAAACGATCTTGCGGCACCCCTTTTCGGCGAGTTCGCGCACTTTCGACCGCGTTGAGGGGGTGCCGTAGCGCATGCAGAAATCGACGACGACATCGTCGCCATAGGTTTTTTCCAGCTCGGCGCGGATCTTGGCCGTCTGCGACTTGGTGATCGTCATCAGCGGGCTTTCCCCCGCCTCGTGGTTCCAGATCGACTTGTACGCCTCGCCCGAAGAGAACGGCCGCTTGGTCAGGATGATAAGCTGCAAGAGCGGCTGCCAGACCCAGGGCGAATAGTCGATCACCCGTTTGTCCGAAAGAAACTCGTTGAGATACCGCCGCATCGACCAGTAATCGTAATTGTCCGGTGTCCCGAGATTGGCCAGCAGCACACCCACCTTGGCCGGCAGGATCTTGGGATGGTCCGACGGCGCGTGTAACGGGCGGGTCGCCTCTGCCCGCGCGCTGACGGGCTGTGCGTCGGTCGCCTTCGAATCAAACATCATGGCGTGTCCAGTTTCTTCTTCTTCGCGCATATTGGCTGTCCCGTGGGGAAATAAAGGGTTTTCGGCGATCGTCAATCGCGCGGTGGTCCGGCATCGCCAGATGTGCGGTGTTCTTCGGTGTCCAGGGCGTCGGCCAGGCGGCGCGCGGCGCTGCCGGGGCGCAGCGGGCGCGGCTGGCTGGCGGCGGGCGCCCAGCCCGTCAGGAAAATCATCTCGAAGGTGGCGGGGATGCGCCCGTCGGGCGCGGCGAATCGTTCGGAATAGGTCCGCGCCATCGCGTCGAACAGGGCACGGGGGGCGGGGCGGCGGTGCCGCCCGGCCAGCGCGTTGCCCTCGCCCATGGCGCGCAGATCGCGCATCAGGTGAAACGGGGTTTCGTAGCTGACGGTATGGGGCAGGCTGTCGGCCACCGGCAGCGCCAGGCCTGCACGCTGCAACAGCGCGCCGAGATCGCGGATCTCGCCCATCGGTGCGACGCGCGGCGACAGCCCGCCCGCGACGGCGACCTCGGCTTCGGCCAGTGCGGCGCGCAACTCCTGGATGGTCCGCCCGCCGAAAAGCACGCCCAGAAATAACCCGTCTGGGGCGAGTGCCCTGCGGCATTGCACCAGTTGGCCCACCGGGTCATTCGCCCAATGCAGGCAAAGCGCGTGCACGACCAGATCATGCGCGCCCGGGTCGAGCGCCAGGAGTTCGGTGTCTTGCACGTGGCGCGCACCGGGCAGCAGACCGCCCCAGACCTCGGGAAAGGGCGAGACCACGGCGGGGGCGCTAAAGGTTCTGTTAACCTCTTCCAGCCTCTCCTGAATCTCGGCGGCCGCGAGGTCGTGCAGGAACAGCGCCGGCGCGCCGCCGCGGCTGGCCCGGGCGCGCTGACGGCAGAGCGCGGTGCGGTCGGTCAGGTCGGGCGGGGTCATCTGCTCTCCTGTTGATGGGGTCTATTTAGGGAACCTGGGCCGGTGATGCAAAGCGTGTTGCGCCTGATCTACCCGCCGCGATGCCTGGCCTGCGGGGATCGCGTGGAAAGCGATTTCGGGTTGTGCATGGCCTGCTGGGCCGCAACGCCGTTCATCTCGGGCCTCGTCTGCGATGCTTGCGGAACGCCCTTGCCAGGTACCGCCGATCCGGGCGCGCCGGTTTACTGCGACGATTGCCTGGCCCGGCCCCGGCCCTGGGCGCGGGGCCGGGCGGCGCTGATCTATCGAGACACGGCGCGCAAGATGGTGCTTGCGCTGAAACATGGCGACCGGACGGATCTTGCCGCCCCCGCCGCCGGCTGGATGTTGCAGGCCGGCGCGCCGCTTTTGCGGCCGGGACTGTTGATAGCGCCGGTGCCGCTGCACCGCTACAGGTTGATCCGGCGGCGCTATAACCAGGCGGCGCTGCTGGCGCGCGCGCTGGCGCGGCGCGGCGCGCTCGACCACTGTCCCGACCTGTTGATCCGCCGCCGCCCCACCCCGGTCCAAGAGGGTCTGGGTGCCGAGGCGCGGTTCGCCAATATCGACGGGGCCATCGCGCTGCACCCCCGGCGCCGCGCGCTTGCCCCCGGGCGCGAGGTTCTGATCGTCGACGACGTGATGACCTCGGGCGCGACGCTGTCGGCCTGCGCCGAGGCCTGCCTGGCCGCCGGGGCGACCGAAGTTTCGGTCTTGGTGCTGGCGCGCGTCGTCCGGGGTGACTAAATGCGGTGAGAAACCGAACCGAAAGGAGCCCGCATAGATGCAGACGATCGAAATCTACACCTCGCCCTTTTGCGGCTTTTGCCATGCCGCCAAGCGTCTTTTGAACGACAAGGGCGTGAGTTACTCGGAGATCGACGTGGCCATGGAGCCGGAGAAGCGGCAAGAGATGATGAGCCGCGCCCACGGTCGGCACACGGTTCCGCAAATCTTCATCGGCCCGACCCATGTGGGCGGCTGCGACGAGCTTTACGCGCTGGACCGCAGCGGCAAGCTAGACCCGCTGTTGGCTGGCTGAGCGATGCGCGCGGCGCTGGTCCAATTGTCGTCCAGCGACGATCCGGCGGCAAACCTGCCGGTGACGCGCGCGGCCGTGCGCGCCGCCGCCGAAGCCGGCGCCGGTTTCGTGCTGACCCCGGAAGTGACCAATTGCGTCTCCGCCAGCCGGCGACGGCAGAAAGAGGTGCTGCGGCCCGAGGCCGAAGACCCGACCCTGGCCGCGCTGCGGCACGATGCCGCAGAGCTGGGGATATGGCTGTTGATCGGTTCGCTGGCGCTGAAGACCGACGACCCCGACGGCCGCTTTGCCAACCGATCTTTCCTGGTGAATCCGAATGGAACGGTCAGCGCCCGCTACGACAAGATCCACATGTTCGATGTGGATATCTCCGAGACGGAGCGGTTCCGCGAATCCGATGGCTACCGGCCGGGCACCCGCGCCGCGCTGGCCCAAACGCCCTTTGCGGCGCTGGGGCTGAGCATCTGCTACGACATCCGCTTTCCCGCGCTTTACCGGGCGCTTGCCCAGGCCGGGGCCGAAGTGCTGAGCGTGCCCTCGGCGTTCGCGCCCACCACCGGGGCGGCCCATTGGCAGACGCTGCTGCGCGCCCGCGCGATCGAGACGGGGTGCTACGTGCTGGCGCCGGCCCAGTGCGGCACCCATGCGGCGGCTGAGGGCAAGCCGCGGCAGACCCATGGCCACAGCCTGGCCGTGGCACCCTGGGGCGAGGTTCTGGCCGATGGCGGTACGTCGCCGGGCATTACGTATGTCGAGCTCGACATGGCAGAGGTGGAAAAGGCCCGCGCGCGTGTGCCATCCTTGCGCCATGACCGAGAGTTCGACCCGCCCCAGTTCGATAAACCCCGGTGACTGACCGTGACGACACATTAGCCGTCTCGCTGTTCAGCGAGATCTTCATGGCCGACCAGCTGGCGCGCAACCGCTTGTCCAAGGTCTTGCCCAAGGGCATGGAGCTGAGCCATTTCTCGGTGCTCAACCACCTCGCGCAAATCAACGAGGAACGCAGCCCGGCGCAGCTTGCGCAGGTGTTCCACGTCACGCGCGGGGCGATGACAAACACGCTGAACCGGCTGGAATGGGCCGGGCATGTGCATATCCGCCCCGACTGGGACGATGCCCGGCGCAAGATGGTCTCGATCAGCCCGTCGGGCCGAAAGGCGCGCGAGGCCGCGCTTCAGGCCATTGCGCCGGTGCTGGCCGGGGCGGTGGCCGATATCGGGCCCGAAAGGCTGCGCGCGGCGCTGCCGGCGCTGAGGCTCTTGCGGCAAAAGCTGGAGGGCGATCCGTAGCGATACGCCGAACGCGGCGTGCTGGCGCGGGTCGGGTCGCGCCATGCTGCGCGGGTGTTGCCCGGCCCGCATCGCAGGCCAATGCAAAGCCTTCGTCGCCTGGGTGCCGCCGCTAGCCCCGGTTCACCGCCGCGGTGACGTAGTTCACGCTGAGGTCGCGATCGGACAGCGACCAGTCCCAGGTCAGCGGGTTGAAGGTAAAGCCCTTGCGGTCGACAGGGGTCATGCCGGCCTGTTCGATCAGCGCATAAAGCTCGTCCGGCGTGATGAACTTGTTGAATTCGTGGGTGCCCTTGGGCAGCCAGCGCATCACGTATTCGGCCCCGAAGATCGCCATGACAAAGCTTTTCGGGTTGCGATTGATCGTCGAGCAGAGGTGCAGCCCGCCGGGCTTCAATAGCGCCTTGCACGCCCTGAGATAGGTCAGCGGGTCGGCCACGTGTTCGACCACCTCCATGTTCAGCACCACGTCGAATTGTTCCCCCGCGGCGGCCAGCGCCTCGGCGGTGGTGTGGCGGTAATCGATTTCCAGCCCCGACTGCTCTGCATGGATGCGGGCCACGGGGATGTTGCGTTCGGCGGCGTCCGCGCCGGTCACATCGGCCCCCAGCCGCGCCATCGGTTCCGACAGAAGCCCCCCGCCACAGCCGATATCCAGAAGCCGCAGCCCCTCGAACGGCTGCTGCGCGGAGAGGTCGCGGTCGAACTCTGCGGCGATCTGGCCGGTGATGTAATCCAGCCGGCACGGGTTGAGCATATGCAAGGGCTTGAACTTGCCGTTCGGGTCCCACCATTCGGCGGCCATGGCTTCGAATTTGGCAACCTCTGCGGGATCGACGGTGGTCTCTGCGGCTTGCATCGGGCGCTCCGTTCCTGTTGTCTTGTCACACACCCCCTGACGGGTGGCCTCGGGGAGTTATATAGGCCGGTTATGGACAAATCCGCAGGCCAAAAGCGCGCATCGCAGTTTCTTTATCCGCCGGTCGATCCCTTTGACCAGCGCATGCTGGACGTGGGCGATGGCCATAAAATCTATGTCGAGCAATGCGGCAACCCCGGCGGCCTGCCGGTCGTCGTTCTGCATGGCGGGCCGGGCGGCGGGTGCAGCCCCGCGATGCGGCGCTATTTCGACCCGGCCGAATACCGCGTGATCCTGTTCGATCAGCGCGGCTGCGGCCGTTCGCGGCCCCATGCCAGCGTGGCCCACAACACGACATGGCACCTGGTGCGCGACATCGAGAAGATTCGGGCAAGCTTTGGTATCGACCGCTGGGTGGTCTTCGGCGGCAGCTGGGGCGCGACGCTGGCACTGATCTACGCCCAGACCCACCCCGACCGCGCGGCCTATCTGATCCTGCGCGGCGTGTTCCTGATGACCCAGGCCGAGCTTGCCTGGTTTTACGGCGGCGGGGCGGGTCAGTTCTGGCCCGATCTATGGGCGCGTTTTGCCGATCTCGTGCCCGACGACGAGCGGGACGACATGATCGCCGCCTATCACCGGCGTCTTTTCTCGGGCGATCTGATGCTGGAAACGCGCTACGCCCGCGCCTGGGCGGCGTGGGAAAACGCACTGGCCTCGATCAACAACGAGGGCCCCGCCGGCGAGGCGCCCGCCGACTACGCGCGCGCCTTCGCGCGGCTTGAGAACCACTATTTCCGGAATGCGGGGTTTTTGGAGCGCGACGGCCAGATCCTGCATGACGTGCCGATAATCGCCGACATTCCGGCCACCATCGTGCAGGGCCGCTACGACATGGTCTGCCCGCCCGCCTCGGCCTGGGCGTTGGCCGAACGCTGGCGCCGGGCCGATCTGCGGATCGTTCCGCTGGCCGGCCACGCCCTGTCGGAACCCGGCATCAGCGCCGAACTGGTGCGCGCCACCCGTTCTGTCCAGCGCCAGGCGTCGGGATTGGGGCTGTGAATGCCGCGGCCGCGCCGCGCGCGGCGCGGTTCTGGGACAGGCTGGCGGAGCGCTACGCGAAAATGCCCCTGCGCGACCCCGAGGGCTATGAGCGCAGGCTCGCAATGACCCGCGCGCATCTTTCGCCCGACGCAACGGTGCTGGAGGTCGGCTGCGGCACCGGCACCACGGCGCTCAACCACGCGCCCCATGCGGGCAATATCCGCGCGGTGGATTTTTCCGGCAAGATGATCGAGATCGCCTGCCCCAAGGCCGCCGAGGCGGGCGTCGAAAACGTCGATTTCCAGCAATGCAGCGTTGAGGACCTGGGCGCCGCGCCCGAGAGTTTCGACATGGTGATGGCGCACAGCCTGCTGCACCTGCTGCCCGACCGGCGCGCTGCGCTGGCCCGCTTTCACGCCCTGCTGAAACCCGGCGGCACGTTCGTTTCGTCCACCTATTGCATTGCCGGTGCGCCGCCGCATGTCCGCGCCTTGCTGCGGGTGGCCGGTCTGGCGGGCGTGCTGCCGCGAATGACCTTCCTGGAGGCCGGCGCGCTCAAGGCCGAACTTGCCGATGCCGGATTCGAGATCGAGGAAGACTGGCATCCGGGGCCGCTGAAGCCGCTGTTCATCGTGGCACGAAAGCTCAATAGATAGTGATGTCGGCAAGGATAATTCAGACGAAAAGCATCAACGGGATGAGGAAGAGAAGCCCGACAACAACGGTAATAGGGCCAAAAATCCACTTTGGCATGAATTGCATTAGACGCTGCCAGTCTTCGAACCAACGGCGATTACTAATATTCGTGAAGCCCGTCATATCACCGACCGCTAAAACGAATATGAAAATGATTGCGAGAGATTCGAGTGGATGACCGGCAATCAATTTGGTGGTGTTGATGATTAAAGGGGATGGCTGAACTTTTGCGATATCATTTTTATCCGCAAACCTGCTAAGCAACGTGAAAGACAATATTAACGAGAAGAAACCGAAAAATATTGTAAGAAATAGCGACGTTCCATTTGAGCGCTGACCTTGTTGAATGTTAATACTCTCTCGCGCAACAGAAAGTGAAGAGCACAAGTTTTCAACTTGATAATCATTCGGCAGTTCCCCTATTTCATTCTTATAGGCAGCTGCCACGCTTTTGAATGAGGATGCATAAGAAAGGACACCGGCTGCATTGACAATATTATCAACGTTTCTTACTCTCTTGAATCTAATTACTGAGCGAAACAAATCAAAAAATATTCGAGCAGCAGCTTCCTTATTTTTTTCATGAATAACTATTATGGTGTCCGTTGAAGGGTCATGATGTTGATGTTCATGTGATATGTCTCTAATGAAGAAAAACGCCTGTTCAACGTAGTCGCGCGTATCTTTGTCGTTTGGAAAGCGCCCGCCCGGCGCTTCTCGAGGAGATCTTGGCGTGAGGCTTATTAAGCCATCCCTAATAAGGGAAAAATCTACCAGTACTGGGCAGACGCCGCGAAGACGATCTTCTAGAGATTCTGTTAAACATTCGATACCAGCGGATTGCTCGATTTCTCTCTTCAATCGAACCGCGTTCTCAAGGCTTACAATGTCATTGAGAATTTCCCTTTTCACAATAACTCCCGTTCTTGAAGCAAGAATCGGATAAATGGTTCCTCTCAGATAGTCTAGTTCGGTCCCCTGCGACTTGATACGTTGCGCGTGGCATACAAAAAAGTGCCTGCCGGTTGTCCAGCCCCGAAAGAAAAGAAAAGAAAATATGCCAAATACAAGGTTCCTCACACGGTTCATTCTTCCGAGAAAGGGAAACGTGAAGTCATCGCAATACCGTTCTTGAAAAAAGACTGCGCGCTCCCCGCCGTCCAAATCCGATACGCGAACACAACGTTGCGGCCAAGAAGTTTGTCCAATTATGGAAAAAGAAAGGCGCCCAGATACCGTGGGAACCCATGCCACGAATGTTGATCCAAGCATTCAAAAAACTCAATAGTGCGTTTCTCGAATTGACTCTCTGTTTATTTTTGATTGCTTTCGATACTCAATAGTTCCGTCTCGCATAATCGAGTAAGAAATGCCGCAGTTTCCCCTCAAACTTCCATCAACATAAGGGCCTCGAATATCTCCAACCATTGATCGAAAGGGACCCTTCGTCGCTCTCCTGTTAAGCTCATAGGCTCCAGATGAGCCGAGCATCACGCGGAGTGCCCCAACAATGAAGCCTATCCCGAGCACTGTTGCCACTATAACAAACGTAATGGAGAGTACATCATGTAGCATACTTGACCTCCTGAACAACAACCTATAGATTCTTTCTCCTTCATCGGCGAATCGGTTGTCAAGGGTTTCGTGTGTCGTGCTAGCGATTACGCTCTGTTGAGTCTAGTTTGTCACGTTGAGCGCTCGGCGCGTTGGTTTTTCTTGCGCCGGGGCGCGGTTTTGCCTATATCCCCCTCAACAGCGGCGGTTCGGCCTCCACCCCCGAGCCTCCACCGGTTTTTTATGAACGGGCCGCGCGCCCGTTTTTTCGTGCTGGGACATCCCATGAGCGACCTCATCGCCAAGACTGCCATCGACCGGCGCCTGGCCGAGATCCTGACCCCCGTGATCGAGGGTATGGGGTACGAGTTGGTGCGAATCCGGCTGATGGGCGGCAAGACCAAGACCTTGCAGATCATGGCCGAGCGCGCCGAGGGTGGCATCGAGGTGGACGATTGCGCCGAGATTTCGACCGCCGTGTCGGCCGTGCTGGACGTGGAAGACCCGATCGAGGATGCCTATACGCTGGAGGTCTCTTCCCCCGGCATCGACCGTCCGCTGACCCGGCTGAAGGATTTCGAAACCTGGGAGGGCCACGAGGCCAAGCTGGAAACCGTCGACCTGATCGACGGGCGCCGGCGCTTCAAGGGCATTCTGGGCGGGGTCGAGGACGGCGAGGTCCTGATCGAGATCGAGGGGCCGGCCGGCGAGGCGATCACCATCGGCCTGAACTATGAATGGCTGTCGGACGCCAAGTTGGTGCTGACCGACGAACTGATCCGCCAGATGCTGCGCGAGCGCAAGGCCGCGGGCATCGTGGACGACACTGAATTCGACGATATCGAGACGGACGACGGCACCGTCCCCCAGGAGGAGTGAGAGATGGCGATTACCTCTGCCAACCAGTTGGAGCTGTTGCAGACCGCCGAGGCGGTGGCCCGCGAAAAGATGATCGACCCCGATCTGGTCGTGCAGGCGATGGAAGAATCCCTCGCCCGTGCCGCCAAGTCGCGCTACGGGTCCGAGATGGACATCCGGGTTGCGATCGACCGCAAGACCGGCAAGGCCACCTTTACCCGCGTGCGCACCGTCGTTGCCGATGAGGAGCTGGAAAACTACCAGGCCGAGCTGACCGTCGCGCAGGCCAAGCAGTATCTCGACGACCCCAAGGTGGGCGACGAGATCCGCGACGAGGTGCCGCCGGTGGAAATGGGCCGGATCGCCGCGCAATCGGCCAAGCAGGTGATCCTGCAAAAAGTGCGCGAGGCCGAGCGCGAGCGGCAGTACGAGGAATTCAAGGACCGCGTGGGCACGATCATCAACGGCCAGGTCAAGCGCGAGGAATACGGCAACGTCATCGTCGATATCGGGCGGGGCGAGGGCATCTTGCGCCGCAACGAAAAGATCGGCCGCGAAAGCTATCGGCCGAACGACCGCATCCGTTGCTTCATCAAGGATGTCCGGCACGAGGTCCGGGGCCCGCAGGTCTTCCTGTCGCGCACCGATCCGCAATTCATGGCCGAGCTGTTCAAGATGGAAGTGCCCGAGATCTATGACGGCATCATCGAGATCAAGGCCGTGGCGCGCGATCCCGGCAGCCGGGCGAAGATCGCGGTGATCTCTTACGACAACTCGATCGATCCCGTCGGCGCCTGTGTCGGGATGCGCGGCAGCCGCGTGCAGGCGGTGGTCAACGAGTTGCAGGGCGAAAAGATCGACATCATCCCGTGGAACGAGGATCAGGCCACCTTCCTGGTCAACGCCCTTCAGCCCGCCGAGGTGTCGAAGGTCGTGATCGACGAAGAGGCCGGCAAGATCGAGGTGGTGGTGCCCGACGACCAGTTGAGCCTCGCCATCGGCCGGCGCGGCCAGAACGTCCGGCTGGCCAGCCAGCTGACCGCGCTGGATATCGACATCATGACCGAGGCCGAGGAAAGCCAGCGCCGCCAGGCCGAGTTCGAAGAGCGCACCAAGCTCTTTATGGACACGCTGGACCTGGACGAGTTCTTTGCCCAGCTTCTGGTCTCGGAAGGCTTCACCAATCTCGAAGAGGTCGCCTATGTCGATATCGACGAGCTGCTGGTGATCGACGGGGTCGACGAGGACACCGCCGGCGAGCTTCAGGCGCGTGCCCGCGATTGCCTGGAAGCGATGAACCGCAAGGCGCTGGACCATGCCCGCGAGCTGGGCGTCGAGGACAGCCTGGTTGATTTCGCGGGGCTTACACCCCAAATGATCGAGGCACTGGCGGAAGACGGCATCAAGACGCTGGAAGACTTTGCCACCTGCGCCGACTGGGAGCTTGCCGGGGGCTGGACGACCGTCGATGGCGAGCGGGTCAAGGATGACGGCCTTCTCGAGAAGTTCGACGTCTCGCTGGAAGAGGCCCAGCATCTGGTGATGACCGCCCGCATTCAGCTTGGCTGGGTGGACCCCGCCGATCTCGAGGCCGAAGCGCCTGACGAGGACGACGAGGCCGGCGAGGAAGAAGCGGAGGCGACTGCCTGAAACCCCGACCGGAGGCGGCCATGACACGCGGCGGCCCGAAAGCGGCGCCCGAGACGCCAGAGCGGCGCTGTATCGCAACGGGCGAGGTGCAGCCCAAGGCGGTGCTGATCCGCTTTGTCGTCTCGCCCGAGGGCGAGGTGGTGGCCGATCTCCTGGGCAAGCTGCCCGGGCGCGGTATCTGGGTGGCGGCCGACCGGGCGGCGCTGCAAACGGCGATCCGGCGCAAGCTGTTCGCCCGCGCCGCGAAACAGCCGGTCACCCTGCCGGACGACCTGATCGAGCGGGTCGAGGCGGGGCTGGTGCGCCGGGTGATCGATGGGCTGTCGCTGGCCCGCAAGGCGGGCCTCGCCGTGGCCGGCTACGAGAAGGCAAAGGGCTGGCTGGCCGAAGACCGCGCCGCGGTGTTGATCCAGGCCAGCGACGGATCGGAACGGGGCAAGGCCAAGCTGCGCCCCCCGCGCCCGAAAGGCGCATTTATAGGTTGTCTGAGCGCCCAGGAATTGGGTTTGGCATTCGGACGGGAACATGTGATACATGGCGCGCTTGCGGCTGGCGGACTCACTGAACGTGTAGTAGAGGATGCCGCCAAGCTTTCGGGCGTTCGCAAAGAAGACGGGGGGAAGACCTCCGGAAAGGGTACGAAGACCTTATGAGCGATAGTGACGGCAAAAAGACACTGGGTTTGCGCGGCGGTTCGCGGTCCGGTCAGGTGAAGCAAAGCTTCTCCCATGGCCGCACCAAGAATGTCGTGGTCGAAACCAAGCGCAAGCGCGTTGTCGTGCCGAAGCCCGGGGCCGGCAAGGCCGGGGGCGCCGCCCAGGGCGGTGACCCGTCGAAACGTCCCGCCGGCATTTCCGATGCCGAGATGGAGCGCCGCCTGAAGGCGCTGCAGGCCGCCAAGGCGCGCGAGGCCGACGAGGCCCATGAACGCGAAGAGGAAGAAAAGCGCCGCGCCGTAGAGCGCCAGCGCCGCCGCGAAGAGATCGAGGCCAAGGAGCGCGAGCAGCGCGAACTCGAAGAGGCCGCCAAGCGCAAGGCCGAAGAGGAAGAGCTCAAGCGCAAGGAGGCCGAGGACGCCAAGAAGCGCGAGGCCGCCAAGCCCGCCGCCGCCGACGCACCCGCACCCGCGGCCGTCGAAGAGACGGCCCAACCCGGCGCCAAGCCGACCCCCCGCCGCCAGGAGCGCGAGCGCGACCGGGTGGAGGAACGCCCGCGCAGCAAGGGCAAGGGTGACGATGGCCGCCGGTCGGGCAAGCTGACCGTCAACCAGGCGCTCGCCGGTGGCGAAGGCGGGCGGCAACGCTCGCTCGCCGCGATGAAGCGCAAGCAAGAGCGGATGCGCCAAAAGGCGATGGGCGGTGCCGAGAGCCGCGAAAAGGTCGTGCGCGACGTGCAGGTGCCCGAGACCATCGTGGTATCTGAGCTGGCCAACCGCATGGCCGAGCGCGTGGCCGACGTGGTCAAGGCGCTGATGCAAAACGGCATGATGGTTACGCAAAACCAGTCGATCGACGCCGACACCGCCGAGCTGATCGTCGAGGAATTCGGCCACCGGATCGTGCGCGTCTCGGATGCGGATGTGGAACAGGTGATCGACACGGTCGATGACAAGACCGAGGACCTGCAGCCGCGGCCGCCGGTCATCACGATCATGGGCCATGTCGACCACGGCAAGACCTCGCTGCTGGACGCGATCCGCGACGCCAAGGTGGTCGCCGGCGAAGCCGGGGGCATCACCCAGCATATCGGCGCCTACCAGGTGACCACGGACAGCGGCACGACGCTGACCTTCCTCGACACGCCGGGCCACGCGGCCTTTACCTCGATGCGCGCGCGCGGCGCCCAGGTGACCGACGTGGTCGTCCTGGTGGTCGCGGCCGACGACGCGGTGATGCCGCAGACCATCGAGGCGATCAATCACGCCAAGGCGGCCAAGGTGCCGATGATCGTGGCGATCAACAAGTGCGACAAGCCCGAGGCGAACCCCGACAAGGTGCGTACCGACCTGCTGCAGCACGAGGTGATCGTCGAGAAGATGTCGGGCGACGTGCAGGATGTCGAGGTCTCGGCCACGACCGGCCAGGGGCTTGACGAACTGCTGGAATCGATTGCGCTGCAATCGGAGATCCTGGAAATCAAGGCCAACCCCGACCGCGCCGCCGAGGGCGCCGTGATCGAGGCGCAGCTTGACGTGGGCCGCGGCCCGGTCGCCACGGTTCTGGTGCAAAAGGGCACGCTGAGGCGCGGTGACATCTTCGTGGTCGGCGAACAGTGGGGCAAGGTCCGCGCGCTGATCAACGACCGCGGCGAGCGGGTCGAAGAGGCCGGCCCGTCGGTGCCGGTCGAGGTGCTGGGCCTGAACGGCACGCCAGAGGCCGGCGACGTGCTGAACGTGGTCGAGACCGAGGCGCAGGCGCGCGAGATCGCCGAATACCGCCACGAGAAGGCGAAAGAGAAACGCGCCGCCGCCGGGGCCGCCACCACGCTGGAACAGCTGATGGCCAAGGCCAAGGAAGACGAGAACGTCAAGGAACTGCCGATTCTCGTCAAGGCCGACGTGCAGGGCTCGGCCGAGGCGATCGTCCAGGCGATGGACAAGATCGGCAACGAAGAGGTGCGCGTGCGCGTGCTGCATGCGGGCGTCGGCGCGATCACCGAAACCGATGTCGGCCTGGCCGAGGCGTCGGGCGCGCCTGTCTTCGGCTTCAACGTGCGGGCCAACGCGCCGGCGCGGACGGCCGCCAACCAGAAGGGTGTCGAGATTCGCTATTACAGCGTGATCTACGACCTTGTGGACGACGTGAAGGCCGCCGCATCCGGCCTGCTCAGCGCCGAGATCCGCGAGACCTTTATCGGCTATGCCGAGATCAAGCAGGTGTTCAAGGTCTCCGGCGTCGGCAAGGTCGCGGGCTGTCTGGTGACCGAGGGCATCGCCCGCCGGTCGGCCGGGGTTCGCCTGCTGCGCGACAACGTGGTGATCCACGAAGGCACGCTGAAGACGCTCAAGCGCTTCAAGGACGAGGTGCCCGAGGTGCAGTCGGGCCAGGAATGCGGCATGGCGTTCGAGAATTACGACGACATCCGCGAAGGCGATGTCATCGAGATCTTCGAGCGGCAGGAGGTCGAGCGACAGCTCGACTGACGCGACCGGCAAACAAACGCGAAAGGACGGCGCCCGGCGCCGTCCTTGTCGTTTAGTGATATCCGTTCACGGTCAGGCCGCCGATTTGTCCACCGGTATCCCGGCGTAGACGCGTTCGCCCACGCGCACCACGACCTTGCCGTCCGGCAGCTTGCGCACAAAGGCGCCCTGGACCGAGACACAGCTACCCATCGAAATCGTCCGAATCATTCCTCATCCCCCATGAGTTCCGTTTCCGGAAACAATAATGGCGGTTTTTCTTCATAGATCACGCATAAAATTGTCACACTGCGCAATTTGATGACCAAATACCGTGCAAGTACGAAATAACATTGCGTAAATCTGGCTTACAGCCAGTCGCGCAAAATCGGAATCAGAGGGATATCGGCGGGGGGCATGGGGTAATCGCGCAGCCGTTCGGGCCGCGCCCAGCGCAAGGTCTGGCCCTCGCGCGCCTGGGGCAGGCCGGTCCATTTCCGGCACGCAAAGAGCGGCATCAGCAGGTGGAAATCGTCGTAGCCGTGGCTGGCGAATGTCAGCGGCGCCAGGCAACTGGCCGCGGTATCGATGCCCAGCTCTTCCTGCAACTCGCGGATGAGGGCCGCCTCGGGGGTTTCGCCATGCTCGACCTTGCCGCCGGGGAATTCCCAAAGGCCCGCCATGGATTTGCCCGGCGGGCGCTGGCTGAGCAGCACCCGCCCGTCGGCGTCGATCAGCGCGACGGCAGAGACCAGAACCGTTTTCACGAACGGTAGTCTGCGTTGATCTCGATATAGCGATGGGTCAGGTCGCAGGTCCAGACCCGGGCCTCGGCCTCGCCCAGCCCGAGATCGACGCCGATCACCAGTTCGGACCGCTTCATGTAGTCCGCCCCGTCCCCTTCTCGATAGCCGGGCGCAACCCAGCCGTTCTCGGCCACCAGGATGTCGCCAAAGCGGATCGACAGAAGGTCGCGGTCGGCCTTGGCCCCGGACTTGCCCACCGCCATCACGATGCGGCCCCAGTTCGGGTCCTCGCCGGCGAGCGCGGTCTTGACCAGCGGCGAGTTGGCCACCGACATCGCCACCTTGCGGGCATCGGCGGGCGATGCGGCGCCTGTGACGGCAATTTCCACGAATTTCGTGGCGCCCTCGCCGTCGCGCACCACCTGGTGCGCGAGGTCCATCATCACGCCCTTCAGCGCGTCGGCAAAGCTGCGCCCGGCGCGGCTGCGCATGTCGCCGATTTCCGGCGCGGCGCTTTGGCAGGTGGCGGCCATCAGGATCGTGTCCGAGGTCGACGTGTCGCCGTCTACCGTGATGCAGTTGAAGGTCTCGTCGGTCAGCCGCGTCAGCAGCTTTTGCAGCGTGGCGCGCGCGATGTTGGCGTCGGTGAAAAGATAGACCAGCATCGTCGCCATGTCGGGCGCGATCATGCCAGAGCCCTTGGCAAAGCCGATGATCTGCACCGTCTCGCCCTCGATCTCGACGCTGGCGGAGGCGCCCTTGGCGAAGGTGTCGGTCGTCATGATCGCGTGGGCCGCGTCCGGTGCGGCATCCGGGGCCAGGCGGGCGGTCAGGTCGTCCAGCACGGCGGTGATGCGCGCGTGCGGCAGCGGCTCGCCGATCACGCCGGTCGAACTGGTAAAGACGCGGGCCTCGGGCACGCCCGCGGCGTCGGACACGGCGGTGGCGATCGCGCGCACGGCATCTTCGCCGGTCTTGCCGGTGAAGGCGTTGGAATTTCCGGAATTCACCAGAAAGGCCGCGCCGTCGTCGGGCCCGGCCTCGAGCCCGATCTTGGCTTCGCAATCCAGCACCGGCGCCGCGCGGGTGGACGACCGGGTAAAGACGCCTGCCACCTGCGTACCGGGCGACAGGCGGGCCATCATCACGTCGGGACGGCCGGCATAGCGCACCCCGGCCGCTGCGGCGGCGAAATCGACGCCGGGCACCGGGGGCAGGGCGCCAAACCCGCCCTCGGGCGCCAGCGGTGAGACCGTTTTCGCCTGGGCAGGGGCAGGGGGGGGCGCCGGCGCTTGCGCGCGGGCCTCTTTCAGCTTCTTGCGCAGTTTCTGGACCTTGCGCTTGAGCGGCTTGATCTCTTCGGACGCCTTTGATTTCGCGTCGGACTTCTTCTTGGCCATTGGCGCCCCTCCCTTTGCGGGGTTACTCGTCAAGCAGGCTGCGGTCGCTCAAGAGCGACGGGTCGATCTCGACCTCCGCGCGCGTGACGTCCGCTGCTTCGGTCAGCTCGGTCATGGCGGTTTCGATCGCCTCGCGCTGGATGGTGTTGGCCAGTTCCTCGCGCACCTCTTCCAGCGGCGGGGCGGCCTTCATCCGGGTTTCGTTCAGCTTGATGACATGCCAGCCGAACTGGGTCTCGACCGGGTCCGACACCTCGCCCGGCTCCAGCGCCATCACGGCATCCTCGAAGGATTTGACCATCATGCCCGGTTCGAACCAGCCCAGATCGCCGCCATTGGGGCCCGACGGGCCGGTCGAGTTTTCCTTGGCCAGCTCGGTGAAATCGGCGCCGCCCTCCAGCTCTTCGTTCAGGGCCTTGGCCTCGTCTTCGGTCGCCACCAGGATATGGGCGGCGTTGTATTCCATGGTCGGCTCGGCCTCGGCATAGGCGGCGTCGTAGGCTTGCTGGACCGCCGTGTCGGTAACCGCGGCTGCGGCCAGCTTGGACAGCGCCTCGCCGGCCAGGAACGAGCGGCGTTCGTTTTCCAGCGCCAGTTCGGCGCCTTTCGACAGATCGCCGGCGATGCTTTGCGCCACTGCGCTTTGCCGGATCAACTGGTCGAGAACCGCGTCGAAAAGCATCTCGTCAGGCACCTGGCTGTACTCGGCGGGCAATTGCGCGCGCATCACGATCATGTGGCCCAGCGTGATCTCGGTGTCGCCCACCGTCGCCACCACGGTGTCGGCATCCGCGTCCTGGGCGGCGGCCGGGGCGGCGAGCCCGACGGCCAGCGTCAGGGCGAGTACGGGGCGAAGGACTTTGGGCATCGGGGCAACTCCTTTCAGGTCGCGCGCTTGGGCGACGTTGACACTCTCTGGGCAGCCGCTTACATCGCGAACGGGTCGCAGGGCGGCGGGCCGCCATCGTCTGAACCCCTTCTATGAGGGTGCAGAGGGCCGGGCAAGGCGTCCGTCCACAAGATCCCGTCAGAGACAGGTCATCCGCGCGGAGAACACATGCTGGGCTTTGGAACACTCGCCAAGAAGGTCTTCGGCACACCGAACGACCGCAAGATCAAGTCCACACGCCCGACCGTGGCGCGCATCAACGAGCTTGAACCCGAATTCGAGGCGCTGAGCGACGAGGGCCTCAAGCAGAAGACCGAGGAATTGGCCCGCCGCGCCAAGGCCGGCGAGAGCCTCGACGAGCTGCTGCCGGAAGCCTATGCCAATTGCCGCGAGGGTGCCCGGCGGGCGCTGGGCCTGCGCGCCTTCGACGTGCAGCTGATGGGCGGGATCTTCCTGCACGAGGGCAACATCGCCGAGATGAAGACCGGCGAGGGCAAGACGCTGGTCGCCACCTTCCCGGCCTACCTGAACGCGCTGACCGGCAAGGGCGTGCACATCGTCACCGTCAACGATTACCTCGCCAAGCGCGACGCCGACTGGATGGGCAAGGTCTATGCCGCGCTGGGCATGACCACCGGCGTGATCTACCCCCAGCAGCCCGAGGACGAAAAGCGCGCCGCCTACCGCGCC
The DNA here is from genome assembly GCF_003944755.1 of Rhodovulum robiginosum. Taxonomy (GTDB): domain Bacteria; phylum Pseudomonadota; class Alphaproteobacteria; order Rhodobacterales; family Rhodobacteraceae; genus Rhodovulum; species Rhodovulum iodosum. Next base: position 102,512 of record NZ_RWGU01000051.1, read on the forward strand.
GACATCACCTACGCCACCAATAACGAGCTGGGTTTCGACTATCTGCGCGACAACATGAAGTCGAACCTCGAGGACATGTCCCAGCGCGGCCACAACTTTGCGATCGTCGACGAGGTCGACTCGATCCTGATCGACGAGGCGCGGACGCCCTTGATCATCTCGGGCCCCTCGCAGGACCGGTCGGAGCTTTATCAGAGCATCGACGCGGTCGTCCCGCACGTGCAGGACGACCATTTCACGCTGGACGAAAAGCAGCGCAACGTGACCTTCACCGACGAAGGCAACGAGTTCATGGAGGAGCGGCTGCACCTTCTGGGCATCCTGCCCGAAGGCCAATCGCTCTACGATCCCGAAAGCACCAGCATCGTCCACCACGCCACCCAGGCGCTCAGGGCGCACAAGCTGTTCCGAAAGGACAAGGACTATATCGTCCGCGGCGGCGAGGTGATGCTGATCGACGAGTTTACCGGGCGGATGATGCCGGGCCGGCGCCTGTCCGACGGTCTGCACCAGGCCATCGAGGCCAAGGAGGGCGTGTCTATCCAGCCCGAGAACGTGACGCTGGCCAGCGTGACCTTCCAGAACTATTTCCGCCTCTACGACAAGCTGTCCGGCATGACCGGCACCGCGACCACCGAGGCCGAGGAATTCGGTCAGATCTACGGCCTTGGCGTGGTCGAGGTGCCGACGAACCAGCCCATCGCGCGGGTCGACGAGCACGACGCCGTCTATCGCACGGCGAGCGAGAAATATTCGGCCATCGTCGAATCGATCCGTGAGGCCAACCAGAAGGGTCAGCCGATCCTGGTGGGTACGACCTCGATCGAGAAATCCGAAATGCTGTCGGACAGGCTGAAAGAGGCCGGGGTCAAGCATAACGTGCTGAACGCCCGCCACCACGAGCAGGAAGCCAAGATCGTGGCCGAGGCCGGCCGCCTGGGCGCGGTCACCATCGCCACCAACATGGCCGGCCGCGGCACCGACATCCAGCTCGGCGGCAATGTCGAGCTGAAGGTCATGGAGGCGCTCGACGAAGACCCCAATGCCAACCCCGAAGAGCTGCGCAAGCGGATCGAGGCCGAACACGCCGACGAGAAGGCCCGGGTGCTGGAGGCCGGCGGCCTGTTCGTACTGGGCACCGAGCGGCACGAATCCCGCCGGATCGACAACCAGCTGCGCGGCCGCTCGGGCCGGCAGGGCGATCCGGGGCGCTCGGCCTTCTTCCTCAGCCTCGAAGACGACCTGATGCGGATCTTCGGCTCTGACCGGCTGGACAAGGTGCTCTCGCGCCTCGGCATGGAAGAGGGCGAGGCGATCGTGCACCCCTGGGTGAACAAGAGCCTGGAAAAGGCGCAGGCCAAGGTCGAGGGGCGCAACTTCGACATCCGCAAGCAGTTGTTGAAATTCGACGACGTGATGAACGACCAGCGCAAGGCGATCTTCGGCCAGCGCCGCGAGATCATGGAGGCCGAAGACCTGTCGGAAATCGCCGCCGACATGCGCCACCAGGTGATCGACGACATGATCGACGCCCATATCCCGCCGAAGTCCTACCACGACCAGTGGGATACCGACGGCCTGCACGCCGAGGTGACCGAAAAGCTGAACCTCGACGTTCCCGTGGCCGCATGGGCAGACGAGGAAGGCGTGGCCGAGGACGATATCCGCGAGCGGCTCTATGACGCCTCTGACGAGTCGATGGCCGCCAAGGCCGCCCAGTTCGGCCCCGAGAACATGCGCAACGTCGAAAAGCAGATCCTGCTGCAATCCATCGACGGCAAATGGCGCGAGCACCTGTTGCGGCTGGAACACCTTCGCTCGGTCGTGGGCTTTCGCGGCTATGCGCAGCGCGACCCGCTGAACGAGTACAAGACCGAGAGCTTTACGCTGTTCGAGTCGATGCTGAACTCGCTGCGCGAGGAGGTCACGCAAAAGCTGTCACAGGTCCGGCCGCTCAGCCAGGAAGAGCAGGATGAGCTGATGCGCCAGTTCATGGCCCAGCAGGAGGCGTTTCAAAAGGCCGCCCAGCCCGAGGCGGAGGCCGGCGCAGACGAGGCGCTGGTCGAGGGGTTCGACGAAAGCCGCCCCGAAACCTGGGGCAACCCGGGCCGCAACGACCCCTGCCCCTGCGGGTCGGGCAAGAAGTTCAAGCATTGCCACGGGGCGCTGGTCTGAGATCGGCGCGATTGCGTCAGCAATCTGGCCTCTTGCACGCTCTTGGCGCTGAGGCCGTGCCAATGTTGCCACGCCTCGCCCCGCCACTACCAGATGTGGCCCCCGACGGGGCTGCGTTTCCTCAGGAAATCCCTTATCTTTGCCACGGCTTTGCCGGGATCGATCCGTATCATCGGCCCAAAGCAAGGCATTGGATCGAGTGATGAAGCTTACCGGGAAACAGAAAACGCGCCTGATCGCGATTGCCGTTTCGGCATTGGTCGCAGTCGCCGCAGGCCAGGTCATGCAAAGCGGCAGCGACAACAAGGTGGTGAAAGCGGCGCCCTTGGCCGTGGCCGAGGCGCCGGTAGAGGTTTACAGCAACGTCGACGAGGTGGTGCCGCTCTCGGCACCGGCCGACGCGCCCGAAGAGGCCGAGGTCCAGTCTGTGGCCCGCGCGATGCCCGTTCTGCCCGAGGGCCCCGATGTCGCGCCGCTTCCTTCAACCGACACCGCCGCGCTTGCCGTGCGGATGGCCAGCCTTGACGACCGCGCCCGCCTGCCCGCCGGTGCGCTCGACCGGATGAGCCCCGCCGGCGTGCCCTGCGATACCGAATTCACCGCCACTGCCGCCGACAAGGGAACCGTCCTGCTGACCCTTTCGTTGCCCTGCGCGACGGGCGAGATGGTGACGATTTCCCACGAGGGCCTGCGCTTTACCGTGGCGCGCCCGGCGACAGGCGAGATCAAGCTGCGCGTGCCCGCGCTTTCGCCCACGGCCCGCTTTGCCGCCACGCTGGGGGGCGGTGCCCGGCTGGAGGCCGAGGCACGCGTGCCCGAGGCGGCCGAGTACGACCATGTCGCGCTGCAATGGCGCGCCGGGGCGGGGATGCAGCTGCACGCTTTCGAATTCGGCGCCGATTACGGCAAGGCCGGCCATGTTTGGGCCGGGGCGCCGCTCACCGCAGAAGAGGCCGCGCCATTGGGCGGCGGTTTTCTCATGCGGCTCGGCGACGGTGCCGGACCCGGTGCCCAGGTGGCCGACATCTACAGCTTTCCGCGTGCGCTGGCCGGGCGCGCGGGCGTGGTACGGATCAACATCGAGGCCGAGGTCACGCCTGCCAATTGCGGCAAGGACGTCACCGCGACGGCGCTGCAACCGGGCCCGGACGGGCGCCTCAGCCCGGCCGAGCTGGTGCTGTCGATGCCGGGCTGCGACGCCGTGGGTGAATATCTGGTGTTGAAAAACGTTGTGCGAGACCTGAAACTCGCCGGCAACTGACGCGACCAGGCTCGACGCAGAATGCGCTTTTTCCCAGGCGCGGCGTTCATCGCCGCGTTTTTTCTTTGTTTCTGCCTCTCCGCCGCCCAGGCGCAAGAGGTGACGCTGAAATCGCGCGACGGCGCGGTGACGATCCATGGCACCCTGCGCGGCTTTGATGGCGAGTTCTACCGGGTCGAAACGATCTACGGCCTGCTGACCGTCGATGGGCAGCGTGTCCTGTGCGACGGCGCGGCGTGCCCGGGGCCAGAAGCCCGCGTCGCCGCGTTCGCCTTTTCCGGCGCACGCGAGATGGGGCAGGTGCTGATGCCCGCGCTGGTCGAGGCCTACGCGGCCGAAAGGGGCCTGACGATGCGCCGCCGGGTCGAGGATGCCGCCCATTTCACGTATGCGCTGCGCGACGCCGAGGGCGCCACGGTGGCGCGCATCCGCTTTCGCGCGACCACCACCGACGAGGGCTTTGCCGATCTTCTGGCCGGCGAGGCCGATCTTGTGATGGCGGCCCGTCCGGCCAGCCCGACCGAACTGGCCCTCGCGCGCGACGCGGGGCTGGGCGATCTTGCCGACCCGGCGCGGCGGCGCGTGGTCGCGCTGGATGCGGTGGTGCCGGTGGTCGCCCGCGACAACCCCGTGACAGAGATCGACGAGGCAAGCCTGCGCGCTGTCCTGACGGGAGAGATTACCGACTGGGGGGCGCTGGGCGGGCCCGACGGGGCCATCGCGCTGCATGGGCTGGCGCCCGGGGCGGGGCTGTTGCAGACGGTCGCGCGGCGGCTTGAGACGCCGCTGCCCGCGCAGCATCGCCATGCCGACAGCGCTGCGCTGGCCGACGCGGTGGCCGCCGATCCGGCGGCGTTCGGCCTGGCCTACTGGTCCGAGGCCGGAAATGCGCGGGCGCTCAGCCTGGCCGGCGGCTGCGGCATGCCCGCGCGCGCCACGCGGCAAAGCATCAAGACCGAGGATTACCCGCTCACCGCGCCGCTCTTTCTCTACAGCGCGGCCCGGCGCATGCCGCCCTTTGCACGGGCTTTTCTGGCCTTTCTCGACACGCCGGACGCGCAGGCCGTGATCCGGCGCGCGGGCTATGTCGATCTCTCGCGCGAGGCGATCCCGCTGGCGCATCAGGGTCAGCGGCTTGCCTACGCCATCGCCGCGGCGGGCGACGAGGTGCCGCTGTCAGAGCTCAAGCGGCTGGTGACGCGCGTGGAGGGCGCCGCGCGGCTGACGCCCACCTTCCGCTTCGAGGGCGGCGAGGCACAGCTCGACGCGCAATCCTTCGCCAATATCGCGGCGCTGGCGCGCGCGATCGAGGCGGGCGCGTTCCAGGGGCAGACGCTGATGTTTCTGGGCTTCAGCGACGGCCGCGGGCCCGCGGCGGCCAACCGCGGGATCGCCCGGGCCCGTGCCGAGGCGGTGCGCGACGCGGTGATGGCGGCGGCGACTCTGGCCGACCGGTCGCACCTGCGAATACTCGTCGACGCCTTCGGCGAGGCGCTGCCAAATGCCTGCGACGAGTTCGATTGGGGCCGGCGGGCCAACAGGCGGGTCGAGGTGTGGCTGCGCTAGTCGGCCCTCAGGGCGTGTCCAGATAGCCCTCGGCGCGAAAACTCAGCTCGCGCGAGGCGCCGATGATCAGGTGATCGTGCAGCACGAGGCCCAGCGCCTGCGCGGCGGCCTCTATCTGTAGCGTCATGGCGATATCGGCGTCCGACGGCGTGGGGTCGCCCGAGGGGTGGTTATGCACCAGTATCAGCGCCGAGGCGTTGAGCTCCAGCGCCCGCTTGGCGACCTCTCGCGGGTAGACGGGCACATGGTCGACGGTGCCGCGCGCCTGTTCCTCGTCGGCGATCAGCACGTTCTTGCGGTCGAGGAACAGCACGCGGAACTGCTCGGTTTCGCGGTGGGCCATGGCGGTGTGGCAATAGTCGATCAGCGCCTGCCACCCCGAGAGCGCGGGGCGTTGCAGCACGCGGGCGCGGGCCATGCGGTGGGCGGCGGCCTCGACGATCTTCAACTCCTGCACCACGGCCTCGCCCACGCCCTTGACCTCGCGCAGGCGCGCGGGCGGTGCCGCCAGCACGCGGTTGAAATCGCCGAACGTGTCGATCAGCGCGCGGGCCAGCGGTTTGACGTCCTGCCGGGGCAGGGCGCGAAAGAGCAACAGCTCAAGAATCTCGTAATCGGGCATCGCGCCCGCGCCGCCCTCCATGAACCGGGCGCGCAGGCGCTGTCGGTGGTCCTTGATGTAAGAGGGCAGCCGCGCGCCGGGCGCAGGCGCGGGCGTTTCCGCCTCGAAAAGCGGCAGGGGAGGTTCCGATAAAGACGAGGGCCGGCGCATGGGCCGACCCTGTCAGATCACGGTGAACGGTGGGTTAACGCGGCTGCGTCAGCTTTTCATCCCGTCCCAGAAGCCCTTTACCTTCTTGAAGAAGCTCGATCCCTCGGGGTTGTTGTCTTCGCTGAGTTCCTCGAACTCGCGCAACAGCTCTTTCTGGCGCGAGGTCAGGTTCACCGGCGTCTCGACGGAAAGCTCGATGAACATGTCGCCATGCCCGCCGCCGCGCAGCGCCGGCATCCCCTTGCCGCGCAGGCGCATGCGCTTGCCGGTCTGGCTGCCCGCGTGCACCTTCACGCGGCTGCGCCCGCCGTCGATCGTGGGCACCTCGATCTCGCCGCCCAGCGCCGCGGTGGCGATCGACACGGGCACCGGGCAATAAAGGCTCTGCCCGTCGCGGTGGAAGAGCGGGTGATCGGCCACGTCGATGAAGATGTAAAGATCGCCCGGCGGTCCGCCCCTGAGCCCCGCCTCGCCCTCGCCGGCCAGGCGAATGCGGGTGCCGGTTTCGACGCCGGCGGGGATATTGACGTTGAGCGCCCGGTCTTTGTCGATCCGGCCGGCACCGCCGCAGGCATCGCAGGGGTTCTTGATGATCTGGCCCAGCCCGCCGCAGGTGGGGCAGGTGCGTTCGACCGTGAAAAAGCCCTGCTGCGCGCGCACCTTGCCCATGCCCGAACATGTGGGGCAGGCGCTGGGCTCGGCCCCGCTCTCGGCGCCGGTGCCGTTGCAGGTCTCGCACGGCACCGATGTCGGCACGCGGATCGTCTTTTGCAGGCCCGAATAGGCCTCTTCCAGCGTGATCCGCAGGTTATAACGCAGGTCCGAGCCGCGGCTGGCGCGCTGGCGTCCGCCGGGGCCGGCACCGCCCATGAAATCGCCGAACAGGTCGTCGAAGACGTTGGAGAAGGCAGAGGCGAAATCGCCCTGACCAAAGCCGCCAGGCCCGCCGGGCCGCTGGCCGCCGCCCATGCCGCCCTCGAAGGCGGCATGACCGAAGCGGTCGTAGGCGGCCTTCTTGTCGGGGTCCTTCAGCGCCTCGTAGGCCTCGTTCACTTCCTTGAACTGCGCCTCGGCATCGGGTTTGTCGGCATTGCGGTCTGGGTGAAGTTCCTTGGCCTTCTTGCGGTAGGCCTTCTTGATCTCGTCCTCCGAGGCACCCCGGCTGATGCCCAGAACCTCGTAGAAATCGCGCTTTGCCATCGGCTATCCCTCTTGCGGGAACGCAAGGGCCGGCCCGGTCAGATCACCGGGCCGGCCGCAATGGTTCCGAGCGCTTCAGTCGCGCTTGTTGTCGTCCAGGTCCTCGAAATCGGCGTCGACGATGTCGTCGTCGACACCGCGGGGCTCTTCCGCGCCGTCGGCCGCGGCCTCGCCGGCCGCTTCCTGCTGGGACTTGTAGATCGCCTCGCCCAGCTTCATCGCCGCGTCGGTGACGTTCTGGATGCCGCCCTTGATCTTGCCGGCATCTTCGGTCTCAAGCGACTCTTTCAGCGCGGCGATGGCCAGCTCGATCGCCTCGACGGTGGACGGGTCGACCTTTTCGCCGTGCTCTTCGAGCGATTTCTCGGTCGAGTGGATCAGGCTTTCGGCCTGGTTCTTGGTCTCGACCAGCTCGCGGCGCTGCTTGTCGGCATCGGCATTGGCCTCGGCATCCTTGACCATGTTCTCGATCTCGTCGTCGGACAGACCGCCCGAGGCCTGGATCGTGATCTTCTGCTCCTTGCCGGTGCCCTTGTCCTTGGCGCTGACCGACACGATGCCGTTGGCGTCGATGTCGAAGGTCACCTCGATCTGGGGCATGCCGCGCGGTGCGGGCGGGATGTCCTCGAGGTTGAACTGGCCCAGCATCTTGTTGTCGGCGGCCATCTCGCGCTCGCCCTGGAACACCCGGATCGTCACCGCGTTCTGGTTGTCTTCGGCGGTCGAGAAGATCTGGCTCTTCTTGGTCGGGATCGTGGTGTTACGGTCGATCAGGCGGGTGAACACGCCGCCCAGCGTCTCGATCCCCAGCGAAAGCGGGGTCACGTCGAGCAGCACCACGTCTTTCACGTCGCCCTGCAGAACGCCGGCCTGAATGGCCGCGCCCATGGCGACCACCTCGTCGGGGTTCACGCCCTTGTGCGGCTCCTTGCCGAAGAACTTGGTCACTTCCTCGATCACGCGGGGCATCCGCGTCATGCCGCCGACCAGCACGACCTCGTCGATGTCGCCGGTCGACAGGCCGGCATCCTTCAGCGCCGCCTGGCAGGGCTTGATCGACTGCTTGATGAGATCGCCCACCAGGCTTTCCAGCTTGGCGCGGGTCAGTTTCATCACCATGTGCAGCGGCGTGCCGCTTTGCGCATCCATCGAGATGAACGGCTGGTTGATCTCGGTCTGGGACGAGCTCGACAGCTCGATCTTGGCCTTTTCAGCCGCCTCTTTCAGGCGTTGCAGCGCCATCTTGTCCTTGCTGAGATCGACACCGTGTTCCTTTTTGAACTCTTCGGCCAGGTAGCCGACGATGCGCATGTCGAAATCCTCGCCGCCGAGGAAGGTGTCGCCGTTGGTCGACTTGACCTCGAAGAGGCCGTCGTCGATTTCCAGGATGGTGATGTCGAAGGTGCCGCCGCCGAGGTCGTAAACCGCGATGGTGCGGGTTTCCTTCTTGTCCAGACCGTAGGCCAGCGCGGCCGCGGTCGGCTCGTTGATGATGCGCAGCACTTCAAGGCCGGCGATCTTGCCGGCGTCCTTGGTCGCCTGGCGCTGGGCGTCGTTGAAATAGGCGGGTACGGTGATGACGGCCTGCGTCACCTCTTCACCCAGGTAGCTCTCGGCGGTCTCTTTCATCTTTTGCAGGATGAAGGCCGAGATCTGGCTGGGGCTGTACTTGTCGCCCTGCACCTCGACCCAGGCGTCGCCGTTTCCGCCATCCACGATGGTGTAGGGGACGTGCTTGCGGTCCTTTTCCACCGCCTCGTCGTCGGCGCGGCGGCCGATCAGGCGCTTGACGGCGAAGACCGTGTTGTCGGGGTTGGTGACCGCCTGGCGCTTGGCCGGCTGGCCCACAAGGCGTTCATTGTCGGTGAAGGCGACGATCGAGGGCGTCGTACGCGCCCCTTCGGCATTCTCGATCACACGCGGTTGCGCCCCATCCATGATGGCAACGCAGGAGTTGGTCGTCCCGAGGTCGATCCCGATGACTTTGGCCATTATACTCTACCTCTTTCTTCGGCGATGTCTTTGGGGCGCAGAGCCGATAGCGGCCTCCGGACCCCGATCCCAAAAGGCCGGGGTCAAATACCCCGAGCCGGCGTCTCGGGGGTATATAAGGAGGGGTCCGTGGCCCTGCAAGCGCCGCCGATGACGGAAATGTGAGACGACGAGATGACTTTCGACACCCTGCCCGGCACACCACCGCCACCCGATCTGACGGTGCGCGGGGTTGCCGTCCACAAAGCCGCGCTGGACCCCGAGGCCCAGCGCGACATGGTGACCGCGCTGCGCGACGTGGTGCGCGCCGCGCCGTTTTTCCAGCTCGAAACCCGGTTCGGCCGCAAGCTGAGCGTGCGGATGAGCGCAGCGGGCGCCTTTGGCTGGTTCTCCGACCGGCGCGGCTATCGCTACATCGACCGCCACCCGTCCGGCGCGCCCTGGCCGCCGATCCCCGAATGCGTGCTCGATGTCTGGCGCCGCTACGCGGCCGTCGCGCGCCTGCCCGAATGCTGCCTGATCAACCATTACGGCGAGGGCGCGCGCATGGGTCTGCACCAGGACCGCGACGAGGCCGATTTCCGCTGGCCTGTCCTGTCGATTTCGCTGGGCGATTCCGCGCTGTTCCGGCTGGGCAATCTCGAAAAGGGCGGCCCCACCGAAAGCCTGTGGCTGGAGTCCGGCGATGTGCTGGTGATGGGGGGCGCGTCGCGGCTGATCTATCACGGCATCGACCGGGTGCGCGCGGGATCTTCGACGCTGCTCGACGGCGGCGGGCGGCTGAACCTGACGCTGAGGGTTGTGACCTGAGACCCCGGACCGGGTCCGGGGCGGGCCGGGGCGCGACGATCGCGGGCCAAATCTACCGCCGGGCCTCCCAGCTCAGCGAGGCGTGCTTGCGCGTGTAGAACTCGCCCATCAGCCCGATCATCATCAGCACGATACTCAGGTAGAGCGGGTAGCTGATCGAGCTGAAATGCGGATTGTAATTGATGAAGGTGAAGCCGCGGCACTGGTCGATCGCGTGAAACAGCGGGTTCCAGTCGAAGAAGACAAGGAGGGAGCCCGGCATCGCGTTGGCCACGAACATCTTGCCCGAGGCGATCATGTTGGCGCGCTGATAGATGGTCGTGGCGATCTGGACGAAGCCGGGCAGCCAGGGTTTGAGCGCGAAAAACACCATGCCAACGGCGACGCCCGAGAACCAGGCCAGCAGCACCATCGCCATGGTGCCGATCGGCCGGTCGATGCTGATAGGCGTGAACGCGGCGTGGTAGACGAACAGCACCAAAAACATCGACAGAAGCTGGATATAGAGCGAGCCCAGCGCCGCCGCCGAGATCGAGACGACGGTGTTCATCGGCGCGTGTTTCATCATCGCCGAGGACGGCCCCTCGGCCCCGGCCACCGCACCCACGGCCTTGGTGTGGGTCATGAACAGGAAGATGCCGGTCATGATATAAAGCAGGAAATCGCCGCGGATCGCGTTGCCGCGCATGCCCAGCACCGAGAACATCACGTAAAACGCGGCGACGAAAACGACGGTCTGCATCATGTTCATCAACAGCCCGATCACCGCGTTGCCATGGCTGCGGCGCAGCTGGCGCACGGTGCTGTGATAGATCAGCGACAGCAACTTTGCGCTGCCTGCCGCCCCGCTGGTGGGTCTCTTTTGCTCGAACACGTCCCTTCACCTGCCTGCGGCAGGCCCCTTGGTTGCGGTGCCGACCTTGCTCTTCGGATATGGCGAAAGCATAACGCAAATGGGGCATTGCAACAACGCGGCGCCGCCCGACGGCGGCCAACCAGAGGAAGAGGCATTTGGATTACACCAGACTGGAAAGCGTCATGCGACGCACCGCTCTCCTGGCCGGGGCCCGGATCATGGAAATTTACGACGCCGACGATTTCGAGGTGAAGGTGAAATCCGACGCAAGCCCGGTGACAGAGGCCGATGAGGCCGCCGACGCGATGATCTCGGACGCGCTGAAAGAGGCGTTTCCCGAGGTGCTGGTCGTGACAGAGGAACAGGCCGACAGCCACACCGAGTCAGCCGACAGCTTTCTCATCGTCGATCCGCTGGACGGTACCAAGGAATTCGTCAGGCGCCGGGGTGATTTCACCGTCAACATCGCCTGGGTCGAGAACGGCGTGCCAGTGCGCGGCGTGGTCTATGCCCCGGCCAAGGGGCGCCTGTTCTACACCACCGCGGCCGGCCAATCGGTCGAGGAAACCGGGGCACTCGACCCCTCGACGCCGGGTGAGACGGTGCCGCTGGCGGTAGCGTCCCCCGACAACGGGGCGCTTGTCGTGGTGGCGTCGAAATCGCACCGCGACCAGGCGACCGACGACTATATCGGCAAGTACCAGGTCAACGACATGACCAGTGCCGGCTCGTCGCTGAAATTCTGTCTCGTGGCCACCGGCGAGGCCGATCTCTACCCGCGCCTCGGGCGCACCATGGAATGGGACACGGCCGCGGGCCACGCGGTGCTGTCGGGCGCCGGCGGCCGGGTGGTGCGGTTCGACGATCACACGCCGCTGATCTACGGCAAGGCGGGCTATGCCAACCCGTTCTTCATCGCCTACGCCCCGGGCGTCGAGCTGAAGCCGGGCGGATGAGCGTTCTCGTCGTTGTCCCGGCGCGCTTTGCGTCCAGCCGCTATCCCGGCAAGCCGCTGGTGGAACTGGCCGGGGCCAGCGGGCTGAAAAAGAGCCTGATCCAGCGTAGCTGGGAGGCAGCGATGGCCGTCGACGGGGTCGCCCGCGTGGTGGTCGCCACCGATGACGATCGGATCCGCGCGGCGGCCCGGGGTTTTGGCGCCGAGGTGGTGATGACGTCGGAAAACTGCGCCAACGGGACCGAGCGCGTGGCCGAGGCATTCAACGCGCTGGGCGGCGGGTTCGAGATCTCGGTCAACCTGCAGGGCGACGCGCCGCTGACCCCCGCCTGGTTCGTCGAAGACCTCGTCGCGGGCCTCAGGGCCGATCCGGTGGCCGAGGTCGCCACGCCTGTGCTGCGCTGCGACGGGCGGGCGCTGAACGCGCTCTTGGCCGACCGGCGCGCGGGCCGGGTGGGCGGCACCACCGCCGTTTTCGGCTGGGACCGAAAGGCGCTTTATTTCTCGAAAGAGGTGATTCCCTATACCGGCGCAACCTATGCCGACGACGAGGACACCCCGGTTTTTCATCATGTCGGCTGTTACGCCTACCGGCCCTCGGCGCTGGCCGCCTATCCGCGCTGGCAGGCCGGGCCGCTGGAACGTCTGGAAGGGCTGGAACAGCTGCGTTTTCTGGAACGTGAGCGCCCGATGCTTTGCGTCGAGGTGCCCGCCCGCGGGCGCCAGTTCTGGGAGGTGAACAACCCCGAGGACGTGCCGCGGATCGAGGCGATGCTGGCCGAGATGGGCGTGGAATGACGGATCTGCCGACGGTCAGCCTGATCGTCGTCAGCGAAGGCCGGCCCGCGAGCCTCTCGCTTTGCCTCATGGCGTGCCGCTATCTCGACCATCCCCGGTTCGAGCTGATCGTCGTGGCCGACCGGCCGGGGCTGGCGGCCATCGACCGGCTGGGGCTGGCCGACCGGGTGAAAACCGCCGAAAATCCGGGTCAGGGCATATCGGTTGCGCGCAATACCGGTCTGATGCTGGCCGCGGGCGAGATCGTGGCCTTTCTCGACGACGACGCCGTGCCCGAACCCACCTGGCTGTCCCGCCTCGCCGCGCCCTTTTCCGAGGCGGATGTATCGGCGGCGGGGGGCTTTGTGCGCGGGCGCAACGGCATCTCTTTCCAGTGGCGGGCGCGCTGGGTGGATGCGCAAGGCGGCGATCATCCGCTCGACGTGCCCGAGGACGCGGTCAGCCTGCACCGCGGCGCGCCGGGCCGCGCGATCAAGACCGAGGGGACCAACATGGCCTTTCGCCGCGCGGTGCTGGCCGCGATCGGCGGGTTCGACCCGGCGTATCGCTATTTTCTCGACGAGACGGACGTCAACATGCGGCTGGCCCAAGCGGGGCATGTCACCGCCATCTTGCCGGCGGCACAGGTCCAGCACCGTTTTGCCGCCGGCGCGCGCCGCACGGCTGCGCGGGCGCCGCGGGCCTTGTTCGATCTCGGGGCCAGTTCGACCCTCTTCATGCGGAAATACGCCCCTGCCGACGGGCTGGAGACCGCTTTGCGGACGCTGGCCCGCGCCCAGCGCGCGCGCCTGCTCCGCCACATGGTCCGCGGCACGCTGGAGCCCGGCGATGTCGGGCGGCTGATGGACGATCTTGCCGACGGTATCGCGGCGGGACGCGCCGTGCCCATCGCCGCGCGGCCGCCTCTGGGCGCGCCCGGCGCCCCGTTCCGAACCTTCGCCGCCGACCCGCCGCCGCAAGCTGTCTTTCTTGCTGGCCGCACATGGCAGGCCCGGCGCCTGCACGCCCGCGCCGCCGAACTGGCGCGCGCCGGTGTGCCGGTCACGCTGTTTCTTTTCGGCCCCAGCGCGCGGTACCACCGGATGCGTTTTGCCCGTGGCGGATACTGGGTGCAAAGCGGCGGCCTGTTCGGCCGGTCGGATCGCGCCATGCCGCTGGTCACGCCCTGGCGCTTTGCCGCGCGCCTTGCGGCAGAGCGTGCCCGGCTGGCCCCGACGCGCCCGTGCCGCCCGAGCGCCGAAAAAACCGGCACCGCTTTGCCTTTCAGCGAGAAAAACGGGTAAATCGGCTGTCATTTCCAGCCCATGACGGTAGAATGCGACCGCAACGCAGTGAGCGGCGGGCGGCCGTATTTTCGAGGCCGCCACGCCGACAGAAATGCAGGTAGTCTCATGAAACGCAAAGTGACCAAGGCCATTTTCCCCGTCGCAGGGCTGGGAACGCGCTTTCTGCCGGCCACGAAGTCCATCCCCAAGGAAATCATGACGCTGGTCGACCGGCCGCTGATCCAGTACGCCATCGACGAGGCGCGAGCAGCGGGCATCAAGGAATTCATTTTCGTCACGTCACGCGGCAAGTCGGCGCTGGAGGATTATTTCGACAGCGCCCCGATGCTTGAGGCCGAGTTGCGCCGCAAGGACAAGTTCGAGCTTCTGGAGATGCTCAAGTCCACCAACATGGAAAGTGGCGCCATCGCCTATATCCGCCAGCAAAAGGCGTTGGGCCTCGGCCACGCGGTTTGGTGCGCCCGCCGGCTGATTGCGAACGAACCCTTCGCGGTGATCCTGCCCGACGACGTGATCGCGGGCGAAGAGCCCTGCCTCAAGCAGATGGTCGAGGCCTATGCCGAAACCGGCGGCAACATGGTCGCCGCGATGGAAGTGCCGCGCGAAAAGGCCAAGGCCTACGGAATCCTCGACGTGAAAGAGGAAATGGGCGACATGGTCTCGGTGTCGGGAATGGTGGAAAAGCCCGCGGTCGAGGACGCGCCGTCGAACCTCGCGGTGATCGGGCGGTACATCCTGACACCCACGGTGCTGAACAATATCGGCAAGGTCAAGAAAGGCGCCGGTGGCGAGCTGCAGCTGACCGACGCGATTGCCGCCGAGATCGACGGCGAGGGCGTTTACGGCTACCGCTTTCGCGGCCAGCGGTTCGATTGCGGGTCAAAGGCGGGCTTTCTTCAGGCCACCGTCGCCTTCGGTCTGGCGCGCGACGACCTGCGCGACGAGTTCCAGCAATACATTCACGAACTGGTCGCGATGCAGAAGGCGGCGCAATAGACCGACGGAGACGCCCCGGTGGAACATGTCCTGGTTACCGGCGGCGCGGGCTATATCGGCTCGCATGCCTGCAAGGTTCTGAAGGCGGCGGGCTATGTGCCCGTCACTTACGATAACCTTTCGACGGGCTGGGCCGACGCGGTCAAGTTCGGCCCGCTGGAACAGGGCGATCTGGCCGACCGCGCCCGCCTGGACGCGGTGTTTGCGACATACGCGCCGGTGGCGGTGATGCATTTCGCCGCCTTTAGCCAGGTCGGTGAGGCGATGCGCGAGCCGGGCAAATACTGGCGCAACAACCTGTGCGGTTCGCTGAGCCTGATCGAGGCGGCCGCGGCGGCAGGGTGCCTCAACTTCGTCTTTTCGTCGACCTGCGCGACCTATGGCGACCAGGACGGCGTGGTGCTGGACGAGGACAGCGCCCAGATGCCGCTGAACGCCTATGGGGCGTCCAAGCGCGCCATCGAGAACGTGCTGACCGATTTCGAGGCAAGCGATGGCCTGAAATCGGTGATCTTCCGCTATTTCAACGTGGCCGGCGCCGACCCCGAGGCCGAGGTGGGCGAGTTCCACCAGCCCGAGACGCACCTCATCCCGCTGATGCTGGACACGATCGAGGGCAAGCGCCCGGCGCTGACGATCTTCGGCACCGATTACGATACGCCCGACGGCACCTGCATCCGCGACTACGTGCACGTCATGGACCTGGTCGAGGCCCATGTGCTGGGGCTGAAATGGCTTATGGACGGCAAGGGCAGCCGGGTGTTCAACCTCGGCACCGGCAAGGGGTTTTCCGTGCGCGAGGTGATCGAGCATTCGCGCGCCGTCACCAACATGGCCGTGCCTTACGAGGAAGGGCCGCGGCGGCCCGGCGACGCGGTGCGGCTGGTCTCTGGCTCGGAACGGGCCGAGACGGAACTGGGCTGGCGCCCGGCGCGCTCGACCCTTGAGGCGATGATCGGCGATGCGTGGCGCTGGCATCGGTCGGGCCATTACGAGCGCTGAGGCGCCCGCGCGCCTCCTGGACCTCACGCGGCTGGTGTCGCGCGCCGGCCGGGCCGAGATGACCGGCGTCGACCGGGTCGAACGCGCTTATCTCGACAGGTTTCTTGACGATTCCACCCCGTTTTTCGTGCTGGTGCGCAGTGCCCTGGGCGTGGTGTTGCTCGACAGGGCGGGGGCGGCGGGGCTGGCCGCACGCCTTTCCGGCGCGGTGCCTTGGGGCGCGGCAGACCTTGCCGGGCGGCTGAGCTGGCGCAGCCAGCCCGCCCGCGCCCGCGCCGAGGCCGATTTGCGCCGGCTTGCGCTGGCGCGTGCCCCGCGCCGGGGGCTGGCCCGGATGCTGCGGGCGCATTTGCCCAGGGGCGCGTGGTATTTCAACACCGGCCACAGCCATCTGGAGCCCGCGCTTTTCGCCGCGCTGCACCGGGCGGGGCTGCGCGTCGCGGTGATGCTCCACGACACGATCCCGCTGGATCATGCGCATCTTTGCGCGCCCGGCAGCCCGGCGCGCTTTGCCCGGAAATTTGCCGCCGCCGTTCGTGGCGCCGATCTGGTGATCTGCAATTCCGAGGCCACCCGCGCAGATGTCGCGCGCCATGCCGCGCGGCTGGGCCGGGTGCCGCCGATGGCGGCGGCGCCGCTGGGCGTCACCCCGGCGCCGCCTGCGGCGCTGCCGCCGGAAATCGAGCCTGACACGCCCTATTTCGTCGCGCTGGGCACGATCGAGCCGCGCAAGAACCACGCGCTGTTGCTGGACGTGTGGCAGCGGATTGCGGCCGATCCGCCGCCGGGCGGGGTGCCGCGGCTGGTGGTCGCGGGGCGGCGCGGGTGGCGCAACACGGATGTCTTCCGCAGGCTCGACGCGCTGGCCGCCAGCAACGGGCCCGTGGCCGAGCTGCCCGGCCTGTCCGACGGGGCCGTATCGGCGCTGTTGCGCGGGGCCTGCGCGCTGGTTTTTCCCAGCCTGGCCGAGGGGTACGGGCTGCCGCCGCTGGAGGCGGCCGCGCTGGGCACGCCCGTGATCGCCTCTGACCTGCCGGTTCTGCGCGAGCAGTTGGGGGATTTCGCCGTTTACCTGCCGCCAACCGATTCGTATGCTTGGCAAGAGGCGATCCTGCGCAGCGCGGAGATCGGCAAAAATGCGCAGACAGAGGCAGGTGTGCAGGGGCGGTCGGTACCGGGATGGGCGGGGCATTTCAACACGGTGTTAAGCCTGACCGTCTAGCCGCCAAAATGGCTCCGACAAAGGGGCGCCAGGGCAAGGAACGGATCGGTTGGGCTTTGTCTCGTCATACCGGCTGAGGCTGCAGCGCAAACGCTGGCGGCTCAGGGCGATGCGCAAGGCACGCGAACTGCGCCCGGTCGCGCGCCGGACGGGGCAGATCGGCGCGAACGACATCCTCGTCTTTACCACGCTGCGCAACGAGCGGCGGCGCCTGCCCTATTTCCTGAAATACTACCGCGACCTGGGGGTCGACCACTTCCTGATGGTCGACAACGGCTCTGACGACGGCAGCCGCGAATACCTGGCGGAACAGCCCGATGTGTCGCTCTGGTCCACCGCCAAGAGCTACAAGCGCGCGCGGTTCGGCGCCGACTGGCTGAACTGGCTGCAGCGCCGATATGCCCACGGCCACTGGTCGCTGGTCGTCGATCCCGACGAGTTCTTCATCTACCCGTTCTGCGACACCCGGTCGATCAAGGCGCTCTGCGACTGGCTGGACGCCTCGTCGATCAAGTCGTTCAGCGCCATGCTGATCGACATGTATCCAAAGGGGCCGATCGACGCGGTGCCCTATCGCGAGGGGCAGGACCCGTTCGAGATCGCCAACTGGTTCGACAGCGGCAATTACATGATCCGCCGCAACCGAGAGTTCGGCAACCTGTGGATCCAGGGCGGGCCGCGCGCGCGGGCGTTCTTCCCCGACCAGCCCGAGCGGGCTCCGGCGCTGAACAAGATCCCCCTGGTCAAGTGGAACCGCGCCTACACCTATGTCAGCTCGACCCACATGCTGCTGCCGCGCGGGCTGAACCTGGTCTATGACGAATGGGGGGGCGAAAAGGCGTCGGGCGCGCTGTTGCACGCCAAGTTCCTCGATACATTCCCGCAGAAATCGGCCGAAGAGCTGACCCGCCGCCAGCACTATGCCAACAGCCACGAATACCGCGCCTACCACGCGGTGCTGCAGGAAAACCCCGACCTGTGGTGCAAATGGTCCGAGAAATACATCAACTGGCGCCAACTTGAGATCCTGGGGCTCATGTCCAAGGGGAACTGGGCATGAGCGTGGCCTTCGTGATGCTGGTGCACACCGCGCTCGACCGGGCCGCGGCGGTGGCGCGGCACTGGGCCGAGGGCGGGTGCCCGGTGGTGATCCATGTCGACCGGCGCGTGGGCCGCGCCGCGGTTGCGGGGTTTCAGCAGGCGCTGGCCGACCTTCCCGACGTCCGGTTTTGCGCACGCCACCGGGTGGAATGGGGCACGTGGTCGATTGTGGCGGCGACGCTGACGGGGGTCGAGCAGGCGCTGAGCGAATTTCCCGAGGTGAGCCATGTCTACCTCGCCTCCGGCGCGTGCCTGCCGCTCAGACCCGTGTACGAGATGAAGGATTATCTTCGTGCCCGGCCGCGGGTCGATTTCATCGAATCCGTCACCACAGACGATGTGCCATGGACCCAGGGCGGCCTCGACCAGGAGCGGTTCACGCTGCGCTTTCCGTTCTCGTGGAAAAAACAGCGCCGATTGTTCGACCGCTACGTCCGGTTTCAGCGGCGGATCGGCTATCGCCGGCGCATCCCCGAGGGGATCGTGCCGCATCTGGGGTCGCAATGGTGGTGCCTCAGCCGCCAGACGGTCGCCGCCATCGTGAATGACCCGCGCCGGCCCGAATTCGACCGCTATTTCCGCCGGGTTTGGATCCCTGACGAGAGCTATTTCCAGACGCTGGTGCGCATCCACGCCCGCCAGATCGAAAGCCGCTCTCTGACGCTGTCGAAATTCGATTTTCAGGGCAAGCCGCATATCTTCTACGACGATCACCTGCAGCTTCTGCGCCGGTCCGACTGTTTCGTGGCGCGCAAGATCTGGCCCCATGCAGGCAGGCTTTACGAGACCTTCCTGACCGGCGACGATACCGCGCCCAAGCGTGCCGAGCCCAACCCGGGCAAGATCGACCGGCTGTTTGCCAAGGCGGTCGAGCGCCGGACCCGCGGGCGCGGCGGGCTTTACATGCAAAGCCGCTGGCCCAATCCGGGCTGGGAAAACGGCAAGACCTGCGCGCCCTACTCGGTGTTCGAGGGTTTTGCCGAGCTGTTCACCAATTTCGAAACCTGGCTGGGCAAGGCCGTGGGCGGGCGTGTGCATGGCCACCTCTACCACCCTGAACGGGCGTTTTTCGCCGGCGGAGAGACGGTTTACAACGGTGCGCTCAGCGACAGCGCCGCGCTGCGCGACTATCAGCCAGAGGCGTTTCTGACCAACCTGATCTGGAACACCCGCGGCGAGCGGCAGTGTTTCCAGTTCGGCCCCGGCGACCGGCAGGCGATCGGGCGCTTCGTGGCCACCGACCCAAACGCGCAGATCTCGGTCATCACCGGGGCCTGGGCGGTTCCGCTGTTTCACTCGCGCATGAACTTCAGCGATATCCGCAAGAAGGCGGCGAATTTCCAAAAAATCGAATCGCGCCACCTCGACATTCTGCACGCGCCCCAAACCACGGCGCGGGTTCGGATCTGGTCGATGGCCGATTTCATCCAGAACCCGATGGAGCCGTTGCAGGTGATCATCGATGAGATCGCCCCGGCCGGGCAGCGCCGGTTGACCGAGGCGCCGCGCATGGCCAATCTCGACGGGTTCGGCCGGTTCCTGCAGCAACTGAAAAACGAGGGGATGCAGCCCTACCTGATGGGCGATTTTCCCCTTGGCGACGGGTCCGACCATCCAACGCCCGAACATCGCCGTCCCTATCTGGTCCGCTAGGTGCCCATGCCCCCACGCTTCGACAGTTTCGTGATCTTCGCCGAGATGCGCACCGGCTCGAATTTTCTTGAGGACAACCTCAACGCGGTGCCGGGGCTGCATTGCTATGGCGAGGCGTTCAACCCGCATTTCATCGGCCAGAAAGACCGGCGCAGCCTGCTGGGCATCACGCTGGAGGACCGTTCGAAAGACCCGTTTCCGCTGCTCGACGCGATGAAGGCGCATACCGAGGGCCTGCCGGGCATACGCTTTTTTCACGATCACGATCCGCGGGTGCTGGGGGCGGTGATATCGGACAGGCGGTGCGCCAAGATCGTCCTGACGCGCAACCCGCTGGACAGCTACGTGTCGCGCAAGATCGCGGCCGAGACCGGCCAGTGGAAGCTGACCAACCCCCGCCACCGCCGCAGTGCGCAGATCAGCTTCAACCCGGCCGAGTTCGAGACCCATCTCGCCCGCTTGCAGGAGTTCCAGATAGAGATACTGCACAGGCTGCAAGTCACGGGGCAGACGGCATTTTACATAGGCTATGACGATATCGGCGATGTCGAGGTGCTGAACGGCCTGCTGCGCTACCTCGGCGCCGAGCACCGGCTCGACAATATTGTCAGCCGGCTGAAACGACAAAATCCGCAGCCGCTGGCCGAGAAGGTGAAAAACCATACCGAAATGGAGGCCGCGCTGGCCCAGCTCGACCGGTTCGACCTCTCGCGCACCCCCAATTTCGAGCCGCGCCGCGGGCCTGCCGTGCCCTCCTACGTGGCCGCCGCCGAGGCGCCGCTGTTGTTCTTGCCGATCAAGGGCGGCCCGTCGGACCGGGTCGAGGCGTGGCTTGCCGCGCTGGACGAGGTTGCCGGAGATGCGCTGGCCCGCGGGTTTTCGCAAAAAACCCTGCGGGCGTGGAAACGCGGCCATCCCGGCCATCGCAGCTTTGCCGTGGTCAGCCACCCGCTGACGCGCGCCCATCGCGCCTTTTGCAGACATATCCTGAGCACGGGCGAAGACAGCTATCCGGCGCTTCGAAAGACGCTGGCCGAGGTCGAGGGGGTTCCGCTGCCAGAGGGCGGGCCGGGCGCCGAATACGGGCCCGAGGCGCACCGCGCGGCGTTCCTCGCCTTCCTGCGGTTTCTCAAGCGCAATCTCGGCGGGCGCACGGCGCTGCGCGTCGATGCGAGCTGGGCGTCACAGGGCGAGGTCTTGCGCGGCATGGCGCAGGTGGCCCTGCCCGACATGGTGCTGAGGGATGAGCGGCTGGAGGCCGAGCTGGCTGTGCTGGCCGCACAGGTGGGTCTGCGCGCGCCCGATGATCTGCCCGAGGCAGAGGAGCCGGGGCCGGTACACCTGGCAACGATTTACGACGGCGAGATCGAACGCGCGGCGCGCGATGCCTATCAGCGAGATTACATGAGCTTTGGCTACCGCGCCTGGGCCAACGCCTAGCTTAGGCCGCCTCCGAGGCGCGCGCCTCGGTCAGCACGGCATAAAGCGTGGCCGGATCGGCATTGGCGCGCAGCTTGGCGCAGACCGTGACGTCGCGCAGGGTGCGCGAGACCAGCGCCAATGCCTTGAGGTGTTCGACCCCGGAATCATGCGGCGCGAACAGCCCGAAGACGAGGTCGACCGGCTGCCGGTCGACCGCGCCGAAATCGACGGGCTTTTCCAGACGTATGAAGGCGCCCGACACCTTTTCGAGCCCGCTCAGCCGGGCATGGGGCAGGGCCACGCCGTGCCCCACGCCGGTGGGGCCCAGGCTTTCACGTTCCTGCAATGCGTCGACCGCGTCGGAAATGCCAAACCCGTAAGCCACCGCGGCGATCTCTCCCAGTTCCTGGAAGAGGCGCTTCTTGCTGGACATGGTGCCGTAAACCTTGACGGCCTCGGGTTTGAGGATTCTCGAAAGCTGCATTGCCTGTCCGCCTGTTGCTCGCGCCCGCGGGCGTTGGGTCCTGCGCCTTGCTCAGGGGTCGATCCAGCCCACATTGCCGTCGTCGCGGCGATGCACGACATTGACCCCGCCTGTCTTTTCGTTGCGAAAGACCAGAAGCTGGGCCCCGGTAAGCTCCATCTGCATCACGGCCTCGCCGACCGACAAAGACGGGATCTGCGTTTCCATCTCTGCAATGATCATGGGCTGCAGAGTTTCGGGTTCCGACTCTTCGCTGTTTTCACTCGCGGCGAGGATATAAGATGCGGCGCCGAACAATTCAACCGGCTCGGCGCGGTCGCGGTGGTGGTCCTTCAGCCGGCGCTTGTAGCGGCGCAGCTGCTTTTCCATCTTGTCGCAACAGGCGTCGAAGGCGGCGTAGATCTCGGTCGCATGGGCCTTGGCCTGGGCGGTCAGCCCGGTCGACAGATGCACGGTGGCCTCGCACACGAACTCGTGCGCGTTGCGCGAAAAGACGACGTTGGCGTCGGTCGGACGCTCGGCATACTTGGCTACGGCCCCGCCGAGGCCGTCCTTTACATGGGTCTGCAGGGCATCGCCGATGTCGATTTGTTTTCCGCTGATCTGATAGTGCATCATGCCTCCTGGACTGTCTTTCCGGCGCGCGGCAGCGCCGGTTGCGACCGCTTAGCGCCTGTGCCCACCGGTGTCGATCCGGTTTTTCTCGCCGGATCGCGGCGCCTGGCGCGCGGACGGGACAGAGGGGTATCTCCGTGCATATCCCCCATTTGGCGTCAGTCAGGACGCGCCTGTCAACGCCTTCGCGCCTCAGCGGCGCAGCAATTCAGTGTTCACGTTCAGGAAATCCTGAAGCTCTGCCCGAGATAGACCCGCCGCACGTTCTCGTCGCGGATCACCTCTTGCGCGGTTCCGCTCATCAGCACCTGACCGTCGTGCAGGATATAGGCGCGGTCGACGATCTCCAGCGTTTCGCGCACGTTGTGGTCGGTGATCAGCACGCCGATGCCGCGCGTTCTGAGATCTGCCACCAGCCCGCGGATATCGCCCACCGCGATCGGGTCGACGCCGGCGAAGGGTTCGTCCAGCAGCAGGTATTTCGGGTTGGCCGCCAGGCATCGGGCGATCTCGACCCGCCGCCGCTCGCCGCCCGACAGCGACAGCGCGGGCGCCCGGCGCAAATGCTCGATCGAGAATTCCGACAACAACTCTTCCAGCCGCTCGCGCCGCTTGTGCGGGTCGGTCTCTGAAATTTCGAGGATGGCGTTGATGTTGTCCTCGACGCTGAGGCCGCGAAAGATGCTGACTTCTTGCGGAAGGTACCCGATTCCCAGCCGTGCGCGGCGATACATCGGGAAGGTGGTCACATCGCGCCCGTCGATGGTGACCGTCCCACCTTCGGGGCGCACCAGCCCCGCAACGGCATAAAAACAGGTGGTCTTGCCCGAACCGTTGGGCCCCAGAAGGGCCACGACCTCGCCCCGGTCGAGCGTCAGCGAGACATCGCGGATCACCAGCCGGCGGCGATAGCTCTTTCGCAGCCCGGTCACGCGCAGCCCGGCTGTGCCGCCGGCAACGCTGAGATCCGGGGCGCCCATGCTCATTCGCCGCCGCCAGACTGGAAGATGGTCTTGACCCGGCCTTCCATCGTGCCCGTGCCGCGCGCCAGATCGACCACCAGGCGTTCGCCCGACAGCGCGTTCTGGCCCTGGGTCAGCAGCACGCTGCCGGTCATCACCACGGTCCCGGCATCGATGCTATAGACGGCCTCTTGCGACTCGGCCGCCTCGGCGCCGTTGACCAGCACCACGTTGCCGGTGGCGTGCAGGCGTTCGATCCGTCCGGTGCTGTCGCCGGTTTCGGCGGCATAGTTCACAAGTACGCGGTCGGCCGACAGGCGCATCGTGCCCTGGCCGATGACCACGCCGCCGGTAAACACCGCCGTGCCGTCGGCCTGGTCGACCCGCAACTGGTCGGCCGTCACCTCGACGGGCAGCGTGCTGTCGTGCTGCAGCCCGCCAAAGGCCACCTCGGCACCTTGCGCCTGTGCAACCAGGGGCAAAAGACAAAGGGCGAGGGCAGCCACCCCCGCGCGGAACCCATTCACGGCCATCCCCTTCATTTTTGCGGATCGTATACCAGTTTCACGCCGTTCTTGAAAACCGCAACGTAACGACCGGGCGGATCGGTCGATTCGGTCAGCTCCATCGCGCCTGCGTTCAGCCGCCCCAGTGGCCCGGTGGCCTCGACCGGCGTGTCGGCGACGACATTGGTGTGGTCCAGCGCGGCGGTCAGCCGGTCGGCCGTCACCCGGTAGCCGGTCGAGTTGGTCAGCGTCACGCCGCCGCCCAGCACGGCGCGCTCGGCCCCGGTGTCGATGGCGCCCTCTGCGGCGACGATGTCGGTGTGGCTGCCGTCAGGCAGGTCCAGCCGCGCGACGATGGCCTGCGCCGCGCCCTTGTCGGGGCTGTCGGGGTCCAGCCGGGCGGTCTCGGCCTTCAGCGCGATGGCGGTGCCGTCGCTGGTGACGCCGGCATAGTTGGGTGCGGATATGCGCCCTTCGCGCGCCATCTCGTCGAGGTCGATATCGGCATAGGGCAGCCCGCCGTCGCCCTCGGGGCGGGTCGACAGCAGAAAGAGCGTCGACAACAGGCCGAGCGCGGCCAGCGGCAGCACGATCTTGGCCAGCCGGATAAAGCGCGAATAGGCGTTGTCGCGCGAGGCCATGGCCTCAGGCGACCCCGGCGCGCAAACAGTCGTGGATGTGCAGGATGCCCTGCGGCGCGGCGGCAGCGCCCTCGGGATCGACCACGAACAGGCAGGTGATCTTGCGCGCGTTCATCACGCCCAGCGCCTTTTCGGCCAGCGCGTCGGGCCCGATGGTCAGCGGGTCGGGGGTCATCACCTCGTCGACGTTGCGCTCCAGCAGGCCCTGCATGTGCCGGCGCAGGTCGCCGTCCGTGACGATTCCGATCAGCCGGCCCGACCCGTTTGTCACGCCGACCACGCCGAACCCCTTTTGGCTGATGGTCAGCAGCGCCTCGCTCATCGGGGTGCCGGTGGGCACCAGCGGCATGTCGGCGGCGCCGTGCATAAGGTCGGCCACCTTGGACAGCCGCGCGCCCAGTTTCCCGCCCGGATGGAACTCTCGGTAATTCTCGTGCGAAAACTGGCGGTGTTCCATCAGCGCAACGGCCAGCGCGTCGCCCAGCGCCAGCGTCATGGTGGTCGAGGTGGTGGGCGCCAGTTTCATCGGGCACACCTCTTCGGCGGGCGGCAGCAGCAGCGCGACATCGGCCTGGCGCAAGAGCGTGCTGCCGGCCCGGCCCGCCACGCCGATCAGCGGGATCGAGAAGCGGCGGGTATAGGCGATGATGTCGGCCAGTTCGGGCGTTTCGCCCGAATTCGACAGTACCAGGCAGACGTCGCCCCTGGCCAGCATACCCAGGTCGCCATGGCTTGCCTCGGCGGGGTGGACGAAATGCGCGGGCGTGCCGGTCGAGGCCAGCGTCGCCGCGATCTTGCGCGCGATATGGCCCGATTTGCCCATACCCGAGACGATCACCCGTCCGCTGGCGCCCAGCATCAGCTCGACCGCCTCGGCGAATGTGTCGTCCAGCGCCTCGGCCAGCATGGCCAGCGCCTCGCCCTCGCGCGTCAGGACCCGGCGGCCGATCGAGATGTAGGTGTCGCGGTTCATGCCTGCCTCAATGGGCGAAAATGTCGGTCTCGGGCCAGCCGGCGATATCCAGCCGGGCGCGCGTCGGCAGAAAGTCGAAACAGGCCCGCGCCATGTCGGTGCGGCCCTCGCGCGCCAGCATGTCGTCCAGCGCGGCCTTCAGTGCGTGCAGGTGCAGCACGTCCGAGGCGGCATAGGCGATCTGCGCGTCGCTCAGCGTCTCCGCCCCCCAGTCAGAGCTTTGCTGCTGTTTCGAGATGTCCACTTCCAAGAGCTCTTGCAGAAGGTATTTCAGCCCGTGCCGGTCAGTATAGGTGCGCACGAGTTTCGAGGCGATCTTGGTGCAGTAGACCGGCGCGGTCAGCACGCCGAAGGTGTGAAACATCAGCGCGATGTCGAAGCGGCCGAAATGAAACAGCTTGAGCACGTCCTTGTCCGCCAGCATGCGGGTCAGGTTCGGCGCCCCGGTCTGGCCCTGGGCGATCTGCACAAGATGCGCGTTGCCGTCGCCGCCCGACATCTGCACCAGGCACAGCCGGTCGCGGTGGGGGTGCAGCCCCATCGCCTCGCAATCGATGGCGACGACCGGGCCCATGTCCAGCCCGTCGGGAAGGTCGCCCTTGTAAAGATGGTTTGCCACGCGGGAGCCCCGTGTTGGTTTGGCGGCGCGTTGCGGGGGCGCCGGATTGGGGGTGGATCGCCCGGCCCATGTCGATTGTCAAGCCGGGCGGCCCGGTCACACCAGGTCGAAGGTGGCATCGCTGCCGGCGATCTGGAGGGTCAGGTGATCTTCGCCGCCGCCATCGACCAGCGCCCAGATCACCTGCCCGGTGGGGCGGTATATGACGAATGCCTCGGCCACGCCGGGTGCGCCCGCGCGCGGGGTCTCGGCCAGGCTGACGCCGAACTGCACGGCCGCCGCCGCCCCCTGCCCGAAGAGCAGTACGTCGCCGTCGGCGGCGCTGTAATCCTGCACCCAGTCCGACCCGTGATCGGCGATGCCGAGATGGTAGAACGCGTCTGCCCCGGCGCCGCCGTTGATGCGGTCGAAGCCGAAGCCGCCATTGATGAAATCGTCTCCATTTCCGCCGAAAACGAGGTCGGAACAGGCCGATCCGGTGATCGTGTCGTCGCCATCCTGCCCGTGCAACTCATCGGCGCCAAAGCCGCCGGCGATGGTGTCGGCGCCGCCCATGCCGTAGACCAGATCGTTGCCATGGCCCGCCTCTATCCGGTCGTCGCCAGCGCCGCCATGGATGGTGTCGCGCCGGTCAAACGCGCTGACGCCGCCAAAGATCAGGTCGTCGCCGGGGCCGCCATTCAACAGATCGCACCCGTCGCCGCCGTAAAGCGCGTCGTCGCCGCCCCCGCCCTGCAACCGGTCATCGCCGCCGGCGCCGAACAGCGTGTCGCCGCCGTCGCTGCCGCGCAGGTCGTCCGGGCCGCCGGTGCCGGTCAGTACCCGGCCCTCGCGCCCTGCGGGCGTGGTGGGCGCACGGGGCGGCGCCTCTTCGCCCGTGCCGGCCGCCTCTTCGGCCAGCGGGTCGGGCAGGTCCGCCTCGATCCCCTCCGGGTTGGCCAGCGCATGGCGCGTCACGTTCACCACGTCGGCATCGGTGAAGTCGTCCGCGTCCAGCCGCGCGCCAGAGGCGCTCTTGACCGACAGCCAGCTCTCACCCAGCCAGAGCCGGGCGCCATCGGCCGTGGCGGCGACCTCCAGCCGGGCGAGGCCGTGCATCAGCGGAAAGGCCGACAGGTCGATCCGGTCCTGGCCGGGCGCGTAGTCCAGAATCGTCCCTATCCTGCCCGAACTCGTCTCGGCCCCCGGCGCGAAGACGAAAAGATCGGCCCCTGCGCCGCCGCGCAGGCGGTTGTCGCCGCTGCCTGCCACCAGTATGTCGTCGCCCGCCGTCCCGGTGACGGTCTCTGCGCCGCTGCCGCCCGTCGCCACCACGCCGAGGCCGGACAGATCGACCGAGAGCTGGGTCACGCCCGCCTCTGATTCCGAAGCGGCAAAGACCTGCAACCCGCCGCCCTGCGCAACAGCCGCAAGCGCCGAGACGTTTTGCAGGCCGGTGGCCGCGTCGTCGGCGCGGCTGGCCATGTGGATCAGCCGCCCGTCGGGCAGGACCGCGAACAGGCTGATGCCGTCATCCGCCCCGGCGGCGAGGACGAAATCCCACCCCTCACAACGCGCGGTCTCTAGCGCGGTGACGCCCTGAAACCGCGTGGTCAGGTCGTCGGCCACGTGGTCGCGCGCGCTCAGCGCGCCGGTGGCGTCGAGGTCGAGTACGGTCAGCGTGGAACTGCCCGCCGAGCCGAGAACGACCCGCGCGCCATCCGGGCCCGGCAAGGTGGCGATCGCGCTGGGCGTGGCGATTCCCAGACCGTCGGCAAGGCCGGTCTGGTCGGCCAGCGCAAGCCGCCCGCCGCTGCCCACCCGGTAGCTGAGGATCTGGTCGCTGCCCGCCACGCCCGCCAGAAGGAAATGCGCGCCCCCCGCCGTCGCCGCGCCAAGCGCGCTGAGCGTGCCGCCCCAGCCGGTGGCCGCATCCGCCGCGGCGTCGGCGCGGCCCGTCAGGCCGAGGGCGCCATCCTCGGCCGCGCGGTAGAGCGTGACCTGGGCCGCCCCCTGCGCGCGCAAGGCCAGAAAGCCGCCAATCGCCACGGCCTCGACCGGGCTGGCCTCGGCACCGGTCAGGGGCAGGGCGGTAAAGCCGCCGAGGCGGCCATCATCTGCCAGCGCGCGGGCGCCGATCTGGCCCGGCCAGCGGCCAATGCAGAGCAACCGCCCGTCATCGGCCAAAAGGTCAAGCGCGACCGGCCGCGCCGCGCCGCCGCCGAAAGGGACGGCGTCCAGCGCGGCGGCCGGCCCCGCTGCGCCGATGCGAAACGCCGCGATGCCCCCGACATTGAGCGCGGCGGCGTAAAGCACCGGGCCCGCGGCGGACCAGACGATGTCCAGATCGGCCAGCCCGGTGACCGTACCGGGCGCATCGGCGGCCTCGTCCGGCGCGACCGGATCGGTCGCAAGCGTCGCGACATGGGCGAACCCCACCATTTCATGTCCTCGCAGCACACCCCCTGGGCCGTGCGATCAGCCTGGTGCGGGGGTCTTGCGCGGGGCTTGCCCGAATGTGGCGGACAGGGGGCGCTTGCGGAAAATGCCTAGCTTCGGGTGCGCCGCAGCACCCGGCCTGCGGTGCGGGCGAGCAGCACGATGTCGTAGCAGATCGAGGCGTGGCGCCGATAGATCAGGTCAAGCCGCGCCTTGCGCGGCACGCAGGCGCGGGCATAGACCGCGTCGGTTTCTTCGGGCGTGCGGCAGGGGGCGAGCAGGCGTTCCTCATGCGCGTGGTAGGTGAGCGTCGCCAGCCCCGTGATGCCCGGACGCGATTTCAGCACCTCGCCGTAAAGCGCGGGGAACCGTTCGACATAGGCCCTGAGCGGCGGGCGCGGGCCGACGAAGCTCATGTCGCCCCGCAGCACATTCCAGAGCTGGGGGATCTCGTCGAGCCTGAACTTGCGCAAAGCGCGACCCGTGCGGGTGATCCGGCTGGCCTTGTCGCCGCCCGAGACGCCGCTGTCGGTATCCACCGGGCGCATGGTGCGCAGCTTCCACAGCATGAAGGGGCGGCCGGGCGCCCGCATCCTTTCGGACACGTAAAACAGCGGCCGTCCGTCGAGGACCCAAATCGCCAGCAGAACAAGTGCCAGCACCGGCAACAGCACCACGCCGAGCAGCAGCGCGAGGGCGACGTCAAAGGCGCGTTTGGCCGGGGTCATGGGGTGCAAAGCCTCGTCCATTCGGCGGCCATGAGGGCGGGGTCGCCGTCGGCCGGCGCAAAGGCGTGTAGCCCGGCCAGGCGGCGTACGTCCAGCGTGACCGACTGGCGCGCGCCGTCCGGGGCAGGGCGCCAGGCCCAGTCGCGGCCCCATGCGGCCAGCAGGTCGGCCATCGCCACCGCGCCGGGTGCGGCGACGTTCAGGGCAAAGGGCAGCGCCGCGCCCGAGGCGACCCGCGTCAGCAGGCTGTCGAGCACCCGCGCGAATGCCGCGGCCCCGATGTAAGAGCGTTCCGGCCCCCGCCCGTCGGCAAAGCGGTCGAGCGTCAGCGCCCCGCCCTCGGCGACGGCCTTGCCCAGCATGTCGGCCCCGGCGACGTTGCCGATGCGCAGGCAGGTGACGCCGGGCGCGCCCGGCCGCTCTGCCGCGGCCCAGCGTGCGGCCTCTGCCTCCATCTCGGCCTTGCCGCGCGCATAGGCGTTGAGCGGCGCCAGCGGCGCGGATTCGGCGATGGGCCCCGGCGCCGCACCGTAGACGGCCTGCGACGAGGCCAGAAAGACATGGGCGGCGCCGCCCGCCCGCGCCGCGCGCAGTCCCGCCAGCGCCAGTGCCGGCGCCGCGTCCGGCGCGCCGCCGCCCGAAGGGGTCGCGCCGGCCAGAACCAGCACCGCGCCGAGCGGCGGCAAAGCCGGCACCGGCGCGGTTAGCGGTGCCCAGCCCAGCCAGTCCGGCCCGGGCACGGCGCCGCGCGTTTGCCATAGCGGCACCATGCCGCCCGGCTGCCGCCCGGCCCAGGCCGCCTGCAGGCAGCGGCCCAGCCGCCCGGTGGCACCCATGATCAATAGAGCGGGGCTAGACTGGGGCATCGTGCGTATTCCGGTTGACCTGTCGGGACTCCCTAGTATCTTGCCGCTGTTTTGAATGCCATGGGCGCCAGGGGGCCGCCCGGTCTGGCAAATAAGCGGGAGAACCCATGCCTGACCATCATCGCCGCCAAGTGCTTGTCCTCGGGGCCGCGTCGCTTTTGTCGGCTTGCAGCCTGCCTCGCGGTGCCGCGCAGGAAAACGAAATCCTCGGCAGCACCAAGGACGACGCGCTGGCCGGCTACGCGATCTACCAGGTGTCGCGCGCCTTCCTGCCGCAGGTCGCCGAATGGCCGACCACGGGCAAGCGCCCGATGGGCGGCTGGATCGCGCGCCAGCGCGGGCCCAGCGGCCAGGTGATCGCCGCCGGCGATCAGGTCAACCTCGTCGTGTGGGACAGTGACGAAAACTCGCTTCTGACCTCACCCGAACAGAAGGTCGTGCAGATGAACGGCATGACCGTCTCGCCCAACGGCGCGCTTTTCGTGCCTTACGTCGACGAGGTCTATGTCGCCGGGATGACGCCCTCGGCCGCCCGCGCCAAGATCCAGGCCCAGCTCGAGGCGATCATTCCGTCCGCGCAGGTGCAGCTGTCGCTGGCCTCGGGGCCGCGCAGCTCGGTCTCGGTCGTCGGCGGCGTCGGCCGGCCCGGGACCTACCCGATCGTCGACCGCGACATGACCGTGCTTAGCCTGATTTCGCAGGGCGGCGGTGTGCTGCCCAGCCTGCGCAACCCGCTGATTCGGCTGGTGCGCGGCGGCGATCTTTACGTTACCTCGATCTCCCGGCTTTACGACAACCCCGGCCTCGACACCACGCTCAGGGCCGGCGACAAGGTGATCGTGGAAGAGGACCCGCGCTATTTCCTGGCCCTCGGCGCCGGCGGCAGCGAGACGCTGATCCCCTTCCCCAAGGATGACGTATCGGCGCTGGACGCGATGGCGCTGATCGGCGGAGTCGCGGACAACCGGGCCGACCCCAGGGGCATCCTGATCCTGCGCGAGTACCCGGCCAGCGCGATCCGCGCCGGTATGCGGGGCCCGCGCGAGCAACGGGTGATCTTTACCATCGACCTGACCACCGCCGACGGGCTGTTCAGCGCCGGCAAGTTCGCCGTCAATCCCGGCGACCTGGTCTATATCTCGGAAAGCCCGATCACCTCGGTCGATACGATCTCGCGTATCGTCGGCAACTTCCTCGCGCTGGGCAGCCGGGCCTCGAATCTCTGAGGGCCGCGCAGGGAGCGCGGCACCTTTGGTCGGCATTTCGCGCGGGCGTGACATTCGGCCCCCGGCTTGTTAAGGCACGCTCGGTTTTCACAGGCAGGGGTGGTCCTAGGTGCAGGTTGAACAGACGGCCCTTCCGGGCGTGTTGGTGCTGACCCCGCGCCGGTTCGGCGACCATCGCGGATTCTTTTCGGAAAGCTGGAACAAGCGGGTGCTGGCCGAGGCTGCCGGCATCGAGCCCGAGTTCGTGCAGGACAACCATTCGCTGTCGCGCGAGGGCGGAACGGTGCGGGGGCTGCATTTCCAGTCGCCCCCCCATGCCCAGGGCAAGCTGGTGCGCTGCGGTCGCGGGCGGCTTTATGACGTGGCGGTGGATGCCCGCAAGGGCTCGCCCACCTTCGGGCAATGGGTCGGGGCCGAGCTGAGCTTTGAAAACGGCCGCCAGCTCTGGGTGCCGGCGGGGTTTTTACACGGGTTCGCCACGCGCGAGCCCGACACTGAGATCGTCTATAAATGCACCGATTACTACGTGCCCGAGTGCGACGGCGCGGTGCGCTGGGATAGCCCCTCGATCGGCATCGACTGGGGGGTGGCGGGCACGCCGGTGCTGTCGGAGAAAGACGCCGCCGCCCCCGATTTCGCCGATTTCGACAGCCCCTTCACATGGGAGGGCGGGCAATGAAGCTGCTTGTCACCGGGGGCGCGGGTTTTATCGGCTCTGCCGTGGTGCGGCGCGCGGTGGCCCAGGGGCATTCGGTGGTCAACCTCGATGCGCTGACCTATGCCGCCTGCCTCGACAACGTGGCCGGTGTGGCCGACAGCCCGGCCTACGCCTTCGAGCACGCCGATATCCGCGACCGCGCTGCGCTGGACCGTATCTTTGCCGACCATCGGCCCGACGCGGTGATGCATCTGGCAGCCGAATCCCACGTGGACCGGTCCATCGACGGGCCCGGCGCCTTTATCGAGACCAACGTGACCGGCACCTACAACATGCTGGAGGCCGCGCGCACGCATTGGGCCGCCGCCGGCAAGCCCGAAAGCTTTCGCTTCCACCACATCTCGACCGACGAGGTCTATGGCAGTCTCGGGCCGACCGGCAAGTTCACCGAGGACACGCCCTACGACCCGCGCTCGCCCTATTCGGCGTCCAAGGCGGCGTCGGACCACCTTGTGCGCGCCTGGGGCGAAACCTACGGCTTGCCGGTGCTGGTGACCAACTGTTCCAACAATTACGGCCCCTACCACTTTCCCGAAAAGCTGATCCCGGTGGTCATCCTCAAGGCCTTGGCGGGCCAGCCGATCCCGGTTTACGGCGACGGGTCGAACGTGCGCGACTGGCTTTATGTCGAGGACCACGCCGAGGCGCTGCTGCTGGTCGTGGCCAAAGGCGAGGTGGGCCGCACCTACAATATCGGCGGCGAGAACGAGGCCCGCAATATCGACCTGGTGCGCACGATCTGCGGCATCCTGGATGCGCGGCGCCCTCAGGGTGCGCCCCATGACCGGCTGATCACTTTCGTCACCGACCGGCCCGGCCATGACAAGCGGTACGCGATCGACCCCGCCCGCATTGGGCAAGAGCTGGGCTGGCGGCCGTCGGTCACGGTCGGGGAGGGGCTGGAAAAGACCGTCGACTGGTACCTCGCCAACGAAGACTGGTGGCGCCCGCTCTTGAACCGCGACGGCGTGGGCAAGCGGTTGGGGGTGGCATGAAGCTGTTGATCTTCGGCAAGACCGGCCAGGTGGCGACCGAGCTGGCCCGCCGCGCCCCCGGCGCGGTGTTCCTGGGGCGCGAGGATGCCGCGCTGACCGATGCGGCCGCTTGTGCCGCGCGCATCGCCGGCAGCGGCGCCGACGCGGTGATCAACGCCGCCGCCTACACCGCCGTGGACAAGGCCGAAGAGGACGAGGCCACGGCGCTGGCCGTCAATGGCACCGCGCCGGCCGCGATGGCGCGCGCGGCGGCCGACAAGGGCATCCCGTTGCTGCATATCTCGACCGATTACGTGTTCGACGGGTCGGGCGACACGCCCTGGACGCCCGACGCGCCCACCGCCCCGCTGGGCGCCTACGGCCGGACCAAGCTGGCCGGCGAAGAGGGCGTGCGCGCCGCCGGCGGGCGCCATGCGATCCTGCGCACCTCCTGGGTGGTCTCGGCCCATGGCGGCAATTTCCTGAAAACGATGCTGCGGCTTTCCGAAACGCGCGAGGCGCTGAACGTCGTGGCCGACCAGGTGGGCGGGCCCACGCCGGCAGGGGCCATTGCCGATGCGTTGCTGCGCATGGCGCTGGCATTGCATCGCGGCGAGGCCGAGGGCGGCACCTATCATTTCTCGGGCGCGCCCGATGTCAGCTGGGCCGATTTCGCGCGCGAGATCTTCGCGCAGGCGGGGCGGGATGTGACGGTCACCGACATCCCCGCCAGCGCGTATCCCACGCCCGCCGCCCGGCCCGCCAATTCGCGGCTCGACTGCACGACGCTGATGCGCGATTTCGGCATCGCGCGGCCCGACTGGCGGCAGGGGCTTGCCGAAATTCTCAAGAAACTGGACGTAATTTCATGACGCAACGCAAAGGCATCGTTCTGGCCGGCGGCTCGGGCACGCGGCTTTACCCCGTGACCATGGGCATCTCGAAACAGCTTTTGCCGATCTACGACAAGCCGATGATCTATTACCCGATCTCGGTCCTGATGCTGGCAGGTATCCGCGACATCGCAATCATCACCACGCCCGAGGACAAGGCCCAGTTCCAGCGCCTTTTGGGCGACGGGTCGCAATGGGGCGTCACGCTCACCTGGGTCGAGCAACCCTCGCCCGACGGGCTGGCCCAGGCCTATATCCTTTGCGAAGAGTTTCTGGCCGGCGCGCCCTCGGCGATGGTGCTGGGCGACAACCTGTTTTTCGGCCACGGTCTGCCCGAGCTTTTGCAGCGCGCCGATGGCCGAACGACGGGCGGCAGCGTGTTCGGCTATCACGTGGCCGACCCCGAGCGGTATGGCGTGGTGGATTTCGGCGACATGGGCGAGGTTCTGGCGATCATCGAAAAGCCCGCGGTGCCGCCTTCGAACTATGCGGTGACCGGGCTATACTTCCTCGACGGCTCGGCGCCCGAGCGGGCCAAGCAGGTCGCCCCCTCGGCGCGGGGCGAGTTGGAGATCACCACCCTGCTTGAGATGTATCTCACAGAGGGGCTGTTGTCGGTCGAGCGAATGGGCCGCGGTTATGCGTGGCTCGATACCGGCACCCATGGCAGCCTGCTGGATGCCGGCAACTTCGTGCGCACGCTGGAAAAGCGGCAGGGGATGCAGACGGGCTGTCCCGAAGAGATCGCCTTTAACATGGGCTGGATCGACCACAACGCACTGGCCGCCCGCGCCGATCTCTTTCGCAAGAACGATTACGGCCGCTACCTTTCGGCGCTTTTGCGCGACTGACCCCCAAAAGTGTTGCCGGATGGTCGGATTTCCGCCGATAGACGTGCGGCGGAGGCTCCAATAGTAGACAAAACAGGGCTGTGCAGGCATATGCTGATGCATGATGTCGCGCGTTGTGGGGAATTGCGCTGAAGACATCCAAAAAAATGGGCGGGTTAGGGAATGTCGTCGCCAGAGGTGATTGTTCTGCTCGCGCTCTATAACGGGGCGCAGAACCTGCGCGAACAGCTTGACAGCTATATCAGCCAGACCTACCGCGACTGGGGCCTGATCGTCAGCGACGACGGCTCGTCCGACGAGGGCCCCGAGATCGCCCGCCGCTTTTCCGCAGAGGTCAGCCAGCCGGTCGAGCTGCGCCCCGGCCCGCGCCGCGGTTTCGCTCAGAATTTCCTGTCGCTTCTGCACGCCGCGGGGCAGGACGCGCGCTATGTTGCGTTGTCCGACCAGGACGACGTGTGGATGGCCGACAAGCTGGAGCGCGCGGTGCGCGCGCTGCGCGACGTGCCCGAGGGCGTGCCTGCGATGTATTGCAGCCGCACATGGGTGTGGAACAGCAGGACCGGTGAGACCTGGCTGTCGCACATGCACCCGCGCGAGCCCAATTTCCGCAATGCGCTGGTGCAGAATATCGCCGGGGGCAACACCATCGTGCTGAACCGCGCCGCGCTGGACATCGCGCAGGCCGCGGCGGACGAGGCATCGGACATCGTGTGCCACGACTGGTGGCTCTACCAGATGGTGACGGGGACCGGCGGCATGGTTGTCTATGACCCCGAGCCGACGCTTTACTACCGCCAGCACAATGGCAACCAGATCGGCGCCAACACCACGACTCTGGCCAGGCTGACGCGGATCGCGCTGATCCTGACGGGCCGTTTTCGCGGCTGGAACACGCGCAACGTGACCGCCTTGCGCCGGTCGGCGCATCGCTTCACCCCCGAGAACCGGCGCATCCTCAACCGCTTTGCCGCGGCACGGCGGCAGGGGCTGACCCGGCGGCTGGCAATGCTGCATCGCTCGGGCGTGCACCGTCAGACGACCGGCGGCAATGCCGGCCTGTGGCTGGCGGCCTTCCTCAACAAATTCTAGGCGCGCGGCTGTTCGGCCGGCAGCTTGTCCTGCGCCGAATAGACGATGCGCGCGACGCGCATCCAGAAACCGGCGCCGAGCTGGCTGCGGTTGATGACGTTCTCGGCCAGCGATGACGGCGGCAGGTCGAAGTCGGGCTGCTGCTGGGCGACCCGTTCGACAAAGCGGCGGTTTGCGGCCTCGAAATGCTTGCCGACCGCCCTGAGTTCGGAGGCATTGAAGATCGTGGTGCGGCAGTTATCGCCGAACTCGCGGTGCACGGCCCGGCCCACGCTTTCCAGCAACTCCGGTGTGATCCGCCTGCCGGCAGCGACCATACGCGCCGCCCAGAAGGTCAGCGGGTCGGGCGAGACATTGGCGCTTTGGCCCTGGTCCATGTCGCCGGGTGTCAGCGGCGCCCCGGTCCGGCGCAACACCTCCCCGATGACCCCGCCCTCTGACGCGCGCGCGGCGTCGTAGGCAAGGAAGGTGATCTCCTCCGGCGCGAAGCCCGCGAGGATATGGTCATAAAGCTGGTTGTAGTCGAGAAACAGGCCCGAGGCGAAACGCGACTTCATCGCCTTGTCGTAGAACTCGCGCCAGCCCACCTGGCGGGGGTTTTTCGAGATCTCCAGAAAGATCGATTGCAGAAACGCGGTCTGTTCCCGCAGCAGGCACAGCACCTCGACGCTGTCGAAGGCCGAGACCATCTCGCGCAGCTCGGCAAAGTCGACGCGGCGGGTGCGGTTGCCGCGAGAGAATTCCTCGCTGCTGATAAAGACGGTGGCGTCGGTCTTGGCGTAGCGGTCGCTGAGATCGCGCCAGACCGATGCGGCCGGGCGTCCGAGGGCATAGACCTCGGGCAGGTCGAACCAGTGGGTGACCAGCCCGTGATGCCCCGCGCGGCGCCCGAGATCGGGGTAGACCACCCCATGCCGCTGCAATAGCGACCGGTTGCGGTCAAAGGTTTCTTGCAGTGTGGTCGTCGCCGTCTTGTGGGTGCCGACATGCAGGATCAGCCGCGCCATTCAGCCCTGCCTCTTGGTTAGAACGAACACGTCGCGGAACTCGCCGATCACGCCGATGGCCGGGTCGTTGGGCAGGATCTGCAAAATCGAAAGAGCGGGCGCCCAGGCGCGCATGAGGTCGCTGAAATTCTGGCCGAAATGAAAGGTCACCAGCGCCCCGGACTCGTCGATCGGGTTGCCGTGATACTCCGGCGGGTTTTCCAGATGCTCCACCCCGTCGGGAAAATAGACGGCGCGTCGTTTGGTGGAAACGACATCCTTGTAGACAGGCGTGGTGAAGATCGCCATGCCGCCCGGCGCCAGGGTCCGTTCCATCTCGCGCAGGCAAAGGTCGGGGCGGTTGACGTGTTCCATGACGTCGAGATGGGCGTGCAGCCCGATGCTGCGATCGGCAAAGGTCATCGCCTCGAGGTTTTCGCAGCGCACGCCGTCCTTTTTCTCGCCCGGCCGGGTGCCGGGGAAGTATTGCGAGGCGATGTAGTCCTTCGCGCCGTCCCGAAGCTTGTTCGACACCGCCCGGTCGGCGGGCGAGCTTTCGTGTACGCGGCGCGTGCGCCAGTCGGGGCAGAAGGTTTCCAGCGCCCAGGCAAAGGCGCGTTCGCGCGGGATCGAATCGCACGACGCACAACGCAGGTTGTCGCGGAACCAGCCGTCGGGGCTGCGGAACTCGGTTTTCCTTTCGCAGACCGGGCAGTTGCCCTGCAATACGGTCATGTCCATTCTCCCAGAACTTCCAGCCAGGCGCGGCCGTATTGCCGGCTGGGCTCCAGCGTGGCCTTTTCCGCCCATTCGTTCCAGGCATTCACGAACAACTCGTTGCGGTAAGAGCCTTCGAGGCGGTACTCGGACAGACCGCCGAGCCAGCGGTGGAACGCGCCGGGATGGGCGCCATAGGCGATATGCGCCTCGGCCCCGCGCCGGGCCGTGTTGTCCCACGACGGCATGACGCCTGCGATGGTGTTGGCGGGCAGGCCGGCGACATAGTCGGGCGAAAGGCTGTTGTCGATGACCTTCTCGTAGTCGTAGATCAGGCCGCGAAATCCCTTCACGCTGAAATCCAGCAGGTTGCCCTCGCGGCCGCCGTAGAGATAGTCCTCCATCCCCACCAGCCCGTGGGGCGGCATCTCTATCCAGAAATCGAAGAGGTCGTCCTCGACCGGGTGCTCGCCCTCGACGTGAAAGCGCACCGCGCCCAGTTCCACCTCGCCGACCCCCAGCGCGCGCCAGGCGTCGCGCAGGCGGGCGACGTTCTCGGCCGGGGCCGGCATGTCCTCGGGGCGGTAGATGACAAAGCGCGGGCGGCTGCCGTCGGGCCGCTGGTAGCGCGGGTCGCGCATGTAGCGCGCGGTATCCTCGGCCAGCGCCTGCTCGAACCCCTCGGCATAGCTCTGGTTCAGCAGGATCTCGCCGCTGAGGCCGTCCCAGTTGCGGCGCCAGCTTTCGTTGGCCCAGCACAGGTAAAACGGAAACTCGATCTCGGGCCGGTCCATCAGCCGGTCAAGCGGCGCCTCGAGGATGCGGCGGCCGTCGAACCAGTAGTGGTATACGCAAAAGGCGTCGATGCCGGCCGATTTGGCCAGCTCGGTCTGTTCGCCCATCACCTCGGTCAGGCGCAGGTCGTAAAACCCCAGATCGGCCGGCAGCACCGGCTGGGCATGACCGGGAAAGACCGGCCTGGCGCGGGCCGCGGCCATCCACTCGGTATAGCCCTGGCCCCACCAGGCGTCGTTTTCCGGCGTGCGGTGGAACTGGGGAAGGTAGAAGGCCGAGGTATAGCCGGCGCGCCGGGGCCGGGGCGCCGGGCGGCCCGGCGTCAGCTCGCCGGTTTCGCGCACGCACTGCCCGGCGGCCTTTGCAAGATACCCCATCGCCCGTTCATAGGCATGGCCCAGCGTGCCGTCGAGCTGGGTGAACTCGGGCTCGAAATCGGCCTCGCCGATCTGGAAGCCGCCGATCAGGCGCAGCATCAGCGGCTTGATCCAGTACATCGACCCGGCGGGAAAATCGAGTTGGTCGGTGTCGATGCGGATTTCCAGCCGGTGCAGCAGCGCCGCGGTGCTGGCCTTGTTGATGCCCCACCATTCGGTCGAGTCGTAGTGCTGCCCGTCAGCCACCCAGAAAGCGGCCTTGGGGTCGTCGATGAAGGCCTGAAGCTTTTCGGCCAGCCCCTCGCGGGGCAGGATTCCGTCGATCAGGTGGCGGCGCCAGATGTCGCCGTCCTGCCGGTGGGGCGATTTCTTGGTGTGCAGCTTGCAGACCGCGCGATAGGGGGTCAGCAGGCCGGAATTGACCAGATGGACAAAGGGGAACACGTCGCGCCCGTGGTTGGGCATCGGGATCGCGCGGGCATCGGGAAAGGCCGTCTTGATCTCTTCGACAAGCGTCGTGGTTTCGTCACCCTTCCAGGTGAGCGTCACGAACAGGTCGAAGGGCAGCGCGACCGCGCGCAGCGTCTCGGCGATCTCGCTCCACATTTCGTGGTAGTAGATGTGCACGACGATGGCATAGGGCGCGGGCGTGCGGTCGTCGGGGCGCAGCGCGGGCGGCGAGATGCCCCGGCTGGAAATGCCTTCCGGCAGGTCAAGCGTGATCCGCAGCTCGTTCCGGCCATAGCGCAAGTAGTGCAGGAAGGGACGTCTCAGCCCGTTCAGGTCGGTGTTGTGCCGCAGGTAGGCCTTGGGTGAGAAACTGCCGCAGGGCTGCAGCCCGGCCGCCTCGCCGAAGAGCACGTAATGGCGTTCCGGAAAGGCGCGGTAGAGCGCGTTCATCTGGGGGTTGATGCCGCGGTAAAAGTTCCGGTCGAAAAGGTCCGACCGCTTGATCTTCCAGACGTACCAGAACGTGACGGGCGATATGGACAAAAAGCGCGCCAGATTGCGCGCACGGGAGAAAACGGATGTCTTTGCCATGGATGTGCCTGCTCCGGGTCGTGCCCCCTCGGCCCGGCGGATGCCCGACCCGGTGGTTTCCGGTCTCATAGGATCATCTTTCGTTGATAATCAACCGGTGATACCGCCTGAGCAGCAAAAGCCCCAGCGCCCCTGACACCAAGGCAACGCTCATCACGAAGGTATGGGAGATGTAGGTCGCATCGTAGGTGGCGAAAAACCCGCGCCGCATTTCTCCGGTGACGTGAAGCAGCGGGTTGTACCACAAAAAGCTGCGCAAGCCGGACGGCAGATCCTCGTAGATAAAGAACACGCCCGAGACCAGGAAGAGCGGCCTGTTGATCACCCGCCACACCGACTGCCAAACCGTGAAGAGAGACGTCAGAACGCAGTTGAGCGTACCGATCCCGAGGCCGAGCGCGGCCGCCATCCCGAGGCTCATCAGGATCGACGGGAAGTCGAGGATCGGACGCACGTCGTAGATCAGCTCGATCCCCACGATCACGATGTAGAACACCAGAACCTTGGTCAGCAATTCCAGCAGGAACCGCGCGATGATCGCGTCGACGAAGGTGACGGCGGGATAGGCCAGCAGCGCGCGCGAAAAAGTGATGCTGGCCGACACCTTCTGTGCGATTCCGGCATAGAGCGTGAACGGCAGAAAGGCGGTGGCGTAGAAGATCTGGAAATTCGTTCCCAGCGAGGGCGAGCGCAACATCAGCGAAAACGCGATCGACAGGACCGCAATCATCGCCACGGGTTCGGCGATGGCCCAGAAATACCCGCCGGGCGAGCGGCCGTAGGTCGTGGCCATCTCGCGCAGGATCAGCGCGATCACTGTGCGCGATGTGCGAAAGCGGCGGGGTTTGAGCGAGGGGATGCTGGTCGGGATCATTGCGTGTTTCGGCCCGCGCGGCGTGCACGGGTGGATTTGTGCCTACGGTCACTGGTGTTTGCCCGCCCGTTTATGTAGGAAGAAAATCGCTTTCGCAATTTCTCTCTTGGAGCGCTTTCTCGTGTCTCAGCAAGCACCGAAGCCCGCTGGAGCGCCGGCCGATGAAGGCGCTGCCCCAAGGATCGGGCGAAAGCAGCAGCCGCCGGCGGCGCCTGGCAAACCGCTGGGCCCCGCGGCGATGGCGCCGCCCGTGCCCCCGTTGAAGGCCCCGGTCGCTGCGGCCACCACCGCAAAGCCCGCCCAGGGCGGTGCCGGCCCGGCAAAGCCCGGCGGCAAGGCGCCGCCGTTCCGCGCCGCTGGCCCGGCAAAGCGGCGTGGCCGCCATGTGGTTCTGGCGCTGTCGTTTCTTTTGGTGGTGGTTCTGCCCGGGCTTGTGGGCACGGGCTATCTCTACACGCGGGCGGTCGATCAGTACCATTCCACCGTCGGCTTCGTCGTCCGCAAGGAAGAGATCGGATCGGCGGTCGAGTTGCTGGGCGGCATCTCGCAGCTTTCGGGGTCCAGCTCGTCTGACACCGACATCCTTTATGAATTCATCCAGAGCCAGCAACTGGTTTCCAATCTGGATCGACAGCTCGACCTGCGCGCGATGTATTCGCGCCCCTTCGAGACCGACCCGGTCTTCGCCTTCAACCCCGATGGCAGCATCGAGGATCTGGTCGGTTACTGGGGCAAGATGGTCAAGATCTTCTACGATGCCGGAACCGGCCTGATCGAGCTGCGGGTGCTGGCCTTCGATGCCGACGACGCGCACAGCATCGCCCAGGGGATCTTTTCCGAGAGCTCCGAGATGATCAACCAGCTCAGCGCCATCGCCCGGCAGGACACCACACGCTATGCCCGCGAAGAGCTGGAAAGATCGGTCGAGCGGCTGAAAGAGGCGCGCGAAGCGCTGTCGACCTTCCGCAGCAAGACACAGATCATCGACCCGCAGGCGGACGTGCAGGGGCAGATGGGGCTGTTGAACAACCTTCAGCAACAGCTCGCCGCCTCGCTGATCGAGCTGGACCTGCTGCGCGACACCACGCGCGACGGCGACCCGCGGGTCGGCCAGGCCGAGCGGCGCATCGAGGTGATCCGCCAGCGCATCGCCGAAGAGCGCAACAAGTTCAGCGTCAGCGGGCAGGGCCCCGACGACGAGGACTATGTCGCCATCCTGGGCGAGTTCGAGCGGCTGAGCGTGGACCGCGAATTCGCCGAACAGGCCTATCTGGCCGCGCTGGCCGCCTTTGACAGCGCCCAGGCCGAGGCCCAGCGCAAAAGCCGCTACCTGGCCGCTTATATCGAGCCGACCCTGGCCGAACGCGCGCAGTATCCCAAGCGCCTCACCCTTTCCGGACTCACGATCCTGTTCTTGTTTCTGACCTGGGCGATGGGCACGCTCGTCTACTACAGCGTGCGCGACCGTCGCTGAGCCTGACGCATGATCCGCCTCGATAACGTCTGCAAGACCTACATCCTGCATGGCCGCCGCAAGGTGGTGGCCCAAAACATTAATGCGGTCTTCCCCTCCGGCGTGTCGGTCGGGCTGGTGGGGCGCAACGGGGCGGGCAAATCCAGCCTTCTGCGGATGATCGCCGGCACGATGGACCCCGATCAGGGCGAGATCACCTCGACCGGGTCGATCTCCTGGCCCGTGGGCTTTGCCGGCAGTTTTCACCCCGACCTGACCGGGGCGCAGAACGTGCGGTTCATCGCCCGCGTCTATGGCGTGGATACCGAAGAGCTGTTGGATTTCGTGGCCGATTTCGCCGAGCTGGGGCAGCATTTCCACATGCCCTTCCGTACCTATTCGGCCGGTATGCGCTCGCGCCTGGCCTTCGGCACGTCGATGGGCATACGCTTTGACACCTATCTCGTCGATGAGGTCACCGCCGTTGGCGATGCCTCGTTCCGCTGGAAGAGCGAGCAGGTGTTCAGCGAGCGCATGAAGAAGAGCGGCGCGATCGTCGTGTCGCACGCGATGCCGATGCTGCGCCGCATTTGCCAGGCCGGCGCGTTTCTGGAAAACGGGGTGCTGCGCTATTACGACGACATCAACGAGGCGGTGGCCGATTACAACCGCATGATGGGCGCGATCCCCGACGATGGCATCTGAGGTGACAGGCACGGCGCCGACGGGCGCGTTCTGGGTGCATATCGGGCACGGCAAGACCGGCACCACGGCGCTGCAGCACCATTTCCGCGCCCGCGCGGCGGTCGATGCGGGGCTGCTCTACCCGGATGTGGGCCAGATGCCCAGCGGCGCGCATCACAAGCTCTTCCCGCTCGACGCGCCCGAGTTCACCCCGGCCTCGCGCGCCCTGCAGGCCCGGCTGGCCGAGGAGATGGCCGCGCGCGGGCCCGGCGTGGCGGTGCTGATCTCGTCAGAGCATCTTTGCTACATGCGCCCGGTGCAGGTGGCCCGGCTGGCCCGGCTGTGGCAGGACGAGCCCCCGCGCATCCTTTATTACATCCGCCGGCAGGAGGCGCTGATCGAAAGCGCGTTTCGCTGGGTGCAGGTGGCCGAGCCGGGCAAGTACACAGATATCGACGCCTTCGTGGCCGGTCAGGCGCGGGCGTTCGATTTCGAGCTGCGGCTGACGCCATGGCGGCGGGCGTTCGGCGACGGGGCGATCCGGCTGCGGCTTTACGACCGTCGCACCTGTGCGGGCGACATCGCCGCCGACGCCGAGGCGGTGATGGGGCTGCCCGCGCTCGACCTGCCGGGGGGGCGGGTGCAGCATCGGCCCTCGCTGGGGCCCGGCCTGACCCGGCGGCTGATGGCGTTCGACGCCGCCCGGCCCGCCCGGCCCGAGCGCCGCGCGTTTCTCGACGCGCTTTATGCAGAGGCGGCCCGCGGCGATGC
Organism: Rhodovulum robiginosum; assembly: GCF_003944755.1. Lineage (GTDB taxonomy): Bacteria > Pseudomonadota > Alphaproteobacteria > Rhodobacterales > Rhodobacteraceae > Rhodovulum > Rhodovulum iodosum. The sequence continues at coordinate 145,840 of NZ_RWGU01000051.1, forward strand.
CGCGCCCGAGCCCGGTTTCCTGACCGACGCGCTGAAGGCAGAGATCCGCGCCCGCTATGCCGACGCGAACGCGCGCATCGCCGAGGCACTGCTCGACCCAGAGCAGGCGGCGCTGTTCCTCGATCCGGCCTAGGCTAAGGGTCCCGATCCGTCCAGCAATCGCCAGGCACAAGGTAGAGCGAGACCGTCTTGCCGCGATAGGCGCCGCTTGCGGGCGCGATCCGGGCGACCGGGGCGGCATCGGGGGTACAGTCCGGCGGGGCCGCGCCCGTCAGCGCCAGGATGACCGGCGCCTCGCCGCCCGGAAAGGGGTATTTCAGCGCATAATGGCTTTCCGGCCGCCCCTCGGGGGGAACGGAGAAGATCGAAACGCCGCTGTCACGCCCGGTGTAGAAAAGATCGGCAAGGATCTGGCGGCTTTCGGCGATGACCGTGCCGGACCCTTCGGCCCTGGCCGCCGTCATGATATCGGTGCTCAGCGCGGACCGGCCCATGTAGCGCGCCGTCGCCGGCCCGGCGCGGTCGGCAAAGATGGCGGCCAGCGGCAGCGCCAGCGCGACCGCCCCGTTGATGGCAAAGGACGCACGGCGCCATCGCGGGGTCAGCCAGGGCAGCACCGCGACGCTGCCCGCCAGATAGGCCGCGGCCGCCCAGTTGGCATAGGCGCCCGACAGCAATGCCTGCCCGCAGATCAGCGCCACGATGGGCAGCGAAAAGACCAGCAGCACCCGCTGCACCGGCGACACCGCGCGCACCTGCGCCAACATCGCCAGCAACCCGGCGAAAAGCACCGGCCCGAAAACGGCGAACTGCGCCGCGAAGAACTCGGCCATGCCGGCATAGTCCAGCCCCGCCCGCGCGGCGGGGTCGCGCACCCAGTCGGCGTTATCGGCGGTATGCTGAAGGGTGGAAAACCCGTTGACCGCATTCCAGATCAGGTTGGGTGAAATCACGAGGCCAAAGACCAGCGCCACCTGTCCCGCCCGACGCCAGCCGATGCGCGCGCAGGGCACCAGCAGGGCGGCCAGCGCGGCGCAGAGCAGGTAGTAGATCGCGGCGTATTTCGAAAGAAACGCGAGGCCCAGGAACAGGCCCGTGGCCATGGCCCAGCCGCGCCCGGCCCCCTCGGTCAGACGCAGATAGCCCATCAGCGCCAGCGCCAGGAACGGGAACATGATCGTATCGGTCGATATCAGGATCGAGGCGAGTGCGACCATCGGCAGCGTGGCATAGCCCGCCGCCACCCACAGGCCCCAGCGCCCGCCGCCCAGCCGCGCGGCAATGGCGCCCAGCACCATCGCGGTCACGCCGTGAAACAGCGGCCCCGGCAGGCGCACCCAGAACGGCGCGTCCGATCCGCCCAGCGCGGTCGCCGCGCGGATCACCCAGCCGATCATCGGCGGTTTGGAGTAGTAGCCGAAGGCCAGCTCTTGCCCCCAGAGCCAGTACTGCGCCTCGTCGACGAACAGATCCATCGGGCTGAGCGCGAGCGTGGCTACCCGCGCCGCGGTGATCGCCAGCACCAGCGCGCCGGCCGCCCACCACCAGGGCCGCTCAGCCGCCGCGGCGCTCGGCATGGATCAGCCAGAGATTGCGGGAATAGATGAAAAGGCCCATCGACTGGCCCAGGATGAAAACCGGGTCCTTGCGGTAGACGGCATAGGCGAAAAGGATCAGCCCGCCGGCGATCGAGAAATACCAAAACGCCAGCGGCACAACCGAACGGCCGGCGCGTTCCGACGCAATCCATTGCACCAGGAAGCGGCCGGTGAACAGCAACTGCCCGCCGAGGCCCACGGCGACCCACCAGAACTCGACCCAGTTGGCCACGTGCAGCCAGACGAACAGGGTTTCAATCATCGGGCGTGGCCTCGGGCAGGGGTCGCGCCTTCTTGCGCCGGCGGATCAGCCAGGCGACGCCGAAGAGGTCGTGAATGCCCACCAGCGCGCGCTGAAGATTGTTGTAGTTCGACCGCCCCGCGCCGCGCTCGCGGTGGCTGACATCGACCAGCGCCACCTCCCAGCCGTCGCGCTTGAACAACGCGGGCAGGTAGCGGTGCATGTGGTCGAAATAGGGAAGCGTGAGAAAGGCGTCGCGGCGAAAGCCCTTGAGCCCGCAGCCGGTGTCGCGGGTGCCGTCCTTGAGCATCCAGGCCCGCACCGCGTTGGCAAAGCGCGAGGCATAGCGTTTCGACAAGGTGTCCTGGCGGCCCACGCGCTGGCCGGCGACGAGGCCGAGCCGCCCGGTGGCGTCGTCGAGAAGCGGCGTGAAGAGCTTGGGCAGCTCGGAGGGCGGGTTTTGCCCGTCGCCGTCGAGGGTGCAGATCACGGTGCCCGCTGCGGCTGTCACGCCGCTATGCACCGCCGCGCTCTGGCCGCCGCTGCGGTCGTGGCTGATCAGGCGCAACCCCGGATGGGCGGCCATCAGGCCGCGCACGGTTTCGGCGGTGGCGTCGGTCGACCCGTCATCGACCACGATGATCTCAAAGCCCCCCGCGACCCCGGCGCAGGCCGTGGCGATCTCGCCGACCACCGCCGCGACATTGCCGGCTTCGTTCTTCATCGGGATCACGATCGAGACGGATGGCATGGTGGGCTCCGCACGCTGTACTGGCGGGGTTAAACACCAAGCGCCCGATGCTGTCCACCGCGCGGCGGGTCAGGCGCGGAACAGGGTCTCGCCCGGCGACAGGCGCGGTGCCAGCGCGATGCGCTCGCCGCCATCGCAGGCGCCGGTCTCGGCGCAGCGCGCGATGATCTCGGCCGCCTTCTGCCCGATCTCGCGCCGGCAGGCGTCGGTGGTGGCCAGTTGCATCGGCAGCCCGTCCAGCAGTTCGATGCCGTTGAACCCCGCCAGCCCCAGCCGCCCGGGCACGTCGATGCCCGCGTCGAGGCAATGCAGCAAGCCGCCCGCCGCGATCATGTCGTTCGAGTAGTAGAGGAAATCGAGGTCGGGGCTGCGCCGCAGCAGCGCCTCGGTCATCTCGCGCCCCTTCTTGAGCCCCGAGCCGCCGGCGTAGAACTGATGATCGGCGATCTCGATCCCCGACCGCGCCAGTGCGCCGGTGAACGCCTCGAACCGTTTGCGCGCGCGGTGGTCCATCGGCATCTTGGTGCCGAGAAAGCCGATGCGCCGGTAGCCCGCGCTGGCAATCGCCTCGGCCATCTCGGCACCGGCGCGGCGGTGCGAGATGCCGACGACCGAATCGACCGGTTCGCCGTCGACATCCATGATCTCGACCACCGGCACGTCGGCGGCGCGCAGCATCGCGCGGGCGGCGTCGCTATGTTCCAGCCCGGCGATGATCAGCCCCGAGGGCCGCCAGGACAGCATTTCATAGAGAACCTTTTCCTCGCGCTCGGGCTCGTAGCGGCTGATCCCCACAACGGGTTGAAGGCCGGTGCCGTCCAGCCCGGCATTCACCCCGTTCAGCACCTCGGGAAAGACGAGGTTCGACAGCGACGGGATGATCACCGCGACCAGGTTCACCCGCTGGCTGGCCAGCGCGCCGGCGATCTTGTTGGGCACGTAGCCCAGCCTCTGCGCCGCGGCCAGGACGCGGGCGCGGGTGGCCGCGCTGACGTCGCCACGGTTGCGCATCACGCGGCTGACCGTCATCTCGCTGACGCCCGAGGCCTCCGACACGTCACGAAGCGTCAGCGGGCGTCGGGCGCGGGGCGGGGTCGGCTCTGTCACGGGGCGGCTCTTTCGATCGCGGGTGACGGGTAGTTAACGCGCTCTGCCGGCGTTTTCCAAGCGTCTCGCGCCGATGGGCTTGCAACGCTGCGGCTTTCGATGGACAAAAGGCCCCGCGCGGCCCCGTAGCTCAGCAGGATAGAGCAACCGCCTCCTAAGCGGTAGGTCACAGGTTCGACTCCTGTCGGGGCCGCCAGCGGCCATCCCGGTTCGTCTCACAAGCATTGTTTCTTTTAACGAAATAATGCGTTTTGCATCACGCCGCCTGTGTGCAGCGTTAGTTGCTCGATCGAGGGCGGCGCGGCGAGGGCCGTTGCGTGCCACGGCGAGCCGGAATTCGAGCTGGTCGAGGGTGGGCGGGACTATGACCGCCTGGTTGGTGCCGAGGTCTCGACATCCTCGATCTGTTCCCCAACGCGGCAAACGGGGACCGCGACGTGACCGACGTGACCGCCGCCGCGGCGGCGCCCCATGCCGGGGGCCGCGCGCCGCTCAGATCATCCGGATCACGTCCTTGTCGATGGCAAGGCGATAGCCGCGCCGGGCGATGTTGCGGATCAGCAGCTCGCTAACGATCTGGTTGCCCAGCGAGTCGCGCAGCCGCTTGATGCGGGTGGCGCCGGCGGCCTCGTCGCACTCTTCGACCGGGCGGCCGGAAATCAGCGCCTCGATCTCGGAGCCCGAAAGCATCTCATCGTCCATCCGCGCCTCGGCCAGAACCGCAAGCGTCTGGATCGCGGCCTCGGTCAGCTTGAATTCCATGTCGTTCAGCACCACCGCGTTGTCCTCGCGGCTTATCAGCAGCGACGACACCTGGATGCCCGCTCTCTCGATCTCGCCCATGCGGCGGCTGAGCGCGACGAGGGCCAGCAGAAAGACCAGCGCCGCGATCAGCAACGCGGCGGCGAAGACCAGCAAAACGAAGATCACCATCCGGTAAGAGGCGAGAACGTCGGAAAACGCGGTGCCCGACTGCGCGAGAATTTCCAGCAGGCGGATCTCGGTGGGCCCGGTCAGGCTCTCGGTCTCGACGAACAGCCGCTCGACCCGCGCGTTGAAGGCGTTCGCGTCGGGCAGGGTCAGGAACAGCAGCACCGCGGCGGCCAGCAGGATCGCAACGATCGCCGCCAGCCCCAGCGCCACCACGCGGGCGGTGCTGCGTCGCGCCTCAGTAGCGGAGGAAATAGGCCCCGGCACTGGCCTTCCTTTCCTGCAGCCCGTCCTCGCCGAAAATCGACATCACGTTGAGCAACTGCCAACCGCCGCGGCCGATGCGCCGGTCGATCTCGGCACCTGCGGCGCCGCGGTCGGCGCAGGCGCCGTCCGGCAGCTTGATGACACCGTAATGCAGCCGCAGGGGGCTTTCCTGCTTGGCCTTGTAATCGGCATAGCAGTCGGCTGCGGCGGGGCCGGCAGCGGCCATGATCAGGGCCAAGGCGAGGGGCAGCAGGGGCTTTTTCATGGGGCCATGATGGGCAAGGCCCGCGCGCTATTCAATATCGGAGGCGTCGCAAGGGCACGATATCCGATAACAGGGGCGCGTTATTGCCTGTCCGGCCCGCCCGGCCCGACCCTGGGGTCATCGCTTCACAGGTGGGGCACGCCGCTCCGCCGACCCAGGAAAAGGACAGACCCGATGACCAAGCGTCTCGTTGCCCCCGTTCTGGCCGCCAGCCTTGTGCTGGCCGGTCTCGCCGCCCCCAGCCCGGCCCGCGCCGCCGATGCCGAAGACCTAGCCCGCGCGCTGTTCGGCGCGGCCACGCTTTTCGTGATCGTCAAAAGCCTCGACAACAACGACAAAAAGAGACGGCACGCCGCCCATGCCGCGCCGCCCCGGCACGAGTACCGCTATGACCCGCCCCGCACCGAGCGCCACCGCTATGACCCGCCGCGCGCCGAGCGCCGCTATGACGCGCCCCGGGCCGAGCGCCGCCGCCACGACCCGCCCCGCCGGATCGACCCGCCGCGGCACGATCGCCGCAAGCCCGTCGCTGTGCCCAGCCATCGGCGCTATCCCGCCAATGCGATTCCTGCGAACTGCGTCAAGCGTTTCTCCACCCGCGATGGCAGCCGCAACCTGGTGACCCGCCATTGCCTCGACCGCGCCGGCGTTTCCCGCCGCCTGCCCGAGCGATGCGAGGTGGTGCTGCACACCGACCGCGGCAAGCGGTTGACCTACGGCGCGCGATGCCTGCGCCGCGCGGGCTACAGCTTCAAGGCCGGGCGGCTGTGAGGCCGTCGCGGCGGCGGGGCGACCCGCCGCCGTTTTCGCTTGCCCCCGCCGGGCCGCGCCGGTTCTCTGGTCCCATGACCCGACCCCGCCCCGACGACAGCTACGAGGCCGCGGCGCTTGCCCGCGGCCTGTCGCCCGTGGTGGGGGTCGACGAGGTGGGGCGCGGGCCGCTGGCCGGCCCCGTCACCGCCGCCGCCGTGCGGCTGGATTTCGCCCGGCTGCCCCCCGGGCTGGACGACTCGAAAAGGCTGAGCGCGCTCCGCCGCGCGGCGCTGGCCGCGGCGATCCGCGAGACCGCCGAGGTGTCGGTCGGCCATGCAAGCGTGGCCGAGATCGACCTGCTGAACATCCTTCAGGCCAGTCACCTGGCGATGTGCCGGGCGATTGCCGGGTTGCGCACGCCCCCGGCGCTGGCGCTGATCGACGGCAACCGCCTGCCGCGCGACCTGCCCTGCGCGGGCACGGCGGTGGTCAAGGGCGATGCGCGCTGCCTGTCGATCGCTGCGGCGTCGATCGTGGCAAAGGTGGAGCGCGACGCGCTGATGGTGGATTTGGCGCAACAGCATCCGGGCTACGGCTGGGAGCGGAACGCCGGCTACCCGACCAAGGCGCATCTGGCCGCGCTTCGAGATATCGGGGTGAGCCCACACCATAGGCGCTCTTTCGCCCCGGTGCACAATATCTTGTATCAAGATATTTCCTAAACCCCTGATTCAAAAAAAGAATTTGACGGCGAATCAGGGATGACTCATCTTTGTCCACAACGGCGACGCCGAAGAATGGCGCGTGAAGAGAGGCAGTGAACCGAAGATGACCAGTGCAAAGGGGGCCGGAGCGCTCCCGCTCAATACGATTCTGTCCGGCGATTGCGTCGAGGCGATGAACGCCCTGCCAGAGGCGAGCGTCGATCTGGTGTTTGCCGACCCGCCCTACAACCTCCAGCTCAAGGGCGATTTGCACCGCCCCGACAATTCGCGCGTCGACGCGGTCGACGACGACTGGGACCGGTTCGACAGCTTCGCCGCCTATGACCGCTTTACCCGCGACTGGCTGGCCGCGGCGCGACGGGTGCTGAAACCCCACGGGGCGATCTGGGTGATCGGCAGCTATCACAACATCTTCCGCATGGGCGCCGAGCTTCAGAACCAGGGGTTCTGGATCCTCAACGACGTGGTCTGGCGCAAGTCCAACCCGATGCCCAATTTCCGCGGCAAGCGGCTGACCAACGCGCATGAGACGCTGATCTGGGCCTCGCGCGGCGAGGGGGCGAAATACACCTTCAACTACGAGGCGCTCAAGGCGCTGAACGAGGGCGTGCAGATGCGCAGCGACTGGGTGCTGCCGATCTGCACCGGCCACGAGCGGCTGAAGGACGCCAATGGCGACAAGGCGCACCCGACGCAAAAGCCCGCGGCGCTGCTGCACCGGGTGCTGGTGGCCACGACCAACCCCGGCGACGTGGTGCTCGACCCCTTCTTCGGCACCGGCACGACCGGCGCGGTCGCCAAGATGCTGGGCCGCGACTTCATCGGGATCGAGCGCGAGGAAAGCTATCGCCGTGTGGCCGAGGACCGGCTGGCGAATGTGCGCAAGTTCGACCGGGCGGCGCTGGCGGTCTCGACCTCCAAACGGGCCGAGCCGCGCATCCCCTTCGGCCAGCTGGTCGAGCGCGGGCTGTTGTTGCCGGGCGAGGTGCTGATCTCGCCCCGCGGCAAGACCGCCAAGGTACGTGCCGACGGCACGCTGGTGGGCGAGGCCGTCACCGGCTCGATCCACCAGGTGGGGGCCGCGCTGGAGGGGGCGCCATCGTGCAACGGCTGGACCTACTGGCATTTCAAGCGTGACGGCAAGACCGTACCCATCGACATCCTGCGCCAGCAGATCCGCGCCGAGATGGCCGACCGGCCGAACTGAGATATCCCAAAGTTACCGCCTGTGCCTGCGGCGTGCCCGCGGCACATCCCTTGCCCCGCCATGCCCAATGGCGGGGCCTTTTTTTGACCGGCCGCTTGGGTATTTGGACCAAGAAGAAGCGGGCGCGTGCGCCACGTCCCCTCGGAATCGCCGGGCGAAGTCCTATGTGAGAATCAGGAGGTGCTAGCATGAAACTACTGGTGATCGGAGCAAGCCATGGAATCGGCCTGGAGACGGTGCGCTACGCGCTGCAGCGGGGCCACGAGGTGCGCGCCTTTGCGCGCAGCGCCCAGACGATCGCGCTTGACGATCCGAAACTGGACAAACACGCCGGGGACGCGCTGAACGCCGAGGACGTGGCCGAGGCGGTGAAGGGGGTCGACGCGGTCATCGTGGCGCTCGGGCTGCCCAAGACGATGCAGGCGATGATCAAGCCCACGACGCTGTTTTCCGACGCGACGCGGGTGGTGATCGCGGCGATGGCCGGGTCCGGGGTCCGGCGCCTGCTGGCGGTCACGGGCTTTGGCGCGGGCGACAGCCGGGCCAGGCTGTCGACGTTCGAGAGCATCCCCTTCCGGGCGATCCTCGGCCGGGCCTATGCCGACAAGGGCGTGCAGGAGGCGATGATCCGCGAATCCGGCCTCGACTGGACCATCGCGCGACCGGGCATCCTGACGAACCGGCCGCCCAGCCACAGCTACGAGGTGCTGGTCGAGCCCGAAAGCTGGCGCAACGGGCTGATCTCGCGCGGCGACGTGGCCCATTTCCTCGTCCACGCCGCCGAAGACGGCGGCCATATCGGCGAGGCGCCGGTTCTGATCCGATAGGCCGGTCGCCGCCGGCGACCCGCCCCGGCCGCGCTTGAGCGCGGCCGGGGCGGGTTGGCGGGGCGCGTTGGTCTCAGGTGCCCGCGGGCCACGGGTTTGTGGCCTCCTTGTAGGGCGTCCAGTCCTCGATATCGGGATAGTATGTCCGCCGCCAGGCCCGCACCCGCGGGTTCATGCGCCGCCGCCACAGGGGCGGGATCATCGCCAGCGAGGTCATCGCCGGATAGCCGAAGGGCAGCTGCGGCGCCTCGTCTTCCGAATAGGTCTGCAGCAGCGGGAAGCGCCGCTGCGGCTTGTAGTGGTGGTCGGAATGGCGCTGGAGGTTGATCAACAGCCAGTTCGACGCCTTGTGCGCCGCGTTCCAGCTGTGGTGCGGCTTGACGTGCTCGTACTTGGCCTCGCCGAGATAGCGCCGGGTCAGGCCGTAGTGTTCCACGTAGTTGGTCAGTTCCAACTGCCAGACGGCGATGAAGGCCTGCCACACGAACAGCGCAAGCCCCACGAGGCCGCCGATCCAGAGCGCGAGACCGATCATCGCCAGTTGCAGCGCGCCGTAGCGCCAGAACGGGTTGGACAGGTGCCACACCGGCAGGTCGCGCCGCGCGAGCATCAGCTTTTCCGCCCGCCACGCAGAGGGTAGCCCGGTTGTCAGCACGCGCCAGAAAAACCGATGGAAGCCTTCGTTGTAATGCGCCGTCACGCCGTCGCGGGGGGTGCCGACATGGGGGTGGTGCACCAACAGATGCTCGGTGCGGAAATGGCTGTAAAGCACGGTCGAGAGCAGCAGATCGCCCAGCCAGCGTTCCAGCCGGTTGCGCTGGTGCAAAAGCTCGTGGGAATAGACGATACCCACGGTGCCAGAGATCACGCCGACGCCGAAGAACAGCACGATGGTTTCAAGCGCGCCCAGGTGGCTGGTATGGGTGACCCACCAGATCATGCCGAAGATCGTCACGAACTGGATCGGGAACCAGATCATCGTGATGAAGCGGTACCAGAAGAGGTCTGTCTCGGGCGTTTCGGGGTCGGGGTTTTCCTCGTTCAGGCCCAGGATCGCGTCCAGCACGGTGACGGAGAGCCAGCCGTAAATGGGCAGCAGGATCACCGTCCATCCGCCCACGGTCGCGCCGAGGATGGCCAGCGGTATCATGCCGAGTGACAGCCAGAAGGGCAGGGCGTTTTTCAGCGCCCCGACGGGTGCTTTGTCGGTCATTGCGGTCTCCCTGTTGGCCGCGCGCCCCCTGTTGGAAAAGCTATAGCCGAGCCGCAGGTTTCGCTCAATCGGCGCCGTGGCCGCAGCGCGCGAGGTCGAACGCCTTGCGCATCACCGTGGGCAGGTCGGCGGGCCGGAAGTCTGCCGCAGGCAGGAAGAAGCCGCGGGCAGGGGTACAGCCTTGGGGCAACGCGGCGACATGAAGCGCCAGCCGCAGGTGGAAATGGGTAAAGGTGTGGCGCACCTCTTGATCCAGCGGGCGCCAGTCGGCTGCGACCGGGGGGGCGGCGCAGGGTTCTGTTTCCGCCCATTCGCTGCCGGGCCAGCCCAGCATCCCGCCCAGCAGACCCGTGTCGGGCCGGCGTTCGAGCAGCCACGCGCCATCGGCGCGTCGGCCGATATAGGCATGGCCCAGCCGCGTGGGCCTGGGCTTTTTCGCCAGCTTGCGGGGCAGCGTGGCGGCGATGCCCCGATCGCGCGCGGCACAGGGCGCGCGCAGCGGGCAGATGCCGCAGGCGGGGTTCTTCGGCGTGCAGATCGTGGCGCCGAGGTCCATCACCGCCTGGGCGTGACAGCCGGGGCGTTCCTGGGGCGTGAGCCGCGCGGCCAGCGCCGTCAATGCGGGTTTGGCGGTGGGCAGGGGGGTCTCGACGGCGAAAAGGCGGGCCATCACGCGCTCGACATTGCCGTCCACAACCGTCTCGGGCCGGTCGAAGGCGATGGCGGCGATGGCCGCGGCGGTATAGGGGCCGATGCCCGGCAGGGCCTGCAACGCGTCGCGGGTGGTGGGAAAGCGCCCGCCATGGTCGGCGACCACGGCGCGCGCGCATTTCAAAAGGTTCCGGGCGCGGGCGTAATAGCCCAGGCCCGCCCATTCGCCCATCACCGCGCCATCCTCGGCGGCGGCCAGTGCGGCGACGTCGGGCCAGCGCGTGGTGAAGCGGCGGAAATAGTCGCGCACGGCGGCCACGGTGGTCTGTTGCAGCATCACCTCTGAGAGCCAGACGGCGTAGGGATCGGGCCGCGCGCCCGCCGCGCGCGCCCTGGGGCCCACCCGCCAGGGCAGGTCGCGCGCGTGGATGTCGTACCACGACAACAGCGCCGCACTCACGTCCGCGTCACGCAATCTTTATGGCCTCCGCGCCGTCATTTCTCTGGTTGCCCCGTGTCCCCGGACCTAGACTAGCCCGCGATGAAGGAAAAGACAGGCACCCCCCGTTCCACGCTCGCGGAGTCCGCCGCCGGAGGCCGGCGGCGCGGATTCGAGCGTGCGTCGGGGCTGTTGGAAGGCCGCATCCGGAAGGTCGGCGAAAAACGCGGTTTCGCCGTTACCCGCCTGCTGACCCACTGGCCCGATATCGTGGGCGAGGACATCGCCCGCATCGCCCGGCCGGTCGACGTGAAATATGGCCGCGAGGGGTTCGGCGCGACGCTGAGCGTTCTGACCACCGGCGCGCAAGCGCCTGTGCTTGAGATGCAAAAGGAAAAGCTGCGCGACAAGGTGAATGCCTGTTACGGCTATGCCGCGATTTCGCGCATCCGCATCACCCAGACCGCGCCGTCGGGCTTTGCCGAGGGGCAGGCCGCATTCGCGCCGAAACCGCCCGACGAGCCCGCGCCCGACCCCAAGGTGCAGGCCGAGGCCGCCGAGCTGTCGGCCGATGTGCACGACCCGACGTTGCGCGCCGCGCTTGAAGCGCTGGGCCGAAACGTTTTATCCCGCCCCAAACGCTGAAAAGAGGTTCTCGATGATCCGCATGCTCTCCACCTCGCTGGCGATTGCCGCCCTGGCCGCACTGGGCGGTTATGCCCTGACGGCGAACGCGCCCAGCCTGCCGCCCATCGGTGCGGCCCAGGCCCAGACCGCCGAGGCCGAGCTGCCCGAGATCGAGGCGATGACCCTGGGCGACCCGAACGCGCCCGTCGCATTGACCGAATACGCGTCCTTCACCTGCGGGCATTGCGCCAATTTCCACGACGATGTGTTCAAGAAGCTCAAGGCCGACTACATCGACACCGGCAAGGTGCATTTCACCTACAAGGAAATCTACTGGGACCGCTACGCCCTGTGGGCCGGGATGGTCGCGCGCTGCGGTGGCGACACGCGCTTTTTCGGGCTGGTCGAGTTGATCTATGACCGCCAACGCGAGTGGATCAAGGCGGGCGAAGCCGCCGATGTGGCCGGTGAATTGCGCACGATCGGCCGCACCGCGGGGATGTCGGACGACACGCTCGACGCCTGCATGCAGGACGCCGCCACCGCGCAGGCGCTGGTCGAATGGTCCGAGGAACAGGCCGCGGAATACGACATCGACTCGACCCCCTCGCTGGTGATCGACGGCGAGAAATACTCGAACATGAGCTATGACAAGTTGACGGAAATCCTCGACGCCAAGCTGGCCGACTGAGGCCCGGCGGCTAGAGCCCCAGCCGGCCCAGCGCGGCGTCGAGCGGCGCCCAGTCGTCGAGCGACAGCCGCACCGGCACGGTCAGCACCTTGCGGCGGAAGGCGGTGGGCAGGCGCACGGCGTCCTTTTCCGTGGTGACCATCTGCGCATCCAGCGCCATCGCCTCGATCTCTAGACGTTTCATCAGTGCCTCGGTCAGGGGCTGATGGTCGTCAAGCGCCTCGGCCCTCCTGAGGCGTGCGCCAAGGGCCTCAAGCGTGGCGAAGAACTTGGCCGGGTGGCCGATGCCGGCAAAGGCCAGCACCGGCAAGCCCGCCCAATCCATCCCCGTGGGCAGCGGATTCAGCGCGCCGGTCAGGTGCGGCAGCGCGAGCGTGCCGGCCCAGCGGCCGGCAAAGCGGCGCTGGGCCGGGGCGGGGCCGATGGACAGCACGAAATCGGCGCGGGCCAGCCCCGCGGCGACCGGTTCGCGCAAGGGGCCGGCCGGGATCACCCTGCCGTTGCCGAAGCCCTTGGCGGCCTCGACGGTGAGGATGGACAGGTCCTTGGCGAGCGCGGGGTCCTGAAACCCGTCGTCCAGCAGGATCGCCTGCGCGCCCTCCTGCACCGCGGCCCGTGCCCCCGCGGCGCGGTCGCGCGCCACCCATGTGGGGGCGAAGGCGGCCAGCAGCAGCGGCTCGTCGCCGGTCTCGGCGGCGCGGTGGCGCGCCTCGTCGACACGCGTCGGGCCGGTCAGCGTACCGCCGTAGCCGCGGCTGACGACATGGGCCGCCACGCCCCGCTCGGCCAGCCGCTGGATCAGGGCGATCACCGTGGGTGTCTTGCCGGTGCCGCCGGCATTGATGTTGCCGACGCAGATCACCGGCACGCCCGGCGCCTCGGGCGCGCCGCGGGCCAGCCGCCGCGCCGTCGCGCGGGCATAAAGCGCGCCCAGGGGCGCCAGCGCGCGCGCCTGCCAGCCGGGGCGGTCTGGCGGGTTGTCCCAAAAGGCCGGCGGGCGCATCAGCCTGCCCCCCGCGCGCGCAACTCGCCGATCAGGTAGTCGGCGACGCTTTGGGCCGCCTCGGCGCCCTCGGTCGTGACCTGCCAGGCGGCATGGGCCATGGCGGCGGCCCGTTCGGGGGCCAGCAGCGTCTCCAGCGCCTCGGCCAGGCCCTGCGCATCACGCACCTGCCAGGCGGCGCCGGCGGCGGCGAGGCGGCGGTAGCGGGGCGCAAAGTCGCCGGTGCCGGGCCCATGCACCACCGCCGCGCCCAGCGAGGCCGCCGGGAACGGGTCGCGGCCTTTCTGAGCGGCGAGTGTGCCGGCCAGAAAGGCGACCGGGGCGAGGCGGTACCACAGCCCGTCTTCGCCCTCGGTATCTGCAAGGTAGATTTGGGTTTCCTCGTCGATCTCGTCGTCTGCGCTGCGCTGCGCCACGCGCCAGCCCGCCTTGCGCAATGCCTTGGCCAGGGCCGTGGCGCGGGCCGGGTCGTCGGGCGCCAACAGCAGCAGCAGCCGGTGCGACAGGCGCAGCGCGGCGGCATGGGCGGTGCAGACCAGGGCATCTTCCTCTGGCGTGGCGCCATAGGCCAGCCATGCCGGCCGGTGGGCCAGCGCCTTGGCCATCGCCGCGCGCTCGGCCTCGTTGCAGCCTGGCGAAATGCCGCTTTCAGAGAGCCGCCCGGAGACGGTGATCCGCTCGCGCGCGATGCCCAGTGTCTGAAAAATGGCCGCGCCGAGGGTGTCGGCGGCGAAGACGCGGTCGAACCGGCGGACCATGGCGCGCTGGCCCACGGGCCGCCAGCGCGCGTGCCAGGCGGGCGGGATGCCGGTGCCGATCAGGACCGCGCCGGCGCCGGCGCGGGCGGCCGCGCGCAGCAGCTGGCGCGCCAGCGTGGACGGAAACCAGACCGACAGGTCGGGGCGCCAATGGTAGGCGAAATCCGTGGCGGCAGCGCGCTCTTCGGGCGGCGCGGGCCGGATCAGGGCGCCGCCCACGCCATGGGCGGCGAACATCGCGCCGGCCTGCGCCGAGGCCGGCCCGGTGACGAGCGTGCAAAGGCCGGGCAGGTCGTCTTCGACAAGGCTGACGATCTCGGCGATGGCACCGGTCATATCCTCGGGCGGTGCGTGCACCCACAAGAGCGGCCCGGCCGGGCGCCGGCCCTCGGCCTGGGGCGCAGGACGCCGGGCCGGTACGATGCCGAGGCCGGGAGAGGGCGCCATGGGCGGGCGGTCAGCCGCCGAGTTCTTCGGTCGGGCTGGCCTCGGCCTCTTCGTCGCGCAGCCGGTGAATATGAGCGATGAAATAGCGCATATGGGCATTGTCGACGGTGCGCTGGGCCTCGGCCTTCCAGGCGTTGTGCGCGCTTTCGTAGTCGGGAAACATTCCCACGATATGGATGTCGTCGACATTCTTGAACGCGGTTTTCTGCGGGTCGACCAACTCGCCCCCGAAAACCAGATGCAGGCGCTGGGTCATCCTTTTCTCCCTCTGCCGCGCGTGTTGTGCTGCGACCCTAGACGATGGCAGGCACGGGGGAAAGACGATCAGGCGAGGCGTTGCATCAGCGCGTCGTGCAATGCCGGGCCGGCGACGACGACCCCCTGCGAGACCGGGTGGGGCGTGTTGAATTCCAGCGCCCTGCCGCGCCGGTCGCTGACCCGCGCGCCGGCCTCTTTGGCAATCAGCGTGCCGGCGGCGGTGTCCCAGTCCCAGCTGTCGCGCAGCGTCAGCATCGCGTCATAGCGCCCCTCGGCCACCAGGCACATGCGGTAGGCGAGCGAGGCCCGGAGCGAGCGTTTCAAAACAGGCGGCGGGCCTTGCCAGTGCTCCTCGGCCAGCGCCGGGCCCGCGGTCAGCACCCGTGCGCCTTCCAGATCCTCGCGGCCGGTCGCGCGGATCGGCGTGCCGTTCAGCGATGCGCCCGCCCCCTTGCGGGCGGAATAGAGCCGCTTTTCCATCGGCAGGTAGACGACCGCGGCGATCACGCGGCCCGCGCGCGCCACCGCCAGAGCATGGGCAAAGCCGCGCTCGCCATTGAGAAACGCCCGCGTGCCGTCAAGCGGATCGACGATGAATACATGCTCGTCATCCAGCCGCCCTGCGCTGTCCTCGGTCTCTTCCGAAAGCCAGCCGTAACCGGGCCGGGCGGCCAGCAGCCTGGCGCGCAGCATCGCGTCGATTTCCAGGTCGGCCTCGCTGACCGGGCCCTGGTGACCGGGTTTGTCCCAGACATAGGGTGACCGGCGCCAGTGGCGCGCGGCGATCTCTCCGGCGGCTTGGGCGGCCTCGGCCAGAAGATCGAGGTCACTCGCCGGCAAGCGTCAGTCCCTCGACCAGCAGGCTGGGGACCCGGCGCGACAGGTGATCGCGCGCGTCGTTGGCCGGCACGATGGTCTTGAGCATATCGCGCAGGTTGCCGGCGATGGTGCATTCGTTGACCGGATAGGCGATCTCGCCCTTTTCGACCCAAAAGCCCGACGCGCCGCGCGAATAGTCGCCCGTGGTCGCGTTGATCGAGCTGCCGATCAGCGAGGTGATCATCAGCCCGGTGCCCATCTCGGCCATCAGCGCGGCGCGGCCGGCCTCGCCCGGCGTCAGGGTAATGTTGCTGACCGAGGGCGAGGGCGGCGACGAGACGCCGCGCGCGGCATTCGCGGTGCTTTCGAGCCCCAGCTTGCGGGCGGTGGCAAGGTCGAGCACCCATCCTTTTAGGACGCCGTTTTCCACCAGCGCCCGGCGCGCGGTCGCCAGCCCCTCGGCGTCGAAGGGGCGCGAGCCCGAGATGCGCTTGCGGTGCGGATCTTCGAGCAGCGACAGGCCCGGCGGCAACACCGCCTCGCCCATCAGGTCGCGCGCCCAGGATGCGCCGCGGGCGATGGCGGTGCCGTTGATCGCGCCCAGCAGGTGGCCGATCAGCGATGCCGCGACGCGCTCGTCATAGAGCACCGGATAGGCGCCGGTCTTGGGCCGGCGCGCACCGGCGCGGGCAACGGTCCGTTCGCCGGCGAGGCGGCCGACCTCTTCGGGGTCGGGCAGGTCGGCCTGGAACACCCGCGTCTCGTAGCTGTAATCGCGTTCCATGCCGGTGCCGCTGCCGGTGATCGCCATGCACGAAACCGCCCGGTCGGTGCGCGCATAGCCCCCGGCAAACCCGTTGGTCCCGGCGAGGTGCAGCCGGCGGTACCCATACCCGGCCGAGGCCGATTGCACCTGGCTGACGCCGTCGATGGCGGCCGCGGCGGCCTCGGCGCGGCGGGCATCGTCTTCCAGCGTGGCGGGGTCGGGTTCGGGCGCCGGGTCGGCAAGGTCCAGCGCGTCGGCATCGCGCGCGTCGGCCAGAAGCGCGGGGTCGGCCAGCCCGATGGTGGGGTCCTCGGGCGCCTCGCGCGCCATGGCAAGCGCGCGCTCGGCCATCTCGGCGATGGTCTCTGGCCGCGTGTCAGAGGCCGAGACGCAGGCCTGGCGCCGGCCCAGCAGGACGCGCAGGCCCAGATCGACGCCCTCGGCCCGCTCGGCCTGTTCCAGCCGTCCCTGCCGCACGTCGATCGACAGCGACGTGCCCTCGACGGCAATCGCATCGGCATCCTCGGCGCCTGCCTTGCGGGCAGCCGAAAGCAGGGCGTCGGTCAGCGCGGAGAGATCCTGGGGCATGTGGCGGGGCATCCTGTGATCGAAAAGGTTCCACAGGAGCTAGTACGCCGCGCCCGCCCGCGCAAGCCGCCGCCCGGTCAGCGCAGGCGCTGGCCGTTGGCCAGGATCTGCCCGTCCTCGGTCACCTGGATGTCCGAGACCAGCGTATCGGCCCCCTCGCCCGGTTTTGCGAACATGCCCAGCATCATCCGGAATCCGGTGGCCTGATCCTGCGGCACGAGGCCCATCGCCACCAGCTTGTCCAGCAGGGCGTTGGCGCCGGTCAGCCGCAGCGACAGCCCGCCGGTGGGCTTTGGCATTCCGTTGAAGGGCGTGGTGTCGGAATTGTCGAAGCTGAAGGCGCCCGCGCCGCTCAGATCGGCCCCGGCGACGGAAAGCTGCAGCGCGTTGACGTCCAGCGATTGCAACTCGGCCGGCGGCTGGCCCTGCAACTCGGCGATCGCCATGGGATCGAACAGGTCGGCCAGCATCCGCGCCTTACCGCTGAGATCGATCACCAGCGTCGCCGGATCGCGGGGCAGCGCGCCGGCGGGGTCTATCATCGACCACAGCGCCTCGTCGACGGTGAGCCCCTGAAGCCGGGTCAGCAGGCCGAAATCGCCGGGTTCTTCGCCCTGCGCAGTGGGCATGGTCAGGCCGAACGCGCCCTCCTCGATCTGCATCGCAAGCTGCGGAAAGGGTATCTGCGCGCCGCTCACCATCATCTCGGTACCGGACTGCGCCGTGCGGTAGACGATCTGATCGGAATCGAGGGCGAAATCGAACCGCCCGCCGGTCGATGCCATCGCCATGCGGGTGGGCGCCCCGGCCTCGGTGACGTCGGCCGTCATCTGCAGGGGGCCATAGGCGATGTTGCCCTCGGAGGAGAACCCGGCCTTCAGCATCCGGGCCATATCGGTGCCGTCCATCTGCGGCGGCAGGACGCTGCGCGAGGCGCTGGTCAGCGCCCCGACGGTGGCCACGATCTTGACGGCGGTTCCGGCGGCCGGGTCGGACAGGTCGAAATCGAACCCGGCGCTGTCGGCGGCAAAGTCGCTGAGGATGGTGCGGCTGTCGGTGCCGGTTATGCGGTACATTCCCGACACGCCGCCGGCGGTCATCTGCATCTGTGCCGGCGCCGTCTCTCCGTCGACCGTCATCTGATCCATCGTCATACCCACCTCGGGCGCGGTGAATCGATAGGTGATGTCTCCGGGGCTGCCGGTGGCCACGGCTTCCAGCCCGGTCTGGCGCATCCGCATGGTGACATCGCTGCGCGCCGTCTCTCCGTTCATCCGGGCTTCGCTGTTGACCGCCAGCACGCCCTCGGGCGCCATGGTGATCCGCACTGCCCCGTCGCCGGTTTCGGTGAACACGATCTCGGCGATCGCGCCGCTGGCGGTGCTGCTCTGGCTGCCGCCTTCGGGCAGCTCGATCGGGCTGGTCTCGATGGTAACCGAAACGTCGCGCACCACCAGGCTGTCACCCTCGACGGTCTCGGTCGCGGTGATCTGTTGCCCGTAGCTTTCGGCCATCCCCTTGAGACTGCCCCAGACCCCGGCCGCGGTCAGCTCGGCTGCGGCCGGGCCAGCCCAGGCAAGCCCGGCGATACATGCGAGGGCGGGCGCGGCTTTCCAATGTTGCATGAGGGTTCCTTCCTGAAAGACGGTTTGGCGCAAGCTTCGACGCAGGCCGAGCGCGAGTCAACGGCACGTTGCGGCTGGTCAGCGCCGAGGCGCTGGGCTACCACTGTCGCAAGACAAAATACGGAGATGAGCATGGCGGATCTGACCGGCAAAAGCGTATTGATCACGGGGGCCAGCCGGGGCATCGGCGCGGCCGCGGCACGTGCCTTTTCCGAGGCGGGGTGCCATGTCGCGCTGGCTGCGCGCAGCGCCGAGGCGATCACCAGTATCGCCCGAGAGATCGGACCCGCCGCGCTGGCGCTGCCCTGCGACGTCGCCGATTTCGGGCAGGTCTCGGACGCGGTGCGCGCCGTCGTGAAATCCTTCGGCAAGATCGACATCCTGGTAAACAATGCCGGCGTGATCGAGCCGATATCGCGGCTGCAGGATGCCGACCCGGCCGAGTGGTCAGAGGCGGTCGACGTCAACCTAAAGGGCGTCTTCCACGGCATGCGCGCGGCGATGCCGGTGATGGCGGCGATGGGCGGCGGCACGATCCTGACCGTCAGCTCCGGCGCCGCCCACAGCGCGCTGGAGGGGTGGAGCCATTACTGCACCTCAAAGGCCGGCGCCGCGATGCTGACCAAATGCGCCCACCTGGAGGGCGAGGGCCAGGGCATCCGCGCCATGGGCCTGTCGCCCGGCACGGTGGCGACCGAAATGCAGCGCCAGATCAAGAACAGCGGCGTGAACCCGGTCAGCCGGCTGGACTGGGGCGATCACATTCCGCCCGCATGGCCGGCCAAGGCTCTGGTCTGGATGTGCACCGCCGATGCCGACGAGTTTCTCGGCCAGGAAATCTCGCTGCGCGAACGGGCGGTCCGGCGCCGGGTAGGCCTTGAGGCATGATCGCGCTGGACAAGGACGGCGCGCGCTGGACGCTCAGGCTGAACCGTCCGGACAAGGCGAACTCGCTGACCAAGGCGATGCTGAGAGAGATCGAAAGCGTCGTCTCGGACGCCGAGCGCGAAAAGATCGGCGCGCTGGTGATAACCGGCACCGGACGTGTCTTTTCGGCGGGTGCCGATCTCGACGAGGCGCGGGCCGGGCTGGCCACCGACGGCGTGTGGGAGCGCGTCTCGGGCCGCATCGCTGCGATGGAGGCGATGACGGTGGCGGCGCTGAACGGCACGCTGGCCGGCGGCGCCTTCGGCATGGCGCTGGCCTGCGACCTGCGGATCGCGGTGCCCTCGGCCAACTTCTTCTATCCGGTGATGAAGCTCGGCTTTTTGCCGCAGCCCTCCGACCCGGGGCGGCTGGCGGCGCTGGTGGGGCCGGCGCGGGCCAAGCTGATCCTGATGGGGGGTGCCAAGATCACCGCCGACGAGGCGCTGGCCTTCGGGCTGGTCGACCGGGTGGTGGCCGCCGAAGAGTTGGAGGCGGCGATCGAGGCGCTGGTGGCCGACGCGCTGGCCGCGACACCCGAACACCGGGCGTCGATCAAGCGGCTGTGCGAGGGGCGCTAGCGCCGGCGCCGCGGCCCCGGACTTTTGGAATGGAAATCGGCGGGGCGCTTTTTCACCCAGGCAATGAATTTCGCCAGCCGCGGATGGGCCCTGAGCGCCGCGATGGTGGGATAGCTGCGGGCAAGCTCGGCCTCGGTCAGGGAGGCGTGGATTTCATTGTGACAGATCTGATGCAGCAGAACCGTCGGCCCGCCCTTGCCGCCCCGCAGCTTGGGCACGAGGTGGTGCAGGCTCTGCCGCGCATGGGGCGGGATCGGGCGGCCGCACAAGGGGCAGATCGGGGTCGGGTCGTCTGGCATGTCGCCCTGTCGCAGGTGGTAATCCATGGATGATGCGGCGGACACCGCCACCGGGCAAGACCGGCGCGTCGCGGCGCTGGTGATCGGCGCGGGGCCGGCCGGGCTGATGGCGGCGGAGGCGCTGGCGCGGGCGGGGCTTTCGGTGCTGCTGGCCGAGGCCAAGCCGTCGCCCGGGCGCAAGCTGTTGATGGCGGGAAAATCGGGGCTGAACCTGACCAAGGACGAGCCCGCGGAGACCTTCCTCGCGCAGTACGAAGAGGCCGCGGGGCCGCTGGCCCCTATGCTGCGCGCCTTTGGTCCGGCCGAAGTGGCGGCGTGGGCCGAGGGGCTGGGCCAGCCCGTGTTCACCGGGTCGTCGGGCCGGGTTTTTCCGAGGGCGATGAAGGCCTCGCCCCTGCTGCGGGCCTGGCTGGCGCGGCTGGACGCCGCCGGCGTGCGGCTGGAAACCCGCTGGCGCTGGGCGGGGTGGCGCGGCGAAAGTGCCGTTTTCCAGACGTCATCGGGGCCGGTTTCGGTGCTGGCCGATGTCACCGTGCTGGCATTGGGCGGGGCGAGCTGGGCCAGGTTGGGCTCTGACGGGGCCTGGGCGGACACCCTGCGCGCCGAGGGCGCGGCGGTGGCGCCGTTCCGCCCGGCCAATGTCGGGCTGAGGGTCGAGTGGTCGTCGCACATGGCGCGCCAGTTCGGCCAGCCGGTCAAGGGCGTGGCGCTGTGCGCCGGCGGGCGGCAGGTCCGCGGCGAATTCGTCGTCTCGCGCAGGGGGCTGGAAGGCGGGGCGATCTATGCCCTCTCGCGGCCGCTGCGCGAGGGCGCGCCGCTGATCGTGGACCTGATGCCGAACCGCACCGAGGCCGAAATTGCCGAGCGGCTGGCCCGCCCGCGCGGAAAGGCCAGCCTGACGGCGCATCTGCGCAAGACGCTGCGGTTGCAGGGGCCGCGGCTGGCGCTGCTATACGAATGCGCCCGGCCGTTGCCGCAGGGCGCCGCGCTTGCCGCCCGGATCAAGGCGCTGGCGGTGCCGCACGGCGGCCCGCGCCCGCTGGACGAGGCGATCTCGACGGCCGGCGGCGTGGACTGGGCGGGTCTCGACGCGGGGCTGATGCTGACCGCGCGGCCCGGCGTGTTCTGCGCCGGCGAGATGCTGGACTGGGAGGCGCCGACAGGCGGCTACCTGCTGACCGCGTGCCTGGCCACGGGGCGCTGGGCCGGGCAGGCCGCGGCGCGCCGTCAGGCCGCCCTTGCGCGCTGATAGGCCGGGCGCGCGCGCATCCGTTCCAGATATTCGGCCAGAGCGGCCTCTTTCAGCGGAAACTGTGCCGCCGTGGCCCAGTCGCCGCAATGGGTCAGGATGATGTCGGGCACCGTCATCTCGGTGCCGGCGACGAAGGGGCCGTGGCCCATCCGGCGCACCAGCGTGGCCTGGCTGCGTTCGAATTCCCAGCGCAGGCTGTCCTTGATCGCCGATTGCCGCAGCTCTTCGGGCAAGACGAAACTGTGCCGCGCGGCCATCCAGAGCGCCGCGTCGAACTCGTCGAGCAGGAACTGGGTCAGGCTGTCCTGCTGGGCGCGTTCGATCGTGCCCGCGGGGTGGGTCAGCGCGCCGTGCTTGTCGGCGAGATAGGTCAGGATCGCGGTCGAATCGGTGATTGGCGTGCCGTCGACCACCAGCACCGGCACCTTGCCCGCCGGGTTCAGCGCGACCACATCGCCCGAGCGCGGCGGCGCGGGCACATGTTCGTAAGGCACGTCCAGCTCTTCGAGCATCCACAACACACGCAGCGCCCGGCTGCGCCCGCTTCCGATCACGCGATACATTCTCGGCCTCCCGTTCGCTCAGGTGCCAAGGGTTTCCAGCTTCGCCGCCGGCATTCAACCCTGCCGGCAGAGATTTTCCCGGCCCCGCGGCCGCAGCGGCGCCGACGGCCGGGTGTCGCTATGGCCCCGCTAGCCGCCGCGCATCTTCGCCAGACGGATCAGGCTTCGCTCCATCAGCGCCATCTGCGGCGCGCGCTGGGACGAGCGCAGCTTGAGGTCGGTCTCGACCAGAACCTTCATCGCCTGTTCCAGCCTGCGCATCCCCCAGCCCTGGGCCTGGCGGATCATCGCATCGCGCAGCTTGAAGGGCACCGGGGGGCGCAGGCGCGACACGCCGCTGGCCGGGCCGGATGGGTCGGACGCGGCGGCGTGCAGCGCCCGGAAATGGCGCAGCGCGGCGATACACAGGCCCACCGGTTGCACCCCCTGGGCCTGAAGCCGGCGCAACAGCGGGCCGATCTCGCCGTCGCGCCCGTCGGCCACCACCGCGATCAGCGCGTCCATCGCCGCCTCGGTCGAACGGGGGGCGCAGGCGGCCACGTCCTCGGGGGTCAGGGGCGCGGGGTCGCCGATCTTGTAAAGCGCGATCTTTTCCAGCGTCTGACGGAAATCGCCGGGGTCGAGCGTCATGGCCAGCCCTTCGATCTCGGCCATCGCGGGACGGTCGATCTGGCCCATCCCGGCGGCTTTGAGGCTGGCCTCGATTTCCCCGCGCGAGGGCGGGTCGTCGTAGATGCCCACGGCATAGGCGTTGGAATGCCCTTCGAAGAGCTTGCGCAAAGCCGAGCGGGGGGTGAGCTGTTTCGCGGTGACGATGAGTTGCGCGTCGCCGGCCTGCCAGTCGGCCAGCGCGGCCTCGACCGTCTTGGCCAGCCCGTCGGCGGCCTCGTCGAGAAGCACGACGCGGGGGCCGGGAAAGAACCCCTGCGCCTTGACCGCGTCGGCCAGCGCGGCGGGGTCGCCCCGCAGTTCCGAGGCATGCAGGCGCGTCAGGCGCATCTCTTCTTCGCCGTTCGGGCCCAGCAGGGCCGCGACCACCTCTTGCCGGCGCAGCGCCACGCGCATCGCGTCGGCGCCGTAGATCAACAGGCCCGTGCGGTCCGCCTCGGGCTTGGCGAAATAGCGGGGGGCGTCGCGCGGCGATAGCTTCATGGCGTCCGTGCCGCGGCCCCGGCGACCAGCCGCGCCACGATCTGGTCGGCGAGGATCACCATCAGCCGCTCGTAGGCGTCGCGCCGCGCGGTCAGCGTGGCCAAGGTCGAGCCGGTGGCGGAATAGCCGGTAAAGCTGCGCACCGTGCCGCTGTCGGCCAGCGCGCCGGTGTCGAGCGCGGTCAGGCGGTAGCGCACCCGGCCGATGACGTCGTAGCGGGTGGTTTCCTGTTCCTGTGTGACCGCCAGCGGGTCGCTATCGGTCTCTATGATGTAGTCGAGCCGGTAAAGCGGGGCCGTGGCGGGGCCCAGACGGTCCTCGAGCCGGGCGGCGAGGGCGAAACCGTCGCGCGTTTTGGGGTCGGCCAGCGCGATGCGCCCGTTCAGCCCCTCGGCGGCACCGCCGGGGCCGTAGACGGGCCGAAAGCCGCAGGCCGCCAGCGCCGGCACCGCCAGCAGAAAGCTGCGCCTAGACCACGACATTGACGATGCGGCCGGGTACGACGATCAGCTTTTTCGGGCTGCCGCCGGCCAGCGCCTTGAGAACGGCGTCGTCCTGCATCACGCGGGCCTCGACCTCTTCGCGGGGCAAGTCCTTGGGCACGGTGATTTCCGACTTGCGCTTGCCGTTGATCTGGATCGGCAGGGTCACCTCGTCCTCGACCAGAAGCGCGGGGTCGGGCTGGGGCCAGGCCGCCCCCGCGACAAGGCCGGTGCCGCCCAGCATCTCCCACACCTCTTCGGACAAATGCGGGGTCATCGGCGCCATGAGCTGGGCCATGACCATCGCCGCCTCGCGCCGCGCGGCGAGCGAGGCCTTCGATTTGGCCAGCGTGTTGGTAAAGGCGTAGAGCTTGGCGACCGAGGTGTTGAAGCCGAAACTGTCGATGCCCATCGTCACGTCGTGGATGGTCTTGTGCAGCGCCCGGCGCAGGGCGAGGTCTTCGGCGCCGGTGTCGCCCGCGCCCTGGCCCTCGGCCTCGTAGGCGGCGATGCCGCCCTGTTCCATTTCCTCGACAATCCCGTTGGCGATGCGCCAGACCCGGCCGAGATGCTTATAGGCGGCCTCGGCGCCGGCGGCCGTCCATTCCACGTCGCGCTCGGGGGGGCTGTCGGACAGCATGAACCAGCGCGCGGTATCGGCGCCGTAGCTTTCGATGATGTTCACCGGGTCGACGACGTTCTTCTTCGATTTCGACATCTTGGCCGAGGGAATCACCTCGACCGGGCTGCCGCAGGCGCCAAGGCGTGCGCCGCTTTCGGTCCACTCGACATGCTCGGGCAGGTGATAGACCGGGCGATCTTTTTCGTCGCGCGTGACATAGATCTCGTGGGTGACCATGCCTTGCGTGAACAGCGCATCGAAAGGCTCGACCGCCTTTGCGGGCAGGTGGCCGGTGATCTGCATCGCCCGGGCGAAGAAGCGGGAATAGAGCAGGTGCAGGATCGCGTGTTCGATGCCGCCGATATACTGGTCGACATTCATCCAGTACTCGGCCTCGGCCAGGTCGGTCGGCGTTTCCGCTCGGGGCGCGGTGAAGCGGGCGAAATACCACGAGCTGTCCACGAAGGTGTCCATCGTGTCGGTTTCGCGCCGGGCGGGCGCCCCGCAAGACGGGCAGGCGCAGTCGCGCCAGCTCGGGTGCCGGTCCAGCGGGTTGCCCGGCACGGAAAAGTCGATCGGCTGGCCGTCCTCGTCATAGGGCAGCTCGACGGGGAGGTTTTCTTTCTTCTCCGGCACCACGCCGCAGGCGTCGCAATGCACCACGGGAATCGGGCAGCCCCAGTAGCGTTGCCGCGAAAGGCCCCAGTCGCGCAGGCGGAACTTGGTCACGCCGTGGCCGACGCCGTTCTCCTCGCAAAACCGAATCGCGGACTCGATGGCCGCCTCGCCGGTCTGTTCGGTCTCACCGGCGAACCCACGCACGTAGATCACGGGCTCTGACTTCGGCGGCACATAGGCCGGGCCGCCGTCCTCGGGCATCGTGCTGCCGTCATCCTCGGCGGGGGCGTAGGTGCTGACCACCGGCAGGCCGTATTTGCGGGCAAAGTCGAGGTCGCGCTGGTCATGCGCCGGGCAGCCGAAAATGGCGCCGGTGCCGTAATCCATCAGGATGAAATTGGCGATGTAGACGGGCAGTTCCCACGCCGTATCGAACGGGTGGCGCACCTTCAGCCCGGTGTCGAAGCCCCGCTTCTCGGCCTTTTCCAGCTCTTCCTCGCTGGTGCCCATGCGGCGGCATTCGGCGCAGAAGGCGGCCAGCTCGGGGTTGTCGGCCTCCAGCGCCCGGGCCAGCGGATGGTCGGGCGAGATGCCGAGAAAGCTGGCGCCCAACAGCGTGTCGGGCCGGGTGGTGTAGACCTCGACCCGGTCGAACTCGTGCGGCGCGTCGATCAGCGAAAACGCCATTTGCAGGCCGCGCGACTTGCCGATCCAGTTGCGCTGCATCAGCTTGACCTTTTCGGGCCAGTTGTCCAGCCCGTCGAGCGCGTCGAGCAGTTCCTCGGCGAAATCGGAGATCTTGAAGAACCATTGCGTAAGCTCGCGCCGCTCGACCGGGGCGCCCGAGCGCCAGCCCTTGCCCTCGATCACCTGCTCGTTGGCCAGGACGGTCATGTCGACCGGGTCCCAGTTGACGGTGGCGTTCTTGCGGTAGACCAGCCCCGCGTGGAGGAAGTCGATGAACATCGCCTGCTGCTGGCCGTAATAGTCCGGGTCGCAGGTGGCGAACTCGCGCGACCAGTCGATGCTGAGGCCCAGCGGTTTCATCTGGCCGCGCATGTCGGCGATGTTGGAATAGGTCCAGTCCTTGGGGTGGCCGCCGCGTTCCATCGCGGCGTTTTCCGCGGGCATTCCGAAGGCATCCCACCCCATCGGGTGCAACACGCTGAACCCGCAAGACATTTTATAGCGCGCGATGACGTCGCCCATGGTGTAGTTGCGCACATGGCCCATATGGATGCGCCCCGACGGGTAGGGGAACATCTCGAGCACGTAGTATTTGGCGCGGTCCGGGTCGCGCCGGGCGGCAAAGGCGCCGGCCTTGTCCCATTCGGCCTGCCATCTGGGCTCGATCTCGGCTGGAGCGTAGCGCGCCGTCATATCTCGTCCTCGTCGAAGTCAAAGCCGGGCGCAGAGGGCCCGGCGTTGTGCATAGTCGCGCGCGGCGGGGGCGTCCAGAGGGCGCTTGGACCTCGGGCGCGCCTCAGCGCCGCGTCACTGAATCGAGATATCTATAGTGTAGCCCACAGTCTTGCCGATGTCCCCGGCGTTGCCCATAGGATCGAATCGAAGCGGTTTGGCGTCGTCCAGCGTATCGTAACGAGTTGCTACCCTACTGCCATTCGGCGCGCGTGCCGGGGCGATGGTCGGAATTTCCCAGGTCGCGGGCTCTGGCGGCAAGATATCGCCAAAACGCCCGGTTTGCCCATGGAATGGCGCGTGACATCGATGGTCGTTCGGCCTGTTGGCTCAGAGCCGGCTGTCGCGGATGCGCAGCTGTCGGGCGCGGGTGAGAATCGCGTCTTCGACGGCGCGCACCGTGTCGGGGTCGACGGCGCCGCCGCGGCTGGCCAGCGCCACCTTCAGGGCGCGGGCTTCGAGCGCGGGGTCCTGAACATAGACGGTGGCGCGGTAGGCGCGCCCGCCGCCCGGCGGTGTGCCATAGCCCGTGACGATGACGCCCGAAAACGGGTCAACCGACTGGATCGGAAGGAAATTCAGAACATCCAGCGACGCCTGCCAGAGGTACTTGTTGACCTCGACGGTGGTATTCGGGTCGTCCTTCTGGATGAACAGGTCCCAAATGGTCGACCGGTTCTCGGCCTCGCGCTGGCCGACAGGGGTGTTGGCGCGCTGACGCTCGATCGCCTCGCGGTTCGGTTCGGAGTTGCCGCGGAACAGCCCGCTGTCGCCGCTGCCGATTCCCCCGCCGCAGCCAGAGAGCGCAATCGCCGCCAAACTGAGGACTGCCAGCCGCCGAAACGCTGTGAAACTCATGAAATCCGCCCCGTATCGCCTTTTCGGTCTTTAGCGGAGGTGCGGTTGTGGGACAAGATGTTTCCCGGCAAACCCGTTTTGGGCGCGCGCGGGGCGGTTGCTGGATATCTGTGTGGCAAAGCTGCATCAATCGCTGCGTCTGTAAGGCGACCGGTCCGGCCTTTCTTGCATTCCAACCGGTTAAGAGCGACACACCGAGCATACTCAGTGCGGCAAACCGGGCTGAGGTGAATCTTAAATGAATGAGGGAAAACCATGAAAAAGGTTCTCTTTGCGACCACCGCGCTCGTCGCTTCCGCCGGTATCGCTGCCGCTGAAATCGAGTTCGGTCTTTCGGCCGAAATGGGCATCACCGGTGGTGACTTCTACGGTGCCAACGACGAAGCGCAGTTCCACAACGACTTCACCATCTCGGTGGACGGTTCGGGCGAAACCGACGGTGGCATGACCTTCGGCTTCCACGTGGAAATCGAAGAGTCGAACGGTGGCGGCGCCACCAACGGTTCGGCTTCCTATGACAACGAGTCGGTCTTCATCTCGGGCGCCTTCGGCACCCTGACCCTGGGCGAAATCGACGGCGCCTATGACCGCCGCCTGAAAGAAGTCGCCTTTGTTGGCTCGATCGCGGATGACGAAACCATCCACACCGGCTTCAACGGCAACTCTGGCTTCGACGGCGTCGAAGACAACCAGATCCTGCGCTACGACTACTCGTTCGGCGACTTCGGCTTCTCGGTGTCGATGGAGCAGGACGATAACGGTGCCGGCGACGACGACATCTACGCGGTTGGCGTGTCCTACGACTTCGCCATGGCCTCGGGCATCGAAATCGGCTTTGGCCTCGGCTACACCAGCAAGGACAACAATGGCGAGATCATCGGTGCGTCGCTCTACGCTGACACGGGCAACGGCTTCGAGGCCGGCCTGAACGCGTCGAGCTACGACAGCGACTTCGCCGGTGCCGACTGGACCCACTACGCCATCGGCATGGCCTACACCTGGGACGCCTTCTCGATCGGCGCCAACTACGGCAAGTACGACCTCGACTCGGGTAGCGACGTCGACGGCTTCGGCCTGGCCGCCAACTACGACCTGGGCGGCGGTGCCGTTGTTCAGTTCGGCTACGGCGACGGCGAAGACCGCGAGTCGTACTCGCTGGGTATCGCGATGTCCTTCTAAGTTCTTCGGAACTTCGGATACGGGAAGAGCGGGCAATTTGCCCGCTCTTTTCTTTTGCGCTAAGCGACAGGTCCGGGGGTAGATCGCCCCGCCACACCCGAAGGACCGCCATGCTTCCGCTCGACCCCGCCCAGATCAAGCGCCGCTTTCAGGAGGCCCTGAAGCTGCAGGGCGCCGGCCGGCTGGACGACGCGGAACGCGCCTATCTGGATATCCTCAAGGCCAACCCCTCCCTGCCCGAGGTGCACTACCAGCTCGGCCGGATCGCGCTGAGCCGCGGGCGGCCCGAGGCGGCGCTCGGACCCATCGAACGGGCGCGCAAGCTCAAGCCCGCCGAGCCCGCGATCTGGCAGCTTGAGGCCGAGGCGTTGGCGCGGTTGGAGGACGAGGCGGCCAACAGGCGCTTTCTCAAGGCGGCCAAGGCCGCGCGACTGCCGGCCAAGCTGCTGGTGGCGCTGCAAAATCGCCTGTCTCCGCCGAAGGCGCGCAGCCGGACGGATCTGGGCACCGTCCGGCCCGAGGAGGTGCGCCGGCTGATCGGTCTGATGAAGGCGGGCCGCCTGGCCGAGGCCGAGACGGGCGCGCGCCGGTTGCGCAAGGCCCACCCGGATGTGCCCGTGATCGCCAATATCCTGGCCAATTGCCTGGCCGAACGGGGCCGAGCCGATGCCGCCGCGGCCGAGTTCGAGGCCGCGCTCAAGCTCGCCCCGGACTACGCCGAGGCGCAGGCCAATTACGGCCGCCTGCTGCTCGACCGCGGCGATCTGGCCGGTGCGCTCAGGCGCTTGCGCCGCGCGGTCGAGCTGGCGCCCGACCTGCCGACGGCGCAGGCGGCGCTGGGTCTGGCGCTGGCGCGGTCGGGCGAGACCGAGCCGGCGCTTGCGCCCCTGCGCCGCGCCGTGGCGCTGGAGCCGCGGCTGTCGGAGGCGCAGCTGGCGCTGGCACAGGCCCTGCTCGACCTGCGCAGGCCCGAAGAGGCCGAAAAGGCACTTCGTTCTGCGATGGCGGCCGGGCAGAGCGGCGCGCCGATACATCTGCGGATGGCCCAGGCACTGGCCGCCCAGGGCCGCGCCGAGGACGCGGCGGCGGAATACGACAGCGCCGTGGCCGCCGACCCGAATTCGGCAACCGCGCACAGCTTGCGCGGCATGTTTCGCCAGACGCTGGGTCGATTCGACGATGCCGAAGCGGATTTCCGAAAAGCCATCGCGCTGGAGCCCGACAATGGCGAGCATTACCGCACCTTCGCGGCCAGCGTGAAATTCGCCCCCGGCGACCCGCTGATCGCAGAGATGGAGGCCCGATTCGCCGACGACACCCAGGGCGATTCCAGCCGTATGCACCTGGCCTTCGCGCTGGCCCGCGCGATGGAGGCGACCAAGGCGCATGACAAGGTGTTTCCCTATCTGGCCACTGGCAACGCGTTGATGCGAAAGCGATTTTCCTATGACATCGCCGAGAGGCGAGCCGAGGTCGACGCGGTCAAATCGGCCTTTGCCGGCACCGATTTCGCGGCCCGCACCGCGCCCGCGGGCGCCCCCGATTTCGCGCCGATCTTCGTCACCGGGATGCCGCGCTCTGGCACGACGCTGGTCGAACAGATCATCGCCAGCCATTCGCGCGTCGGCGGCGCGGGCGAGGTCGGCTACATGGCGCGCGCCGTCTCTTCGCGGCTGTCGCAGGCCGGGGGCGGGTACCGGCCCTTCGATGCGCTGACCGATTCCGATCTCGTCGAGATCGGCGACGGGGCGGCGGCGCGGCTGCGCGCGCTGGTGCCCGGGGCCGACCGCGTGACCGACAAGTCGATCCAGACCTACATGGTGATGGGGGCGGTGCGCCTCGCGCTGCCCAACGCGCATATCGTTCTGGTCAAGCGCGATCCCCGCGATACGCTGTTCTCGATCTACAAGAACGTATTTGCCGAGGGCACCCACCGCTACGCCTACGATCTGCGCGACCTCGGGCTTTACTACCGGATGTTCGAAGAGATGATAGATTTCTGGCGCGCCAAGCTGCCCGGCGGATTTCACGAGATCCAGTACGAAGACCTTATTGCCAACCCCGAGGCAGAAAGCCGCAAGCTGGTGGCCGCCTGCGGGCTGGACTGGGAAGATGCCTGCCTCAGTTTCCACGAAACCGAGCGGCGGGTGAGCACGCTCAGCGTCTATCAGGTGCGCCAGCCGATCTATAAGTCCTCGGTGGCGGCGTGGGAGCGGTACAAGGACGATCTCGCGCCCATGTTCGAGGCGCTGGGCGGCGCGATTTGACGGAGGGAACCATGGGGCTGAGCGACATCACGCAACGAATCGCCAAGGCCGAGTCGGCCGCGGACCGCGCGCCGGGGTCGGTGACGCTGATCGCGGTGTCGAAGGTGCAACCGCTGGACCGCGTCGAGGCCGTGCTGAAACAGGGCCACCGGGTTTTCGGCGAAAACCGGGTGCAAGAAGCGCAGGGAAAATGGCCCGATTTCATGGAACGCTACGAGGGCGTCGATTTGCATCTGGTCGGGCCGTTGCAGAGCAACAAGGCGAAACAGGCGGTCGAGCTGTTTTCGACCATCCACTCGGTCGACCGGCCGAAGCTGGCGAGAAAGCTGGCCGACCTCGCGCAGGAGGGCGGTGCCTGCCCGGGTCTGTTCATCCAGGTCAATACCGGGGAAGAGCCGCAAAAGGCCGGCGTGCTGCCCGACGAGGCCGATGCGTTCGTGGCCGAATGCCGGGGGATGGATTTGCCGCTGCTGGGGCTGATGTGCATCCCGCCATTGGAGGAAGAGCCGTCGCTGCATTTTGCATTGCTGGCCAAGATCGCCGAGCGCAACGGGCTTGAGGGGCTGTCGATGGGGATGAGCGGCGATTTCGAAACCGCCATCGCGCTGGGGGCGACCCATGTGCGGGTGGGCAGCGCGATTTTCGGAGAACGTAGCCAAGGCTAGGCGCAAGAATCTTCGTCGATTTTTTCGAAAGATCCTGGGCGCCAGGAGGTTATGACGCGACCAGCCGGGTGGCGTGGCGAATGCGGGCGGCGATCCAGTGCAGGTGGTCGCGCCTCAGCCCGATGCAGCCCTCCGTGGGGAAATGCGGCCTGCGCCACTGGTGAATGAAGATCGCCGACCCGCGGCCGCGCGCGGCGCATGGCCAGTTCCAATCCGTGAGAATCACCAGGTCGTAGAGCGGGTCGGCCCGGCGCAGCCGCTCATGGCCAAAGGCGTGCGGCGCCCGGACCATCAGGTTGTAATCGGGGTCGGCCGGGTCGTCCGACCACAGGTCGCACGGCCCGATCGGCAGCGCCCAGTCGGCCGGCCGGGCCATGCGATCGGGCCTGTAGAGCATCCCGACGATCCGGTGCGTGCCCCTGGGCGTCGCGCCGTCGCCCTCGCGCTTGTCGCTGCGCACCCCGCCCCGGCCGATGGAACAGGGAAAGCGCCGGCCGAGAAAGCGCAGGTGGGTGGGGGTGAGTACGAGGTCGGTTGCCTGCATGGGCAAAGAGTGCCGCATAGCAGCGGCCTTGGAAAGCAACTGCCGCCGGCCGCCTTGAGGCGGATCAAGCCGGCACATACGTCAGCGTGGTAGAATCGTTTTGCAACTGTCCGACGCCGCGTCGCCGATGCGGCGCCGTCAGGCATGACAAGGAGGAGGACCGATATGGAAACTGCAAAGGTCATGGAATACGCGCGGGCCCTGTTCGATGCCCGCGGCGACAAGGCCGAGGCGGAAGCGGCGCAAAAGGCCGCGGGCCACGAGGCCGCCGGCGAAGAGACCGAGGCCAAGACATGGCGCGCGGTCGAGGCGGCGATCCGTCAGATGCGCCCGCCGCGCCAGGGCTGAGGCCCGTTACAACAGGTGCCCCGACTTGGCGGCCTTGGTCGCCAAGTAGGCGGCGTTGTCGCCGGTATGGCCGACCTTGAGCGGTACCCGTTCGGCCACGGCGATGCCGTTGGCCTCCATCATCGAGATCTTGGCGGGGTTGTTCGTCATCAGGCGGACCGTGCCAAAGCCCATTTGCCGCAGGATGGCGGCGCCGATGCGGAAATCGCGTTCGTCATCCTCAAAGCCGAGCCGGTGATTGGCCTCGACCGTGTCGAAACCCTGATCCTGCAGCGCATAGGCACGCATCTTGTTGGCCAGCCCGATACCGCGCCCTTCCTGGTTGAGGTAAAGCAGCACGCCGGCGCCTTCGGCCCCCATCTGCGCCAGCGCGGCCTGAAGCTGGGCGCCGCAATCGCATTTCAGACTGCCCAGCAGGTCGCCGGTGAAACAGGCGGAATGCAGCCGCGCCAGCACCGGGGCGGCGCGCGACGGGGCGCCGATCTCCACCGCGTAATGCTCTTCGCTGCCGTCGCGGGGGCGGAACACATGCACCCGCCCCGCGCGCGCCACGGCCAGCGGAACACGCGCCGAGACGACCTCTTCGAAGGTGGTGGACGTGGCGAGCGCGACGGCGGCCTCTTCGAGGGCCAGCAGCGTCAGGTTGTGGGTGTCGGCAAAGCCGCGCGCATCCTCCAGCCCAAGCGCCAGCACCGCCGGCAGCAGCCGGGCCGATTTGGTCAGCGCGATCGCGGCGCGGTGGGCGGCCACATCGCCATCGCGCCGGGTGACGAAGGGACCGAGCAGCGGCTTTTCCAAATCGTCGGCGGGCTCGGCCACCGCGCGCACCCAGTCCGGATCGGCCGTCTCGGGCAGCTCGATGCGGGCGAGGTCACCGTCATAGGGCCGCGCCTTGAGCGTCTTGGCGCGCCGCGCGGTGACGGCCAGCACGGGCGCGCCGCCGAGGCCGCGTAGCGCCGACAGGCGGGCGGCGCTGAGTGTTTCGGCGGCGAGGATCAACAGGCCCGCGTCTCCCGCCGCGATCACCACGGGCACCCCGATCCGCAGGTCGTTGCGCGCGCGGGCAAGCTGGTCGATGCTGTCGGGGCCGAGGGGCATGGTTGGTCCTTATGCTGTCGCCCGTTTAGCGGCAAATCATTCAAATATGAAACAAAAGCCGCTCCTGCCACACGCTTGCGTGAAAACCCTGTCGCAATTCTTGCAGCTTGGCCGACAGGCGACATCTGAGCCAGAGCGAATAGAGGAGGTCCGCCCATGAGCACCCTGAAGAAGATCTTGCTTGTCGATGACGACGAGGATTTGCGCGAGGCGCTCAGCGAGCAGCTTGTCATGACCGAGGATTTCGACGTGTTCGAGGCCGGCAACGGCGCCGAGGCGGTCGAAAAGGCGAAAGAGGCGCTTTACGACCTGGTCATTCTCGACGTGGGCCTGCCCGACACCGACGGGCGCGAGTTGTGCCGCAAGCTGCGCAAGCAGGGCGTCAAATGCCCGGTCCTGATGCTGACGGGCCATGACAGCGATGCCGACACCATCCTGGGCCTCGACGCGGGCGCGAACGACTATGTGACCAAGCCGTTCAAGTTTCCGGTGCTGCTGGCCCGCATCCGCGCCCAGCTGCGCCAGCACGAACAGTCGGAGGATGCGGTTTTCCAGCTTGGGCCGTACACGTTCAAGCCGGCGATGAAGATGCTGATCACCGAGGACGAGCGGAAGATCCGGCTGACCGAGAAAGAGACCAACATCCTGAAGTTCCTGTATCGGGCGACCGAGGGCGTGGTGGCGCGCGACGTGCTGTTGCACGAGGTCTGGGGCTACAATGCCGGGGTCACCACCCATACGCTGGAAACCCACATCTACCGCCTGCGCCAGAAGATCGAGCCCGACCCGTCGAACGCTCGTCTGCTGGTGACCGAATCGGGGGGCTACCGGCTGGTCGCCTGAGCGCGACGCCCTTGAGGCTCCGAAGGCCGCGCCCTAGGGTGGCGCGGCCCTTTTTTTGTCCGGAGACGCCCATGCCCTTCACGCTTGCCACCTGGAACATCAACTCGGTCCGCCTGCGGGCGGGGCTGGTGGAAAAGCTGCTGCGCGAGGAGGCGCCCGACATCCTGTGCCTTCAGGAATGCAAGAGCCCGGTGGAGAAGATCCCGCTGGAGGGGTTTCGGGCGCTGGGCTACGGCCATGTCGTGGCCCGCGGGCAGAAAGGCTATAACGGCGTGGCGATCCTGTCGAAGCTGCCGATCGAGGATGCGGGCGAGATGGATTTCGCAGCGCTGGGTCATGCCCGCCACGTGGCGGCGCGGCTGGAAAACGGGGTGGTGATCCACAACTTCTACGTGCCAGCCGGCGGCGACGTGCCCGACCGCGAGGTCAACGAGAAGTTCGGCCAGAAGCTCGATTACCTCACCGACATGCGCGACTGGTTCCGCGACAGCCGCCCGCAAAAGGCGATCCTGGTGGGCGATCTGAATATCGCGCCGCGCGAGGATGACGTGTGGAGCCACAAGCAGCTCTTGAAGGTGGTCAGCCACACGCCCATCGAGGTCGCGCATCTGGGCGATGCGCAAGAGGCCGGCGGCTGGGTCGATGTCACGCGGGCCGACATCCCCGAGGGGCAGCTCTATTCATGGTGGTCCTACCGCGCCCGCGACTGGGACTCCGCCGACAAGGGCCGCAGGCTCGACCATGTCTGGGCCTCTCCCGACATCGCGTCGGCGGCGCACCAGAGCCGCATCCTGCGTGCCGCGCGGGGCTGGGAAAAACCGTCGGACCACGCGCCGGTCTTCGCTACGTTCGAGCTGTAAACGAATTTGGCCCTTGGGTTTTTCGGGTCTGGCCCACATATATGGCGCAAATCGCCGATAAGCGGAGAGAACACCATGCTGGAACTTGGCGGCAATGCGGGCGCCGCGCCCAAGGCCGATCTGATCAAGGAAATTTCCGAGGCCACTTTCTTGCAGGACGTCATCGAGGCCTCGCAGGAGGTGCCGGTGATCGTCGATTTCTGGGCACCCTGGTGCGGGCCGTGCAAGACGCTGGGCCCGGCGCTGGAACAGGCCGTGACCGAGGCGGGCGGCAAGGTGCGCATGGTCAAGGTCAACGTCGATGAGAACCAGCAGGTCGCGGCGCAGCTGCGCATCCAGTCGATCCCGACGGTCTATGCCTTTTTCCAGGGCCAGCCGGTCGACGGCTTTCAGGGCGCGCTGCCCGCATCCGAGATCAAGGCGTTCGTCGACCGGGTGGCCGGGGCCGCGGGCGACGGCGGGCTGGCCGAGGCGATCGAGGCGGCCGAGGCGATGCTGACCGAGGGCGCTGCGGTCGACGCGGCCCAGACCTTTGCCGCGATCCTCGGCGAAGACCCCAAGAACGCCGCGGCCTTTGGCGGGCTGGTCCGCGCCCATGTGGCGCTGGGCGAGGTCGAGAAGGCCGAGACCTTGCTGGCCTCGGTTCCCGCCGAGATCGCGCAGGCGCCCGAGGTCGATGCGGCCCGCGCCCAGGTCGAGCTGGCCAAGCAGGCCGCCGATGCGGGCCCGGTGGCCGAGTTGCGCGCCGCGGTCGACCACGATCCCGACAACCACCAGGCCCGGTTCGACCTCGCCAAGGCGCTGCATGCCAACGGCGAAGTGGAGGAGGCCGTCGACCAGTTGCTGGAGCTGTTCCGCCGCGACCGCGAGTGGAACGATGCCGCCGCAAAGGAACAGCTTTTCACCATTTTTGAGGCGCTCAAGCCGCAGGATCCGGTTGTGCTGAAAGGTCGCCGAAAACTGTCGTCAATGATATTTGCCTGACCTGTCGCGAGGGCTAGGTTAACGGGCATGTTTCCAACCGCGGACCTGCCCGACACGATCCCCGTCTTCCCGCTTCCCGGGGCGCTTTTGCTGCCGCGGGCGCGCCTGCCGCTGCACATCTTCGAGCCGCGCTACCTGGCGATGCTCGACGATGCGCTGAAAACGCCGCACCGGCTGATCGGGATGGCGCAGCCGCGCGAGGTGCCCGAGGGCTGCGAGGCCAAGCTGCACCGGATCGGCTGTGCCGGCCGGGTCACGGCCTTTTCCGAGACCGAGGACGGGCGGTACATGATCACCCTGTCGGGCATTTCGCGCTACCGCATCCAGCAAGAGGTGTCCGGCTTTGCGCCCTACCTGAAGGCCGAGGTCACCTGGGACGGGTTCGCCCGCGACCTGGGGCCGGGCGAAGAGGACAACGGCTTTGACCGCGCGCCGTTTCTCGACCTTCTGTCGCGGTTTTTCGAGTCGCGCGGGCTCTCGACCGACTGGGACAGCCTGAAGGAGGCCGAGGAAGAGCTGCTGATCAACTCTCTTTCGATGCTTTGCCCCTTCGCGCCGGAGGACAAGCAGGCGCTGCTTGAGGCGCCGTCGCTGTCGACCCGGCGCGAAACCCTTGTCACGCTGATCGAATTTGCGCTACGCGGCGGCAGCAACGAAGAGGTGATGCAGTGACCGATACCCCTCAGACCGACCGCAAGATGCTTGAATCGCTGGTCTGCCCCGTGACGCGGGCGACGCTGTCCTACGATGCCGAGCGGCAGGAACTGGTCTCGAAGGCCGCGCATCTGGCCTTCCCGATCCGCAACGGAATCCCGATCATGCTGGTCGACGAGGCACGGCAGATCGACTAGCCGGCGGGCCCGGACGGCCCCCGAAATAGTCACACCACCCCAGCAAGTGTTACCCTACCCGCGCACAGCGATATCGGCGCCGGGAACGCCGATCCGTACCGGCAGGGCCCGGCTCGGCCGTTGCCCACAGGGAACGGCCGCGCATGGGGGCCTCGGGCGCCGCTCGTGCATTGACAGGGAGGGTACCATGACAAGCGAAAGAGCCGTGTTCCCTCGGCAAGAGGGTTTGCTTTACCTCGCGGAGGGCGGAACCGAGACCGAGATCATGTATCGCCACGGTCACGAGTTGCGCGAATTCGCGATGTTCGAACTGATGAACAAGCCCGCCGCGGTTGCGGACATGACGGACATGTATCGCCGCTATCTCGACATGGCGGCCAAGCATGGTTTCGCGGCGCTCCTGGCCGGGTTCGACTATCGCGCCAGCCCGGACTGGGGCGACAAGCTGGGATATTCCGCCGAGGGCCTGCGCGAGATGCAGCACAAATGCATCGACTTCCTGCGCGATGTCGCGCGTCCCTATGCCGGCCAGTTGCCGCGCGTCGCAGTGGCCGGATGCGTCGGGCCGCGCGGCGATGCCTACGCGCTGAACCGCGACATCACCGCCGACGAGGCCAAGGCCTATCACGCCACCCAGATGCAAACCCTCAAGGAATGCGGCGTCGATCTGGTCTGGGCCGCGACGATCAACAATGTGCCCGAGGCGGTGGGCATCAGCCGGGCCGCGGCCTCGGCGGGGCTGCCCGTCAACGTGTCCTTCACGCTCGACAGCCGTCACAGGCTCCGGTCAGGCCCGACCCTGAAAGAGGCGATCGAGGCGACCGATGCCCAGGCCGGCCCCGCCCGGCCCGACTCCTTCGGGATCAACTGTTCGCACCCGGTCGAGTTCGAACCGGCGCTGGAGCCCGGTGAATGGACCCGCCGCATCCGGTCGTTGCGCCCCAACGCCGCCAAGATGGACAAGGTTTCGCTCTGCAAGCTCGGCCATATCGAAGAGGGCGACCCCGAAGAACTCGGCCTGATGATGGGCGACCTGGCGCGGCGCTACCCCGATATCGACATCTGGGGCGGGTGTTGTGGAACCTGGGACAAGCATTTCGACCGCATTGCCTATCACGTGGGACAGGCCCGTTGCGAGACCATGCCAACCTGACCCTTGTTCCAGCGGCCTAAAGCGGTCGGCCCTTCATCAGCGCCGGCAGGTCGCCGGTCAGCCCGGCGGCCTCGCGGATGAAGCGGCGGCGCAGGGCGGGCACGGCGTTCACCGCGCCCATGCCGAGATCGCGGCCCAACCGCAAGATCGGGTTGTCGTTCGAGAAAAGCGTGTTGATCGCGTCGGTGCCCACGGCCATCGCCGTGGTGTCGAAGCGGCGCCAGCGCTGGTAACGTTCCAGCACGTCGGCCGCACCGAAATCCTCTCCCCGGCGGCGCGCGGCGACCAGCACCTCGGCCAGCGCGCCCACGTCGCGCAGGCCAAGGTTGAGGCCCTGGCCCGCGATGGGGTGCACCCCGTGGGCCGCGTCGCCCACCAGCGCGACGCGGGGCGCGACGAAGGCGTTGGCCAGCGTCAGGTTCAGTGGATAGGTAAACCGCTCGCCGGCCAGCGAGATTGCCCCAAGGAAATCGCCGAATCGCGGGCGCAGGGCAGACAGGTACCCCGCGTCGTCCAGCGCCTGAATGGTGGCGGCGGTCGCGCGGCGCTCGCTCCAGACGATCGAGCAGCGGTTGCCGGGCAGGGGCAGGATGGCCAGCGGCCCCGGCGGCATGAAGAACTGGTGCGCGATGCCGTGATGGGGCTTTTCATGGGCGATGGCGCAGACCAGCGCGGTTTGCCCGTAATCCCATCCGGTGCGGCGGATGCCGGCGCGTTTCGCGGTGCCGCTGCCCCGCCCGTCGCAGCCCACCAGCAGCGTGCCGCGCAGGCTTTGCCCAGAGGCTAGCGTCACCTCGGCGCCAAAGGCATCGACCTCTTGCGCGACCACGGTCTCGCCCGCGCGATGGGTGATGCGGGGATGCGCATCCATCGCGGCCAGGAAGGCGCGCCGCAGGTAACGGTCCTCCAGCATATAGCCCATCGGGCCTTCCTCGATCTCGCCATGGTCGAAATCGAGCATGAAGCGCGCCGGGCCCTCGCCCGCGCGGCCGTCGGTGGCCTTGATCTCCAGTATCGGCTGGCTGTGCTCGGCCACGCCGTCCCAGATGCCGATCGCGTCGAGCAGCCGTTTCGAGGCCAACGCCAGCGCATAGGCGCGGCCGTCGAATTCGGCGTCCGCCCGCACGGCCTCGGCCAGGGCGTCGATCACGGTGACGGTGAGACCGGCCTCGGCGAGGGCGATGGCCAGGGCGGGGCCGTTCAGCCCGCCGCCCACGATGAGGATATCCGAGTCAACGCTCATGGGGGGCAATATGGCGGGCTGGTCGGGATTGTCCATACGCGGCGGCGCCGGTAGCCTCGGTCGGGCGGATCGAGCGGGGAGGCAGGGCGATGAGCGAAGACTGGCTGGGCATGAGCGCGGGCGCGCTGGGGCGTGGCATCGGCGCGGGCGAGATCGACCCGGTGGCGCTGGCCGAGGCGTATCTCGGGGCCATCGCCGCGCACCCCGAGGCGGGGCGCATCTATGCCCGCACCACGCCCGAACGCGCGCTGGCCGAGGCGGGTGCGGCGCGCGAACGGGCGAAAACGGGCCATCGCCTCGGCCCGCTCGACGGGGTGCCGGTGTCGTGGAAGGATCTGTTCGATACCGCCGGGGTTGCGACCGAGGCGGGCTCGGCCCTGCTGGCCGGCCGCGTGCCGGGGCAGGATGCCGAGGTGCTGCGCAACGCCACCGCGCAGGGCCTCGTGTGCCTGGGCAAGACCCATATGTCCGAGCTTGCCTTTTCCGGGCTGGGGGTGAACCCGGTGACCGAAACGCCGCCCAACGTGCATGATGCGGGGGCCGCGCCGGGCGGGTCGTCGTCGGGGGCGGCGACCTCGGTGGCGTTCGGCCTGGCCGCCGCGGCGGTGGGGTCGGATACCGGCGGTTCGGTCCGCGTGCCCTCGGCATGGAACGATCTGGTGGGGCTCAAGACCACCGCCGGGCGGCTGTCGCTGGTTGGCGTGGTGCCGCTGGCCGCCCGCTTCGACACGGTCGGGCCCCTGACCCGCACCGTAGAAGACGCGGCGCTGATGCTGGCCGCGCTCGAGGGCGGCAAACCGGCCGATCTGCGCGACGCGACGCTGACCGGCGCCCGACTTATGGTGCTGACAACCGGCGCGCTCGACGATCTGCGCGATGCGCCCCGGGCCGGGTTCGAGATGGCCCTGGACCGGCTGGCCGCCGCCGGCGCGCACATCGAGCACCACGAGGCGCCCGAGGTGGCCGAGGCGCTGCCGCTGTCGGGGGTGCTTTACACCACCGAGGCCTACGCCACCTGGCGCGAGGCCATCGAGGCCGCGCCCGACAAGATGTTCGGCGAGATCCTCAAGAGGTTCCGCGCGGGCGGCACCCATTCCGGCGCCGATTACGTGGCTGCCTGGCAGCGGCTGGACGCGCTGCGCGCCCGGTGGGCGGCGCGGGCGGCGGGCTTTGACGCGGTACTGATGCCCACCTGCCCGATCTCGCCCCCCTCTGTCGCCCGGCTGATGGAGGATCCCGACTACTATGTCACCGAAAACCTGCTGACCCTGCGCAACACCCGCATCGGCAACCTGATGGGGGTGCCCGCGCTGAGCCTGCCCACCGGCGTGCCGGCGGCGGGGATCACCCTGGCCGGCCTGCCGGGGGGCGAGGAACGGCTGCTGAGGCTCGGGGCCGCGGCCGAAGCGGCGCTGACCTAAAAGCCACAACTCGCAGGCATGGGCCGGGCGCGGCCCGGCGCCGCGCTGGACCCGGACGGGGCGAGCCGGTATCGTCAGGCCATAACCGGGGCGCCAGACGATCCCGGCCTGAGGCAGTAACATAACAAGACAGGGTCAATGGCCTTTCCCGAGCGGTTTTCGAACCTGCCAGAATACGCTTTTCCGCGGCTCAGAGGGCTGCTGGACCATCACGCGCCCGGCGGCGCGCCTTTACACATGAGCATCGGCGAGCCGCAACATGCCTTCCCCGACTGGGTGGGCGGTGTCATCGTCCAGCATGCGCAGGAGTTCGGCAAATATCCCCCCAACGACGGCACACCCGAACTGCGCAGCGCGATCACCGACTGGCTGGCGCGCCGCTACGGCGTTCTGTTGTCGCCGGACACGCAGATATCGGTACTGAACGGCACCCGCGAGGGGCTGTTCAACGCGGCGCTCGCGCTCTGCCCCGAGCAGAAGGCCGGCGACAAGCCGGTGATCCTGACGCCGAACCCTTTTTACCAGGTCTATTCCGTTGCCGCGCTGGCCGCCTCGGCCGAGCCCGTTTACGTGCCGGCCACCGTCGGGACAGGCTATCTGCCCGACTACACCGCGCTGCCGGCCGAATTGTTGAACCGGGTGGCCATCGCCTATATCTGCTCGCCGTCCAACCCGCAGGGCGCGGTGGCCGACAAGGCGTACTGGGCCGAGCTGTTGCGGCTGGCCGAAAAGCACGACTTTCAGGTCTTCGCCGACGAGTGCTATTCCGAGGTCTTTCGTGAAACGCCGCCCCCCGGCGCGCTGGAGGCCGCCCACGAGATCGGCGCCGACCCCGAGCGCGTGCTGGTGTTCCATTCGCTTTCGAAACGCTCGAACCTGCCGGGGCTGCGCTCGGGCTTCGTTGCCGGCGGCCCGGCGAGCCTGACACGGATCAAGCAGTTGCGCGCCTATGCCGGCGCGCCCCTGCCGATACCCCTGCAACGGGTGGCCGAGAGGCTATGGGCCGACGAGGCGCATGTGGCCCACAGCCGAGCCCTCTACCAGCGCAAATACGGTATTGCCGACACTGTCTTCTCGGGCCTGCCCGATTATCGCCGGCCTGCGGCGGGGTTCTTCTTGTGGCTGCCGGTCGAGGATGGCGAGGCGGCGGCGCTGAAACTTTGGCAAGAGACCGGGGTGCGGGTGCTGCCCGGCGCGTATCTGTCGCGCGACGTGGGCGACGAAAACCCCGGAGCCGGCTATATCCGGGTCGCTATGGTGGCCCCGGAGCAAGAATTGCAGCACGGGCTGATCCGGCTTCGTGACTGTCTGTACGGTTGAGGAGGCGAGCAGGATGGCTTCGTACCAGGCGAAACAGCGCAACCCGCTTCTGGATTCCAACATGCAGGCCGCGATCGAGCGGCGCGGCAAGGAGTTGCTGGGCCTCGTCCTGATCGCGTTGGGCGCGCTGGCGGCGATGATGCTGGGCTCTTACGTGCCCGAAGACCCGAGCTGGCTGTCGGCCACCGACGCGCCGGCGGAAAACCTGCTGGGCCGGTTCGGCGCCTCGCTGGCCTCGCCGCTTTACATCATCGTGGGCTGGGGCAGCTGGGGTCTGGCGGCGGTGCTGGGCGTCTGGGGGCTGCGTCTGCTGGCCCACCTGGGCGAAGACCGCGCCCTGGGCCGGCTGATCTTCGCGCCCATCGCCGTGGCGCTGATGTCGGTCTACGCCTCGACCCACGTGCCGCCCGAAACCTGGAGCCACAGTTTCGGGCTGGGCGGGCTGTTCGGCGACACCGCACTGGGGGCGGTGCTGGGCGTCGCGCCGGTGACCGCCGGGCTGGGCCTCAAGATCATGGCCGGGCTGTCGGGGCTGGCGGCGGTGGCGCTGGGCCTGTTCGTCCTGGGGGTGGACGGCGACGAGTTGAAAGCGTTCTTCCGCTTCCTGCTGGTGGGCGTGATCATGTCTTACGCCGGGATCATGTCGCTGCTGGGCCGCTCTGCGCGGGGTGCGCTGCGCATTGCGCAGACGCTGAATGACAGGCAACGCTCCGAACGCTCGGCCCGCGCCGAACGCCGGTCCGAACGCCGCGCCGCTGCACACGAACCCCCGCGCGTGACGCGCCGGGCCCCCGTTTCGGCGGCCCCGGCCCCGGCGGTCGAGTCCGAAGACGCGCTGCCGGTTTCCGCGCGTCCCGGACTGTTCTCGCGCCTGCCCGCGCTGGTCCGCCGGTCGCCCGAGCCCGAGGTGGAGCCCGAACTGGTCGAACCCGAACTGCCCGAGACGGACGAGGCGTTCGCCCCGGTCTCGGAAGAGCGGATCAAGGCGCGCATCGCCGATGTCATCAAGAGCCGTGCCCGGCAGACCCCGAGCCTGACCGCGCTGCGGCCAGAGCCGCCGGTGGTGCGCAACCGGCGCGGTCCCCAGCCGCTGATCGCGGATGCCGCGCCGCGCGGCGTGGCGGCCGAGCCGCCGCTGGGCATGCCCGAAACTGCACCGGCCGAGGAGGCGCCAGAGGCGCAGGAGGAGGCGCCGCTGATGCTTCAGCCGGCGTCGCCGCCGCGCCCGTCCGCCGCGGCGCAGGCCGCGCGCCCGGTCGTTCAGCACCCGCCCAAGCGCGCGCCCCAGCCCTCGCGCCAGGCCCGGCAAGAGGCTCAGCCGGCGCTGCAATTCGACGACCCTGCGGCGGGCTACGAACATCCGCCCCTGTCGCTCTTGACCAACCCTGCCGTGATCGAGCGGCTGCAC
Organism: Rhodovulum robiginosum; assembly: GCF_003944755.1. Lineage (GTDB taxonomy): Bacteria > Pseudomonadota > Alphaproteobacteria > Rhodobacterales > Rhodobacteraceae > Rhodovulum > Rhodovulum iodosum. Next base: position 189,350 of record NZ_RWGU01000051.1, read on the forward strand.
CTGTCCGACGAGGCGTTGGAGGAAAACGCCCGGATGCTGGAAAACGTTCTGGACGATTACGGCGTCAAGGGCGAGATCGTCAGCGTGCGCCCCGGCCCGGTGGTCACCATGTACGAACTGGAACCGGCCCCCGGCCTCAAGGCCAGCCGGGTGATCGGGCTGGCCGACGACATCGCGCGGTCGATGTCTGCGCTGTCGGCGCGGGTCTCGACCGTGCCGGGCCGCAGCGTGATCGGCATCGAGCTGCCCAACGCCGAGCGCGAAAAGGTGGTCTTGCGCGAAATCCTGTCGGCGCGCGATTTCGGCGATTCGCAGATGCGGCTGCCGCTGGCGCTGGGCAAGGATATCGGCGGCGACCCGGTGGTCGCCAACCTCGCCAAGATGCCCCACCTGCTGATCGCGGGCACCACGGGCTCGGGCAAGTCGGTGGCGATCAACACGATGATCCTGTCGCTGCTCTACAAGCTCAGCCCAGAGGAATGCCGGCTGATCATGATCGACCCCAAGATGCTGGAACTCAGCGTCTATGACGGCATCCCGCACCTGCTGTCGCCCGTCGTCACCGACCCAAAGAAGGCTGTCGTGGCGCTGAAATGGGTCGTGGGCGAGATGGAGGAACGCTACCGCAAGATGTCCAAGATGGGCGTGCGCAACATCGAGGGCCATAACGGCCGGGTGCGCGACGCGCTGGCCAAGGGCGAGATGTTCTCGCGCACGGTGCAGACCGGGTTCGACGACGAGACCGGCGAGCCGATCTTCGAGACAGAGGAGTTCGCCCCCGAGGCGCTGCCCTACATCGTGGTCATCGTCGATGAGATGGCCGACCTGATGATGGTCGCCGGCAAGGAGATCGAGGCCTGCATCCAGCGCCTGGCGCAGATGGCGCGGGCCAGCGGCATCCACCTGATCATGGCCACCCAGCGCCCCTCGGTCGACGTCATCACCGGCACGATCAAGGCCAACTTCCCGACCCGGATCAGCTTCCAGGTGACGGGCAAGATCGACAGCCGCACCATCCTTGGCGAGCAGGGCGCCGAGCAGCTGCTGGGCATGGGTGACATGCTGTACATGGCCGGTGGTGCCAAGATCACCCGTGTGCACGGCCCGTTCGTGTCCGACGAGGAGGTGGAAGAGATCGTGCGCTACCTCAAGGCCTACGGCCCGCCCGACTATGTGGGCGGCGTGGTCGAGGGCCCCGACGACGACAAGGAAAGCGATATCGACCTTGTGCTGGGCCTTGGCGGCAATACAGACGGCGAGGATGCGCTTTACGACCAGGCGGTGGCCATCGTGCTGAAAGACCGCAAATGCTCGACCTCCTACATCCAGCGCAAGCTGGCCATCGGATACAACAAGGCTGCGCGGCTGGTCGAGCAGATGGAGGAAGAGGGCGTGGTCAGCGCGGCCAACCACGTGGGCAAGCGCGAGATCCTGGTGCCCGAGCAGGGCTGATCGCTGCGTTGTGACCGGCTTCGGGCTGGCAAGTGCGATGCGGAGCGGTAGAGTGCGCGCATGAAAACGCTCAGCCTCGCCTTCGCCCTGTTGTTCGCCGCGCTTCCCGCGCTCGCCGATCCGATCCCGCTGGCCGAGCTGTCGCGCTACCTCAACGGCATCGAAACCGCCCAGGGGCGGTTTACCCAGGTCAATGGCGACCGGTCGGTCTCGACCGGCACCGTCTACATCCGGCGCCCGGGGCGCATCCGCTTCGAGTACGACCCGCCCAATGATGCGCTGGTCATGGCCGGAGGCGGGCAGGTGGCGGTGTTCGACCCGAAGTCGAACCAGCCGCCCGAGCAATACCCGCTGAGCCGCACCCCGCTAAGCCTGATCCTCGACCGGCAGGTGGATCTGCGCCGCGCGCGGATGGTGGTGGGCTATGGCGCAGAGGGCAGCACGACCCGCGTGACCGCCCAGGACCCGGACAACCCCGATTACGGCACGCTCACGCTGTTTTTCGCGGACGATCCTGTGCGGCTTGTCCAATGGGTCGTCGACGACGGCAGCGGCAGCCCGGTGCGCGTTGCGCTGGACGACCTAGAGACGGGTGTCAGCTTGGGCGCCAGCCTGTTCAATATCGTGCTGGAGGCCCGCAAGCGCGGCGAAGACTGACCGCGGCAAGACGGCCGGCCGACCCTTTTGGCAAACAGCCGGTGGCAACGGGGCGGTGGAAAGGAAACGCCGCGCCCGGGCGGCGCGGCGTTGGTTTTGCGCCTGTCCCGGGGCTCAGGCGGACCTGCGGCGTTTGAACAGGCCGATCATGACAATGCCCAACCCGAGAAGCGGCAGCGACGCGGGCAGCGGAACCTCACCGGGGCCATCCGCCTCGGCCATGATATTGCGGAAGAACTGCTGCGACTGCGTCGACGCCGGGTCGTCGTTGAAGTTGCCGTCGCCCAGGCCGACCACCCAGCCGCTGCCATAGCCGATTTTGACAACGGCGGCATCGCCGTCGCTATCGGTGGCTAGGGTGGTGTAGGCCCCCGCGGTGAAGTCGGTCCCGGCGACGAAGCCGAGGCTGGTGCCCGCCACACCATTGGCGAGCAGCGCGTCGCTGCTGGCGGCCCATGTGCCTCCGGATGCCCCGTTTCCGGTCACGCTGAGACCGAACGGGGTAAACCAACTGTTGTAGTTGCCGGCCGAGTTGACAGACGTGTTGTCGGCCCCGATCACCAGTGTGCCACCTGCCGCGACAAAGCTCTGGAGCGCGGCGATCTCGGGCGCGGTTGAGGCCGTGTCGAGCATGCCGGTGTAAAACACGTCGAGACCGGCCAGATAGGCCGCGCTCACGGTGCCGGTGCCGGCGGTCACGGAATGCCCGTCATTGATGATCGCGTTGCGGATGTCATCATAATTGCCGCCATCCAGCTGATATGACAAATAGGTCCGCGACGAATCCAGGCTGCCGATCGAGGCGGCCATGGCCGGCGCTGCCGACACGGCCGCGACCGCGAGCGCGAAACAAAGGTTTTTGAACATCATATTAAAAGCCCCCTGATATCTATGACACTAAAAGGTTGAATGACGGCGCTGTCGCACGTCAATGAAAACCGACATGGATAAGCCCCTGATTGCGCGATTCCGACGTTTTTTCGCACAAGGGCGGTTTCACTGCGGCGCTATTGTTTCCCGATGCGAAACAGGTCGTCTTTATTTTACATGCAATTGCACACCTGGCCGATGCTGCGAAGCATGTGCTCAACGCAGTGCAGCCGGGTTTTCGGCCGCAGCGTCGCGCCCTACCGCCGACGGCAGCGCCGAAGCTGTGCGTCGTAAGTCGCCGAGCGCGCCGCGACGCGGTGGGACACCCGCACAAGCCACGGCTTGGCGCGATAGCTGCCGCGGGCAAACCCGGCCTGGCCCTCGTGATAGGCAAGATACTGGTTGCGCGCGTCCGACAGCGCGATGCCGTTCCTCTTGCGGGTCTCGTTCATGTACCAGCCCATGAAATCGGTAGCATCATAGATGTCGTGCCGCTTGGCGCGCCGGTTGCGGGTGTCGCGCTTGTAGGCGTCCCAGGTGGAATCGATCGCCTGCGCATAACCGTAGGCAGAGCTTTGCCGGCCCATCGGAATCACGCCGAGGGCGAACCGCAACGGCGTGCGTGCATCGCCGTCGAACTTGCTTTCCTGGTGGATCACCGCCATCTGCACGTGAACGGGGACGTGCCATCGCCGCTCGGCGCGCTTCATTGCGCGCAGGTATTTCGGCCGCTGGTTCACGATGCTGCAGGCATCGTCCAGATTTCGCGGCGGCACCCTGTCGCCGCCGCCCCCACAGCCGGCCAGCACCAGCATGAGCGTAAAAAGAAGGACCCTGCTCATCTGCCCCTCTGCCTCTTGGTTTTTTATTGATTTGAGAATAGTCGAAAACCGCCCCCGGCGAAACGCCAAAGCCGGCCCCTCAGATCAGAAATGCGAGAGCGAGCGGCAGCGACACCACCGATATCAGCGTCGAAACGACGACGAGGCCTGCCACCGCCTCGGCATCGGCGCCGTATTTCTCGGCCAGCAGGTACGAGGTGACGGCGACGGGTGTCGAGACCTGCAAGACCAGCACCGCGAAGGGCACCGGGTCCAGCTGGAACCACAGCCCCACGCCCCAGGCGGTGGCGATGCAGATCACGACCTTGACGAGCGACAAAACGAAGGACAGCGCCAGGTGGCTGGGATGCAGCCGCGCGATCGCCACGCCTAACGTGATCAGCATCAGCGGAATCGCCATCTGCCCGATCAGTTCCAGCGTGTTGGTCAGAAAGACCGGCGTCTGCCAGCCCTGCCAAAGGAACACCCCGCCCAGCAGCGTGGCGCCCACCAGCGGCTCCTTGACCACCTTCAGCGGCGAGCCGCCGCCCGAGACCAGCCACACCCCGATCGTGAACGAGTAGATCGCCATCACCGCGAACACGACCACGGCATAGCCCAGCCCCTCTTCGCCAAAGGCGAAGAGCGCCAAAGGCAGGCCCATGTTTCCGGTATTGCCGAAGATGATCGGGGCGAGGTAGGTGCGCCGGTTAAGCCGGCCGATCAGCACCACCAGCAGGCACAGCACCGTCACGCCCGCATAGGCCACAACCGCCGCGAGCGACAGCGTGGTCAGCGCCGCGGGGTCGATTTCGGTCTTCATCAGCGCGGTGAACACAAGGCATGGCACCCCGAGCGTCATCGCCAGCCTTGTGACGAACTGCACCCGGTACTCGAACCCCAACCTGACCCAGGCAAAACCCACCGCGGCAAGCAGGAAAACCGGCGCCACGATTTCCATCACTGTCAGGACGATGTTCACAAACTGTTTCCCCGAAAACCGTGCTGTCGCATGGACTTTTTTGCGCTTTCCGGTTTACTAACGAAGGGTAGGGGCTGCAAACCAATGCTTAAGACGCACGCCAAATATCATTTGGGCCAAGTTGTACGGCACAGAAAACATCCGTTTCGCGGCGTGGTTTTCGATGTCGACGCGATGTTTTCGAATTCCGAAGAATGGTATCAGGCTATCCCCGAGGATAGCCGGCCGAGCAAGGACCAGCCCTATTACCACCTGCTGGCCGAGAACGACCAAAGCTATTATGTGGCTTACGTGTCCGAGCAAAACCTCTTGCCCGACGAAACCGGCGAACCGGTGGACCACCCCGATCTCGAAGATCTCTTCGGCGATTTCGAGGACGGGCATTACCCGCTGCAATTCCAGCTGAACTGAGGCGCCGGGCTAGTAGCCCAGCGCGCAGCCGTCCTTGCGCGGGTCCGACGCGCCCTGCAGCACCCCGCTTTCCTCGTCGATGACGATCGCCTGGGCGCCGCCCAGCGCGCTTTCGGGCGTGGCCACGTCATGGCCCATGCCGGCAAGCTCTGCACGCACCGCGTCGCTATAGCCGCGTTCGAGCATCAACTGGCCCTCCAGCGGAAAGCTGCGCGGCGCGTCCAGCGCGGCCTGCGGATCCATCCCGTAATCGACGACATTGGACAGAACCCGCGCATGCCCCGCCGGCTGATAGGGGCCGCCCATTACGCCGAACGGCATGATCACGCGGCCATTCCTTTTCATCATCGCCGGGATGATCGTGTGCATCGGGCGTTTGCCGCCGTGGGCCTCGTTCGGGTGGCCCTCGGCCAGGGTAAAGCCCGCGCCGCGGTTCTGGAAATTGATCCCGAACTTCTCTGACGCCAGGCCCGAGCCGAAGCTGTGGAAGATCGAGTAGATCAGCGACACCACCATCCGGTCGCGGTCGATCACGGTGATGTAAATCGTTTCCTTGTGCACCGACTCCGACACCGCGGCGGCGTCGGCCATCGGCCGGTCCGGGTCGATCAGTGCGGCCAGTTTCTCGGCCGTCTCGGGCGCCAGCATGTGGTCGAGCCGCCGGGTCTGCCCGGCGTCGGCGATGAAGCGGTTGCGCGCGTCATAGGCCAGCTTGGCCGCCTCGGCCTCCAGATGGGCGCGGCGCGCGCCCCACGGGTCCAGCGCGGCGAGGTCGAATTGCGCCAGGATGTTGGCCATCAGGATCGCCGTGGCGCCCTGCCCGTTGGGCGGATGCTCGACCAGCTCGACATCGCGGTAGGGGCCGCTCAGCGGCGTGGTGTATTCGCAGGCGGTTGCCGCGAAATCGTCCAGCGTGTGCACCCCCCCGACGGCGTTGAGCGAGGCCACCATGTCCTCGGCCACCTCGCCCTCGTAAAAGGCCGCGCGTCCCTCCATCGCGATTCGGCGCAGCACTTCGGCCTGTTGCGGCGCGCGAAACACCTGGCCCGGCCGCGGCGGGGCGCCGTTCAGCAGGTAGTGCTCGCGCGCGGCGCCCTGCAACGCGTCGCTCGCGCGCGCCCAGTCAAAGGCGGTGCGCGGGGCCACGGGCACGCCCGCCGCGGCATAATGGATCGCGGGCGCGAGGCTTGCCTTCAGCCCGGCCCGGCCCCAGTCGCGCGACAGCCGGCAAAAGGCGTCGACCGCACCTGGAACGGTCACGGCCTCGGGTCCCTGCGGCGGCACCGCGGCGAGGCCCCGGTCGCGCATCGCGGCGGCCGACAGGGCGGCGGGCGCCCGGCCCGACCCGTTCAGCGCAACGATCTCGTCGCTGTCGGATGGGCGGATCAGCACGAAACAGTCGCCGCCCAGCCCGGTCATCTGCGGCTCGCAAATCCCCAGGAGAACGGCGCCGGCCATTGCGGCATCGACAGCGTTGCCACCGGCCTCGAGCATCTGCACCGCGACCTTGGCGGCCAGCGGGTGCGACGTGGCGCACATCCCGTTCGTGGCGAAGACGGGCGAGCGGCCCGGAAGCTGGAAATCGCGCATTTCTACAGGTCCTCCCATTCGGTCGGGCCAGACCGTAGACTGCGCGCAAATCGAAGCCAATGTGTAAATGGAGGGAGGAAGAGACCTCGACGCCGCGCACTGGGTGGGGGCTGTTGACGCGGCGCCGAGGGAAGCCTTATGCAGCTACAATTCCGAAGTTGGCGCCCGACTGCGGCCCCGGTGAGGGCGAAATAAGGCGGTTTTTGGGCGTTGTCACAGATGGCGTGACGGTGCCGGCCGATCACCCAAGCGCGATCTCGAGATCGAGACAATTGCCGCCGGTCATCCGGCGATAGGCCGCGCGGGCCGAAAGCGCGCGGATCAGCGTCCAGCCAAAGCCGCCCTCGGGCAGGGTGCCGCGGGCCGGGGCCCGCGCAGGCGGGGCGCCGTCGGGCATCGGCGCGCCATGGTCGCACAGCCGCACCCGCGCCAGGCCGCCCTCGCGGCGCAGCGCAAGGGTGACGCGCCCCGCCGGCTGGCCGCGATAGGCATGTTCGACGATATTGTTCAGCGCCTCGGCCAGCACGATCTCAACCCGGCCGCGGGTCTCGGGCCCGAGACCGGCCTCGGTCAGGTGACGCGCCACTGTCGCCAGGCTGCGTCGCACCTCGAAAGGCCGCGCGGCGAAATCCAGAACCAGGGCCGGCGCCGCCCCCGGCCCGCCCTGCCCGGCGCCGGCCAGCGGGCAGAGCGGTCGGGCGGTCATGCCCCGGCCTCTCCCAGCGCCGCCTCGGGGCTTTCGTGGATGGTAAAGACCGAATCCATCCGCGTCAGGCGGAACACCTTTTCCACGGTAGGGGTCAGCCCGGCCAGTTCCAGCCGCCGCCCCTCGCCCATCAGTTTCAGAACGGCGACCACGGCGCCCAGTCCCGAACTGTCGAGAAAGCCCACCTGCGACAGGTCCAGCACCACGCGGTCGGGTCCGCCGGCGGCGATCTCGCGCATGCGGTCCTTGAACTGGATCGCCACCGCCGCGTCGATCCGCGGCTCCTCGACGATGACCCATAGCGCGCCGCCCCGTGTCTCCGGCCTGAGTTGCATGGTTGCCTCCAGCTGCATGTCGCGGCAAGGCTAGACGGCAATCCTTACCATTGGGTAAGGCTCAACCGACGGATCGGGGAGGTCGGCATGGACGAGGTAGTGATCTGCGGCGCGGCGCGCACGCCGATGGGCGGCTTTCAGGGGGTGTTCGCGGGGGTCGATGCGCCCAGCCTCGGCGGCACGGCGATTCGCGCCGCGATGCAGGGCGCAGGCGTCGACACGGTGGACGAGTTGCTGATGGGCTGCGTCCTGCCGGCCGGCCAGGGCCAGGCCCCGGCGCGCCAGGCGGGCTTTGTCGCCGGGCTCGGCGAAGAGGTGCCGGCCACCACGGTCAACAAGATGTGCGGCTCGGGCATGAAGACGGCGATGATGGCGCATGACCAGATCGCGCTGGGTGGCGCGCAGGTCATCTGCGCCGGCGGCATGGAAAGCATGACCAACGCCCCCTATCTCTTGCCCGCCATGCGCGGCGGGGCGCGCATCGGCCATGGCCAGGCGCTCGATCACATGTTCCTCGACGGGCTCGAAGACGCCTATGACAAGGGCCGGCTGATGGGCACCTTCGCCGAAGACTGCGCCGAGGCGTTCCAGTTCACCCGCGAGGCCCAGGACGATTATGCACTGCGCTCGCTCTCGAACGCGATCGAGGCGCAGAAAACCGGCGCCTTCACCGGCGAGATCGCACCGGTCACCGTGACATCGCGCAAGGCCGAGACCGTGGTCGCCGAAGACGAGCAGCCCGGTAACGCCCGGCCCGACAAGATCCCCCATCTCAAGCCCGCCTTCCGCAAGGAGGGCACCGTCACCCCGGCCAATTCCTCCTCCATCTCCGACGGTGCGGCCGCGCTGGTCCTCGCCGGCCGAGCCGCCGCCGCGGCCCGCGGCCTGCCGCTCCGCGCGCGCATCCTGGGCCATGCCAGCCATGCCCAGGCGCCCGGCTGGTTTACCACCGCACCGGTGCCGGCGGCGCAGAAGCTCATGCAAAAGATCGGCTGGTCGGTGGCCGATGTCGACCTGTGGGAGGTGAACGAGGCCTTCGCGGTCGTTCCCATGGCCTTCATGCGCGAGATGGGCCTGCCCCGCGACAAGGTCAACGTCAACGGCGGCGCCTGCGCGCTGGGCCACCCGATCGGCGCCTCGGGCGCGCGCATCATCGTCACCCTGCTCAACGCGCTGGAACACCGCGGCCTCAAGCGCGGCGTCGCCGCCATCTGCATCGGCGGCGGCGAAGGCACGGCCATCGCCATCGAACGCCCCTGAGGCTTCTTCTGGCCGCAAATATCCTCGGGGGGTGAATGGGCCGTCAGGCCCAGAGGGGGGCAGACAGCCCCCCTTGCCCCGTCGCCAAGGAGCACCGCCCATGCGGATCGACTACGACGCCCTGTCCAAGACGCTCGCCGCGCTCACCGAGGGCGAAACCGACACGGTCGCGCTGATGGCCACCATGGCCTGCGAGTTGCACCATGCCGACGATCGCTTCGACTGGACCGGGTTTTACCGCGACGTCGGCGGCGGGCTGTTGAAGATCGGGCCCTACCAGGGCGGGCATGGCTGCCTTGCCATCCCCTTTGGTCGGGGCGTCTGCGGCGCCGCGGCGCGCACCGGCGAGGTGCAGCTCGTGGCCGATGTCGAGGCCATTGCCGACCATATCGCCTGTTCGGCCTCCACCCGGTCCGAGATCGTGCTGCCGGTCTGGAACGCTGACGGCGTGCTCCTGGGCGTGCTCGACATCGACAGCGACCGTCCGGCGGCCTTTGACGAGGCCGACGCCGAGGGGCTTGCGCGGCTGCTGGCGGCGACCTTCGCACGATGAGCTTTCACGGCTGGGCGGTTTTCGCGCTCTTCTGGGCGCTTTTCGTCACCACGCCCGGGCCGAACGCTGTGAACTGCATCGCCAACGGCATGACGCATGGCTTTGCCCGGTCGCTCTGGGGGGTGGCGGGCATCCTGACCCAGGCGGTCTTGTTTCTCACGCTGTCGGCTGGCGGCATCACCGCGCTGATCGCGGCCAGCCCGACGCTTTTCGCCTGGCTCAAGCTCGCCGGAGCGGCGGTTCTGATCTGGCTGGGCCTGCGCGGCTGGCGCAACGCGGCCATCGCCGTGGCGCCGCGGCCGGCCTCGGGCGGGTCGATCTACACGCGCGCCTTCCTGATCGCCACGATCAACGCGAAAAGCATCGCCGGATACCTCGCCGCCTTTTCCCAATTCGTCGAACCGGGCGTGCCCATCGCCCGGCAGATGGGCGCGATCTTTCCCACTGCGCTCGCGCTGACCACGCTGTCCTATGCGACCTATACCGGGCTCGGCGCCTGGCTGGGCCGGATGGCCCTGGGCGCGGTGATGAACGTGCGGCTGCGCCAGGGGCTCGCGCTTTGTTTCATCCTTTATGGCGGGCTTTTGGGGGTTTCGGCGCTGCCGTGAGCTTGCAGTCCGGCGGCCGAGGGGCTACCGCCCGGTGCCATGTGCGATACCTATGCCCCGCCCGACACGCCCCTCGCGGTCGTCCACCAGGATCACGCGCTTCTCGTGGTCGAAAAGCCCGCGGGGCTTTTGTCGGTGCCGGGCAAGGGCCCGCATCTGGCAGATTGCCTGCTCGCCCGCGTCCAGGCGGCCTTTCCCGAGGCCCTGCTGGTGCATCGGCTGGATCGCGACACATCGGGCGTGATCGTCTTCGCGCTGACGCCCGCGGCCCAGCGCCACCTCGGCCTGCAATTCGAAAAACGGCAGGTCAGGAAGACCTACGTCGCGCGCCTGTGGGGGCGGCTGGAGCCCAAGACCGGCACCGTGGATCTGCCGCTCATCGTCGACTGGCCGAACCGGCCGCGGCAGATGGTCGACCACGCCAACGGCAAGCCCGCCATCACCGACTGGCGCGTGGTCCGGCACGAGGCGGACGCGACGCGGGTGCGGCTCTATCCCAAGACCGGGCGCAGCCACCAGCTCAGGGTGCATATGAAGGCGGTCGGCCACCCGATCCTGGGCGATCCGTTCTATGCCGAGGGGCCGGCGCGCGCCGCGCCGCGGCTGATGCTGCATGCCGAGGCGCTGCAGTTGCGCCACCCCGATGGCGGGCGCGGCATGCGCTTTCGCGCGGCCTGCCCGTTCTAGGCTTAACCGGGCGACAACCCGTTTCGGCCCAGGGTGCCTCTGCAAGGAGGCCGCCATGGCAAAGACGTTCACCCCGCCCGACACCGAGTTCGCCACCGCGACCGGCGGCAACGTCAACGACAGGCCGGGCATCAGCAGCATCGATCATCCGCCGTGGTCCTGCGCCGATCTTGTGATCGCCCCGAACGGGCGAGATACCGATCCGCGCCTTTTCGCGGTGGGCGAGACCTGCCGCCTGAGCTTTGCCGGGCCCGGCGGTCCCAGGGTGCTTGAGGATGCCGTGATCCTTCGCAGCGACGATCTGGCGGCGGGTCAGGGCGCGGTGGTGTTCGAGGGGAACGACCAGCATGGCGACGTGGTGCAGGTGGTCTGGTCGCCCGGGTTCGACCTGCACGCCTGGTACCGGAACCATTTCGAGCCCGGCGCGCGGCCGGGTTTTTATACCACCGACCGGCGGCCGGGCGATTTTCGTCATGTCTGCTTTGCCAGCGGTACGCTGATCGCCACGCCGCAGGGGGCCGTGCCGGTCGAGCGGTTGCAGCCGGGCCAGCGCGTGTCGACACGCGACGACGGCGCGGTGCCGGTGTTGTGGGCGGGGCGCAAGACCATGCCCGGCCTTGGCGCGGCCGCGCCGGTGGTCTTTGCGCCCGGAACGCTGGACAATACCCGGCCGCTGGTGCTGTCGCAGCAGCACCGGGTGCTGATGGCCACGCCACGGGTCGCGCTGGCGTTCGGCGTGCCCGAGGTGCTGGCGCCGGCCAAGGCGCTGATCGACGGGCGCTCGGTCTGGCTGGCGCCGCGGCGCGAGATCACCTATTGCCACCTGCTGTTACCGATGCACGCAATACTCGACGCCGAGGGTGCGGGGTGCGAAAGCCTGTTTCTGGGCGATGTCGCCCAGCGCGCGCTGGGGGCCGAGGAGGTCGCCGAAATCGCGTCGTTCTTCCCCGAACTGGCCGCGGCCGCGGGGCCGGGGCGACTGCTCGCCGCGCGGCCCATGCTCAGGGCCGGGGAGGCGCGGCTGTTGCGGGCCGAACAGGCGCGCGTGGGGCACGGGGGGCCGCCGGCCGTTCTGCCGGCGGCGTGACGGGCCTCAGGCCGCGGGGTCCCAGCCGCTGACGGCCTTGACCTCGCAAAACTCCTCCAGGCCCCATTTGCCGCCCTCGCGCCCGTTGCCGGACCTTTTGACCCCGCCAAAGGGGCTGCCCGCGCCGCGCGACTGGCCGTTCATCTCGACCATGCCCGAACGCAGCCGCCGCGCCAGGCGGTTGCGCCGGGCGCCGTCTGCGGTCTGCACATAGTTGGTCAGCCCGTAGTCGGTATCATTGGCGATCTCCAGCGCCTCGTCCTCGGACCGGAACGGGATCATCGAAAGCACCGGGCCAAAGATTTCCTCGCGCGCGATGGTCATGTCGTTGGTGACGTCGGCAAAGACGGTGGGGCGGGCGAAATATCCGCGGTTCAGCCCGTCGGGCCGCCCGGTGCCGCCGGCGACAAGCCGCGCGCCCTCGTCGATGCCTTTCTGGATCAGGTCCTGAACCTTGTCGAATTGCGCGGCGCTGGCCAGCGGGCCGATCTGGCGCCCGGACTGAGAGGCCGGCCCGACGGCCATGCCCTCGGCCAGCGCTTTTGCCGTCTCGACCGCGTCGTCGTAGACCGACCGCTCGACCAGCATCCGCGTCGGTGCGTTGCACGACTGGCCGGTATTGTTGAAGCAGTGCAGAACGCCACGCTTGACCGCCTTTTCGTCGGCATCGGCGAAGATCAGGTTGGCGCCCTTGCCGCCCAGTTCGAGATGTACGCGCTTGAGCGTGTCGGCGGCATTTTTCGAGATCGCGGTCCCGGCGCGGGCGGACCCGGTAAACGAGATCATGTCGACCCCGGCATGGCCCGACAGATCGGTGCCCACCCCGGCCCCGTCGCCGTTGACGAGGTTGAACACGCCCTTGGGTACGCCGGCCTCGTCCAGGATCTCGGCAAAGACGATGGCCGAGAGCGATGCGATTTCCGAAGGTTTCAGCACCATGGTGCAGCCGGTGGCAATCGCCGGGATCACCTTGAGCGTGATCTGGTTCATCGGCCAGTTCCACGGCGTGATCATGCCGATTACGCCCGCGGGTGCCATCAGGATGCGGTCGGTGGGCGAGTCTGCGTCTAGCGGGCGCTCGAACTCGAACGCCTCGAGCGCCTTGATGAAGTTGTGGATGTGATAGGCGCCTGCGCCGACCTGTGCCGCGCGCGCGAATTCGATCGGCGCGCCCATCTCGCGGCTCATCGCCTGGGCCAACTCTTCGCCGCGGGCATTGTAGATCTCGAGGATGCGCTTGAGCAGGGTCAGGCGCGCGGCCTTGTCGGAAAACGCCCAGCTTTCGAAGGCTTTTTTGGCGGCGCCCACGGCGGCATCGGTATCGGCCGGGCCACCCAGCGAAACGGTGGCAAAGGGCTCTTCGGTCGAGGGGTCGATCACCGCGCAGTCGCGGCCCTCTCGCGGGGCGACCCAGCCCCCGTCAATGTAGAAGTCACGTTTCTCGATCATGGGGACCTCCCTGGGTTGCGACACACCGTCCTATGCGAGCGTTTTGCGGCCTTCAGGGGCTGCATGGGTGCAATTTAGAACGTATCTAAGCTGCATAATTCCCACCGACAGGAAAGACCGAGTCCATGGCATTGCGCATCAATGACACCGCCCCCAACTTCACCGCCGACACCACCGAAGGCAAGATCGACTTTCACGACTGGATCGGCGACAGCTATGCCGTCCTGTTCTCGCATCCCAAGGATTTCACCCCGGTCTGCACCACCGAGTTCGCGGCCGCCGCCAAGCTGGCCGACGGTGCGCACCACCTTCATCATCGGCCCCGACAAGAAGATCCAGCTGATGCTGATCTATCCGATGACCGTGGGCCGCAACTTCGACGAGATCATTCGCGCGCTGGACGCGATCCAGAACACTACCGGCAAGCCGGTGGCCACCCCCGCCGACTGGCGCCCGGGCGACGACCTGATCTTGGGGCTCGCGCTGACCACCGACGAGGCGAAGGAGAAATTCGGCGAGGTCGAGGAAATCTTCCCCTACCTGCGCAAGGTCAAGGCGACGGCGGCCTGATCGGGGTTTCGCACCCATAACCGCAGCCCGGCGGGGCGCGGTGAGCAGGGCGCGTCGCTTTGGCGGCACGCCTTTGTTTTGTCGGAGGGCTTGGAGTTCTGTCCGAAAGCCGGGCAAAGGCGCAACGAAAGCGGGGCCGGCGCTGGCCCGGCGCCCTCCGCTCGAGTCCGGGCCAGGTGCGATAAATCGAAGGCAGAACGGCCCTGCAACGCCTTGAGAGGGCTAATTCCTGCGCGCCTGCGGGGCGGTCGCGTGGTATGGATTGCCCCATGTGGCGTGCCATCAGGGTTTTCTTCGTCGGGCTGGCCGTGGCGATTGCCGGCGTCTGGCTGTTGTCGCAGCCCAGAAACGACCGCGACTGGCGTGCCGATTACGCCCGTCAGCCGCAGGTGGCGCGCGGCGCGGACGCGCCGGTCTTGCGCAACATCCGCAACTGGTCCTATGCCCCCGACGGCACCCCGACCGCGACCCCCTGGATCGAGCGCGCGCTCGACCCTGGCGCGCTGCGGCAAGCATGGTTCGTGGTCGAACCCTTCGGCCCCAGCCCGGCCATCGCCCACACCATGTTCGCCTTCGAGTTCGAAGATGGCGCGGTTTTCGTCGCCTCGATCGAGGCGCGGCGCGAGGTGGGCGAGAGCTATAGCGCGGTGAAGGCCGCGCTCTTGCCGATCTACGAATATATCGTCGTCTGGACGACCGAGCGCGACATGTACGCCAACAGCGAATTCGTGACCGGCGACCAGTTGTTTCTTTATCGGCTGGATATCCCGCTGGCGCATCAGCGCGCGATCCTGGGCGCGATGATCGACAGGACCGAGGCTTTGCAGACGCAGCCGCGCTGGTACAACACGCTGTTCGCCAATTGCTCGAACCTGCTGGCCCGCGTGGTCAACGGCCTGCAGGCCGGGGCGGTGCCGCTGCATTATTCATGGATTCTGACGGGCTATGCCGACAGCTACCTCCATCGGCTGGGCTATATCGGGCTGGGCGAGGGTTTCGCCACGACAGAGCGCCGGGCGCATATCTCGCCGCTGATCCCGCGCGCCTATGGCCAGACCGACCCGGCGGCGTTTTCGGCGCGGCTCAGGGCGCTGATGGACGGGCGCGCCGTGCCGGGCTGAACTGAAAGGGCCCCGGCATCGCTGCCGGGGCCCTTCCCCTGGTCGGAAACGCGGGGTTATTCCCCGGCCTCCTCCTCCTCTTTCTTTTCGACGATTTCCTCGCCGGTCTCCTGGTCGACCATCTTCATGCTGAGCCGCACCTTGCCGCGGTCGTCAAAGCCCAGAAGCTTGACCCAGACCTCCTGGCCCTCTTTCAGTTCGTCCGAGGGGTGGTTGAGGCGCCTGGGCAGGATCTGGCTGACATGAACCAGGCCGTCGCGCTTGCCGAAGAAGTTCACGAAGGCGCCGAAATCGACGATCTTGACCACGGTGCCCTTGTAGATCTTGCCTTCCTCGGGCTCTGCCACGATCGAGTAGATCATGTCATAGGCCTTCTGGATGGCTTCGCCGTTGGGCGAGGCGATCTTGATGACGCCGTCGTCGTTGATGTCGACCTTGGCGCCCGAGACCTCGACGATCTCGCGGATCACCTTGCCGCCCGAACCGATCACTTCGCGGATCTTGTCGGTGGGGATCTGCATGGTCTCGATACGCGGCGCGTGGACCGAGAACTCGCCCGCCTCGGTCAGCGCCTTGGACATCTCGCCAAGGATGTGCATCCGGCCCGCTTTCGCCTGGGCCAGCGCCTGCTCCATGATCTGCGGCGTGATGCCCGCGACCTTGATGTCCATCTGCAGCGAGGTGATGCCGTTTTCGGTGCCCGCGACCTTGAAGTCCATGTCGCCGAGGTGGTCCTCGTCGCCCAGGATGTCGGTCAGCACGGCAAACGCGCCGTCCTCTTCCAGCACCAGCCCCATCGCCACGCCGGCGACCGGCGCCTTGAGCGGCACGCCGGCATCCATCATGGACAGCGACCCGCCGCAAACCGAGGCCATCGAGGACGAGCCGTTCGATTCGGTGATCTCGGACACCACGCGGATGGTGTAGGGGAAATCGGTCGGGGCCGGCAGCACCGCCTGCAGCGCGCGCCACGCCAGCTTGCCGTGGCCGATCTCGCGGCGGCCCGGACCCATCACGCGGCCAACCTCGCCGACCGAGTAGGGCGGGAAGTTGTAGTGCAGCAGGAAGTTCGACCGGAAATTGCCGTGCAGGGCGTCGATGATCTGCTCATCGTCGCCGGTGCCCAGAG
Source organism: Rhodovulum robiginosum (assembly GCF_003944755.1). Classification (GTDB taxonomy): domain Bacteria; phylum Pseudomonadota; class Alphaproteobacteria; order Rhodobacterales; family Rhodobacteraceae; genus Rhodovulum; species Rhodovulum iodosum. Next base: position 205,638 of record NZ_RWGU01000051.1, read on the forward strand.
TGGTGACGACCAGCGCCTGGGTTTCACCGCGGGTGAACAGCGACGAGCCGTGGGTGCGGGGCAGAAGGCCGGTTTCGCAGACGATCGGGCGCACCTGGTCCAGTGCGCGGCCGTCGATCCTGTGGCCGTTCTTGACCACGTCGCCGCGCAGCACGACCGATTCCAGCTTCTTGATGGCAGAGCCGAGGTTCGCGTCTTCGAGCTGCTCCTCGGTCAGCGCCGCCTTGATCGCCTCTTTGGCGTCGGCAACGGCGGTCACGCGCTCTTGCTTGTCGGTGATCGCGTAGGCGGCGCGCATCTTCTCTTCGCCCGCGGCCTTCACCGCCTCGAAAAGCTCGGAATAATCCGGCGGGGTGAAGTCGAAGGGCTCTTTCGCCGCTTCTTCTGCAAGCGAGACGATCAGGCCGCAGACCTGCTTGATCTGGTCATGCGCGAAGGTCACTGCGCCCAGCATCTCGGCCTCGGTCAGCTCGTAGGCCTCGGATTCGACCATCATCACCGCGTCGCTCGTGCCGGCCACGATGAGGTCGAGCCGCTGCTCGGGGTTGTTGCGCAGGCCCTGCATGTCCTCGACATCGGGGTTGAGGATGTATTCGCCATCCACAAAGCCGACGCGGCAGCCCGCGATCGGGCCCATGAAGGGCACGCCGGAAATCGTCAGCGCGGCAGAGGCCGCGATCATCGCCACGACGTCGGGGTCGTTGACGAGGTCGTGCGACAGCACCGTGCACATCACCAGAACTTCATGCTTGAAGCCGGGCACGAACAGCGGGCGGATCGGACGGTCGATCAGGCGCGCGGTCAGCGTCTCTTTCTCGGTCGGCCGCGCCTCGCGCTTGAAGAAGCCGCCGGGCACCTTGCCCGCGGCGTAATATTTTTCCTGGTAATGGACCGTGAGCGGGAAGAAATCCTGCCCCGGCTTGGGCTCCTTGGCGAAGGTCACGTTCGCCATGACAGAGGTTTCGCCCAGCGTGGCGATGACGCTGCCGTCGGCCTGGCGGGCAACCTTGCCCGTTTCCAGCGTGAGCGTCTCCTCGCCCCACTGCATGGTCTTTTTGGTCTCTTTGAACATTCGTCTATCCTGTAAGGGCACTCCCAGGCGTATCCCGGGTCCCTGTTTGACTGGCGGCCCCATTGCCGCCGACCCCTCCTATCTTCCTCTCGAGCGCCGGGGCCGTGGCGCGCCGTCTCAGATGCAGGGGCCTTACAGGAGATGCCGCTTTTTGGAAAGGGGGTTGTCCCCGCGCCGGGGCTAGAACACCGCGTGGGCGCCCCGGTCGTCGGCCACATCGCCGCGCAGCATCGCGGCGTAATGGGCGCGCAGCGTGTCGGTGCCGAATTCCGGTGTGGCGTCGGCCTCGTAGCGGCCCGTTGCCGGGTCCAGCAGCAGCATCGACTCGCTGGCATAGTAGCGGCCGATCCTGGCCAGTTCCGCCTTTTCGGCGGCCTTTGGCACGATCCGCCCCGCCAGGCCCAGCCCCGCAACGATGGTATCGAGCAGCTTTAGCGGGACGTGTTTGAACTTCGGCTCCTGCCCGGCGAGGTCGAACAGCATCCGCCCCTGGTCGAGCGGCGTCAACGCGGGGCCCGGCCCGCCGATGGGCAGGATGCGGTTCTGCAAATCCGGCTCGGTCAGGCAAAGCGCTATGTAGCGGCCCAGGTCGGCATCGCTGATCGGCTTGCAGGCGGTCAGCCGCCCGTCGCCGAAGACGAGAAAGGGCTTGCCGGCCTTCACGCGCTCGACCTGCCCGGAGAGCGATTTGAAAAACGCCGTGGGCCGGACGATCGACCATGTCAGCCCCGAGGCCGTCAGCTCTTCCTCGAAGGCCAGCTTGGCCTGCTGGAAGGCCAGCAACGGCTTTTGCACGCAGATCGCCGAGAGCAGCACGAACTGCCCCACGCCGGCGGCTTTCGCGGCCTGCAGAAGGTCGGAATGGGCCTGGTAGTCGACGGCCCAGGCATCTTTCGGCGCGCCGCTGCGCGAGGCCAGGCACGACACCACCGCGTCGACCCCGCCGGCCAGCGCCGCCGCCTGCGTTGCGGCGTCGGTCACGTCGCCCCGTGTCACGGCGCAGCCCGCGAGCCCGCCGGTTGCAGATCCGGGCCGAACGAGGGCCGTCACCTCGTGGCCCGCCGCGTGCAGCGCCTGCGCGGTGGCCCGGCCGATGCTGCCCGTACCGCCCAGCAGCAGCACGCGTTTCGCGTGGGTCTTGTCGTCGCTCGTCATGCCGCCACCCTAGCGAACCGGCATGGCGAGACAATGGAACCTTTGCCGCGGGTGCGCCGCCGCGTGCGGCCCGTGCCAGCCGCCCGGCGCCATCGCGCGATTGCGGGACGGACCGGATGCCCGGCAACGGCAGATTGCCAGACGGGGCCTCACCGGACATCATGGCACGAAAACCAGCCGCGGTAGGGCCTGCTCATGGACGTATTGAGAACTCCGGACGAGCGTTTTGACAACTTGCCCGGCTATTCGTTCGACCCCAATTACATCGATGACCTCGACGGCTACGAGGGCCTTAGGGTGCATTACGTTGATGAAGGCCCGGATGACGCGCCACGAACGTTTCTGTGCCTTCCGGGTGAGCCGACATGGGCCTACTTGTATCGGCGCATGATACCCGTTTTCGCGGAGTCCGGCGCGCGGGTGGTCGTGCCGGACTGGTTGGGGTTTGGACGGTCTGACAAGCCTGTGGATGACGCGGTCTACGGCTTTCATTTTCATCGCGGCATGATGATGGCCCTGATCGAGAAGCTGGACCTGAAAGACATCACCTTGGTGGTACAGGACTGGGGCGGCATTTTGGGACTGACCCTGCCGATGGATCTCCGCCACCGGTTTTCGAGATTGATCGTCATGAATACGGCTATCCCAGTCGGCGAGAGCCTGGGCGAGGGGTTTGAGGGCTGGAAAGACTACGTGGCAAGCCGCCCCGACATGGATTGCGCAGCATTGATGAAGCGGGCATGCCCACATCTGAGCGCGTCCGAGGCGCAAGCCTACGAAGCCCCGTTCCCGGATCGGCGATACAAGGCGGGCGTTCGCCGGTTTCCGCAAATGGTCATGGTTGGTCCCGGGATGGACGGTATCGAAACCGCGAAGCGCGCGCGGCACTTCTGGCAAACGGAATGGGACGGGGAAAGCTTCATGGCCATCGGTGCAAAAGATCCGGTGCTGGGCGTTCCGGTGATGAGACGCCTGCGCGAAACCATAAAGAACTGCCCGGAACCGATGGTCCTGAAAGAGGCCGGCCATTTCGTGCAGGAGTGGGGCGACCCGGTCGCGCGCGCGGCACTAAGGTATTTCGGCGATATGTCGTGAGCGCCCCGGCGGCTTCGGCATTGCCGCTCTTTTTGGTTCGCCAGGGCGCGCACCGGCCACGGCGGCGTACCCGGCACCGGGCGCAAGGGTGATGGCATGTCGGGCGTGAAATGCCCGAATCTGAAGGCCTCAAACGAAAACGCCCGCTCCTGCGAGCGGGCGTCCTGCACTTTGGTCTCTGGCGCCGCTTAGCGGCGAATGCCCAGTCGCTGGATCAGGTCCTTGTAGCGGGCCTCTTCCTTGCCCTTGAGGTAGTCCAAGAGCTTGCGGCGCTGGGCGACCAGCTTCAGCAGGCCACGGCGCGAGTGGTTGTCTTTCTTGTGGGTCTTGAAATGCTCGGTCAGCGTCGAGATGCGGCTGGTCAGGATTGCGACCTGCACCTCGGGCGAACCGGTGTCGCCGTCCTTGGTGGCGTATTCCTTGACCAGGCGGGTCTTTTCTTCGGCAGTGATCGACATCGGGATCTCCTCTAATTGGGGTCAAGACGGCACAAGCCGGGATGTCGTCCAGCAGGGCCCATGCGGCACCGCCCATTTCGGGCGGATGCGGGCGTATACGGGATTCGCAGGCGCTTGGAAAGGGGGCGGTTACTCGGCCTCGGCCTCGATCTGCCGGGCGATCTCGCCGGCCCAGTCGCCGATGATCGGGATGAAGTCGATCTGCGACAGCGAAAAGGCGATGGCAGAGACCAGGATCGAGGCGCCGACCACCGTGCCAAGGCCGAACGCGAGACCGCGCAGGAACTGAAACCCGACGCTGCGCCAGAGCGAATTCTGGACCCGCACGAAACGATGCGCGTTGAACCGCTCTACCTCTTGGCGCAGCGCGGCGGTTTCGCGGGTCAGTGCCTGTTGCGTCTGCTCGGCCTCGTTCACCGGGATCGCCCGTGTCCGTTTTTCATTGCGACGCAGCCTAGCCCGGCGGGGCGCCGACGCCAAGCCCGTGCCAGCCCAGCGCGGCGATTTGCGAGGCGGGCACCAGCACCACAGACGCCGCGCTCAGCCCTGCGGCGGTCCGGATATCGGCCAGCGCCGCCCCGTCGAGGGTGAGCGTGGCGCTGTCGCCGGGCCCGGTCTCGACGCCGATTTCCGGGTCGGGATGGGCGGTGTCGTCGTAGACGACGATCAGCCGGTCCTCTTCGGCGTCGAAATCCTCGATCTCGGCGGGCGCGTCCGCGCCCGCGATCCAGTCGCCCATGACGAAAGCGTCGGACGCCCCGCCGCCCGTCAGGGTGTCGCCGGCGCCGCCGATCAGCACGTCCTCGCCCCGCCCGCCGTTGAGGAAATCCGGCGCGCCGTCATCCCCGGCCGGGCCCGGCGCGCGGGGCGTGTCGAGACCCGACAGCCGGTCGGCCCCGTCATTGCCGTTCAGCACGTCCGCCCCGGCGCCGCCTTCGAGGATGTCGTCTCCGTAGCCGCCCATCATCGCGTCGTCGCCCGCTTCGCCGTCCATCATATCGTCGCCCGGCCCGCCGATCATCAGGTCGTTGCCGGCGCCGCCCTTCATCGTGTCGTCGTCGGCCTGTCCGGCCAGGGCGTCATCGCCCGCGCCGCCGGCCAGCCTGTCCGCGCCGCGGTCGCCCTCGATCCGGTCGGCCCCGCCGGCCCCGTCGAGCATATCGTCGCCCGCCGCGCCCAGCAGGATGTCGTCGCCGGCGCCGCCGTCGAGGATGTCGTCGGCGGGCGTGCCGAACAGCACCGCGCCGGCCGCCGCGTTATCCGCTGCCGCATCCTCTGCCGCGTCATCCAGCAGGTCGGCCCCGCCGGGGCGGGGGGCGCGGCCGGTCTCGTCCGCGTCGTCGGTCTCGCTGTCGGAAAGGCTGTCCAGCCCGACCGATGCGCCCAGCATGATGGCCCCAAGAAGCCCGGCTATCGCAAACATCCGCTCAATCCCCGCATGCGCGCTCGTGCCGGCGCGCGACGCCCCCGCGCGCAGCCTACCCTGTCGCGTCGCCGCGCGGCCGGGAAAATCGCCGCATTGGTTAAGCGAGGGTGTGCGCGGTCACAGTTTCGTGAAACCCTGTGCCGAGGGCAGGTTGCCGCAGCCGGGGCTGGTGCAAACGGGTGTTTCAAGGCAGGGGCCACGCTAAGTAGCCGGCAGGGTCGGGAAAGTGGATGCGATGCTGTTGCAGTTACACGATGTCGAGAAAGCCTATGACAGCGGCGCGGGCCGGGTCAGCGTGCTGCGCGGCGTTTCGATGGCGGTTGCCGCCGGAGAGACCGTGGCGCTGACCGGCGAGTCGGGATCGGGCAAGAGCACGGTTCTGCATCTCTGCGCCGGGCTCGACCTGCCCGATTCAGGCCGGATCGAGGTCGAGGGGCAGGACATTGCCGCCGCCGACGACCGGGCCCGCGCGGCGCTGCGCCGCGATGCCGTGGGGCTGGTGTTTCAGCAGTTCAACCTGATCCCCTCGCTCGACGTCGCCGCCAACCTCGCGTTCCAGGCCCGGCTGGCCGGACGGCAGGACGCGCCCTGGGTGGCCGATCTCGCCCGCCGGCTGGGGCTTGCCGACCTGATGGACCGCTACCCCGAGCAATTGTCGGGCGGCCAGCAGCAGCGCGTGGCCATCGGGCGGACGCTGGCAGCACGCCCGCGGCTGATCCTCGCCGACGAGCCCACGGGCAACCTGGACGAAGAGACCGGCGACGCGGTGCTCGACCTGATGCTGGGTCTCGTTGCCGAGGCCGGGGTCGGCCTTTTGCTGGTCACCCATTCGCCGCGGCTGGCCGCGCGGCTGGACCGCCGGCTGTTGCTCAAGGGCGGGAGGCTGGCGTGATGTACCGCACGGCCCTCTCTGCGCTCCTGTCGCACTGGCGGCGGCACCCGATGCAACTGGGCAGCCTGCTGTTGGGGCTGGCACTGGCCACGGCGCTGTGGTCGGGCGTGCAGGCGATCAATGCCGAGGCGCGGGCGAGCTATGACCGCGCCGCCGGCGTGCTGGCGCAGGACCGGCTGGAACAGCTCGTGCCCACCGACGGCCAGCGGTTTTCGCAAGAGGTCTACGTGGCGCTGCGCCGCGCGGGCTGGGACATCTCGCCGGTGCTGGAGGGGCGGTGGAGCCGCGCCGGGCGGTCGGTGCGAATCCTCGGGATCGAGCCGTTGAGCCTGCCGGCCGGCGCCGCGCCGCAGCCGGTGGCGGCCGGGGGCGACATGGCGGCTTTTCTCAGCCAGCCGGGGCAGGGATTCGCCGCGCCGCAGACGGTGGCCGCGCTGGACGGCGCCGATGGCCTGCCGCCGCTGACGGCTGCGCCGGACATGGTGCCGGGGATGGTGCTGGTCGATATCGGCATCGCACAGGGGCTTTTGCGCGCCGAGGGCGAGGTTTCGCGCCTGCTGGTCGCGCCCGCTCAGCCGGTGGGGCGAACGCCGCTGGGCGAGGTCGCGCCGGGGCTATCGCTGCGCGCGCCGCAGGCCGAGGCGGACGTGGCCAACCTTACGGGCAGCTTTCACCTCAACCTGACCGCCTTCGGGTTTCTCTCGTTCGCGGTTGGGCTCTTCATCGTGCATTCCGCCATCGGGCTGGCGTTCGAGCAGCGCCGCCCGATGTTTCGCACCCTGCGGGCGCTGGGCCTGCCGCTCGGGGCGCTGGTGGCCATCCTCGCCGCCGAGGTGCTGATCCTGGCCCTGGCCGCCGGGTTGGTGGGGATCGGGCTGGGCTATGGCATTGCCGCGGCGCTCTTGCCGGATGTGGCGGCGACGCTGCGCGGGCTTTACGGCGCGGCGCTGCCGGGCAGCCTGTCGCTGAGGCCCGAGTGGTGGCTCGGCGGGCTTGGCATCGCGATGCTCGGCGCGGGCGTGGCCGCGGCGCAAAGCCTCTGGCGGCTGTGGCACCTGCCGCTCCTGGCGCCGGCCCAGCCGCGGGCCTGGGCGCGGGCCTCGGCGCGAGCGCTGGCGCGGCAGGGGGCGCTGGCGGGCGGGCTGGCCGTGGTCGCGGTTCTGGCGGGGCTGTTCGGGCAGGGGGTCGCGGGCGGTTTCGTTCTGCTGGGCGCGCTGCTCTTGTCGGCGGCCCTGGCGCTGCCCGGCGTGCTGGCCCTGATCCTGGGCGCTGCGGAACGGGCCAGCCGGGGCGCGCTGGCGCAGTGGTTCTGGGCCGATACGCGCCAGCAACTGCCGGGCCTTTCGCTGGCGCTGATGGCGCTTTTGCTGGCGCTCGCGGCGAATGTCGGTGTCGGCACCATGGTGGCGAGCTTTCGGCTGACCTTTACCGGCTGGCTGGACCAGCGGCTGTCATCGGAGTTTTATGTCACCGCCCGCAACGAGGCCGAGGCGGGGCGCCTGCACGACTGGCTTGAGCCGCGCAGCGACGCGCTGTTGCCGATCTGGAAGATCGAGGGGCCGGTCAGGGGCCGGACGGCCGAGGTCTACGGCGTGGCCGATCACCCGACCTATTCCGAGAACTGGCCGATCCTGACCGGCACCCCGGATCTGTGGCAAAGCCTGGCCCGGGGCGAGGGGGCGATCGTCAACGAACAGTTGTGGCGGCGCGAGGGGCTGCGGCTGGGCGACAGCCTGACCTTGCCCGGCGGGGCCGAGCGCGCGCTGGTGGGCGTCTATTCCGACTATGGCAACCCGCGCGGTCAGGTGATCATCGGGGTCGAGGACCTGACGGCGCTTTACCCCGAGGTCGAGCGGCTGCGCTATGCGATACGAATCGATCCGGAAAAGGTGCCTGACCTGCGCAGGGCGCTGGTCGATGAGTTCGGCCTGCCCGCCGACAACATGATCGACCAGGCTTCGGTCAAACGCTTCTCGCTGCAGGTGTTCGAGCGGACCTTCGCGGTGACCGCGGCGCTGAACGTGCTGACCATGGGGGTGGCGGGATTCGCGATGTTCACCAGCCTGCTGACGCTGGCCACGATGCGCCTGCCGCAACTGGCGCCGGTCTGGGCGCTGGGGCTGACACGGGGCCGGCTGGCGCGGCTGGAGCTGGTGCGCGCGCTGCTGCTGGCGGCGCTGACCATGGTGCTGGCGCTGCCGGTGGGGCTGGTGCTGGCCTGGGCGCTGCTGTCGGTGGTCAACGTGGCGGCGTTCGGCTGGCGGCTGCCGATGCATGTCTTCCCGGCCGATTGGCTATGGCTCGGGGCGCTGGCGCTGGCGGCCGCGGGGCTGGCGGCGGCCTGGCCGGCGCTGCGGCTGGCGCGGATGCCGCCCTTGCGGCTGCTCAAGGTGTTTGCCGATGAACGTTAGGCTGATTCTGGTCCTGATGGTTTGGCCGTTCGCGGCGATCGCCCAGGGCTTTGCCGGGCTCGGGCAGGGTGCCGAGGGCTTTGCCACCCCGCGGCCGGGTGTCGCGCTGGAGTTCCCCGCCGATCACGGCGCGCATCCCTCTTACCGAATCGAATGGTGGTACCTGACGGCGAACCTGAAAGGTGAAGACGGGCGCAGCTACGGCGTGCAGTGGACGCTGTTCCGCTCGGCCCTCGCGCCCGAGACCCGCGAGGGCTGGGCGGACCCGCAGATCTGGATGGGCCATGCCGGGCTGACCACGCCCGAGCGGCATTTCGTGGCCGAACGCCTGGCGCGCGGCGGCATCGGGCAGGCGGGCGTCACCGCCGTGCCCTTCGGCGCCTGGATCGACGGCTGGCGGATGCAGGGCCGTGCAGCCGAGGGCCGGGACGAACTCTCAGCGCTCAGCCTGACGGCGCAGGGCACGGACTTTGCCTACGACCTCGATCTCACGGCCGAGGGGCCGCTTGTTGCCCATGGCCAGAGCGGCTATTCGACCAAGTCCGAATCCGGTCAGGCAAGCTATTATTACTCGCAACCGTTCTACCGCGTGGCCGGCACGCTCGACCTGCCCGAGGGGCCGATTGCGGTGACGGGTCGGGCCTGGCTCGACCGCGAATGGTCCAGTCAGCCGCTCGATGCGGAACAGAAGGGGTGGGACTGGGTCTCGCTTCATTTCGAATCGGGTGAAAAACTGATGGGCTTTCAGTTGCGCAGCACCGATGGGGCCTATACTTCCGGCACTTGGATCGGGGCCGATGGCCGGGCCGAGCCGTTCGAGGACGGGGTCTTGACGATGACGCCTCTCGGCCGGGCCCGGGTGGCGGGGCGCGATCTGCCCGTGCGCTGGCGGCTGGAGCTGCCGGCAAAGGGGCTGGACGTGGAAATCGACGCGCTGAACGCGCAAAGCTGGATGGAGACGCGCTTTGCCTACTGGGAAGGTCCGGTCCGCATCACCGGAAGTCACCGGGGCGAAGGGTACCTGGAGATGACGGGATATGAGTGACCCGTTCTCGACGCTTGAGGGCACGCTGGACCAGGTCTGGCTGCGACTCGCCCGCGGCGTTGCCGAAAAGCGTGCGCCGGCGCGCCATCCGGTGCTGGCCACCATGGGCCCCGAGGGCGCCGAAGTGCGCACGATGGTGCTGCGCTATGCGCGCCGGTCGATCGACCGCGTCGAGCTGAATTCCGACCTGCGCTCCGCCAAGGTGGACGAGTTGCGCGCCAACCCGCAAGGCACGCTCCTGATCTGGGAACCGCGCGCCAAGTTGCAGATTCGCCTGCGCACGCGGTTCGAGATCCTCGAGGGCGACAAGGTGCGCGGGTACTGGCGCGCGATGCCCGATCCCGCGCGGCTTCTTTATGGCGGCAAGCCCGCGCCGGGGATGCCCATCGGCCACCCCGCCGAGCACAAGCCGGTGCCCGATCAGGCCGCCTATTGCGTGCTGCGCGGCACGGTGGTCGAGATCGACACCCTGCAGCTTGGCATGCCGCGCCACCGCCGGGCGTTGTTCCGCGCCGTCGACGGCTGGGTCGGCAAGTGGAGCGCGCCCTGAGCCAGCCGGACCGGACAGGCCCCTTTCGCCTTTTCTTGCCCTGCGTCTATATCCCTGTTTGAATTGAACGACTTCAAAGGTCCCCGCCATGCAAGCTCCTCTGCCGCTCACCCGTGATCTGGTCCTGATCGGCGGCGGGCATGCCCATGCACTGGTCCTCAGGTCCTGGGGGATGAAGCCGGTGCCGGGCGTGCGGCTGACGGTGATCAATCCCGCCCCCTCGGCGCCCTATTCGGGCATGCTGCCCGGCCTGATTGCCGGACACTACCGGCGCGACCAGTTGGAAATGGACCTCGTGCCGCTTGCGCGCCATGCCGGGGCGCGGCTGATTCTCGGCCGCGCGGTCGGCATCGACCGGGCGATGCAGCGCGTGATCGTCGAGGGCCGGCCGCCGGTGCGCTATGATGTCGCCTCGCTCGATATCGGCGTAACCTCGGCGCTGCCCGACGTGCCGGGCTTTGCCGAACATGCGGTGCCGGCCAAGCCGCTGGCCGACTTCGCCGAGGCGTGGGAGGGTTACGTGGCCCGCGCCGTCGCCGGCGAGGTGGCGCCGCGGGTCGCGGTGATCGGCGCGGGCGTCGCCGGGGTCGAGCTGGCGCTGGCCGCGCGGCACCGGCTGGCGGCAAACGGCCTGACACCCGAGATTACCCTGATCGATGCAGGTACGCGCATCATGGAAGGCGTGGGCCTTGGCGCCCGCGGCGCGCTGAAGCGCGCGCTCGCGCGGCAGGGGGTCGATGTGCGCCTGGGCAATCCAGCGGTGCGGATCACCGCCAAGGGCGCGGTTCTGGAGGACGGGCAGAAGGTGCCCGCGAGCCTGGTGATCGGCGCGGCGGGCGCCCGGCCGCAGCCCTGGCTGGCCGAGACCGGGCTCGACCTGACCGACGGTTTCGTCACGGTCGACCCGTTCCTGCGCTCGGTCAACGACCCTGCGATCTACGCCGCGGGCGATTGCGCGCACCTGTCCCACGCGCCGCGGCCCAAGGCCGGGGTCTACGCCGTGCGCGAGGCGCCGATCCTGCTGAACAATTTCAAGGCCGACCTGACCGGCGCCCTGCGCAAGCCCTTCCGGCCGCAGCGCGGCTATCTCAAGCTGATCTCGATGGGCGACAAGACCGCGGCCGCAGACCGGTTGGGCTCGCGGCTAGAGGGCGAATGGGTCTGGGCCTGGAAGGACCGGATCGACCGCGACTTCATGGACCAGTTCAAGCGCCTGCCGTTCATGGACACCCGCGTGATCGCGCCCGCCAACTCGGCCCGCGGCGTGCGCGAGATGCTGGGCGGGCGTCAGCAGCCCTGCGGCGGCTGCGCCGCCAAGCCCGGACACGAGACCCTGCAAGGCGCGCTGGCCGACCTGGCCGATCCCCAGCGCGACGATGTGCTGGCCGGCCCCGGCGACGACGCCGCGGTGCTGGCCCATGGCAACGGCGCGCAGGTCTTCACCACCGATCATCTGCGCAGCCTGACCGAAGACCCCTACGTGATGGCCCGTATCGCGGCGGTGCATGCGATGGGCGATGTCTGGGCGATGGGCGGAAAGCCGCAGGCGGTGTTGTCGAACCTGATCCTGCCGCGCATGGCCGAACGGATGAGCCGGGCCACGCTGACCGAGATCCTCGACGGCGCGGCCGAGGTGGTGCGTGCGGCCGGGGCCGACCTGGCCGGCGGGCACACCTCGACCGGGCCGGAACTGACCGTGGGCTTTTCCGTCACCGGCCTGGTCGACGGGCCGGTGATCGGGCTGAAGGGTGCCCAGCCGGGGGACGCGCTGATCCTGACCAAGCCCATCGGGTCGGGCACGATCATGGCCGCCGAGATGCAGAAAAAGGCCACAGGGGCCGAGGTGCTGGCCGCGCTGGAGATCATGCAGACGCCCTCGGCCACGGCGTCCGAGGTTCTGGCCGAATGGGCCCACGCGATGACCGATGTCACGGGCTACGGGCTGGCCGGGCACCTGCTGGGCATGTTGCGTGCCTCCCGCGTGGCCGCCGAACTGGACGAGGTGCCTTACATGGAGGGCGCGGTGCGGCTGGCCGAGATGGGCATCCGGTCGACGGCATTCGCCGAGAACGCGCGGTTTGCCGTCGATATCCCGGGGGTCGACCTGCAAGAGCCTCACACGGCGCTGTTGTTCGACCCGCAGACGGCGGGGGGCCTGCTGGCGGCGGTACCGGGCGAGCGGGCGGCAGATGTGCTGGGCGAACTGGCCGATCGGGACGTCGCCGCCTGGCGCATCGGCAGGCTTTACGCCGGCGCACCGGCCGTCACGTTCCCGTAAGGGTCCGCGCCGCGGCGGCGATGCGCGCCGCCGCCTCCTCCAGCGCCTCGGGCGCGAGCGAGGGCAGCGCGATTTCCTGGACAGGCAAGTCGGCGAAGCGCGCGCGCTGGCGCGCGTAGCGCGGGTCGTAATGGTCGGCCATCAGGGTTTCGGCCAAGCTTTCGAAGGCGCCGGCCTGCGCCATCTCGCGCCATGCCTCGATGCGCTCGTGCGGATGCTGTGGGGCCAGCCCGTCGATGGTCGACAGCAGCCGCGCGGCATCCTCGGTCACGTCGCGGTAGCGGCGGGCAAGATAGCGCGCGCGTTCGGGCAATGACGCGGCCAGCACCATCCGCGGCGCCGATTTCATCGCCTCCCACAGCCCGGGCGGCAGGTTGATATGGCCGATCTTGCTCGACTCTGCCTCGACCACGACCGGGCGGGCCGGGTCGATCCGCCGGCGCAGCGCGGCCAGCGCGGTCTCGAACCCTTTCTGCGCCGGCTGCCCGCCCGGCATCGCCCCGAAGAGCGATCCGCGGTGGTTGGCCAGCCCCTCCAGGTCGATCACCTGCACGCCATGCCGTGGCATGAGCGCCAGCAGGTCGGTCTTGGCGGTGCCGGTATTGCCGTCCAGCACGACGACGCGGCCGGGCCAGGGCGCTTCGTAAAGCGCCTGCTTGACCAGCCGCCGATAGGCGCGCCAGCCGCCCTGGATCGTGTCGGCCTGCCAGCCGATCTGGCGCAGGATCAGGGCGAGCGAGCCCGACCGCTGCCCGCCGCGCCAGCAATAGACCAGCGGCCGGTAAGAGCGCGGCCGGTCGGCCAGCGTCGTCTCGATATGATGCGCGGCGTTGCGCGCCACGATGGCCGCGCCCATCTTGCGCGCCAGAAACGGGCTTTCCTGCGTGTAGACGGTGCCCACGCGCGCGCGCTCTTCGTTCGACAGAACCGGCAGGCTGATCGCGCCGGGGACATGGTCCTCGGCGTATTCGGCGGGCGAGCGGACGTCGATCACCTCGTCGAAGGCGAGGTGGTCGAGATCGTCCAGATCGGAAAGCGTCAGGGGCATCGCGGCCTTTTACGGGCCCTTGGCGCGATGGGAAAGGGCTCAGTCGAAGGCGGTGCCCGACTTTACCCCGAGCTTCTTGAAGATCATCGCGGCGGGGCAGAACCCGGTAAAGGACGCCTGGATCATGTTCACCCCGATAAAGGCGGTGAAAAGGTACCACCAGTCCGACACAAAGGTGCCGAGGGCGAGGCTGAGAAGGATCATGAAGCCGGCAAAGCTCATCACGGCGCGGTCGAGGGTCATGGCAGTCTCCATGCGAAAAACGCCCGGTCGGGGCAACGCGTCCCGGCATGTCGGCGCCGGGGCCGCCGATACTATGGCGAAGCGGGCGGGCGTGGGCAAGCGCAGCAAAAACAACTGAAAATGGACCGCGCTTGACAAGTGTCAATGGCCCGTGTTCCAATTCTTCGTGACGCGGAAACCGGCGTTGTGCCGGTCGAGCGGGTTAAGCGGTCTGGGGCGTTAGGCCTTGGTATCAAAGGTATTTATAGCACCGGGACGGAGCACCGGTTGGGCCGGTGGTTCGCTGAAAAGTTTTCCTCGGCGCCGGAATGCCGCTGATTTGACCGCAGGGGAGGCGACGAGTGCTATGGGTGCGGCACCTCTCAGGATCGCGGGGCTGGTGGCGCTGATGATGAGCGGCACAGCCTGTTCGGGCGATCAGGATGCCGCGGTGCAATTTCTGGGCTGCGATGCCAGCTTCAGCCGCTTCGGACCCGAAATCCTCTCTCAGGAAACCGACCGTGACAGCTTTGCGGTGCAGGCGGCCGCGTTCTTCGCGCGCGTTTCGCCGGCAACCTTCGCCGACGCGGTTTCGGGCGGGGCGCCCGGTGCGGCGCTGAGGGCGGACGCGCGGTTCGCCGGGGGCGATACCGGCTGGCGTCTGTGGCGGCCGGTGCCGATTCCCGACGATCCCGATGCGTTCTACGAAGAACCCGCACAGGCCCATTACCTGATCCGCCCGCCGTCCGGCGCCCGGTATGACAGCCTGGTTCTGGTCGGCCTGCCGGCCGAAGGCGGCGCGCTGGGCAGCCCCGCGCTGGCCGGGCGCCTGCGCGCCGGCGGAGAAACACCGTTTTTCACCATCGAGCCGGTTGAGCCGGCGCGGTGCACAATTGACCCGTCCGCGGTTGCGGTCGGTCTGGAGGCGTTGCTGGCCATAACCGGTCAGCCATAGAAGGGGAGAGATTACGATGGCTGGAAGTCAAACGGTGACGGCGAGCACAAACACACTGCTTGCCGGTCTCAAGCGGACCACCCAGTGGGACACGAGCTCGCTGTCCTACAAGGTTGCGACCAGCGCCGACTCCGCGCGGATCGACGCCGTCTATACCAATCGTTTCGGCCAGGCGCCGGGCACCGCCCACGACCCGTTCAATGCGACGGATGCCGATGAGGACGCGTTCATCGCATCCATCAACCAGGCCATCGCCGCCTACAGCCTCGTCTCCGGCCTGAGCTTCTCGACCGAGTCGGACGTCAACGACGCCGACCTGGTGTTCTCCGGCGGCTATGACGAGCTGCGCTATTCCAGCGGGCGCACGCCGATCGCGCGGATGGACGCGCCGGGCGAGAACCTCAAGCCAGGCGAAACCGACGATTACCAGTCGTTCTTCTTCACCCGCATGGCCGACGAGCGGATCAACCGCGACGGCGAAACCGGCGGCGCCAGCATCAACCAGTTCGTGATCCTGCACGAACTGGGCCACGCGCTGGGCCTCAGCCACCCGCATAGCAGCGACCGCGGCACCACCGCCTGGGCCGATGCCGGACGGGTGTCGACCGACAACAAGGCCGACAACGCCCGCTACACGGTGATGTCGTACGAGGTCGGCGCGATCGACCGGCTGGTGTTCAACGACGCTGCGACCGGCGGCTTCGGCCACACGGTCACGCCGTCGTCGCTGGATATCGCGGCGCTGCAGGACATTTACGGCACCTCCACGGCCCATACCGGCAATACCACCTACACGCTGACGAACGCGCGCTCGGCCGCGCTGGACGTTGACGGCAGCGACAACGGCATCTCGATCGGCCGCGCCTTTTACACGATCTGGGATACCGGCGGCACCGACGAGATCGAGTATTCGGGCACGCGCAACGCCTATATCAACCTCAACGACGCCACCCTGGTGCAGACCGACACGCCCGCCGATACCGAGCTTCTGACCCAGATCCGCCGGACCGACGCGTACAGCACCATGGTGACCGATCACGGTGACGGCACCACCAGCCACGTCAAGAACGAGCTGACCGATGCCGGCTACCACGCGGGCGGCTATTTCTCGACGCTCACCGAGGCGGGCGCTGGCACCCAGATCGGCGGCTATGCCATCGCCAACGGCGTGGTGATCGAGAACGCCACCTCTGACGAAGGCAAGGACATCCTGATCGGCAACGACGCCGAGAACGAGCTGACGTCGGGCGATGGCAACGACCTTCTGGTCGGGGCCGGCGGCGATGACGACCTCGATGCGGGCGCCGGCGACGACGAGTTGATCGGCGGCATGGGCGACGACATGCTGGAAGGCGGCTCCGGCACCGACACCGCCTATTACACCGAGCCCTGCCGCAACTACGAGATCTCGAACGATCCGGCGACCGGTACGGTGACCATCGAGCATGTCGACGGCTCGCGCGTCGACGGCTACGACATCCTGACCGGGATCGAGCGGGCCAAGTTCGCCGATGGCGTGATCGACCTGACCGAAGACGATATCGGCTGCCCGCCGCTCGACTTCATCTTCCTGGTCGATCTGTCGGGGTCGTTCTTCGATGACCTCTTCTCGTTCCGTGCCGCGGCCCGCGACATTGCCGCCGACCTGCGTGCCGAGAACTCCGATGTGCGCTTTGCCATCGCGTCCTTCATCGACAAGCCCGAGTCGCCCTATGGCGCGCCCGGCGACTACCTTTACCGGCCCGAACTGGCGCTGACGGATTCGGTTGCGGATTTCGAGGCGACGCTTGACGGGCTGAGCACCGGCTCGGGCGGCGACGGTCCCGAGGCGCAATGGGTCGGCCTTTGGAACGCGGCCAACGGCGTCGGCCTGAACCTGCGCGAAGACTCGTCGCGCATCATCTACATGGCCACCGACGCCCCGGCGCATTCGGCCTCGGATTACGGGCTGAACGAAGCCAATATCCGCGATTTCCTCGAAACCTCGGGCACCGAGGTCGAGGGTGAGGGCACGCCGGGCCTCGTGGCCGATTTCGGGACCGCGACCGAGACCTCGTCGACCTCCAGCGCGATGGGTGCCGACGGGATCGAGGTCGAGCCCTTCGAGGTGGAAACCCGCGACCCGGACGATCCGGGCTACGACACCGGGGCGGAAACCGACTATCCCACCGATGACCCGTTGTTGTCCGAGATGGGCGCCGCCCTGCGCGACCTCAGCGCGACGCCGATCATCGGCACTACGGCCGGCTACGGCTCGGCGGAGGCCTACGAGTCGGCGCTGGCCGACATGGGCGGCGGCGGCGTGGTGATCGAGACGTCGTCCGACGGCAGCGACATCGCCGACGCGGTGCGGGCCGGCCTGGCCGAAATCTCGGGCGCCGTCACCGGCTCCGGCACAAGCGGCGACGATGTGCTGGAGGGCACCGAGGGCTCCGACGTTCTGCTGGGGCTTGCCGGTAACGACACGATCACCGGCCTCGGCGCCAGCGACCAGCTTGACGGCGGGTCGGGTAACGACACGATCGATGGCGGCGACGGCAACGACGAACTCGACGGCGGCACCGGTAACGACACGCTGGACGGCGGCGACGGCGACGACGATATCCGCCCCGGCGCCGGCGCGGACATCATCACCACCGGCGCGGGCGACGACGTCATTTCCGGCCCGCCTGACTCGCTGGGGTCGAGCTTCGAAAGCGACCGGATCACCGACATGACCGACCGCGACGGCATCGTGCTGAGTACCTACGACCCGGGCGAGGCCATGCCGGAACTGACCCTGACCGTGGGCACGGATTCCGCGTCGGCCGAGATCACCACCCTGACTTCCGATCTCGACGGCGACGGTTTCAACGACTTCACCCTGATCTTCGACGGCGACGTTACCGGCCTGGGGCTGGAGCTGTTCGAGAGCGGCGGCGAATACGTGATCGCGCGGCAGGACTACAACGGCACCACCGGCGATGACGTGGTCAGCGGCAACGGTTTCGACAACATCATGGCCGGCTTCGGCGGCGATGACGAATTGTCGGGCGAAGATGGCGATGACGTCATTAGCGGCGGGCTTGGCGCCGACTTCCTGCGCGGTGACGCTGGCGCCGACACCATCTATGGCGGCGACGGCACCGACACGATCAATGGGGGCGACGGCGACGACACGATCCTCGGCGGCGATACCGAAGCCGACCGGCGCGACGAGATCTACGGCGGTGACGGCAATGACACCATCAATGCCGGCTACGGCAACGACCTGATCTACGGCATGAACGGCAACGACACCATCGCCGGCGGCTTTGGCGCCGACGAGTTGCAGGGTCAGGCGGGCGACGATGTCATCACGGGCTCGGCGCTGTCGGACCTGGTGTTCGGTGGCGACGGGAACGACTTCGTCAATGGCGGCTTCGGCTTCGACCGGATCAATGGCGGGGACGGGGCGGACAAGTTCTACCACCTCGGGATCCGCGACCACGGGTCTGACTGGGTTCAGGACTACACCGCCGCCGATGGCGACGTTCTGCTCTTCGGCGACGCGACGGCCTCGGCCGACGATTTCAACGTCCAGTTCACCCACACCTCGTCGCCCGCCACGGGGCGGTCGGGCGACGACGACGTGCAGGAAGCGTTCGTTGTCTACCGTCCGGCGGGCCTGATCGTCTGGGCGCTGGTCGATGGGGCCGGGCAGGACAGCCTCAACATCGAGATCGGCGGCGAGGTGTTCGACCTGCTGGCCTGAGCCAAGCGCGAAAGACAACGGGGGCGCGCCGCCGCGGGGTGGCGCGCCCCTTTCGTTGGGGGCCGCGTACCGCGCGCGCCGCTATTCGATGCAGATGAATTCGCGCGCGCCGGCCGCGTTGAGAATTGCGAAGCAGCCCATCGAAGGGGTGTATTGCGAACAGCTAGCGGTCTCGGCGAGGCAGAGTTCGGAACAGTCGGTTGACCGGCGGCAGGCCTGACCGGCATCGGGCGTCGGGCGAAAGCAGACATAGCTGCCCAAGAGCCCCGCCTTGAGATACTGCCCGCCCTTGGCCCGGCAGGCGGCCGCGGGGCCGGCCGGTACGCCGGGCCGTCCGGCCGGAGACGAAGCGCCCGGCGCCGGCCCGGCGTCGTCTGCCGGGGACGGGGCCGGGCCGCCGCCGGTCTGACATCCGGCCAGCATGGCGAAGACGAAAAGGCCGGCAGCGATCGCGCGTTTCATCGGCACTTCGCCCCCGCATTTCTGGCGCCGCAAAGCGGCACTCACCCCCACTGCCCCGTGCGCTGTTTGGCACACCGGCCCCCGTCGTCCGACGGGCGCGTGGAATCATTCCAAATATCGGCGCATTCCTTCCATGTTTCCTTGACGCAGCGCAAAGCGCGGCGCCAGACTGGTTGATCGAACGGCGTTCGCCGTTCAGGGGGGAAGGAAAAAAATAATGCCCGATGATTTTGCAGCAGACCTAGGAACAAGCGGTTCGGTTTCGGCGGGGGGGTCGGCGACCGGCAATATAGAAACATCCTTTGACCGCGACTGGTTCGCGGCGATTCTGCAGGCCGGACGAAGCTACGAGATCAGCCTCGAAGGCTCGCCCACCGGCGGCGGAACGCTGGACGACACCTATCTCGACGGCATTTACACGTCGGCGGGGTCGTACATTTTCGGAACCTCCGACGACGATAGCGGGGACGGCTTCAACAGCTTTCTGGAATTCACCGCCACGAACGGCGGCGTCCACTATATCTCGGCGGCGGCCTTTGGGGCCCAGACCGGCAGCTATACGCTTTCGCTGGTCGCGCTCGGCGGCAGCGGCGACGATTACAGCGACAATACCGGCACAAGCGGCCGCGTCTCTGACGGTGGCAGCACCATGGGCGAGATCGAGTCCGCGTACGACACCGACTGGTTCGCGTTGTCGGTGACGGCCGGAACGACCTACCTGATCGACCTGGAGGGGGCTGGGACCCTGGCGGGCTCGCTGAGCGACCCGTATCTCTACGGCATCTATAGTTCCTCGGGGTTGCCGATCGCCGGCACATCCAACGACGATGGCGGCGTCGGGCTCAACAGCAGCCTGGAATTCACGCCTTCGACAAGCGGGACGATCTACATCGCGGCCGGCGCCTACGGCGCCAACATCGGCACCTATACGCTCAGCGTCGAGGGGCTGGGCTCGACCGACGATTATTCCGAGGATTCAGAGCGCGCCGGCAGCGTGGCGGTCGGCGGCGCGGCCACCGGCGAGATCGAGGACGCCTATGACGGCGACTGGTTTGCCGTCAGCCTGATGGCCGGGCGAACCTACATGATCGACCTGGAAGGGACGCAAACCGGCGAAGGCACGCTGAGCGATCCGTTTATCCTGGGCGTCTTCGACAACAGCGAGAGCCTGATCCCGGCCAGTTTCGACGACGACGGCGGCGAGGGGCTGAACAGCCAGCTGGAGTTCACGGCGACCGTGAGCGGCACGCACTACGTTTCCGCCGGCGCCTACGGCGCGAATACCGGCACCTACCGGCTGAGCGTCTCGGACGCCGGGACGGGTGACGACTATGCCGACAACCCGGGCACCACCGGTGCGGTGTCGCCCGGATCCGATGCAACGGGCGCGATCGAGGACGCCTATGACCGCGACTGGTTCGCCATCACCCTGGAGGGCGGGCGCAGCTACCAGATCGACCTGGAGGGGTCGGGGACCGGCGGCGGATCGCTGAGCGACCCCTACCTCAACGGTGTCTTCAACTCCGCCGGCAGCTTTATCGCCGGCAGCTTTGACGACGATGGCGGCGAGGGGCTGAACAGCCGGGTCGAGTTCACCCCGGTTTCGGACGGCACCTATTTCATCTCGGCCGGCGCCTACGGCGCCAATATCGGCAGCTACACCCTGTCGGTGAGCGGCGCGGGGTCAAGCGACGACTACGCGGCCGATACCTCGACCACGGGCGCAGTCGGCGCCAGCGGCATTGCGACGGGCGAGATCGAGGCGCCGGAAGATCGTGACTGGTTCGCCGTGACGCTGGAACGCGGCGCAACCTACGCGATCGGGCTGGAGGGCTCTTGGTCGGAGGGCGGCACGCTGTCCGACCCGTTCCTGCGCGGTATCTACACCGCGTCGGGCACGCCGATCTCGGGCACCTCCGACGATGACGGCGGGGTGGTTCTCGACAGCTTGCTGGAATTCACCGCCACCTCGACGGGCACGCACTACATCTCGGCGGGCGCGTTTGGCGACGCGACCGGCACCTACACGCTGGTCGTCGAGAACCTTGGCGGCGGCGGCGACGATTTCGCATCGGACACCGGCACGTCGGGCGCGGTCTCGGTGGGCGGCGCGGCCACCGGCGAGATCGAAGAGGCCGACGATACCGACTGGTTCGCGGTGACGCTGGCCAGCGGCGGCAGCTACGTATTCGACCTGGAGGGCACGCCTACCGGCGCGGGCACGCTGCCCGACCCCTATATCGAGGGCGTCTACGATTCCGCCGGCAGTTTCATCGCGGGCGCGTATGACGACGATGGCGGCCTTGGCCTGAACAGCCGTCTGGAATTTGTCGCCAGTTCGGGCGGAACCTACTACATCGCCGCGGGCGCCTTCGGCCTGAATACCGGTACATACACCTTGTCGGTGACCGGCGTCGGGGGCGGCACCGACGATTACGCGGATTCGACTTCGACCGACGGGACGGTCGCGGTCGGCGGTTCGTCCACCGGCGTGATCGAGGAAGACGGCGACCGGGACTGGTTCGCCGTGACCCTTCAGGCCGGCAGAAGCTACCAGTTCGATCTCGAAGGCGCGCAGACGTCTGCCGGCACACTCTCCGACCCGTATATCCGCGGCCTTTACGATTCCGCGGGCGACCGGATTTCGAACACCACCGACGACGATGGCGGCGACGGGCTGAACAGCCAGATGTCCTATTCGGCCGCTGCGACCGGCACCTACTACATCTCGGCCGGGGCTTACGGGCTGAACACTGGCAGCTACAAGGTATCGGTGACCGACACCGGCGCGGCGGACGACTATTCGCAAGACACCAGCACCACAGGCGCGGTGCCGGTGAATGGCGCGGCCACCGGCGTGATCGAGTCGGCGGGTGACCGAGACTGGTTCGAGGTCAGCCTGACCTCGGGGTCGACCTACCTGATCGACCTCGAGGGCGTCCAGACCGGCGGCGGCACCCTGAGTGACCCCTATTTCCGCGGCATCTACGACGCCTCGGGGGTGCTGATCGGCGGCACAGCCGATGACGACGGCGGCGCTGGGCTGAACAGCCAGCTTCTCTACACGGCGGCCTCCGGCGGCACCCACTACCTGTCGGCCGGGGCCTATGCCGGCTATTCGGGCAGCTACAAGATCTCGATCGAGGAGATCGCCACCGCGGCGCCGACCGACGATTACGCCCAGACGACGGCCACAACGGGCGCCGTCGCCGTCGGCGGCTCGTCGTCCGGCGCAATCGAAGAGACCGGCGACCAGGACTGGTTTGCCGTCAGCATGGAGGCCGGCCAGACCTACCGCATCGATGTGGAGGGCAGCGAGACCGCGGCCGGCACGCTGGCCGACCCGTATCTGCGCGGCATCCACAATTCCTCGGGCAGCCTGATCGCCGGCTCGACCAACGACGACGGCGGCGCGGGTCTGAACAGCCAGCTCGAATTCACCGCCTCGAGCGCGGGCACCTACTATATCGCGGCCGGCGCCTATGATGGCACGGGGTCGTACAAGGTGACCGTGTCCGAGGTCGCCGGGGCACCCGGCGGCGGCGATTTCGACATCACCATCGCCTACGAGGGCGACCCGGCCTACAACAGCGTTTTCGAGGCCGCTGCGGCGACCTGGGAAAGCATCATCACCGATGATCTTCCCGACGTTGTCGACGCCAACATCGGTGCTGTGGACGACTTGCGCATCGAGGCCTCGGTGACCGCGATCGACGGCGCCGGCGGCATTCTGGGACAGGCTGGGCCGCGTGCGTTCCGCGAGGGTTCGTCGTTGCCCTATGCCGGGATGATGCAGTTCGACTCGGCCGATCTGGCCGGCATGGCGGCCAAGGGCATCCTGCAGGACGTGATCGAACACGAGATGGGCCACGTCCTGGGCCTGGGCACGCTATGGAGCTGGCTGGGGCTGAAAAGCGGTTTCAGCTACACCGGCGCAAATGCGGTGGCCGAGTACGCGACGCTGACCGGCACGACCCAGAGCACGGTGCCGCTGGAAACCACCGGCGGGCCGGGCACCGCCGGCAGCCACTGGTCCGAGGCGATCTTCACCAATGAGCTGATGACCGGCTATGCCGAGAACAGCCCGCCCATGCCGCTGAGCCGGCTGACCGTCGGCGGGCTGGAGGATCTGGGCTATGCGGTCGATTACGGCGCGGCCGAGGCCTACACGCTGGCCGGGTCCAGCCTGTCGGCCGAGGACCTGATCCTCTCGGTGGTCTCTGCCGAGGCGGACGGGCGGCTTAGCGACATTGGCGGCACCTCGGCGCTGACGGCCGACGCGTTCTCGGGCGCGCGGGTCATCAATTTCGAGGACAAGCCGCTGAACGTCGCCGCGACCCCGGCAGGCGAAAAGCTGGACGGCACGGTGACAACAGCCGACGAGGACACGGTCTTCTTCTTCGAAACAACGACAGGCAATGACTATTTTGTCGAGATCATCGGAACCTTCGAGAAGAACGAGCCCGCGACGGCCGATGACGTGAAAGGGACGATCACCAGCATGTCCTTCTACTCGGAGGGCTTCCTGCTGGTGACCTACGACTTCTCCGACGCGCCGGTGGATGCCGAGGAGTTCCTCGGGTCGTGGCGTCCCTACGACCTGTCCGGCAACAATTACATCGAAAACCGCTCTCCCAATGCGCAGAACGACGTGATCGACGCGGGCGGCGGCGACGATGTGTTGGTCGGCGGTCTCGGCGATGACGATCTCGACGGCGGCGCGGGCGATGACGCGGCGGTGTTCGATGTCGATTACGCCGATGTCGCGGTGTCGCTGGATGGCGATGTCTTTACCCTGGTTTCCGATCTGGGCACCGATACCGTGACGGGCATCGAAACCTTCGAGTTCGCCGACCGTACCCTGACCGCGGCCGAACTGGAGGCGGATGCCGATGGCGGCGGGACGCCGGGCCTGACCCTGGTCGGCACCCCCGGCGACGACCGCCTCGAAGGCGGCGAGGGTGACGATACGATCCGCGGCCTGGGCGGCGACGACCGGCTGATCGGCAATGGCGGCAACGACCGCCTGGAAGGCGGTGACGGACTCGACATCCTCAACGGTGGCGATGGCGACGACACGATCCTGGGCGGCGCCAGCTCGGCCGACCGGCGCGACCAGATCTTCGGCGGCGCCGGGGATGACAATATCGACGCGGGCTATGGCAACGACGCGGCCTTCGGCGGCGATGGCAACGACACCATCGCCGGCGGCTTTGGCGCCGACGAGTTGCAGGGCCAGGCGGGCAACGATGTCATCACGGGCTCGGCGCTGTCGGACCTGGTGTTCGGTGGCGACGGGAACGACTTCGTCAATGGCGGCTTCGGCTTCGACCGGATCAATGGCGGCGACGGGGCCGACAAGTTCTATCACCTCGGGATCCGCGACCACGGGTCTGACTGGGTTCAGGACTACACCGCCGCCGATGGCGACGTTCTGCTCTTCGGCGACGCGACGGCCTCGGCCGACGATTTCAACGTCCAGTTCACCCATACTTCATCGCCGGAAACCGGGCGGTCGGGCGACGACGACGTGCAGGAGGCGTTCGTCATCTATCGGCCCGCCGGGCTGATCGTCTGGGCGCTGGTGGACGGGGCCGGCGAGGCCAGCCTCAACATCGAGATCGGCGGCGAGGTGTTCGACCTCCTGGCATGATCCGGCCGGTGCGGCGCCTCGGGCGCCGCACCGCACCTGGGCCATGGAACTTGGCGAAAGTGTGGTGTAGCGTCCGTGACGGCGCACCATGCGGTCGCCTTTTTCTTTTGTCCTTTCCAAGGGGAACCCCATGGCAGTAGCCACGATCAGCAACGAGGGCGGGATCGACCTGGTGGAGAGTGCCGAGGCGACATTCGCCCTGTCGCTCGACCTCAGGGATCTGGAAGCCGACACCATTTCCTTTTTCTACGATATCTCGCCGGGCACCGCGACGGATGCCGATTACGGCGGCGGCGGGGGCGGGGGTACCCTGCCGATCGGCCCCGGCACGCCGCTGGGCCAGACCGTCCAATTCACGATCTACAGCATCGGCGACGACCTCGTCGAGCCGACCGAGACCGCCTTTCTCGACGTGACGCTGACCGGGATCACATTCGGCGACGGCAGCACCGAGAAACGAATCCCGATCAACATCCTCGACAACGCACGGCCCGAAGGGGCGCTCGTGGTGACAGGCAGCGCGAACGCGGGCGAGACGCTGGGCCTCGATACCGATGCGATCACCGATGCCGAGGGGCTGGGGACGTTTTCCTACCAATGGTATCGGGACGGAGAGACCATCGCCGGCGCGGACGAAGACACCTACGAATTGACCGGCGACGATATCGGGGCCGAGATCACCGCCGAGGTCAGCTATGTCGATGGCGAGGGCGCCTCGGAATCGGTGACCAGCGCCGCGCTGGGCCCCGTGATCCATCTCAACACCGACCCGGTGGGCAGGCCCGCGCTGAGCGGCACGGCGCGCGAGGACGAGACCCTTACAGCCGACGCCGACGACGTGAGCGATGTAGACGGGATACCCGGCCCCGGCCTCTTTCAGTGGCTGCGCGACGGGGTCGATATTGCCGGTGCCACCGGCGACACTTACACCCTTGAGCAGGCCGATGTGGGGGCCGAGATCGCGGTGGCCTACCGCTTTACCGACGGGTTCGGCACCGACGAAGAGGTGATCAGTGCGGCCACCGGTGCGGTGGAAAACGTCAATGACGCGCCGACCGGTGCCGTGGCCCTGACCGGCACGGCGGCGGTGGGAGAGACGCTCGGCGCGGACATGTCGGCCGTGGAAGACGAAGACGGGCTGGGCGCCTTCAGCCACGCCTGGTTGCGCGACGGGGCGAGTATCGACGGCGCTGCGGGCGACAGCTACGCGCTGAGAGAGGCCGACCTGGGCACCGAAATCTCGGTGCGGGTTTCCTATACCGACGGGTTCGGGGCCGCTGAATCGCTGGTCAGCGCGTCCTCGGGGCCGGTGTTGCCCGTGGGGTTGGAACTGATCGGTACACCGGGGCCGGACGTGTTGCGCGGAGGTGCGGGCAATGACACCATCCGCGGGCTCGGCGGCGATGACGAACTCTACGGCGAGGGCGGCGGCGACACCATCGAGGGTGGCGACGGGCTGGACACGATCAACGGCGGCGACGGCGACGACACGATCCTCGGCGGCGCCAGCTCGGCCGACCTGCGCGACGTGATCTATGGCGGTGATGGTAACGACAGCATCGACGCGGGCTATGGCAACGACCTTGTCTTCGGCATGGGCGGCAACGACACCATCGCCGGCGGCTTTGGCGCCGACGACCTGCGCGGGCAGGCCGGCAACGACGTGATTACCGGATCGGCGCTGTCGGACCTCGTCTTCGGCGGCGACGGCGAAGACTTCGTCAACGGCGGGTTCGGCTACGACCGGATCAACGGCGGGGCCGGCGCGGACAGGTTCTACCATCTCGGCATCGCCGATCACGGGTCTGACTGGGTGCAGGACTACACCGCCGCCGATGGCGATGTGCTGCTCTTCGGCGATGCCACGGCCTCGGCCGACGACTTCTCGGTGCGGTTCACCCATACCTCGTCGCCCGAAACCGGGCGGTCGGGCGATGACGACGTGCAGGAAGCGTTCGTCATCTATCGGCCCGCCGGGCTGATCGTCTGGGCGCTGGTCGACGGCAGCGGGCAGGACAGCCTGAACATCGAGATCGGCGGCGAGGTCTTCGACCTGCTGGCCTGATCCGGCCCGGATCGACACCTTGTCGGGGCGCGCATCCCAAGCGGTGCGCGCCCTTTCACTTGCCCGCCGCGCCGCGCGGCCCTAGCGTTGCGTCGGTTAGGAAGGGAGTGGCCGATGGCCGTGGCACTGGATGCGCTCGACCGCAGGATCCTGCGCGAGCTGCAAGCGGATTGCAGCCAGTCTCTGGAGGATATCGCCCGCAAGGTGGGCTCGTCGAAGACGCCGGTCTGGAACCGCATCCGCAAGATGCGCGAAGCGGGCGTGATCGCCGCCGAGACGGTGCTGCTGTCGCCCGAGGCGCTGGGGCTGGAGGCGTGTTTCTTCGTGCTGGTGCGCACGTCCGAGCACGACGCCGACTGGCAGGCGCGGTTCCTGTCCGTCCTGCAGGCGCGGCCCGAGGTGCTGGAGGCGCACAGGCTGGCCGGCGATATCGACTACATCCTCAAGATCCGCGTGGCCAACGCGCGCGCCTACGATTCCTTTTACCAGGCGCTCATCGCCGAGGTGCGGGTCTTCGAGATCACCGCGCTCTTGTCGATGGAAGAGATCAAATCCACCACCGTGTTGCCGGTCTGAAATCGGCCTAGCCGGCCGCCGCCGCGGGCCCGCCTGCGGCGCGGACCAGCGCTGTCAACTCGGCCACCTTGGCCTCCAGCAGCGCGCGGTCGCCGCGCGTCTCGATGTTGAGGCGCAACAGGGGCTCGGTGTTCGAGGCCCGCAGGTTCATGCGCCAGTCGGCGAAACCCAGGCTCGCCCCGTCCAGTCGGTCGATCTCGTCCGCCGCGTCGCCCAGCTGGGCGACGATGGCCTCGATCACCGCCGCGGGGTCGCTGACGGTAAAGTTTATCTCGCCCGAAGAGGGGAAATCGGCGCGCATCTCGGCGACGCACTGGCCAAGGCTCTGGCCGCTGCGCGACAGGTATTCGACGATCTTCAGCCACGGGATCATGCCGCTGTCGCAATAGTAGAAATCGCGGAAATAGTGATGCGCCGACATCTCGCCGCCATAGACCGCGTCGACCTCGCGCATCTTGGCCTTGACGAAGGCGTGGCCGGTTTTCGAGGCGACGGCACTGCCGCCGTTGGCGGCGATCACCGCGCGGGTGTTCAGCACGACGCGGGGGTCGTAGACGATGGTCTCGCCCGTGCCGCCGGCGAGAAAGCTCTGAGCCAGAAGGGCGACCACGTATTCCCCGTCGATGAAATCCCCTGCCTCGTCGAAGAGAAAGCAGCGGTCGAAATCGCCGTCCCACGCCACGCCCATCTCGGCGCCTTCGGCGCGTACCGGCGCGGCGGTCATCGCGCGGTTTTCCGGCAGCAGCGGGTTGGGCACCCCGTTGGGAAAGCTGCCGTCGGGCACATGGTTGACGCGGACGAAGTCGAGCGGTGCGCCGCGGCGCGCCAGTTCCGCGGCGATGGCGTCGAACGTGGGTCCGGCGGTGCCGTTGCCGGAGTTGACCAGGATC
This sequence comes from Rhodovulum robiginosum, assembly GCF_003944755.1. Classification (GTDB taxonomy): domain Bacteria; phylum Pseudomonadota; class Alphaproteobacteria; order Rhodobacterales; family Rhodobacteraceae; genus Rhodovulum; species Rhodovulum iodosum. The sequence continues at coordinate 233,624 of NZ_RWGU01000051.1, forward strand.
TTCATCGGCTTCAGCTTGTCCGCCTCGACGAAGTCGCAGACATGCGCGGCAAAGGCGGGCCGGGTGTCGACGGGCGCGTACCCGCCGGGCGTGGCCAGCGGTTCCAGATCGCTTTCGGCGGCGGCGCGGATGGCGGCCAGTTCGCTGCCCGGGTCGATCGGACGGCTGCCGGGGCCGACCAGTTTCATCCCGTTATAGTCCATCGGGTTGTGCGAGGCGGTGATCTCGATGCCCCCCGTTGCACCCAGGTGGGCGGTGGCGAAATAGACCTCTTCGGTGCCCGCGAGACCGATATCCAGCACCTCCGCGCCCTGGTCGCGCAGACCGGACATCACCGCGCAGGCCAGCTCTGGGCTCGACTCGCGGCAGTCGCGGCCGACCACGACGCGCAACGCGCGCCCCTCGGTCCTGGCCCCCATCACGTGGGCAAAGCCCGCGCCGATGCGCCGGGCGATGTCGGTGTCGAGGTTGTCGCCGATGCGGCCGCGCACGTCATAGGCTTTGAAGCAGGTCAGGTTCATTGGGGGATCCTCGGCTCAGGTGCGGGCGTAGACGTCTTCGTAACGGATGATGTCGTCCTCGCCGAGATAGCTGCCGGTTTGCACCTCGATCAGCACCATCGGCACCTTGCCCGGGTTTTCCATCCGGTGCACGGCGCCGAGCGGCACGTAGATCGACTGGTTTTCGCTGATCAGGGTCACGGTGTCGTCGACGGTCACCTTGGCGGTGCCCTCCACCACGATCCAGTGTTCCGAGCGGTGCACATGGCTTTGCAGCGACAGCGCCGCGCCGGGATGCACCACGATCCGCTTCACCTGGAAGCGCGACCCGATGACGAGCGACTCGTACCAGCCCCAGGGGCGGTAATCGCGGGGCAGTTGCTGGGCCTGGCTCGCGCCCTTTGACTTGAGCGCGTTCACCGCCTTGCGCACGTCCTGGGCGCGGGTCTTGTCGGCCACCAGCACGGCATCGGGCATGGCGATGGCCACGATGTTGTCCAGGCCGATGCCGACGATTTCCTGCGCCGGATCCTCGGACCGCAACAGCGTGTTGGTACAGTCGATGGCGGTGGCGTGCTCCGACGTTGCGACCGCGCCCTCCTGTTGCGGCATTTCGCGCCAGACCGCATCCCAGCCGCCCAGATCGGACCAGCCGGCGGCGAAGGGCACCACCGACAGGTTGTCGGCCTTTTCCATGACCGCATAGTCGATGGAAATGTCGCCGGCCTCGCCCCACGGGCCGGGGGCGAGACGCAGAAAGCCCAGATCGGGCTGGCCCTCGTCCACCGCCTGCTGCACCGGCTCGACCAGGTCGGGGGCATGGGCCCGGAAGGCATCGAGGATGGACTTGACCGAGAACAGGAAGATGCCGGCGTTCCACATGAAATGGCCGGCCTTCAGCATATCCTCGGCATGGGGCGCGTCGGGTTTTTCGACGAAACGCACGAGGTCGATCGCGGTGAGTTCGCCCGCCGCCGGCCTGGCGGAGAGCTCGAGCCAGCCATAGCCGGTTTCGGGATGGGTGGGGGCAATGCCGAAGGTGACGAGCCGGGCCACCGCGGCCCCGGCCGTCACCGCGGTGCGAAACGCCTCGGCATCGGGGATGACATGATCGGAGGGCGCGACGAGCATCAGCCCGTCGGGGTTGGACTTTTCCAGCCACAGCGCGGCCGACAGGATCGCCGGGGCGGTGTTGCGCCCTTCCGGCTCGATCAGGATCGCGCCGGGGTCGACGCCGATATCGGAAAGCTGCTCGGTCACGATGAAGCGGAAATCGGAATTCGTCAGTACCATCGGCGCGCCGTAGCCCTCGCCCGACAGCCGCCGGGCCGAGGCCTGAAACAGGCTTTCGTCGCCGATCAGCCGGGAAAACTGCTTGGGGTAGCTCTTGCGCGACAAGGGCCAGAGCCGGGTCCCCGACCCACCGCAGAGAAGAACAGGAGTGATCATAAAGTGGCCCTCGTCTGAAATGGCGGCGTGCTGAAATTCTTGTCGAATAATATGGCCGCGATGGCAACTGCGCAGCGCCCCGAGCCGCAGCGACGACAACGCCAAGCCCGTTTTCCCCGATATTTGGTGCAATTTGGAAACGCGCGCGGCGCGCTCAGCCCTGTCGCAGTTCGCGCGCCCGTGTGCGGGCCGCCGCGCCCATCCGGGCCAGGCGATCGGGGTCGGCAACCATATCCGCCACCGCTGTGGCGGCGGCCTCGGGGTCGTCGGCGGGCACCACGCGGCCGCTTTGGCCGTCTTGCACCAGCTCTTGCGGCATGCCGCGGGCATAACAGACCACCGGGCGGGCCGCGGCCATCGCCTCGGTCACGGTGCGGCCAAAGGATTCGGCGAATTTCGACAGGCTCACGACGATGTCCGCGTTCGACAGTGCTGCGGCAGGGCTGTCGATGTATCCTGGCGTCTCGACGTTGTCGGGCAACGGGCGCAAGGCCGCGAGGTCGGGTGTCTCGGGCCCGATCAAAAGGCAGCGCAGGTCCACGCCGCGGCCTTGCAGCGCGCGGGCCATGGCGACGAAATCGGCGATGCCCTTCTTCGTGACATTGCTGCTGATCATCGCCACGCGGACCGGCCCCTCGGGCACCGGCGGCGGCAGCTCGAAAAGCGCCGGATCGATCGGGTTGAGGTGCACCTCGGTCCGTTCGGGGCAGGCCAGCCATTTGGCGACGGGCGGCGAATTGGCGACGAAGCGGTCGGCATGGGCCAACAGCCAGGCGCGGGCCTCGGCCGGGCCTTCGCCCAGGGTGGCGCAAAGGTCGGGGTCTTCGTCCAGCAACTCGCGCACATGTGCGATGCCGGGCACGCCCGCCTGCCGCGCGGCCAGAAGCGGCGCGTCGAGGACCAGCGTGTTGACATGCACCTCGCGCGCGCCTGTCGCCTCGATCAGGTCCGCCATCGCGGCCAGCGTGTCGGGGTGGGGCGCCCGGCCCGCGCGGCGCCAGCGATAGGGCAGCACATGCACCGCCGCGGCCTGTGCCCGTATCATGTCCATGTAGTCGGGGTTGTGCACGGCAGGCAGCACGGCGTGGGCGGCCCACCCCTCGGCGGCAAAGCGACCGAGCATATCCAGAAGGCTGCGTTCCGCCCCGAAGATCACCTGGTTGGCCTGATGGGCAAAGACCAGCAGCACCGGGCCCTCTACGCGCGCCTGCCCTTCGAAGACCGGCCGGGCCGGCAGCCCCGCCGCGCGGCCCTCGGTCTCCCAATGCAGCAGCGGGTTGGCCTCGCCGGTGTCGTTGGCCAGCCGGTAGCCCGTGGTGCTGAACAACGGCGAGGGGTCGCGCCCCTGGGCCGCGCCGCTTTCGAGGTAGTGCAGCGCAGGGTCGCGTCCGGCGCGGCGGACATCCTCGTAGCTGGACAGGTACCAGCGCCCGTCGAACAGGGCCGAATGGCGGATGATGTCGTCGTCGGTCAGCGCGGCGGGCGGGTCGCCCAGGCCGATCTCTTCGGGGATGTCGAAGGGCCGGCGCGCCGGGTGCTGGGGCAGGTAGAGGTCTTCGGGCGTGCTGGCGCGTTCGTGCCAGCGCAGGGCGGCCTGGTGATAGTCGTGGCGCAGCCCGTGATGTTGGGTACGGGCATGGGTGGGGCCGGCCTGGGTCAGCGACGCGGGGTCGACGCGGCCCAGCGCCATCGGCACGCCGGGCAGCACCTCGGCGATGGCGGCGGGCCCGAAGGCGCGCTGGACGCGGTAATAATACTCGGTATCGGCATTGACCTTCACCCGGTCCCAATAGCCCAGCCGCTCGCGCAGCTCGGCGCGGATCATCAGCGACGAGACGTTGCGGTGCACCAGCCCCTCGGGCTCGACCCGCCAGCGGGTAAAGCCCAGCTCCGGCGTCGCCCGGCACCAATGCGAGACCGTGGCCATCAGATCGTCGCGTTCGATCAGCGGCGCGACCTGCGCGGCGATCTTTTCGGGGTGCGACCAGTCGTCGGCATCGTGCACGGTCACGAAGGCGCCGGCGGCCGCGGCAAGGCCGAGGTTGCGCGCCGGGTAGGCGCCCTGGTTCCGCGCGGCCGGCAGCATCTTTACCCTTTCATCGGCCTCGGCGTGCCGTTCGGCCACCGCGCGCGTGCCATCGGGCGAGCCATCGTCGACCACGAGGATCTCGAGGTTGCGCCAGCTCTGGGCGCGCAGTCCGGCGAGCGCGGTGTCAATCACCGCCTCGGCGCGGTAGGCGGGCACGATGACGCTGACCTGCGGGCCGTTCTCTGGGGCGGCGGCCGGGCGGCCCGGCATCAGCCGGTCAAGGGCCGGCGCGCGGCCCAGGCGCAGCCGTACCGCTGCGCGCCCGGCCTCGGCATAGACCGCGTTGAGTGCAGCCACGGCGTCGCGCGCCCGGCCCCTGGCGGCAGCCCCTGCAAGGCGCAGTTCGTGCAGGGGGCCGCGCGTGGCGGTCTCTTCGGCCACGATCTGGGCGGCGCGTCGCCTGGCCCCGACACGCGCCGCCGACAGCACCGCCAGCACCGGCGGGCCCGGCCCGCCGATCAGCGCCGCCCCGAAGCCGCCGGCGCGAAACGCCGTCATCCGGCGGTCGGCCTCGGCCCAGTCGCCCAGGCTGGCCGCCCGCCGGGCGAGCGCCCAGTTGGCCCAGTCGCGGTTGGCCCCTTCGGGCCCGTCGGCCAGCGCCCTGAGCGCGGGCTCTGCCTCGGCTTCGAACCCGGCCCAGAGATCGTCTTCCAGCCCCGGCGCCTCGGGGCGGGCGGGCCAGCGGCCCTCGGCCTGACCGAACCGGGTGAAATGGTCGTGCGGCGACAGCCCGGCCGCGGCGACATCGGGATAGGCGGCGGCATACCAGTCTGGGTCGAAAGCGTCGGTCATGGCGAGCCTGTTTCGGGAGGCGCAGGATAGGCCCGAACGGCGGCGGGGAAAAGCGCCCCGGCCGCTGCCGGCATTTCGCAGAAAGCCGCCCCGCCCCCCTTGACGCCCGCCGCCGCCTCGCTTAGCTACCGCAACGCTCTTGGCGGAGTAGCTCAGTTGGTTAGAGCAGAGGAATCATAATCCTTGTGTCGGGGGTTCAAGTCCCTCCTCCGCTACCAAGCTTTCCTGAAAGTCCCGATCGGCAATTCCGCGCCTTTGCGCGGCGGATCGGTGCCCTTCGCGCCGCTGCGTGACGCCGTGCACCTGCCGCGCGATGGCGGGCGGCTGGACCTGCCTTTGCCGCCTTTTCGGGCGGGGCGGTTTAATCTTCCGCCGCTTTGCGCTACCTATACCCCATGACCTGAAACGCACATCCGCAGCGACCGGGGGTCGGCCTTTTCCCAACGACGTGGTTGTCCCTAGCTCCGCCAGCGCGCTGCGCTGTGCGGTCCGCCGCCATGTGTCAAAAGACGGATAGAGGAGCCAAGCATGACCGATTACGACCCCGAAAAGGGCTATATCGCAATCCTGGGCTGGAGCCTGAACGCCATCGACGCGGTCGACCGGTTCGATCGCCGCTACATCGTGGTGGCCCCGCCCTGGGCCGAGGACTATTGCAAGCAAAACGACATCCCGTACATGGCGTGGGATTTCGACCGGCTGAACGAACGCTCCTACGAGCTGGCGACCAAGCTGAAGGACGAGGGCGTCGACGTGGCCATCCCGCTCTTCGAGGAGACCGTGGAATGGGCGGGCGCCGTCAACTCGGTGTTGCTGAAAAACCCGCGTCTGCTGGGCCAGTCGATGCTGTTCCGCGACAAGTCGCTGATGAAACGCCGCGCGCAACTCGGCGGCATCCGCGTCGGTGTTTTCGAAGAGGCGCATGACCGGGGCGACGTGATCCGGTTTCTCGTCCGCGTGAACCAGACCCTGCTGAAGCTGGACGGCGACCCCAACGACCCGATCCACTTCAAGGCATTCGACAAATCGGGCACCGCCGGGCACCGCGTGATCCGCACGCCCGAGGACGTGGACAACATCCCCGACGAGGAGTTTCCCGCGCTCTTGGAAAGCCACCTGGACGGCTGGGAATTCGCCGTCGAGGCCTGGATCAAGGACCGCAAGATCGAGTTCCTGAATATCTCGGAATATGTGACGCTGGGCTATTCGGTCTTCGTGCCCGCCACACCCGAGCTGGAAAAGCACCGCGCCCGCATCACCGAGGAAATCGAGAAGCTGATCGAGGCCTTCGACATCGATTTCGGCTTCATCCACCCGGAATATTTCCTGACCAACGACAACAAGCTCTATTTCGGCGAGGTCGCCTATCGTCCGCCGGGGTTCAACGCGCTGGAACTGATCGAGCGCGCCTACGGGTTCAACGGCTATCAGGGGATGGTGCTGATGTTCGACCCCAAGGCCACCCGTGAAGAGATCGACGCCTTCTTTCCCGAAGAGGTCAAGGACGCCAAGGGCCATGCGGGGTGTTTCGGGGTCTATCCGCGCCGGCGTGTGGTCAGCCGTCTGGAGATCCCCGAGGCGACCCGCGACCACCCCTATTTCGAGTATCACCAGCTTTCCGAACCGATGGAGCAGAAGGTCACCAAGCGCACCGCGTTCGGCACCCATTGGGGGCTGGCCTATTTCTTCGGCGAGGATCCGCACCGCCTGCGCGATCTGTTGAAGGCGCAGGAAGAGTTGGACTTTTACGTTTGACGGCGGGTATCGCTGAAAACAGAGCAGAAGAAGGGTCAGGTACTCATGGCTGAAGACGCCCCGGATGCGGCGCGGCTGGCCGGGACGCTGGACGTGGCGCTCCAGCGCCTCGAGCAGGCGCGACGGTTCAACAAGCACCGGTATCAAATGCCGGTACTCGACGTCGTGTCGCGGCTGATCCAGGTTCCCGGCGGGCTGGAGGTGCTGCGCGAGCGCGCCCCGGCGCTGGACGCCGCAGGGCTGTTCTGGGGGTCGGACTGGGAGGCGCCCGCGACGCTGCTGCCGCAGCTCGTCGGCCAGACCCTGTCCTCGGACGACCGCACGCTGGTGGCGCTGGAGGTGGCGAACCTGCTGCGGTTTCTGGCCATTGCCCAGGGCCGTGCGACCAACCCCAACCTGCACGCCGAACACGCGCGGCATTTCCTGACCCAGGTGCTGGCGCTGAACCTGCGGCATTTCTTTGCCGGTAACTCCGAGGCCGACCGGCAGGAGGCAAACCCGGGGCTGCGCCAGAATGTCTTTCGCTTCGTTGCCGAGCATGTCGGTTTGGAGGACGTGCTTGGCGTGCTGGTCGACGAAATCTGGCGCATCCTCGAACAGCGTCCGGTCCAAAGTGCGCCGGTCAAGGAAATGATTACCCAGATGGCCATCGCGATGACGCGGCAGGGGCTTGACGCCGGCGCCGAGCGGCTGGGCGTCGAGCGCCTTGTCAGCGCGCTGTTCGGCCCTACCACCGAATGCCGCGACGACCCCGGCGTGGCCGTCTATCTCGGCCGGCTCGGCCATCTCGACGAGGCCGGGCTGCACCGCGAGGCGCAGGGGTTTGCGCGGGCGATGCATGACACGGGCCTGGTTTCGGATTACCACGCGGCGTTCCTGCGCTGGGTCGCGCCGATTGCCGAGGTCGAGCTGGTGCCCGAGGCGCTGGGCCTGGGGCCGACGGGCAAGGATTGCTGGCGCCGCTGGCGCGGGCTGGCGGTGGACCTGATCGATGCGGCGGTCTCGGAATGGACGCCGCAGGCGGCCTATGGCCTGGCCATGCTGCTGGAGCGCGGCATCCTGCACCTGCCGCCCCTGGCCCCGGCCCTTCGGCGGCAGATGTCGATGCAATTGACGCCAGGAACGGCGCAGAGGCTGGCGCTGGCCTTTGGCGACGCCGTGGCCCCGGAAACCCGGCTTCTGGCCGGGGTGCTCGAGGTATTGGGCCAGCCGCTTGGCGTCGGACAGGGCGCCAACCCGACCTGCCAGTCGGCCCGAGCTATCTCGATGTGGGCTCTCAACGACCCCGACTACCTGCTGAACCTGATCGCCCAGGCGGGCGAGTTCGACTCGGTGCTGATGCATTTCGAGGGTCAGCCGATCAACTCGGCCGACCTGCCGGCCGGGCTGGCGCTTTCGGCGCCGATCGACGCCGACCCGGTCTCGGTGGTTCTGGTGCCCCACCTGGACCGGATCTATGCAGAGATGGGCCGGCTCTGCGCGCCGCGCGGCGGCGAACCGCATCGCTGGGTCAACCCCGAATTCCACGGCTGGTGGGTGTCACGGGCCTGTCTTGTGGCCGTTGATGTCGGCACCGGGCGGCTGGCCGAGTTCGACACGTTCCTCACCCGGTTTTTCAAGAGCTACGATCCGCGTTTCAACGGCGGGCGCCCGCTTATCCATCCGCAGCCCGCGGGGATCGCGGTGACCGACAGCGCCGCGCGGTTCGTTGGCTGGCACGCCATCGCCATCCTGCGCGTCGCCGAGGACCAGCACGGCGATATGCGGATCTATTTTTACAACCCCAACAACGACAGCGGCCAGGATTGGGGCGGCGGTGTCGTGGTCTCGACCTCCGGGTTCGGAGAGCGGCACGGAGAGGCCTCGCTGCCGATCGAGCAGTTCTGCGCGCGGCTCTACCTGTTTCACGACGATCCCGTGCGTCCGCCCGGAATCGGCGCGCCGGTGCCCGAGGACATCCGCGCCCGCGTCCACCAAATGGCGGTCGAAAGCTGGGCGGCCGAGCGTCTGCCCGAAGATGGCGTGGTGCTTGCGGGCAGCACGGACCGCGCCGCGCCGGGGTAGCGGCATCCACCAAGGCCCGGTGCGGGCGCTCAGCCGACGGGCACCGGCCGGTCGTCGGCCAGGTGACGGACCCACCCCATCAGGACATCGCGCCGCGGCAGCAGGGCCGTGGCGAGGCCATCGGAAAAATCGAGGAACGCCTCGAGGTTGAGATCGTTGACGCCGACGATCACCGGTATGTCCCGGCCGATCGCCTCGGCGATGGCGCCGCAAAGGCCGCGCCCTTGCGATTCCAGCTTGCCGAACTTGTTGACGATCAACAGATCGGCGCCCGCGGCAACGCTGCGGCCGACCGCGGCAGCGGCCATTTCAAGCGCCCCGGTATCCAGCCGGCACCCCCGCGACCCCGCGCCGAGGGATTGCGAGACCCGTATCTCGGGGCCGTCCGGCAACACCCTGAGGTCCATGTCGCACGGGTGGCTGTCGGGCGCTCGCGGGTCGATCTGGACCAGACCGGCGACCCGCGCGCCCTGCGCCGTCAGCTCTTTCGCGAGGTCGAAAAACAGCATCCCGGCATCGCCGCGGCCCGGCATCGTCGTATAGGCAAGGTGCATTGCGTTGTGTTCCTTCGGCTTGACTGAAAAAGGCGGCGCCCGCCCGGTCACCGGGCGGGCGCCGTCGATCAGAGTTCGACTTCCCAGGATTTGAAGCTGATCTTTTCCGCGGCCGGGCTTGGGTCCGCGATCTTGCGGATATTCGCCCAGGTCTGCTTGTAGTTCGGCAGGACCAGCTCATTCACGCCGGGGTTGATGACGTTGCCCTGCGCGCCCGAGGGCGCCCCGAACAGCATGAAGGTCTCGTTCGGCCGCGCGGTCGGTTCGAGATAGGCCATCGCCTGGGTGGCGCCGACATCGTTGTAGACCTCGACCATGTCGCCGCTCTTTACGCCCAGATCCGCCGCGTCCTCGGGATTGATCTGGATGAACGGCAGCGGGAAGCGGTCGATGGCGAAGTCGTTGTCCTGGTCGAGGAACCAGTTTTGCCAGTTGAGGTTCGACCGTCCGTTGTTGATCAGGAAGCGATGGTTTGCCTGCTGCTGCGCCTTGCCCGGCGCCTGCAGCCCGCGCCACGCCCCGAGGCAGAACAGCGCCTTGCCGTCTTCGCGGCCGTGCCGGTTGAAGACCCCGTCGGCGTAAAGACGGTTGGTTCCCACCAGCTTGCCGTCGGCGTAGCCGGTGACCGGCTCTTGCACGCCGTTGTTGCCCATCGCGCGCAGCCGGTCATAGGTCACCTCCGGGTTGCCGGTCTGGTAGCCGTCGACAAAGGCGTCCTCCTCGGTCTGCCAGTCGTAGCCGGTGAACCGGTCGGCATAGGCGTCGCGCCCCTCTTCGCGCAGCACGCGTTCGAGGTGTTGGGCGATCCCGGCCGCTATCAGGCAGTCGGGCTTCGACGATCCGGGCCCGTCCATGTATTTCTCGGTCAGCCTCAGCCGCCGTTCGCCGTTCATCGAGGTCAGGTTCATCTCGCCCGATTCCACCGCCGGCAGGATCACATGCGCGGCCTGACCGATCTGGCTGTGGATCACGTCGACATTGACCGAGAAGATGCCGCCGGCCTCGATCGCGCCGACGATGGCATCGACCAGTTCCTCGCGCGTCGTCCCGGCGCGGGCATCCATCGCCTCCTTCACCATGTTGGAGCGGCGGTTGTAGACGCGCTTGAACTCGGAGGCGTTGAGCGTGGTCTTGTAGTGATCGTTGGCCCAGATGTGGTGCACCTTGCCCTGACCCCCGATGATCAGCTGGTCGAGATAGGCGGCGGGCCGGCCGACATGGGCGTCGGAGGGGCGGAAATAACCCTCCTGGTGGCCGCCAAGGCGGCAGACCCCGCCGCCCTCGCGGCCGATATTGCCGGTGGCGAGCGCGATATTTACCAGCGCGCCGACGGTGGGATAGTTGTCGTTGCCCCAGATCACGCCCTTTTCATAGGCGATCGCGCATGTGCGGCGGGTGCCGTCGTCATGGGGTCGGGCGATCCATTCCGCCGCCTTGATGATATCGGCCTCGGAGACGCCGCAGATCGCGGCCGCATCGGCCGCGGACATCCGGCATTCCTCGCGCGCGGCCTCGAAAGAGCCCAGCGCGGTGGGGTGCGCCTCGTCGACCGCCTGGGCCACGCCGTCGGCAAAGGTCGAGGCCGCGATGAAGTCGGAATCGACCCAGCCCTGGTCGGCGATATGGGTGAAGAGGGCGTTGGCCACCGCCAGGTCGGTGCCCGGCGCGATCTGCAGGTGCAGCACGTTTTCGGCACCGGCCGCTTCTTCGCAGGCGTTCACGGTGACCGTCCGGCGCGGGTCGATGATCACCACGCGGGCGCCGTTGCGCATGCCCGGGATCATGTGGTTGAGAAACAGGTTGGTCTGGCATTCCAGGGGGTTGGTCCCCACCAGCACCATCGTGTCGGTGATCTCGTAATCCGAGTAGGCGTTGTTCAGCTCGCCCACCCCCATGTCGCGGGTGGAATGCACCTCGGAATTGTAGGCCGGGCGGTTGTGGATGCGGCAGTTCTTCACCTTCATGCTGTCGAAGTAGAGCTTGCCGGTGCCCCAGGTGTTTTCGTAGCCGCCGGCGCTGCCGCCGTGGTCGAACATCGACACGAAGAGATCGTCCTCGTTGTCCATGTCGATCACGCGCGCGGTGACCCGCGCCACGAGGTCGAGCGCATCCGCCCAGGTGGTCGGCTGCCAGGTGCCGTAGCGCCAGACCATGGGTTCGGTCAGGCGCTGCTGCTGGGTGCCGGTGATGTCGGAGCGGCGGTTCTCGGCCATCCGGGCCCCGCGGACGGAGCCCAGCCCCGAGTTCACCGCGCAGTTCACGTCGGGCTTGATGACGAGATGCACGTCGCGGCCATCCTGCTTGACGACATTGTACATCGACGGCGCATACCACGCCTCGGTCTCGGTGGGCTGCTGGCGCGTGAGATCGACGCCGAACTTGTTGTCGGAGGGGGCGCCGCCGCCCTGCCGGTTCAGCGGCCAGGTGTAGGCCTTGTAGCCGCAACCGACGATGCAATAGTGGCAGGTGACGTTACGTTCCTGCGCATCCGCGGGGATGATCGGCAGGCGGTCGGTAAATCTTTTGTAGGCCATGATGCTCCCCCTTCAGGTATCCAGGACGTTGGACAGGCGGCCGTAGATCAGCTCGTCCACGCCCTCGGCAAAGATGTCGCCCGCGTCGTCCACGCGCAGCAGGAATTGCGGCAGGTTCTGGGTGGCGTGGCCCCAGACCTCTTGCCCGCCGGATTCGCAGTCGAACCGCGAGTAGTGGCCGGGGCAGTTCAGCGTCCGGTCGGCGGCGTGATAGCTTAGCTGCCAGCCCTTGTGCGGACACAGCACCGAGAAGGCGACGATGTCGCCATCCGGCCCCGCGCCGCCCTCGACCGCGGTGCCGAGCTTGAGCAGAACGCCGGGGCTGTCGGCGTCGGGATAGGCGATGTCGAGCGGCGTATCGACGGCGAGATCGGCGATATTGGCCAGCCGGTTCGACGGGTATTCGACCCGCGCGAGGCTGAGTGCCGCGGCCTGCCGGGCGGGCAGAACGGTATTTGCCGCCGCGCCTGCGGCGCCCACGATGCCGCCGCGCAGGAACTGTCGGCGACCGGCATCGACCAGACGATTGCATTTCATGGAACTGTCCTCCCTCACAGTTTCGATCCCGTCATGATACGGAAGGAGGGGCGCTGGCCGCGACAGCCCGTCACCGGTTGCCGCGCCGCGGCAAGGTATTGAAAAATCAGAGATGTCGAGGTCTGTTCGGAAAACCGAACATGGTAGGCCGTGTCATAGGCCCAGCTTTTGCATCTTTTCCCACAGCGTCGTGCGCGAAACGTTCAAGGCCCTCGCGGCCTCGCCCACCTGGCCGCCGGTGCGTTCGAGCGCGGCGAGGATCTGATCGCGCTCGGCGGCCTCTCGCGCCTCGGCGAGGGTGGGAAAATGCTGGATCAGCCGGCGTTCGGGAAACAGATCGGCAGGCTGGATCGTCCCGTCTCGGGCAAGCTTCACCGCCTGCATGACACGCGCGCGCAGCTCTCGGCCGTTGTCTGGCCAGTCATGGCTGCGTAGCGATGCCTCGGCCAGCCCCGACAGGACAGGCGGCGCGTCGGACCCGCCGCCGGCCTGCTGCGTCAGGATTTCACGGGCCAGCCAGACCGCGTCGTCAGGCCGGTCCCGCAGCGGCGGGATGGGAACGGTCATCCCGGCAAGGGCGGCCACGAGATCGGCCCGCAGCACGCCGGTGGCGCGCAGGCTGTCGATACCGGGGCCGCAGGTGGCCACGAGGCGCCCGGCAAAATCGCCGCGCAGCGTGTCCAGTAGCTCGGCCTGGGCGGGCGCCTCGATCCGCTCGAGCCCGACAAGCACGATGATGCCTTCGCCCAGCGTGCGGGTGGCCGCCGCGATAGCGGCGCGTTGGTCGGGCTCGCGCGCGAGATTTACCTCGATCAGCGGTGCGGCGGCCCGGTCCGACAGCGCATGGATGCGCCGGGCGACCCGTGTCTTGCCGGTGCCGGGCGCCCCATGGACGAGAACGGGGCCGGCGCCGGCCGCGGCACGGTCGATCAGCGCCCCGACCTCGCGCGCCGCTGGCGACACCCCCAGCAGCGCGGGCAAGGCCGCGTCCTCGCGTGGGCCGATGAGCAGGCGCAGCCGTTCCAGGAAGACGCCCATTTCGAAGGGCTTGGTGATGTAATCGGCCGCGCCGGCGCGCATCAGCCGCACCGCCTGCTCGATCTCGCCGCGTCCGGTGATGAACAGAAAGGGCGGCGGGGCCGAGGTCTGGCAGAGTGTGACGAAGATGTCCTCGCCGCTGCCATCGGGCAGGCGGATGTCGCAGATCACCGCGTCGATCGGCGCGCGCGGGGTCCGGATGGCTGGCAGCGCCCGCGCCGCCTGCCGCAGCCAGACGACCGTTGCGTTCTCGATCTCCAGCCGCTGGGCGAGCGAGGCGCCGAGGATCTGGTCATCCTCTACCAGAACGATATGGGCGCCGCCCAGCATCAGGCGCCGCCCTGCGGCGGTCCGGGCGGCAGGCACACGGCGATGACGGTACGCCCGCCGCTGCGGGCATGTTCGATCCACCCGCCCAGTTCGGCGATCACATCATGGACCACGCCCAATCCGACCCCGCCGCCCGCGCCGGCCCCATGCCCGTCGAGCAGACGGCCAAGCGCCGCGTCCGGCAGGCCCGGCCCGTCGTCGCTGACGTCGATCTTCAGCATTCCGTCCGGGGCCGAGGCCGACAGGCACACGCAGCCCCCGTGCCCCGCTGCGGTCGAGGCGTTCAGCAAGAGGTTCAGCACCGCCTGGCGCACGGGGGCGGCGGGGTAGGGGGCCAGGTCCTCGGCCGTTGCCTCGACCGACCAGTCCAGCCGTTGGGCCTGTCGTTGCAACTCGGGTGAGATCAGCAGCCGCAGATCCTCGAAATCCTCGGTAGTCAGCGCCGTGCCGGTCCGGTCCAGCCGGTTGTGGTCGAGGATTGCCTTTGCGACGTCGCGCATGTGGTTCAGCCCGCGGAACAGCAGCTCGACCGAGGTGCGCACGATGTCGGGCCGGTCGGGATAGGCCCGGATCGTGTCGGCCGCATTCAGCAATCCGCCCAGCGGGTTGTTGATCTCGTGCGCCAGCGACGAGGACAAGCGGCCGAGGCTGACCAGCCGTTCGCGTTCGAAGAGCCGCCGCTCGGCGTCGGCCCGCGCCCTGATCGCGCCGGTCATGCGGTTATAGGTGCCGAAAAGCCGCCCCATCTCGGTGTCGCCCGCGGGAAGCTGGGCATCGGGGATCGGTGCCGGCTCGGCGCCGACCGCGCCCATGTGCCGTGCGAGGATGGCCACCGGTCGCATCATCCGCCGGATGGTGACATAGCCGACGAGGGCCAATGTCAGCGTCACCGCCGCATTGAACGCGAGCAGCGCGCGCACGGTGCGCCGACGGTCACGCACCAGGTCGGCGACGTCGAGAACGGTCAGGATCGACCCGACATTTCGCCCCTGGTACAGCAGCGGCGTCATCACGCGCAGGGCCTCGGCGCCGGTGTCCAGTGCGATTGCATCGACGGCCCTGGCCGCCGACACCCCGGCCAGTGCCCCCAGATCGCCGTCGACAGGCGCGCGGCGGGGGTCGCTGGCCGCGAGGATGCGCCCGCCCCCGTCGGCCACAACGGTCAGGACCATGCGTTGATGATCGGCGGCCCGGCTGGCCCGGTCGAGCGTGTCGTAGATTTCCCAGACATCCTTGCGCAGGACGGACGGGCCAAGCGCCACCGACAGGCCATCGACATGCAGCCGGACGATCTCTCTCAGCCGGGCCTCCTGGCCGCGCTTGAGTTCCGCCAGCACCTGCTGCGATGCCACCAGCCCGGCCAGCACCATCAGCACGGCCACAACGGCCGGAACCCGAATGGCCAGCGGCACGCGCCGCAGCGCCCGGATCATCGCAAACGCTCCACATCGCGCATTCGCACCGCGATGCCCTCGAAAAGCGCATCATCGCCCTCGGCAAAGCCGTCCAGGTGCAGCAGACGCAGCGTGGCCGGCCCGTGCTCGAACTCGGGAAAGGCGCGCAGCACCTCGGCAAAGCGGGTCGTGGCCGGCTCGTTCGCCCTGTCGGCGCGGATCGCGAAGGGCGGAAAGCCCAGCCATTCGGACTTGGCCACGACCCGCGTCGCGCCGGTCAGGCCCGGCTCGACTTCGGCGAGGATTTCCCAGACATAGCCGTCCACGCTGCCCGAGCGGGTCAGGCCGCTGGCCACGGCGCGCACCACGTTGCGATGCCCGTAGGTAAAGATCGTGCGGTCGAAAAAGTCCTCTGGCGTGCGGCCCAGGCGCACCAGGTCGGAGGCGGTGACCAGCCAGCCGGAATTGCTGTCGGGGTCCGAAAACGCATGGCTGCCGCCTTCGAGTTCGGCAAGACCGGCGGCCGTGTCGCCCTTCGCTGCGATCAGATAGGACCGGTAGAGCGGCCGGCCACGCCAGACCGGTACACCGACAAGGTGCAGTTGATCGGCATGCTGGAGATAGGGATAGCCGCAGATCCACGCCGCATCGACGGTGCCGTTCAGCAGCAACCCCGTGAGTTCTTGGTAGGTGCGCCGCTGCACCAGTTCGATCGGTCGGCCCATGGCCAGATGGAAGGTCGACTGCAACTTCTCGATGACGAGGGCATCGTTGTCGAGAAAGACAGGCGTCAGACCCAGGCGAAAGGTCGTGCCTGTTGCCCGCCCCGGCCGCGGCAGCGCGCATGCGGCGGCGGCCGCAACGAACCTGCGCCTGTCGAATGTGATCGGACCCATTCTTCCTCCCCGGGGCGATGGTACGTCGACGGGCGGCGTTCTGACAATCTTCTGCAAGGGGCCGTCGCAGGATCGATGTGTTACCGTCCGCCTTTCTTTCGTTGACAAGTCGGTGACGGAAGCGTTCGCTGGATTGGTTCCAATTCGCAACGGGGGAGGCCGCAAAACGCGGTCGAGAGTGCGGGGAACCCGGGTGGGACGCGCAAACGGGCGGGCCCGCCCAGCAAAAGGAGGAGAGACATGAGCTTTACAGCGATCCGCGGCCTGATTGCGGCCGGTCTTGTAGGCGTGGTGGCCGTTGCGGCCAACGCCCAGGATTACAGTTTTGAAAATCCCGAGTGCATCGCGCCGGCCAATCCGGGGGGCGGCTGGGACTTTACCTGCCGCCAGGTCGGCAAGTCGCTGCAGGATCTCGGCCTGATCGACCAGACCATGCAGGTGGTGAACCTTGCCGGCGGCGGCGGCGGCGTGGCCTTCGCAGAGGTCGTGAACAAGCGGGGTGACGACAATGACCTGATCGTCGCGGCCTCGTCGGCGACCGCGACCCGGCTCGCGCAGGGTGCCTATCCGGGCAACACCATGGATCAGGTGCGCTGGCTGGCCTCCATCGGCGCCGATTACGGCGTGATCGCGGTCGCCTCGGACAGCGAAATCGACACGCTGCCCCAGCTGCTGGACCAGATCAAGTCGGACCCGACCACGATTTCGATCGCGGGCGGCTCGGCCGTGGGCGGCTGGGATCACCTCAAGGTGCTGATCGCGGCGAATACCTATGGCATCGAGGACGTGCGCTCGGTCAAGTACATCGCCTTCGACGGCGGCGGCGAGGCGGTCACGCAGTTGCTGGCGGGGTCCGTGCAGGCCTTCACCGGCGATATCTCCGAGGCCAAGGGCTTTGTCGACAGCGGCGACATCAAGGTGATCGCCGTGCTGTCGCCCGAACGCCTGGGCGGCGAATTCTCCGACTTTCCGACGGCCAGAGAGCAGGGCATCGACGCCATCGGCGCCAACTGGCGGGGTTTCTACGCGCCGGGCGGCATGTCGGACGACGCCTATGACGCGTGGGTGGCCAAGATCGCCGATCTCTACGCCTCGGACGAATGGAAAGCGGTGATGGACGCCAACGGCCTCGCGCCGCTCGACCTCCAGGGTGCCGAGTTCCAGCAGTTCGTGGCCGAGTCGGTGGCCAAGATCCAGGACATCTCGCGCGAGATCGGCATCATCAAGTAAGACGGCAACGGCGCCGGTCGGCAAAGGCCGGCCGGCGGCGCGGGGCCCGTGTCGTTCTGGGTCTGCGCCTGCCTGCCATCCCAGTCGAAGGAGGTCTGCCATGAGCGACCGCATCTTTGGCCTGTTCGGCGTCTTTCTGGCCATCGGCTTCGCGGTTTCCGCGCTGACGATCGAGGAAAGCTTCCTTTCCGACGCCGTTGGCCCCAAGGCCTTTCCCCTCATTGTCGCAACCATACTGGGCCTTTCGTCGGCTGTGATCGCCCTGCGTCCCGACCCCGAACCCGCCTGGCCCGCCCTGGGGCGCCTCGTCGAAATCGTCGCGGCCGTCGTCGTGATGATCCTCTACGCCGAATTGCTGCCAGTCGCGGGCTTCGTCACCGCTACCGCCTTTGCCGCCGGTTATCTCGCCTGGCGGCTCGGGTCTGGCCCGGTCGAAGCCGCGCTGACCGGTGTCGGGACCTCGGTCGGCATCTATGTCATTTTCCACCTCGTGCTGGGGCTGTCGCTCGCCCGCGGCCCCTGGGGCTTTTGAGGGTCGGATATGGAAACCCTCGCATCCCTCGGTGACGGCTTCGCGATCGCTCTGACCTGGCAAAACCTGCTGCTTGCCTTCCTCGGCTGTTTTCTCGGCACGGTCATGGGGGCGCTGCCGGGCCTCGGCCCCTCGAACGGTGTCGCGATCCTCATTCCGCTCGCCTTCACCCTGGGGCTTGGGGCGACGCCCTCGCTGATCTTGCTGACCTCGGTCTATTACGGCGCGATGTATGGCGGGCGGATCTCGTCGATCCTGCTGAACATTCCCGGCGACGAACCGGCCATGATGACCTGCCTCGACGGCCACCCGATGGCGAAAAAGGGCATGGCCGGCGAGGCGCTCTCGCTTTCGGGCATAGCCTCTTTCGTGGGCGCCTTCTTTGCGACCTGGGGGCTGATCCTGCTGGCGCCGCAACTGGTGAAGATCGCACTGCTGTTCGGGCCGGCGGAATATTTTGCACTCTTCGCGCTGGCCTTCATGACGCTCGGCGGCGTCAGTTCCACCAACCAGGCGAAGTCGGCCTTCGCGGCGGCGCTTGGGCTGGGCCTCGCCACCATCGGGGTCGACACCCAGACCGGCGTGCCGCGCTTTACCTTCGGCGAGGTCCATCTCTATGACGGGCTCGATTTCCTGGTTGCGATCGTCGGGCTTTTCGCGCTCAGCGAGGTCTTCATCTTTCTCGAACACCGCCACGGCGGTTCGGAAACCGAGGGGCGCAAGCTGGAGATCGGGCGGCTCTATCCGCCGCTTTCGATGATCAAGAGCTGTATTCCCACCATGCTGCGCACCTCTTTCCTGGGGTTCCTCGCGGGCGTGCTTCCGGGGGCGGGGGCCTCGCTGGGGTCGTTCATTTCCTATTCGATGGAAAAGCGGCTGGTGGACAAGGAGGGCACCTTCGGCACCGGAGATCCGCGCGGCGTGGCCGCCCCGGAGGCGGGCAACAACGCGGCCGCCGGGGGCGCCCTGGTGCCGATGCTGGCGCTCGGCGTGCCGGGGTCGGGGACAACGGCTGTGCTTCTGGCCGTGCTGCTGGCGCTGAACATCACGCCCGGGCCGCTTTTGTTCACCCAGAATCCCGACGTGGTCTGGGGCCTGATCGCGGCGCTATTCATCGCCAACTTCATGCTGCTGGCGATGAACATCCCGATGGTCGGGCTGTTCACGCGCGTGCTGATGATCCCCTCGCGCGTTCTGATGCCCATTGTGGCGATGGTCAGCTTCGTGGGTATCTACGGCATCTCGGGGTCCAGTTTCGATCTGTTGGTCATGATCGGCTTCGGGGTGATGGGCTGGGCATTGCGCAAGCTCGACGTGCCGCTCGTGCCGATCATCCTCGGCACGCTGCTGGGCAACGCGATGGAGAACAACCTGCGCCGGGCGATCACCATCGACAACGGCAACTGGTGGACGCTGGTCGACAGCCCGCTTGCCATCGGGCTTTGGACAATCGCCCTGATCGGGTTCGTCCTGCCGCTGATCGTCGGCCGCAGGGTCAAGGCCCGGATGCACAAGCGCCGCGACGAAGAGGGTGCAATCAGCGACTGACGAAAGACACAAGGGGCGGGCGGTACGCACATCGGCCCGCCCGCGCCTGGCGCGGCATTCCTGGTCGTCCCGAGATTGCGGACATGCAAAGGGCCAGCTTTCCCCGCCATGTCCCGGGCCCGGGCGCGCGTCATGGACGAGGGGCGCGCGAGGGCAGGCCGGCGCCAGACGCCACAATTCCCCGCGCGCGCCCCGGTTTGTGGTAGACTCGCGCATCGCCGGCACCAACGCCTGCGCGTTCCCGGGAGGACCAGACAAATGATTGGACACCGTTTCCTTGCTGCCGCCTGTTTCATGGCCGCAGGCACCGCCGCCGTTTCGGGCGAGATCACGTCGGACGGCACGGGTATGGGCAAGTCGATGAGCACGCCGCATCAGGTGTCCGAAAACCACATGCTGATGCAGTTGCACACCGCGTATTCGGAGTTCTCCTTTGATGCAGCCAACCATCCGATGACCGGGATGAGCGGCCCCTGCTTCGGCGCGGTCGAAGTGAATGCGGGCGCGGTCTCGGGCGGCGGCAAATGCCTTTACACCGATGCCGACGGCGACCTGGTGACGATGGACTGGATGGCCGGCGGAATGAATGCCGACGGTGCGATGACCGGCACCTGGACCGTCTCTGGCGGCACCGGCAAATGGACGGAGGCGACGGGCGAGGGGACGTTCGCATCGCTTACCGATCCCGCGACCGGAGAGAGCACCAACAGCGTGTCCGGTACGGTCATGATGCCCTGAGGTGGCGCGGCGGGGGCCAGATGGCGAGATCATCACGACCGACGGCACTCACCCCAGGGCGCCGCGACCGGCGGCATGCCTCTCAAAAGGGTGGCTCAGGCACTGGCCCCGGTTGAACATGGTGATTGGCTCAGCGGCGTTTCCCGCGGTCTGGTTGACAGGCTAGAAGACCGAGACGTGGAGCGTGTCCCTGGTGTCCCGATCCACGTCCGGTTGGTGCGCCGGCCGTGCGTCAACAGGCTGCGGTAACGATGATCTCGACCCTGAGGTCCGGCCGTGCCAGTTTCGCCTCGCCGCAGGCGCGCGCCGGGGCATGACCCTCGGGCACCCAGGCATCCCAGACCGTGTTCATTTCCTCGAAATCGGCCATGTCGGACAGCCAGATGATCGCCTGCAAAATCCGGTCGCGGGACGAGCCGGCCTTTTCGAGCAGCGCATCGACGCGGGCCAGGCAGTCGCGCGTCTGCTCGGCCACCGTCGCGCCGTCGCCGACCTGGCCGCAGAGATAGGCAACCCCGCCGTGTTTCACGATTTTGCTCATCCGGGTTCCGGTTTCGAGTCGTTCGATCATGTCTTTCCCCTTATTCGGCCGCGTCATGACGGGTGTCCTGCATCGCGGCCAGCTCGCCCAATGTCACCGGCTTCAACGGTGGACGTATGCGGTAATAGCCGGTCTCGTCAGGTGTCTGCCCGGTCGCCTCGGCAAGCAACCCGGTCACCGTGAGACCGCAATACCGCCCCTGGCAGGGTCCCATGCCGGGCCGGCCGAAGGCCTTGGCCTGGTTCGGGCCCAGGCAGCCGAGTTTCGCGTAGCCCCGGATCTCGCCGGCGGTCACCTCTTCGCAGCGGCAGACGATCGTGGCGTCCGCCGGGGCAAGGGCCTCGGCACAAGGCGGATAGGCGGCGTCGAGGAATGGACGCGCGGCAAGCTCGCGCGCCTGCCTGCGCAGCAGCGGCACCGCCACCGCGTCGCGGTCCGCCGGCGAGAGCATGCCCAGATCGGACGCCACCCCGAGCGCCGCGAGGCGTCCGGCGATCTCGGCCGCCTGCGCGCCGCCGATCCCGGCCCCGTCGCCGGCGATCAAAACGCCGTCGACATCGGTCGCGCCCCATTTGTCCAGAACCGGCGCAAAGCAATGCTGCACCGCATCCCAGCGATGGCTGACGCCGATCGACCGGGCCGCCTGCGTGTTCGGCACGACGCCGTGATGCAACAGAACAGTGTCGCAGCCGATCCGGTGCGCCTTGCCGCCGCTGCGAAAGCTGACAGCCTCGGCGCTGCCGTCACCCTCGATGGCAAGCGCCGTGGCCCCGGTAAATCGCGGGACCCGTGCCCGCACGATTTCCGACAGCAGGCCCAAGCCCTTCGAGAGATAGGGCCAACCGCGCAGTGCGCCCCCGGCATGTCGCATCGCAGACAGCAGGGCGCCTCGGGACTGGGTTTCGACCAGCGCCAGCGGCGGTGTGCCCGCCCGCACCATCTGCGCGGCGATCAGGTAAAGCAGGGGACCGGCGCCCACCAGAACCGCGCGCCGGGCCAGAACGCCCGACTGTTTCAGCAAGATCTGCGCGGCGCCGGCGGACATGACGCCCGGCAGCGTCCAGCCCGGCAGCGGCATCGGGCGTTCCAGCGCACCGGTGGCAAGCAAGATCCGCGACCCCGACACCTGCCCGCCCCGGCCGTTCCGCGTGTAGCTGACGCGGAACCCGTTTTCGATGGCCCAGACAACGGCGCCGCCAAGATGCGTTACCCGGTCGTGGCGCAGCCCTGCGGTGAGTGTCGCGCCATGGCTGAAATCCGCCCCCAGGATCGTGCCCCGGCGTGGCGCGGCGCGGTCCACGTCGCGGTAGATCTGCCCGCCGGGGCGCGGTTGTTCGTCCAGAAGCGTGACGCTCAGCCCATATTCCGCCGCTGTCGCGGCGGCGGCCATGCCGGCCGGTCCGGCGCCGATGACGATCAGGTCACTTTGCGCCATCCGCACGACCCTCCTCATGCGGGCGGAAGATCTCCAGCCCCTCGGTCACCTCCACCATGCAGGCCTGCCGCACCACGCCGTCGATCTCGACGAGGCAGTCGAAACAGGCCCCCATCATGCAAAAGGGCGCACGCGGGGCGCCTGAAACCGGGGTGTGACGGAAGACCCGGACGCCCGCGGCCAGCAAGGCGGCGGCCAGGTTCGCGCCCTCGGGCAGGTCGAGCGGCGCGCCCTCGAAGCGGACCGGGACGCGGGGCGCCTCTTCGAGGTCAAGAAACGGCGAAGCGGTGTTCACTGAATACCTCCAGGTCCGGGGCGGCGTCCGTCGCTTCCAGCCAATCGGGCAGGTTACGCGCATGCGCGGCGGCCAGCGTGATGCCGCTGTGGCAGGTCACGAGAAAGGCGCCCGGCATGTCGGGGCTTTCCTGATAGATCGGCAGCCCGTCAGGCGACAGCACGCGCAGCGCCCCCCAACTGCGCACAAGCTGCGCCTTGGCCAGCGCGGGATAGGCGGCGATGGCCTCGGCGGCGAGGCCGGACAGGCCCGGCTGCGTCACGCGGTCGTCATGGCCGACCTCTTCGTTCGTGGCGCCGATCTGGATGCCGCCCTCGTCCACCTGCCGCGCGATCAGCGAGGGGCGATTGATCATTTTCGGCAGCTTCTCGGTGATCAGGACCTGCCCGCGCTGCGGCCGCACCGGCGCCTTGAAGCCCAGCCTTGGGCCCAGCGCGGCGGCGCCAAGCCCTGCGGACAGGACCAGCTTGGCGGCGGCGACGGTCGTGCCGTCGCTGCACCGGATGCGAAACCCGTCGGGCTTTTCTACATCGGTGACGGTCTTGCCGTTCAGCACCTGCCCGCCCATGCGGCGGACATCGTCGGCCAGCGCCAGCAAAAGCTTGAGCGGGTTCGCGTGCCCGTCCTGGTGGTGCAGGATTGCGCCGACGACCTTGGGGCCGATATGCGGCTCTTCCTTGCGCAGCGCGTTGTGACCCAGCACCTCAAACGGGTAATCGCCGCCGAGTTTTTCCTTGAGCACTTTGTATTTCTCGACGGTGGCCTGCAGCGTCTCTTCTGAGAAATGCAGGTCATAGCCGCCCTTTTGCTGCAACGGGACGGCCCGCCCGGTGTTGTGGCCCAGTTCCTCGGCGAATTCGGCCCAGATGGACGCGGAGTGCTGGCTCCATTGCGCGTAGCGCGGCTGGTTCATGCCCTTGGACTGCACCCAGACCAGGCCGAAATTGCCGCGGCTGGCGCGGAACGACCCGTCGTCGCCATCGATCACGGTGACGCGCAGCCCCCGCTTGAGCAGCCCCCACGCCACCGAGAGCCCGACGACACCGCCGCCGATGATGGCGTAGTCCGCATCCATCTGACATGTTCCTCCGAAGGGGGCGGTGACGGGCGGGCCCGGTCAGGGCCCGCCCGCCGGCCGACCGGCGCTTACTTGCCGATCTGGTCGAGAATGTCCTGGCCCCATTCGGCCCCGACATCCTTGAGAACCTCGGGCCAGACATCGGCGCGGACCTTCGCGGCCATGGCGGCGAGTTGCTCGTCGCTCAGCTCGACCACGTTGGTGCCCAGCTCGTCGGCCAGCCGCTGTTCCCACTTGCCCTGGTCTTCCTCGGCCACGGTCCAGCGCTGCGCCTCGAACTCTGCCGCGGCGGCTGTCAGGGCCTCCTGATCCTCGGCGTCCAGCTCGGCCATCGAGCCGTTGGAGATGATCATGTACCAGACCTCGAAATGGGTGTTCGCGGGGATGTAGGCCTTGGTCACGTCGCGGAACGAGGCGTAATACCCCTCGGCGCCCGAGCCGATCACGCCGTCGACCACGCCGGTCTGGATCGCGGTGAAGGCCTCGGAGAACGGGATCGGCGACGGGATGTAGCCAAGTGCCTGTCCGGTCAGCTGAAAGCTCTTGATGCCGGGCACGCGCACCTTGATGCCGTTCGATTGCGACGGGTCGCCCGGATTCACCGGGTCGGTGTTCAGCGAGATGCCGCCGAAATAGACCGGGTAGGCCGCCAGCATGGTGATGTCCTGCTCGGCATAGAGGTCGGCCATCACGGTGCGCACGGGGCCGTCCGGGCCGTAGATGGCGCGCGCGTCGTCCCAGCCATTGGCAAGATACGGAAACGAGCTGATCTGCATGCGCCGGTCGGCGGCGGTGGCGGCGGGCTGCGTGGCCATGTCGATGGCGCCCACGCTGACGCGCTCTTGCACGGTCGTGTAGTCGCCCAGCGCGGAGGCCGGGAAGATCTCGATATTCACGTCGCCGCCGGTGGCCTCGGCCACCTCTGCCGCGAAGGTGCGCAACTCCTTGTCGATCGTGGCGTCCTGGGGGCGCACATGGCTCATCTTGAGGTCCGCCGCGTTGGCGACCCCGGCAAAGGCCATCAGGGCAACCGCGGCCGTTCCGGTCAGGAAAGTTTTCATGTTTCTGTCTCCTCTGTTGGATTGGGGTGGGTCAGTAGCCGAATACACGCGGCAGGAAGAGCGACAGGTCGGGCCACAGCGACGTCAGGAAGACGACGGGCACGTAGCATGTCACGATCAGCACCATCGCGGGCGGGATTACCTTGGTGACCTTCACGTTGCCGATCCGGGCGCCGAGATACAGGATCGAGGCATATGGCGGGGTGACGCCGCCCATGGCCGTGTTCACGCCCATGATCGCGGCGAACTGCACCGGGCTGACGCCGATCGCGTTCATAAGCGGCAACAAGAGCGGCGCGATCAGGATGATGGCGGTCACGTCGTTGACCACCATGCCGACCAGGAACAGCAGGATGTTGATCATGATCAGCAGCAGCACCTTGTTCTCGGTGATGCCGAAAATGGCGCTGACAAGGTCCTGCGGGATGCTTTCGTAGACGAACATCTGGCCCAGGATCATCGAGAACAGGATCATGAACATGATCGCGCCCACGGCGGTCGCGGCCTCCTTGCCGGCGGCAAGAAAGTTGTCCCAGCGCAGCCCCTTGTAGACGAAGAATCCGACCGGGATCGCGTAGATGACGGCCAGCGCCGCGGCCTCGGTCGGGGTCATGATGCCGCCGTAGATGCCGCCGAGGATCATGATAGGCATCAAGAGCGCGGGCGTCGCGTTGAAGCCGCGGCGCGCGATCTCGCCGGACAGGTCCTTGAAATTGGGCTTGTCATCGAGGACCAGGTTGAACTTGCGGCTCATCCACAGGTTCACCACCGAGAAGTTGAACATGATCAGAAGGCCCGGCCCCAGCGTCGCCAGGAAACAGGCCAGGATCGACGTGTCTGTGACCCAGCCATAGACGATCATCGTCACCGAGGGCGGGATGAGCAGGCCGAGGATCGAGGAATTGGCAATCAGCGCGGTGGCGTATTCACGCGGATAGCCGCGCTTTTCCATCTCGGGGATCAGCAGCGGCCCGATCGCGGCGATGCCGGTCAGCCCCGAGCCGGAGATCGCCCCGATCACCGCGCAGGACACCGCGGCCACCACGCCAAGCCCGCCGCGCACATGCCCCACGAACGCGTTGACGAAACGTAGCAGCGAGGCCGCGATGCCGGATTCCGACATGATCGTGCCCGCCAGCACGAAGAGCGGGATGGCCAGCAGCACCGGGTTGCCGAGTTGCTGAAACCCCCAGAGCATCATGCCCTTCATCGTCACGTCGCCGATGAAATACATCACCATCAGCGCCGCGCCAAAGCAGTAGGGCAGCGGCACGCCCAGCGTGAGCGTCAGCACCAGGACGGCAATGGCCAGAAGGGCGATCTCGATCATTGGGCGGCTCCGCGTGAAAGGGTGCGGACATGGCGCCAGAGGTGCCAGGCCGTGTAGAGCATCATCAGGACAAGGCCGACCACCAGCGCGACGTCCGAATAGAAGGTCGGGATGTAGAGGGTCGGGCTTTCCTTCCAGACGCGCCAGGCGTAGCGCGTGTACTCCCAGGCCCAGCTCAACAGCCACAGGCCAATGATCAGGCTGATGATCTCGCCGACGATGGCCAGGATGGTGTGCTGGCGCTTGGTCCTGAGGAAGATCTCCAGGACATTGGCCCGGATATGCGTGTTCTCGCGCGAGGCGTTCACCGCGCCCAGCATGTAAAGCCAGAGCGTGGGATAGAGCATCGTCTCTTCCAATCCCATGACAGGGATCTGCAGGACGTAGCGTGTGATCACCTGCACGAACTGGCCGAGTGCGACAATGCCGATCAGTGCGGTCAGCAGGTACTTCGCAAAACTGTCCATAGATCCCCTCCAACGCCGCGCGGGCATCGATGGTTGAGGATTTCACTGGACAGTACCCATAAAATCAATTTGAAAATTTGAGTGACTTCATCAATGCAGTTTATGGGCGTGCCTTGAACCTTTCGATACGCCAGATCGCAACCTTTCGAGAAGTCATGCGCAGCGGGTCGATCTCGCAAGCGGCGCGGACCGTCGGCCGCACGCAGCCGGCCGTCAGCACGATGATCGCAACGATGGAGCAGGAACTCGGTTTCCCGCTCTTTATTCGAGAACAGGGCAAACTGACGCCGACACCCGAGGCGCATTTCTTTCTGGAGGAAGCCGATGCGATCCTGACCCGCGTCGAGCGCACCAAGCACACGCTCAGCCGGATCCGGGCACTGGAAACGGGCAAGCTGCGCATCGCCTGCCATCCGGCTGCGTCGGACCAGTTCCTGCCCCATCTCCTGACGGAGTTCCTGAAAGGCAGATCCGAGATCGAGATCGTTTTCAACATGCGGTCATCGGACCTCATCGAGGACCTCGTGGCCTCTCAACAATTCGATATCGGCTTTTCCGAAACGCCCAGGCGGCGTGCATCGATCAAACAGACGGATTTCGACCTGGAATGCGTCTGCATCATGCCGGCCGATGATCCGCTAGCGAGCAAGGATGTGATTGCGCCCGACGATCTGGACGGCAAGCCGATGGCCATTCTGTTCGACGACCATCCAACGGCGATCCAGACCGAGGCTGCGTTTCGGATGTCCGGCCGGCGTTTCAACAAGCGTCTGGAACTGCGCACATTTCTGCCTGGCCTCCAATTCGTGGCCGCCGGCTATTGCTACATGATCTGCGATATGATCACGGCCTACAGCCACTTGCTGCAAACGCCACGCCCCGCACGCCTTGTCATCCGGCGGTTCCGGCCGAGGATCAGCAACAGCGTGTCGATCCTGACCCCCGGCTACGTGACACAGGCCCAGATCGCACAGGCGTTTTCGGCCTATCTCGAGGATGCGATCGAGACCATGCAGCAGCGCATGGTCGATCTGCTCAGTTCAACCTGAGCGATCCGTGGCGCATTCGTTGCGGCGCCGCCGCCGAAAAGTCCGTGATCCCGGCGCCCGACCCCCAACCGGTTCGTCACATAACCCGCGAAAGTAGGGTCCGCGCCGACGATGGCGGGCCGGCTCCGGCGCTTTGCAAGGGAGTTTGCGTTGATGGCGTTCCGGTGCGCCGGCCCCCGTCTTGCCGCGATGCCGTGCGGCAAGAAGCCGTTCAAATCTGCGTCAGACGGGCGATTGGCGGTTTGAAGATCACAGAATGCGCCCGTTTCGAGTATCATCAATCAAGGGGGCTTTGCCTCCCCGTTGGATCGGCTCGAACGCGGCACGTCGCGGCTGGTCGGCGGGGCGTCGAGAAACAGGATCGAGCAAAAAAGGGCAGGACGTGAAACTTTCGAGAAGAACCGTGATTTCGGGCCTTGCGACGACGATGTTTTCGGGCTGTGTCGGCGAGCAGAGCCTGCCGACGGTGTCGCAATCCTCAATCAGGCCGGTGCCGAACCCGGCCTTCGATGCCTGGGTTGCCAGCTTCCGCTTGCAGGCCGCGGCGCGGGGGCTTTCGCAGCAGACACTCGATCGTGCTTTCCGTAGCGTCGGCTACCTTCCCGCCGTGATCGAGAAAGACCGAAGTCAGACCGAGTTCACGCGAAGCCTTGAGGATTACATCGCGATCGCCGCCTCGGACGAACGGATCAGCAAGGGGCGTGCCGCGCTGGCGCGACAGGCAAGAACACTGGCGGCCATCGAGGCGCGGTACGGTGTGGCCCCCGAGGTCGTGACGGCGATCTGGGGACTCGAGAGCAAATACGGCGAGCGCCGCGGCGACATCCCGGTGATCTCGGCCCTTTCGACGCTTGCCTTCGAAGGGCGGCGCGGCGCGTTCTTCGAAGGGCAGTTGATCGCGGCGCTGAAAATCCTCGAGCGTGGCGACATCACGCTGGCGCGGATGACCGGAAGCTGGGCCGGCGCGATGGGCCACACCCAGTTCATTCCCACCTCCTACCAGGCCTATGCCGTCGATTTCACCGGCGACGGGCGGCGTGACATCTGGTCCGACGACCCGGCCGACGCGTTGGCCTCGACCGCGGCCTATCTGCAAAGATCGGGCTGGCGGTCGGGCCAGCCCTGGGGGATGGAGGTGCGCCTGAACGCCGGGTTCGATGCCGGACTGACCGGGCGCGGCAACGCGCGCCGGTCCACCGCCTGGGCAGGGATGGGGGTGACCGACACCGCCGGGCGCCCGCTGCCTGACCACGGATCGGCGGCGATCCTGATCCCGCAAGGCCGGCGCGGACCGGCCTTTGCCGTGTTCCGCAACTTCAACGTCATCCTTCGCTACAACAACGCCGAAAAATACGGGATCGGCGTCGGTCACCTTGCCGACCGTCTCGCGGGCAAGCCGCCGCTCCAGGCGGGTTTTCCGCCCGACGAGCGCGGCATGACCATCGACGACCGAAAGGAACTGCAGCGCCGGCTGACGGCGCGCGGTTTCGACACGCAGGGCGCGGACGGGGTGATCGGCCCGGACACAACGGCCGCGATCAGGGGCTACCAGGCGCGTGCCGGCCTGCCGGTCGACGGCGAGCCCTCGCTTGCTCTGCTGGCAAGGCTGCAATAGGTCACGGCAGACGTGTCGGCGTGAGGTTTTCCGAAGGGATGCACCCCCCACGCAAAAGCCGAAGTAAAAAAGATTTATGGGGATATGGTGCCCAGGAGAGGACTCGAACCTCCACGTCCGTACGGACACTAGCACCTGAAGCTAGCGCGTCTACCAATTCCGCCACCTGGGCAGGTGTCGTGGAGCGGTCTGATATATCCGGCGCCGGGTGGTGTCAACGGGTGTTCGCAGCGCCGGGGCCACGTCGCGCGATCGCGGCTTGTTCCGTTCGGGTCGCAGCTATATTCCTGCTTGCAACCAGTTGAACGGGAGGCCCCCACGCCATGTCGAAACTCGTTACCATTTACGGCGGATCCGGTTTCGTGGGGCGTTACATCGTCCAGCGCATGGCGCAGGCGGGCTGGCGGGTGCGGGTGGCGGTGCGCCGGCCCAACGAGGCGCTTTTCGTCAAGACCTACGGCGCGGTGGGCCAGGTCGAGCCGGTGCTGTGCAACATCCGCGATTCCGATTCGGTGCGCCGGGCGTTGCAGGGCTCCGACGTGGCGGTCAACTGCGTGGGCATCCTCAACGAGATTGGGCGAAACACGTTCGGTCTGGTGCAGTATCACGGCGCGCGGCATATCGCCGAGGCCTGTGCCGAGATGGGCATATCGCGTCTGGTGCAGATTTCGGCCATCGGGGCCGATCCGAAATCGAAAAGCGTCTACGCCGAGACCAAGGGTCGGGCCGAAGAGGTGGTGCGCGCGCACTGCCCCGATGCGGTGATCCTGCGCCCCTCGGTGGTCTTCGGCCCCGAGGACCAGTTCTTTAACCGCTTTGCCGCGCAGGCGCGGTTCACCCCCGTGCTGCCCGTCGTCGGCGGCGCGACAAGGTTTCAGCCGGTCTACGTCGACGATGTGGCGCGCGCGGCGGCCATGGCGGCGCTGGGCCAGGCCAAGCCGGGCATCTACGAGTTGGGCGGACCCGAGACCCGGCCCTTCGCCGACCTGATCGAGGAGATGCTCGACGTGATCCGCCGGCCGGGCGTTCTGGTGCTGAACCTGCCGTTTTTCGTGGGCAGCGCGATGGGCACGTTCTTCGACCTCGTCCAGTCGATGACGGGGGGGCTGTTTACCAACACGATGATCACCCGCGACCAGGTCAGGAACCTTGCCCGAGACAACGTGGTGTCGCCGGGTGCGATGGGCTTTGCCGAGCTGGGGATAGAGCCTGTCTCGGTGGGCGCGGTCCTGCCCGAATACCTGTGGCGCTTTCGCCCCGGCGGGCAGTATTCCGACATCCGCGAGTCGGCCAAGAACCTCAAGGTTCAGAAATAGGCGATGCCCAGCAGGACCAGCCCGAGGATCACCCGGTAGATCACGTAGGGCAGAAAGCTGACCGTGCGGGTCAGGCGCATCATCACCGCCAGCGCCAGGAGCGCCGAGAGAAAGGCGAAGACCGCCGCGATCGCCCCGTCGCGCGCGGCGGACATGTCGGCGGTGACCGCCACGTCGGCGCCGAGCAGAACGCCAGAGGCCAGGATCGTGGGGATCGACATCAGCATCGCCAGCCGCGCCGCGTCCTCGCGCGCATAGCCCAGCGCCCGGGCACCGGTGATGGTGATGCCCGAGCGCGATGTGCCGGGGATCAGCGCGATGGCCTGCCAAAGCCCCATGATGACCGCGTGCTTCAGCGTCCAGGCCGGCGCGGCGCGGGTCTGCGGCGACCGGGCGTCGAACCAGTAGAGCACGAGCCCGAAGATCAGCATCGTCCAGCCGATCACGGCGGTCGAGCGCATCGCCTCGTCGAAGCCCGCCAGCTTGATCGCCAGCCCCAGCGCCATCACGGGGATGGTGGCCACGATCAGGCACAGCGCCAGAAACGCGCCGGGCGTGTCGATCTGGCCGCGCAGGAGGCGGACCAGCCCGCCCGCCGCGCGCGCGACGTCGGACCAGAAATAGAGGATCACCGCGCCCAGCGTGCCCACATGCACCGCGACGTCGATCACCAGGCCCTGATCGGCGAGCCCGGTCAGGTTGGGCAACAGAATCAGGTGGCCCGATGACGAGATCGGCAGGAACTCGGTAATCCCCTGGATGACCGCGATCAGTAGAAGATGATAAAGTGCCATGGGTGCCAACACTGCCGCAGGAACGCGCACACCATAGTGGGCTGATTCGATAAGGAAAGCGGGCATTTGGGTAACATGTGCTTACCTAAAAAGTGCTGCGGCTGTATCCACACCGCTTGTGAAGACGAAAATATTTTTATATAGGTCAGCAATAATGACTTTTATTTGCGCCCGAACCTCCGTATAGAGGCGCTTCGAAAGAATTGGTCGGGAGGAGTCCGTCATGACGAAGCAGAAGATGCTTCAGTTCGTGGATGTTGCGAAGGAGATGCCGGAAAAACGGGCTCCGAATCTGCGGGCGCAGGACTTTGACGAGATTTACGCCGAGTACGGCGATGCCAAGGCGGCCGAGCAGTCCGGGCGCTGCAGCCAGTGTGGTGTGCCCTATTGCCAATCGCATTGCCCGCTGCACAACAACATTCCCGACTGGCTGCGCCTGACCGCCGAAGGCCGCCTGGAAGAGGCCTACGCGATGAGCCAGGCCACCAACACCTTCCCGGAAATCTGCGGCCGAATCTGCCCGCAGGACCGCCTGTGCGAGGGCAATTGCGTGATCGAAAAGTCGGGCCACGGCACGGTCACCATCGGCTCGGTCGAGAAATACATCACCGACACCGCGTGGGAACGCGGCTGGGTCAAACCCATCGCGCCGACCTCCGAGCGGGGCGAGAGCGTGGGGATCATCGGCGCGGGGCCCGGCGGGCTGGCCGCGGCAGACGCCCTGCGCCGGGCCGGCGTGCAGGTCACCGTTTACGACCGCCACGACCGCGCCGGCGGGCTGATGACCTATGGCATCCCCGGCTTCAAGCTGGAGAAAGAGGTGGTCATGCGCCGCGTCGAGCAGCTGGAACAGAGCGGGGCCGAGTTCGTGCTGAACTGCGATGTCGGCACCGATATCAGCTTTGACGCGATCCGCGGCAAGCATGACGCGGTGCTGGTCGCCACCGGCGTCTACAAGTCGCGCTCGCTGCAGGCCCCCGGCGTGGGCGCGGCGGGTGTCGTGCGCGCGCTCGACTATCTCACCGCGTCGAACCGCATCGGTTTCGGCGACGCGGTGCCCGAATACGAAAACGGCGAGCTCGACGCCCACGGCAAGCGCGTGGTGGTGATCGGCGGCGGTGACACCGCGATGGACTGCGTGCGCACGGCGATCCGGCAGGGCGCGGCCTCGGTCAAATGCCTGTACCGCCGCGACAGGGCCAACATGCCGGGCAGCCAGCGCGAAGTGCAGAACGCCGAGGAAGAGGGTGTCGAATTCGTCTGGCTGACCGCCCCCAAGGGCTTTGTCGGCGACCCGGTCGAGGGCGTGATGGTGCAACGGATGCGCCTTGGCCCGCCCGACGCGACCGGCCGCCAGACGCCCGAGGTGATCGAGGGCGCCGATTACACCGAAGACGCCGATATCGTGATCAAGGCGCTGGGCTTCGAGCCAGAGGACCTGCCGACGCTGTGGCACGAGACCGCGCTGGAAGTCACCCGCTGGGGCACGATCAAGGCCGATTTCCGCAGCCACGAAACCTCGCTTCCCGGCGTCTATGCCGTGGGTGACATCGTGCGCGGCGCCAGCCTCGTCGTCTGGGCGATCCGCGATGGGCGCGAGGCGGCCGACAGCATTCTAGAGTACCTGGCCCAACCGGCGCAGGTGGCGGCCGAGTGACCGCCCGGGAGGCATCTGCAAGGCGATTTCGAAAACCTGGTTTTCTTCGGACTTCCATCGGACCTTTTGCAGGCGCCCCCGCCGACCGACGGACAAGCAGGACAGCACGCCTGACCCGGAGTGTTGAGAAAGAGTGAAGGCGAACGTGGCAACCATGGACGGACATTGCCTGTGCGGCGCGGTGCGGATCACCGCCATCCCCTCCTCGCAGGCGGCCTCTGCCTGCCACTGCGCGGCCTGCCGCCGGTGGACCGGGGCAGCGATGTGGGCGGTCGAGGCCGCCGCCGCGGAGGTTCGGGTGACCGGAGAGGTCCGGACCTACCGGTCGTCGCCCCTTGCCGAACGCGCCTTCTGCCCGGCCTGCGGCACCCATCTGTGGATTCGCGACGACGGCAAGGACTACGACCTGATGCCCGGCCTGTTCGACGCCGCGTCGGAGTTTCCGCTAAGCCACGAAGTTTATGCCGACCGGGCCTTTGCCTGTGTCCGGCTTGCAGGATCGCACCCGCGCGCCAGCCGCGCCGAGTACGAGAATTCCCACCCCTTCGTCGAGGGAGATGCACGATGACGAAATACGATGCTGCCTGGGTCGCCCGCGAGGAAGCCAAGCGTGCCTGCATGGCCGAGCATGGGCTTTACCGCCCCGATGACGAGCATGCCTCCTGCGGGGTGGGTCTGGTCGTCGCGATCGACGGCAAGCCGTCGCGCAAGGTGGTCGAGAATGGCATCGACGCGCTCAAGGCGGTCTGGCACCGCGGCGCGGTCGATGCCGACGGGCGCACCGGCGACGGCGCGGGCATTCATGTGCAGATCCCGGTGCCGTTCTTTTACGACCAGATCCGCCGCACGGGGCACGAGCCCGACCCCGACCGGCTGATCGCCGTGGGCCAGGTGTTCCTGCCGCGCACCGATTTCGGCGCGCAAGAGGTCTGCCGGACCATCGTCGAGACCGAAGTGCTGCGGATGGGCTATTACATCTACGGCTGGCGCCACGTGCCGGTGAATACCGACGTGCTGGGCGAAAAGGCCAACGCCACGCGCCCCGAGATCGAGCAGATCCTGATCTCGAACACCAAGGACGTGGACGAAGAGACCTTCGAGCGCGAGCTTTACGTCATCCGCCGCCGCATCGAAAAGGCCGCCGCCGCGGCGCAGGTGCCAACGCTTTACCTGTGCTCGCTGAGCTGCCGCAGCGTGATCTACAAGGGCATGATGCTGGCCCAGGACGTGGCCGAGTTCTACCCCGACCTCAAGGACGAGCGGTTCGAAAGCGCCTTTGCGATCTATCACCAGCGCTATTCGACCAACACCTTCCCGCAATGGTGGCTGGCCCAGCCGTTCCGCATGCTGGCCCATAACGGCGAGATCAACACGCTGAAGGGCAACCTGAACTGGCTCAAGAGCCACGAGATCCGCATGGCGTCTTCGACGTTCGGTGAACTGGCCGAAGACATCAAGCCGATCGTCGCGCTGGGCTCGTCCGATTCCGCCGCGCTCGACTCGGTGTTCGAGGTGCTGGTGCGCGCCGGGCGCAATGCGCCGATGGCGAAGACCATGCTTGTGCCCGAGGCCTGGTCGCAGCAGGCGGTGGAGTTGAAGGAATCCTGGCGCAACATGTACGCCTACGTGAACTCGGTCATGGAGCCGTGGGACGGCCCCGCGGCGCTGGCCATGACCGACGGGCGCTGGGTGACGGCGGGGCTGGACCGCAACGGCCTGCGCCCGCTGCGCTACGTCGTCACCGGCGACGGGCTGCTGATCGCGGGGTCCGAGGCCGGGATGGTGCCGATCGAGGAATCCAAGGTGCGCGAAAAGGGCGCGCTGGGTCCGGGCCAGATGATCGCCGTCGACATGAAAGAGGGCAAGCTCTACCACGACAGCGAGCTCAAGGACATGCTGGCCGCTAGCCAGCCCTTCGGCGAGTGGCTGGAAAAAGTGCACGAGCTGGATGACTCGCTGGGCAGCGTCGACGAAAAGCCGATCTTCGAAGGGGCCGAGCTGCGCAAGCGGCAGATCGCGGCCGGGTTCTCGGTGGAAGAGATCGAGACGATCCTGATGCCGATGGCCGATGACGGCAAAGAGGCCATCGCCTCGATGGGCGATGACACGCCCTCGGCGGTGCTGTCGGAAAAATACCGCCCGCTCAGCCATTTCTTCCGGCAGAATTTCAGCCAGGTGACGAACCCGCCGATCGACAGCTTGCGCGAATACCGGGTGATGAGCCTGAAGACGCGGTTCGGCAACCTGCGCAACGTGCTGGACGAGGACGGCACGCAAACCCGCATCATCATCTTGGAAAGCCCGTTTCTGGGCAACGCCCAGTTCGAGAAGCTGGTGAACCAGTTCGTCGTGCCGATGGCCGAGATCGACTGCACCTTCCCGGCCGATGCCGGCCCCGACGCGCTGCGCGAGGGCCTGGCCCGCATCCGCACCGAGGCCGAGGACGCCGTGCGCTCGGGCGCCGGGCACCTGGTGCTGACCGACCAGCACCAGGGCGAAGACAAGGTGCCGATGCCGATGATCCTGGCCACCTCGGCGGTGCATAGCTGGCTGACGCGCAAGGGATTGCGCACCTTCACCTCGCTCAACGTACGCGCGGCCGAATGCGTCGATCCGCATTACTTCGCCGTGCTGATCGGCTGCGGCGCGACCACGGTCAACGCCTACCTCGCCGAGGACACGCTGGCCGACCGCATCGCGCGGGGGCTGATCGACTGTTCGCTGACCGAGGCCGTGGCACGCTACCGCAAGGCCATCGACCTCGGCCTGCTCAAGATCATGTCCAAGATGGGCATCTCGGTGGTGTCGTCCTATCGCGGCGGGCTGAACTTCGAGGCGGTGGGCCTTTCCCGCGCCATGTGTGCGGAATACTTCCCCGGCATGCACAGCCGTATCTCGGGGATCGGCGTCAGCGGCATCCAGCACAAGCTGGAGCAGGTGCATCACCTGGGCTGGCGCGGCGGGCGCGACGTGCTGCCCATCGGCGGCTTTTACAAGGCGCGGCGCACCGGAGAGACCCACGCCTGGGAAGCCAAGACGATGCACCTGATGCAGGAGGCCTGCAACCGTGCGTCCTTCGAGCTGTGGAAACAGTTTTCGGCCGCGATGCGGGCGAACCCGCCGATCCACCTGCGCGACTTGCTGGACATCAAGCCGCTGGGCAAGCCCGTGCCGCTGGAAGAGGTGGAAAGCGTCACCGCGATCCGCAAGCGGTTCGTGACGCCGGGCATGTCGCTGGGGGCGCTCAGCCCCGAGGCGCACAAGACGCTGAACGTGGCGATGAACCGGATCGGCGCCAAGTCCGATAGCGGCGAGGGCGGCGAGGACCCGGCGCATTTCGTACCCGAGCCCAACGGCGACAACCCCTCGGCCAAGATCAAGCAGGTGGCCTCGGGCCGTTTCGGCGTGACGGCCGAATACCTCAACCAGTGCGAAGAGCTGGAAATCAAGGTGGCTCAGGGCGCCAAGCCCGGCGAGGGCGGCCAGCTGCCCGGCATGAAGGTGACCGACCTGATCGCCCGTCTGCGCCATTCGACCAAGGGCGTGACGCTGATCTCGCCGCCGCCGCATCACGACATCTACTCGATCGAGGATCTGGCGCAGCTGATCTACGACCTCAAGCAGATCAACCCGCGCTGCAAGGTGACGGTCAAGCTGGTGGCCTCGTCCGGCGTCGGCACCATCGCCGCCGGCGTGGCCAAGGCCAAGGCCGACGTGATCCTGATATCGGGCCATAACGGCGGCACCGGGGCCAGCCCCGCGACCAGCATCAAATATGCCGGTCTGCCGTGGGAGATGGGCCTGACCGAGGCGCACCAGGTGCTGAGCATGAACAACCTGCGCGAGCGGGTGACGCTCAGGACCGATGGCGGCCTGCGGACGGGGCGCGACATCGTCATGGCCGCGATGATGGGGGCCGAGGAATACGGCATCGGCACCGCCGCGCTGATCGCCATGGGCTGCATCATGGTACGCCAGTGCCAGTCCAACACCTGCCCCGTGGGTGTGTGTACGCAGGACGAGCGCCTGCGCGCCAAGTTCACCGGCAATGCCGACAAGGTGGTGAACCTGATCACCTTCTACGCGCAGGAGGTGCGCGAGATCCTCAGCCAGATCGGCGCGCGGTCGGTGGACGACGTGATCGGGCGGACAGACCTGCTGACCCAGGTCAGCCGCGGCTCGGCCCATCTGGACGATCTCGACCTCAACCCGCTTCTGGTGCAGGTCGACGGGTCGGACCGGCCCAAATACGACCGCTACAAGCCGCGCAACGATGTGCCCGACACGCTGGACGCCGAGATCCTGCGCGATGCGCACCGGTTCTTCGAGGATGGCGAGAAGATGCAGCTGTCCTACGCGGTGCGCAACACCGCGCGGACCATCGGCACGCGGGTGTCCAGCCATATCGTGCAGCGTTTCGGGATGCACAACAGCCTGCAGCCCGACCACCTGACGGTAAAACTGGCCGGCAGCGCGGGCCAGTCGCTGGGCGCGTTCGCGGCGCCGGGGCTCAAGATCATCGTCGCCGGCGATGCCAACGACTATGTCGGCAAGGGCCTGTCGGGCGGCACCGTCGTGGTGCGCCCGCCGCTCAGCTCGCCGCTGGTGGCGTCGGAGAACACGATTATCGGCAACACCGTGCTTTATGGTGCGACCGAGGGGTATCTCTTTGCGCTTGGCCGGGCGGGCGAACGCTTTGCCGTGCGCAACTCGGGCGCACAGGTCGTGGTCGAGGGCTGCGGCTCGAACGGGTGCGAGTACATGACCGGCGGCATCGCCGTGATCCTGGGCTCGATCGGGGCCAATTTCGGCGCCGGCATGACCGGCGGCATGGCCTATCTCTACGACCCCGAGGGCAAAGCCGAGGAGCGGATGAACCTCGAAACCCTGGTCACCTGCCCGGTCACCGTCGAGCACTGGGAGGCCGAGTTGAAGGGGCTGATCGAACGCCACTTCGCCGAGACCGGCAGCCGCAAGGCCGACGACATCCTGCGCCACTGGGATCTCGAGCGGGCCAATTTCCTGCAGGTGTGCCCGAAAGAGATGCTCAACAAGCTGTCTTACCCGCTCGGCATCGAAGAGAAGGCCGTGCCGGCAGAGTAAGCCGCCGCATCCGCACACGACCGTCAGCGCCCCCGCGACCCTGGTCCGCGGGGGCGCTTTCTTTTCTGGAACCCGGGCCGGCAGGCGCGCGTTTTGCCGGTGAACGGGGCGCGCCCGCAGGCCGGCCCGAAACCCGTCAACGAAAGGAGAAAGACATGGCAGACCTGATTGCCGTTGCCTTCGACGACGAAAGCAAAGCCTTCGACATGCGCGCCGAGCTGGTGCGGATGCAGAAAGACTATCTCATCGACATGGACGACGTCGTGGTCGTCACCCGCAACGAGGATGGCAAGGTCAAGCTGCACCAGGCCACGAACCTGACCGCGGCGGGCGCCGTGGGCGGGTCTTTCTGGGGTCTCTTGATCGGGCTGTTGTTCCTCAACCCGCTCTTCGGGCTGGCCGTGGGCGCCGGCGCAGGGGCGGTGTCGGGCGCGCTGAGCGATATCGGCATCGACGACAAGTTCATGAAGGAGATCGGCGACACCCTGACGCCGGGCAGTTCGGCGGTGTTCGTGCTGGTGCGCAAGGCCACCGGCGACAAGGTGGTCGACCGGTTGGAAGAGGTGAACGCCTCGGGCCGGGTGCTGCGCAGCTCGCTGTCGAAGGATGACGAGGCGAAATTGCGCGAGGTGCTGGAACGCGCCGATACCGCCGCCTGATCGCGGCCGGACCGATAGCCATGGCGCCGTGGCTGCGCTAAGACACG
The DNA here is from genome assembly GCF_003944755.1 of Rhodovulum robiginosum. Taxonomy (GTDB): domain Bacteria; phylum Pseudomonadota; class Alphaproteobacteria; order Rhodobacterales; family Rhodobacteraceae; genus Rhodovulum; species Rhodovulum iodosum. The sequence continues at coordinate 272,051 of NZ_RWGU01000051.1, forward strand.
GCCCATGGCGAGAGCAGCGACAAAACGAAAGAAAACCGCGCCCCGGCGTGGCAAGGCGAAGGCCCGGCCTTCGCCTTTGCGCCGTCTCACGGCGTGGCTGCGGCGCTGGAGCGCGCGGGTGGTCTTCGGCGCCGCCTTCCTTGTGCTGGCGGTGGTTCTGGCGCTGCGCGTGGTGCCGCCGCCCACCACCCAAACGATCTGGTCCGAATCCCGCCGGCTGGGCGGGGTCGATCACGCCTGGGTTCCGATCGACCGGGTGGCGCCTGTGATGGTGCGCGCGGTCGTGGCCGCGGAGGATGCCAATTTCTGCCTGCACTGGGGCTTTGACATGAACGCGATCCGCGACGCCATCGAGGAGGGCGGCCAGCGCGGCGCCTCGACCATCACGCAGCAGACGGTCAAGAACGTGTTTCTCTGGCAGGGCCGCAATTGGACGCGCAAGGCGCTGGAGGCGGGGCTGACGCCGCTCGTCGAGGCACTGTGGCCCAAGCGGCGCATCCTTGAGATCTACCTCAACATCGCAGAGTGGGACGAGGGCGTGTTCGGTATCGAGGCCGCGGCGGGCCGTTATTTCGGTGTGGGGCCGGAGGCGTTGACGCCGGCGCAGGCCGCGGCGCTGGCCGCGATACTGCCCGACCCCAAGGGCCGCGACGCGGCGAACCTGTCGGGATGGCTGACACGGCGGGCGCGGCAGATCGAGGACGGGGCGGCCACGATCCGCGCGGATGGCCGCGCCGCCTGCTTCGAGAGTTGAATCTCCGCCCGCCCCGCGGCAAGAACAAGAACGGAATGGCCCATGCCAAACGCCAGGGACACCAGAATGAACCGCCTTTTCCACGTTCCGCTCTCGCCCTTCTGCCGCAAGGTGCGGCTGGTGCTTGCGGAAAAGAAGATCGAGGTCGAGCTGGTGGAGGAGCGCTATTGGGAGCGCGACGCCGATTTCCTGCGCCGCAACCCCGCCGGAAAGGTGCCCGTCCTGCGCATGGACGGACGTACCTTTGCCGAAAGCCAGGCGATCTGCGAGTACCTGGAAGAAACCTGCCCCGAGCCGCCGCTGATGCCGTCAGACCCGCGGGACCGGGCCGAGGCGCGGCGGCTGGTGTTCTGGTTCGACGACAAGTTCCACGCCGAAGTGACCTCGAAGCTCTTGTACGAGCGGGTCAACAAGAAGATCACCGGCGAGGGCTACCCCGACAGCCGCAACGTCAAGGCCGGGGCGCAGGCGATCAAGTTCCATCTCGATTACCTCGGGTGGCTTCTGGACCAGCGCCGCTGGCTGGCCGGCGACCGGATGACGCTGGCCGATTTCGCCGCGGCCGCGCATCTGTCGGCGCTGGACTACATCTCGGACGTGGACTGGAACCGCAACGCCAACGTCAAGGACTGGTATGCCAAGATCAAGTCGCGCCCGGCCTTTCGCGGCATCCTGGCCGACCAGGTGCCGGGCTTTCCGCCGCCGGCGCATTATGCCGACCTGGATTTCTGAACCCGGCGTCGGCGGGGGGCTGTCTGCCCCCCGTCCCGGATGTCATCCGGGACTCCCCCCGAGGATATTTGGGCCAGAAGAAGCATGGGCGCTGGGCTGAAATCCCGCCTGCTGACGCAGGCCGGGGCGGAGGGATTTGCCAAGTGCCGGGTGTGCCGGCCCGACGCGATACCGCAGGCGGCCGGACGACTGGCCGCTTTCGTGGGGGGCGGGCGGCACGGGCAAATGGCCTGGATGGAACAGAGGATGGGCTGGCGCGGCGATCCGGCGGCGCTGTGGCCCGAGGCGCGATCAGTGGTGATGCTGGCAGAGCTTTACACGCCGGAGGCCGACCCCCTGGCGGTGTTGGAGCGGCGCGACCGGGGGGCGATTTCGGTCTATGCGCAGAACCGCGATTACCATGACATCGTCAAGAAGCGGCTGAAGCGCCTGGGGCGGTGGCTGATCGAGGCGGCGCCCGGCGCGGAGATCAAGGTATTCGTCGATACCGCGCCGGTGATGGAAAAGCCGCTGGCCGAGGCCGCCGGGCTGGGCTGGCAGGGCAAGCACACCAACCTGTTGGCGCGCGACCTGGGCAACTGGTTCTTCCTCGGCGCGATCTTCACCACGGTCGAGATCGCGCCCGATGCGCCGGAGGGCGAGCATTGCGGGACCTGTACGGCCTGCCTGGATATCTGCCCGACCGACGCCTTCCCGGCGCCATTCCAGCTGGATGCGCGGCGCTGCATTTCCTACCTGACGATCGAGCACAAGGGGCCGGTGGACGAGGCGTTGCGCCCCGGCCTGGGCAACCGCATCTATGGCTGCGACGACTGTCTGGCGGTGTGCCCGTGGAACAAGTTCGCGATGACCGCGCGCGAGGCGCGCTACGCGGCGCGGCCCGACCTGGTGGCGCCCCCGCTCGCCGAGTTGGCGGCGCTGGACGATGCGGGGTTTCGCGCGCGGTTTTCCGGCTCGCCGATCAAGCGGATCGGGCGGGGACGATTCGTGCGCAATGTCTGCTACGCGATCGGCAATTCGGACGATCCGGGGCTGATCGGCGCGGTTCGGGCGCTGGTCGACGATGCGGACCCGGCGGTGGCGGATGCGGCGCGCTGGGCGGTCAGGCGGCTGGGGTCAGGCTGAGCGCGCCCAGCAACAGCGCCACGGCGCCCAGCCACGAGGCCGCGACGCGCCAGCCGATCATGACCCAGGGGGCGACCAGCCGCCGGCGGCAGGCTTCGACCAGCCCGGCAGGCACGACGAGCGCAAGGTGGGCGCCGAAAAAGACGCCCAGGGCCACGCTGAGGGGAAGCTCGCCCCAGCCATGGCCCTGCAGGCTGGCAAAGCCCGCCAGAAGGCCCGCGGAGGCGGCCAGCGTGGCCAGCGCCCAGCGGGGCCAGGGCAGGGCGGTGACGCCCATCACCGCGGCAAGGATGCCCAGGCCCAGGGCAGCGATGCCCGACCAGACGGGGGCAAGCGGGGCCAGCGCGAGACCCGCGGCGAGGCCGACGATCAGCGCGGGCCAGACCGCCGGCAGGCCGCGGGCGCGCCAGATGCCGAGGGCGAGGCCCGTGGCGGCGAGGCAGATCAGGATGCCGGGGTCGTTGAGCGGCACCGACGCGCCCTCGACAAACGCGGCGTAGCTTTCCGAGCCCGAGCGAAAGGCGTGCGCCTCTGCCCTCGGGGCGGCGAGGAACAGGGCAAGGGCGGCGGCGCGCCTCATGCCAGGCCGGTCAGGAAAGCCGCGCCGACCAGCGCGACCACCACGCCCGCGCCGCGCACCGCCCATTGGCCCCAAGGCAGCGCCGTGAGAAACCCGAAGGCGATGCCGGCGAGATGGAGAAGCCCGGTGGCGGTGACGAAGCCCAGCGCATAGGCGAAGGGGTTGGCGGCGGTCGGCAGCTCGGTGCCGTGGGCATGGCCGTGGAAGATGGCGAAGACGCCGACGATGAGTGCGGCCACCCAGATCGGTGCGCGCACGGCCAGCGCGACCAGCAGGCCCAGGACCACGCCCGACAGCGCGATGCCCTGTTCCACCGCCGGCAGAGGCACGCCGATCACGCCCAGCGCGCCGCCGAAGGCCATGACCATGGGAAAGACCACCGGCAACAGCCAGATCGCCGGCCGGCCCAGGAACGCGCCCCAGAGGCCCACCGCGACCATGGCCACCACGTGGTCCCAGCCGAACAGCGGGTGGGTAAAGCCGCTCATCAGACCGCCCTGGATACCCGCGCCGGTATGGGCGAGCGCCGGCGTGGCGAGAAGGGCCGGGATCAGGGGCAGGGTGCGGTGCATCGGGGACCTCTCGCACAGGTTCAGTCGGGCAGGTGGAAGGTAAGCGAGGCCCACATCGAATGCCAGACCGCGCCTTGCCCCGGATCGTCGGTGCCGGTGTCGCGCAGCACGACGGCGTCCAGCAGGTAGGTATGGCCCGCGCGCACGGGCACATCGGCGCGGCCCTCGGCATCGAGCGTTTGCCGGGTGAGGGTCAGCGTGCCGTCGGGCGCGCGGTCGAAAACCTCCAGCTGCGCGCCGGCGCGCGGCGTGTCGCCGAGAAACACCTGCACCGGCAGGCCGCCGGGCAGCGGGTCGGTATAGGGGTTGGCCAGCGCCACGATCTCGGTGTCGAGCCCGACGCGGCGGTCGGCCCCCGCACCGCCGCCCACCGCGACCAGCGCCTTGGCGTAGCGCCGGTAGGTTTCGGAAAAGCCTGTCTCGGGCAGGCCGCGCGCAGCGTGGCGGGCCAGCGCATCGGCGAACGCCTTGTGGGTGACGAAGCCGACAAATGTCTCCCACTCGGTGTAGGTCAGGCGCTTGTCGGTGGTTTCGTGCACGATAATGGCCAGGCCGGGCGCAGGGGCGGGCATGGTCATCGCTGGCCGATCGCCCAGGCGGCCGGGCACCGGTGTCGACGTTTCGCCCATCACCAGCTCGAAACGGGCGAAGTTGGGCGGGAAATAGCTGTACTCGGGGCCTTTGAAATCCTGCCCCACGCGTATATCCGCGACGATGTCGGTGCCCGCGGGCACTTGCCAGCCCTGCGGTTCGATCCAGAATTCATGGGCGCGGGCGGGCTGGCCGAGGGCCAGCGCCGACAGGGCGAGAAAGGCAAGGCGGATGAGCACAGTCATGACGAGAGCCAAGCTGTCGCGCCGGGCGGCCAAGTCAAGCGCGATGGCGCTGGTTGCCGCGGTTTTGATCGCGCTGGCCGGGGTCTTGCATGCCCATGAGGTGCGGCCTGCCATCGCCGATGTCGAGGTGGGGGCCGAGCGGCTGAGCATGGATATCCGCCTGACGGCCGAGGCGATGGTCGCCGGGATCGACCTTGCCGGGCTGGACGACACCAACGATTCGCCGCTGTCGGGCTATTACGACCAGCTGCGCGCGATGGAGCCCGACGCGCTGCGCGCGGCCTTTGACCGGGCCTGGCCGCGGATCCGCGAGGGGCTGAGGATCGAGGTCGAGGGCGTCCCCGTCGCGGCGCAGTTCGCCGATCTGCGCATCCCCGAGGTGGGCGATACCGACCTGCCGCGGGATTCGTTCCTGACCGTCACCGCCGCGCTGCCGCCGGGCGAGGCGCCGGTGCAGGTGGGGTGGCTGGCCGCCTACGGGCCGCTGGTGCTGCGCCAGGTGGGGCCGGGCGAGAACGAGCTTTATACCGGGTATCTGCAGGGCGGCGCGCTGAGCGACCCGCTGCCGCGCACCGGCGTGGCGCAGGTCGGGGCGCTGACCTATTTCGGCCGCTATGTCGGGCTGGGGTTCACCCATATCCTGCCCAAGGGGCTCGATCATATACTCTTCGTTCTGGGGCTTTTCTTCTTTGCGCTGCGGCTGCGGCCTTTGCTGGTGCAGATTTCGGCCTTTACCGTGGCCCATACCGTGACGCTGGCGCTGGCGGTGCTGGAAATAGTGACGGTCCCGGCCGCTGTCGTCGAGCCGCTGATCGCCGCCTCGATCGTCTATATCGCGGTCGAGAACACCTTGTGGTCGCGGATGAGCCCGCTGCGCACCGCGGTGGTGTTCGGATTTGGCCTGCTGCACGGGCTGGGCTTTGCCTCGATCCTGGGTGAGATCGGGCTTGACCCGGCGCGGTTTCTCGGCGGGCTGATCGGGTTCAACGTGGGAGTCGAACTGGGCCAGCTTACCATCCTCGCGCTGGCCTATCTGATGGTGGCGGTGTGGTTCGGCGACCGGCCCTGGTACCGCGCACGTATCGCGGTGCCGGCCTCGCTGGTCATTGCCGCGACAGGCGGCTGGTGGCTGGTCGAGCGCACCCTTTTGTGAGCCCCCTTCCCAAGCGCGGCGGCCCGGCGTAGTCAGGATCGTCCCCGCCCGGAGCCGTCCTGATGAACCCCGCCCGCGCGATCGCGCTCAAACTCGCCTCGGTCGCTCTGTTCGTCGCGATGTCGGCGCTGATCAAGGCCACCCGGGTTCATGTGCCGCCGGGCGAGGCGGTGTTCTTCCGTTCGTTCTTTGCGATCCCGGTGATCGTGGTGTGGCTGGTCTGGCAGCGCCAGCTTTCGGTCGGGCTGCGCACGCGCAACCCGCTGGGACATTTCTGGCGCGGGCTGGTCGGCAGCACGGCGATGTGCCTGATGTTTGCCGGGCTGGGCCTGTTGCCGCTGCCCGAGGTCACCGCCATCGGCTATGCCGCGCCGATTCTGGTGGTGGTGTTCGCGGCGATGTTTCTGGGCGAGCGGGTGCGGCTCTTCCGCCTTGCGGCGGTGGGGCTGGGGCTGACCGGCGTGCTGATCGTGCTCAGCCCGCGGCTGTCGGCCTTCGGCAGTGGCGAGATGGACCCGCGCGAGGCGCTTGGGGCGGTGGTGGTGCTGGCGGGCGCCACCTGCGCGGCGCTGGCGCAGGTCTTCGTGCGCAAGCTGGTGCAGTCAGAGCATACCGCGGCCATCGTCTTCTGGTTCTCGGTCACGGCCTCGGTGCTGTCTCTGCTGACGCTGCCTTTTGGATGGGTGGTGCCGGGACCGGGCGAGGCGGCGATGCTGGTCGCGGCGGGGCTGCTTGGCGGGCTTGCGCAGATCTGCCTGACATCGGCTTATCGCTACGCACAGGCGGCCATGGTCGCGCCCTTCGACTATGCCTCGATGCTGTTCGCGCTGGCCATCGGCTATTTCGTCTTTTCAGAGGTGCCGACGCCGACGATGCTGGGCGGCGCGGCACTGGTGATCGCCGCGGGTGTGCTGATCATCTGGCGCGAACGGCAGCTGGGCATCGAGCGCGGCAAGGCCCGCCCGGGGATGACGCCCCAGGGCTGAGCGCGGCCGCTCTATCCCGCCGGGCGCGTTGAACCGGCAGACCGCGGCGGGCCAGAAATTGGGCTTCCCCGGGCATGGCGGGGGCGACGTGCGCACTATCGAGTACAAGGGCGAAGAGCCGCCCGCTGACGTGGTGTTCCTCGCCGCGGGGCGCCTTGGCGCAAGACCTGGAGGCCGGCCTTTGCCGCGTCTTTCACGGGTTGCAGGGCGTGGCGCAGGTGCCCATCGCGCCGCACATATCGGGCGAGCCGGCCAGCAATACCACCCGCCAGCATGAGGCGTTTTGCGCGGGCGCGCGCGAGCATGAGATGATGACCGGGGTGGCTAGCGGCCTGACCAAGGGGAAATCCGCGCCCATGCCGACTGGTATTCTGCGATGAAGCTGGAGGTCGCGGCGCCGGGGAAGACCGCGCCTCGCTTGGTGGCAGAGCGAGGTCGCCGGGGCGGTTCCGTGAGTATGGAACACCCATGGCTTCGGTCGGGAACGTGCGGCGGTGATGCCGGTGAAGTGCCGCGCGTCCCAGGTTCGGCTGCGGCCCTCTGCGCATCGCTCCGGCGTTCGGCAACCCGGCGCTACCGTCCGTCCGCCAGCGCTGTCCTGCGGCGCGCCGCCGATCCGGGAATGTTCAGCCGCAGCCGGTATTTCGTGACAGTCCGCCGTTCGATGGCCACGCCTTGCGCCTGCAGCCCGGCGGCGATCTTGGCGTCGCTCAGCGGGCGTTCGGCCGGTTCCCCCGCGATCATGGTCTGAATGCGGTGCATGACCTCGCGCGCCGAAACGGCGCCGCCGGCGGCGGTCGCCGGTATCGCGCGCGACAGGAGCGCGCGCAGATCCATCACGCCCTGCGGTGTTTCCACGGTCAGCCCGGCGGCCGCGCGTCCGGCGGTGCTGGGATGCAGGCCCAGCGCGTTGGCCACCTCTTGCAGGCTCAGCGGGCCGGGGCATGGGCGGACGCCGTCGAGATAGGCGGCCTGACGCTGCACGATTTCCGCGGTCACCGCCAGGGTGCTGGCGTTGCGCTGGTCGATGGCGCGCTTGAGGCTGCGCGCCTCGGCCAGGGCCGCGGCCAATGCCGGCGCCGCGGCGCCGAGCCCGTCGCGCAGCCGCAGCTGGGGCAGGGTGGCGCGGTTGAGGGTCACCGACCAGCCGGGGCCGTCGCGCCGCACCACGACATCGGGCGGGCGCAGGATCAGAGGGTCGACGGCAAAGGCGTGACCCGGCTTGGGGTCGAACCGGCGCAGCAGCGCGAGGTTGCGCCGCACCTCTTTCTCGTCGCAGCCGCACCGTCGGGCCAGCGCGCCGGGGCCGCCATCGGACAACAGCGTGAGATTGTCGAGCAGGCAGTCGAGAGCGGAGCTCAGCACGCCCCGGTCGCGCGCCTGCAACCGCAGGCAATCGGCGAGGGAGCGGGCGAAAAGGCCGGCGGGCTCGAAGCCCTGCAAGACCTCCAGCACGGCCTCGGCCTCGGCGACGGGGCAGCCGCAGCGCGCGGCGATGCTCTGCACATCCTCGCCCAGCCAGCCATGGGGTTCCAGCGCGTCGACAAAGGCCAGCGCGACGCGGCGTGCAGCAGGGTCCGCGATGGCCAGCTCGATCTGGCGGGTGACATGGTGGACAAGGCTTGGGGCGTTGTCGGGCAGGCCGTCTCCGGTCGGGGGGGCGGGCCCCGCGCCGGGCGCCACGGCCCGCTCGGGGCCGACGATGTCGATGAATGGGTTGTCCCGCGCGGCCTCTTCGAGAAACGCCAAGAGTTCGAGATTGCTCAATTGCAAAACCGCGATGGCCTGCCGCAGCTGGGCCGTCATCGCCAAATTGGTTTTCTGCTTGAGCGCGAGCTTCGGCGCGAGGTTCAGCGGTCGGCCCATGGCCGTATCATGTCGCCGCGGCCATGCCGTTGTAAAGCGCCGCGGCGCTATCCGCGCCTGAGGTCGAGCGTGAAGGGGAAGGCCGGGTGGACGGCGCGGAAGGCGGGCATCGTCGCGCCGGGCGTGTGGCCGCCTGCCTCGAACCGCGCGATTCGGCGGCCCTCGGCCTCCAGCGCGTTGATGGGGCGGTCGTCATGGGCCCGCCCGCCGGGATGGACGACATGGTAGGTGCACCCGCCCACCGACCGCCCCGCGTGCCGGTCGAAAAGGTCGAAGACCAGCGGCCCGTGCGCCGCGATGGTGGGGTGCATCGCCGACCACGGCTGCCACGAGCGGAACCGGATGCCGGCCACGTGGCGGTCCGCGTCCGGCACCAGCGGCACGGCGATGCCGTTGCAGGTGAGGGTATATCGCTCGGGGTCATGGCCTGTCAGCGCGACCTCGATCCGCTCGACCGAGCTGTCGACATAGCGCGCGGTGCCGCCGGCGCCGGGCTCTTCGCCCAGCGTCAGCCATGGCTCGATGGCGTTGCGCAGCTCGATACCCACTCCGGCCACTTCGGTGCGGCCCGCCAACGGGAAGCGGAAATCGAACTGGGCCTGGAACCAGCCGGGGTCAAAGGCGATGCCGTGGGCGCGCGAGAGATCGTCGAGTACCGTCTTGAAATCCGCCCAGACATGGGCTGGCAGCAGGAACCGGTCGTGCAGCGCCGTGCCCCACCCCTGCATCTCGTCGCAATAGGGGTGGTCCCAGAACCACGACAAGAGCCCGCGCAGCACCAGCGCCTGGGCCATGCTCATCTGCCAATGCGGCGGCATCTCGAAGCCGCGGAACTCGACCAGGCCCAGCCGCCCGGTGGGACCGTCGGGCGAAAAGAGCTTGTCGATGCAGATCTCGGCGCGGTGGGTGTTGCCCGACATGTCGGTCAACAGGTGCCGGAACAGCCGGTCGACGAGCCAGGGCCGGTAGGTGCCTTCGCCGGTCAGCCGGTCGAGCTCGGCCATGGCGATCTCCATTTCGTAGATCGCCTCGGGGCGCCCCTCGTCGAAGCGGGGGGCCTGGCTGGTGGGGCCGATGAAGGTGCCCGAGAACAGGTAGGAAAGCGACGGGTGCGCCTGCCAGTAGCGGATGACCGAGGCCAGCAGGTCGGGCCGGCGCAGGAACGGGCTGTCGGCCGGCGTCGCGCCGCCCACCACGATATGGTTGCCGCCGCCCGACCCGGTGAGCCGCCCGTCGATCATGAAGCTGACGCTGTCGAGCCCGCATTGCCGGGCCTCTTCGTACAGCGCGGCGGTGATTTCGCGCATCTCCGCCCAGTTGCCGGCGGGATGGATGTTGACCTCGATCACGCCGGGGTCTGGGGTGACGCGGATGACGTTGATCCGCGCGTCGCGGGGCGGCTCGTATCCTTCGTTGCGGATCGGCACGCCCATCTCGTGGGCGGTTTCCTCGACCGCGCCGAGAAGGTCGAGATATTCCTCGGCCGATCCCGTGGGCGGGTAGAAGACATGGAGGATGCCGTCGCGCGGCTCGACCGCCAGCGCGGTACGCACCGCCCCGTCGGGGGTGGTGAAGGTGGTGCCGCCCGACACCCAGTCCTGCGCGTGCGGGTGGTGGCCCAGCACGTCTTCGGCGGACATGTGATCTGCGGTGTCGGGGGCGGGGTCGGTGCGGGGCTGCGGCACCTGGCGCGTGGGCAGGGGGCCCGCAGGCGACATCGGATCGCGCTGAAACTGCTCGGGGCTGTCGCCCAGCCAGTTGAGCGAGCCGAGCGGCAGGCGAAAGCCCACGGGGCTGTCGCCGGGCACCGAAAAGAGGCGGCCGCGGCGCGTCGACCATTTCTCGGTCTTCCAGCGCAGGCGGCGGCTGCCGGTGGCCTGGCTCTGGGCCAGCTGGATCGGGATCACGTAGCCCGTAGGGTTTTCGAACCCACGGTTGAACACGCGGGCCAGGCGCGCCCGTTCCTGGGGATCATCCAGCTTGCTGTCTTCGGGCGTCACGTTCTGCGGCAGCAGCGCCTCGCGCCCGATATATTCCATCGGGTCCTCATAGACGGGCTGGGCGAAATCGTCTTCGAGCCCCAGCTTTTTCGCAACCGATCGGCAAAACGCCCCGGCGGTCTCGTGCGTGGCCTCGCCCGGCCCCTCCCGCGCGATCAGGTCGGACGACGACCAGAGCGGCTGGCCGTCGCCGCGCCAGAGCAGCGAATAGGCCCAGCGCGGCAGCTGTTCGCCGGGGTACCATTTGCCCTGGCCGTGGTGCAGCACGCCATGGGGCGCAAAGCGGGCCTGCAGCCTGCGGATCAGTGCGTCGGCAAAGTGGCGCTTGGTCGGGCCCACGGCGTCGACCGTCCATTCCTCGGCGTCCCGGTCGGTGGCCGAGACGAAGGTAGGCTCGCCGCCCATGGTCAGGCGCATGTCCTGGGCCGCGATGCGGTCGTCGACCGCCTGGCCCGCGCGGTCGACCTCGGCCCACTGCACGGGGGTCAGCGGGCGGGTGACGCGGGGCGGTTCCGTGATGCGCGCCACCGACATCTCGAACTCGAAGCCGACCTCGGCCACGTCATGGGCGCCGGTGATCGGCGCGGCGCTGCCGGGCTCGGGCGTGCAGGCCAGCGGGATATGGCCCTCGCCCGCGAACAGGCCCGAGGTCGGGTCGAGCCCGACCCAGCCGGCGCCGGGCAGGTAGACCTCGGCCCAGGCGTGCAGGTCGGTGAAATCGGTCTCGGGGCCCGAGGGGCCGCCGACGGCCTTCTGGTCGGCGGCCAGCTGGATCAGGTAGCCCGACACGAAGCGGGCGGCATAGCCGAACTGGCGCAGCAGCGCGACCAGCAGCCAGCCGGAATCGCGGCAAGAGCCCAGCGCCTTGTCGATGGTCTCGGTCGGTGTCTGGACGCCGGGTTCCATCCGCACGGTATAGGCGATGGCGTCCTGCACATACTGGTTGAGCGCCACCAGCCAGTCGATCGTCGTGCCCTGGGGCCGCGGCGCGCCGCGCACGAAATCGTCGAACCGCGGACTGGTGTCGATGGTCTTGAGATAGGGGCGCAGATCCTCGAGCAGCCCCTCGTCGTAGCGAAACGGCACCTCCTGCGCGGCGTCTTCGAGGAAAAAGTCGAAGGGGTTGATCGCGACCAGATCGGCCAGAAGGTCGACCGTCACATCCAGCCGATGAACCTTTTCGGGAAACACCAGCCGCGCCTGCCAGTTGGCGAAGGTGTCCTGTTGCCAGTTGATGAAATGGCCCTCGGGCTCGATCTTGAGGCTGTAGCTGAGAATCGGCGTGCGGGCATGCGGCGCGGGGCGCAGGCGCACCACATGCGGCCCGAGACCGATCAACCGGTCATAGGTGTAGCTCGTGCGGTGAGTCAGGGCGACCGTGATGCTCATGAATTCTCGGATTGCCTTGTGTTTGTGCATACGAGGCCAGATCAAGGCGTTTTCTGCAAGGCGAATAAGCCTTAAAACCTTGGCCATACCGCTTATTGCCTTCCCTGCACGGAATTGCCACGCTCCATAGTCGAAAGGGCCAATTAATGTTCAACGAGATGCTGAAGGGCGGCGATGTCCGGCCCGAATACAGGATCATCGCCGATTGGGTGGAGCGCGAGGGGATCGAGGCGCTGTTGTCCAAGCGCGAAGAGGCGGAGTCGCTGTTCCGGAGAATCGGCATTACCTTCGCCGTCTACGGCGAGGGCGGCGACCCCGACCGGCTGATCCCGTTCGACATGGTGCCCCGCGTCTTCGGCGCGTCGGAATGGGACATGATCGAGCGGGGCTCGATCCAGCGGGCCGATGCGTTGAACGCTTTTCTGCGCGACATCTACGGGCCGCGCGAGATCGTCAAGGCGGGCATCGTGCCGCTGCCGATGATCGAGGGCAACGACGCCTACGAACCCGTGGTCGAGGGCTACACGCCCCCGCGGGGCATCTATTCGCATGTCGTGGGCGTCGACCTGGTGCGCGTCTCCGAGTCCGAGATGTACGTGCTGGAGGACAATTGCCGCACGCCATCGGGCGTGTCCTACGTGCTGCAGAACCGCGAGGTGATGAGCCGGCTTTTCCCCGAGCTTTTCAGCGACAGCGTGATCCGCCCCGTGGATGGCTACGGCGACATGCTGGCCGAGGCGATGCAGTCGGTCGCGCCGCCGATGTGCGAGGGCGAACCGACCCTCGCGCTGCTGACGCCGGGCCACTACAACTCGGCCTATTTCGAGCATTCCTTCCTGGCCGACCAGATGGGGATCGAGCTGGTCGAGGGGCCGGACCTGTTCGTCGTGGATGACCGCGTCTACATGCGCACCACCCACGGGCCCGAGCGGGTGGACGTGATCTATCGGCGGATCGACGATTCCTTTCTCGACCCGCAGGTGTTCCGGCCCGACAGCCTGCTGGGCGTGCCGGGCATCATCGGCGCGATGAAGGCCGGCGGCGTGACCATCGTCAACGCGCCCGGCGCGGGCGTCGCCGACGACAAGGCGATCTATACCTACGTGCCCGAGATGATCCGGTTCTACCTCGGCGAAGAACCGGTCCTGTCGAACGTGCCCACCTGGCGCTGTTCCGAGACGGACGATCTGAAATACGTGCTGGAGCATCTGCACGAACTGGTGGTCAAGGAGGTGCACGGGTCGGGCGGCTACGGCATGCTGGTCGGGCCCGCCTCGACCAAGGCCGAGATCGAGGCCTATGCCGCGCGGCTGAAGGCCGACCCGGACGGCTTTATCGCCCAGCCGACGCTGGCGCTGTCGGCCGCGCCGATCCTGTCCGAGGAAGGCCTCGCGCCACGCCATGTCGACCTGCGCCCCTTCGTGATTTCCGGCAAGACCACGCGGCTGATCCCCTCGGGGCTGACGCGGGTGGCGCTGCGCGAGGGATCGCTCGTCGTCAATTCCAGCCAGGGCGGCGGGGTCAAGGACACCTGGGTCCTTAGCGAAGGGGGCTCTGATGCTTAGTCGCACCGCAAACGGTCTGTTCTGGATGTCGCGCTACGTCGAGCGGATGGAAAACATCGCCCGCCTGCTGGACGCCGGCAGCCGGATGGAAGCGCTGCCCAGCCCGCCGGGCACCAAGGCCACCGAATGGGCCTCGATCCTGATCGCGTCGGGCTGTCAGACCACGTTTCCCGAGCCGCTGGAGAACGCGACACAGGCCAATGTGTCCGCGCATCTGGTCTTTGACCCGGAAAACCCGTCCTCGATCAAGCAATGCCTGTCGTCGGCGCGCGAAAACGCGCGCGCCATGCGCACCGCTGTCACCCGAGAGGTGTGGGACGCGATCAACCAGTCCTGGACCGAGATGAAGCGGATGGAGCCGCGCGGCACCCTCGGCCGGGGCTTTCCCGAGTTCCTGGAATGGGTCAAGGCGCGCGGCGCGCTGGTGCGCGGATCGATCGACGCGACGCTTTTGCGTGACGAGGGCTATGCCTTTATCCAGCTCGGCAAGCGGATCGAGCGGGCCGACGCCACCGCGCGGCTGCTGGACGTGAAATACCACGTGCTGCTGCCGAAAACACAGGATGTGGGCGGCGGGCTGGATTACCTGCAATGGCTGCAGGTGCTGCGCGCGGCCAATGCCGCGGTCGCCTATCGCCACCTCTACCGGCGCACGGTCGACGCCGAGGGCGTGGTGGACCTTCTGGTGTGCAACCTCAAGAGCCCGCGGTCGCTGATGTCCAGCGTTCTGAGCATTGCCGAAGAGCTGCACGATATCGGCGCCTATACCGACGCCCAGAACACGGTGGCGATCCAGGCCGAACGCCTGTGCGATCATGTCGCTAGGGCCGAGGTGGATGCGATAATCAGCTATGGCCTGCACGAATGGCTGACCGATTTCATCATTTCCATCAACGCTTTGGCGCAGGATATCGGACGGGTCTACGGATTCGACGGCGGCGATGTGCAAGCTTTGGCGCAACAGACCCAATAATCCGTCGGCGCGCGCATGCGGCTTTCGCTTGCGGCGGTTGGCGGCTGGGGCGTATCACCGTCGCTCCGCCATAACCGATCGGGCCTTTCCATGACCTATTGCCTTGCGCTCAAGCTCAATGAAGGCCTGGTGTGTCTCTCCGACACACGCACCAACGCGGGTGTCGATAACATCTCGAAATACAAGAAGATGTTTACCTGGGAGGTGCAGGGCGAGCGCGTCATCACGATGGTGACCGCGGGCAACCTGGCGATCACCCAGGCGGTGATGAGCCTGTTGCAGGAAAATATCGACAACCCCGAATCGGGGATCGAGACGCTGTTCACCGCCAGTTCGATGTTCCACATGGCCGAGATCGTGGGCGATGCGATGCGCGTGGTGCAGGGCCGCTACGGCCCGGGCCTGTCGTCGATGGGCGAAAGCGCGATGAGCTCGATCATCCTTGCCGGCCATCGCGCCGGCGGCACGCCACGGCTGTTTCACATCTATTCGGCGGGCAACTTCATAGAGGCGACCGACGACACGCCTTATTTCCAGATCGGGGACCACAAATATGGAAAGCCGATCCTCGACCGGGTGATCGGCCCCGACACGTCGCTGGAAACCGGGATCACCGCCGCGCTGTTGTCCATGGATTCAACCCTGCGCTCGAACCTGTCGGTGGGTATGCCCCTCGACCTGGCGGTGATGCCGTCGCATAGCGTCTGCTTTTCCCAGCTGCGCCGGATCGAGGAGAACGACCCGAAGTTCCTGGAGCTTTCCGAAGCCTGGTCGGCGGCGCTGCGCAACGCATTCGGCGAGATGGTCAAAATCCGGGTCTAGCGCCCGACCGTGTCGTGATAGATCGCAGCCAGACGCCCGGTGTCTCGGGCAAAGCCGGGGTCGCGCGCGTTCTGCGCGGCGAGGATGGCCCCGTCGATCAGCACAGCCGGCGATTGCGCGAGCTTTCGCTTTCGCGGCGCCCGCATCGGGCTGGAAAGCGTGCCCAACGCCATCGACCAGACCGGGGCCCGCGGCGGCGATGCTGGGCGGGGCCGCGCCCTACGCGGCCAAGCCGTCGTTTTGGTCGGACCAGAACGACGTCAAGCTTCAGATCGCGGGGCTGAACGCCGGCTGTACCCAAGCGGTGGGCCGCGACGGCGAAAAGGGGCGGTCGCACGGGTATTTCGCCGGGCCCCAGTTGCTGGCGGTGGACGCGATGAACGACCCCCGCGCCGACATGGTCGGCAAGCGGATGATGAGGCCGGCATTTCGCCCGCGCCCGAGGCGCTGGCCGACCACGGCACCGGCCTGGCCGCGCTGATGCGCGCACCGGCCACCGCGGCCGAATAGCGGCTCAGACGATCTCGTCCTCGTCGAAGAGCGGGTCGTCCTCGACCTGGGCGGTCAGCGTCTCCATCGTGTCCTCGGCATCGGTCGACGAGGTGATCGCGGCCAGGTGGAACAGCGCGTCGCCCTCGTTGACGATGGGCATGACGGCCCGGCCGACGATGATGCCGTCATCCGGGGCGACCACGTCGGTATGGACCTCGCCGAACGGGTCGGAAACGATGGCGAGCGTTTCGCCCTTTTGCACCACGTCACCCTCGGACTTGTAGTTGCGCAGAAGGCCCCCCTGGGGCGCGCGCAGCCAGCGGCTGGACCGGCAGATCAGCGGCGTGCTGCGCGCCCTGGAGATGCCCTTGGCCGGAACCATCCCCTGCACATGCAGCACGCGCAGGATGCCCGACACCCCAGCGCGCACTGCGAATTCGTCGAACCGCAGCCCCTCGCCCGCCTCGTAGAGCAGCACGTCGATGCCAGCCTCCAGTGCGGCGTTCCTGAGCGAGCCCTCGCGCAGTTGCGAGGGCAGCACCACGGGTGCGCCAAAGGCGCGGGCGAGGCGCAAGAGGTGCGGCCGGTCGGGCACGATGCGGATTTGCGGCAGGTTGGTGCGGTGGATCGCGGCGGAATGCAGGTCGATGCCCAGATCGGATCGGGTCACGACCTCGTTCATCAGCAGATGCGCCAGGCGGGCGGCCAGCGACCCGGTGGTCGAGCCCGGGAAGGCCCGGTTCAGGTCGCGCCGGTCGGGCAGGTAGCGCGAGCGGGCGAGAAAGCCGAAAGCGTTGACGATGGGCACCGCGATGAGCGTGCCGCGCAGGCTGCCCAGCACCGGCAGGCTGAGCAGGCGCCGCACGACCTCGACCCCGATCACCTCGTCGCCATGCACACCGGCGGTGACAAAAACGGTGGGCCCGGCGCGCTTGCCGTGGATCACGTGGGCCGACATGGTCACCGGCGTGTGGTCCGACAGGACGCTGACAGGCAGATCGACGGTGCGGCGCTGGCCGGCGGCGACGGTTTCGCCGCCGAGGTCGAAACCAGCCCGTACAGGCATCAGCCGCGGCCCTTGGTGCGCGTCTTGCCGGGCGCGGCGGATTTCTCGATATGCTCGATGATCTGGTTCGCGATATCCTTGCCGGTGGCCTTTTCGATGCCCTCCAGGCCGGGCGAGGAATTCACCTCCATCACCACCGCGCCGTGGTTCGAGCGCAGCATATCCACGCCGCAGACGTTCAGGCCCATCGTCTTGGCCGCGCGCACGGCGGTCGAGCGTTCCTCGGGGGTGATCCGGGCCACGTTGGAATGGCCGCCCCGGTGCAGGTTCGAGCGGAACTCGCCCTCGGCGCCGGTGCGTTTCATCGCGGCCACCACCTTGCCGCCGATCACGAAGGCGCGGATGTCGCTGCCGCCGGCCTCCTTGATGAATTCCTGCACGAGGATGTTGATATTGGCGCCGCGGAACGCCTCGATCACCGAGCGGGCGGATCGGTCGGTATCGGCCAGCACCACGCCGATCCCTTGCGTGCCCTCCAAAAGCTTGATGACCAGCGGTGCGCCGCCGGCCACCTTGACCACCTCGTCGGTCTGCTTGGGGTCGTAGGCGAAGGTCGTCACCGGCAGCCCGATGCCGTCGCGCGCCAGAAGCTGCATGGAGCGCAGCTTGTCGCGCGACCGCCCGATGGCCACGCTTTCGTTGACGGGATAGACGCCCATCATCTCGAACTGGCGCAGCACGGCGAGGCCGTAGAAGGTGACCGAGGCGCCGATGCGCGGGATCACCGCGTCGAATTTCGGCAGTTTCTCGTCGTTGTAATAGATCTCGGGCCGGCGCGAGGCGATGTTCATGTAACAGCGCGTGGTGTTGATGATCTGCAATTCGTGGCCGCGCGCCTCGGCGGCCTCCTTGATGCGCTTGTGCGAATAGAGGTTGGGATTACGGGCCAGCATCGCGATTTTCATGACGGGCTCCTTTTCGCTTTCGGGCGTTTGAGGGGTTTTGGCCGTGTAATCCACGACCGGCCGCTATCGACGAGCAGGCGGTGATAGCGGATGGCGGTGCGGCCGATGATGATCGGGAAGGCCATGTCGCCGCGATTGGCGAGCGCCACCTCGATGAGGAAGTTCCGGTTGGCGATATGCAGATGGGTGCGGATGATGACACGCTCTTCGGGCACGCCGCTGGTGTTCTTGATGGCGCGCCGGTCATGCACCCTGGCGCGGCACAGGTCCGGCGCGACGTGGCCCAGATCGGGCGGGCGGAACTCGACCCATTGGGCGCCGCCGGCATCGTAAAAGCGCAGGTCGCCGGCGTGCAGCGCCGTGGTGCGCGCGCCGGTGTCGATCTTGGCCTTCACCCTGTCCAGCCCCAGGTCGGGCAGGTCGACGATCTCGCGCCAGCCGATCACCAGCGGCGGCGTCTTGGCCCGCTTGTGCGCTGTCTTCTTACCGGCTGCGGCGGTTTTTCGGTTCATGGTCTCCGTCTCGTCGGTTTGTTGGCCCGAATGCGTCGGCGTGCGGTCCGCGCGCGCCCGGGCGGAAGGAGGTGTCAACGGCATGTCGCGGCCCGCTCAGGCCCGCCCACGGGTCAGACCCATCGGCCGCGCCCGGTGGCGCAGCCCGGCCGTCTCTTCGGCGCTCAGCCGGGCGTCGCGCAGGATTTGCTGCATCGCCTCGGGCATCGGCGCGGCGCGGGGGGTGTCCTGCTGGCTGACATGCAGCTCCATATATTCCGACACCGCCGCCACGGTGCCGCGGCTGGTCATGGTCTGGTGCAGCAGGATGCGCTTTTCGTCGTGTTCCAGAACGCGGATTTCGACGCTCAGCGGGTCGCCCTCCTTCACTTCGGAGAGATAGAAGCAATGGTCCTCGATCAGGTAGAATGTGCAACCCGTCGCCTTGCGATACGCCGCGTCCATTCCCAGCGCGATCTCGAAGGATTCGACGGCATGGCTGAACACCAGCCCGTAATGGGCATCGCGCATATGGCCGTTATAGTCGATCCACTCCGCGGCGACGACGGTCTTGTAGACATGGGGTTTCACGCGATCCGACCTTTCGTTTCGGCGTGTTGCGGGCGCGCCGATCATGGGGCCGCGCCGCGTGGATTGGCAAGGGCTGCCGCCGGGGCCGGGCACCCGAACCCGCACAGATTTTCGGCAAGCGGCGCGTGCTGCGCCCTTGAACCGGGCAGTCGGCCGTGGAAGGTCAGGTAAGACAGCGATTTCCCGTGCCCGCCATGAGGCCCCATGAAAAAACGATGCGGTCTTGTGCAGGAGCGGGAGGCGGCGATCACTTATCAGGCTTTCTCGGCAGGAACGACCCAGCCGCGCGCGATGGGCCGGATCGCGGTCGCGGCCAAGGCCACGGCGCGGGGCAGCGTTCTGCAAGACCTGCACCAGGCGGGCGCGATGAAGGCGCTGTTTCCGCGCCCGCGCGGGCCTGCGCTGGATGTCATTTCCATCAATTCCGCGGGCGGCATCACCGGGGGCGACCGGTTCCGGCTCGAGGCGCGGGCCGGTGCGGGGGCGCATCTGCGCGTCACCACCCAGGCGGCCGAGCGGGCCTATCGCGCCCAGCCGGGCGAGACCGGGCAGGTGCGCAACCTCGTGTCGGCCGGGCCCGGGGCGCGGGCCGAGTGGCTGCCGCAAGAGACGATCCTCTACGATGGTGCCGCGCTCGACCGGAGGCTCGACGTCGAGCTTGCCGGGGACGCCGCGTTCCTGATGGTCGAGCCGCTGGTCTTTGGCCGCCTGGCGATGGGCGAGGCGCTGACCGATGCCCGGTTCCGCGACCGTATCTCGATCCGCCGTGAGGGCGTGCCGGTTTACCGTGACGGGCTGGGCCTGACGGGAGATATCTGTGCCCATCTGGGGCGCCGGGGCGTGGCCGGGGGGGGCGTCGCCATGGCCAGCATGGTCTTGGCCGCGCCCGGCGCCGAGGCGCATCTGGCGCCCCTGCGGGCGCTGATGCCCCGGACCGGCGGCGTCAGCCTGATCCGCCCCGACCTTCTGGTGTTGCGGCTGGTCGCCGCGGACGGCTACGCTTTGCGCAAGACGCTCGTGCCGGTGCTGACCCGGCTGACCGACAACGCCCTGCCCCGATCGTGGATGACGTGAGATGCAACTGACCCCGAGAGAGAAAGACAAGCTGATGGTCGCCATGGCCGCGGAGGTGGCGCGCAAGCGGCTGGCCCGCGGCGTCAAGCTGAACCACCCCGAGGCGGTGGCGCTGATCACCGACGCGGTGGTCGAGGGCGCCCGCGACGGGCGCAGCGTGGCCGAGATGATGCAGGCCGGCGCCGCGGTGGTGACCCGCGATCAATGCATGGAGGGCGTGCCCGAGATGATCCACGAGGTTCAGGTCGAGGCGACCTTTCCCGATGGCACCAAGCTGGTGACCGTCCACAATCCCATTCGTTGAGGAGACCAGGTATGAAAGCACTTCCCCTTCTCGCCGCGATGCTGGCCGCGGCGCCGGCCAGCGCCCATGACGGCCTTTACCCGCACGTGCACGAGTTGAACGCCGGCACGCTGGGCCTGGCCGCGCTGCTGGTGGCCGGCGGGGTGATCGCGTTCCGGTTCGGGCGGCGCACATGATCCCCGGAGAGCTCTTCGCCGCCGAGGGCACGCTGACGCTGAACGCCGACCGTGCGCCGATCACGCTGATGGTGGCGAATACCGGCGACCGGCCGGTGCAGGTCGGCAGCCATTACCATTTCGCCGAGTCCAATTCCGCGCTCGACTTCGACCGCGCCGCGGCGCGCGGGATGCGCCTGGATATCGCCGCGGGCACCGCGGTGCGGTTCGAGCCGGGGCAGCGGCGCGAGGTGCAGCTGATCCCGATCGCGGGCGCGCGGCGCGTCTATGGCTTCAACCAGCAGGTGATGGGGGAGCTTTGATGCCCAGAGAGATTTCCCGCGCCGACTATGCCGCCATGTTCGGTCCCACCACCGGCGACAAGCTGCGCCTGGCCGATACCGACCTGATCATCGAGGTGGAGAAAGACCTGACCACCTATGGCGAAGAGGTGAAATTCGGCGGCGGCAAGGTGATCCGCGACGGGATGGGGCAAAGCCAGGCGTCCCGCGCCGAGGGCGCGGTGGACACGGTCATCACAAATGCGCTGATCGTCGATCACACCGGCATCACCAAGGCCGATATCGGCATCAGGGACGGGCGCATCGTCAAGATCGGCAAGGCGGGCAACCCTGATACCCAGCCGAACGTGGATATCATCGTGGGCCCCGGAACCGAGGCCATCGCGGCCGAGGGCAAGATCGTCACGGCAGGCGGGTTCGACAGCCATATCCATTTCATCTGCCCGCAGCAGATCGAGGACGCGCTGCATTCGGGGCTGACCACCATGCTGGGCGGCGGCACGGGCCCCGCGACGGGGACGATGGCGACCACCTGCACGCCGGGGCCCTGGCATATCGGGCGGATGCTGCAGGCGGCCGATGCCTTCCCCATGAACCTGGCCTTCGCGGGCAAGGGCAACGCCTCGCTGCCGGCCGCTCTGGTCGAGCAGGTCAAGGGCGGGGCGTGTTCGCTGAAGCTGCACGAGGATTGGGGCACCACGCCCGGCGCCATCGACTGCTGTCTTTCCGTGGCCGACGACATGGACGTCCAGGTGATGATTCACACCGACACGCTGAACGAAAGCGGGTTCGTGGAAAACACCATAAAGGCCATGAAGGGCCGCACGATCCACGCCTTCCACACCGAGGGCGCAGGCGGCGGGCACGCGCCCGATATCATCAAGGTCTGCGGCGAGGAACACGTGCTGCCGTCCTCGACCAACCCGACGCGGCCCTTCACGGTCAACACGCTGGAAGAGCATCTCGACATGCTCATGGTCTGCCACCACCTCGACAAGTCGATCCCCGAGGACGTGGCCTTTGCCGAAAGCCGCATCCGGCGCGAGACCATCGCGGCCGAAGACATCCTGCACGACATGGGGGCGTTCTCGATCATCGCGTCGGACAGCCAGGCGATGGGCCGGGTGGGCGAGGTGATCATCCGCACCTGGCAGACCGCCGACAAGATGAAGAAACAGCGCGGCCGGCTGGCCGAAGAAACCGGCGACAACGACAATTACCGCGTCCGCCGCTACGTGGCGAAATACACCATCAACCCGGCGATCGCCCACGGCATTTCCCACGAGATCGGCAGCGTGGAAGAGGGCAAGCGCGCCGATCTGGTGCTGTGGAACCCGGCGTTTTTCGGGGTGAAGCCCGAGACGGTGCTGATGTCCGGCACCATCGTCTGCGCCCAGATGGGCGACCCCAATGCCAGCATCCCAACGCCGCAGCCGGTCTACACGCGGCCGATGTTCGGCGCCTTCGGCCGGTCGCTGGAAAATTCCGCCGTCACCTTCGTGTCCGAGGCGGCGCAGGCCGAGGGGATCGGCGGGGCGCTGGGGCTGGCCAAGCAGACGGTGGCGGTGAAAAACACCCGCGGCATCGGCAAGTCAGACCTGGTGCTCAACGACGCCACGCCCAAGATCGAGGTGAACCCGGAAACTTACGAGGTGCGCGCCGACGGAGAGCTCTTGACCTGCGAGCCCGCCGAGGTGCTGCCGATGGCTCAGCGCTATTTCATGTTCTGAGCGAAAGGGTGCGGATATGCGGAAATCTGCTGCAATGCAGCATTCGCAGGACGGGCATGCCTTAACGGGCGTGGTCGGCGGCTGTCGGCAGGCCTATCCTGCATTTCATGGGAGGAAACCACCTCTAGATCGAGACGAGGTTTCCTATGGCAACGCCGAGTATCACCTTCAAGTTCAGCCCGCCGGGCATGTCCCAGCGCATCGACGCCTTCTTTGCAGGGCTGGGGCAGGGCGTGAACGCCTATGTTCTCAGCCGGTCGCGGATGCGCGAGATCCAGCGGTTGAACAGCTATTCCGACGCGCAGCTTTCGCAGCTGGGCATCACCCGCGAAGACATTCCGCGCTACGTTTTCCGCGATCTGTTCAACCTGTAGCCAGCGCGGCCGGAGGCGCGGCATGACCGGCGCCCTTCCCGTCGCGCAAGACGTGGCCCCGCCGGGCGGCGCGGACGATACCGTGACGCTGAGCTATGACGACCGGTTCCTGCGGCGCAAGCGGCTGGTCAGCGATGGCGGGCTGGCCTTCGTCGTCGACCTGGCCAAGACGACCTCGGTCGAGGCGGGCGAGTGTTTCGTGCTGGCCGACGGGCGCAAGGTGGCCGTGGCCGCGGCGGACGAGAATTTGCTGGAGGTCCGCGGCGACCTTCCCCGGCTCGCCTGGCATGTCGGCAACCGCCACACACCCTGCCAGATCGAGGCCGACCGGCTGTTGATCCAGCGCGACCACGTGATCCGCGACATGCTGAACCGGCTGGGCGCCGAGGTGGCCGAGATCGTGGCGCCCTTCTCGCCCGAGGGCGGGGCCTACGGGCATGGCCGGACCCATGCGCATGAACATGGGCACACCACCCATCACGGCCACTCCCATGACCACTGACGCCGAGGTTCTGCTGCTGGCGCAATGGCTGTCGCCCGCATTTCCGGTGGGGTCCTTCACCTACAGCCACGGGCTGGAATGGGCGGTCGAGGCGGGCGACGTGCGCGATGCGGCCACGCTGCGGGGCTGGCTGGGCGATGTGCTGGCCCACGGCGCCGGGCGCTGCGATGCGATCCTGCTGGCCGCCGCCTACCGGGCCGAAAGCGCCGAGGAGGTGGCCGGGATCGATGCCGAGGCGCGCGCCTTTGCCCCTTCGGCCGAGCGCCTGCTGGAGGCCGAGGCCCAAGGCCGCGCCTTTGCCGAGACGCTGGGCGCGGTCTGGCCGGGGGCTGCGTTGCCCGCGCTGACCTATCCGGTGGCGCTGGGCCGCGCGGCGCGGGTCGAGGGGCTGCCCATGGTGCTGACCGCGCGGATGTACCTGCATGCGTTTACGTCCAACCTCGTCTCGGCGGGCATCCGGCTGATCCCGATCGGGCAAACCGAGGGGCAACAGACGCTGTCGGCGCTGACGCCCTTGTGCCTGCGGCTGGCCGAAGAGGCGGCCGAGGCCGGGCTGGACGATCTGGAAAGCTCGGTCTTTCTTGCCGATATCGCGTCGATGAAACACGAAACCCAGTATTCGAGGCTGTTCCGCTCATGACTTCCCCCAACGGCCCCCTTCGCGTGGGCATCGGCGGCCCGGTGGGCGCCGGCAAGACGACGCTGACCGCCCAGCTTGCCCGCACCCTCGCGCCCCGCTTTTCGCTCGCCGTGGTGACGAACGACATCTACACGCAAGAGGATGCCGAGGCGCTGACGCGGATGCAGGTGCTGCCCTCGGACCGCATCAAGGGTGTCGAGACCGGCGGCTGCCCCCACACCGCGATCCGGGAGGATGCCTCGATCAACCTCGCCGCCATCGCAGAGCTGACGGCGGCCATCCCCGACCTCGAGCTGGTGCTGATCGAGTCGGGCGGCGACAACCTGTCGGCGACGTTCAGCCCGGAACTGGCCGATATCACGCTCTACGTCATCGACGTGGCCGCGGGTGAGGAAATCCCCCGCAAGGGGGGGCCGGCGATCACCAGGTCGGACCTGCTGATCATCAACAAGACCGACCTGGCGCCCTATGTCGGCGCCGATCTGTCGGTGATGGAGCGCGACGCCACGCGGATGCGCGGCGGGCGGCCCTTCCTCTTCGCCTCGCTTCGCAACGGCGAGGGCGTGGCAGAGATCGCCGCCCAACTGTGCGAGTTGGGCGGGCTGGTCGAGCGCGCCTAGCCGACGGGCAGGTCGCGGGTAAATGTCAGCGCCATGGAATCGCGCAGCGTGATCGGCCCGCCGTTGTAATCGCCGCCGATCCCCGGCGTGCGCAGCGCCAGCCGCCAGCCGAACCCGTCGAGCCCCGCAATCGGCAGGGTGAGGGGGTCGACCTCGTCGGTCGGGCCGCCCTCCATATGCGCGATGGTGAAACTCTGCCCGCCCTCGGGCGCATTGCGCAGCGCGGTGAACAGGGTGCGCCCGCCCAGGGGGCGGATGTAGTCGAAATGATCGCTCGGCCCGAAGTTTCCGCGCAGCCACGGGTTGGCCCGGCGGAACCGGCGCAGCGCCAGCATGAAATCGGTCTGCGCGGGGTCGAGCGCGCTGATCGAGTTGGCGACATTGCAATAGGCGTGCATGTCGTCCATCCAGGCCCGTGCGATCTGTTTCAGGACCGGCACGGTAAAGCGCGGGGGGCCGGCCAGCGGCGGCTCGACCGCGTTCAGCAGCGTGGCGATGGTGTCGAGATCGTAATCGGTCACCTCGACCAGCGCCGGCAGGAACTCGAAGAACCGGGCGAGGTCTTCGCGCGTGTCAAAGCCCAGCTCTTTCAGCCGGGTGAAATGTCCGGGCACCGAATAGCTGTATTCGTCGACCTGCCATTTCAGGCTGATCGCCTCTTCGGCCACGACCTTGACCCCGTAAGAGTCATCCTGGTTGCGGACAAAGCCCCAGCTGGCCCGCGACGTGGCGTTTAGGAAATCCATCGGCACGCCGGGGAACACGGCGTAGGTCAGCATCGACACCGCGGGGTTGTCATAGGCCTTGTCCAACAGCTCCATCCGCGTCTCGCCGAGGCGCGTGTTGATGTTGAGCTTGGGGTTGACCTGGGTGCCGCGTCTGAGCGTGTCATGGTTGGCGGTGCCCGAGATCCAGTTTTCGCCCATCTCCAGCATTTCGCGGATGCGCCAGAACTTGGACAGCCAGAAGGTGTAGAGAAACGGCGTGTTGTGGGCAAAGGTCAGCGGCCCCCACTGGAACACGTCGTCGTCGCGCTGGGCCTCGATCACCGCGCGGTAGCTCGAGCTCAGTTCCCAATCCTCGTCGGGCCAGGGACGGCCATCCTCGAAGATCATCCAGGGGCGGTAGCGCGTCCCGGCGACCTGCTGTTCCACGTCGGCCATTTCCTGAAGGTAGTCGTCGTCATGGCGCAGATGCTGCAGGGACGGATCCCACCACTTGAAATCCTGCGCGCCGTCGATGCGCACGCCGTCGGCGCCGAAGTCGACCTTGCGCCGCTGCATCTCTAGCAGGATCGCCCGCACCGCGGGATTTCGATAATCGAGGTTCTGGCCGTACATGTTCGGCCCGGCGAAGAAATGCGGGTTGAGCGCTTCGAGCCCCTGATTGTCGGAATGCCCGAAGACCACGTCGAAGATCAGCATCTTGGGCTTGCCGGGGAAGGTGTGCAGCACCGCGGCGAGATCGACCAACTCGTCCGGGCGACCGGTCTCGGTCAGCACGGGGTTCACCGTGGCCATGCCCGAGATCACCACGTCGTAGCCCCAATTGGTGGTGTCGGGACGGGTCAGCGTGATGTCGACCTCGCCCTCCGAGACCGGGTTTTCCTGCCAGAAGGCGGGGCCGGTCTCGTAAACCGTCGTGGGCTCGACCGGCAAGAGCTGCACCGCGTCGTAGCCCAGAAACAGCGCGTCGGCGGGTTCCAGTCTCAGTCCGTGCTCGACGCGTTCGGCCAGGCGGTGGTACTGGCGGGTGAGGCTGGCCAGCGTGCCGCCGGCGGTGGCGGTTGGCACATGGATTTGCAGGATGTTGGTGGGCGGGCCGAACTTGTGCGGCGCCGCGCCGGCGAAGGCGCGGAAATAGTCGGCGTCGGACCGGGCGGCCTGCATCGCGTCGACGTCGTAGATCTCGGCCGGGGCGAAGGCGCCGAAGGGCAGCGACATCGCCAGCGGGTCGAAGATGCGGTGCCAGGCGCCGTGGCCGTCGCGCCAGGCCAGTGCGTAGAAATCGCCCAGCCGGTCGCGCCTGCCCGCGCCGAGCCCCGCGACCGCGGCGAAGGTGAACCCCTCGTAGCGGGCGACGGGCAGATACACTTTCTCGAACCGCTGCTCCTGGTGGGAAATCGTAAGGTCCAGCGCGCCCGTCGGGGCCAGCACCTCGAGAAACACGTCGCCCTCGGGCACGCGCTGATCCTGCAATTCCGGCGTCCAGAAGCCGAAGGTCACGTGGTCTTCGGCCACCTGTGCACCCAGCCGGCGGGCGATGGCGCGGCTGGCCTCGAACTGACTGGAGGCGGTGGTGTGGATTTCGGCGCACCAGTCGGCGAGGGCCTGCGCCTTGTCGTCGCGCGGGATGGCGCGGTCTGTCAGGGACATTCGATTCCTTGTCTTGAACGAGATGACCGGCCAGCGTCGCATGGTGCGCGCCGACCGGTCGGGAAGGGCTGGACGACGGGCGCCTTTATTCGGCGGCCATCGCCGTGGCGGGTGTGGCGAACTCGGTCAGCACCTGGCGATAGCTCGGGTGCTGGGCGGCCAGCGACAGCGTGGCGCGCAGCATACCCTCTTTCGAGCCGCAATCGAAGCGCTCGCCCGAGAAGGCGAAACCGGCCAGGCCCAGCGGCCCGGCGTCTCGTGCGATCGCGTCGGTAAGCTGGATCTCGTCATTGGCGCCGGGGGGCTGGCTGGCCAGCGTGTCAAAGATCGCCCCGTCGAGGATATAGCGGCCGACCACGGCCTTGAGCGACGGCGCGTCCTCGGCGGCGGGCTTTTCGACCATGCCGCTGGCATGGACCAGCCGGCCGTCATGCCGTTTCGGCACCAGCACACCATAGCGCGACACGGTCTCGCGGGTGACGTCCATGGTGGCCACCATGTGCCCCGCGTCGCAGGCCTGGTAGGCGGCGATCATCTCGCTGAGGCAGCCGGGGCCGGACAGGATCAGGTCGTCGGGCAGCAGCACCGCCACGGGCCCGGGCAGCACATGCGGCCGCGCGCAGAGCACCGCGTGACCGAGGCCAAGCGGTTCGTGCTGCATGACGAATTCCACCTCGTGCTCATCCTCGTCGAGCGCCGCGGCGTGAAGCTCGCGGGCGATATGGCTCTTGCCGCGGGCGTGCAGCGTCTCGATCAGGTCGTGATCGGCGCGGACATGGCGTTCGATGGCCGATTTCGACGGGTGGCTGACGAAGACCATCCGCTCGACCCCGGCATCGCGCGCCTCGTCGATGGCGTACTGGATGAGCGGCGTGTCGATGACCGGCAACAGCTCTTTCGGGGTGGCCTTGGTGGCGGGCAGAAAACGGGTGCCCAGCCCGGCGACCGGAAAGATGGCGGTTCTGACGGTGGCAGAGGTCATGCGGATCCTACTCCTTAAACTGGTGCAGCACGTAGCTGTCGAGAAGATTGCTGCGGTGCAGTAAACTTCGTTATGTGAATATATTTTAGGGACTTGGCCCGCCAAATCAATTCGGTCGGCGAAAACCGGCGGGTCGGGCGAGGCCGGTGTCGACCGATCGGGGAGCGGCGGCCTGTTGCGCGCACCTAGCAGCCAGAACCACTATAAATATTTGTAAATCATTATAAAAAGCCGCAAGTCGCCGCGCCGGGCCTGACTGTCGCGATTCAGCGATAGCGGTGTCGACAACCAAATCCTCGCTTTTCTGGGCCTTGAGGGGTTGCACAATTTTTGCGCAGTTCGTATTTTTGCTAAGCACTATGAAATAATTGAACGGCCAAATCACCGGCCACGGACGCCGCGCTGCGGCACTGCCTTGAAAGACCGGCCGCATGGCGTACCTTATGTGCAGAGCGCTTCGTGCGTCGGCGGGTCAGGGCAGGCCGATGACCCGGCACGGGGCAGGCGCGGTATGGGTGACGCCACGTCCCACCGCGCGGCCGCAATGTCCTTCGGCCGATAAGCAGAGCCATAGATGCCCGTGAGCGGAATGAAAGACAGCTATTCGCAATCCTCCAATCCCCAATCCAGCCCTTACCCCACCGTCGCCGTGATCGGTGCCGGGTCGTGGGGGACGGCGCTGGCCAGCGTGCTGGCGCGTAGCGGGCGAAACGTCACGCTCTGGGCGCGACGGCCCGACCTGGCCGCCGCGATCTCGCGCACCGGGCAGAACCCGGATTACCTGCCGGATATCGACCTGCCGCCGGGGATCATGGCGACCGCCGACCTGCAAGAGGCGCTGGACGGCGCCGGTGCGGTGTTGCTGGTCACGCCTTCGGCAACGTTGCGCGACATCTGCCGGGCCGCGGCGCCGGTGCTGCCCAAGGGCATCCCGCTTGCGCTCTGTGCCAAGGGGATCGAGCGGGGCACCGGGCTGTTGCTGTCCGAGGTGGCGTCGGAAGAGTTGCCCGATCATCCCATCGGTGCCGTCTCCGGCCCGACATTCGCGCGGGAAACCGCCCTGGGCCATCCCACCGCGGCGACCGTCGCGTTTCCGTTTTCCTATGCCGACCGGTTGACGCCCGGGGCCAGCCCGGCCGCGCGGCTGGCCATGTCGCTGAGCGGCGGCGGCTTTCGCCCCTATATCTCGGACGACCTGGTGGGCGTCGAGGTGGGCGGCGCGGTGAAGAACGTGATCGCCATCGCCTGCGGGATGATGTCGGGCGCCGGCTTTGCCGAGAACACCCGCGCGGCCCTGATCGCCCGCGGCATGGACGAGATGAAGGCGCTGGCCGAGGCGCTGGGCGGCAAGCGTGAAACCGTCACCGGACTGTCGGGCGCGGGCGATCTGACCCTGACCTGTTCGTCCACCACGTCGCGCAACATGTCGCTGGGGATGCAACTGGGCCGCGGCCTGGCCCGCGAGGCGTGTTTCGATGGAAAGCCCGTCGTCGTCGAGGGCGAGGTCAACGCCATCTCGGTGATCGACCTGGCGCGGCGGATCGGCGTGCCGATGCCCATTTGCGAGACGGTCAACGCCGTTCTGCACGAGGGCGCCGACCTGAACCAGAGCTTTTCCGACCTCTGGGTGCGGCCCATCGAGGCCGAGCCGCGGGCGCTCGACATCTCGCTCGACCATCCCGAACCCAACGCCTTGCTGCCCTTCGGAGCCCCGGTATGACGCTTGCCGAAACCCTTTTGCCGCCGCTGTCCGAGCGGCGTTTCGTGTTGGCCACCGACCTGGACGGTACGTTCCTGGGCGGCACCCAGGACGACCGCCGCCGCCTCTACGACTGGATCGACGATCAGCGTACAACCATAGGGTTGATCTTCGTCACCGGGCGCGATCCCGATTTCATCGTCGAGCTGTGCGAGGAACGTGGCCTGCCATGGCCGGAATACGTGGTTTGCGACGTCGGCACGTCGATTGCCGAGGTATCGCACGACGGCACCATCACGCCGATCCCCACGCTTGAGGCCGATATCGCCCGGCGCTGGGGCGGCAAGGGCGACGCGGTGCGCGCGGCGCTTGACGGCCATCCGGGGCTGACGCTGCAACCCACCGCGTTCCGCCACAGGGTCAGCTATGATCTGGAGGCCGACGCCTTTTGCGACAGCGCCAAGGGCAAGGTCGAGGAACTGGACCTCGACTGGCTGATCTCGGACAACCGGTTTTTCGACGTGTTGCCTCAGGGCGTGTCCAAGGGCCCGTCGCTGAAACGGCTCATCGCACATCTGGGAGTGCCCGAAGGCCGGGTGCTGGCCGCGGGCGACACGCTCAACGACCTGTCGATGCTCGAATGCGGGCTGAACGCGGTGGCCGTCGGCAATTCCGAGGCGCCGCTGATCGAACGGGTGGCGCCCCTCGGGCATGTGCACAAAGCCCGCGCCCATGGCGCGGCAGGGATCATGGAGGCGATCGACGCCTTTTCCCTTCACGACATTCCGAAAGGAGGCTGATATGCCGTCCAATCTGGTGATCGTCTACCACCGCCAGCCCTACGAAGAGGTGGAGGTCGACGGCAAGACCGAGTTCCGCGAAAACAAGAGCCCCAACGGCATCGTGCCGACGCTGAAAAGCTTTTTCGGCCGGTTCGAAAGCGGCGCCTGGGTCGCGTGGAAACAGGCCGACGACCCGGCCAACCCCGAGTTCGACCGGGTGATCGAGATCGAGGATGCCTACGGCAAATACACGGTTTCGCGCCTGCCCCTGACCGCCGAGCAGGTGAGCAGCTTTTACCACGTCACTTCGAAAGAGGCATTCTGGCCGATCCTGCATTCCTTCAAGGAGCGGTACAATTACGACCCCGTCGACTGGCCGACCTTTCGTGAAGTGAACTGGGCCTTTGCCGAGGCCGCCGCGAACGAGGCCGCCGAGGGCGCCGTGGTCTGGGTGCATGACTACAACCTGTGGCTGGTGCCGGGCTATCTGCGGACCATGCGGCCAGATCTGAAGATCAGCTTTTTCCACCACACGCCGTTCCCCTCGGCCGACATGTTCAACGTGCTGCCCTGGCGCAAGGAAATCCTCGAAAGCCTGCTGACCTGCGACGTGGTGGGCTTTCACATCCCGCGCTATGCCAACAACTTCGTCTCGGCCGCGCGCAGCCTGCTGGATGTCGCCGTGACCCGGCGCGAACCCGTTGCGCCCGACCTGGCGTCGGAGGTCACCGCGCTGTCGGAACGCAGCGTGCCGACCGAGCTGGATTTCGACGGGCACAAGATCATCGTGCAATCCTCGCCGGTCGGGGTCGATACCGACTATGTCGAAAGCATCGCCGCGCGCCCCGAAACGGCCAAGCGCGCCGCCGAAATCCGCGCCGACCTGGGCGGGGCGCAAATGATCCTGTCGGTCGGGCGGACCGATTACACCAAGGGCGGGATCGAGCAATTGCTGTCTTACGAGCGCCTTTTGGAAGCGCGCCCCGACCTGCGCGGCAAGCTGCGGCTGATGCATGTCTCGGTGCCGGCCAACCGCAACATGACGGTCTACGAGAACATCCAGACCGATATCGAACAGCTGGCCGGGCGCATCAACGGCCATTTCGGCAGCCTGGAATGGCAGCCCATCGCGCTGATCTCTCGCGCGATCCCGTTCGACGATCTGGTCGCCTACTACCGCGCCGCCGACGTGGCCTGGATCACACCGCTGGCCGACGGGATGAACCTGGTCTGCAAGGAGTTCTGCGCGGCCCGTACCGATGGCGACGGCGTGCTGGTGCTGTCGGAATTCGCAGGCGCGGCGGTCGAGATGGGGTCGGCCCTGCTGACCAACCCGTTCTCGAACCGCTCGATGGACAGCGCGATTGCACAGGCGCTGGACATGGAAGAGGCCGAGCGCCGCGACCGTATGGCCGCCCTGCACGAGATCGTGCGCCGCCACGACGTCCGGTTCTGGGCCGAAGATCAGATGCGTGCGCTGGCACCGGCCAAGACCGAGGCCGAGACCGTGCCCGCCGCCTGACGCTCCCGGCGCGCGCCGCCGGAGCGGACCTATGCACAGATCGACGCCGCCCAATTTGGTTGGGCGGTGTTTTGCTGTCTGAAAGTCCTGCGAAAGCGGCCAGTCGGTTTCGCCGACGCCCCGACCGAATATGGGGCTGCGCCCCTGAAATGTGCCGCGCAGGCATTCGGTTCACCCGGCCAGATCCCGGTGCTGGGCCGTCAGCGGCAATAGGTCCCTGACCGGTACCGCGCCGTGTCGAGGTGGAAATGGTCCTTGTGGTAGCCGTCGGAGCCGGGCCCCAACACCGTGCCGAACGGCCCGCAGGCCGATCTGTGCATCGCTCTCAGCAGCTTGCCCTGTACCGGGTCGCGCCAGCCCTTGAGCACCGTCATCGACACGCCGTTTTTCAGGTTGATCGCCGCGATATCGACGGCGCGCCCGCGGCCATGTTCGGAAATCTTGGCGCCGGGTTTGTTGTTGCGGGTGCGGCAGGCGTAGTGGGCCACCACGCGCAGGCTGTCGACGCCGCCACCCAGCCGGCCGACCGTGGGCTTCACCCCCTGGCGCACCCAGGTCTTGAGCGCGCGGGCGGTATTGCAATCCATCGTCGCCGGGGCGGTCAGCGCCACGCCATCGATTGCGGTCACCTGCACGGGCGCCTCGACGCCGCAGCCGCGAATGCGCCCGGGAATCGGCGCCAGTTCCTTGCCGCGGATGTCGCGGTCGCCGCAGATCGCCCCGCGCCGGCCCCGCGTTACCGTGCTGGGCTGGCTGCGCACCCCTGCGGCGGCCAGCACCGCCTTTTGGCCGGGCGTGCGCGGCCGGTTTTCGGGGCGGGCCGACCGGGTCAGCGCGGTTCCGCTGGAGATCTGGCGCACCTTCACCACCGGCGCCGTGCGGGCGGGGCGCGGTTCGGGGCGGGTGCGCGCATTGTAAAAGACAGGCACCGCGGGGCGCGGCGGCGGGGCCGCCGTGGGCGCCGCCTCTGCCGGACGGGCCTGCGGGCGCAGCTTGGCCCCGATATGCACCGGCACCAGCGGCACACGCGGCAGCGCCCCGGCCTCGGCCCCGAGCGCCGGGCGCGGCGCCGGGCGTGGCGAGGATTCGGGCAGGGCGGCGGCGGCCGTGGCGGTCAGCAACAGGGAAAGCAGGGCGGCGGCCAGCCGGATCACGGGTGCACCTTCGAGCGGCCGAAATCGGGCGCGTCGGTGTCTTGCCCGGCGTCGATGATGCTGCGGCGGATCGCGCGGGTGCGCGTGAAGTAATCGAAAAGCATGTCTCCGTCTCCGGTTCGAATGGCCCGCTGCAATGCGAACAATTCTTCCGTGAAACGGCCGAGGATTTCCAGTGTCGCGTCCTTGTTGGTCAGGAAAACGTCGCGCCACATGGTGGGGTCGCTCGCCGCGATGCGGGTGAAATCGCGGAAACCGGCGGCGGAATACTTGATCACCTCGCTGTCGGTCACGCGGCGCAGATCGTCGGCCACGCCGACCATCGTGTAGGCGATCAGGTGCGGGGCGTGGCTGGTGACGGCCAGAACAAGGTCGTGATGATCGGCATCCATCTCTTCGACATTGGCGCCCAGCCCCTCCCAGTAGGCTCTCAGGCGGTCCACCGCCTGCCGGTCGCTATTCTCTGCAGGTACCAACAGGCAAAAGCGGTTGTCGAAAAGCTCGGCAAAGCCCGAACGGGGGCCCGAATGCTCGGTCCCGGCCAGCGGGTGCGCGGGGATGAAATTCACGCCGTCGGGGATGTGCGGGCCGACCGCGGCGATCACCGCGCGCTTGACCGAGCCCACATCGGAAACGGTCGCGCCCTGTTTCAGATGCGGGCCGATCTCTTCGGCCACCGCGCCCATCACGCCCACCGGCACCGCGAGGACCACGAGATCGGCGTCCTTCACAGCCTCGGCGGCGGTGTCGACCACGCGGTCGCACAGGCCGATCTCGCGCGCGGTTTCGCGCGTCTGCGCCGAACGCGCGGTGCCCACGATCTCTTCGGCCAGGCCGGCCCGGCGCATGCCCCAGGCCATGGACGACGCGATCAGGCCGAGGCCGATCAGCGCCACGCGCCCGTAGACCACGCTCATAACCGGCTCTCCTTGAAGCGACCTATCGAATGGGCCACGCGGCGGCAGGACGCCTCGTCCCCCACGGTGATGCGCAGGCAATGGGGCAGCTTGTAGCCCGCGGTCTGGCGCACGATCAGCCCGTCCGACTTCAGCCAGGCATCGCAGGCCTCGGCCTCTTCGGAATCGGCAAAGCGCGCCAGCAGGAAATTGGCGAAGGATCTGTCCGTGGGCACGCCGCGCTCGGCCAGCGCGTCCGACAGCCAGGTGCGCAGGCGGGCGTTCTCGGCGTAGCAGCGTTCGGCATGGTCGCGGTCGCGGATCGCGGCCTCGGCCGTTTCCAGTTGCGGCTGGCTGAGGTTGAAGGGCCCGCGCACCCGGTTCAGCACGTCGATGATCGGCCGCGGCCCGTAACCCCAGCCGATGCGCAGGCCGCCCAGCCCGTAGAGCTTGGAAAAGGTGCGCGTCATCACCACGTTTTCGCGCGCCTCGACCAGGCCCGCGCCGCCGTCAAAGCCCTCGACATACTCGGCATAGGCCCCGTCAAGCACCAGGATCGCCTGCGGCGGCAGCCCCTCGGCCAGTCGCGCGGTCTCGTCCGCGCCGATCATGGTGCCGGTGGGGTTGGCCGGGTTGGCGATAAAGACCAGCCGGGTGCGAGGGCTACAGGCCGCAAGCACCGCGTCGACATCGACGGTGCGCTCTCGCTCGGGCGTCTCGATGGGCGTGGCACCCGCGGCCAGCGCCGAGATACGGTACATGGCAAAGCCGTGCTCGGTATGGATCACCTCGTCGCCCGGTCCGGCATAGGCCTGGCAGAGAAAGGTGATGACCTCGTCCGAGCCCGCGCCGCAGATGATGCGGTCGGCGTCCAGCCCGTGCCGCTCGGCGATAGCCGCGCGCAGGGCGGCGTGGTCGGTCGCGGGGTAGCGATGCAGCGTATGCGCCGTTCGGCGGAACGCCTCTTGGGCGCGGTGGCTGGGGCCAAAGGGGTTTTCGTTCGACGACAGCTTTACCACGTCGGCCACGCCGGCCACATGGGATTGACCGCCCTGGTAAAGCGCGATGTCCATGATTCCCGGCTGCGGTCGGATCTCGGTCATGCTCTTCCTCCTGAGCGCCAGTATCTAGCGGCGCACCCGCGCCATGGCCAGCGCGAAACCGCCGGTGCGCGACCGCCCTGCCGGCTGTTGCGGATAGACCGCCCATCGGCGCGCCGCACCGACTGTCATCGGGTGTCATTCGCAGGCCGTTTGTTCTGCGCGGCCGCACCTCAGGAGGGCCCCGTGAAAAAAAGCGGATGCTCGGTTTCGCCGTTCTGATCTCGGGCCGTGTTGGGCGGGCTGTTGATCGCCGGTGGCCGGGTCGGCCCGCGCCTTCAGTTGCACACCGTGTCAGGTTCGGGATCCGAGGCGCCGGTCGTCGAGGCCAAAGAGACGTTACCCGCGCTTCCGCCTTTCGCGGACTTCAACGCGCCCATCGTGTTGCGCGCCTGGTGCGACGTGGCCGGCGCCGTGTCTACAACGCGGACGTGGTGCGCAGGCCGCTATCTACCCACAGCAGTCATCGCCCTTCTGGATCGGCGGGCACGGCACCGTCCCGTAAGAGCAGTAGACGCAACAATCCCCGGGCAGCGGTTTCAAGACCTTGCTGCACGCCTTGCACTCGTAAAACCACTGGCAGCTATCGGTCGGCATGGTTTCCACGGCCGAGTGCCCGCAATTCGGGCAGGTAATGGTGCTTTCAAGGACAATCGCTCGATCCGCCATACTCCTACATTAGCATCGCTTGGGGCGGAGGGGATAGAGTGCCCGCGCCGGCGATGCCGCCGTCCGTCAGGGGCGCGGTACCACGTCGATGCCAACGGCGCTGGCCGATATCGGGGTTTGCGGGGCTGTCATCGGGCCAGTCGTTTCCGCCTGATGAATTGCTATCCGAATAGATGGCGGGGCTACTGGTCGTCAAACCGGCCGATTGCCCGACCGCCGGGCGGCCGAAACGCAAAAGCCCGCCGGTGATCCGGCGGGCCCTTTTGTCGCGTGGTGAGGCGTCAGCCTCAGTTTTGCGCGTAGAATTCGATGACGAGGTTCGGTTCCATGTGCACCGGGTAGGGCACGTCCGACAGGCCCGGGGTGCGCACGAAGGTGGCCTTCATCTTGGAATGGTCGGCGTCGATGTAGTCGGGCACGTCACGCTCGGGCAGTTGCACCGCTTCCAGCAGCGCGGCCATCTGTTTGGACTTCTCGCGCACTTCGATCACGTCGCCTTCCTGCACCCGGTAGGAGGGGATGTTGACGCGCTTGCCGTTGACCAGCACATGGCCGTGGTTCACGAACTGGCGTGCGGCAAAGACGGTCGGCACGAACTTGGCGCGGTAGACCACCGCGTCGAGGCGGCGCTCCAGCAGGCCGATCAGCAGCTCGCCGGTGTCGCCGCGCACCCGCTCGGCCTCGGCATAGATGCGGCGGAACTGTTTCTCGGTCAGATCGCCGTAGTAGCCCTTCAGCTTCTGCTTGGCGCGCAGCTGCAGGCCGAAGTCGGACATCTTGCCCTTGCGGCGCTGGCCGTGCTGGCCGGGGCCGTATTCGCGGCGATTGACGGGGGATTTCGGACGGCCCCAGATGTTTTCACCCATCCGGCGGTCGAGTTTGTACTTGGCAGACGTGCGTTTTGTCACGGCTGATCTCCTTCAACAGGGCGCTGCCCGGGGGCAGCTATGAAGGGCGTTGTCCTTTGGCATTCCGCTTCACGCGTCATCCCGACAGGCATCCCCTTGCGGGGGCCACCAACACCAATGAAAACCGGCCCTCGCGGGCCGGAATGGAGGGCTTATACAGATGCCCTGGCGCCTGTCAATGGCTGAGCGCGCCCTCGTATTGCAGGATCGCCGCCTCCGAGGCATCGAGATTGCGCCGGGCGAAATCACCATAGCAATAGGGATCGTGCGCCAGCATCGGGAATACCTCGATCAGCGCGTCGCGCTGGTCGCCGGGCACCGTGTCGAGCGAGGTGTTGGCCGGGTGGAAGCTTTCGGTTTCGACCCCGTTGGCCCAGACGATCTGGTGACGTTCCAGCATCAGATGCACATAGGTGACCTCGCTCAGCGTGTGGTCGACCAGGATCGTGCGGTCGTTCAGCAGATCCCCCGCCGCGACCAGCACCTCGGGCGTCTGGAACAGCACCTCCGCCGCGCGGCCCCGCACCAGAACCCGGTGCTGGGGCGACACGATCAGGTCGCCCTCGGGCCGCTCGGCGCCCAGCGCGCCCGACCGGATGCGGATCGGGCGAAGCTGCGGCATGGCGTATAGCCGGGCGCCGCTCATCCGGCGCTGGCCGACCCAAAGGATCTCCTGCACGCCGTCGTCCTTGGTCTGGATACGGTCGCCCGGGGCCAGCGTCTCGACCGGCACGGGCCCCTCGGGCGTGTCGATCCGGGTGCCCGCGGCAAAGCAGATCACACCGGGCGGCACGTCGCCTATCTGATGCACCGGCGGCGCTTCGGCAATCTCGCGCACCACCCACAGCTCGACCCCCGCCGGCGGCATCTCGCCGAGAAACATCAACAGCGGCGGGCGCCCCGCCCCGGTGGGGATCTGGGTGCCGGTGTAGCTGGACATGCCGTCGGTGACGACGAAGGCCCGGTCGCGCAGAGGCCCGCTCAGCGCCGCGGTTTCCTCCGGTCCCGGATCGATGGCCATTCCCACCAGGCGCCGCACCGACCGTGCGGCGCGCTGGCGCAACTCCTCTGTCCCGGACGCATTGCCGAGTGGCAGGATGTCCGCTGGCCCGTCGACGCGCGTGGCCTGCCCCGACCACGCCCATGACGCACCCACGCGCAACGCCTCGACCGGCGCCGCCGCGACCCCATCCACTTCTGTTTGCGCCCAGGAAACGACAAACGTGCCGCGAAAGCCCGCTTTCATACCTGTAGCCCGCCTCAATTCGTTTTTTATTACGAAACGGTTAACACGCGAAGCTCATCCGGGAAAGAGGCAGGGGCGAGAAAGCGAATCGCGGCCAAAAATTGCGGGCAAATTATCCACAGGCTGTTGCCCCGGCACAACGCGCGCCGGGGCGGGCGGGCCGGTTTCAGATCGATCCGGCCTCGACCATGTAGTTGTTCGCCGTGCACATTTCCGCGTCGTCGGAGGCCAGGAACAGCACCATGCGCGCCACGTGGACCGGCTCGATCAGGTCGGGCAGGCATTGCCGGGCGCGGTGCGTCTCCAGCTTTTCCGGCGTGACCCACAGCGCCTTTTGCCGCTCGGTCATGATCCAGCCCGGTACCACCGTGTTGACGCGGATGCGGTGAGGCCCCAGTTCGCGCGCCATCGAACGGGTCAGCCCGTGCACAGCCGCCTTGGCCGTGGCATAGACCGGCAGGCCCCCCACCGCCTCCCACCACGAATTCGAGCCGAGATTGACGATCGACCCGCGACCGGCGGCGATCATGTCCGGCGCCACCGCCTGGATCGCGAAGTACATGTGCCGCAGATTGGTGGCGATGCGCTCGTCCCAATAGTCGGGCGTCACGTCCGCCCAGGCGTGGCGGTCGTCGCGCGCGGCGTTGTTGACCAGCACCTCGGCCGGCCCCAGCCGCGCCTTCAGGCCCGCGACCGCGCGGTTCAGCGCCGCGATGTCGCGCAGATCGCACAGTTCGTAATCGACCGCGCCCTGCACCCGCGCCGCCAGGTCGGCGCTGGCCTGCGCGTCGAAATCGACAAAGCCCACCCGGCTGCCCTGCGCCGCGAAGGCGGCCACGATCTCGGCGCCGATCCCCGACGCGCCGCCGGTCACCAGCACAGTCTTGCCCCCGAGGCTTGGATAGTGTGCGAAACGTTCACTCATGTCCTGGTCCGCTCCCGTCCCTTGCAGCGGCGCGGCGTGGCGCGCCTTGACCCATGTCCGATGATAGCGAAGAGATCCGCCGATCCCAAGCCGGAGCAGCCCGCGGCCGCGACCCGACAAAGGATCGGCGTCGCCTCTTTCCGGTTGTCGATGCGATCGGGCCTCGCTGGCGCCATGGCCGTCCAACGTCCGCCCCCCCGCTTCTTCTGGCGCTAAATATCCCGGGGGTCCGGGGGCAGGGCCCCCGGCGGGCCGCACGCTGCCTCAGCGGTCGCCGTCCGCCTCGGCGATCACCACTTCGGTGCCCCATTCCGCGCAGCGCCGCTGCAAGTCCGGCGGCAGCGGCCGGTCGGTAAAGACCGTGTCGATCTCGGCCAGCGAGGCGATCCGCGCCGGGGCCGTGCGCTGGCGCTTGGACTGGTCGGCGACCAGGAAGGTCCGCCGCGACTGGCGCAGGATCGCCTGGCTGACGCCGACCTCCTGAATGTCGAAATCCAGCATGTCGCCGTCGCGGTCCAGCGCCGAACAGCCGATCACCGCCAGGTCGAACTTGAACTGGCCGATCGTGCCCGCCGCGAGAGAGCCGACAAGCCCGCCATCGGTGCGGCGCAGCTGTCCGCCGGTGACGATGATCTCGCAGTCGCGGTTGGCCACCAGGATGTTGGCCACGTTCATGTTGTTGGTCACGACCATCAGGTTGCGGTGGTGCAGCAGTTCGCGGGCGACGGCCTCGGTGCTGGTCCCGATATTGAGAAACAGCGAGGCGTCGCCGGGCACGCGCGCGGCGCAGGCCCGCGCGATGGCCGCCTTGGCATCGGCATTCAGCGCGCGGCGTTCCTGGTAGCCGATATTGGTGGTGCCCGAGGGCAGGATCGCGCCACCATGCACGCGCTCCAGCCGGCCCGCCTCGGCCAGCTCCGTCAGGTCGCGGCGGATGGTCTGTAGCGTGACGCCGAACCGCGCGGCCAGGTCATCGACCGTGACCTTGCCCTCGCGCCGCGCGATCTCGAGTATTTCGGGGTGCCGGAAGGTTTGCGACATGAGCCTCGCCGTTTTTTCATGTCTTCGCATTCCTGCGCCGGGCCGGCAAGCCGCGCGTCCGGTCGGGGCGGGCCCTAAGGGCGCGCCTGCCCGTCCCGGATCAAGCCAGCGGCGCCGATTGCGCCCATCCCGCAACAGGCGCGCTTTCGACATTGGCCCGGCAGGCCGGATGGCCCGCAAAGGCAACAGCGCCCGGCCTGCCGGCCGGGCGCTGCTGGTCACAAGGGTCTCGACCGACACGGCGCATGTGGGCCACGGCCGGAAGTAAAGTCAGCCCCCCGCCCTGCGGACTTGGCGCGGCGGGGGGCCTGTTCGCCTCAGGCCAGGTCGAAGCGGTCGGCGTTCATCACCTTGGCCCAGGCCGCGATGAAGTCCTTGACGAACTTCTCGGCGTTGTCGTCCTGGGCATAGACCTCGGCATAAGCGCGCAGGATCGAGTTCGACCCGAAGACAAGGTCCACGCGGGTCGCCGTCCACTTCACGGCGCCCGTCTTGCGATCCTTGATCTCGTAGTGGTTGTCGCCCGCGGGCTCCCACGCGTAGGCCATGTCGGTCAGGTTGACGAAGAAGTCGTTGGTCAGCGCACCCGGACGGTCGGTGAGCACGCCGTGCGCGGTGCCGCCATGGTTGGTGCCCATCACCCGCATGCCGCCGACCAGCGCGGTCATTTCCGGCCCGGTCAGGCCCAAGAGCTGGGTCCGGTCGAGCATCATCTCTTCGGGGCTGACCACGTAATCCTTCTTGAGCCAGTTGCGGTAGCCGTCGGCCAGCGGTTCCAGCACGTCGAAGGAGTCGGCGTCGGTCATCTCGTCAGTGGCATCGCCGCGGCCCGGCGCGAAGGGCACCGTGACGTCGACGCCGGCCGCCTTGGCCGCCTGTTCGATCCCGACATTGCCGGCCAGCACGATGACATCGGCCACGCTCGCCCCGGTCTCGGCGGCGATGGGTTCGAGCACCGACAGAACGCGGGCCAGGCGATCGGGCTCGTTGCCCTCCCAGTCTTTCTGGGGCGCCAGCCGGATGCGCGCGCCATTGGCGCCGCCGCGCATGTCCGAGCCGCGATAGGTGCGGGCGCTGTCCCAGGCCGTGGCGACCATGTCGGCCACGCCGAGGCCGCTGTCGGCGATCCTGGCCTTGACGGCGTCCACGTCATATCCGGTCGGGCCGGCCGGGATAGGGTCCTGCCAGATCAGGTCTTCCTCGGGCACCTCGGGGCCGATGTAGCGCACCTTGGGGCCCATGTCGCGGTGGGTCAGCTTGAACCAGGCCCGCGCGAAGGCGTCCTGGAAATAGGCCGGGTCGGCGCGGAACTTCTCCATGATCTCGCGGTAGACCGGGTCCATCTTCATCGCCATGTCGGCGTCGGTCATGATCGGGTTGTGCCGCTTCGACGGGTCGGAGGCGTCAAGCGGCTTGTCCTCTTCCGCGATGTTCACGGGCTCCCACTGCCAGGCGCCGGCAGGGCTTTTCTTCAGCTCCCACTCGTGGTCGAGCAGCATCTCGAAATAGCCCATGTCGAACTTGGTCGGCTCCGACGTCCAGGCGCCCTCGATGCCCGAGGTCACCGCGTTGGCGGCCTTGCCATGCATGTTCGGGTTGGCCCAGCCGAACCCCTGGCTTTCCGGTCCGGCGGCCTCGGGCTCGGCGCCCAGCGCCTCGGCATCGCCGTTGCCGTGGCACTTGCCCACGGTGTGCCCGCCGGCGGTGAGCGCGGCGGTTTCTTCGTCGTCCATCGCCATCCGGGCAAAGGTCTCGCGCACCTGCTCCGCGGTCTTCAGCGGGTCGGGCTGGCCGTTCACGCCCTCGGGGTTGACGTAGATCAGGCCCATCTGAACCGCGGCCAGCGGGTTTTCCATCGTCGAGGGGTCTGCGACATTGTCATACCGCTCGTCCGAGGGGGCCAGCCATTCCTTCTCGGCGCCCCAGTAGGTGTCTTTTTCGGGGTGCCAGATGTCTTTGCGGCCATAGGCGAAGCCGAAGGTCTTCAGCCCCATCGACTCGTAGGCGACGTTGCCGGCCAGGATCATCAGGTCGGCCCAGCTGATCTTGTTGCCGTATTTCTTCTTGATCGGCCACAGCAGCCGGCGGGCCTTGTCGAGGCTGACATTGTCGGGCCAGGAGTTCAGCGGCGCGAAACGCTGGTTGCCGGTGCCGCCGCCGCCGCGTCCGTCGGCCAGGCGATAGGACCCTGCCGCGTGCCACGCCATGCGGATCATCAGCCCGCCGTAATGGCCCCAGTCGGCGGGCCACCAGTCCTGGCTATCGGTCATCAGGGCGTGGAGGTCTTTCTTGAGCCCGTCGAAATCGAGCGTCTTGACCGCCTCGCCATAGTCGAAATCCTCGCCCATCGGGTCGGGCTTGGTGTCGTGCTGGTGCAGGATGTCGAGGTTCAGCGCGTTGGGCCACCAATCCATGTTGGACACGCCCGTGGCCGTGA
Source organism: Rhodovulum robiginosum (assembly GCF_003944755.1). Lineage (GTDB taxonomy): Bacteria > Pseudomonadota > Alphaproteobacteria > Rhodobacterales > Rhodobacteraceae > Rhodovulum > Rhodovulum iodosum. The sequence continues at coordinate 314,386 of NZ_RWGU01000051.1, forward strand.
TCCCGCCATGCATTACCGGGCATTTGCCGCTCATGCTCGCGTCATTTCCATCCATATCGCTCTCCGATCTTGGCTGCGTCGATTGAAGGTTCGGAAGATGGCCCTGGGGGCGGCGCATGACGCCACCGCGGCCTGTGTGCCGGCATGTGAGCGAATCCCCTCCCAAGCCTCTTCTCCTAGAATCGTTCTAACAGAATTTACCATTACATTAAGTTGAATTTTCTGATGTGCACGATAACCTTACCTTATGAATAATCTCTCCATGAAACAACTCCGCTATTTCGAGGCGCTGGCCCGGCACGGCCATTTCGGGCGTGCCGCCGAAGACTGCGCGATCTCGCAGCCGGCGCTGTCGATGCAGGTCAAGGAACTGGAGGAACGCCTGGGCGCGCCACTGGTCGAGCGCGGCGCGCGGCGTATTCGTCTGACCGGTCTTGGCGAGGCCTTCGCGGCGCGGGCGCGCGACATCCTGCGCGCCGTCGACGAGCTGGACGACCTCGCCCGCGCCTCGCACGGGGCGATGGCCGGCCGGTTTCGCGTCGGGGTGATCCCGACCGTCGCGCCCTACCTTTTGCCGGCGCTCATTACCGATCTGTCCGCGCGCTACCCCGCGCTGGATATCCGCCCGCGCGAAACGGTGACCCGCAAACTGATCGACAACCTGATGGAGGGCCGGCTCGACAGTGCGATCGTGGCCCTGCCGGTCTCGGAGCCCGCCCTGGTCGAAGAGCCTCTTTTCGAAGAGGAGTTCGTCCTGGTGCGCCCGCGCGAGGATGCGGGCAAGCCGGTGCCCAATTCCGAAACCCTGCGCGAGATGCGCCTCTTGCTGCTCGAAGAGGGGCATTGCTTTCGTGATCAGGCAATTTCGTTTTGCAAGTCCGCGTCGGCCCTGCCGCGCGACCTGATGGAGGGCAGTTCGCTCGCGACGCTGGTGCAGATGGTCAATGCCGGCATCGGCGTGACGCTGATCCCCGAGATGGCCGTGCCGATCGAGACGCGGTCGGCCGCGGTCTCGGTCGTGCGCCTGCCGCGGCCGCGGCCCAAGCGCACCATCGGGATGGTCTGGCGCAAGACCAACCCGCTGGCCGGCCAGTTGGCCGAGATCGCGCAGATCGTCCGCCAGACCGCCGGCCGGATGGATGAGGATGCCGGCCTGCCCTGAGGGTTGCGGCCGGGTCAGGCGCGACCTGACGTGAGGGGCAGCCGCACGATGCGGTTGTCCCAGGCGCGGGCCCGATGTCGCCAACAGCCTGACCCGGGCTGACGGATGGCGTTGCCGCCGCGACAAGGGAACCATGTCCGCCGCCTTGCGTTGATCCCCGATAAACCGACGCAGAATTGAAAAGGGACATCCATGATGGAAATCACCGGGCTTGGCGGTCTGATCGTCCTCGTACTCGACATCTGGGCCATCGTCGCGGTCCTGGGCTCTTCGGTCAGCACGGGGCGCAAGGTGCTTTGGGTTTTGCTTGTGGTGCTGTTGCCTATCGTGGGGTTCATCATCTGGCTGCTGGCCGGGCCTCGCGCGGCGTCTGCCGGCTGAAAACCTGACCGACCCGCCCCAGCACAGGAGCAGGGCAAGTGAAGATGACCGATCCGCGCGCCGCGGGCGCAGCCGTTGACCCGCGCCGCGGCGAGACGGGTCCGGTGACGCGTTTCGACGTGCTGGTGACCGCCGCCGAGGCCTACCCGGCGCTCGAACGTGAATTCCTGGCGGCCGAAAATACTATTTCGGCCAGTTTCCGCGTTTTCGACCTGTCCACGCGGCTGCGCTCCGACGCGGCGCGCAAGATCGGCGAGGACTGGTTCGACCTGCTGGTGCATACGCTCCGGCGCGGCGTCCGGGTGCGGATGGTGCTGTCGGATTTCGACCCGATCGGCGCCGATGACCTGCACCGCCTGTGCTGGCGCGCGCGGCGCTGGTTCGCGGCGGCGGCCGAACTGGCCGGCGAGGGCGGGCTCGAGGTGATCAGCGACTGCCATCCGGCAGAGGCCGGCGCAGGGGCGCGGCTGGTGCTGGCGCCCGGTGCCTTCGGCCGGTTGCGCGGCGTGATCGGCAAGCTCAACGCCCTGCCCGAAGCCAAGCGCGCGCGCTACCTGTCCGAGGCCCCCGGCCTGGCCGCGCTGGTGCGCCCGGGGCGAGACGGCGTTGCCCCGCGGGCGGCGCTGCCCAGGCTGTTTCCGGCGACCCATCACCAAAAGATGGCCGTTTTCGACGAGCGCCGCCTCTATATCGGCGGGCTGGACCTCAACGAACGGCGCTATGACACGCCCGGCCATCGCCGCGCGCCGCACAGCACCTGGCACGATTTGCAGGCGATGGTCGAAGGCCCCGTTGTGGCCGCGGCCACGGCCCATCTGGAGGGCTTTCTTGATGCGGTCGCGGGACGCCGGGCGCCGCCCCCGCCGGCGCCGGGCTTTTTGCGGACCCTGTCGCGCCGGGCCCGGCGGGCGCCGTTCCGGTTTTCACCCGTGCCGATGGTGCGCGAACTGGAACGGGCGCATTTCGCGCGGATCGCCGAGGCGCGCCAGTTGATCTATATGGAAACGCAATTCTTCCGGCACCTGCCGTTGGCCCGTGCGTTGGCCCGCCGCGCCCGCGCCTGCCCGGATCTGTGCCTGATTTTGCTGGTGCCCGCCGCGCCCGAGGATGTGGCCTTCGAAGACAATCGCGGCCTCGATGCGCGCTATGGCGAGCATCTGCAGCAGCGCTGCCTCGACGTGATCCGCGACGGGTTCGGCCAGCGGCGTATGCTGGTGGTCTCGCCGGTTCAGTCGCGTCCCCATCCGGGCGACGGACGCGAGACGCTGGAGGCGGCGCCGCTGGTCTACGTGCATTCCAAACTGTCGATCTTCGACGACCGGGCGGCGATCCTGTCATCGGCCAATCTCAACGGGCGCAGCCTGTGCTGGGATAGCGAGGCCGGGCTGGAGCTGACCGAGCCTGACCAACTGGCGCATTTGCGCCGCCGGGCGATGGGGCACTGGCTGCCCGATCCGGTCGAGGATGCGGCGCTGGCCCCGGCCACGGCCTTCGGGCGGTGGGTCGCGCTGGCCGAGCGCAACGCGCGCGCCGCCCCGAGCGAACGCCAGGGTTTTCTCGTTCCCTATGATTCGCAACCGGCACGCGAAATCGCGCTGCCGGCGCCCGGCGTGCCGGACGCGATGGTCTAGACGGCTTTTTGGGCAGATTTGGGCGGGATTTCGCGCGTGAGCGTCGCGGCAATATGGCATGGCACCCCGTTTGTGGCTAAAACTGGCACGAACCGGGATCTTGACGGACATGCCTGCCTTGACGCCACCGACCTACCTGGTGCTGGAACGCGACGCCCTAATTTCGGCCGATCTGATCCAGGCCATCGAGTCACGCGGCCCCTGCCGCGTGGTGCACTATGCCTCGGTCGATGAGATCGGGCCCGAGCTGCACAAAATCCGCCCGGTTGACGCGGCGTTCCTGGAGATGCGCTACGATGAGGCGATCAACAGTACCCTGTCGACTCAACTGGCGCGCGACGGCGCCCGGATGGTTCTGACCATGGGTGAGGATGTCGAACGGATTGCCGGTACGGGCTGGCGGCTGTTGCTGCGCCCGTTTACCGACGAGATGGTGCACCAGGCGCTGAGCGAGGGCTGAACCCGCTCAACGCGCTTCAGGCCGGCGCGCAGCGCGACCGGCCTCCATCCCCACGGCGAAGCCTTCGGCCATCTGGAAGAAAGGGCCGTAGGGGTCGGGCTCTGCCTGTTGCGGCGTGTTTTGTCTTGCGCCGCCGCCCGGCGCGATGGCCCACAGCAATAGGCCCAGCCCGGCATAGACCGCGCCGATCACCGTGGCGGCATAGAGCGGGCTACCCTGCGCGGCCAAAACCAGCCAGGCGGCCAGCGTCAGGAACCCCGCGCCAGCCGCGACGCAGGCAGCGCCCGCCGCCCGAAGCGCCAGGCGGTGCGACAGCGCCTCGGCGCGCCGCTCTGCCGCCTCTAGCGGGTTGGGCAACATCATCAGCGCCGCCCCGTCATCAGACCGACGACAAAGCCCAGGCCAACGGCCAGGCCCATCGCGGTTGCCGGTTGCCGGCGCACTGCGTCAGCCGCCTGGTCGCCGAGCTCTCCGCCCCGGGCGCGCGCATCGTCCAAGGTGGCTTCGCCCCGTGCCTTGAGGTCGGATGCGGTCTTGTGAACGCTGTCCTGAAGCTCCGAGCGACGCTCGGCGCCCATGTCGGCGAGCGTGCGCGAGATACCGGCGATGTCGGCCTTGAGCGCGTCGATCTGGCGTTCGAGATCTTCGCTGCTGGCGGCGCCATTGGCATTGCTGGCCATGTTGCGTCTCCTTTTTGTCCGTCCAATCTGGAAATCAACGCGCGAGGGCGGTCAGGGTTCCACCGCGTGGTTGGCAGGGTCTTGCGGAACCGGCCGGTCTGCGGCGCGTTGACCCACGACAAGCGAACAACAAAGGAGACGACCCCCATGCTTTATTGGGCCCTCATGTTCTTCATCGTCGCCGTCATCGCGGGCGTTTTCGGCTTTGGCGGCATTGCCTCTGCCTCGGCCGGGATCGCGCAGATCCTGTTTTTCATCTTCCTCGTGCTTTTCGTGGGCGCGGTGTTGATGCGCCTGCTGTCGGGCCGTAGGCCCTGACGAGCGGCCGATCCCGCCCGCCATAAGAGCCGGGCACGAAAAGGCCCCGCCGGTGACCGGCGGGGCCTTTTTTCATTCGGGCGGCGGGCGTGGTCAGGCGCCCAGCGTCTCGGTGCTGGCAAAGAACATCGCCTGGCTGACGGCCGAGCGCACCTGGTCTTCCGAATAGGGTTTGGAGATCAGGAAGGCGGGCTCACGGCGTTCACCCGTCAACAGCCGCTCGGGGAAGGCGGTGATGAACACCACGGGCCGTTCGCCCAGTTCCGAAAGGATATCGTTCACCGCGTCGATACCCGAGGATTTGTCAGCGAGCTGGATGTCGGCGAGGATCAGGTCGGGCGGGGTTTTGCGCGCCAGCTCGACGGCGCCGGCGCGGGTGCGGGCGATGCCGGTCACGTCGTGGTCCAACCCCTCGACGATGGCCGAGATATCGACCGCGATGATCGCCTCGTCCTCGATAATCAGAACCCGGCCCGAGATCGCCTTGGACATCTCTTCGCGCGCGATGCGCACCAAGTCTGCCGCTTCGTCGGCATCCGTGCCGATAATCTCGGCAATGTCCTCGGCGCCGAAGCCCTCGATCGAATGCAGCAGCAGCGCCTCGCGGGTGTTGGGGGTCAACTGGGCGAGGCGCGCCTGCGCCTGCGCCTCGGTCGGCGTCGCGGCCTCTGCCGCGTCCATCGGCGCGCCGGCAGACGACCAGATACGATTGAACGCCTTGAAAAGCGCCACCTTGGCCGAAAGCCCGCGCTCGAAGACCGACGCGTCGGCCAGGATCGCTTCGAGCGTGGCCAGCGCGTAGGCGTCGCCGCTTTTCTGGCTGCCGGTCAGCGCCCGCGCATAGCGGCGCACATAGGGCAACTCGGCCCCGATCGCTTGGGAAAGATCGTCCCCATCATTAGGTTCCGTCATGCATGACCTCGAAAAAAGTTGCATCGTGATGGGAACCGAACGCGAGACGGGCGCGTTCGGTTCCAGAAATTTGCGAAATAGGGCGGACCGGTACAAATGCCAAAGACGCAACCCAGGGGGCGCATGGAAGAGCAAATCGACGCGAACCTGCGGCGGGTCTACGCGGACACGGTACAAGAGGAGGTGCCCGAGCGCTTTCTCAAGCTTCTCGACGAGCTGCGCGAGAAGGGCAAGGCCGTGCCCGACAGCGAGGCCGACTCGTGAGCGAAATAACCGACCCCCGCGACGAACTGATAGAACACCTGCCAGCGATGCGCGCGTTCGCACTGAGCCTGACGCGCAACGGCGCCACGGCCGACGACCTGGTGCAGGATGCGCTGGTCAAGGCGTGGGACAACCTCGACAAGTTCGAGCCGGGCACAAACATGCGCGCGTGGCTGTTCACCATCCTGCGCAACACCTACTATTCACTCCACCGAAAACGAAAGCGCGAGGTCGAGGACCCGGACGGCGTGCTGGCCAGCCACCTGTCGGAAAAGCCGCACCATGACGGCCGGCTCGCGCTGGAAGATTTCAAGACGGCCTTCGCCGAGTTGACGGACGAGCAGCGCGAGGCCCTGATCCTGGTGGGCGCCGAGGGGTTTTCCTACGAAGAGGCCGCAGCCACCTGCGGCTGTGCGGTGGGCACGATCAAGAGCCGGGTCAACCGGGCGCGGGCGCGACTGGCCGAACTGATGCACCTCGATGATACCGACGATCTGGAAATGACCGACGCGACCACCCTGGCCGGCCTTTCCGGGGCGTCGACCGCATGACCGAACGGTTGCAGGCGCGGATCACGACGCGCCGGGTGACCAAATCGCTGGCGGTCTGGCTGATCGGTGCGCTGACCGTTGCGATGCTGCCGCTCGGGCTGATTTCGGTCTACCAAACCTCGAAGGTCTTGCACGAATCCCAGCGGCTATCGGGCGTCGCCCTGATGGACCGTACACAGCGCGCCGCGGCCCGCACCCAGGCGCTGATCCAGTCAGCCTTCGGCGCGGCCAAGACGGTGGCGGCGGCCAATGTCCTTTTCGACGGCGGCGGGCTGTCCTGCGACGCGGTTCTTGCAAGGCTGGTCGACGAGAGCGAGGCCTATATTTTTGCGGGGTTCATCGACACCCGCGGCAACATCACCTGTTCGTCCACCGGAGAGCGGCTGAGCGTCGCCGAAAGCGCCTATTTCCTGGACATCCTGCGCGACCCCAAGCCACGGGTCGACACCCGCACCAATGCCAATCTTCGTCATGTGCGGGTGGTGCGGGTCAGTGTGCCGGTCTACGAGCGCGGCGATTTGCAGGGGTTCGTGCTGATCTCGATGCCCTACGCGGCCGTCTATTACTCGCTCGACGGACAGGGCGACCCTGTCGATCTGCTGGTCTTCGACGGCGAGGGAGAGTTCCTGACCGCCGAGGCCGCGCAAAGGGATTACGGCACGCCGCCGCAGGATTTCGAAGAGGTTTTGCCTCGGGGGCGGACGCTTGAACGTCTGGCCGCCAGCGGCCGGCAATCGTTCCGGGGCGAAAACCGGCGCGGCGAGACGCGCGATTTCGCCGTGGTGCCGGTGGTCGAGGGGCGCGTCTACGTGCTGGGCAGTTGGGCCCCCGACCGCACCAGCCTGCTGCCACGGGCGGGCCGCGCGATGGCGCTCTATTTCCCGCTGCTGATGTGGGGCGCGGGCATGGTGGTGGCGTTTTTCGGCGTGCATCGCCTGGTGATCCGCCATATCCGCCGCCTGCGATCCTGGATGCAGCTTTATGCCGGCGGCAAGACCGATTTCGAGACCGAGCGGCTGGACCACGCGCCGGACGAGCTGGAAGTGATGGCCGAGGCGTTCCGGTCGATGACCCGGCGCCTGGCCGAGCAGGAGCGTGCGCTGGAAGAGGACCTGGCCGAAAAGACCATCCTGCTGAAGGAGGTGCACCACCGGGTGAAGAACAACCTCCAGCTCATCACCTCGATCATGAACATGCAGATCCGCAACGCCCAGAGCGCAGAGGCGCAAACCCTGCTCAGGCGGGTGCAGGACCGGGTGATGGCGCTGGCCGCGATCCACCGCTACCTCTACCTTGCGCGCAAGCTGTCGATGGTGCGCGCCGACCGCCTGCTCGACGACATCATCGGCCAGCTCGTGGTGGTGGGCGATATCGGCGGCGGTGATGAACGGGTCAGGATCTCGACCGAGTTCAGCCCGGTCGAGGTCAGCCCCGACCAGTCGGTGCCGCTGTCGCTGCTGGCAACCGAGGCGGCCATGAACGCGGTGAAGTATTGCGGCGCGCCCGCTTCCGGCGCGCCCTGGATCACCATCGCGCTGCAGGCGCTTGAGGATGGGCGCGTCTGCCTGTCGGTGGTCAATTCCCGCGCCGGGGCGCAGGCGGACGCCGCGCCGGGCGATGCCGACGGATCTGGGCTGGGGCAGAAGCTGATCGAGTCCTTCGCGGCGCAGCTCGACGGCGCGCTTGAAATCCAGGCCGAGCCCGAGCGATATGAGCTACACGTTACCTTTACGCCGCTTGCCCCCGAGCCCGACGACGAGACCGACACCTTGCCGGACGAGGGAACCGGCGCGCAAGATGCGCGTTCCAATACCGATTGATTCTGGAGGATCCATGACCCGTTTCGCCGCCGCTGCCCTCGCGCTTTTCAGCTTCATGGCCCTGACCGCCTGCGAAACCGTCGAAGGCGCGGGGCGCGACCTGGAAACCGCAGGCAAGACAATCTCGCGCGAGGCCCGGGAGGCTAAGCGCTAGGGCCGCGCCCAACCGCAGGAGACCCCGATGCCAGCCAAATCGAAAGCACAGCAACGCGCCGCTGGCGCCGCCCTCGCCGCCAAGCGCGGCGAGATGCCCGAAGCCGAGCTTCAGGGGGCATCGAAAGAGATGTTCGAGACGATGTCCGAGGCCGAGCTGGAGGACTTTGCCTCGACCGGCCACGACGACCTGCCGGAAGAAAAGGGCTAGCGGCCGGAGAGGTCGGCCCGACCATCGCGCCGCGCGGCTAAATCAGCAATGCCGCGACAATGGCAGCCGCGCCGAGGAAGGGTGCCATGCCCGCCAGCGCGAGCAGCCCGTCCTTGGTCAGCATCGCAACGCTCAGCATCACCACCGATGCGCCCAGAAGCGACGATGAGAATGGCACCAGTTCCAGGAAAGGCATTGCCAGGCCTGCCACCAGGCACAGCACCTGCAACAGGCGCAGCAAGGGCGGGGTGACGAGAGCGGCCAGGCGCGGGCGCGCGATGCGCTCCAGCCACGCCGCGGGCCGGCGCAGCCAATCGACTGCGTGCCGCACTTGCCGGGCGCGGATGCGGCGCTGCATCAGCCACCGCGGCGCCCAGACGTGGCGGCGTCGGACCGCCATCTGTGCCGCGAAAATACTGATCGTTATACCGCAAAGACTGGAAAACCCCGGAATTCCGCTGAGTGGCGACACCACGGCCAGGGCCGGCGCCATCATCAGTGGCGCGTAAGAGGCCGTGCCCAGCGCCTCGAACAGCGCCCGGATCGACACGACATCGTCCCGCGCCACCGCCGCGACCTCTTCGAGCACGGTGGTCACCGGTGCTTCCACCAAGCGCGCGGCCGTTTGCTCGGCAATGCTGTCGTCCAATGTCATCCTGCTCTCCGGCCCGATGGGCGGCCTTGTCGGGCTTGCGCGTCATCCCGAGACAGTCGCGCTGCCACCCCTCGTGCCGCGACATCACTACAACGCAGAAACCGGCATTCGGTTCGGCACGAAAGGCGCAATAATGCGTGAAAACACACGTCGAGCCGCGTTCGGGCCAAACGGCGTTCGAAAAAACGCTTTCGCTAAGCAGAGACGTAGTCGGTTTGCCGGCCGATTTCCACTCGCCGCGGCCGATCTGGCAAACACCTGAAATCCGTGTGCGTGCCGCTTTGCCGGGGCTTGCGCCTATCGGCGGCCATCTGCGTTTCCAATGGGGTGCCCTGCCCACCCGGCCGCAATATGCCGGGCCTGCCGCGATGCGGTGTGACAGCGGTATTTCTTGCGCTAGAGTATGACGAGGTCCATTTGAAACCGGGCCGTCTGACCAACAATGCCACGTGCCGAAAGGGCCCAAAATGCCGAAACTCAAGCATCTCTTTGCCATTCCGCTGATCGCGTCGGTTGCAGCCTGCGCAACATCGGGCGCGAACTACCAGCCGATCGTCGACGGGCCGATCGGTCCGAACTATTCCAACGATCTGGCCTATTGCCAGGCGCTGGCGTCGCAGCAGGGCGCGTTTGACAACAATACTGCCGCGGCCGCCGCGACCGGGGCCGCCGCAGCCGGCGGCACCACGGCCGTTCTGAACAACAAAGGTACCAATGTGCGCGACGCCGCGCTGGTCGGCGCAGCCGCCGGCGTGGCCGCAAGTGCGCTGCAGCAGCAGAAGAACAAGGAAGCCATCGTGCGCAACTGCATGCGCGGCCGCGGCTACAACGTGGTCGGCTGAGCCTGACGCGGGCCGCCCTCGCCGATCTGGCGCGGGCGGCCTGCCGCCGCCCGCCGCCCCCGTCAATCGTCGATCAGGACCACCCCAGCCGGTGGACGTTGATCTCGTATTTCGGGTGTTGCTCCGCGCCGAGCAAGCCGTCCTTGTAGTGACGGAAGATCGCGCGGAAATAGGGAATGATCGCGACGCCCTCATCCACCATCATCTGCTCCAGCTTGGCCATGACCGATTGGCGCGCGGTGTTGTCGGCAATCGCGGTCGCCTCTGCCAGCAACGCATCGAACGCCTCGGACCGAAAGCCCGCTTCGTTCCATGTCGCGTTGGAATGATAGGCCAGGTTCATCGACTGGATGCCGGTTTCGCGGTGGCCCCAGTTGGTGGACGAGAACGGGTACTTGGTCCAGTTGTTCCAGAAGGTCGAGCCGGGCAAAACCGTACGGTTCACCTGAAAGCCCGCGTCGCGCAGTTGCGACGCCACCGCGTCGGTCGTGGCTTTGATGAATCCGTCGTCGATGGACACGAGGTCATGCTCGTACTCCATCATGCCGGCCTCTTCCATAAGGCGCCGGGCCTCTTCGACATCGCGTTCATGGGCCGGGATGTCGGCATGGTCCGGGTTCACGCCGGGCGCCACGTGGTAGTTGTTGTTCGACAGCGCGCCGCGGTTGGAAAGGCCCAGTTCCAGCGGCACCGCATTGTCTACGGCCAGCGCCAGGGCACGGCGCACCCGCACGTCGGCATAGGGCGTCTGGCCGTCGATCTCGGCCTCCTGGTTGGGGCGGATCACCACGGTCGCGGCGGTGCCGATCTCGCTCTTGACCCAGCCCAGCGCGTCGAAAATCTCGATGAAATCGGCCACCGTTTCGTAGGCCATGTCGAACTCGTCGGAATCGGCCCCGGCCAGCCAGGCCGCCGGGTCGGTGCCGTAATCGAGGAATTCGACCCGGTCGAGAAAGGTCTCTCCCCAGTATGTGTGGTCGGGGTTCTTCACCAGCACGACCTTCTCGCCCACCCGGAACTCGTCGAACACATAAGCGCCGGTGCCGATGCCGTGGTCGAGAACCGAAGTGCCGATCCTGTCGCGGTGCATGATCGCGGCCGGGTAGTCGGCCATGCCGAACATCAGCGTCCCGTCGGGGTAGCGCAGCCTGAGCAGGACCGTATGGCTATCGACAACCTCGATCGCGCCGTCGGCGGCGGTGCCGTTTTCGACCAGCGCGGCCATCCGCGTCGCCATCGAGTTGCCCTCGACGGATTCGTCGCACCAGCCGACGATGTTGGCGGCCACGTCCTCGGCGGTGAAGTCATCGCCGTTGTTCCATGTCACGCCCTGCCTGACGTTCAGGGTGTATTCGGTGGCGTCTTCATTGGCCTGCCAGCTTTTCAGCAGGATCGGCGCCAGCGTCCCGTTGCGCAGAACCTCGGCGAGATACTCGATCGTGCCGCGCGTCTGGTTGGCCATCTCGGGCCAGTCATAGGTGCGCGGATCCTTCAACTCGCGGCAGCTCATCTGGACGCGCAGGGTGCCGCCCATTTGCGGTGTGGCCGCGCGGGCCGGTGCGTCGAGGCCGATCAGGCCATAGGCCGCGGCAGAGCCCACGCCGAGCGCCGTGGCGCGGCCTAGGAATTCGCGGCGGCTCATCGCCCCGGCGCGGTGCTCGTCCGCGTAAAGCGCCGCGGCCGGGTGGGTCCGCGCGCGGCGGGCTTCGAAATCTGTCATCGGGCGTGTCTCCCCGTGTTTCCTGGCTGAATTCAATTGCACCCGGTCCGGCCGATCTGACGGGCCGTGAGCGAGCGGTGCGACCGCGCTGCCAACCGCCGTCATCTGCGGCGGCGGGCTGGCCCTGCGGCTTTCGTCGCGCGGTCTTGTTGCGGCCCGTTCCCTCCGAGACCCTCCTAAAGAACATCGAGCAGGCCGCTTCAGTCCATAAGTGTGCGGGCGTCGGCGCGCCAATGCAAGGACGTCCTGATTCCGGGTCCTGCCGCCCGGGCTCTGCTGGACATGACCCTGGTGGCGCCGCCACCCCGGCAAGTTATGCGTCAGGCCGGAAGACCGCCTGGACAGTGGCTGTTTCATTCAAAATAGAGCGGGGGACCAAACGACACCCGGGGGCCCGGTCCGATGCAGAGCCGCCCCGAGGAGAGACATGACAGAAGACCGTTAGAAAAAAGGAATAGGATACCAGATGGAAATCCGGCCCGTTCCATTTCGATACCACTTAGAGAAGTTTGGTGGAGCCAAGGGGAGTCGAACCCCTGACCTCTTGCATGCCATGCAAGCGCTCTCCCAACTGAGCTATGGCCCCGACCTTGGGTAGCGGGCGTTACCCGCCCGCCGCTATCTATGGAAGCCCGCCGCCGAGTTCAAGAAAAAAATCGGGCGGCGTGGCCGTCAGCTATCGTCGTCGTCCGAGGCGACATCGGCGATGTCGTCGAGCGAGACGTTGTCGTCTTCGTCGTCTTCCAGAACGTCGTCGCCCAGATCGACATCCGTGCTGTCGTCTTCGATCACATCGGCGTCGTTGTCGATCTCGGGCTCGGCTTCGGGCTGGGGTTTGCGCGCGGGCTTGTCGGCGATCAGCGTGCGGCCCTTGCCCGATGTCAGGCTTTCCAGCGAGAAACTGTGCCCGCAGGACGGGCAGGTCATCGGGTCACGCTGCAAGTCGTAGAATCGGGTCGAGCAATTCGGGCAAACGCGCTTTACGCCCCATTCTTCCTTGGGCATGATGTCCTCGTGAAACGTTGCGGTGATTTCGCGGTTGCAGCCACCTGCCACAAGTCCCGCGACGTGTCAAAGCCCTTTTGGCCAAGACCTCAGCCCCGGTGTCCTCTCGCTGCTCCGACGTTCCGCCGCCATGTCCACCGCCTGCCTTCCCGGCGACCCGCCGGTCACGGTTCATATCCGCCGCTCCGGCAGGGCGCGGCGCTATAGTCTGCGCATCTCGCAGCTTGACGGGCGGGTGACGCTGACAGTGCCGGACCGCGCGCCGCTCGACGAGGGGCTTGCCTTCCTGCGGGAAAAAGAGGGCTGGATCCGCCGCCACCTGGGACGCCGCCCCGACACCGCGCAGGTCGGGCTGGGCGCGGAACTGCCGGTCGAGGGCACGCAGGTGACGCTGGTGCCCGGCCCGGGCCGCGCGCCGCGGCTCGAGCTGGGGCAACTCGTCGTGCCCGGCCCGCCGGAAGCGGCCGGCGCAAGGGTACGGGGATTTCTAAAGGAGCGGGCGCGCCAGCGGCTGGCGCAGGCTTCCGACCGGCACGCGGCGGCGCTGGGGCGCGGCTATGGGCGGCTGACCCTGCGCGATACCCGCTCGCGCTGGGGCTCCTGCTCGGCCAAGGGCGACCTCATGTATTCCTGGCGGCTGATCATGGCGCCGCCCGCGGTGCTCGACTACGTCGCGGCCCATGAGGTGGCGCATCTGGTGGAAATGAACCACTCGCCGGCGTTCTGGGCGATCGTGGCGCGGCTTTGCCCCGACCATGCCGCCCGCCGCGCCTGGCTGCATGAGAACGCCGCCAGCCTGCACCGCTTCCGTTTTGGCGATTGACGCCGGGCCGGTCGCTGTGATCACAATGGCCCATGCTCATCCAGACCCGCCCCGGAGAGGCCGGCACCGCGGCCCATGACCGCGTCTACCGAACCCTGCGCACCCAGATCATGCATGGCGAGCTGATGCCGGGCGCCGCGCTGACGCTGCGCGGCATCGGCCGGCAGTTCGGCGTGTCGATGACGCCCGCGCGCGAGGCGGTGCGCCGGCTGGTGGCCGAAGGCGCGCTCAGCCTGTCCTCGTCGGGCCGGGTCGCCACGCCCGAACTCACCAACGAGCGGATCGAGGAACTGGCCGCGTTGCGGGCCCTGCTCGAACCCGAACTGGCCAGCCGCGCCCTGCCGCGCGCCCACATGGCCCTTATCGAGCGGCTGCAGACGATCAACGCCACCATCGGCGAGCTCGCCACGCGGGGCGACGCGGTGGGTTATATCCGCTCGAACCTTGAATTCCACCGCACGCTTTACCTGCGCGCCCAGGCTCCGGCGATGCTGGCGATGGCCGAAACCGTCTGGCTGCAGCTAGGCCCCACCATGCGCGCGCTCTACGGAAGGCTGGGGCGCACCGAGCCGCCGCAGCATCACCGGATGATCCTCGCCGCCCTGCGCGCCGGCGACGAGCCGGGGCTCAGGCTGGCGGTGCGCACCGACGTCACCCAGGGGCTGAAACTGCTGGCCACCTGAGCCCGCCGCCCCCGGGGCTTCTTCTTGGAAAAAATACCCAATGCACACGGGTAAAATCCGCACGTCCGCCGGACGCTGGCGCCGGCGGTCCGACAGGTGCGGCCCAAGCGGTCCGGCCGAAACGCCTGGGCCGTATTTCCTGGCAATAATCCTGTGACCGGCCGCGCCCGGTCAGCTGTGGATCGGCCCGTCGCCGCAGGCCAGCGCCGCCTCGCGCACCGCTTCGGAATAGGTGGGGTGCGCGTGGCAGGTGCGGGCGAGGTCTTCGGCCGCGGCGCCGAACTCCATGGCGACGCAGATCTCGTGGATCAGGTCGCCCGCCGCGGGGCCCAGGATATGGCCGCCGAGGATGCGGTCGGTTTCGGCATCCGCGAGGATCTTGACGAAGCCGTCGGCGGCGAAATTGGCCTTGGCCCGGCCGTTGCCCATGAACGAAAACTTTCCGGCCTTGTAGGCGCGCCCCGCCTCCTTGAGCTGGTCCTCGGTCTGGCCGACGCTGGCGACCTCGGGATGGGTGTAGATCACGCCCGGGATCACGTCGTAATTCACGTGGCCCTTCTGCCCGGCCAGGATCTCGGCCACGGCCATGCCCTCGTCCTCGGCCTTGTGGGCCAGCATCGGGCCCTCGATCGCGTCGCCGATGGCATAGACGCCCGCGAGGCTGGTCTTGTAACCGGCATCGGTGGCGATCTGGCCGTGCTTGGTCGTCTCCACCCCAAGCGCGTCGAGCCCGAGCCCTTTCGTGAAGGGTTTGCGCCCCGTCGCCACCAGCACCACGTCGGCGTCGAGCTGGTGCTCGCTGTCGTCCTTGCGCAGGGTGTAGCTGACCTTGGCCTTGGTTTTCAGCGCCTCGGTGCCCTGAACCGCCGCGCCGGTGATGATCTCCAGGCCCTGCTTCTTGAGCAGCGAGCGGAAGCTGCGCGCGATTTCGGTGTCGAGGCCCGGCGTGATCTGGTCGAGATATTCCAGCACCGTCACCTCGGCGCCGAGCCGTGCGTAGACCGAGCCCAGTTCCAGCCCGATCACGCCCGCGCCGATCACGGCGAGCCTTTTCGGCACCTTGGGCAGGCTCAGCGCGCCGGTGGAGGTGACCACGACCTTTTCGTCCACCTCGACGCCCGGCAGGCTGGAGGCCTCGGACCCGCTGGCGATGACGATGGATTTCGCGGTGTGGGTTTCCTCGCCCACCTCGACCTTGCCGGCCGAGGTGATCTTGGCCCAGCCCTTGATCCAGTCGACCTTGTTTTTCTTAAACAGGAACTCGATGCCCTTGGTGTTCTGGCCGATCACCTCGTCCTTGTAGGCCTGCATCTGGGCCCAGTCGACCGAGGGCGATTTGCCCTTGAGGCCCATCTTGGCGAAGTTGTGCTCGGCCTCATGCAGTTGGTGGCTGGCATGCAGCAGCGCCTTGGACGGGATGCAGCCCACGTTCAGGCAGGTGCCGCCCAGCGTGTCGCGCCCCTCGACGCAGGCGGTTTTCAGGCCGAGCTGCGCGCAGCGGATGGCGCAGACATAGCCGCCTGGGCCGGAACCGATGATGATGACGTCATAGCTTGCCATTTGGGCCTCCTGTCGGGGCGTATCTAGGGGTGATTGGCCGGGGAGGGGGGCTGTCTGCCCCCCGCCGCCCGTGCCGGGCGGCGCCCCCCGAGGATATTTTTCGCCAGAAGAAGCTCATAGGAGCGCAGCGAGGGTCATGAGGATGGTGGCGAAAAAGCCCACGGCCCAGAGGATCGAGCGGGCGGGCACCCAGCCGCGGGTATAGGCGGGCACGTAGGCGATGCGCGCCAGCAGGTAGACCCAGGCGCAGGCGGCGGTGAACCAGCCGGACTGGCCCGATACGCTGACCAGGACCACCGCGGCGGTGAAGAGCGTCAGCGCCTCGAAATGGTTGCTCAGCGCGCGCTGCATCCGGGCGGTGCGGCGCGAGAGCTGTTCGGGCGGCGGCTCGTCGCGCGGGCTGAGGGTGTAGCGGGTGCCGAGCTCCATGTTGGCGGGCACGGCCAGCAGCGTCAGCTGGACGGCCTGGAGCAGGATGGCGAGGGCGAGGACGGTGAGTTCTGGTGTCATGGTCAGCAGAGGTATGCTTTCTGGAAGGCGCGCATCACCTGGGCGACGGCGGCGCGTGTGGGGTGGCGGAGGTCGTTTTCGTAGGGATCGGGCAGGAAGGCGGTGATCATCTCGTAGGAGGGGAAGTAGAAGAGCCTCTCGTCGTCGTCGTGCGCGCGCATCAGCTCGTCTATGGCCATGCGCAGGCTGGCCTTCGACACCGCGTTGGCGGTGATGCAGGAAACCGGGCGGAACGTCGCGGCCAGCGGCACCGGCGACAGGGTGAGCACGATCGCCGCGCCGGGGCGGTGAGCGCGGATCAGCGCGCGCACCCGTTGGAGGTTTTCGAGGTTCTCGGCCACGGTGAGGACGCGGAAACCGTGGCGGGTGGAGTCGAAATCATCCTTCGGTATCGCTTTCCAGAAGGGCTCGCCCGTTTGCTTGTCGTACCAGATCTCGGACAGGCCAAGGGTGAGGATGAACACCTCGGTCTCTTCGAAGATGCGCCGGGTCTCTTCGCGCACGCTCTGGGAAACCTCGAGCTCTGCGCCGGTCTTGTCGTGCCATTGGCCCGAGGCCGCGCCGGCCCCTTCCAGGGCCCATTCGAATTGCTGGCGCAGGGCGGCGGTGTTCACGATGCCTTCGCCCGAGCGCACGATATGGGCGTCGAGCCGCAGGTTGCGGCCGAAGACGTTGTAGCCCTCTCGGGCGAGGAACTTGGTCACCTCGGCGGCGAAGCAGCTGCCAAAGGCGGCGATGTAGGTCTGCCTGCCGATGAAGGGTTCGGCCGGCAGCCAGCCGTGGCCGACGTATTTTTCGAAGGCGTCGGGCTCTGCCAGGCTGTCGCGCACCGGGTGAAAATTGGTGTGTGGCCCGCGGTACCAAGAGCGGTGGGCGCGGCGGGTCGCGCCGCTCATCTCGTAATAGACCTGGTTGTCGCGCCGCTTCTCGCCGGGTCGGACGATGAAGCGGCCCTCGCGCTTGCGGTTGAAGAGTGTTTCCAGGAGTCCCATTGATCAGAGGTCCATCAACAGCCGCCGCGGGTCTTCCAGCGCCTCTTTCACCCGCACCAGGAAGGTCACCGCGCCCTTGCCGTCGACGACGCGGTGGTCGTAGCTGAGCGCGAGATACATCATCGGGCGGATCACGATCTGGCCGTTTTCCACCATCGGACGGTCCTGGATCTTGTGCATGCCCAGGATGCCCGATTGCGGCGGGTTGAGGATGGGCGAGGACATCAGCGAGCCGTAGACGCCGCCGTTGGAGATGGTGAAGGTGCCGCCCTGCATCTCGTTCATCGACAGCTTGCCGTCGCGGGCGCGGATGCCCAGCTCGGCGATGCGCTGTTCGATCTCGGCAAAGCCCATCTGGTCGGCGTTGCGCACCACCGGCACGACCAGGCCCGTGGGGGTGCCCACCGCGATGCCCATATGCACGAAGTTCTTGTAGACGATGTCGGTGCCGTCGATCTCGGCATTGACCTCGGGCACCTCGCGCAGCGCGTGGCAGCAGGCCTTGGTGAAGAACGACATGAAGCCCAGCTTGACCCCGTGCTTCTTTTCGAAGAGGTCCTTGTATTCGCGGCGCAGCGTCATGACGCTGGACATGTCCACCTCGTTATAGGTGGTCAGCATCGCGGCGGTGTTCTGGGCGTCTTTCAGCCGGCGGGCGATGGTCTGGCGCAGCCGGGTCATCTTGACCCGTTCCTCGCGCCCGGCGTCCTCGGCGGGCACCGGCGCGCGGGATGACGGGCCAGGCCTGGCGGCCGGGGCCGCGGCGGGGGCGGGCTTGGCCGCGCCCTCGGCGAGGCGGCGCTGCACGTCCTCTTTCATGATGCGCCCGTCGCGGCCGGTGCCCTCCACGTCGTCGGGGCTGAGGCCCTTTTCGGCCATCAGCTTCTTGGCCGAGGGGGCGTGTTCGACAGACTTGCCCGAGGGCGCCTCGGCGGCTTGGGCCTTTTCGGGGGCGGGCGCTTCGGCGTCTTGCGGGGTCTCGCCGGTGGTCAGCACCGCGAGCTTGCCGCCGGCCTGCACCGTTTCGCCCTCCTGGGCGAGGATTTCGCCGAGGGTGCCGCCGGCGGGGGCGGGCACCTCGACCGAGACCTTGTCGGTCTCCAGCTCGCAGAGCATCTCGTCACGGGCGACGGCGTCGCCGGGGGACTTGAACCAGGTCGAGACGGTCGCCTCGGTGACGCTTTCGCCTAGCGTGGGCACCATCACGTCGATGCTGTCGCCGGCCGGGGCGCTTTTCTTCTTGGCGCTGCCGCTGCTTTTCGCGGGGGCGACGTCGGGTTTGCCGGCGGGGGCCGCGGCGCCCTCGGAGATGGTTGCCAGGAGCGCGTCGACCGAAACGGTCTCGCCTTCCCCGGCGACGATCTCGGCCAGCGTGCCGGCCGCGGGGGCGGGCACCTCGACCGTCACCTTGTCGGTTTCCAGCTCGCAGAGCATTTCGTCGGCGGAGACATTGTCGCCCGGCTTTTTGAACCATGTGGCGACGGTGGCTTCCGTGACGCTTTCCCCCAGCGTGGGGACGCGGACCTCAGTGGACATGGTAATGTTACCCTTCGATTGTCAGCGCGTCGTTCACGAGCGCGGCTTGTTCGGCCTTGTGCTGGCTGGCGAGCCCGGTGGCGGGGGAGGCGGTGGCGTGGCGGCCGACGTAGCGGGGCCGCCCGTGCTTGGCGTTGATCCGGCTGAGCACCCATTCGAGGTTTGGCTCGATGAAGTTCCAGGCGCCCTGGTTCTTGGGTTCTTCCTGGCACCAGACCATTTCGGCGTCGTGGAAGCGTTCGAGTTCCTTCACCAGGCTCAGCGCCGGGAAGGGATAGAACTGCTCCAGCCGCATCAGGTAGATGTCGTCGATGCCGCGGGCGTCGCGCTCTTCCAGAAGGTCGTAATAGACCTTGCCCGAGCACAGCACGACGCGCTTTATCTCGGCGTCGGGCCTGAGCTGGCTTTCCGAGGAATTCCGGATTTCGGCGTCGTCCCAGAGCACCCGGTGGAACGAGGAACCGGTGAGGAACGACTTGGCCTCGCTGACGGCCAGACGGTGGCGCAGAAGCGATTTCGGCGTCATCAGGATCAAGGGCTTGCGGAAGCTGCGGTGCAGCTGCCGGCGCAGGATGTGGAAATAGTTGGCCGGAGTCGTGCAGTTGGCCACGATCCAGTTGTCCTCGGCCGACATCTGCAGGAACCGTTCGAGCCGGGCCGAGCTGTGCTCGGGGCCCTGCCCCTCAAAGCCGTGGGGCAGCAGCACCACCAGGCCCGACATGCGCAGCCACTTGCGCTCGCCCGACGAGATGAACTGGTCGAACATGATCTGAGCGCCGTTGGCGAAATCGCCGAATTGCGCCTCCCACATCACCAGCGCGTTGGGCTCGGCCAGGGAATAGCCGTATTCGAAGCCCAGCACCGCGTATTCCGACAGCATCGAGTCGATGGCTTCGTAGCGGGCCTGGCCCTGGCGGACGTGGTTGAGCGGGTAATAGCGTTCCTCGGTGTCCTGGTTGACCAGCGCCGAATGGCGCTGGGAAAAGGTGCCGCGGGTCGAATCCTGCCCCGCCAGCCGTACCGGGTAGCCATCGGTCAGCAGGCTGCCAAAGGCGATCGCCTCGGCCGTGGACCAGTCAAAGCCCTTGCCGGTGGCGAACATCTCTTTCTTGGTTTCCAGCAGCCGCGACACGGTGCGGTGCATCGAAAACCCTTCGGGCACCGAGGTCAGCGCCTGGCCTATTTCCTGCAGGGTTTCCTCGCCGATGGCTGTGTCACCGCGCTGGTAATCGTCACCGCCGCCGCGTTGGATATGGCTCCAGCGGCCGTCCAGCCAGTCGGCCTTGTTGGGCTTGTATTCCTTGGCGGCCCCGAACTCTTCGTTGAGATGGGCCTGGAAGGCCGCCTTCATGTCCTCGATTTCGCCCTCGGGGATCAAGCCGTCCTTCACGAGGCGGTCGGTATAGAGTTGCAGCGTTGTCTTCTGCTTCTTGATCTTCTTGTACATCAGGGGGTTGGTGAACATCGGCTCATCCCCCTCGTTGTGGCCGAAGCGGCGATAGCAGAAGATGTCGATCACCACGTCCTTGTGGAACTTCTGCCGAAACTCGGTGGCCACCTTGGCGGCGTGGACCACCGCCTCGGGGTCGTCGCCGTTGACGTGGAAGATCGGCGCCTCGACCATCAGCGCGATGTCGGTGGGGTAGGGCGAAGACCGGCTGAAATGCGGCGCGGTGGTAAAGCCGATCTGGTTGTTCACCACCAGGTGCATGGTGCCGCCCGTGCGGTGGCCGACAAGGCCCGACATGCCAAAGCATTCCGCCACCACGCCCTGGCCGGCAAAGGCCGCATCGCCGTGCAGCAGCACCGGCAGGACGGTGGTGCGTTCGCGGTCTTTTTCCTGTTCCTGCTTGGCGCGCACCTTGCCCAGGACCACCGGGTTGACGGCCTCCAGGTGGCTGGGGTTGGCGGTGAGGCTGAGATGCACCGAATTGCCATCGAACTCGCGGTCGGAGGATGCGCCGAGGTGATATTTCACGTCGCCCGAGCCGTCCACGTCCTCGGGCTTGAAGCTGCCGCCCTGGAACTCGTTGAAGATCGCGCGGTAGGGCTTGCCCATCACGTTGGCCAGCACGCTCAGACGGCCCCGGTGCGGCATGCCGATGGCAATCTCCTTGACCCCCAGCGCGCCGCCGCGCTTGATGATCTGCTCCATCGCGGGGATCAGCGCCTCGCCCCCGTCGAGGCCGAACCGCTTGGTGCCCATGTACTTGACGTGCAGGAATTTTTCGAAGCCCTCGGCCTCGACCAGCTTGTTCAGGATCGCGCGCCGGCCCTCGCGGGTGAACTTGATCTCCTTGCCGAAGCCCTCGATCCGCTCTTTCAGCCAGGCCGATTGCTCGGGGTCGGAGATGTGCATGTATTGCAGGGCGAAGGTGCCGCAATAGGTGCGTTTGACGATCTCCAGGATGTCGCGCATCGAGGCGACCTGAAGCCCCAGCACGTTGTCGATGAAGACCGGGCGGTCCATGTCCTTTTCGGTGAACCCGTAAGAGCCGGGGTCGAGTTCGGGGTGGAGCGTCGGGTTGCGCAGGCCCAGCGGGTCGAGATCGGCCACCAGGTGGCCGCGGATGCGGTAGGCCCGGATCAGCATCAGCGCGCGGATCGAATCCAGCACGGCGCGCTTGATCTGGTCGTCTGTGACCTCGACGCCCTTTTCGGCGGCCTTCTTGCGGATTTTCTTTTCGGTGGCCTTCGCCTCTTTCACCGGGGCGCCGGGCCATTGCCCGTCGAGCGCGGCAATCAGCTCGCCCTGCGGTGCCGGCGGCCAGTCCCGCCGCGCCCAAGAGGGGCCCGCGGCCTCGCGTTTGACCGAGACCTCGTCGTCGCCGAGGCTTTCGAAAAACTCGCGCCAGGCGGAGTCGACCGCGTCCGGGTCGTTGGCGTAGCGGGCGTAGAGCTGTTCGATATATTCCGCGTTATGCCCCTGCAAAAAGCTGGAGCCGTGAAAGGCGTCGTTGGGGCTTTGTTCGGTCATGTCTATCTCACAAGTGATTCAATGGCGGTCGGTGTGGAAAATGCGGGCGCGGTGGCTGGGCCATCGTCGGTTATGCAGACGGGTCGGGCGGGTCAGCTCCATGGCGCGGCCCTCTGCGGGTTGGGTCCGTATTCGTTGCTGCCCGGCTGCGAGGGGCGGGTCAGCCACCATAAAACCAGCAGCGGCGAGACCAGGAACACCAGCCCGGCCACCAGCAGGACCAGCCCGGCGATCGAGCCGACCACCGCCTCGGCGCTGCCCGAGATCAGCGGGTCGAACCCGCCGACAAAGGCGGCGAAACTGCCGATGCCGAGCATGACGATCAGCGGGTAAAGCAGGTAGAAACCGGACCGTCCGCTGTCATGCATCCGCCGCCAGCCGGCGGAGAGGCCGGGTATGAAGGTGGCCAGCGCAAACAGCCCCCCCAGCGGTCCGTTCGAGCGGATCTCGGTCGCGCCGTCGGTTTCGACCACGGTGGTGCCGAACAGCGACGCGTCGAGGCCGCCCAGGACGAGGCTGCCGACAAACACGAACAGCGCGAACCACCAGTATTCGGGGCGGCTGGCCCGCCCCGAAAAGGTGAAATACTTCCTGAAACAGGTCTTTACGGCATTGCCGAAGCCCATGTTCCCTCCCTTGGCGACCGGTTTCCCTAGCCGATCGCCTTCAACACAGCCTGGCCCAGTTCGGCCGGGCTGTCGGCGACCACGATGCCCGCCGCTTTCATTGCCTCGATCTTGTCCTCGGCGCCGCCCTTGCCGCCGGCGACGATGGCGCCGGCGTGGCCCATGCGCCGGCCCGGGGGCGCTGTGCGGCCGGCGATAAAGCCCGCCGTGGGTTTCCTGCGGCCCTTCTTGGCCTCGTCGGCGAGGAACTGCGCGGCCTCTTCCTCGGCCGAGCCGCCGATTTCGCCGATCATGATGATCGACTGGGTTTCATCGTCGGCGAGGAACCATTCCAGCACGTCGATATGTTCCGTCCCCTTGATCGGGTCGCCGCCGATGCCCACGCAGGTCGACTGGCCAAGGCCGACATCGGTGGTCTGCTTGACGGCCTCGTAGGTCAGGGTGCCCGAGCGCGAGACGACGCCGACCGAACCGCGCTTGTGGATGTGGCCGGGCATGATGCCGATCTTGCAGGCCTCGGGGGTGATGACGCCGGGGCAGTTGGGGCCGACAAGGACCGATTTCGTCCCTTCCAGCGCGCGCTTGACGGTCATCATGTCCATGACCGGGATGCCCTCGGTGATGCAGACGATCAGCGGGATCTCGGCGTCGATCGCTTCGAGGATCGAGTCGGCGGCGAAGGGGGGCGGCACGTAGATGACGGACGCGTTCGCCCCGGTCTTTTGCACCGCCTCGTGGCAAGAGTTGAAGACCGGCAGGTCCAGGTGCGTCTGGCCCCCTTTGCCCGGCGTCACGCCGCCGACCATCTGCGTGCCATAGGCGATGGCCTGTTCGGAGTGGAAGGTGCCCTGCGAGCCGGTGAAGCCCTGGCAGATGACCTTGGTGTTTTCGTCTACGAGGACAGCCATTAGCTTCTCTCTTTCTCGAAATGGTACAGGTTCAGCCAGTCTGCGGCATCTTCAGAGAGCGCATGAACCGGCTGGCCCGTCGTGTTTCTTCTGATTTCGGCAACATCTTGCAAAATGGAGAAAACGCCCCTCAATGCCGGATTGTCACGTTCCGGCAGGTGGTATTTTTTTGGGTGAGCGAAGCGATCGAGATTCTTCAATGACAATGGTGCGGACACCTTTACGCCATCGAACCGGATGGTGAGTCGCACCGACTTTTCAACCGGCGTCGCATCAACCAGCATACCTCTGGCGACCATGCCTCCGACCGCACCGAGAATAGAGCCGTTCTCAACGAACACAAAGACGGGGTCGCTTTGCGCGAACTCGCCCACCACGTGATTGTGGTTGGATGTAAGCGTCAATTCTTCGTCGGTTCTCGGAAGTTTTGAGAGCTCGTTGGTCTTAAAAGTGTACGGCATTCGCTCTAGCCTTTCACCGCCTTCACGATCTTCTCGGCGGCATCGCTCAAGTCGTCCGCCGCGATCACGTCGAGGCCCGAGCCGTTGATGATCTCCTTGCCCTTCTCGACATTGGTGCCTTCCAGCCGCACCACCAGCGGCACCTTCAGGCCGACCTCTTTCACGGCCGCCACCACGCCCTCGGCGATCACGTCGCAGCGCATGATGCCGCCGAAGATGTTCACGAGGATGCCCTTCACGTTCTCGTCGCTCGTGATGATCTTGAACGCCTCGGTCACCTTCTCCTTGGTGGCGCCGCCGCCCACATCGAGGAAGTTGGCGGGTTCGGACCCGTAAAGCTTGATGATGTCCATCGTCGCCATCGCCAGCCCGGCGCCGTTGACCATGCAGCCGATCTCGCCATCGAGCGCGATGTAGTTCAGGTCATACTTGCTGGCCTGCAACTCCTTGGGGTCTTCCTCGGTCTCGTCGCGCAGGGCGAGGATGTCGTCGTTGCGGTAAAGCGCGTTCGAGTCAAAGCCCATCTTGGCGTCGAGGCATTTCAGGTTGCCCGCTTCGGTGACGATCAGCGGGTTGATCTCCAGCATCTCGCAGTCCTTCTCGATGAAGCACTTGTAGAGCTGGCTCATCAGCTTGACGCATTGCTTGACCTGCTGGCCTTCGAGGCCCAGCGCAAAGGCGATACGCCGGCCGTGGAAACCCTGGTAGCCGGTGACCGGGTCGACCGAGAAGGAAAGGATCCGCTCGGGCGTCTTGGCGGCGACGTCTTCGATATCCATGCCGCCCTCGGTCGAGCAGACGAACGCGACGCGGCTGGTCTGCCGGTCGACCAGCAGCGCAAGGTAAAGCTCGCGCGCGATGTCCGAGCCGTCCTCGATATAGACGCGGCCGACCTGCTTGCCCGCGGGGCCGGTCTGGTGCGTGACAAGGGTGCGGCCGAGCATCTTTCTGGCCTCTTCGGCGGCCTCGCCCACCGATTTGGCAAGGCGCACGCCGCCCTTTTCGCCGGCCTCGGCCTCTTTGAACTGGCCCTTGCCGCGGCCGCCGGCGTGGATCTGCGCCTTGACGACCCAGAGCGGGCCGTCAAGCTCGCCGGCGATGCTCTTGGCCTCTTCGGCGCGGGTCACGACGTGGCCGTCGGACACCGGGGCGCCGTAGCTGCGCAAGAGCGCCTTGGCCTGGTACTCATGGATATTCATCAAGCTGTCCCATGTGGTTCCGGTTTCGGCCTGCTTGGCACAGCGGCCTGTGCGGCGAAACGTCTTTCTGCCGCAAGACGCCTGGAACGGCGGGATTTCTGCAATTTGTGATCACGGCTGGAAATCGTGTGATCACAAAGCGCCCATATCGGGGCGCGGGGCTGCGAAAGAAAAGGCCGGTCCCGAAGGGCCGGCCCGGTCGTCTAGCGTTCAGCGCCCTCAGGCAAGCGAGTCGTCGATGCCCTTGCAGGCCTCGACGAGGCCCCGCACGGCGTCGACCGATTTGTCGAACATCGCCTGCTCGTCTTTCGCAAGGGTGATGTCGATCACTTTTTCGATGCCGTTCGCGCCGATCACCGTGGGAACGCCCACGTAAAGCCCGTTGAGCCCGAGCGCGCCGTCGCACCATGCCGCGCAGGGCAGAACCCGGCGCTGGTCCTTGAGGTAGGACTCGGCCATCTCGATGGCCGAGGTGGCCGGCGCGTAATAGGCAGAGCCGGTCTTGAGCAGGCCGACGATCTCGGCGCCGCCGTCGCGGGTGCGCTGTACGATCGCGTCCAGCTTGTCCTGGCTGGTCCAGCCCATCTTGACCAGGTCGGGCAGCGGGATGCCGCCCACGGTCGAGTAGCGCGTCAGCGGCACCATCGTGTCGCCGTGCCCGCCGAGCACGAACGCGGTGACGTCCTTCATCGACACGTCGAATTCCAGGCTCAGGAAATGGCGGAACCGCGCGCTGTCGAGCACGCCGGCCATGCCGACCACCTTTTCGGGCGGCAGGCCGGAATATTGCTGCAGCGCCCAGACCATCGCGTCCAGCGGGTTGGTGATGCAGATCACGAAAGCGTTCGGCGCGTTGTCGCGGATGCCCTCGCCCACGGATTTCATGACCTTGAGGTTGATGCCGAGCAGGTCGTCGCGGCTCATCCCCGGCTTGCGCGGCACGCCTGCGGTCACGATGCAGACATCTGCGCCGGCGATATCGGCATAGTCGGTGGTGCCCTTCAGGCTGGCGTCGAAGCCTTCCGAGGGGCCGGATTCCGCGATGTCGAGTGCCTTGCCCTGCGGCACGCCGTCGGCGATGTCGAACAGAACGACGTCGCCCAGCTCCTTGAGCGCGACGAGATGGGCAAGCGTGCCGCCGATCTGTCCGGCGCCGATGAGGGCGATCTTGGGTCTGGCCATGAGGTATGTCCCTGACTGGTTTTTTGGTGGGCGTTGCGTAGTCCTTCCCCGCCGTCCGCGCAAGAGCGCCGCGCCGCAGCGGGGTCGGCCCTGTCGCTTTCCTTTGCCTGGCGTATCGACTAAGGCTTTGGCTATCGAAGATTTTCCGGGGCAGACCGGTGGAGCTGACCGACGCGACCTTCTGGGCCCTTGCAATTCCCGCGGTGATTTTCGCCGGGGTTTCGAAAGCCGGATTCGGATCGGGCGCCGCCTTTGCCGCGACACCGATTCTGGCGCTGGTGGTCGATCCGGCCACGGCGCTTGGGGTGATGCTGCCGCTGTTGATGCTGGTCGATCTGGCCACACTGAGGCCCTATTGGGGGCAATGGCACATGCCCTCTGTCCGGCTGATCGCGCTGGGCGCGCTGCCCGGCGTGGCGCTGGGCGCGGGGCTTTACGAGGTGGCGCCGGCCGATCTGTTCCGGTTTCTCATCGGCGCCGTGGCGGTCGGCTTCGTCGCGTTCCAGATGGCCGTGCGGCTGCGCCTGCTGCGGTACCGGGCCGAGCCGTTTTCGCGCGAGGCGGGGCTGGTTGCCGGGCTTCTGGCGGGGTTCACCAGCTTTATCAGCCACGCGGGCGGGCCGCCGGTGGCGATCTACCTGCTGGCGCAGGGCATGGGCAAGACCACCTACCAGGCCAGCACGGTGCTGATCTTCTGGCTGGTCAACATCTACAAGTTCGTGCCCTACGCGCTGCTTGGCATCTTCACCGGGGCAACGCTGCGCGCGGACCTGCTGCTGGCGCCCTTCGCGCTCTTGGGGGCCTGGCTGGGGGTGCGGGCGCATCGCCTGGTGCCCGAGGGGCTGTTTTTCGCCATCACCTACGTTCTGTTGACCGTCACCGGGACCAAGCTGATCTGGGATTCGCTGAGCTGAGCCCGTTTTCTGCGGTGCGGCAGAATAGGGGTTGCGCAATATGTCCGGCCTGTGATCGTTTGCGCAACAAAATGACCCCCAGGAGGAATCATGGATCCGCGCGCCCGCCCGTACCGTTCCGTTCTCTACATCCCCGGCTCGAAACAGCGCGCGCTGGAAAAGGCCAAGACGCTGGCCGTGGACGCGATCATCTTCGATCTCGAGGACGCGGTGGCGGTGGATGAAAAGCCCGCGGCGCGTGCGTTGCTGGCCGAGACGCTGACCGCCGGCGGGTATGGCAAGCGGGCGCGGATCGTGCGGGTCAACGGGCTGGATACCGAATGGGGCCGCGACGACGTGGCGGCGCTGGCCGGGGTCGGCCCCGATGCGCTGCTGCTGCCCAAGGTGGAAAGCCCCGAACAACTGGACGCGCTTGCCGCCCTCGCCCCCGGTGTGCCGCTCTGGGCGATGATGGAAACGCCGCGCGGCATCCTCAACGCCGCTGCGATTGCCGCGCATCCGCAACTGGCGGGTTTCGTGATGGGCACCAACGACCTGGCCAAGGAACTCGGCTGCCGCTTTCGCGCCGACCGGATGCCGCTGCTCGCCAGCCTCGGCCATTGCCTGCTGGCCGCCCGCGCGGAGGGGATCGTGGCCGTCGACGGCGTCTATAACGCGTTCAAGGACGAGGACGGCCTGAAGGCCGAATGCGACCAGGGCCGCGACATGGGCTTTGACGGCAAGACGCTGATCCACCCCGCCCAGGTTGCTGCCGCCAACGCCGCCTTCGCCCCCGCCGAGGCCGAGATCGACCTCGCCCGCCGGCAGATTTCCGCCTTTGAAGAGGCCGAGGCCGCCGGTCAGGGCGTGGCCGTGGTGGATGGTCGTATTGTGGAAAATCTGCATATCATTACAGCGAGGGAAACGCTCGCCAAGGCGGCGGCGATTGCAGATTTGGAGGCGGAGACATGATCTGGCTGATTCTGGGCGTTCTGCTCTGGAGCGCGGCGCATCTGTTCAAACGGCTGGCCCCCGGCGCCCATGGTCGCCTGGTCGGCACGATCGGCGAAGGCGGCACCAAGGGGGTGGTCGCGGTGGCGATCGTGGCCTCGATCGTACTGATGGTGGTCGGCTACCGCATGGCCGACACGCCCACGCTTTGGGGGCGGACCGCGGCGATGACCGGGTTCAACAACCTTCTCGTGCTCTTTGCCTTCTATCTCTACGCGGCCTCGGGCGCGAAGACGCGCATCACGCGCATCATCCGGCACCCGCAGCTTATCGGCTTCAAGACGTGGGCAGTGGCGCACCTGCTGGTCAACGGCGATGTCGCGTCGATCGTGCTGTTTGGCGGGCTTCTGGCCTGGGGCGTGGCCGAGATGGCGCTGATCAACCGCGCCGAGCCCAACTGGACGCCGCCGCCGCGCCCGCCGGCGAAGAAGGAACTGGTCGCCGTGGCCGGCGGGATCGTGGTGTTCGGCGTCGTGGCGCTCTTGCACACGCTGCTGGGCTACAACCCCTTCGGATGAGCCGATGCGCGCTTACCGTTTGCTGACGGGTGAGGACGATTCCGCCTTTTGCCACAAGGTATCCGAGGCGCTGGCCAGGGGCTGGGTCCTGCATGGCGACCCGGCCTATGCCTACGACGCGGGCAGCGGCCGGATGCGCTGTGCCCAGGCCGTGGTCAAGGATGTAGAGGGCGCCTACGCGCCCGATATCAAGCTGGGAGATCTATAGAGTATGGCCAAGACCAATCCGGGCCGGTTTTTCGAAGACTACGCGCTGGGGCAGGTGATTGCGCACGCGGTGCCGCGCACGGTGTCGGGCGGCGAGCGGGCGCTCTACCACGCGCTCTACCCGGCGCGGCACGCGCTTTTTTCCTCCGATGCGTTCGCCCAGGGCTGCGGCTTGCCGGCCGCACCGCTCGATGACCTGATCGCGTTTCACACCGTCTTCGGCAAGACGGTCCCGGACATCTCGCTGAACGCGGTGGCCAATCTCGGCTATGCCGAGGGGCGCTGGCACCGCCCGGTCTGGCCCGGCGATACGCTGCGCTCCGAATCCGAGGTGATCGGGCTCAAGCAGAACTCGAACGGCACGTCGGGCGTGGTCTGGGTGCGCACAAGGGGGCTGAACCAGACGGGCGAGACGGTGCTCGACTACGTGCGCTGGGTGATGGTGCGCAAGCGCGACCTCGACGCCCCGGCGCCCGTGACGGCGATACCGGACCTGGCCAAGGCCGTGGCGGCGGACGACCTGGTGGTGCCGCCGGCGCTGAGTTTCAGCGGTTACGATTTCACGCTGGCGGGCGAGCCGCACCGTTGGGGCGATTACGAACTTGGCGAGGTGATCGACCATGTCGACGGCGTCACCGTCGAAGAGGCCGAGCACATGCTGGCCACGCGGCTGTGGCAGAACACCGCCAAGGTGCATTTCGACGCCACCTTCCGCGACGACGGCAAGCGGCTGATCTATGGCGGCCATGTCATCAGCCTGGCCCGCGCGCTGTCGTTCAACGGGCTGGCCAACGCGCAGATGATTGTCGGGCTCAACGGGGGCGCGCATGCCAACCCCTGCTTCGCGGGCGATACCGTCAAGGCATGGTCCGAGGTTCTGGACAAGGCCGAAACCGGCGCGCCGGGCGTGGGCGCGATCCGGCTGCGGCTGGTCGCGGTCAAGGCAGGCGGCCAGCCGGGCGCGCTGAAGGGCGAGGACGGCAAGTACCTGCCCGAGGTCCTGCTCGATCTCGACTATTGGGCGCTGATGCCGCTTTGATCGCGGGGGTGGAATTGTGATCACTTGCTGCTATCTGGTGATCACAAAACACCGTTTTTTCGCTGCGACTGCGAAAAAACGGCGCTGTTAGCGCCGCCAAGCCGTGACAGCGGGCGAAAAAACGTTATCACATGCGGCCAGCCCGCGACGTAGCATCCGAGAGGCACATCATGGCTGACGTGAACCGGGGAGACCGGCCGCTTTCCCCCCATCTGCAAATCTACCGTCCCCAGATCACCTCGGTGACCTCGATCCTGACGCGCATCACCGGCAATTCGCTGATTGTGGGCAGCATCCTGATCGTCTGGTGGTTCCTCGCGGCCGCCAAGGGGCCGGAGGCATTCGCGCGGGCCGACTGGGTGCTGACCTCTTGGATCGGCGATCTGATCATGTTCGGGTCGCTCTGGGCGCTCTGGTACCACACGCTGGCGGGCATCCGGCACCTGATCTGGGATTCGGGCCGCGGGCTGGAACTGGAGACCGCCGAAAAGCTGGGCTGGATCGTCATCATCGGGTCGGCCGTTCTCACGGTCCTGACCGTGATCGTCGTCTGAGGGGGGGAAGCGATGCGTTTCATCACCGACCGCAAGCGCGCCGTGGGGCTGGGCGCGGCCAAGACAGGGACCATGGAGCATTGGACCACGACGATCAGTTCGGTTGCCCTGATCGGGCTGATGCCGGTTTTCGTGCTGATCGTGGGCTCGTCGCTGGGCAGCAGCCACGAAGACGTTGTGGCGACCTTTTCACGCCCGTTCCCGGCGCTGGTGGTCATCCTGACATTCTGGGTCGGCTTCGGCCACTTCCGCCGCGGCGTGCAGATCATGATCGAGGATTACGCCAGCGGCGTCACTCGCAAGGCCTTGCTGATCCTGATGATCAGCATCAGCTACACCGCCATGGCGGCCGGGCTTTACGCCGTTGTCCGCCTCGCCCTCTGAGCTACTGGAGAGACCACCTAGATGGCCGCTTACGAATACGAGACGCACGAATACGACGTGGTGGTGGTGGGCGCCGGGGGCTCGGGCCTGCGGGCGACGCTGGGCATGGCCGAGCAGGGCTTGCGCACCGCATGCGTGACCAAGGTCTTTCCGACCCGCAGCCACACGGTGGCCGCCCAGGGCGGCATCGCGGCGTCGCTGGGCAACATGGGGCCCGACCACTGGCAATGGCACATGTACGACACCGTCAAGGGGTCTGACTGGCTGGGCGACACCGACGCGATGGAATACCTCGCCCGCGAGGCGCCCAAGGCAGTCTACGAGTTGGAACATTACGGCGTGCCGTTTTCACGCACCGAAGAAGGGCGCATCTACCAGCGCCCCTTCGGCGGGCACACGACCGAGTTCGGCGAGGGCCCGCCGGTGCAGCGCACCTGCGCCGCCGCCGACCGCACCGGTCACGCGATCCTGCACACGCTTTACGGCCAGAGCCTCAAGCAGAAGGCCGAGTTCTTCATCGAATACTTCGCCATCGACCTGATCATGTCCGAGGACGGGCAGTGCCAGGGCGTGCTGGCGTGGAAGCTGGATGACGGCACGCTGCATGTCTTCGCCGCCAAGATGGTGGTGCTGGCCACCGGTGGCTACGGGCGCGCCTATTTCAGCGCGACCTCGGCGCATACCTGCACCGGCGACGGTGGCGGCATGGTGGCGCGCGCGGGCCTGCCGCTGCAGGACATGGAATTCGTGCAGTTCCACCCCACCGGCATCTACGGCGCGGGCTGCCTGATCACCGAGGGTGCGCGCGGCGAGGGCGGTTACCTGACCAATTCCGAGGGCGAGCGGTTCATGGAACGCTACGCGCCGACCTACAAGGACCTCGCCTCGCGCGACGTGGTTTCGCGCTGCATGACGATGGAGATCCGCGAAGGGCGCGGCGTGGGTGAGGGCAAGGATCACATCCACCTGAACCTCAGCCACCTGCCGCCCGACACGCTGGCCGAGCGCCTGCCCGGCATCTCGGAATCGGCGCGCATCTTCGCCGGCGTCGACGTCACGAAGGAGCCGATCCCGGTGCTGCCGACGGTGCATTACAACATGGGCGGCATCCCGACGAATTACTGGGGCGAGGTGCTGAACCCCACGCCAGACCACCCCGACCGGGTGGCGCCCGGCCTGATGGCCGTGGGCGAGGCGGGCTGTGCCTCGGTGCATGGGGCCAACCGGCTGGGGTCGAATTCGCTGATCGACCTGGTGGTCTTCGGCCGCGCCGCGGCGATCCGTGCCAAGGACGTGGTCGACCCCGAAACGGCCGTGCCCACGCCAAACGCGGCCTCGATCCAGCAGTCGCTGGACCGGTTCGACGGGCTGCGCCACGCCGCGGGCCACGTGCCGACCGCCGAGCTGCGGCTGGAGATGCAAAAGACCATGCAGGCCGACGCGGCGGTCTTCCGCACCGACAAGACGCTGGCCGACGGCTGCGCCAAGATGGCCGAGGTCGCCGGCAAGATGGGCGACATCAAGGTCACCGACCGCTCGCTGATCTGGAACTCCGACCTGATGGAAACGCTGGAGCTGACCAACCTGATGCCCAGCGCGCTGGCCACCGTCGTCAGCGCCGAGGCGCGCAAGGAAAGCCGTGGGGCGCACGCACACGAGGACTACCCCGACCGCGACGACGACAACTGGCGCAAGCACACGCTCTCTTGGATCGAGGGCGCGGAGGTAAAGCTCGCCTACCGGCCGGTGCACCTGGAGCCGCTGTCCCCTGCCGAAAAGGGCGGGATCGACCTGAAAAAGATCGCGCCCAAGGCGCGGGTCTACTGAGGAGGCGACGATGGTTCAACTGACGCTCCCCAAGAACTCGGTCGTCAAGACCGGCAAGACCTGGCCCGAGCCCAAGGGCGCCACCAATGTGCGCAAGTTCCAGATCTACCGCTGGAACCCCGACACCGGCGAAAACCCCCGGGTCGACACCTATTTCGTCGATCTCGACACCTGCGGGCCGATGGTTCTGGATGCGCTGATCAAGATCAAGAACGAGATCGACCCGACGCTGACCTTCCGCCGGTCGTGCCGCGAAGGCATCTGCGGATCGTGCGCGATGAATATCGACGGGATCAACACGCTGGCCTGCACCTACGGCATGGACGAGATCAAGGGCACGGTGAAGATCTACCCGTTGCCGCACATGCCCGTGGTCAAGGACCTGATCCCCGACCTGACCATGTTTTACGCCCAGCACGCCTCGATCATGCCGTGGCTGGAGACCGAGACGAACGCACCCGCCAAGGAATGGCGCCAGTCCATCGAAGACCGCAAAAAGCTGGACGGGCTCTATGAATGCGTGATGTGCGCCTCCTGCTCGGCCGCGTGCCCCAGCTATTGGTGGAACGGCGACAAATATCTCGGGCCCGCCGCGCTGCTGCACGCCTATCGCTGGATCATCGACAGCCGCGACGAGGCGACGGGCGAACGCCTGGACCAGCTTGAAGACCCTTTCAAGCTCTACCGCTGCCACACGATCATGAACTGCACCAAGACCTGCCCCAAGGGCCTCAACCCGGCCAAGGCGATCGCGCAGATCAAGAAGATGATGCTCGAGCGCGCCGTCTAGGCCCGGAGGGCGTCATGTCTGCACCCGAGGATGCCGCCGCCCGCCGCGCCGCGCCGCCGGTGATCGCCTATCCGCCCGAGACGCTGCCGGGGCCCGACCTGGCGCTTTACCGGGCGGCGCGCGCGGCGGCCGCAAAGGTGGCCGAAACCGTCGTGCCGCCCCGCGACGCGCGGACCTTCCGCGTCGCGGCCGGGCAGTTTTTTCGCATCACCTGCAGCGACGGCCCCCAGGTCGGCGACCTGAACCTCTGGGCGGCGCAGGATTTGTCTGAACGGTTCTTTTCAGGCAAGACCCGGGCGCTGCATGGCACGCATCTGGATCTGGGCGACAGGATGTGGTCTTGCTTTCCCCATCTGCGCCCGATGGCGACGATCACCGAAGATACGCTGGGCTGGTACGGCTACGACGCGGACGGGGCCGGGGTGCATGACGTGATCGGCACCCGCTGCGACCCCTATACCCATCGCCTGCTGGCGGGCAGCGATTACGACAGGTGCTGTCATTCCAACCTGACCCGGGCGCTGTCGGCCGAGACCGGGCTGCCGCGCGCCGAGGCCGAGGCTCATGTCCACGACGTGCTGAACGTCTTCATGTGCACGGGGTTTACCCGCGACAGCCACCGCTATTTCACCAAGCCCAGCCCCGTGCGCCCCGGCGACCACATCGAGGCATTCGCCGAGATCGACCTGCTGGGCGCGCTGTCGGCCTGTCCCTGGGGCGACTGCGGCACCAACAGCCCGCAGAGCGCGACCTGTCATCCGCTTCTGGTCGAGGTCTTCGCGCCGGCACCGGGGGCGCTGGACGGGTGGCAGCCGCCCGCGCCCAACGGCTATGCCGGCCATCACGGCGCCTGACCGTCAGGACAGAGCGGCCTCGAGCGCGATCTCGACCATGGCGGCAAAGCCCGTTTCCCGCTCTTGAGAGGACATCGCGGCGCCGGTCAGCAGGTGGTCCGACACGGTCAGCACCGACAGCGCCCGCGCCCCATGCCGCGCGGCGAGGGTGTAAAGCTCGGCGGTTTCCATCTCGACGGCGAGGATGCCGTGGCGGGTCATCGCCTCGTTCAGGTCGGGACGTTCGTCGTAGAACGCGTCGGAGGAATAGATGCCGCCGACATGCACCGGCCGGCCACGCGACACGGCCGCCCGATGGGCCGCCTCCAACAGCCCCCAATCGGCGCAGGGGGCGAAGTTGAGCTCGCGGAAAATGCCGGACGAGGGGGTGGACAGCGTCGAGGCCGTCATCGCCAGCACCAGGTCGTGCAGCGCCACCTCGCGCTGCATCGCCCCGGTCGAGCCGATGCGGATCAGCGTTTTGACGCCGTAATCGCGGATCAGTTCGTTGACGTATATCGACAGCGACGGCATGCCCATGCCGGTGCCGTGGATGGTGATGCGCTGGCCCTGCCAGGTGCCGGTATAGCCCAGCATACCCCGCACGCGGTTTACGCAGGCCGGACGGTCCAGAAACGTTTCGGCGGCCCATTTCGCGCGCATCGGATCGCCGGGCAAAAGAACCGTCTCGGCGATCTCACCCGGTTGGGCGCCAATATGTATCGACATCGGCGCCGGTCAGATCTCGAAATCGCTCATCGGGCGCCCGGCCTCGATTGCGTCCTTGATCCAGCGGGGCTGACGCCCGCGGCCGGTCCAGGTCTGCTTAGGGTCTTCGGGGTTGCGGTATTTCGGCGGCGAGGTTTTCTTGGGTTTCTTGCCGTCGGTCAGTTCATCGAGGGAAAAGCCGAATTGGCGCGCCGCCTCTTCTGCCGCTTTTCGGGCGTCATCTTTGCGCCGAACTTCGAGCCGGGCAATTGCCTTGTCGATGTTCTTGCGCAGTTTTTCCAGTTCCTTGAGCGACATGGAGTCGAGGTCTACAGCCATTAATTCTCTCCTTGTTTTGGTTCTACATTTACCAAGGGATAAAAAAGATCAATTGAAATCGTAACTCTGGCAAGAAACCGGAGTTACGATTTTTCGATCGAGTGACAATGAGAGGTAAAAATTCGCGCAAAAGGACCACCAAATTCCTTTTGCTTTCGCAAAGGTGGAATTGGCGGCTTATTCCGCCGCGACCGGTGCTGGTGCAATCAGGCCCACGATATCGAACATGATGCGATTCAGTTCGAAATCCTTGGGCGTATATACCTTGGCCACACCCAGCGCGCGCAGCCTTTCGGCATCGTCCTCGGGGATGATGCCGCCGACCACCACGGGGATATGGGCCAGCCCGGCCGCCTGCAGGCGCTGCATCAGCTCCTCGATCAGCGGCATGTGGCTGCCCGACAGGATCGACAGGCCCAGCACGTCGGCGCCCTGCTCTTGCGCCGCGGCGACGATCTCGGCCGGGGTCAGGCGGATGCCTTCGTAGGTGATGTCCATGCCGCAGTCGCGGGCGCGGGCGGCGATCTGCTCGGCGCCGTTGGAATGGCCGTCGAGCCCCGGCTTGCCGACCAGGAATTTCGGCTTGCGCCCGAGGCGCGAGGCCAGCGCGTCGACGGCGGTCCGGATCTCGTCCAGCCCCTCGGTGCGGTTCGAGGGGCTGGCGGACACACCGGTGGGCGCACGGTATTGCCCGTGCACGCCGCGCACCACGTCGCCCCATTCGCCGGTGGTCACGCCGGCCTTGGCCGCCGCGATGGAGGGCGGCATGATATTGGCGCCCGTCGTGGCGGCCTCGCGCAGCGCGGCGAGTGCGGCCTTGACGGCGGCCTCGTCACGCCCGGCGCGCCAGGCCTCCAGCCGCGCGATCTGGTCGGCCTCGGCCTCGGGGTCGGCCATCATGATGGCCTCGTCCCCGGCGGTCAGCGGCGAGGACTCGCCCTCGGTCCAGCGGTTGACGCCGACGACGACCGTCTCGCCGTTTTCCACCCGCGCGATCCGCTCTGCGTTGCTTTCCACCAGCCGCGATTTCATGTGTTCGATGGCTGCCACCGCGCCGCCCATCGTGTCGATCTGCGCCAGTTCCGCCCGCGCCCCCTCTTTCAGCGCCTCCACCCTGGCGGTCACCGCCGGGTTGCCGTCGAAGAGGTCTTCGTATTCCAGAAGGTCGGTCTCGTAGGCCAGGATCTGCTGCATCCTGAGCGACCATTGCTGGTCCCACGGGCGCGGCAGGCCCAGCGCCTCGTTCCAGGCGGGCAATTGCACGGCGCGGGCGCGGGCGTTTTTCGAAAGCGTCACCGCCAGCATCTCGATCAGGATGCGGTAGACGTTGTTTTCCGGCTGCTGCTCGGTCAGGCCGAGAGAGTTGACCTGCACGCCGTAGCGGAAGCGGCGGAATTTCGCGTCTTCGACACCATAGCGCTCGCGGCAGATCTCATCCCACAGCTCGACGAAGGCGCGCATCTTGCAAAGTTCGGTCACAAAGCGGATGCCCGCGTTCACGAAAAAGGAAATCCGCCCCACCATCGCCGGGAAATCCTCTTCGGCCACCTTGCCCTTGAGGTCGTCCAGCACGGCGGTGGCGGTGGCCAGCGCATAGGCCAACTCTTGCTCGGGCGTCGCGCCGGCCTCTTGCAGGTGGTAGGAACACACGTTCATCGGGTTCCATTTCGGCAGGTGCTCGCGGGTATAGGCCGCGACGTCGGTTATCATCCTGAGCGATGGCTTGGGCGGGCAGATATAGGTGCCGCGGCTGAGGTATTCCTTGATGATGTCGTTCTGCACGGTGCCCTGCAGTTTCGACACATCGGCGCCCTGTTCCTCGGCGACGGCGATGTAAAGCGCCAGCAGCCAGGGTGCCGGTGCATTGATCGTCATCGAGGTGTTCATCTGCTCCAGCGGGATCTGGTCGAACAAAAGCCGCATGTCGCCCAGATGCGCCACCGGGACGCCCACCTTGCCGACCTCGCCGCGCGCCAGTTCGTGGTCGCTGTCATACCCGGTCTGGGTGGGCAGGTCGAAGGCCACCGAAAGACCCGTCTGCCCCCGGGCGAGGTTGGACCGGTAAAGCGCGTTCGATGCCGTGGCCGTGGAATGGCCGGCATAGGTGCGAAACAGCCAGGGGCGGTCTTTGGGGGCGTTTGACATGGCAGACCTCTCGATTTCGCCGCAATATAATTGCGTGCCCCGGGCAGTATCGGGAATCATCGGTCCCTGTCAATGTGCTGCGGCGCGGCGAAAACGAAAGCGGCCGCCAGGGGCGGCCGCTTCGCATTGTCTTTCGGGCGATGGCGTCAGGCCGAACGCTTGCGGCGGGCCAGCCCAAGGGCGCCCAGGGCGCCAATCAGCAAAACGCCGCCTGCGGGAAGCGGAATGGCCGACGTTTCATAGGACAGGTTATCGGCGAAGATCGCGCCGATGTCGTCTCCGTTCGTTCCGAACACCGCGTAGGCGATCCCGGCCGCCGAGAGCGACAGCGTGTTCATCTCGTCAGAACTGCCGGGGCGGAGGAAATCGACGTAGCCCAGCGAGCTATCGCCAGAGTCGAAGATCTCGAGAAAGACGTTGTCGGAGTCGGACGGAGCGAAATCGCCGAGATCGACCGAGACGGACGACACGAGCGACGAGAAGTCGGCGCGCGCCTGCGAGAAGGTGCCGGGCGTCTGCAGAAGCAAGCTGTCACTGCCTTCAGGAGATGCTGACACGGAACATGTCGCGCTGCCGAGCGTGGAGATGGTGACGATGTCACCGCCACTGCAGTCGCCGACCGTGTCGAAGTCGAGCACCGCGGCAGACGAAGCACCTGCGGCGGCCGCCATCATGATACCTGCGATGCCGGAAGCAATATAACGCATTTTCATCATAGTTTCCTTTCGTTTCAATACTAACTGGAAATCACGCGAACACACGTTGAAACCTTAAGTTAGCGAGATCACGTGTCAAGGTTATCGTGAGGTCGAGACGGCGATACCGGGATCCGGTCCGACGAAAGCTCATCAAGTGGGCAAACGCGATCGCTTGGGCGCGCGAAAACGTCCACCTTATCGGGAAGCGACGGGTCTCAGGGTATCCTACCAATGTGCCGCGGCGCGGCGAAAACGTAAGCGGCCGCCCGGGGCGGCCGCTTCGCATTGTCTCTCGGGCGATGGCGTCAGGCGGAACGCTTGCGGCGAGCCAGCCCAAGGGCGGCCATGGCACCAATCAGCAGGACGCCACCGGCCGGCAGCGGCACTTCGGACGGACGCGCCGGCGAGATATTCAGCCACGATCCGCCGGAGACCCCCACGGTCTGGGTCAGGTCGAACGTATGCGATCCTGCGTCCAGCGTGATGGCGGCGATGGCTTCGAAGTAATCGCCCGGCGCGCCAAACGCGGCGGCGCCGTTGGCATTGCCGTCGCCGCCCTGGATCGCATCCCAGGCAACCACGCCGCCGTTCACCACCAGATCCCACTCGTCGAAGTCGCTGCAGCAATCCTCGACATGGAAATCGAGGGTCGATCGGGTGCCCAGCGTTATTTCCAGGGTGTCGTCGCCGCTGAACGTCGCGCTGGAGCCGACACCGCCAAAATTGAACACGAAATCGGTAAGTCCGGTGTTCGGGTCAACCCCCAGGGCCGAGGCCGGAACCGCAGCGATCGACGCCACGGCGACGCCAAGCGCAAGTGCAAACTTCTTCATTTTCATTTCCTTCCTATGATGACCAGGGCCGGACAAAAAAACCGTCGATCCGACTGGTTACGCATGCCGCAGGTCGTTGCAGAATCCCCCCCAGCCTACACACGTTCTAAAAAGTTAGCATAAACCCCGCCCTGACGCTACGGAAACTCGGAAGCGCGGGCTTTGCGGGGACCTGAGGGTCCCGCAAAGCGAACGGACAGCAGACAAGCGCGATCACGCCGCGACGCAGCGCGCGCCCGTCTTTTTAGGGTCATAAAATTACCCATTCGGCCCTGTTTATCATTGCAAAGTTGCGCGCAGACTTCTATCTCACCGGGAAGCGCCGGGCGATTCTGCGCTGCGGCAAACCATTCTGACCGACCATGGA
Source organism: Rhodovulum robiginosum (assembly GCF_003944755.1). GTDB lineage: Bacteria > Pseudomonadota > Alphaproteobacteria > Rhodobacterales > Rhodobacteraceae > Rhodovulum > Rhodovulum iodosum. The sequence continues at coordinate 353,754 of NZ_RWGU01000051.1, forward strand.
GGCCCCGATGGCACTCGACACCAACCCGTCCGTCGTCCCCTACGAGGCGCCCGAGAAAGAGCTATACGAAGTGGGCGAGATGCCGCCGCTCGGGTTCGTGCCGCCCAAGATGTACGCCTGGGCGATCCGGCGCGAGCGGCATGGCGAGCCTGACAAGAGCTTTCAGGTCGAGGTGGTGGAAACCCCCGTGATCGACAGCCACGAGGTGCTGGTGCTGGTTATGGCCGCCGGCGTCAACTATAACGGCGTCTGGGCCGGGCTCGGCGTGCCGATCTCGCCCTTCGACGGCCATGGCGCGCCCTATCATATCGCCGGCTCGGATGCCTCGGGCATCGTCTGGGCTGTCGGTGACAAGGTGAAAACCTGGAAGGTGGGCGACGAGGTCGTGATCCACTGCAACCAGGATGACGGCGACGACGAGGAATGCAACGGCGGCGATCCGATGTTCTCGCCCTCGCAGCGGATCTGGGGATACGAGACGCCCGATGGCAGCTTTGCCCAGTTCACCCGCGTCCAGGCGCAGCAGCTCTTGCCGCGGCCCAAGCACCTGACCTGGGAGGAATCGGCCTGTTACACGCTGACGCTGGCCACCGCCTACCGGATGCTCTTCGGCCACCATCCGCATGAGCTGAAGCCGGGGCAGAACGTGCTGGTCTGGGGGGCCTCGGGGGGGCTGGGCTCCTACGCGATCCAGCTGATCAACACCGCCGGGGCCAACGCCATCGGCGTGATTTCCGACGAGGACAAGCGCGAGTTCGTTATGAATCTCGGCGCCAAGGGCGTGATCAACCGCAAAGACTTCAAATGCTGGGGCCAGCTGCCCAAGGTGAACACGCCCGAATACAAGGAGTGGTTCACCGAGGCGCGCAAGTTCGGCAAGGCGATCTGGGAGGTCACCGGCAAGGGCGTGAATGTCGACATGGTGTTCGAGCATCCCGGCGAGTCGACCTTCCCGATCTCGACCTTCGTGGTCAAGCGCGGCGGCATGGTGGTGATCTGCGCCGGCACCACCGGGTTCAACCTGACGATGGATGCGCGCTATGTCTGGATGCACCAGAAGCGCATCCAGGGTAGCCACTTCGCGCATCTCAAGCAGGCGGCCGCGGCCAACCGGCTGATGGTGCAGCGCCGGCTCGACCCCTGCATGTCCGAGGTGTTCCCCTGGGCCGAAATACCGGCCGCGCATCTGAAGATGCTGCGCAACGAACACAAGCCGGGTAATATGGCGGTGCTGGTGCAGGCGCCGCTCACCGGGCTGCGCACCTTCGAGGACGTGCTCGAGGCCGGGTCCGCGGCCTGAGTGCTGGCGCCGGGCAGGGCGGGGCGATAGGCTCCGCCCCATGACCCTGACCGCGCTGACATTTTCCGACGATCAGGCCGAGGCCCATGACCGCGTGGCAGAGCTGCTGCGCGGCCAGGGCGTCGATCTCGACAACGCAAGGCTGACCCCGCGCACCGAGGGCAAGGCCGGGGTGCTGGCGATTACCGGCAAGGCGGGCTCGGGCAAGACGCTGCTCCTGGCGGAGCTGGTCAAGGCGCTGGGCGAGGCCGGCGTCGCAACCGTTTCGGGCGACTACGAGGGGCGCCGGCGCAAGGATCGGCGCACGCTGGCGGTGCTGGCCCCCACCAACAAGGCGGCCAGCGTCCTGCGTCAGCGCGGCGTGCCGGCGACCACGATCCACCGGATCATCTACACGCCCGTCTACGACCCCGAATACGAAAAGATCGCCGAATGGCTGGCCGGCGAGGGCGAGCGGCCCGAGGTCGAGGGGCTGACCGAGGCCGCGCTCGACCGGGCCTTCGCCTATTACCAGGGCAACAAGTCGATTCCCGGCGCGCTGGCCGCGGCTGGGCTGAAGGGCAGCGATTTCATCCTCGGCTGGAAGCGGCGCGAGGAACCGCTGGATATCGGCTTCGTCGACGAGGCCTCGATGCTGGACGCGCGCCAGTACGAGGATCTGCAAGAGATCTTTCCGACGCTGGTGATGTTCGGCGACCCGGCGCAACTGGCGCCGGTGAACCAGTCGGGCGAGATGGTCTTTGACGGTCTGCCCGAGGCGCAAAAGCTGACGCTGCACCGGATCCACCGGCAGGCCGCCGACAACCCGATCCTCGATCTCGCCCACGCGCTGGCCGACCCCGAGCTTGGCTTCGAGGATTTCGAAAGGCAGATCGAGGCGGCCGCGGCGCGCGACGATCGTATCGTGGTCGCGGGGCGGGTCGATTCCGACCTGATGGCGCGCTCGCCGGTGCTGGTCTGGCGCAATGCGACGCGCATCCGGCTGATCCACGCCTTCCGCGCCGCCCATGGCGCGCCCGCAACCGAGCTGCTGCCGGGTGAGCCGCTGATCTGCGACGGCATCGAACTGCCGCTCAAGTACCGCAAGAAACGGCTCGACCTGGAGGCGCGGGGGCTGATCAAGGGGGCGCAGGTGATCTATCTGGGCCCCGGCCGGCGCCCGGGGTTTACCCGGTTGCACGTGATCGGTGCGGAAGAGCCGCAGGTCTCGGCCGCCTCGATCATCAAGATCGAGATGCCCGGCGAGGACGAGCCCTTTATCCCCCAGGCCGCAAACATGGGGGCGGCCTTCCTGCACGGGGCGGCGGTGACCATCCATAAGGCGCAGGGGTCGCAATGGGACACGGTGCAGGTCTTTGCGCCCGACCTCTACGCCGCGGCGCGGGCGGGCCGGGTCGAGGCGGGGCAGCCCCTGTGGAAGCGGCTGGCCTATGTGGCGATCACGCGCGCGGAATCGCGGCTGATCTGGATCACGCGCTACCGCCTGGGCCGGCCCCGGCAGGCGCTTGGCACCGGCGACCTGGCCGCGCCCGCCGCGCCACTGACGCTGACCGCCGAAGAGCCCGCGCCCTGAACCGGGCCACTCGGCCCGGCCATCAACCTATCGCCGGTCGGTGGCGCTGGGCGGGCGCGCCGGGCCCGAACAAAGCGCTGGAAAACAAGTCGCGCGTCGAGCTGTGGGAAAACGACCTTGCCGACACCATCACCTGCAAAGGGTGACGCGCCACGCTACCGCAACGACCGAATGACCGCGCCGGCCTCCTCGACGATTTCCCGGACGATCTCGGCCGCCGGCTGGACCTCTCTGACAAGACCCACGCCCTGCCCCGACCACATGGAGACCGCCTCGATCTCGCCCTTCAACTCTGCATAGGGCGACGCGCTTTCGTAGCGGAAGACCTCGCCTCCGTCCGGGCGTCGGGCAAGCATGTCGCCTTCTCCGGGGCGTTGCCCGAGCGGAGGTTTCCCGGCGGCCTCCCACATGGCCGACGTGCTGTTCTTCAGGGTCCTGTGCGGCGCGTTCGGCCAGTCGATATCGTAGAGATTGTCGTAGTGGCCTGTGTCGTTCTCTGTCGCCGCCAATAGACGCGCCAGGTATTCCGGGTGAACGGAGGCCTCCTTTGCCGAAAGGAAGCGCGTGCCGATCCATGCCGCCGACGCGCCAAGCGCCAGCACCGCCGCCAGCCCGCGCCCGTCGGCGATGCCGCCCGCGGCGATGACCGGGACGTCGCCCACCGCATCGACCACCGCGGGCACGAGCGCCATCGTCGAGACCGTGCCCTCGACATGTCCGCCGGCCTCCCACCCCTGCGCGCAGATCGCGTCGGCGCCGAGGGCCACCGCCTCTGTGGCGTCTGCGGCGGTGCTGGCCGTGATGATGACCTTCGCGCCAGCGGCCTTGGCCCGGCCGACGAAATCGCCTGTGTCGCCCCAGAAAAGCGAGAGGATATCGACGCCCTCATCAAGGCAGATGTCGAGCTGATCGTCGTTGCGGAAATCCATGTTGAGGTTCACCCCGAAGGGCTTGTCGGTCAGATCCCTGATCCGTCGCACTTCCGATCTCAATTTATCGGGGCCGTAGACCCAAAGCGGCGCGAGCCCGAGCCCACCGGCATTGCTGACCGCGGCGACAAGTTCCGGTGTCCCCACACGCCCCATCGGAGCCAATACGACTGGGTGCTTGACGCTGAACAAGCGGCAGAAGTCGGTCGCCATCGGGATATCCCAAAAGAAAGCCTGCCAAGAGGCTAGCCCGACGAAGGCATCTCGGCCACGTCTTTTCCGTGACAGGGATGATCGTCGCGCCAAAGCAGGGTGCCGTGGGCAGGCCCCCGCGACCCCTGAGCAGTGATGCGACGAACGGCAAGAAATCCCCGCAGCGGTCCAATGCCGGAAAACCTTCAAAACCGTCCATGCCAAGAGTTCTGATCAAAACCCTTGGGCGGCCGCCGTCAGTTCCGCAACATGCGGAACGCCGCCGAGGCGCCCCAGCCCGCGGCGATGGCGATGGCCAGCGACAGGATGCCGTAGATCAGCGGCTGGTTATGGGCCAGCGTGAACACCCAGCGTTCCAGGCCCACCTTTCGCACGCCGATTTCCGTCTGATAGGCGTCGACCACCGCCCCGTCGCGTGTCAGGAAGATGCGCGTGGTGTAGTCGCCCTCGGTCACGTTGGCCGGCAGCGCGATCGAGGTGCGAAACAGCGTCTGCTCGCGCAGGTCCACGGCGCCGGGATGCATCTGGTAAAGCCCGTCGCGGCTGCGGATGCGGATCAGCGCCTCGGTGAAATCGGCAGAGGCGCCCACGCCCTCGGGCGCGCCGACCGAGCGGATCGCGCGGGGGATCGAGACCTTGTGGCGCAGATCCTCGGTATCGTTCAGCACCTCTGTCAGGGTTCCGGTCGTGGCCACCGCGTAGAAACTGGGGGCCGCGTCCACTTCGACCGCGTCGGTGTTGACCCAGATCCCGAAGCGCCGCGCCTTGCGCCGCACGAGGACGGGGGTGTGGGGACCGGCCACCGTCACCACCACGTGCAGCGGCTGGCCCTGCGGGATCGGCGCGCCGCGCTTGACCGCGCCGAAGATCAGGATCTCGGAGCCCGAGAAATTGGTGGTGATCGCCACGCGCGTCTGGCTGAGCCCGGCGACGACCTCTTCGCCCCGCGCGGGCAGGGCGAGCAGGATCAGCAGAAGGAGCGCGCGCCAGCCCATCACCTTCCCCCCGCCAGCGTATAAAGCTCGTCCGGGCGCAACAGCAGGTCGAGCGCCAGCTTGGCACAGACCGCCATGACCAAGAGCGCCAGCAGGATGCGCAACTGCTCGGCCTTCATCTTCAGCCCGATCTGGGTGCCGACCTGCGCCCCGATCACGCCGCCCACGATCAGCAGCACGGCCAGCCCCATGTCCACCGTGTAGTTGGTGGTGGCGTGAAGAATCGTGGTGAAGGCGGTGACGAAGATGATCTGGAACAGCGACGTGCCCACCACCACCTTGGTCGGCATGCCAAGGATGTAGATCATCGCCGGCACCATGATAAAGCCGCCGCCCACCCCCATGATGGCCGCCAGCACGCCCGCCGCGGCGCCGACCGCCAAGGGCGGCAGAACCGAGATATAAAGTCCCGAGGTGCGGAACTTCATCTTGAAGGGCAGGGCGTGCACCCAGGTGCGTTGCTTGCGCTTGGGCGGCGCGCCACCGCGGCTGCGCCGGATCGCGCGCAGGCTTTCGACGAACATCAGCGTGCCGATCACGCCGAGAAACAGCACATAGCACAGCCGCACCAGCAGATCGACCTGGCCCATCTCCCTGAGCAGGTTGAACACGGCCACGCCGGCCCAGGCGCCGGCCAGGCCCCCGGCCAGCAGCACGGTGCCCATCTTCAGATCGACGGTCTTGCGTTTGAGATGCGCCAGCACGCCGGAAAAGGACGACGCGACGATCTGGTTGGCCGAGGTGGCCACGGCCACGGCCGGCGGGATGCCCACGAAAAACAAAAGCGGCGTGATCAGAAACCCGCCGCCGACGCCGAACATCCCCGAGAGCACACCCACCAGCCCGCCGATCCCCAAAAGCAGGAATGCGTTGACCGAGACCTCGGCGATGGGCAGGTAGATCTGCATAGCTCATCCCTTACGCCGCGGCGCCTTGCCGTGGCAAGCTTGGGGCGGGGCGCCGGGGCCGGTTTCACTGCTCTTTCACATAAGGCGACCCGCCGGCGCGGGGCGGGATCGCCCGGCCCACGAAGCCGGCCAGGATCACCACCGTCAGGATATACGGCAGCGCGTCCATCACCTGCACCGGAAGGACGAAACCGCCCATTTCGATATTCTGATAGCGCAGCGCCACCGCCTGCAAGAGCCCGAACAGAAGCGTGGCCGACAGCGCGTACCATGGCCGCCATTTCGAAAAGATCAGCGCGGCCAGCGCGATATAGCCCCGCCCGGCGGTCATGTCCTTGACGAAACCCGCTTGCAGCGCGGTGGCCAGGTAGGCCCCGGCGACGCCGCAGAGCACGCCGCAGATCGCGACCGCCGTAAATCGCATGCGGATGACCGAAACGCCGGCGGTATCCACCGCCTCGGGCGCATCGCCGACCGCGCGCAGCCGCAGGCCGAAACGGCTGCGGTATAGGACCCACCAGGTCAGCGGCACCATGGCGAAGGCCACGTAGACGAGGATCGTGTGGCCCGAGATAAGGTCGTGATAGATCGGGCCGAAGACGGGCACGTCGCGCAGGGTTTCGGCGAAGGGCAGGGTAAGCGGGCCGAACCGCGCGCCGCCAAGCAGCGAGGGCGTGCGCCCGCCCTGCTGAAACCAGTCCTGCGCGATCACCACGGTCAGACCCGCGGCGAGAAAGTTGATCGCCACGCCGGAAATCAGCTGGTTGCCCCGGAAGGTGATCGAGGCCAGCCCGTGAATACCTGCGAGTGCCATGGACGAGGCGATCCCGGCCAAGAGCCCCAGCCAGACAGAGCCCGTGACCGCCGCGATGGCCGCCGAGAAGAAGGCGGCGAACAGCATCTTGCCCTCGAGCCCGATATCGAAAATGCCCGAGCGTTCGGAAAAGAGACCGGCGAGACAGGCCAGCAGCAGCGGCGTGGCCAGCCGGACGGTGGAGTCGAGTACCTGAAGAACGGTTGCGAAATCCATCACCCGCGCCCCTTTCGCATCGACAGGAACAGTTTTTCCAGCGGCATCCGCACCATGTTGTCCAGCGCCCCGGTGAACAGGATCACCAGCGCCTGGATCACAACGATCAATTCGCGCGGGATAGTCGTCCAGAGTGCCAACTCGGCCCCGCCCTGGTAGAGAAAGCCGAAGAGGATCGCCGCGAGGAACACGCCGAACGGGTGGCTGCGCCCCATCAGCGCCACCGCGATGCCGATGAAGCCCGCGCCCTCGACCGCGTTCAGCACCAGCCGCTCGGCCTCGCCCATCACGTTGTTGACCGCCATGCAGCCCGCCAGCGCGCCCGAGATCAGCATCGCCAGCACGACGATGCGCACCGGCCGGATGCCGGCATAGACGGCCGCCGGTTCCGAATGGCCCTGGGCGCGGATTTCATAGCCCAGCCGCGTGCGCCAGATCAGCAGCCAGACCAGCACGCAGGCGGCGATGGCGACGAGAAAGCTGATATTGGCGGGCGCGGCCTTGGAAAACGGGATGCCGAAGACGGCCAGAAGGTCGTGCAGGGTGGGCAGATGCGCGCCGGGGGGAAACCTGGCCGTCGCCGGGTCCATCGACCCGGTGGGCCGCATCACGTTGACCAGCATGTAATTCAATAGCGACGCGCCGATGAAGTTGAACATGATCGTGGTGATCACGATGTGACTGCCGCGTTTGGCCTGCAGCCACGCGGGCAGGAACGCCCATGCGGCCCCGAACAGCGCCCCGCCGATGATCGCTGCGGGCAGAGCCAGCGCCCAGTGCGGCCAGGGGATGGCAAGGCAGACAAACGCGACGCCAAGCCCCCCCAGCGTCGCCTGCCCCTCGGCCCCGATATTGAAAAGCCGCGCGTGATTGGCCACCGCGAAGGCCAGCCCGGTGAACAGGAAATTGGTGGCGTAGTAGAGCGTGTAACCCCAGCCATAGGTCGAGCCCAGCGCGCCGGTCACCATCAATTTGACGGCGGCCACCGGGTCTTCGCCGATGGCCACGATCACCAGGCCCGACAGCAGGAACGCCAGTACCAGGCTGAACACCGGGATCAGCACGATATCGGCCCAGCGCGGCATCTTATCCATGGGGCGCGTCCCCCGGCCCGGCGGCGGCGTCCAGCGCGGCCTCGATGGTCTCGAAATCGGGCGGGGCCTCGGTATCGGTGATGCCCGCCATCAAGAGGCCCAGCTCTTTCTCGTCGGTCTCGTCCGGCAGGCGTTCGCCCATGATCAGACCATCGAAGATCACCGCGATGCGGTCGGACATCGACAGGATTTCCTCCAGCTCGACGCTGACCAGCAGGATCGCCTTGCCGGCATCGCGCAGGTCGAGAATGCTCTGGTGGATGAACTCGATCGCGCCGATATCGACGCCGCGGGTGGGTTGGCCGACGAGCAGCAGGTCGGGGCTGCGCTCGATCTCGCGGGCCAGCACGATCTTTTGCTGGTTGCCGCCGGAAAAGTTGCGCGCCGCAAGGTTCGGGTTCGGTGGGCGCACGTCGAAACGTTGCATACTGGCGGCGCTTTCGGTGCGGATCGCCGCGTTGTCCATCAGGAACCGGTTCTTCTGGTAGGCCGGGTCGTGGTGATAGCCCAGGATCATGTTTTCCCAGGCCTTGAACGCCATCACCAGACCCTGGCGCTGGCGGTCCTCGGGCACATGGGCGATGCCGCGCGCCCGGCGCGAGCGGCCGTCTGAATGCTTGCCGGTCAGGTCGATGTCCTGCCCGTTCACGCGGATTCGGCCGGTGGCCTCGCGCACTCCGCCCAGCACCTCCAGCAGGTGCGACTGTCCGTTGCCCGCGACCCCCGCGATGCCTAGGATCTCACCCGCCCGCACATGGAACGACACACCCTTCAGCCGGGCCACCCCGTCCTCGTCGGTGACGTGCAGATCCTCGACCTCCAGCACGGTCTGCCCGGGCTGCGCCGGTTTCTTGTCGACGCGCAGCAGCACCTTGCGGCCCACCATCAGCTCGGCCAGTTCTTCGGGGCTGGTGGTGGCGGTTTCCAGCGTTGCCGTCATCTCGCCCCGGCGCATCACGCTGACCGTGTCGGTCACCGCCATGATCTCGCGCAGCTTGTGGGTGATCAGAACGATGGTCTTTCCCTCGGCCTTGAGGTTGTCGAGGATGCGGAACAAATGGTCCGCCTCGGCCGGGGTCAGCACGCCCGTCGGCTCGTCCAGGATCAGGATATCGGCCTGCCGGTAAAGCGCCTTGAGGATTTCGACCCGCTGCTGGTGGCCGACCGATAGGTCCTCGATCTTGGCATCGGGGTCGACGTTCAGTTCGTATTCCTCGGCCAGCCGTTTCAGGCTGCCCCGCGCCTTGGCCAGAGACGCCTTCAGCCGTGCGCCCTCTTCCACCCCCAGGATCACGTTTTCCAGAACGGTGAAATTCTGCACCAGCTTGAAATGCTGAAACACCATGCCGATGCCGGCCTTGATCGCCGCCTGGCTGTCGGGGATCAGGGTCTTTTGCCCGCCCACGAAAATCTCGCCCGCATCCGCCTTGTAAAAACCGTAGAGGATCGACATCAGCGTGGATTTGCCCGCGCCGTTTTCGCCGACGATCCCGTGGATGGTGCCGGGCATCACCTTGAGCGAGATATCCCGGTTCGCCTGAACCGGCCCGAAGGCCTTGGAAATCCCGCGTAGCTCGATCGCCGGGGCGGCGGTCTGCCGCCCCTCGGCCGTGTCCGCCCCCGGCATCGGGGCTTATTTCACCGGGCAGGTGTTGTCGGACATGTAGTCGTGCACGACCAGCTCGCCCGCGATGATCTTGGCCTTGGCGTCCTCCACCGCGGCGATCATCTCTTCGGTGAGCAGGTCCTCGTTATGTTCGTCCACCGCGTAGTCCACGCCGCCTTCGGCGAGGCCCAGAACGAAAACGCCGGTTTCCAGATCGGGGCCTGCCTTGAACGCGTCGTAGACGGCCACGTCGACGCGCTTGACCATCGAGGTAAGAACCTGGCCGGGGTGCAGGTAGTTCTGGTTGCTGTCCACCCCGATCGAGAGGATGTCCTCGTCGGCGGCGGTCTGCAGCACGCCCACGCCGGTACCGCCCGCCGCGGCATAGATCACGTCCGCGCCCTGGCTGATCTGCGCGCGGGTCAGCTCGCCGCCCTTCACCGGGTCGTTCCAAGCCGCGGGCGTGGTGCCCGTCATGTTCTGGATCACCGTCGCGTCGGGGTTGGCGGCCATGACGCCCTGCACGTAGCCGCAGGCGAATTTGCGGATCAGCGGAATGTCCATGCCGCCGACGAAGCCCACGGTGCCGGTCTCGGACGCCATGGCGGCCATCATGCCCACCAGATAGCTGCCCTCGTGTTCGGAAAACACCAGCGACCGCACGTTGTCGGCTTCAACCACCATGTCGATGATCTGGAACTTGGTATCCGGATAATCGGGCGCCACCTCTTCCAGCACCGACCCGAAGGCAAAGCCCGCCATCACGATGGGGTTCAGCCCAGCCTCGGCAAAGCGGCGCAGCGCCTGTTCGCGCTGGGCCTCGGATTGCAGCTCGATCTCGCGGTAGCTGCCGCCGGTTTCCTCGCTCCACCGCTCGGCGCCGCCAAAGGCGGCCTCGTTGAAGGATTTGTCGAACTTGCCGCCGAGGTCGTAGATCATGGCCGGCTCGGCCAACGCGGCCCCCGCCCCGATGGCGACTGCTGCGGCCGTGCCCAGAATTTTGGTGATCAGGCTCATGAGATTACTCCCGGTTGGTATTTCGATGGCGACCTCGCGCAGGGCGGGCCAAAGCCTCGTAAGCTGAACCAATTAAGGCCGCAGCGCCCCGAGACCGTCAACCGATTCCTCGATCCTCGGGCGGCAGAGCCTTGCGCAGGGTCAGCGCGTCGATGCGCGCGCCGTCCGGCCTGACGTAATAGCCGGGGCGCGCCCCGACCTGCCGATAGCCCGCATCGCGGTAAAGCGCCAGGGCCGGGCCGTTGTCCGCAGCAACTTCCAGAAACGCGTCCTCGGCGCCGCGCGCCCGCGCCCCGGCCTCGAACGCCGCCAGCCGCGCCCGGCCCAGCCCCGCGCGCCGGGCGCCCGGGTGCACGGCCAGCGTCAACAGCTCTGCCTCGCCGGCCAGCGCCCGGCCCAGGGCAAAGCTGTGTTCTCCGTCACAAAGAAAGACGCCCGGCGATGCCAGCAGCGCAGAGAATTCGCCGGCCGACCACGGCCGCGGGTGGCTGAAGCACAGCGCATGCAACGCGGCCAGCGCCTCAGGCGTCATCGAGGATCATGGGCGGCGGGTCGGAGGGCGGCGCGGCGTCGGCGGGCCGCACGTAGAGCGGCGCGGGCCGCGCGCTTCGGTCGAAGCCCTTTTCGCGCCAGCGAGCCTCGGCGATGCGCGCCATGTGGGCGGCCACCCGCGACGGGCCGAGAACTTCGAACGCCGCGTGGAACGGGCGCGCGATCTCGTCGGCGCGAAAGCCGCGCACGACCATGTTCACGGGCAGCTCGATATCGGCCGGCGGATGGGCGGGATCGACCAGGCGCGGTGGGGACTGGGGGTTGCCATAGCGGAAATGCTGGATGAAGGCCCGGCCGCGCGGCGCCTCCAGGCTGAGGATTTCGGCGGGTTGGTACAGCGGCCCGTCCCAGTCCAGCAGCGCCTCGAACATCGACACACCGATGGCCGGGATGCCAAGGCCCAGCGCCAGCCCCCGCGCGGCGGCCACGGAAATGCGTGTGCCGGTGAAATTGCCCGGGCCGATGCCTACGGCGATAAGATCAAGATCGCGCCAGCTTCCCCCGGCCTCGGCCAGCAACTCTTCCAGAAGCGGCATCAGCCGCTCGGCCTGGCCGCGCTGCATCGCCTCCTCGCGCTCGGCCAGCACATCGCGCCACATCACCGCCGCGGAAATCTGCGGCAGGCTGGTGTCGAAGGCCAGAACGTTCGGGGCGAGCCCGCCCTTCCCTTGCATCACTCGGCGACGGGCCGCACCTCGGTCACCTCGGGGATGTAATGGCGCAGCAGGTTCTCGATGCCCATCTTGAGCGTCAGCGTCGAGGACGGGCAGCCCGCGCAGGCGCCCTGCATATGCAGGTAGACCACGCCCCGGTCGAAGCCGTGGAAGGTGATGTCGCCGCCATCCTGCGCCACGGCGGGCCGGACGCGGGTGTCGAGCAATTGCTTGATCTGGTTCACGATCTCGGAATCGGGACCGTCATGCGCGGCATGGGCCGCCTCGGCCTCGCCGATGATCGCGGGCTGGCCCGACTGGTAATGCTCCATGATCGCGCCCAAAAGTGCGGGCTTGATATGTTCCCACGCGGTCGCCTCGTCCTTGGTCACCGTCACGAAATCGGTGCCCAGAAAGACCCCGCGTACACCCTCGACGGCAAAGATACGCTGCGCCAGCGGCGAACCCGCGGCCCCCTCGGGGCCCGGGAAATCGGCGGTGCCCGCCTCAAGCACGGCCTGGCCCGGCAGGAATTTCAGCGTTGCGGGGTTGGGGGTGGACTCGGTCTGGATAAACATGCGCCTATTCCTTAGCTTTCCACTCGGATATGCGCTCGCACCCGGCGGATGTCAAGTTTAGAGCCATTCTAAAACGATCAGCAGACCGCCTCCAGCCCCTCTTTCGACAGCTCGCCCGGCACAACCGTAATCGGCACGGGCAGGCTGCCGGCGCTCTTGGTCAGTTGCATGACCAGCGGGCCCGGCCCGGCCTTGCCGGTGCCCGCCCCCAGCACCAGGACGCCGACATCGCCATCCTCGCGGATCTGCGCCAGGATCTCGGGCACCGCCTCGCCCTCGCGGATCACAAGCTCGGGGTCGATGCCCTGCTTGTCGCGCATCCATTTGGCGAAGACCTCGAAATGCGCCTCGATCCGCTCGCGCGCCTCTTCGCGCATCAGATCGCCCACGCCGATCCAATGATTGAACTCTTCGGGCGGGATCACCGACAGGATCTGCACTCCGCCCTTCGTCTTGGCCGCCCGCATCGCGGCGAAACGCATCGCGTTCAGGCATTCGCGGCTGTCGTCGAGCACGACGAGAAACTTGCGCATCCGATCCTCCCGCAACCCGGTCGACAGCATGGCCGAGCCGGGGTCCCGTGGCAACTCCCGCTGTCGGCGCACTTGCCGCAGCCGGCGGCGGCTCCGCGGTTCGGGATTTCGGGTATTTGGACCAAGAAGAACTGCAAGCCGCTTCTTCTTGGTCCAAATACCCATGTCGCAACGCAGGCCAGGCGGCGGCCGGCCGGGCAGGGGGCGCTACTTGGCCGAGCGCGCCCAGTCCCAGTAAAGGTCGCGGACCCGCCGGGTCATCGGGCCTGGTTGGTACTGCACCTCGTCGAAGGCTTTCACGGGCGTGACCTTCATCAGGTTGCCCGACAGGAAAACCTCGTCGGCGGTGCGAAAATCGTCGAAGCCCAGAACCGTTTCGTGCACCGTGACCCCCTCGGCCTTGAGATTGGCGATATGGCGGGCCCTTGTGATGCCGGCCAGGAAGGTGCCGTTGGGGATGGGGGTGAAGACCTCTCCGTCGCGCACCATGAACACGTTCGCCGTGGCACTTTCGGCGACGTTGCCCATCGCGTCGGCCACCAGCGCGTTGCCAAAACCCTTGGCGCGGGCCTCGGCCAGCATGCGCGCGTTGTTGGGGTAGAGGCAGCCGGCCTTGGCGTTGACCACGTTGTCGGCCAGGATGGGCCGGTGGTAGCGCGTGGTGGTGATCGTGGTCGAGCTGCCCGCCGGGGCCATCGGGATTTCTTCCAGGCAGATGGCGAAGCCGGTGGCGTCGGGTTTCGGGACGATGCCGAGGAAGTCACCCTCGAGCGCCCAGTACATCGGCCGGACATAGACCGCGGCGTCGGCGGGATAGGTCTTCAGCCCCTCCCAGACGATGTCGTGCATGTCCCGGGCAGTGATCGTCGGCGTGATCATCAGCGCCTCGGCCGAGCGGTTCACGCGCTCGCAATGGGCCATCAGGTCGGGCGCGAGACCTTCGAAATAGCGCGCACCGTCGAACACCGTCGTGCCCAGCCACGACCCGTGGTCGGCGGCGCGCATGATCGGCACATCGCCGCGGTGCCATGTTCCCTCGAAATAGGTGCGGATGTTGGTGCCGGTCGCCATCAGGGTTCTCCTCGAGTGCGGGCGCACACTAGACCCGCCCCCTACCCTCGTCCAGCCCCGCGCTCCGCGGCATGGGTGCGCCCCCAGCCGGGGCTGGGGACGCCGGGCCGAGGCCGGGCCGCGGGGCAGGGCGGGGGACGGTCGCGCGCGGTTTCGGGTGGCGGGGACGGACGCGCGCGTCCTGCCTTGAGTGAGGCGGCCCGGCCCTCGGCACAGTGGTGTCAGGGTGCCGGGCCAGGGAGTCGCCGCAATGACCGTTTCATGACGTTTGGGTAACGTGGGGGGCATCTGGCCGGCCTGCGCCACAGCGGCGCCGGCACGGCCCCGCAGGGATCGACGCGGCCCGAGCCCGGCCCGCCGCGCACCGGGCAACCGCCGAGCAACGGATGGGCGAAAGCGGCGCACGAAGCGGCAGGATGGGCGCAGCCCGGAGCGGCCCATCCCGCGCCCATTGGCCTAGCTGCGGGCGCCGATCATGCCGACGATCTCGTAGGTCTTTTGCAGGATCGGCGCGGCGATCGCGTCGGCCCGCCGGGCGCCGTCGGCGAGGATGCGGTCGATCTCGGCCGGGTCCTGCATCAGCCGGCCCATTTCTGCGGTCAGAGGCGAGAGCTTGGCCACCGCCAGATCGGCGAGCGAGGGCTTGAACGTGCCGAATTGCTGGCCGCCATGTTCGGCGATCACCTGCTCCGGCGTCAGCTCGGCGAGGGCGGCGTAGATATTCACGAGGTTGCGCGCCTCGGGCCTGCCGTCGAGTCCCTCCACCGTCTCCGGCAGGGGCTCGGGGTCGGTCTTGGCCTTGCGGATCTTCTTGGAAATGGTGTCGGGGTCGTCGGTGAGGTTGATCCGGCTCATGTCCGAAGGGTCGGATTTCGACATCTTCTTGGAGCCGTCGCGCAGGCTCATCACCCGGGTGGCGGCGCCCTCGATCACCGGCTCGGGTACCGGGAAGAACTCGACGCCGTAATCGTTGTTGAACTTGATCGCGATGTCGCGGGTCAGCTCTACATGCTGCTTCTGGTCCTCGCCTACGGGCACGTGGGTGGCATGGTAGACAAGGATGTCGGCGGCCATCAGAGCCGGATAGCCGAACAGACCCAGCGAGACATTCTCGGAATTCTTGCCGGCCTTGTCCTTGAACTGGGTCATCCGCTGCATCCAGCCCAGCCGGGCGACGCAGTTGAAGATCCAGGCCAGTTGCGCATGGGCGGGCACCTGGGACTGGTTGAACAGGATCGACTTTGCCGGGTCGACGCCGGAGGCGAGAAAGCCTGCGGCCATTTCGCGCGTCGCGCGCGTCAGCTTTTCGGGATCCTGCCAGACGGTGATCGCGTGCAGGTCGACGAGGCAATAGATCGTTTCGATCCCGCCGCTTTCCTGGGTGTCGACAAAGCGCTTGAGCGCGCCCAGGTAATTTCCCAGCGTCAGCCCGCCCGAGGGCTGGATGCCGGAAAAGACGCGCGGGGTGAAGGCGGGCTCGGCCATGGTGCAGTCTCCGACTGGCATTCGTTGCCCCGCTCGCTTACCCATGGCCGCAAAGCCCGTCAACCAAAGGCCCGCGCCGATGCAGCCCGATCCCAATGCCTCCGCCCTGAACCCGCTGCCCCCGGTGGTCTGGGCGCTTGCCCTGCCGATCATTGCGATGGAGGTGGTCCTGGGCGCGGGCGCGGCTGGCCTTGTCGGCGGTCCGTCGGCGGTGGGCTGGCGGCTGGAGGCGATCGAACGGTTCGGTTTCTCGGGCCCGGTGCTGGAGTGGATGATCGCGCGCGGTACGTGGCCGCCCGAGCATGTCTTGCGCTTCGTGAGCTATCTCTTCGTCCATGCAAGCTTTACCCATGCGATCTTCGTCACGGTTTTCCTGCTGGCGCTGGGCAAGATGGTGGGCGAGATCTTTCGTGCCTGGGCGGTGCTGTTGCTCTTTTTCGCGTCGGGCGTCGCCGGCGCGCTGGCCTATGGGCTGCTTCTCGACGATGCGATGCCGCTGATCGGCGGGTTTCCGGCCGTCTACGGGCTGATCGGGGCCTATACCTTCGTGATGTGGGTGCGCCTCGGGGCGCTGGGCGAGAGCCAGTACCGTGCCTTCACCCTGATCGGGGTGTTGATGGGGCTGCAACTGGTCTTTGGCCTGTTCTTCGGGGCCGGCAACGATTGGCTGGCCGATCTCACCGGGTTCTGCACCGGCTTCGTGCTGTCTTTCGTGGTGAGCCCCGGGGGATGGCAGCGGGTGCTGGCCAGGCTGCGTCAGCGCTGACGGCGCAGCGCGGCGCGGAAATCGGCGGTGCGGAACGCGCCCAGCAGCGCGCCCGCGCCGAAATAGCTGACGATGCCGACCCCGATCAGCGCCAGAAGCGCGAGATAGCGCCAGCCCGCCGTGCCCAGCCAGGGGCCCAGCGCCCACTGGCCCAGCAACAGGCAGCCGCCCATCAGGGCCGAGGCCGCCACGATGCGCGGGGCGCGCGCCACGAACCGGTCGTCCAGCCCCGCGGCGCGGCCCATGTCCCGCGACCCCAGCCAAAGCTGAACCACCATCGCCCAGGCCGCGACCGTGGTTCCGATGGCCGCCGCGATAAACCCCACGAACGGCGCCAGCCCGATGGCGATCACGGCGTTCACCACCATCGACATCGTCGCGTAGTAGAATGGCCGCCGCGTGTCGGCGCGCGCAAAAAACAGCGGTTGCAGCACCTTTTGCAGCACGAAGGCCGGCAGGCCCGCGCCGTAGACCGCAACGGCCAGCGCGGTCGGCACGGTGTCCTCGGGCTTGAAGGCGCCGCGCTCGAACAGGACCGAGACCAGCGGCGCCGGGATCGCCACCAGCGCCACCGCGGCGGGGATGGTCAGCATCAGCGCAAACTCGGTGGCGCGGCTGAACGAGGCGCGCCCGCCGTCCTCGTCGCCGGCGGCCAGCCGGCGCGACAGGTCCGGCAGCAGCACCACGCCGATGGCGATGGCGACCACGCCCAGCGGCAGCTGGTACAGCCGGTCGGCGTTGTAGAGCCACGAGACCGCGCTGTCGAAATAGCTGGCGACCTGCCGGCCGATCAGCAAATTGATCTGTACCACGCCGCCGGCCAGCACCGCGGGCGCGGCGATGATCGACAGACGCTTGAGCTCGGGCGTCAGGCGCGGGCGGTGCGGGACCAGTGAAAACCCGGCCTTGCGCGCGGCCCACCAGACCAGTGCCAGCTGCGCGGCGCCGGCCACCGGAACAGCCCAGACCAAGGCCATTGCCACATCTGCGCCCAGCGCCGCCGCGCCGCCGATCGCGCCGATGAAAAGCACGTTCAAGAGAACCGGCGCGGCCGCGGCGGCGGCGAAGCGCCCGGTGGCGTTCAGCACGCCCGACAACAGCGCGGCGAGCGATATGAACAGGATGTAGGGAAAGGCGATGCGCCCGTAGAGCACCGACAGGTCGAACTGCTCGGCCCCGCGGAACCCGCTGGCCATGGCCAGCACCAGCCAGGGCATGGCCGCCTGCGCCGCCAGGGTGAAAACCACCAACAGCCCGCCCAGCGCCGAAAAAGCGTCGCGGGCAAATCCCAGCGCGTCCTCGCCCGTTTCCAGCCGCTTCGAGAACATCGGCACGAAGGCCATGTTGAACGCGCCCTCGGCGAAGAAGCGGCGAAACAGGTTCGGCAGCGAAAAGGCAATGACGAAGGCCTGATGCGCCGGCCCCGTCCCGAGGAAAGCCGCGATCAGCACGTCGCGCACGAAACCCAGTACCCGGCTGGCCATCGTCCAGCCGCCCACGGTCAAAAAGCCCGAAACCAGCCGGATGGGCAGCATCAGGATCGGGCCCGGTCGTCGCCGCGTTCGATGGCTGCGCGCAGCTTTTTCTCAAGCGCCTCGCGGCGCGCGCGGGAATAGAGCTTCAGCCCGAACATGTCCTTCACGTAAAAGCTGTCGACGACCTGCGCGCCGTAGGTCGCGATCACGGCCGAGGCGATGTAGATGTTGTTGTTGGCAAGAACCCGCGTGAGATCGTACAAAAGGCCGGGCCGGTCGCGGGTGTCGACCTCGATGATCGTGTAGATCTCGGAGCCTTCATTGTCGAAGGCGATCGAGGTCGGGAAGCGGAAGCCGCGCTCGCGCTTTTTCAGCTTGTCGCGGTCGGCCAGCTTTTCCCGCGCCATGATCTTGCCCATCAGCGTCTTTTCTATCGTCGCGCGCAGCTTGGTCAGGCGCGCGGCCTCGTAGGGTGCGCCGTCGGCATCCTGGATCCAGAACACGGCGGTCGCGTAGCCGTCCTTGGTGGTATAGGTGCGCGCGTCCACCACGTTGGCGCCGACCAGCGCCAGCGCGCCCGCCAGCCGCGAGAAGATGCCCGGATGGTCGGCCAGCGCGAAACAGGCCCGCGTGGCGTCGTGATCGGCGTCTTCGTCCAGGTCGATGCGGATCTCGTCGTCGGTGATGCCGCGCAGCAGGTTGGCAAAGACCACCTGCGTGTCGGTGGCCAGCCCCTGCCAGTAGGGGCCGTAGTGGCGCCCGGTCTCGGCGCGCAGGTCCTTCTTTTCCCAGTCGGGCAGGGCGGCGCGCAGCGCGCGCTTGGCCTCGGCCTCGCGCTTTTCGCGGTTGACGGCCTCCAGCCCGGTTTCCAGCGCCTGGGCGGTTTCGCGGTAAAGGCTGCGCAGCAACTGGGCCTTCCAGTTGTTCCAGGTGCCCGGCCCGACGCCGATGATGTCGCAGACGGTCAGCACTGTCAGCAGGTCCAGCCGCTTCTTGGTCTTCACTGCCTTGGCGAAATCACGCACCGTGCGCGGGTCGGACAGATCGCGCTTTTGCGCCATGTCCGACATCAGCAGGTGATACCGCACCAGCCACTCGACGGTCTCGCAATCCTCGGCCTTCAGCCCCAGCCGCGGCGCCACCTTGCGCGCGATCTGTGCCCCCAGCACCGAATGGTCGTCGGGCCGGCCCTTGCCGATGTCGTGCAGCAGCAGCGCGACGTACAGCACCTTGCGGTCAACGCCGTTCTGGAGGATGCGGCTGGCGATGGGCAGTTCCTCGACCAGCTCTTCGCGCTCGATCTTGGCCAGTGTCGAGATGCACTGGATGGTGTGCTCGTCCACCGTGTAGTGGTGGTAGACGTTGAACTGCATCATCGCCACGATGGGCTCGAACTCGGGGATGAAGGCGGCGAGCACGCCGAGCTCGTTCATCCGCCTGAGCCCCCGTTCGGGATTGCCGTGCTTCAGCATCAGATCGAGGAAGATGCGCCGCGCCTCGGGGTCGTTGCGCATGTCGTCGTCGATCTTGTCCAGGTTTGCGGCGACCAGCCGCATCGCTTCGGGATGGATCAGCATGCCCGTCCGCAGCGCCTCTTCGAAGAGCCGCAGGATGTTCAGCTTGTCTTGGGTAAACTGCTCGGGGTCTTCGACGTTCAGCCGGTTCTGGACGACGACATAGCCCTCCTTGACCTTGCGTTTGCGCCGCCAGAGCCCCAGCAGCATCGGCGCCTTCTTGACATGGGCTGCTTCCAGCGCGGTCAGGAAGATGCGCGTCAGCTCGCCCACGGTGGTGGCGTGACGGAAATAGTCCTGCATGAAATGCTCGACCGCCCGGCGCCCGGCCCGGTCGGCATAGCCCATGCGGCTGGCCACCTCGACCTGGATGTCGAAGGTCAGCTGGTCCATCGCGCGGCCCGATATCAGGTGCATGTGGCAGCGCACCGCCCAAAGAAAGTTCTCGGCCCGGTCAAAGCTTTGCAGCTCTTCCTCGGTAAACACGCCGACGCGGGCCAGTTCGGCCACGCTGTCCACCCGGTGGACGTACTTGGCGATCCAGTAGAGCGATTGCAGGTCGCGCAGCCCGCCCTTGCCCTCTTTCACGTTGGGCTCCAGCACGTAGCGCTGGCCGCCCTGCTTGCGGTGACGTTCGGCCCGTTCCGAGAGCTTGGCCTCGATGAAATCCGATGCGGTCGAGGCGAAAAGGTCGCTCCAGAGCCTGTCCTTCAGCTCGGCGGCCAGGGGTTCGTGCCCGCCGAGAAAGCGCAGCTCAAGCAGCGAGGTGCGGATCGTGTAGTCGTCGCGCCCCAGCCGCAGGCAATCCTTCACCGTGCGGCTGGCATGGCCCACCTTCAGCCGCAGATCCCACAGGATGTAGAGCATCGACTCGATCAGGCTCTCGGCCCAGGGGGTGATCTTGTAGGGGGTCAGAAACAGCAGATCGACGTCGGAAAAGGGCGCCATCTCGCCCCGCCCATAGCCGCCCACGGCCAGCACCGCGATGCGCTCGCCCTCGGTGGGGTTGGGCAGCGGGTGCAGGTAGCGGGTGCAAACCTCCAGCGCGGCGCCGACCAGGGCATCGGTCAGGTAGGTGTAGCTGCGCACGGTGGGCCGGGCGTCGAAGGGCCTTGCCTCGAACGCCGCGGAGATCGCGTCCATTCCGCGCGTGCGGGCCGCCAACAGGTGCTTGACCGCCATGTCGCGCACCGCGCGTGGCTGCAAACCCTCTGCGCAGGCGTCTGCCATCAAGGCGCGAAACGCGCCGAGGTCGAAGATGTCGGGTGCCGGGCAGGCCAGCCCGTCCGGCGCTGCTGGTATCGTCGGGTCGTCGGTGCGCGGCTCAGTAGCCGGCGCCGCCGAAGCTTCTAGGGGCAGGATCAATCACGACCACCTGGTTGTTGCTGATTTGCGCGACGGCGAGGCCGCGTTGGTTGGTGCCGTCGGGGCGAAGGCGGAACACGCCGTTGACGCCGACAAAGCCCGACGCCTGAGTCAGGGCCGCCGCGGTCAGGGCGTTGGACTGGTCGCGCTGGACCAGCGCGCCCACCGCCGCGATCGCGTCATAGGCGAGCCCGGCGATGGAATGGGGCGCCTCACCGAAGGCTTCGGTGTAGCGGCTGTAGAACCGGTTGCTGAGTTGCGGATCGGGCAGCGCGAACCACGCCCCCTGAACCCCCGGCAGGGCCAGAGTGGCGGGCGGAATGTCCCAGCGGGTAAGGCCGATGAACTGTATCGTCTGCGGGTCCACCCCGTTCTCAGGCAACAGTTGGGTCAAGAGCGGCAGCGCCCCCGCCGTGTCGGCGGTGAAGAAGATCGCATCGGCCCCGGTGGACCTGGCGCTGCCGGCGATGCGGGACACGGCGTCGACCACCCCGTTCTGCGAGAATTCGTAGGATTCGACGGATGCCACGCGCCCGCCCGCGCCCTGCACCGCGCTGGTGATCGCGGCGCGCCCGGCCTCGCCCGCGACATTGCGCTCGTGGACGACCATGATCGCGTTCCTGCCGCGGGACAGGGCGAACCGCGACAGCCGGTCGGCGGTGTTCTGGAAGGTCGGGCCCAGTACGAAGACATTGCCGCCGGCGATGCTTGTATTGTTGGAAAAGGCCAGGACATTGACGTTGCGGGCGGCCGCGGCCCTGCCAGCGGCATTGGCCGACTGGGCGTAGACCGGCCCGAGGATGATCTTGGCGCCCTCCTCGACGGCGCGCGTCGCGGCCGAGGCCGCCTGCGCCGCCGAGCCCGCGGTGTTGTAGACGCGCAGGTCGATCTCGACCCCGTCGAGGTCCGAGGCCGCCAGTTCGGCGGCGTTGCGCAGGCTGCGGGCCAGTACCTCGTCCTCGCCCTGGGTCGAGCCGCCGGGCACCAGCAGCGCCACGGGCACCGGCGCGCGCGCGTCGATCCGCGGCCCGCCACCGCCCACGGCCACCGGATCGCAGCCGGCCAGAACCAGGGCGGACAGCATCGCGACAAGCCCGATCAGCGGGTTGCGGAAGGGGCGGGAACGGGCGATCATGTCACTCTCCTTGCAGCCGCAGGGCGGGGCCGGGTTGTTGCGGCGGCAGCCTAAGCGTATCGGCTGGGCAAGTAAACGACCGACATCCGACGAGGTGGCGATGCAGATCGAGACAGGCCCGCTGGCGCCCGGGCTCTACCTTGTGGCGACGCCGATCGGCGCGGCGCGCGATATCACATTGCGCGCGCTCGACATTCTCGCCTCGGCCGACGTGATCGCCGCCGAGGACACGCGCACCGCGCGGCACCTGATGCAGATCCATGGCGTGGCGCTGGGCGGGCGTCCGGTGGTGGCCTATCACGACCACAGCGGGCCTGCCGCGCGCGCCCGCCTGATCGGCGATATCGCCGCCGGGCGGGCGGTGGCCTATGTCAGCGAGGCGGGCACGCCGCTGGTCGCCGATCCGGGCTACCAACTGGTGCGGGCAGCCGTCGACGAAGGGCACAAGGTCATCGCCGCGCCGGGGCCGTCGGCGCTGCTGGCGGCGCTTTCGGTGTCGGGGCTGCCCACAGACCGGGTGTTTTTCGCCGGGTTCCCCCCGGTGCAGGCCAGCGCGCGCGCGGCACAGTGGCAAGGCCTCAAGGGGCTCGACGCAACCATCGTTTTGTATGAATCGCCCAAGCGGATTAACCGGCTGTTAGCCGAATTGCGCGACGTCTGGGGAGAGGACCGTCAGGCGGCGGTCTGCCGCGAGCTGACCAAACGGTTCGAGGAGGTCAGCCGCGGCGCGCTGGGCGCGCTGGCGGCGGATTTCGACAGCCGGCAGGTGAAGGGCGAGATCGTGCTCGTCATCGACCGGGGCGGCACGGAGACGGCCGATGACGCGACGCTCGAAGCCGCGCTCCGGGCGGCGCTCGACCGGCTGTCGGTCAAGGATGCGGTGGCCGAGGTCTCTGCCGCGCTGAACCTGCCGCGCCGCCAGGTCTACCAGGCCGCGCTGGCGCTGGAGGATGGAAAATGAGCGGAACGGTCGCCTATCATTCGGGCCTCGCGGCCGAGGAGTGCGTGGCCCGCCAGTACCAGCGGCAGGGCGGGACCATCGCGGCGCGGCGCTGGCGCGGCCGGGGCGGCGAGATCGACCTGGTGGTCG
This sequence comes from Rhodovulum robiginosum, assembly GCF_003944755.1. Classification (GTDB taxonomy): domain Bacteria; phylum Pseudomonadota; class Alphaproteobacteria; order Rhodobacterales; family Rhodobacteraceae; genus Rhodovulum; species Rhodovulum iodosum. Next base: position 376,636 of record NZ_RWGU01000051.1, read on the forward strand.
AACATCGCGGCGTGCTGATTTTCGTCGAGGTGAAAAAGGCGAAAAGCTTTGACCGCGCCGCCGAACGCGTGACGCCGCGCCAGATCGAAAGGATCGTGGCGGCGGCTGGCGAGTATCTCGCGGGCGCGCCCCTCGGGCTGTCGAGCGAAAGCCGGTTCGACGTCGCGCTGGTCGATGGGCAGGGGCAGGTGGAAATCCTGCCAAACGCCTTTCCGGCCTGAACCGGCGCCGTTGCAAAGCCCGGGCGGCTCGGCCATGTAAGGCGAAAGCCGCAGGAGAAGGGGGCGCCATGTCGCTCAACGTCGCCATCCAGATGGATCCGATCGCCGGGATCGACATCGCCGCCGATACCACCTTCCGGCTGGCCGAAGAGGCGCAGGCCCGCGGCCACAGGCTGTTTTACTACACCCCGGACCGGATCTACTGGGACAACGGGCGCGTCATGGCCCGCGGATGGCCGCTGGAGGTGCGCCGCGTGGTCGGCGACCATTTCACGCTCGGCGCGGAGGAGGATGTCGACCTGGGCGGCTACGACGTGGTCTGGCTGCGCCAGGACCCGCCCTTCGACATGGGCTATATCACCACCACCCATTTGCTGGAGCACCTTTCACCGGGCACTCTGGTGGTCAACGACCCGTTCTGGGTGCGCAATTTCCCGGAAAAGCTGTTGGTGCTGCGCTTTCCAGAGCTGATACCGCCCACGCTGATCGCCCGCGACCTCGGCACGCTCAGGCGCTTCAAGGACGCGCATGGCGATATCATTCTCAAGCCGCTTTACGGCAACGGGGGCGCCGGCGTGTTCCGCCTCGACCCCAACGACCGCAACCTCTCCTCGCTGCACGAGCTGTTCACCACGATGAGCCGCGAGCCGCTGATCGCGCAAAAATTCCTGCCGGCGGTGTCGGAGGGCGACAAGCGGATCATCCTCGTCGATGGCGAGCCGGTGGGGGCGATCAACCGGGTGCCGGCGCGCGGCGAGACACGGTCGAACATGCATGTGGGCGGGCGCCCGGAACGCGCGGCGCTGAGCGCGCGCGATCTGGAAATCTGCGCCGCCATCGGCCCGACCCTGCGCGACAACGGCCAGCTCTTCGTCGGCATCGACGTGATCGGCGACTATCTGACCGAGATCAACGTGACCTCGCCCACGGGGCTGCAGGAACTCGAACGCTTCGACGAGGTCAACCTAACGGCGCGCGTCTGGGAGGCGATCGAGGCCCGGCGCGGCTGAATGCGGCGGCGCGCCCGCGGCGCAAGATCGCTGGAAAGTATCTTGCCAAGAGGCCCGTTTCGAAACGCGCAGGTCGACCCGGTCACCGCCCGGCCGCGCCGGCCAGGCGAAAGCTGACCGCCTCGGCCACGTGGTCGCGGCCGACGCCCTCTGCCAAGTCCAGATCGGCGATGGTCCGCGCAACACGCAGCACCCGGTGATAGCCCCGCGCCGACAGCCCGAACCGTTCGGCCACCCGGGCAAGAAGTGCGCGGCCTTCGGCGTCCGGGGCGGCAATTTCTTCCAGCTGGGCGCCTTCGGCCTCGGCATTGACGCGCACCCGCGCATGGCCGGCGAAGCGGTCGGCCTGACGCGCCCGCGCCGCGGCCACGCGCGCGGCCATCTGCACCGACCCCTCTGACGGGGCGGGCAGGTCGAGATCGGTATAGGCCACCGGGGGCACCTCGACGCGCAGATCGAACCGGTCCATCAGCGGCCCCGAGATGCGGCCCAAATAGTCCTCGCCGCATTGGGGCACGCGCGCGCAGGCCCGCGACGGATCGCTCAGGTAGCCGCATTTGCACGGGTTCGCCGCGGCCAGCAGCAGAAAGCGGCAAGGATAGCGGGTATGGGCATTGGCGCGGGCCACGATAACCTCGCCGGTCTCGATCGGCTGGCGCAGCGTTTCCAGCACCGCGCGGGGGAATTCGGGGAATTCGTCCATGAACAGCACCCCGTTATGAGCGAGGCTGATCTCACCGGGTTTGGCGCCGCGCCCGCCGCCGACGATGGCGGCCATCGACGCGGTATGATGCGGCTCGCGGAACGGGCGGTTGCGCGAGATGCCGCCCTCGTCAAGCAGACCGGCCAGCGAGTGGATCATCGAGGTTTCCAGCGCCTCGGCGGGCGAAAGCGGCGGCAGGATCGTCGGCATCCGCGCGGCCAGCATCGATTTCCCGGCGCCGGGTGGGCCCACCATCAGCATGTGATGCCGTCCCGCCGCGGCCACCTCGAGCGCCCGCTTGGCGCGTTCCTGCCCCTTGACGTCGGACAGGTCGCGCGCCCTTTCGGGGCCGGCCACCTCGCCGGGTTCGGCAGGCGCGAGCGGCGCCTGCCCGGTGAAATGGCGCACCACCTCGCCCAGCCCCGGCGCGGCCAGCACCTGCGCCGCGCCTACCCAGGCGGCCTCGGCCCCGCATGCACGCGGGCAGATCAGCGCGCGGTCGGATTCGGCGGCGGCCATGGCCGCCGGCAGCGCGCCGATCACCGGCACCAGCGCGCCGTCGAGCGACAGCTCGCCCAGTGCCACGGCGCCCTCGATCTCTTCGCGCGGGATCACCTCGAGCGCGGCCAGCAGCGCCAGCGCGATGGGCAGGTCGAAATGCGAGCCCTCCTTGGGCAGATCGGCGGGCGACAGGTTGACCGTGATCCGTTTCGACGGCAGCGCGATGGACATCGCGGTCAGCGCCGCGCGCAACCGGTCACGCGCCTCGCTCACCGCCTTGTCGGGCAGGCCGACGATGGAAAAGGCCGGCAGCCCGGCCGAGACCGCGCATTGTACCTCGACGAGCCGCGCCTCGACCCCTTCGAACGCGACCGTGTAGGCGCGTGCCACCATTGCGGGCCTCCCCTGACTGGGCTCAGGGCTAGGCCGCTATGGTTTACGAATGGTAAACGGCCCGCAACGGGAAAGCGACCTGCGCGGGTGCCTTGCCTTTGATCGCAAAGGCGTTTCGGCCTGACAGGACGGCCCGCGCAGCCCGGTGGCGGCGCGCCCTCGGATGTCGGGGGCGGGCCGATGGAACGCCGACCGTTTTGCCGGGCCGACGAAAATCGTCACACCAGATGGAACCGAACCGCCCCCCTGTGCGTTTTCGCACAAGACCAGTGCGCCCGAATTCCGGGGCGAGGCCGCCCTGTCGGTGATCCGACTGATGGAGGGGGACGTATATCACACCAAACGGACCAGTGACGATCAGCGTGCACCAAGTCAAAAACCGGGGGGTTTAAGATGGCATTCGACGCATACGACGATCAATCGCTCTCGCGCCACGCCATGAAGGCCGAGCTTCTGGACGCCGAGACGGAGCTCAGGCTTGCCTACGCCTGGCGCGACGAGCGCGACGAAGAGGCGCTGCACCGGCTGATCACCGCCTACATGCGGCTTGCGATCTCGATGGCCGCCAAGTTCAAGCGTTACGGCGCACCGATGAACGACCTCATCCAGGAGGCGAGCCTCGGCCTGATGAAGGCCGCCGACAAGTTCGACCCTGACCGGGGCGTCCGGTTTTCCACCTACGCCGTCTGGTGGATCAAGGCGTCGATTCAGGATTACGTGATGCGCAACTGGTCGATGGTGCGCACGGGTTCGACCTCGTCGCAGAAATCCCTTTTCTTCAACATGCGCCGGGTGCAGGCGCGTCTGGAGCGCGAGGCCAGCTCCCGCGGCGAGGCGCTGGATCGTCATCAGCTGCGCCAGATGATCGCCAGCGAAGTCGGCGTGCCCCTGCACGATGTCGAGATGATGGAAGGCCGGCTGTCGGGCTCGGATTTCTCGCTGAACGCCACCCAGTCGACCGACGAGGAAGGCCGCGAGTGGATCGAGACCATCGAGGATGAGGGCGATCACGGGGCCGAGCTGGTCGAGGAAGGGCGCGATCGCGCCACCCTGCGTCACTGGCTGGTGGCTGCGCTGACGCAGTTGAATGACCGCGAGCAGTTCATCGTGCGCGAGCGCAAGCTGCGCGACGAGCCGCGGACGCTGGAAAGCCTGGGCCAGGAGCTGGGCCTTTCGAAAGAGCGGGTCCGCCAGATCGAGGCCGCCGCATTCGGCAAGATGCGCAAAAGCCTTGAGACGCAGTCCTCGGAAGTGCATCACTTCCTCGTGTGAGACACCCGATCCGAGCATTTGCCGCCATTGCGCTTGCCGCTGCCACCGCCGCCGGGGCCGACCAGATCGGGCCGGAAGGGTTGGTGCGCCTGCCCGCTGCGGATGTGGTGGTGCTGGGCGAAGTACATGATAACCCCGACCACCACGGAAATCAGGCCGCAGCCGTTGCGGCGTTGGAGCCCGCGGCCATTGTTTTCGAGATGTTGACCGCCGAACAGGCCGCGCGCGTCACCGACGGGGTGCGCGGCGATGCCGATGCGCTGGAGTCCGCGCTGGACTGGGAGGCATCCGGCTGGCCCGATTTCGACATGTACCACCCGATTTTCGCGGCCGCGCCGCGCGCGGCGGTCTATGGCGGGGCGCTGCCGCGCGGCGACGTGCGCCGCGCCATCGGCGAGGGGGCGGCCGCCGTGTTCGGGCCGGATGCGGCGTCCTACGGGCTGGCCGACCCGTTGCCGGCCGACCAGCAGGCCACGCGCGAAGAAGGCCAGCAAGCCGCCCACTGCAACGCCCTGCCGCCCGAGATGCTGCCCGGCATGGTCGAGGCGCAGCGCCTGCGCGACGCGGCCATGGCCCGCGCCGTCGTCCGGGCGCTGGACGAGACCGGCGGGCCGGTGGCGGTGATCACCGGCAACGGCCACGCGCGCACCGATTGGGGCATCGCGGCCGCGCTGGGCCACGCCATGCCCGGGGCCAGTGTGCTGGCGCTGGGGCAGTTCGAAGAGTCGCCCCGGGCGGATGCCCCCTACGATCTTTGGCTGGTGACCGAACCGGCCGAGCGGTCCGACCCCTGCGCGGCGTTCAGATCCGACTGAGCTTGTCTCGCGCGGGCGTGCGGCCTAGACAGGCCGGGGGCATTGAAAGGCGGGCCACATGCTGTCAGGCAAACGCATATTGCTGATCGTCTCGGGCGGGATCGCGGCCTACAAGTCGCTCGACCTGATCCGGCGGCTGCGCGAGAAGGGCGCCGCCGTTACCCCGGTGCTGACCCGCGCCGCCGAGCAATTCGTCACCCCGCTGTCGGTTTCCGCGCTGTCTGGCAACAAGGTCTACCGCGACCTGTTCGACCTGACCGACGAGGCCGAGATGGGCCATATCGAGCTGTCGCGCAGCGCCGATTTGATCGTCGTGGCGCCGGCAACGGCCGACCTGATGGCCAAGATGGCAAACGGCCTGGCGTGCGACCTGGCCTCGACCCTGCTGCTGGCGACCGACACGCCGGTGCTGATCGCGCCGTCGATGAACGTGCGGATGTGGCAGCACCCGGCCACCCAACGAAACCTCGCGGCGCTGAAGGGCGACGGCATCGCCGTCGTCGGCCCCGACGAGGGCGCCATGGCCTGCGGCGAATACGGGCCCGGCCGCATGGCCGAGGTGCCCGCGATCCTGGCCGCCATCGAGGCCGCGGTGGCCGACGGTCCGCTCAAGGGCAGGCGCGTCGTCGTGACATCGGGACCGACGCAAGAGCCCATCGACCCGGTGCGCTACATCGCCAACCGATCCTCGGGGGCGCAGGGCACGGCGATTGCCGCAGCGCTGGCCGGGCTGGGCGCCGAGGTGGTGTTCGTCACCGGCCCGGCCGATGTGGCCCCGCCCGGCGGCGTCACGGTCGTGCCGGTGGAAAGCGCGCGCGAGATGCTGGCCGCGGTCGAGGCCGCGCTGCCTGCGGATGCCGCGGTCTTCGCCGCCGCGGTGGCGGACTGGCGGGTGGCCGAGCAATCGGGCGCCAAGATCAAGAAACAGCCCGGCGGCGCGCCGCCCGCGCTGCAATTCGTCGAAAACCCCGACATCCTGGCCGCGATCGCCCGGCGCTCGGCCGGGCGGCCCGCCCTCGTGGTGGGTTTCGCTGCCGAAACCGATGACGTGATCGCCCATGCCACAGCCAAGCGCGCCCGCAAGGGCTGCGACTGGATCGTGGCCAACGACGTGTCGCCCGCCACCGGCATCATGGGGGGCGCCGAGAACGAGGTGACGCTGATCACCGCAGACGGTGCCGAGACCTGGCCGCGCATGGGCAAGCCCGAGGTGGCGCGGCGGCTGGCCGCCCGCATCGCCGAGGCGCTGGGATGAGCCCCGTTCTCAATATCCTCTGGGAGGAATGGGCCGACCGGTCGCTACCCCTGCCGTCTTACGAGACCGCGGGCGCGGCGGGCGCCGACATCCGCGCCAACCTGCCGCCGGAGACCCGCGAGGAAGGCATTGCGCTGGCCCCGATGGAGCGGCGCATCGTGGCCACCGGCCTGCGCGTGGAAATTCCGCAGGGGTTCGAGATGCAGATCAGGCCACGTTCCGGCCTCGCGCTGAAACACGGCATCACGCTGCCCAACACGCCAGGCACGATCGACAGCGACTATCGCGGGCCTTTGGGCGTGCTGCTCGTCAATTTCGGGGGCGCGCCCTACACCATCCACCACGGCGACCGGATCGCGCAGATGATCGTGGCGCCGGTGGTGCAGGTCCGTTTCGAGGTGGTCGAGGCGCTGGGCGACACCGCGCGGGGCACCGGCGGGTTCGGGTCCACGGGGCGCGGCTGATGGGGCTGGTCTTCGGTCTGGCGTTGGCTTTCTGGGGCCTCGGCGCGCTGATGGGCGCCTCGCGCCGGGCGCGGCTGGCGATGATCCTGTCGCTTTATCTGGGCGTGGTGCTGGTACATCTGGTGATGCCCGAGGGCCACGCGCTGCGCGCCACCCTGGGCGGAACGCCGCAAGGCTGGCTGGCGCTGGGCGTGGTGGGGGTGTTGGTGGCGGCCTATGCCTGGGGCGTGCGCCGGCTGCGCGCCCGGGTGGCGCCTGCGGCGGCGCCCGCGGTGGCGCCCGAGCGGACGGGCACCTTCCGCCCGGTCGAGCTGGACCGCTACGCCCGCCACATCGTGCTGCGAGAAATCGGCGGACCGGGCCAGAAGGCGCTGAAACAGGCCAGCGTTCTGGTGATCGGCGCGGGTGGGCTGGGGGCGCCGGCGCTGATGTACCTGGCCGCCGCCGGGGTGGGCCGGATCGGGGTGATCGACGGTGACACGGTGGATAATTCCAACCTGCAGCGGCAGGTGATCCATACCGACGCGCGGATCGGCATGGCCAAGGTGTTCTCGGCGCAGATGGCGCTCGAGGCGCAGAACCCGTTTGTCGAGATCCGCCCCTATAACCGCCGCCTGACCGACGACATCGCCGAAGAGCTGTTCGCCGATTACGATCTGATCCTCGACGGCAGCGACAATTTCGACACCCGCTATCTGGCCAATCGCGCTGCGGTGGCCGCGGGCAAGCCGCTGATCGCCGCGGCGATCACCCAGTGGGAGGGGCAGATCAGCCTCTACCATCCGGCCGCGGGCGGGCCGTGCTACGAATGCGTCTTTCCCACCCGGCCCGCGCCGGGCCTGGCGCCCGCCTGCGCCGAAGCGGGCGTGGTCGCCCCCCTGCCGGGCGTGATGGGCGCGATGATGGCGCTGGAGGCGATCAAGGCGATTTCCGGCGCGGGCGAGGGGCTGAAGGGCCGGATGCTGCTTTACGACGGTCTCTATGCGGATACGCGGCAGATCGCGGTGAACCGGCGCGAGGATTGCCCGGTGTGCGGGGGATAGTTGGGGCGGCATAGACCCGGAACGGGGCCCGCGCCGTGTCATGCAAGCGTGCCGCTATGCCAAGAGCCCTTGGTGGGAGTTGACACCGCCGCGCAAGGTAAGCCGGGGCGGCGCCGGCCCGGCGCCGTCGGCTTGACTCCGGGCCGGGGGCGACATGCGACTGTTCGCTCCGTCCCGCAGAGAGGAGCAAGTTGCTTTCGGGACCGCGCCAAGTGGGGCGGGGGCGGTTTTAGCGGATAGCTGGCCCTGCCAGGGCGCTGCCCATTCCCTTGGCGCCGCCGCTCAAACGCGCTGGACCCCGCCTCGTCCGTTCAAAGCTGATCGACCACCTGCATGTGCTGGGCCAGCCGGTCGACCTCGGCCAGCCAGCGGGTCAGCAGCCGCGGGTCGCTGGGGGCGGCGCTGACGCCGGGGGCGATCTCGTGATCCAGCGCCGCCTCGACGGCCAGCGACACGGGCACCGAGACCAGCCGCGCCATCGCCGTGCCGCGCGCGTCGCCCCAGGCATCCATGACGTAGGTCTTGTGGTAGACCGGCCGCCCATCGCGCTCGACCTTCAGCGCGACGCAGAGCACCACCCGGTCGGGCTCGCCCTCGGCGTAGGCATAGTTGGCCCACAAGTCGTCGGACATCTCCTTGAGCCGGGTCTCGCCCTCGGGCCCTTCCAGCGTCTCGATCTCGTCGAATATGCCGGACCAGGCGTCGGCCCAGCCGTTCAGCCTGAGCGTGCCGCGCACGAAATCGCGCACCTTCCACCCGGGTTCGAACCCGTATTGCGCCATGAACGGCAGCGAGTCGCGGTTGGGGTAGACCTCGAAGGTTTCCGGCGTGGGCAAGGGCGCGTCGTAGCGTCCCAGCGCGTCCCAGGGGCGCTGTACCGAAAGCTCGGAGAAATCGCGGATCGAGCGCGAGGGCGAGCGCAGCGCGCGCAGCACGCCCAGCGGCGACCAGCTGAACTTGTAGCGAAACGCGTTGGCCTCTTTCGGCACGCCGCCGCAATAGGAGGTGAAGGAAAACACGTTGCCGGCGCCGTGCGCCCCCGAGGCGCGGTAATCGGTCATCAGCCAATGGGCCATCAGGTGGTCGATGCCGGGGTCGAGGCCGACCTCGTTGACCAGCGCCACGCCCGCGGCCTTGGCGCGTGCGTCGAGCGCGCGCATCTCGGGCGCGATGTAGCTGGACGAGACGAAATGCGCGCCCTTGTCTATCGCCGCCTCGGCCAGCGGAACATGCCAGTTGGCGGGCAGCATCGACACCACCACGTCGCCCGGTTCCAGCTCTGCCGACAGCGCGTCCAGGTCGAATGCGCGGATGTCGTCGGTCAGATCGCCCACGGCCTCCCGGGCCTTTTCCACCGTCCGGTTCCAGACGGTGACGGGCTTGCCCGCCTCGATCAGACGCCTCAGCCCCGGAATGGCCGAAAGGCCGGTGCCGCACCAGTGGATGGTCATCGCGCTCTCCTCAGATATCTCGTGTGTGCCGCTCGAACTCGGCCGCCGCCCGGCCCCAGACACCCGCGCCCAGATCGTGCAGGCCCAGCAGCGACGGCAAAAGCTGCGCGGCGTAATCCTCCGACGATTCCACCGGCAGCATCGAGGGCAAGTTGTCTATGGCGGTAACGTCGAGGACCGGATCGTCGTGCACCCGCAGCGCCGGCGCGTGCCAGTCGGTCACCCGGTCGTAGACCTTGATCGGCGAGAAATCCGACGACGGGTCGCAGGCGATGTCGCCGATGACGGACAGGCGGCGCTTTGCCGTCTTGGCGTGCTCGGGCACGAAAACCGGGGTGCCGGGCCGCGCCAGGATGCAGTTCAGAAAAAGCTCGTGGTCGAGGATCTCGGGAAAGGGGCCGCCATGGGCGGTTTCGGCCATGTCCCATTTGGTGACCTCGACACCCATCGCATCGCACAGATCCGCCGCGCCGGTGCCCACGCGGCCCAGCGCGCCGATGACGATGGCGCGCGGGCGCGGCGCTGCGAGGCCGGTCAGCGCCTCTTTCAGCGCGGCGCGCAGGTCGGCCGAGCCGGCATGCACGCCCACCGGCCCGGCGATGCCGCCGCGCTGCTGCGCCGCCCAGCACGACAGGCTGACCGCCGCGCCGGCGTAACCCGCCCAATAGCCGAAGGCGGCGACCCGCCGCCCGGCCTCGTCCATCAGGTATTCAAGGTCGTAGAGCGTGCCGCCCCCGGCCTTGAACCGCTTCAGCAATGCGCGCCCGGCCGGCTGGCCCTTGTAGGCATGGCCGAACATGATGTGCCGATGAACCAGCGGCGTGCCATCCTCGGGCAGTTCCTTGAGGCCGAAGACAATGGCGTCTTGGGGCGCCTCGGGCCAGGCGTTTTCCGGCACGATTTCGCAGCCCGCCTCGGAAAAGCCCGCGATCGGGATCGCGCGCACGCTGCTTTGCTCGACGCTGACGCGCAGGCCGGCCCCGACCAGGGCAGCCGCGCCCGCGGGCGTCAGCCCGACGCGTTCTTCATTGGGCCGCTGTTCGGCCCGGACCCACAGATGTGTCATCGTTCGCCACCCGATACTCGGCCCCCGGTCTAGGCCAAAGCCCGGGCGGGGCCAAGGGGCCGGCAGCCGGCAATAGCTTTCGCTTGACCTCCCGTTTCGGCTGGGCAAATGTCTGTGCGTCGTTATGGCGCGGGGAGGGCGCTGCGACCGGCTAAAGCCGATACCTTTGGAGGGGCAATGCGGCCGGCCCAGGCCGGCCGCAAGATCGGAAAAACCGGCGAAGTTGTTGACCGCCGCGAAGAAAACGCCACGCTGGGGCTGCGCAAGAATCGTACAAAGCGATCGGCGCAACGAGCGCCCGGCGCAGGGAGGAGACAATTTGACACCGCACAGCGCGTCCCCGGACGAGCTCTGTTCGATTCCGGCGCTGCTGGCCCGGAACGCGCAGGTCTTCAGCGACAGGCCGGCCTATCGCGAGAAAGAATTCGGCATCTGGCAATGCTGGACCTGGGCCGAGGCCGCCGACGAGATTCGGGCCATGGCCATGGGGCTGCTGGCCCTGGGGCTGCAACGCGGCGAATACGTCGCGATCATCGGGCGCAACCGCCCGGCGCATTACTGGTCGATGGTGGCCGTGCAGATGTGCGGCGCGGTGCCTGTACCGCTTTACCAGGACGCGGTGGCCGAAGAGATGGCCTATGTGCTTGACCACTGCGGCGCGCGCTTCGTGGTCTGCGGCGACCAGGAACAGGTGGACAAGGTCATCGAGGTGCAGGACCGCATCCACCACATCGAGCATGTCCTCTACAACGACAAGCGGGGCATGCGTAAATACGACCACACGCATCTCAACTGGCTCAAGGACATCGAGGAAGAGGGGCGCGCGGGCCATTTCCGGCTGGGCCCCGAGCTGGACCGCCGCATCGCGGAGCTGGCCTGGGACAGCACCTGCGTGATGCTTTACACCAGCGGCACGACCGGCAAGCCCAAGGGCGTGGTCCTGTCGAACCGCAACATCATCGAGACCTCGCGCGCCTCGGTCGAGTTCGACAAGCTCGGCCCCGACGAAGAGGTGCTGGCCTACCTTCCGATGGCCTGGGTGGGCGATTTCATCTTTTCCATCGGCCAGGCGATGTATGCGGGCTTTTGCGTCAATTGCCCCGAAAGCCCCGACACCATGATGACCGATCTGCGCGAAATCGGGCCAACCTATTTCTTCGCCCCGCCGCGCATCTTCGAGACGATGCTGACCAACGTGATGATCCGCATGGAAGACGCGGGCGACCTCAAGCACGGGCTGTTCCATCATTTCATGGAATTCGCCAAGACCACCGGCGAGACCTACGGCATGCCCAAGCTGCGCAAGCAGCAGTCGACGCCGACATTGCGCCGCCGCTGGCGCTCGATCTTTCGCTACGCGATGGGGATCGGTTTCGCCGTCGAGACGCTGGTGGAAAACGCCGTCCGGTTGTTTTTCATCAAGCTGCGCCACCCGGTCAAGGCGCGCGATCATTTCTCGGCGCGGGGGCCGATTTTTAACCTCTACCCCCAGCCCTTGCGCGACTATTTCGACTATCGCACGGGCGATGTTCTGGTCTACGGGCCGCTCAAGAACACGCTTGGCCTGTCGCGCATCCGCGTGGCCTATACCGCGGGCGAGGCCATTGGGCCGGAGATCTTCGATTTCTACCGCTCGCTGGGGATCAACCTCAAACAGCTTTACGGCCAGACCGAGGCGTCGGTGTTCATCACCCAGCAGCCCAATGGCGAGGTGCGGTCCGACACGGTGGGCGTGCCCAGCCCCGGCGTCGAGGTCAAGATCGCCGAGTCGGGCGAGGTGTTCTACCGCTCGCCCGGGGTGTTCGTGGAATATTACAAGAACCCCGAGAGCACGGCCTCGACCAAGGACGCCGAGGGCTGGGTCGCCACGGGCGATGCCGGGTTCTTCGAGGAAGGCACCGGGCATTTGCGGATCATCGACCGGGCCAAGGACGTGGGCAAGATGGCCGATGGCAGCCTGTTCGCGCCGAAATACGTCGAGAACAAACTGAAATTCTACCCCGACATCCTGGAGGCCGTGGTGTTCGGCAACGGGCGCGAGATGTGTACCGCCTTCATCAACATCGACCTCAGCGCGGTGGGTAACTGGGCCGAGCGCAACAACATCGCCTACGCCAGCTACCAGGAGCTTGCCGGCCACCCGCGGGTGCTGGAGACGATCCAGGCCCATGTTGAAGAGGTCAACCTCTCGGTCGCCGAGGACCCGATCCTGTCGGGCTGCCAGATCCACCGCTTCCTGGTGCTGCACAAGGAACTGGACGCCGACGATGGCGAGCTGACCCGCACCCGCAAGGTGCGCCGCAACGTCATCGCCGAAAAATTCGGCGAACTGGTGGACGCGCTTTATGACGGCTCGACATCGGTCTACACCGAGACCGAAGTCACCTACGAGGACGGGCGCAAGGGCAGCATCAAGGCGACACTGGAAATCCGCGACGCCAAGGTCGGCGATCCGCAGCACAAGCGGCAGGTGGCGGCATGACCATGGTCAGCTACGAGCCTTTCGTCACCGAGGACGGCCGCACCATCGGCGGGGTGCTGATGGAGATGCGCAATATCACGCTGCGTTTCGGGGGCGTGGTGGCGATCAAGGACATTTCCTTCGACATTCGCGAGGGCGAGATCCGCGCGATCATCGGCCCGAACGGCGCCGGCAAGTCGTCGATGCTGAACGTGATCTCGGGGTTTTACACGCCCAGCGAGGGCGAGGTCTGGTTCGAGGGCCAAAAGCGCCCGCCGATGCGGCCCTACCAGGTGGCCCGCCAGGGCATCGCGCGGACATTCCAGAACATCGCGCTGTTCCAGGGCATGTCGACGCTCGACAACATGATGACGGGACGCATAACCAAGATGCATTCCTCGCTGCCCGCGCAGGCCCTGTGGTGGGCCTCTGCCCAGCGAGAGGAGAGCGAACACCGCGAGGCGGTGGAGAAGATCGTCGATTTTCTTGAGATCCAGCATATTCGCAAGACGCCGGTGGGCCGGCTTCCCTACGGCCTGCAAAAGCGGGTCGAGCTGGGCCGGGCGCTGGCCGCGGAGCCGCGGCTCTTGCTGCTCGACGAGCCGATGGCGGGCATGAACGTGGAAGAGAAAGAGGACATGTCCCGCTTTATCCTCGACGTGAACGACGAGTTCGGCACCACCATCGCGCTGATCGAGCATGACATGGGCGTGGTGATGGACCTCTCCGACCGGGTGGTGGTGATGGATTACGGCAAGAAGATCGGCGACGGCACCCCCGACGAGGTGCGCGGCAACCAGGAGGTCATCGACGCCTATCTGGGGGTGACCCATGACTGACGCGCGGCAAAACCAGGGGGGCACGGCCGATGCCTGATCAGCTGCTTTACGGCATCGAGGTGATGATCAACGGGCTGATGGCCGGGGTGCTTTATGCGCTGGTGGCGCTAGGCTTCGTGCTGATCTTCAAGGCCTCGGGCATCTTCAACTACGCGCAAGGCGTGCTGGCGCTCTTCGCCGCGCTGACGCTGGTGGGGCTGCAACAGGGGCAGGTGCCGTTCGCCCATCTGATCAACGCGATCTTCGGCACCGAGATCCATCATTTCGGGTGGGAGCTGCCGGCGATCGTGGCGATCGTGCTGACGATGGGGGTGATGGTGCTGCTTGCCATCGTCATCGAGAAATTCATCCTCAAGCACCTGGTGAACCAGGAGCCGATCATCCTGTTCATGGCGACCATCGGCCTTGCCTATTTCCTCGAAGGGTTCGGCGACATCATGTGGGGGTCGGACATCAAGACCCTCGATGTCGGGCTGCCCCAGGGCGGAAGTATCTGGATCGAAGAAAAAACCGCTGCGCTGGGCGGCGACGGCTTCTACGGCTTCTTCATCGACCGGCTCGACATCGTGGCCGCACTCGTGGCGGCGCTCTTGGTGATTTCGCTCACGCTCTTTTCGCAGTTCTCGAAACAGGGCCGGGCGCTGAGGGCGGTGGCCGACGACCACCAGGCGGCGCTCAGCGTGGGCATCAGCCTGCGCTTCATCTGGGTGCTGGTCTGGTCGATCGCGGGCTTCGTGGCGCTGGTGGCGGGCATCATGTGGGGCGCGAAATCGGGGGTGCAGTTCAGCCTGTCGCTGATCGCGCTCAAGGCGCTGCCGGTCCTGATGCTGGGCGGATTCACCTCGATCCCCGGCGCCATCGTCGGCGGGCTGATCATCGGTGTCGGCGAAAAGCTGTTCGAGTTCACCATCGGGCCCATGGTGGGCGGCGCCACCGAGAACTGGTTCGCATACGTGCTGGCACTGGTCTTCCTGGTGTTCCGGCCGCAGGGCCTCTTTGGCGAAAAGATCATCGAGAGGGTATGACATGCTGAAAATCTGTTCCGTGGCCTGCGTGGTCGGATGGGCGGCCTTTGTCGTCTTCGGATATTTCGCCATCGCCTCGATCAACGATGCGGCCTGGATGCCGGTAACGGGCACGGTCCTGTCCTTTGCCGGGCTCATGGTCGGGGTCTGGGCCTGGATGCGCATCGCCCGGGGCAAGTGCGTGTGACCGGTCCGGCGGCAAATGGCATGAGCAGGTAAGGAACAAAGCGTATGCTCTATCGCGAGGCGGGCGACTTCAAGACCTCCTATGTCGAGGACGGCCAGACCTTTCCGATCAGGTTCGACCGCTGGCGGTATTACGCCGTGCTGGCCGTGGCCTTCGGGGTGATCCCCTTCGTCATCAACGATTACTGGGCCAGCGCGGTCTTCGTGCCCTTCCTGATCTATGCCATCGCGGCGATCGGGCTGAACATCCTGACGGGCTATTGCGGGCAGGTCAGCCTCGGCACCGGCGGGTTCATGGCCGTGGGCGCCTATTCCTGTTACAAGCTGATGACCGCCTTTCCCGAGATATCCATCCTGATCCACGTGCTGGGCGCGGGCGTGATCACCGCGGCGGTGGGGGTGCTTTTCGGCCTGCCGTCGCTCCGGATCAAGGGGTTCTACCTGGCCGTGGCGACGCTGGCCGCGCAGTTCTTCCTTGTCTGGCTCTTCAACAAGGTGCCGTGGTTTTACAACTACTCCGCCTCGGGCCAGATCAGCGCGCCCGAGCGCACGGTGCTTGGCGTGGCGGTGACCGGGCCCAATACCGAGGCCTGGGCGAAATACATGGTCTGCCTTGTCTTCGTCGTCGCGCTGGCCTGGGTGGCGCGCAACCTGACCCGCGGCACGGTGGGGCGCAGCTGGATGGCGATCCGCGACATGGACATCGCCGCCGAGATCATCGGGGTCAACCCGCTCAAGGCCAAGCTGACGGCGTTTGCCGTCTCGTCGTTTTTTGTCGGCGTGGCCGGAGCGCTGTTCTTTTCGGTCTATCTCGGCGCGGTCGAGGTGGGCGAGGCGTTCGGCATACAGAAATCGTTCCTGGTGCTCTTCATGGTCATCATCGGGGGGCTTGGCTCGATCTTCGGCAGTTTCGCCGGGGCGGCCTTCCTCGTGCTTCTGCCCGTGCTCTTGAAAAACACGCTGGTGGGGGGCTTTGGCTGGCCTACCGACCTGACCGCGCACCTGGAGCTGATCATCGTGGGCGCGCTCATCATCTTCTTCCTGATCGCCGAGCCGCATGGCCTGGCCCAGCTCTGGCGCATCGGCAAGGAAAAGCTCCGGCTCTGGCCGTTCCCGCATTAGGGGGCGGCCGCACAACCCCGACCGGGAAAACCCGGCGAATCCGAAACCACTTGGGAGGAAACCAAGACATGAGACTCAGACTCGCAACATTCGCGCTGACCGCGCTGATTGCCGCCGGCCCGGCAATGGCCGAACTCGTCTTTCCCGATCTCAGCTACCGCACCGGCCCCTACGCGGCGGGCGGCACGCCGTTCTCGGACGGCTACCAGGACTATTTTTCCCTGGTCAACGAGCGCGACGGCGGCATCGGTGGGGTGAAGGCCCGGGTCATCGAGTGCGAGACCGGCTATAACACCGAAAAGGGCGTGGAGTGCTACGAGGCCACCAAGGGCGAAGGCGCGCTGATCTACCAGCCGCTCTCGACCGGCATTACCTATCAGTTGATCCCCAAGGTCTCGGCCGACGAGATCCCGCTGCACACCATGGGCTATGGCCGCACCTCGGCGGCCAACGGCGAGGTGTTCGAATGGGTGTTCAACTATCCGGCCAATTACTGGGACGCCGCCTCGGTGGCGATCAAGTATCTCTCCGACGAGAACGGCGGCGATCTGAGCGACAAGAAGATCACGCTGCTCTATCACAACTCCGCCTACGGCAAGGAACCGATCCGCACGCTTGAGGAGTTGGCCGACAAGCACGGCTACGAGCTGACCACGATCGCGGTCGACCATCCCGGCCAGGAACAAAAGAGCCAGTGGCTGCAGATCCGCCGCGAACGGCCCGATTACGTGCTGATGTGGGGCTGGGGCGTGATGAACCAGGTCGCCGTGCAGGAGGCCGCCAACATTCGTTTCCCGATGGAAAACTTCATCGGCAACTGGTGGGCCGGCGCCGAGCATGACGTCACCCCCGCGGGTGCGGCCGCCGACGGTTACAAATCGCTCAACATGAACCGCATCGGCGATCTGCCGGTCTTCGACGACATCAAGACCTACGTTCATGACAAGGGCATGGCCGCAGGCGACGGCTCCAATGTCGGCAAGGTGCTCTACACCCGCGGCATGTACGCCGCCGTGCTCGCTGTCGAGGCCGCCAAGACCGCGCAGGAAATCCACGGCACCCCCGACATCACCGCCGCCATGATGCGCGACGGGATGGAGGCGCTGGAGATGACCGCCGCGAAGATGGAGGCGCTGGGCGTGCCCGGCATCGGCCCCGAGTTCAGCGTGAGCTGCGCCGATCACGGCGGCTCGGGCCAGGGCATCGTGCAGCAATGGGATGCGGATGCAGGCAAATGGGTCGCGCTGACCGACTACATCCAGCCCGACAGCGAGGTGATCGCGCCGTTGGTCGAAGAGGATTCGATGGCCTACGCCAGCGAGAACAATATCGATCTGCGCTGCCAGTGATCCGTGTCGCCCCGGCCCCGTCAGGGGGCCGGGGCTCAACCCGAAAGAGGCCCCGATGCTCGACGCCGGACGCACCGAAGAAACGCTTCTCGAGGTCAACAATATCGAGGTGATCTACAACCACGTGATCCTGGTGCTGAAGGGCGTGTCGCTCTCGGTGCCCAAGGGCGGCATCACCGCGCTTCTGGGCGGCAACGGGGCGGGCAAGACCACCACGCTCAAGGCGATTTCCAACCTGCTGCATTCCGAACGCGGCGAGGTCACCAAGGGCTCGATCCTCTACCGCGGAGAGCGGGTGCAGGACCTTGGCCCGTCCGATCTCGTCAAGACGGGCGTGATCCAGGTGATGGAGGGGCGGCATTGCTTCGAGCACCTGACCGTCGAGGAAAACCTGCTGACCGGCGCCTATACCCGCGACGACGGCAAGGCCGCGATCCAGGCCGATCTCGACATGGTCTATTCCTATTTCCCGCGGCTCAAGGAACGGCGCAAATCCCAGGCGGGCTACACCTCGGGCGGCGAACAGCAGATGACCGCGATCGGCCGCGCGCTGATGTCCCGCCCCGAGACGATCCTGCTCGACGAACCGTCGATGGGCCTCGCGCCGCAACTGGTGGAACAGATCTTCCAGATCGTGAAATCGGTGAACGAGAACGAGGGGGTGACCTTCCTCCTGGCCGAGCAGAATACCAACGTCGCGCTGCGCTATGCCCATTACGGATATATCCTTGAATCGGGCCGCATCGTGATGGACGGCCCCGCCGCCGAGCTGCGCGAGAACCCGGATGTCAAGGAGTTCTACCTCGGCATGTCCGAGGAGGGCCGCAAGAGCTTTCGCGACGTGCGCTCCTACCGGCGCCGCAAGCGCTGGCTCAGTTGACCCGGGGCGCGCGCGGGGACGCCGCCTGCCGACGACCGCCATACCCGACCGGAGAAATCGCCCATGACCGCCCATTACGACGCGCTGGAAACCCGCTCCGAAGACGAGCGCGCCGCCTCGCTGGCGCAATGCCTGCCCTCGCTTGTCGCCATGGCCAAGGCGCTGCCCGGTTACGGCGAAACGCTGGCCGGGGCCGAGCCCGAGGCCGTCACCGACAGGCCCGCGCTGGCCGGCCTGCCGGTGCTGCGCAAATCGGGCCTGTCCAAGGCGCAGGCGAGCGACGCGCCTTTCGGCGGCTTCACCACGCGCGCGGCGCACGAGTTCGACCACGTCTTCCAGTCGCCGGGCCCGATCTACGAGCCCGGCCGCACATCCACCGACTGGTGGCGGCTGGGCCGGTTCCTGCACGCCTGCGGCATCGGCCGCGGCGATATCGTGCAAAACTGCTTTGGCTATCACCTCACCCCCGCCGGCATGATCTTCGAGAACGGCGCACGCGCGGTGGGCGCCGCCGTGCTGCCTGCGGGCACCGGCCAGACCGAGTTGCAGGCCCGCGCCGCGGCCGACATCGGTACCACCGCCTATGCCGGCACGCCCGACTACCTCAAGGTCATCCTCGACAAGGCCGACGAGACGGGGCTGGACCTCTCGCGCCTCACTCGCGCGGCGGTCTCGGGCGGCGCGCTCTTCCCCTCGCTGCGGCAGGAATACGCCGACCGCGGCATCGCCTGCCGGCAGTGCTACGCCACCGCCGATCTGGGCAACATCGCCTATGAATCCGAGGCCATGGAAGGGATGATCGTCGACGAGGGCGTAATCGTCGAAATCGTCCGCCCGGGCACCGGCGACCCCGTGGCCGAGGGCGAGGTGGGCGAGGTGGTCGTCACCTCGCTCAACCCCGATTATCCGCTGATCCGCTTCGCCACGGGCGATCTTTCCGCCGTGCTGGCGGGGGTCTCGCCCTGCGGGCGCACCAACATGCGCATCAAGGGCTGGATGGGCCGCGCCGACCAGACCACCAAGATCAAGGGCATGTTCGTCCGCCCCGAACAGGTGGCCGACCTCGTCGCCCGCCACCCCGAGGTGACCAAGGCCCGCGTCATCGCCACTCGCGAGGGCGAGATGGACGCGATGCGCGTACAACTGGAAACCGAGGCAACCGACCCGGCCGCCTTCGCCGCCTCCGTCGCCGAGGTGCTCAAGCTCAAGGGCGAGGTCGACCTGGTGGCGCCCGGCAGCCTGCCCAATGACGGCAAGGTCATCGACGATCAGCGCAGCTACGACTGACCCGCCCCCTTCTTCTTGGAAAAAATACCCGATCGCCCGGCCCCTCCGCCGGGCCGGCCACCGGGGCGGGGCGCGGCCCTACCCGTTGCCCTCGCGCAGCGGGTCGAAATGGATGATCACGTCGGCGCCGGGGAATTCCTGCAAGATCCGGTGCTTCAGCGTCGCGCCGATGCCGTGCGCTGCGTTCAGGCTCTGCTCGCCGTCCAGCTCGATATGCAGGTTCACGAACAGCGTTGCGCCCGAACGGCGGGTCTTGAGGTCATGATAGGCGTGAACGCCCGGCTGGCTGCCGGCCAGCGCTTCGATGCGGGCGACGACCTCGGGGTCGGCGGCGCGGTCCATCAGCGCGTCCCACGCGCCTCGGCCGATGCCCAGCGCGCCGACCGCCAGCATCGCTGCCGCGGCGATCGCCACCACCGAATCGATCCGCGCCAGTCCGAACTGGGCCGAGGCCCAGAGCGCCAGAAGCGCGCCCAGGTTGGGCAACAGGTCGCCCAGGTAATGCAGCGAATCCGCCGCCACCACCCGGCTGCCCGTGCGTGCCGCCACCCGGCGCTGCCACAGCACCAGCGCAAGGGTGAGGGCGATGGAAAGCGCCATGGCCACCATGCCGCGTCCCTCGGCGGCCAGCATCACCGGTTCGGGCGCCAGCAATCGCCTTGTGGCGGCAAAGGCGATCACGCCGGCCGAGACGAGGATCACCACCGTCTGGCCCAGCGCGGCCAGGTCTTCTGCGGCGGAATGGCCGAAGGCGTGGTCGTCGTCGGGCGGCCGCGCGGCGTAAAGGATCGCGGTCAGCCCGGCGGCAGACATCATCAGGTCGAGCGCGCTGTCGGCCAGCGAGGCGGCCACCGACAGCGACTGCGTCTCGCCCATCGCCCAGAGCTTGAGCGCCACGAGGATCAGCGCGGTGGCGACCGAGGCAAGGCTCGCGGATATGTTCAGGCGGGTGGCGCGGGACATGGGGGCGTCGATGGCTGGGGTTCGGACTTCGCCTAGCCCATGCCCGCCCCCCGGCGCAAGATCACTCTCGTATTTCGTCGGGCGCCACGCCCCACAGCGCGGCCTTGGGCACCCAGCCGGATTGGCCGCCGGCGCTGATCCGGCACCAGTCGGGCAGGCATTCGCCCAGCCGCGCGACGACGCCGATCTCGGCCTGCGCGCGCACCGGCGCATCCGGCGACGGGGTGCGGCGCATGGCCACCATGTCTTTTTCGATCACCACGGTGCGCGCCCCCGACAGCAGCGAGTAATGCATCCAGCCGCCGGCCCCGTCGCGGTCGCGCACGCGCCGCCAGTGGCCGTATTCCGCGGTGATTTCCAGAGGCAGGTTGCGCCGCTTGTAGACCCAGTCGATCCTGTGGCTCAGGCTCGGGCCGCGGCGCACGTTGCCTTCGCCGGCCTTCATCGAGACATAGCGCGGCAGCGGCAGGTTGGTGACCGGACCCCGGTCCTGTCCCGCGCTCGCCATCGCCGCCATCGCACAGAAAAATACCGCCGACAATCCTGCCCGCATCGCCCGCTGCCTCGTTACTTCGGCTGCCCCGTCGAACGGGGTCTTGTGCCTTGCTGTGATCTCGGACAGTTTGCCACTGTGCCCACGGGTTGGAAAGCAGGGGGAGGCTCTGGATGCCCGCTCAACGTCTGAGTGTTGTCGTGACGCGACGGTTGCCCGAGGCCGTCGAGACGAGGATGAAAGAGCTCTTCGATGTCGAGTTGAACGAGACCGACACCAAGATGTCCCGCGAGGACATCGTGTCCGCGATGCAGCGCGCCGACGTGATCGTGCCCTGCGTCACCGATGTCATCGACCAGGCGATGCTGGCCCAGGCCGGCGACAAGCTGAAGCTGATCGCCAATTACGGCGCGGGCGTCGACCATCTGGACGTGCAGACCGCGCGGCAGCGGGGCATCCTCGTCTCGAACACCCCCGGCGTCGTCACCGAAGACACAGCCGACATGACCATCGCGCTGGTGCTCGCCGTCACCCGCCGCATCCCCGAGGGGCTGGCGATGATGCAGTCGGGCCAGTGGGCGGGCTGGGCGCCGACGGCGTTCATGGGCGGACGTGTCGGCGGGCGGCGGCTGGGCATTCTGGGCATGGGCCGGATCGGCCAGGCGGTCGCCCGGCGCGCCCGCGCCTTCGGGATGCAGATCCACTACCACAACCGCCACCGCCTGCGCCCCGAGGTCGAGGAGGCGCACGAGGCCACCTATTGGGAAAGCCTGGACCAGATGGTGTCGCGGATGGACGTGATCAGCGTCAACTGCCCGCACACGCCGTCGACCTTTCACCTGATGAACGCCCGCCGGCTGAAGCTGATGAAACCCGACGCGGTGATCGTGAATACCTCGCGCGGCGAGGTGATCGACGAGAATGCGCTGACGCGGATGCTGCGCGCGGGCGAAATCGCGGGGGCCGGGCTGGACGTGTTCGAGCACGGGCATGAAATCAACCCGCGCCTGCGCGAGTTGTCCAACGTGGTGCTGCTGCCGCATATGGGCTCGGCCACCATCGAGGGGCGCACCGAGATGGGCGAAAAGGTGATCATCAACGTCAAGACATTCGCCGACGGCCACCGCCCGCCCGACCTGGTGGTTCCGAGCATGCTGTAACCCCGCCCCAGGGGAGGGAGCGATGACCGAAGACACCCCCCGAGTGCCCCGCCGCGGCTGGCTTGCCACGCTTATGTTCCTGCTGGCGATCACCGCCTATTTCGCCGCCCAGACAGGGCTGCGCGTGGCGCTCGGCGGCGCGCTCGAGACCGACGAGGCCGAGATGATGGTCATGACGCCGGGCCTTCGGCTCGGCTACGGCCCGCAACTGCCGCTTTACAACTGGGTGCAATGGGGCGTGTTCGAGTTGTTCGGCCGGTCGCTCTTCGCGCTTTCGCTGGTCAAGAACGGGCTCTTGTGGCTCAGCTATCTTTTCGTCTTCCTCGGGCTCCGGCTCTGGGTGCCCGCGGGCGCCGCCGTCTTCGGTGCGCTGGCGCTTTTTTTCGTGCCCGACATCGCGTGGGAGGCCGAACGCGCGACGACTCATTCCAACATGCTGCTGGCCACCTCGGGCTTGACGCTGGCGGCGTTTCTCTGGGCGCTGCGCGGCGGCGCGCTGGCGGCGTGGCTATTGCTGGGGCTGGCCATGGGGCTGGGGGGGCTTGCCAAATACAACTACTGGCTGGTTCCCGCGGGCCTTGCGCTGTCGGCGCTTACGGTTGTGCAGATGCGCGCGCAACTCGTCCGCTGGCGGGCATTGCTGGCACCGCTCGTCGCGCTGGCCATGCTGGCCGCTCCCTATAACTGGATGGTGCAAAACCCCGACCTGGCCTTCGCCTCGCTGCACAAGCTGCAACTGAACGAGGCGCCCGCGGGCGTCAGCCCGGAAGGACTGACCCTGATGGCGCAGGGCGCCGGGCTGTTGCTGGCGTTGCCGCTGATCGTGGCGGGGCTTTTGTTCTGGCTGGGGCGGCGCAAGCCGGTGCCGGTGCCGCGGCCGGGGGTGGCGGCGCTGTTGGTCCGCGCGGCGCTGATCCTGGCGCTGCTGGTCGGCGCAGGGGTCTACACCGCCGATATCGGACATATCACGCCGCGCTGGCTGTTGCCGGTCGCATTCCTCTTCGTCCCCGGTCTCTTCGTCTGGTTGCACCGGCGGATCGGCCCCCGCGCGGTGGGGCGCAGCTATCTGGCGGTCGCGCTGCTGGCCGTGCTGGTGATGGGCGGGCTGACCTATGACCGGTTCAAGCCCGGCGCGCGGCGCGATGTCGATTTCACGCCCCTGCCCGGCGCGCTGGCCGAAGTCGCACCGCTGCCCGACGTGCCGGTGGTGGCCGAGTTCTACACCGCCGGCAACCTCAAGCGGCTGGAGCCCGACTGGTCTGTCTCGCCCTACCTCCCGTTCGTCGCGCCCGGGCTCGGCGGGCAAACCGCGCTGTTCCTGCTGCGCGACGATGTCCCGTCGAGCCTTGAGGTGGGAATGCGGCTGGCCGGCTGGCCCGCGGGCGCCGGCCCGGAGGTCCGCGATGAGGGCGTGATACGGCTGCCCTCGGCGCGGTCGCAAGAGACCCTGCCGATCCGCTGGCTGCTGGTCGAGACACCGGTGCCGGACGGGCTTGAGTAAGCGGCCGACTGGCGGCGGCGCTAATTCTGGCAGCTCGCGCTGGTTATTTTGCCGCCCAGGCGACGCTGCTGGCGCTCGGCGTGGTGCTGACCGGCACCGCCTTCGTCCACGCCCACTGGATGCTGCCGCTCTTCATGCTGGCTGCGCCGCCGGTGATGATGTGGGCGCTGCGGCAGGCGCGCGCGCGGGCCTACCGCTTCACCGATAGCGAGACCCGCATTGTGCGGTTCCTGCTGTTCGATTTCGGTCCGGGCGCGGAATAGGCGCGGCGTCGGTTTCGCGCCACCTTGCGTCGGATGCCCCTCGCCGCGCGCGGCGATTTGCGCATAACTGTGGGCGGAAAGACGTCTTGCGGGAGTTCCGGCCATGAAGACCCATGTCAAAGCCCTTGTCGTCGGCGGCGGCGCCGTCGGCACCTCGATCGCCTATCACCTGGCGAAGCGCGGGTGGGACACGATGCTGCTGGAACGCGACGAGCTGACCAGCGGCAGCACTTGGCACGCGGCCGGGCTGCTTCCCTACTTCAACATGTCCTACGCGACGACCCATATCCACGACTACTCGATCAAGTTCTACAAGACGCTGGAGGACGAGACCGGGCTCAACCCCGGTTTCTACGTGGTCGGCAACCTGCGCATGGCCCAGACCGACGCGCGGATGGATGAATACATGCTCTACGCCAGCACGGCCGAGACCGTGGGCGTACCCTATGAATGGATGACGCCGCAAGAGATCAAGGAACGCTGGCCGCTGGTGCGCACCGAGGACCTGAAGGGCGCGATCTACCATCCGACCGACGGCTACATCAATCCCGCCGACGTGACGCAAGCGATGGCCAAGGGCGCGCGCCAGTTCGGTGCCGCGATCGAACGGAAATGGCAGGTCGACGCCTATGAATGGACAGGGTCCGAGTGGCGGGTGACCGTCACCAAGATGGCCGAGAAGGGCGGCAACCTGGTGCCGACCGACGAGCAAACGGTCATCACCGCCGAGCATGTCGTCACCGCCACCGGCAACCACGCCCAGCGCACCGCGCAACTGCTGGGCCTCAAGATCCCCGCGATCCCGGTCGAGCACCAATATATCGTCACAGAGCCTGACCCGGCGCTGGTGGCATGGCGCAAGGAAGGCAACCCCGAACATCCCGTCCTGCGCGATGCCGACGCCAAGTGGTACGTGCGTGAGGAACGCGGCGGCTGGATCTTGGGCCCCTATGAGCGGAACGCGCCGGCCCGGTTCGAATACGGCTGCCCCGACAGCTTTCGCGCCGACCTCTTCCCGCTCGATCTGGAGCGGATCGAAGAGGAATACATGTCGATGATCCACCGCATACCGTCCTCGGAAGAGGTCGGGTTGAAGGACGATTACAACGGCCCGATCTGTTACACGCCTGACGGCAACCCGCTGCTCGGCCCCGCGCCGGGCCTCAGGAACATGTGGCTGGCCGAGGGCTTTTCCTTCGGCATCACCGCCGCCGGCGGTGCGGGGCATTACCTGGCCCAGCTCATGGACGACGGCGAGGCCGAGATCGACATGGCCTCGCTCGACCCCAGGCGCTACGGCGACTGGATGACCACCGAATACGCCGCCCGCAAGAACGAGGAGGCGTATGAGCATGTCTACATCCTGCACCACCCCGACGAGGAACGCCCCGCCTGCCGGCCGCTGAAAACCGCGCCCTGCTACGACCGGGTCAAGGCGCTGGGCGCGCAGTTCGGGCAGGTGAACGGGTGGGAGCGGCCCAACTATTTCGGCCCCGCGGATGCGCCCGACACCTTCGACCACGAGGCGCGGTCGTTCCGCCGGGGCGGCTGGTGGCAATACGCGGCGGACGAGGCCAGGGCGATCCGCGAAGGCGCGGGGATGATCGACGCCACGGCCTTTACCAAGCATGTCATCAAGGGGCCCGGCGCGACGGCCTTCCTCGACTGGTTCACCAGCAACCGCCTGCCCAAGGTGGGCCGGGTGAATCTGACCTATGCGCTGACCACCGCAGGCACGGTACGCACCGAATACACCATCCTGCGCCGGGCGGAGGATGCCTATTACCTGGTCTCCGCCGGGGCCTGGCAGGCCTATGACCAGGATTTCCTGATCAAGGCGATCGAGGACAAGATGGCCGAGTTCGGCCCGATCTACCTGGCCGACGTCACCTCGCAATACGGTGTCTTCGCGCTGGCCGGGCCGAAATCGCGCGACATCCTGGCGGCGCTGGTGCGCGACGCCGAACCGGGCACGGCGCTGTCGAACGCGCGTTTCCCGTGGCTCTCGGGCCGCGACGTCGAGCTGATGATGTGCCCCGCCATCGCGTTGCGCGTGGCCTATACGGGCGAGCTGGGGTGGGAGCTGCACCACCCGATGGAGATGCAGAACTACCTGTTCGACCGGCTGATGGAGGCAGGCGGGCCCCACGGGCTGAGGCTGGTGGGCGCGCGGGCGCAGAACTGGCTGCGGCAGGAGAAGAGCTATCGCGCCTTCGGCACGGAACTCGGGCGGGACGCGACGCCGCTGGAGGCCGGGCTGGACCGGTTCGTGGACCTGTCGAAAGACTTCCACGGCAAGGCGGCGATGGAGGAAACCGGCATCCGCAGCAAATGCGCGACCTTCCTGATCGACGGGCCGGCTTATGCCGACCCCTGGGGCCGCGAGGCGCTTTATGATGGCGACACGCGCGTGGGCCGGCTGACCTCGGGCGGCCATTCGGTGGCCTTCGGCAAATCCATCGGCATGGGCTACGTGCGGCCCGATCTGGCGGTGCCGGGCACCAGGCTGAAGGTCCGGATGCTGGGCGATCTGTGGGACGCCGAGGTGACCGAGGATTGCCCCTACGACCCGAAGAACGCCCGCATCCGCGTCGACGCATGACAAGGGCCCTCGCCCCCGAAACGGCCGTCAAGCTCGCCCGGTGGGCGGGGTTTTTGTACCTCGTGGTGATCGTCTGCGGGCTGTTGGCGGAACTGGCGGTGCGCCAGGCGCTGATCGTGCCGGGCGATGCGGCGGCGACGGCGGCGAATATCGGCGCGGCCGAGGGGCGGTTCCGGCTGGGGCTGGCGGCGGACGCGGCGATGGGGCTGGCCGATGCCGGGCTGGGGGTGCTGCTTTTCGTGCTGCTGCGGCCGGTCGGCGCGATCTTGTCGCTGGCGGCGCTGGTGTTCCGCCTGGCGCAGACGGCCATCGTCGGGATGACGCTGATCCTGTCGCAGGCTGCGCTGTTGGCGCTGGACGGTGTGGCCGGTGACGGCGGCGAGGGGCTGGCCGCGCTGCTCCTGGCCGCGCACGGGCTGGGTTACGATACCGGGCTGGCGTTTTTCGGCGTGGCCTGCGGGCTGCTCGGCCTGCTGGTGTGGCGCTCGGGTTATTTGCCGCGGTGGCTGGGGGCGCTTCTGGCCGCGGCGGGGGCGGTTTACCTGACGGGCAGCGCACTGCGGCTTGTGGCCCCGGGGCTGTCGGGGGCCTTTGCCCCGGCCTATGCGCTGCCGCTGCTGGCCGAGGCCGCGTTTTGCCTGTGGCTTTTGATCCGCGGGGTCGATCGCGCGGGCTGGGCCCGGGCGGTCAGCGCCCCGGACCGAAATCCGCCGCGCTGAGCACGCCGTCGCCGTTGCGGTCTGCCCGGTCGCGCCAGCCTTCGGTGCCGGCGATGAACTCTGCCCGCGTCACCTGGCCGTCGCCGTCGGCGTCGTTGGCGGCAAGCGACAGGCCGTTGGCCAGCCGCTGCAGCTTGCGCCCGCCGGCGGCGGCCTGCGCGCCCACGTCGTTGGCACGGGCCTCGTCGAAATAGCTGTATTCCTCGGCGTCGAGAATGTCGTCTTCGTTGGTGTCGAACATCGAAAAGACGGTGCCGCGCTGGGTTTTCATCTCTTCCAGCGTGACCTCGCCGCTTTGGTCGAGGTCCCAGACTTCGAGAAAACGCTCGCCGGGCACGCCCTGCTGGGCGAGCGCGGGCGCCGCGAAGGCAAGGCCGAGGATAAGGCCGAGGGCGTGGCGGGGCATTGTCGTGACTCCTTTCCAAGTGTCGATATTCAGCTAGGCATGGGCTCACCCGCTGCCAAGCCCGGCGCGGCGCAATCTCGCAGGTTGCGGCTATGTCGCGCCCCGAGACAATGGCCCGACCTGCGGCGCGATTGTCTCTCGCCCGGCATCGCCTCTCCCAATTGCCGCCGCAAATGCACGTCAGTTTGTGAACGATGCGCCACAAAGCGAGTCGGTCTTGATGAGCCTTTTGCAGAAGATAGATCCGCCCGGCGGCGGCCCGGCCTTTCCCGGCGGGGTGGCCGAGGGGGCCAACCTGCGTACCCCCTGCGGCCCGCGCCGGGTAGAGTTCGTGCGCAATGGCGACATGATCGTCACCCGCACCGGCGGGTTGCAGCCGGTGCGCCTGGTCTGGCAGCGCCGCCTGACGGCAGACGAGGTCGCCCGCCACCCCGACCGCGCCCCGGTGCGGCTGATGCCGCGCGCGCTGGGCCCGATGATGCCGCAATCCGCGCTGCTGGTGGCGCCGGATCACCGCCTGCTGATACCCGGCTGGCGGCTGGCGGCCTGGCCCGACGACCGCGCCGCGCTGGTCCCCGCGCGCGAGATCGCCGGCACGTCCGACGCGGCCTTC
Source organism: Rhodovulum robiginosum (assembly GCF_003944755.1). Classification (GTDB taxonomy): domain Bacteria; phylum Pseudomonadota; class Alphaproteobacteria; order Rhodobacterales; family Rhodobacteraceae; genus Rhodovulum; species Rhodovulum iodosum. The sequence continues at coordinate 404,699 of NZ_RWGU01000051.1, forward strand.
ATCGACCGCGCGCCGGCCGCGGTGACACTCTATCACTTTGTTTTCGACAGCCCGCAGGTGCTCTTGGTCAACGGCCTTCCGGTGGAAAGCCTCGCGCCCGGCGCACGGGTGATCGCCGGGCTGGGGCTGGCCGAGCGTACGTCCCTGTTCGACCGGTTCCCGCAGCTCAGGAAAGACCCGTCGGCCTATCCGCCGGCCGAGTACCCCTCGGCCAGCGGGACGGATTACCTCGCCGTGGTGTGAGGCGGGCCTATTCGGCGGCCTGGGCCTTCTCCTCGGTCAGCTGATCGTAGCATTCTATCGCCTCGGCGGCATACATCATGGCCGGACCGCCGCCCATCTGGATGGCCATAGACAGGACGTCGCCCACTTCTTCGCGGGTCGCGCCGGCGCGCACCAGCGCCTCCATGTGCAGCACGATGCAGGCCTCGCAGCGCAGTGTGATGGCCATGCCCATGGCGACCAGTTCCTTGGTCTTGAAATCCAGCGTGCCGCCTTCCTTGACCGCCTTGCCGAGCCCGCTGAACGCCTTGGTGGTGTCGGGGATTGCCTTGTTCAGGCGGCGCAGCTGGTCCTTGGTGCCATCGCGTTTTTGCGTCCAGTCCATGAGGGTCTCCTTGGTTGTCCGTTCTCGCCGTCTGAGCATTTCGCAGACGCACAAGCCTTGATCGGGGTCAAGTCAGCGGGGCTTTCTTGCCAGATGCGTCAAGTTGTTGGCGGGCATGGGCAGCTCGGCCTCGTGGACAAGTTCCGCGCGGGCGCACCAGGCGGCGACATCGCCGGTCGATTTGTACCCGATTTCGGGGTCCTGCGCGGTCAGGCTGGCGTGAAAGGCTTCGTCGCCCGAGCTGGCAAAGCCGCCGGGCCGGCGAAAGGGCCCGTAGATCATCAAGAGGCCGCCGGGGGCCAGCGCCCGGGCCGCCTCGGCGATCAGGGTTTCGGCCTCGGCGTCGCTGACGAGATGCAGGATGTTGCTGGCGAAAATCAGGTCCCAGGGGTCTTCGGCCGCGCCCCACCCGGCCTCGGTCGCGTCGAGCAGCCGCGCGGGCGCGAGGTTGCCACATCCCGCGTCGGCGGCCCAGGCGTCGATGCTGGCCAGCCGCGCCGGGTCGACATCGGTGGGCTGCCAGGTCAGCCCCGGCTTGCACGCGGCGATGGCGGCGGCGTGTTCGCCGGTGCCGCTGGCGATCTCCAGCGCGCGGCCCGTTTCGGGGGCGTGCTCTGCGATCGCCGCGCAGATCGCCGCGGCGTTGCGCCGGGCCGACGGTGCGTGCAGCCGCCCGCCCTCGCGCGGTTCGGCGGCCGAGGCGGTGTCGGGCAGGGTCAGCCGCCGGGCCATGTCAGGCAAACCGCGCCGGCGAAAACCGCGCGGCGATTTCGGCGTCGATCTCGGGCGGTCGCCCGGCCACGATGTCGGCGGCCAGCCGGCTGGCCGCGGGGGCGGTCTGAAAGCCCACGCCGCCCTGGCCCGCATGCCAGAAGAATGCGGGCTCGGCCGGGTCGAACCCGATGACCAGCAGCCGGTCGGGCGAAAAGGTGCGCAGCCCGGCCCAGTTGGTTTCCACCCGGGTCACGGGCTCGGTGACCATTTCCTCGTAGCGGGCCAGGCCCTCTGCCAGCACCATGTCGTCGGCCCAGGCGTCGTGGGGGTGCTGCGGGTGTTCCTCGGCGGGCGAGACCAGCAGCTTGCCGGCATCGGGCTTGCAATACCACCGCTCGCCGGCGCCCAGGACCATGGGCCAGGTGCCGAGGTCATGCCCGCCGGGCGCGGGCAACCGCGCCATCGACCGGCGCATCGGGGTAAAGCCCAGGCGGGCGACGCCGGCCATGTCGGCCACCTCGTCGACCCAGGCGCCGGCGGCGTTGACCAGCACCCGGGCCGCGACGGTCTCGCCGCCTGCCTCGACCTGCCAGCCGGCGCCGGTGCGCGCGATCGCCGTCACCCGCGCGCCCGTGCGTACAATGCCGCCATTGCCCCTGATCTCGCGCGCGAAATTCTGGATCAGCCGGTCGGTGTCCAGGTCCCAGGCGTTCTCGTTCAGCCCGGCATGGGCCACCGTTTCGGGGTTGAGGATCGGCACATGCGCCCGCGCCTCTTCGGGGGTGAGAGGGATGAGCCCCATATGCGCGCGGTCACGGTCGAAAAGCGCGGCATCCTCCGCCCGTGCCACCACCATCAGCCCGCGGTCGGACAGCACGCCGCCATTGGCGCTGGCGTGGTAGGCGTGGCTGGCGCGGTTGAGCGCGACGATCTGTGGCGCGCCGAGGCATTCGTCGAACAGCGCGGCCGACCGGCCCGAGGCGTGGTAGCCCAGCCCCGCCTCGCCCTCGACCAGCGCCACGCGGCCCAGATGCGACAGCCGCGCGCCCACCGAAACCCCGGCGATGCCGCCGCCGATAACCAGAAAATCGTTCTCCATGCGGCAAAGCTAGCCGCAGCCGCCGGGCGATGGAACAGCCGGCGCTGCCAGGCGGTCAACTTTTCCGCGGCGGCATGTCATCGCGCCCTGCAAATTGATGCGACAGCACGGGGGCAAGCGCGCAATGCGGGTTCAGCCCGCCCGCAAACCGACCGTTCCCGAACATGAAAAAAGGGTGGGGTTTCACCCACCCTTCAGCCGTTTTCTTCTGGCCCGAAATATCCCGGGGGAGCCGCCGCGGATGCGGCGGCGGGGGCAGCGCCCCCGGGCCGCTGTCGGCCTTACTGCGGGATCGACCCGGTCAGCCCCTCGACATAAAAGTTCATGCCCAGCAGCGTGCCGTCATCGGCGGTCTCGCCCTCGGCCAGCCAGGCGGTGCCGTCCTGCTTGTTCAGCGGCCCCGTGAAGGGGTGGTAGTCGCCATTGGCGATGGCCTCTTTCAGGGCCAGCGCCTCGGCCTTGACGTCTTCGGGCACGGCACTGGAAATCTCGCCGATGCCGACCATACCGGGGCCGATGCCGTCCCAGGTGTCGTCGCTTTCCCAGGTGCCGTCGATCACCGCCTGCACGCGGTCGATGTAGTAGGGCGCCCAGTTGTCGATGATCGAGCTCACGCGCGGCATCGGCGCGTATTCGGCCATGTCCGAGGCCTGGCCGAAGGTATAGACGTCGCCGGCCTTCTCGGCGGCGGCCTGGGGCGCGGTGGAATCGGTGTGCTGCAGGATCACGTCTGCGCCCTGTTCGATCAGCGCCTGCGCCGCGTCGGCCTCTTTCGCCGGGTCGAACCAGGTGTAGGCCCAGATCACCTTGAACTCGACATCGGGGTTGGCCTTTTTCGCATGGATATAGGCCGAGTTGATGCCGCGGATGACCTCGGGGATCGGAAAGGAGGCGATGTAGCCGATGATGTTGGACTCAGTCAGCTTGCCCGCGATATGGCCCTGCACCGCGCGGCCCTCGTAGAAGCGGGCGGAATAGGTGCCGACGTTATCGGCGCGCTTGTAGCCGGTGGCGTGTTCGAATTTCACGTCCGGAAATTTCTGCGCCACGTTGATCGTGGGGTCCATGTACCCGAATGAGGTCGTAAAGATCAGGTCGGCGCCCGACAGGGCCATCTGGGTCAGCACCCGCTCGGCATCGGCGCCCTCGGGCACGTTTTCCTGATAGATCGTCTCGACCGCGTCGCCGAATTCCTCTTCCACGGCCAGCCGGCCCTGGTTGTGCTCGTAGGTCCAGCCGCCGTCGCCGATCGGGCCGACGAAGACGAAGCCCACCTTGGTCTTGTCCTGGGCGGTCGCGGCGCCCGCAAGGCCCAGCGCCAGCGCGGCGCCGGCCAGAATGGAAGTCAGTTTCATGATTCGCTTTCCCCGTGTTGTTGGCGGGCGACATGCCCGGAAGGTTTTACCGCCCCTAGCTCGAGGCGTGGAAACGCCGCCCCAGCGAGGCGGGCGCGTTTATCGCCGCGCGCGAGCGGTCGGCGGACATGATGACCAGCACCAGGATCGTTACCAGATAGGGCGACATCGACAAGACCTCGACCGGCACGGCCAGGCCGGCGGCCTGCAGATTGAGCTGCAGCACCGCGACGCCCCCGAACAGGTAGGCGCCCAGCAGCACCCGTGGCGCCTTCCAACTGGCGAAGACGACAATGGCCAGCGCGATCCAGCCCGCGCCGGCGGTCATGCCCTCGGTCCATTGCGGCACGCGCACGAGGCTGAGATAGGCGCCGCCCAGTCCTGCCATGGCGCCGCCGAAGGCGATGGCGGCCAGCCGCAGGCGCACCACCTTGTAGCCCAGCGCATGGGCGGCGTCGTGGTTTTCGCCCACCGCGCGCAGGACCAGCCCGGCGCGGGTATAGCGCAAGCCGGCCCAGACGCCGGCCACCAGCGCGAGGCTGAGATAGACCATCAGGTCGTGGGAAAACAGGATACGGCCGATGACGGGGATGTCCGACAGCGGCCCGAGGTTCAGCGCGGCCGTGCCCGGCGGTTTGATCCCCACGTAGCCCTGCCCGATCAGCGCCGAGAGGCCGAGGCCGAAGAGCGTCAGCGCCAGCCCCGTGGCCACCTGGTTGGACATCAGCACCTGGGTGAGAAACCCGAAGATCAGCGACAGCGCCGCGCCGCCCAAAGCGGCGGCGACAAAGCCCAGGGCGGGGCTGCCGGTCTCGACCGCGGCGGCAAAGCCGCAGATCGCGCCGGTGATCATCATCCCCTCGACCCCGAGGTTCAGCACACCCGATTTCTCGACCACCAGCTCGCCCGTCGCCGCCAGCAGGATCGGCGTCGCCGCCGCCATGAGCGAGGCGATCAGAATCACCGGGTTGATTGCGGAAAGATCCATCAGGCGGCCTCTCTCCGGCCCAGCCGGATGCGGAAATTGGACAGCACGTCGACGCCCAGCAGGAAGAACAGAAGCATCCCCTGGAACAGCTGTATCGCCGCCGCCGGCAGGCCCAGCATGAATTGCGCGAGTTCGCCGCCGATATAGGTCAGCGCCATCAAGAGCCCCGCAAGCAAGATACCCACCGGGTGCAGCCGGCCCAGGAAGGCCACGATGATCGCGGTAAACCCGTAGCCCTGGTTGAAGTCGATGCTGATCTGGCCCGCGGGCCCCGACACCTCGAAGAGGCCCGCCAGCCCGGCCAGCGCGCCCGACGCGCCGAGACAGAACAGCACCAGCCGCGTGGGCCGCACGCCGGCAAAGCGCGCGGCGCGCGGCGACTGGCCGGTCAGACGGATGTGAAAGCCCAGCATGTGCCGGTTGAGCAGCACATAGGCGCCGATCACCGCGACAAAGGCGGCGACCACGCCCCAATGCATGCCCGTGCCCGCGATCAGCTCGGGGTTCGAGGCGGCCGGGTATTGCTGGAAGTTCCGGCTGCCGGGAAAACCGCCGCCCTCGGGGTTGCGCATCAACCCCAGCGACATCGAGGCCAGGATCTGCTCGGCCACGTAGACCAAAAGCAGCGAGACGAGGATCTCGTTGGTCTGGAACCGGGTCTTCAGGATCGCCGGGATCATCGCCCAGGCCCAGCCGCCCAACCCGCCCGCGATCACCATCAGCGGGAACACGAGCCACGATTCCGACGGGTAAAAGGCCAGCCCGACGCCCGCGCCGCAGATCGCGCCGATGATGTATTGCCCCTCGGCCCCGATATTCCAGATATTGGCGCGAAACCCCAGGCTCAGCCCGATCGCGATCAGGATCAGCGGCCCCGCCTTGACCAGCAGTTGCGGCCGGGAATAGGCAGCGAACTGGTCGTTGAACAGCGGGTCCCAGAAAATCGTGCGGATCGCGGCGACCGGGTCTTTCCCAAGCGCTGCGAACAGCAGCCCTCCGGCCACCATGGTCAGCGCCACCGCCAGAAGCGGTGTCGCCACCGTCCAGGCGCGCGAGGGCGCCGGGCGTCTTTCCAGCCGTATCATGCGTGCGCCCCGGTGCTATTCGGCGACATGGGCCACCTCCATGTCATGGGCGCCGCCCATCATCAGGCCGATCTCCTCGATGCTGAGGCCCCTTGTGGGCCGCGGCGTGCTGAGCCGCCCCTCGTTGAGCGCGGCAAAGCGGTCGGCGATTTCCATCAGTTCGTCCAGGTCCTGGCTGATCACCACGACGGCGGTTCCGCCGGCAGCGAGGTCCAGCAGCGCCTGCCGGATCGCCGCGGCGGCGGCGGCATCCACGCCCCATGTCGGCTGGTTGACCACCAGCACCTCGGGGCGCTGCAACACCTCGCGCCCGATCACGAATTTCTGCAGGTTCCCGCCCGACAGCGCGCGCGCCGCGTTGCCGGGGCCGGGGGTGCGCACATCGAAAGCCTCGATCACCTTCTCGGCAAAGGCCCGTGCCGCGGGCCATTTCAAAAACCCGTTCACCGCCAGCCCCTCGCGTTCGGCCGCGGTCAGCATGGCGTTCTCGGTCAGGCTCATGTCGGGCGCCGCGGCATGGCCCAGCCGTTCCTCGGGCGCGGCCAGCACCGCGATGCGCCGGCGTTCCAGCGGGCCCAGCCGCCCGATCGGCGTGCCGTGCAGCGAGACCGCGCCACCGGCGCTCGGTGCCTCGCCCGACAATGCGGCCAGCAACTCGTCCTGGCCGTTGCCCGCCACGCCGCCGATGCCCAGCACCTCGCCGGCGCGCACCGAAAAGGTGACGTCCTTGAGGCTGGTGCCGAACGGGTTGGACGAGGGCAGGCTCAGCCCCTCGACCTTCAGCATCACCTCGCCCGGCTGGGTTTCGGTCCGGCTGGGCGGTGTCAGCTTGGTACCCACCATCATCTCGGCCAGCTCGGCCGCGGACCGTTCGCGCGGGTTGCAACTGGCCACCACCTTGCCCAGCCGCAGGATCGTCGCCCGGTCGCAGAGCGCGCGGATTTCCTCCAGCTTGTGCGAAATATAAAGGATCGCCGTGCCTTCGGCGGCCAGTTTCCGCAGCGTGGCGAACAGGATTTCCACCTCCTGCGGCGTCAGCACCGAGGTCGGCTCGTCCATGATCAGAAGCTTGGGGTCCTGCAACAGGCAGCGCACGATCTCCACCCGCTGCCGCTCGCCCGCCGACAGATCCCCCACCAGCCGGTCGGGCGCCAGGGGCAGGCCGTAGGTCTCGCTGACCTCGCGGATGCGCGCGGCCAGTTTTCCCATCGGCGGCGGGTCTTCCATGCCAAGCGCCACGTTCTCGGCCACGCTCAGCGCCGCGAAGAGCGAGAAATGCTGAAACACCATCGCCACGCCCGAGGCGCGTGCGGCCCGCGGCTCGGGCGGGGCGAACGCGGCGCCGTTGAGGCGCATCTTGCCCGCATCGGGCGTGACCAGGCCGTAGATCATCTTGACCAGCGTCGACTTGCCCGCGCCGTTTTCGCCCAACAGCGCGTGCACCTCGCCCGGCGCGACCTCGAAGGATACGCGGTCATTGGCCAGAACGCCCGGATAGGCCTTGGTCAGGCCCTCGACTGTCAATAGCGCTGTCACCCGGCGGCGTCCCCCGCGGCCACGTTCTCGGTATCATCGCTTAGTAGCGCGGCGGCGACGCCCACGGCAATGGCCTGCGGGTGTTTTCCGAGCTCGGGCTGCCCAATCGGGCAGCGAATGCGCGCAATCTGTGCAGGCGCATGGCCCAGCTGCCCAAGGCGGCCGCGAAACCGCGCCCATTTGCTGGCCGACCCGATCAGCCCGGCCGAGGCAAAGCCATGGCTGAGCAGCCGGTGACACAGCTCCAGGTCCAGCGCGTGGGAATAGGTGACGATCAGGTGGTGGGCGTCGGCGGGCGCCTCGGCCGCCAGTGCGGCGGGGTCGGGTGCCGCGCGGCAGGTTACGCCCTCCGGCGCCGGATCGGGAAACCGCTCGGGCCCCGTGTCGACCCAGACCAGGGCGATATCGGGCAGGGGGGTCAGCACCCCCACCAGCGCGCGGCCCACATGGCCCGCCCCCCAAACCCAGACCGGCCGGGCCGCAGGCGCCACCGGCTCGATCAACCAGCCGCCGGCCAGCAGCGGCCCGCCCGCGCCCTGTCCGCCCCGTGCCCCCGCCACGACCCGGCGGATCGCCAGGGGCATCTCGCCCGCGCGCTGCTCCACCGGTCGGGCAAAGACCGGGCCGGCCAGCGCCGCCACCGCCGCCGCGTCGAACACCTCGCTCACCAGCGTCACCGCGCCGCCGCAGCACTGGCCCAGCCCCGGCCCCAGCGCGTGGCGCGTCACGGCGACCGCCGGGCCATCGGCCAACTGGGCCCGCGCCGCCCGCGCGGCTGCGTATTCCAGCGCCCCGCCTCCGATCGTGCCCGCCTGCCCGCCGGGCCAGACCAGCATCGCCGCGCCGGGCTCGCGCGGGGCCGACCCTTGCGTTTGCGCGACCGCCACCCGCGCCACCCGGCCATGCGCGGCGGTCGCCGCCTCCAGCGCCGCCCGGTCCAGGCTCATCCCCGCACCCGCGCGATCGCGGCCAGCAGACGCTCGGGCGTTGCCGGCGCGTCGAGCGCCGGGTAGCCCGGCCCGCAGGCCGCAACCGCGTCCGACAGCGCCAGGAAGGCCGAGATGCCCAGCATCAGGGGCGGCTCGCCCACCGCCTTCGACCGAAAGACCGTCGCGGCCCGGTTCTCGCCGGGCCAGAGATCGACGTTGAACACGTCGGGCCGGTCCGAACAGGCGGGTATCTTGTAGGTCGAGGGCGCATGGGTCTTCAGCCGTCCCTTTTCGTCCCAAAACAGCTCTTCCATGGTCAGCCAGCCCGCGCCCTGCACATAGCCGCCCTCGATCTGCCCGATGTCCAGCGCCGGGTTCAGGCTGGCGCCGGCATCGTGCAGGATATCGGTGCGCAGGATGCGGTTCTCGCCGGTCAGCGTGTCCAGCGCGACCTCGCTCACCGCCGCGCCGTAGGCGAAATAGAAAAACGGCCGCCCGGCGCCCGCGATCCTGTCCCAGTCCAGCCCCGGGGTGCGGTAATACCCGGTCGCGCTCAGGCTCACCCGCGCCTGGTAGGCGCTTTTCGCGGCCTCGGCGAACGACATCTCGTCGTCACCGACGAAGACCCGGCCGCCGGCGAAATGCACCCGCCGGGCCTCGGTCTGGTGCGTCTCGGCCAGATGGGCCGCGATCCGTCCCCTGATCGCGTCGCAGGCCGCCTGAACCGCCATGCCATTGAGGTCTGACCCCGACGAGGCCGCGGTGGCCGAGCTGTTGGGCACCTTGCCGGTATCGGTCGCGGTGATCTTCACCGCCTCGACCGGCATGCCAAAGGCACTCGCCGCCACCTGCGCCACCTTCTGGAACAACCCCTGGCCCATCTCGGTGCCGCCATGGTTCAGATGCACCGAGCCGTCCTGGTAGACATGCACCAGCGCGCCGGCCTGGTTCAGATGGGTCAGGGTAAAGGAAATCCCGAACTTGACCGGGCTCAGCGCGATTCCGCGTCTGATCACCGTGTTTTCCGCGTTCCACGCCGCCACCGCCGCCCGCCGCCCGGCATAATCGGCGCGCTCGGCCAAAGCCTCCGTCATCTCGTGCAGGATGAAATCCGAAACCTCCATCCCGTAGGGCGTTCGGGTCTTCTTCTTGGTCGAAATACCCTCGGGGGGGCTCGGGGGGGCAGACGGCCCCCCCGCCTCTCCACCGGGCGCGTCGTAATAATTGGTGCGCCGCACCTCCAGCGGGTCGCGGCCCAGCTGGTGGGCGATGTGGTCCATCACCCGCTCGATCCCCACCATCCCCTGCGGCCCGCCAAAGCCGCGAAACGCGGTGGCCGACTGGGTATGGGTGCGCAGCCGGTGGCTCTCGATCCGCACGGCGGGCAGGAAATAGGCGTTGTCGGCATGCAGCATCGCCCGGTCGGCCACGGGCAGGCTGAGGTCCTGCGCCCAGCCGCAGCGGGCGTAGTGCACGAACTCGACGCCCGACAGACGCCCCTCGCCGTCGACCCCGGCGCGGTAGCGAATGCGGAAATCGTGGCGCTTGCCGGTGACGATCATGTCGTCGTCGCGGTCATAGCGCATCTTGCAGGGACGGCCCGTGGCGCGGGCCGCCAGCGCGCAGGCGATGGCCAGCGCGTTGCCCTGGCTCTCCTTGCCGCCGAAGGCCCCGCCCATGCGCCGCACTTCGACACGGACGGCATGCATCGCCAGCCCCAGCGCATCGGCGACCTTGTGCTGGATCTCGCTGGGATGCTGCGAAGAGGCGTGAACCACCATGTCGCCGCCTTCCTGCGGCAGGGCCAGCGCGACCTGGCCTTCGAGGTAGAAATGCTCCTGCCCGCCGATCTCAATCTGTCCTTCCACGCGGTGGGGTGCGGCGGCGATTGCGGCGGCGGCATCGCCGCGCGCCCAGACGCGCGGCCCCTCTTCGAAGCGGCTGTTGGCGGCCAGAGCATCGTCGATGGTCAGGATCGCCGGCGCCTCGGCGTAGTCCACCGCGGCCAGCCGCGCCGCCTTGCGCGCGGCGAGGTGGCTTTCGGCGGCCACCAGGAACAGCGGCTGGCCGTGATAGGACACCACCCAGGGCGCCAGTAGAGGCTCGTCATGGGCCGAGGGCGAGCAATCGGGCATCGGGTCCAGATCGCCTGGACCCCAGGCGGCCACCACCCCCGGCGCGGCGCGCACGCGGTCGAGATCGAGCGCGGTGACCTCGCCATGGGCGACGGTCGACAGGCCGAAGGCCAGGTGCAACGTGCCCGCGGGCACGGGGATGTCGTCGACATAGCGCGCCTGGCCGGTGACGTGCAGCCGCGCGGCGTCGTGGGGCAGGGGTTTGGTCACGCTCACGGCGCCACCTCGCCGATGTCGCTCGCCGCGCCGGAACGCGCGTGCCAGAGCCGCATCAGCATGTTCTGGGCGGTCGCCAGGCGGTATCCGGCCGAGGCGCGCATGTCCGATAGCGGCTGGAAATCCTCGGCCATGGCGTCACGCGCGGCGATGAGCGTGTCCTCGGCAAAGGGCTGGCCGGCGAGCGCGGCCTCGACCGCAGCCGCGCGTTTCGGGATGCCGGCCATGCCGCCGAAGGCGATGCGCGCGGATCGGATCGTGCCGTCTTCAACGGCGATGCTGAAGCATCCGCAAACCGCCGAGATGTCCTGATCGCGCCGTTTCGACAGCTTGTAGCAGCGCAGGGCATCGGGCTGGCGGGGGATCGAAACCGCCTCGACGAACTCGCCCGGGGTGCGGTCCTGTTTGCCATAGTCGAGGAAGAACTCTTCCAGCGCCAGGCTGCGGTGCGTCTCGCCCTTTCTCAGGTGCAGCGTGGCGCCCAGCGCGATCAGCGCCGGCGGTGTGTCGCCGACGGGCGAGCCGTTGGCGATGTTGCCCCCGACCGTCGCCGCCGCCCGCACCTGGGGCGAGCCGAAGCGGGCGAGCATCACCGCGAAATGCGGGTGGTGGCTTTGCATCAGCGTCATCAGCTCGGCGATCGTTACGCCCGCGCCGAGGCGGATCTCGGTGTCGGTAATCTCGATCTTCTGCAGGTCCGCGCAGCCGTTGAGAAACGCCACCTGGCCGAGGTCCTGCAGCCCCTTGGTGACCCACAGGCCCACATCGGTGGCCCCGGCGACGAGCGTGGCGTCGGGGTGCTCTTCGTACCAGGTGGCGAGTTCGTCGGCGTCGGCCGGGCGGAACGCGCCTGGGGGCTGTCCGCCCCCGGCGCCACCGTCGCTCGGACCGATGGCGCCACCGATGGCGACCCCCGAGGATATTTCGGGCCAGAGGAACCTTGGGGCGTCGGGAAGGGTGTCTGCGAGCCAGCCGGGGCCCGGTTGAGCGGCCGCGGCCTCGGCGGCGCGGACGATGGGGGCGTAGCCGGTGCAGCGGCAGAGGTTGCCCGAAAGGGCCGTGTCATGGTCAGCCTCGCCATTGCGGTGCGCGGCGGCCAGCGCGACCGCGATGCCGGGGGTGCAAAAGCCGCATTGGCTGCCGTGATGCTCGATCAGCGCCTCCTGCACCGGGTGGAGCGTGCCATCGGGGCCGGCGAGCCCCTCGACCGTGCGCACCGCGGCGCCGTGAAGCTGGGGCAGGAACAGGATGCAGGCGTTGAGCGGCCGGGTGCCGCGCGCGTCGGTCACCATTACGGTGCAGGCGCCGCAATCGCCCTCGTTGCAGCCTTCCTTGGTGCCGGTCAGCCCGCGCGCCTCGCGCAGCCAGTCAAGCAGGGTCAGCGTGGGCGGCGGGTCGGTCAGCTCGACCGTCTCGCCGTTGAGAAGAAAGCGCAGGGGCATGGCCGGTCCGCCGCTTTGGTGTTTCGCGCCGGCCGCGTGCCTCGCCCGATGCGGCGGCGGGCTGGGGCGACCGTTCCGAGACCCGAGGAAACCGGCAAAGCGGGGACTTGGCAAGGGGCGGCGGAGGGTTTCGCGCAGGCTGCCCGGCGGCTAGGCTGGTTTTCGAGGTCGATGCCGCGAAGGAGGGCGTGCCATGTTTCCCCACGCGCTGCACCATGTGCAACTGGCGATGCCGGCGGGCGGCGAGGACGCGGGCCGCGCGTTTTACCGCGACCTGCTGGGGCTGGAGGAAGAGGCCCGGCCCGAGGCGCTGGATGCGCGCGGCGGGGTGTGGTTCTACCGCGGCGAGTTGCGGTTGCATCTGGGCGTCGAAGAGGGGTTTCGCCCCGCGAGAAAGGCGCACCCGGCCCTGATGGTGGCGGATCTGGACGCGCTGGCCGAGCGGCTGGAGCGGGCGGGCTGCGCGTTGGTCTGGGACGAGGCCATCCCGCAGGTGCGGCGGTTTTTCATCGACGACCCTTTCGGCAATCGGATCGAGTTGATGGAGGGCGCGCGATAGCGCTTGGCGGGGGGCCGGCCGGCGGGCTAGCCTGCCGGCCATGAGCAGCCTTCCCCGATTCATTCACCTGCGGCTTCACACCGAGTATTCGCTTCTGGAAGGGGCGGTGCGGGTGAAGAAGCTGCCCGAGATGTGCCGTGCCGCGGGGATGCCCACCGTCGCCGTGACCGACACCAATAACATGTTCTGCGCGCTGGAGTTTTCGACGCTGGCCGCGGGCGCGGGCATCCAGCCGATCCTGGGGTGCCAGGTCGATCTGGCCTACGATCCCGCGGCGCCGGGCGAGCGGCCGCGCGCGCCGGCGCCCTTGGTTCTGCTGGCGCAGGACGAGGCGGGTTACGGCAACCTGATGAAGCTGAATTCCTGCCTCTACCTTGGCAAGGCGGGGCAGCTGCCGCAGGTGACGCTGGACGAGCTGGTGGCGCATGCCGGCGGGCTGATTTGTCTGACCGGCGGGCCCGAGGGGCCGGTGGGGCGGTTGTTGCAGGCCGGCCAGCGGCCCAAGGCCGAGGCGTTGGCGGCGCGGCTGGCGGGGGCCTTTCCCGACAGGCTTTACGTCGAGCTGCAGCGCCACCCGGGGCCCGGCGGACATCCGACCGAGGCGGAGCAGGCGACAGAGCGCGGCCATGTCGAGATCGCCTATGCGATGGAGCTGCCGCTGGTGGCGACCAACGATGTCTATTTTCCCAAGGAAGAGATGTACGAGGCCCATGACGCGCTAATCTGCATTTCCGAGGGCGCCTATGTCGACCAGGCCGATCCGCGCCGGCGGCTGACCGCGCAGCACTATTTCAAGAGCGCCGACGAGATGGCCGCGCTTTTCGCCGACCTGCCCGAGGCGCTGGAAAACACCGTCGAGATCGCAAGGCGCTGCGCGGTCAAGGCGGAGAAACGCCCGCCGATCCTGCCGCGCTTTGCCGATGACGAGGTCGAGGAGTTGCGCCGGCAGGCGAAGGAGGGGCTGGCCGCGCGGCTGGCGGTGATCCCCCATGCCGCGCCGGTCGATGCCTACGAAAAGCGGCTGGAGTTCGAGCTGGGCATCATCGAGGGCATGGGCTTTCCCGGCTATTTCCTGATCGTGGCCGATTTCATCAAATGGGCGAAAGAGCAGGACATCCCGGTGGGGCCGGGGCGGGGTTCGGGCGCCGGCAGCCTGGTGGCCTATGCGCTGACCATCACCGATCTCGACCCGCTGCGCTATTCGCTGCTGTTCGAACGGTTCCTCAACCCCGAGCGGGTCAGTATGCCCGACTTCGACATCGACTTCTGCATGGACCGGCGCGAAGAGGTGATCGAGTACGTCCAGCGCAAGTACGGGCGCGAGAAGGTGGCGCAGATCATCACCTTCGGCGCGCTCTTGTCAAAGGCTGCGGTGCGCGACGTGGGGCGCGTGCTGCAGATGCCCTACGGGCAGGTCGACAAGCTGTCGAAGCTGATCCCGGTGGAAGGGGTCAAGCCCGTCTCGATTGCCCAGGCGCTGACCGACGAGCCGCGCCTGCGCGAGGCCGCGCGCGCCGAGGAGGTGGTGGACCGTCTCTTGACCTACGGCCAGCAGGTCGAGGGGCTGCTCAGAAACGCCTCGACCCATGCCGCCGGCGTGGTGATCGGCGACCGGCCCCTGGACGCGCTGGTGCCGCTCTACCAGGACCCGCGCTCGGACATGCCGGCGACCCAGTTCAACATGAAGTGGGTCGAGCAGGCGGGGCTGGTGAAGTTCGACTTTCTCGGGCTGAAAACCCTGACGGTGATCCAGAACGCGATCGAGCAGATCCTCGGCGGCGGGCGCAATCTGCACGAGGCGGCCGACGGAAGCGTCCTTTATCAACCGGCCGAGGGGGCGGAGAACGATATCGGCCAGATCCCGCTGGAGGACGAAAAGACCTATCGCCTTTATGCCAGCGCGAAAACGGTCGCCGTGTTCCAGGTGGAAAGCTCGGGCATGATGGATGCGCTGAGGCGGATGAAGCCCACCTGCATCGAGGATATCGTGGCGCTGGTGGCGCTTTACCGCCCCGGCCCGATGGAGAACATCCCGAAATATTGCGAGGTGAAGAACGGACTGTCGAAACGCGACCGCCTGCATCCCACCGTCGATCACATTCTGGACGAAACCCAGGGCATCATCGTCTACCAGGAACAGGTGATGCAGATCGCGCAGGAGATGGCGGGCTACAGCCTCGGCGGCGCCGACCTGCTGCGCCGCGCCATGGGCAAGAAGATCCAGGAAGCGATGGATGCCGAGAAGCCCAAGTTCCTGGCCGGGGCCAAGGCGAACGGGGTGGACGAGAAGAAGGCGCAGGAGACCTGGGCGCTGCTGGACAAGTTCGCCAATTACGGCTTCAACAAGTCCCACGCCGCGGCCTATGCGGTGGTCAGCTACCAGACCGCGTGGCTGAAGGCGAACCATCCGGTCGAGTTCATGGCCGGTGTCATGAACTGCGATATCCACCTTACCGACAAGCTGGCCGTCTATGCCGAAGAGGTGCGCCGCGGCCTCGATATCGAGATCGTGCCGCCCTGCGTGAACCGTTCCGGCGCGATGTTCGGGGTGGCGGACGGCAAGCTGGTTTACGGGCTGGGGGCGCTGAAAAACGTGGGCGTCGAGGCGATGAAGATGATCGTCGCGGCGCGGCGCGCCGATCCGGGTGACGAGGCCAGCCCTGACAAGCCCTTCGTCACGCTTTTCGATTTCGCCCGGCGGGTTGATCTCAAACGCATCGGCAAGCGGCCGCTGGAGATGCTGGCCCGCGCCGGCGCGTTCGACCAGCTCGACCCCAACCGCCGGCGTGTCTTTGACAGCCTCGACGCGCTGGCCGCCTATTCCGCGGCGGTGCATGACCAGCGCGGGTCGGCGCAGGTGTCGCTGTTCGGCGAGGCGGGCGACGATCTGCCCGAGCCGCGGCTGAGCCCCGTGGCCGACTGGCTGCCCAACGAGCGGCTGGCCGAAGAGCACAAGGCGGTCGGCTTTTACCTGTCGGGCCATCCGCTCGACGATTACATGGCCGCGCTCAAGCGCAAGGGGGTGACGACGCTTTCGGACCTGGCCGAGGCCGTCAAGGCCGGGCCGCGCGTGGCCAAGCTGGCCGGGGCCGTCTCGGGACGGCAAGAGCGGAAATCGGCCCGCGGGAACCGCTTTGCCTTTGCCCAGCTTTCCGACCCGACCGGGCTATACGAGGTCACCGTCTTTTCGGACGTTCTGGAACAGGCGCGCGACCATCTGGAGGCGGGGCAGAACGTGGTGCTGGGGGTCGAGGCGACGCTGGAATCCGACCAGCTCAAGCTGCTGGCGCGGTCGGTTCAGCCGGTCGATGGCGTCGTGGCTGATGTGGGCGCGTTGGGCCTGCGGGTGTTCGTCGACGACCCGGTGGCGGTGAAATCGGTCTCGGGCCTGTTGCAGCGCGCCAAGTCCGAGGGCGGCATCAAGGGGCGCGGGCCGGTCTGTTTCTGTTTGATGGCGCCCGATCTGCCCGGCGAGGTCGAGATGTCGCTGGACGAAGAATACCCGGTGAACCCGCAGATCAAGGGCGCGATCAAGGCCTTTGCGGGGGTTTTGACGGTCGAAGAGTTCTAGGGCACGTTCCGGCGATGAAGTCACCTACTCCCAGCGCGCGGCGCGGCAAGCGGCTGCATTTCGGCAACCGTTTCCTGTCGGGCAAAACGGTGCTCATCATCGGCCCCGCGGGCACGGCGGAGGACGAGTTGCAGGGGGTCGACCCGGCGGCATTCGACATCGTCATCCGCATCAACCGCGCGATCGAGCTGGAAAGCCTCGGGCAAGGGCGCGGCGCGAACCGGTTCAACACCTATATCCGCAACCAGAACGGCAACCGGGCCGGCGCGTTGGCGGGGCATTACACCGGCGCCAACCTGCGGGCGCGGGGGGTGGAAAACCTTGTGTTCCTGTTCTACCGCTGGCGCGAGCTGCCCAAGCTGGGGCGAAAGCTGATCTTCTTGCCGTTTCTCAGGCATCCGCTCGATGTCTGGTTCATCGGCCCGCGCTTTCTGAACGCGCTGGCCGACCGGTTGCACGGGGCCAAGCCCACGGCGGGAATGGCGGCGCTGGAATGGGTGCTGGGGCAGGAATTCGCACGGTTCCACGTCGTCGGGTTTACCTTTTTCCAGACCGGCTATGTGCCCGGCTACAACGACGATTTCACCTCTGACGCCAGCGCCGAGGCGCGGCTGAAGGGGCTGATGACCCGCGACAAGACCTATTCGCACAAGCCCGATTTCGAACGCGCGTATTTCCGCAGGCGCGTGGCCGAGGAACGGGCGCGGGGCAAACGGGTGATCCTGGGCCGGCACGTGGCCGAGGCGCTGGGCAAGGACGTGCCGGAAGACGGGTAGGAAACACCCCGCCCCGACCCTGCGCCCGGTACCTTGCCCCCCCGCCCCCCATCCGCTAGAGACCGCGCGACAGCGACGCGAGGCGGAAAGCGATGGCCAAGGACAAGAAAGCGCGGCGGCCCAAGGCGGAAACGCCCAAGGGCTTTCGCGACTATTTCGGCGCGGACGTGACCGAGCGCAAGGCGATGCTCGACACCATCGCCGAGGTCTACCATCGCTACGGGTTCGACCCGCTGGAAAGCTCGGGCGTCGAAACCCTGGACGCGCTGGGCAAGTACCTGCCCGATGTCGACCGCCCCCATGCCGGCGTCTTCGCCTGGCAGGAGGACGACGGCGACTGGCTGGCGCTGCGCTATGACCTGACCGCGCCGCTCGCCCGCGTTGCCGCGCAGTTCCGCAACGACCTGCCCAGCCCCTATCGGCGCTACGCCATGGGTCCGGTCTGGCGCAACGAAAAGCCGGGGCCGGGGCGGTTCCGCCAGTTCTACCAATGCGACGCCGACACGGTGGGGGCGGCGAGCGTTGCCGCCGATGCCGAGATCTGCGCGATGCTGGCCGACACGCTGGAGGCCGTGGGCATTCCGCGCGGCGACTACATCGTGCGGGTGAACAACCGCAAGGTTCTGAATGGGGTGATGGAGGTGGCCGGCGTGCTGGACCCCGCCGACCCCGACAAGCACGAGCACGAACGCGGCATCGTGCTGCGCGCCATCGACAAGCTCGACCGGCTGGGCGAGTACGGCGTGCGTGCACTTCTGGGCGAGGGGCGCCGCGACGAGTCGGGGGATTTCACCGAAGGGGCCGGGCTCTCGGACGAGCAGGCCGAGGTGGTGATGGGCTTCATGGCCGCAAAACGCGAGAATGGCGAGGCGACCTGCACGCGCCTGCGCGAGCTGGTGGCGCACTCAACCATAGGTTCGGAAGGTGTGACCGAGCTGGAAACCATCGCCGCGCTTCTGGCAGCACAGGGCTATGGCCCTGAACGGATCGAGCTTGACCCCTCGGTCGTGCGCGGCCTCGGTTACTATACCGGCCCCGTTTACGAGGCCGAACTCACCTTCGAGATCCTCGACGAGAAGGGCCGCCCGCGCCAGTTCGGCTCGGTCGCGGGCGGCGGGCGTTACGATGACCTCGTCAAGCGCTTCACCGGGCAGGCGGTGCCGGCGACCGGCGTTTCCATCGGGGTCGACCGGCTGCTCGCCGCGCTGCGCGAAAAGGGCCGGGCGGGCGCGACCCTGCAAGGCCCCGTGATCGTCACGGTGATGGACCGCGACCGCATGGCCGACTACCAGAAAATGGTGGGCGAGCTGCGCGCCGCCGGCATCCGCGCCGAGGTCTACCTCGGCAACCCCAAGAATTTCGGCAACCAGCTCAAATACGCCGACAAGCGCAATTCGCCGGCCGCCATCATCCAGGGCAGTGACGAGGCCGAGCGCGGCGTGGTGCAGATCAAGGATCTGGTCCTCGGCGCCAAGATCGCCGAGAGCGCCAGCCTGGAAGAATGGAAATCCCAGCCCGCGCAATTCGAGGTGCCGCGCGCCGATCTGGTGACCGAGCTCAGCAGCCTGCTGGAGAAATACTGATGCCCACCAAGGCCGAGATCCGCGCCCAGGCCGAGCGGTTGCAGGGCTTCTTCAAGGGTGCCGGGGCGGTGCCGGTGGAAACCGACATCTTGCAGCCCGCCGAGGCGCTGCTGGACCTCTACGGCGAGGACATCCGCGGGCGGGCCTACGTCACCTCCGACGCGCTGCGGGGCGAACAGATGCTGCGGCCCGATTTCACCGTGCCGGTGGTGCAGATGCACATGGCCGAGGGCGCCGCGCCCGCGCGCTATACCTACCTGGGCGAGGTTTTCCGCCGGCAGGAACAGCACCCCGGCCGGGCCAGCGAATACATCCAGGTGGGGTTCGAGATTTTCGACGGCGAAAACCCGGCGGCCGCCGAGGCCGAGGTTTTCGCGCTCTTCTCCGAGGTGCTGTCGCCGCTGGGCCTGCGCGCGGCCACCGGCGATATCGGGCTGTTGCTGTCTGCCGTTGCGGGGCTCTCGACCACCGAAAAGCGCAAGGCCGCGCTCCGGCGGCATCTCTGGCGGCCACGGCGCTTCAAGGCGCTGCTCGACCGGTTCGGCGGGCGCGTACCGGTGCGCGAGGCGCGTGCCAGGCTCTTGCAGGCGCTGGAGGCCGAGGGCGCCGAGGCGCTGATCGGCAGGGCCGGCCCCGAGATCGGGCTCAGGCGGCGCGACGAGGTGGCCGCGCGGCTGGACGCGCTTGCCCAAGATGCCGCCGAGCCGCCGATCGCCGCCGCCGAGGTTGCGCTGCTCGATGACCTCATGTCGCTGCGCGAGACCTGCGTGAACGCGCTGGAGCATTTGCGCGACATCGCCGTCGACATGCCCGCCATCGCGCCCGCCATCGACCGCATGGCCGCGCGCCTGGATGCGCTGGCAGCCGAAGGCATCGACGTGGATCTGCTGGATTTCGAGGCGAGCTACGGGCGCACGACGATGGAATATTACGACGGTTTCGTCTTTGGCTTTTACGCCGAGGCGCGGCCCGACCTGCCCCCTGTGGCCACCGGCGGGCGCTACGACGCGCTGACCGCGCGGCTGGGCGGCGGCACGGGCGTGCCCGCCGTGGGCGGGGTGGTGCGCCCCGAACTGGTGCTGACGCTGTCGGGGGCCGGGCAATGACGCTGAAACTGGGGGTGCCCTCGAAGGGCCGGCTGATGGACAAGACCTTCGACTGGTTCGCGGGGCACGGTGTGTCGATCCGGCGTACCGGGTCGGAGCGCGAATATGCCGGCGCGGTCGAGGGGATCGACGGGATCGAGCTGGTGCTGCTGTCGGCGGGCGAGATTCCGCGCGAGCTGGCGGCGGGGCGCATCCATCTGGGTGTGACGGGCTCTGACCTGGTGCAGGAAAAGCTGGCCGATTGGCAAGCCCGCGTCGCGGCGCTGGAGCCCATGGGCTTCGGCTTTGCCGACCTGGTGATCGCGGTGCCCGCCTTCTGGGCCGATGTCGAAACGCTCGACGATCTCGACGCCGCCGCCGCGGCCTTTCGCGCGGCGCATGGGCACCGCCTCAGGATCGCCACGAAATACCACCGCCTCGTGCGGGAGTTCCTGCGCGAGGCGGGTGTGGCCGATTATGCCCTCGTCGACAGCCAGGGCGCGACCGAGGGCACGGTCAAGAACCTCACCGCCGAGGCTATCGCCGACATCACCTCGACCGGCGAGACCCTGCGCGCCAACCACCTGAAGATCCTGTCCGACGGGGTGATTCACCGCAGCCAGGCGACGCTTTTCAAAGCGCGCGGGGCCGATTGGGACAACGGGGCGCGGGGCGTCTATCAGCGACTGGCGGACCGGCTGGGCCTGGGGGAGTGAGCGCGCGCAGCCGTGAAGGGCTGCAAAGCCGGATCGTGCTGCCGGCCGGACGTGCCTCGGGAATTGCCTTGGTCCGAGCATTGCGACCCGGTTGCCGCCCCAAGCCTCGACCCGAAGCCCGGCGTTGCGCGAGGGCACGCGGATGTTCATCCGATCGACATCGGCATGTTCGCGGCGGCCCTCGCCGCGTGGCCCGCTTGGGCGCGGTCAGGCGTGGCGCCAAGCTGCCGAGACGACCCGTCGCCTTGTCGGCGTGGGACCGCGTCTCAGCGCACACCGATCTCGGCCAGCGCGGCCATCAGTCTGGGCGGCAGGTCGGTGTCGTGCTGGCGGGCGGCGGACAGGTCGCGCGGAGCGATCTCTGACGGCAGGTAGCGCCAGCCCTGGAAAGGGCGTTTGGGCACGGCCTCGGTGCGCACCACGTCCGGGTCCAGTACGATGCCGCAGCGGGTGATGCCATCGGCGCCATCGACCGCGTCGAGGCGCAGGATGCGTTGCCGCGCCAGCAGCACCCCCTTGAACACCCAGTAAAGCGAGCCGCCGTTCAGCAGTTCGGCCTCGCGCTTGGGCCACATCCGGGTGACGTGGCGGGGCAGCCCGTCGGGCCCCTTGGCGCGCGGCTGGGCCTGCCAGTGCAGCAGATCCTCTACCCGCTCGGCGCCGACGCAGAGCTTTACCAGATTGACATGGGCCTTGCCCATCGTGCCCCCTAGATCATGATGATGAGTCGGCAGGGTAGGCTAGTTGTTGCGGAGTTCAAGCCGAACCCGTATCCTGATCGCCCTTTCCCGCCGCCCGAGGACCCGCCCGATGACCCGTTTCGCCGCCCCCATCGCCGAGCAGATCTGGGACATGAAATACCGCCTCAAGGCGGCCGACGGCACGCCCCGCGATCTGACGGTCGAGGACAGCTGGCGGCGCATCGCCCGCGCGCTTGCCGTGGTCGAGGACGACCCGGCCCAATGGGAAGAGCGGTTTTACGATGCGCTCGTGGATTTCCGCTTTCTGCCCGCCGGCCGCATCACCGCCGGTGCCGGCACGGGGCGGTCGGTGACGCTGTTCAACTGCTTCGTGATGGGCACGATCCCCGACAGCATGGCCGGCATCTTCGACATGCTGAAAGAGGCCGCGCTGACCATGCAGCAGGGCGGCGGCATTGGTTACGATTTCTCGACCATTCGGCCCAAGGGCGCCGATGTGCACGGCGTGGCGGCCGACGCCTCGGGGCCCTTGAGCTTCATGGACGTATGGGACGCGATGTGCCGCACGATCATGTCGGCGGGCTCGCGCCGGGGCGCGATGATGGCCACCATGCGCTGCGACCACCCCGACATCGAGGATTTCATCACCGCCAAGCAGGACGCCGCGCGCCTGCGGATGTTCAACCTCTCGGTGCTGGTGACCGACGCGTTCATGGAGGCGGTGAAAAACGACGGATCTTGGGAGCTGATCTTCGGCGGCAAGGTCTACCACACGGTCCAGGCCCGCGATCTGTGGAACAAGATCATGCGCGCCACCTACGACTATGCCGAGCCGGGCGTGATCTTCATCGACCGCATCAACGCGATGAACAACCTCAGCTATTGCGAGACCATCGCGGCCACCAACCCCTGCGGCGAGCAGCCCCTGCCGCCCTACGGCGCCTGCCTGCTGGGGTCGATCAACCTCGCTCGGCTGGTGCGCGACCCGTTCGAGGATGCCGCGGCGCTGGACGAAGCGGAACTGGACGAGCTGGTCACCACCGCCGTGCGGATGATGGACAACGTGGTCGACGTCTCCCGCTTCGCCCTGCCGCAGCAGGCCGACGAGGCCAAGGCCAAGCGGCGGATCGGGCTGGGCGTGACGGGGCTGGCCGATGCGCTGCTCATGGTGGGGCTGCGCTACGGCTCTGACGAGGCGGCGCGCCAGACGGAACGCTGGCTGCACCGGATCGCCCGCGCCGCCTACCTGGGTTCGGTGCAATTGGCGAAGGAGAAGGGCGCCTTCCCGCTGTTCGAGGCGGAAAAATACCTCGCCAGCGGGTCGCTGACCCACATGGACGAGGACGTGCGCGCGGCCATCGCCGAGCACGGCATCCGCAACGCCCTGCTGACCTCGATCGCGCCCACCGGCACGATCTCGCTTTACGCCGGCAACGTCTCGTCGGGTATCGAGCCGGTCTTCGCCTACAGCTACACCCGCAAGGTACTGCAGCGCGACGGCTCGCGCAGCGAGGAAGAGGTGGTCGATTACGCCGTACAGATGTGGCGCGAAAAATTCGGCGAGGCCGAACTGCCCGACCATTTCGTCAATGCCCAGACGCTGAGCCCGTCGGAGCATGTGAAGATGCAGGCCGCGGCGCAGAAATGGGTGGATTCGTCGATTTCCAAGACGATCAACTGCCCCGAGGATATCGACTTCGACGCCTTTCAGAACGTCTACCTGCAAGCCTACGAGACCGGGTGCAAGGGCTGCACCACCTACCGGCCGAACGATGTGACCGGCAGTGTGCTGAGTGTATCGGAGCAAAAACCCGAGGCCGCCTCGGCCGAGCATATCGTCGTAACCGACGGCCAGCACGCGGTGCCGCCCGGCGACGTGGTCTACATCTCCGAGCCGCTGGACCGCCCGCAGGCGCTGGAGGGCAACACCTACAAGCTCAAATGGCCCGACAGCGAGCACGCGATCTACATCACCATCAACGACGTGGTGGTCGGCGGGCGGCGGCGCCCCTTCGAGGTGTTCATCAACTCCAAGAACATGGAGCATTTCGCCTGGACGGTCGCGCTGACGCGGATGATCTCGGCGGTATTCCGGCGCGGCGGCGACGTGTCCTTCGTGGTCGAGGAACTGAAGGCCGTGTTCGACCCCCGCGGTGGGGCCTGGATGCAGGGAAAGTACATCCCCTCGATCCTGGCCGCCATCGGCGGCGTGATCGAGCACCACCTGATCTCGATCGGTTTCATCGACGGCGAGGGGATGGGGCTGAAAGCCGACCCGCAGATCGAGGCCATGGCGGTCGGCGAAACCCGCCGCGGCCCGGCCTGCCCAAGCTGCGGCTCTTACGAGATGCGGATGGTCGAGGGCTGCATGACCTGCATGAGTTGCGGGCATTCCAAATGCTCGTGAGCGGCTGACAGGGTCGGGTGATGTGACCGCCAAATCGTGTCCATTTGCGCCATCCAAAGGCTCTGTTGCACAAATCCTGTCAGGGATTCATCTCGTGACTCCAGCGTGGTAGCTGGGATACAGGCGCAGACCTACCCCCCCGATCTACAGGACCAGGAACTGGCCGGCCTAAAATGAGGCGCTGAAGCGCCGGGGCTCGCTGACGATCTGGTTCGACCCCGGGATGAGCTGGGGTGCCGCCCCGACAGGCAGGCGCTGCCGCCATCCAGACCTGCCTTTCAATGAAAGGGCTGTTCGGCATGGTCGACATTGAGAGCGTCATTGGTCCGAGCGACAATGTCGACGCTGCAGACGACCGGCTTCGTCGAGCGCCGATTGCGCCTGGCCGATCTCGACTGGACGGTGCCCGACTTCAGCACCTTGAGCCGGCGCCGGAAAACTCTGACCGCAAACATCCCGTATTGTGGGTCGATGCTGCGCCGGGTCTTGAGTGATACCCTGCGGGCGTGGTGCCGATAGCGCGACCGGGGCGGCGCGGAATTAGGCCGCGCCGTCAGGTCCCGACGCCGGCGAAGCGGACGCCGCTCAGATCGGCCATCTCGCGCTTCCAGGTGGCGAGGTCGCGCTGTGACAGGTCCGACAGCTTGTCGTGCCCGCAAGCGCGGGCGAGCACCTGCATCAGTTCGACCGATGCGCCGAAGTAGCGGGCAAGCCGCTTTGCGCCCACCTGCACGTCGAGCCGGGCGCGCAGTTCAGGGTCTTGTGTGGCAACGCCGGACGGGCAGTTGTTGGTATGGCAGATCCGCGCCGCGACACAGCCGACCGCCTGGATGCCCGCATTGGCCACAGCGACGGCATCCGCCCCCAGCGCCAGTGCCTTGGTGAAATCCTCGGCAACCCTGAGGCCGCCGGTTATCACCAGCGTCACCTCGCCGCCCGTGCGATTGTCCAGGTGCCGGCGCGCGCGGGCCAGCGCCGGTATGGTCGGAACCGAGATATGATCGCGGAACAGAAGGGGCGCGGCCCCGGTGCCGCCGCCCCGCCCGTCGAGGATGATGTAGTCGGCGCCGGCCTCCAGCGCGAAATCGATGTCGTCTTCGATATGGTTGGCCGACAGCTTGAACCCGATGGGAATGCCGCCGGAGCGTTCGCGCACCTCGTCCGCCAGCTTGCGAAAGTCCCCGGCGCTGTCGAGATCGGGGAAACTGCTGGGCGAGTAGGCGCTTTGACCGGGCTCCACGCCGCGCAGTTCGGCGATCTTGCCCTCGACCTTTTCACCGGGAAGGTATCCGCCCGTGCCCGTCTTGGCGGCCTGGCCGCCCTTGAAATGAAAGGCCTGGACCGTCTCGACCAGTTCCGGCTCCCAGCCGAACCCGGCCGGTGCCAGCTCGTAGAAATACCGGCTGTTCTCGGCCTTTTCCTCGGCCAGCATACCGCCTTCGCCCGAGCAGATGCCGGTGCCCGCCATCTCTGCCCCGCGTGCCAGCGCGATCTTGGCTTCCTCGGACAGCGCGCCAAAGCTCATGTCCGACACGAAGAGCGGAATGCCGAGGCGCAGCGGCTTGGCGGCACGCGGCCCGATCACCGTTTCCGTGGCGACGGGGTGATCGTCGGCAAGGGGCTTGCGCGCCACCTGCGCCGGCAGGATCTGAATGTCGTCCCAGTGCGGCAGATCCTTTCGCGGCACCCCCATCGCGTCGACCTCGCCGTGCCGGCCGATCTGTGACAGCCCGTCACGCGCCAGGGCGTGGATGCGCGCGACGGTCGGTTCCTCTGCCGTGGGCTTGGCGTCGGGGGCGCTGTTGCCCTCGCGCTCCTGAGATGACGGTACGTCATCGCCAACCGACAGGTCGTCCAGCGTTGCATGGGTGCCGTCGCAAAACGGCGCGTTGCCCGTCGCCTTGCACCGGCACAGCGTCGCGCGCTCGGTCTTTTCGGCGGTAAAGCTGACGGGTTCGAGACCGGTGCCTTCGTGAGAGCCGTCGCAAAACGGTTGATTTTGCGAACGTCCGCACCGGCACCAGGAATAGGTTTTTCCCTCCTCCAGATCGACGGTCTGCGGGGATTTCGCGGCGATGACGGGGGCTTCGGTCATGATGTCGGTTTCCGTTAGGTCTGCGATGGCGTCGCTTTGGCCTTGGTCGCGTCGCGTCCGCATCTCGGAGAAATCGGTGGCGCGAGCGGTGCGGCCCGAGGATTAGCCCGTCGGCATGATGTGGATTTCGCGCACCTCTGCGCGCGGGTTCGACTCGAGCGCGAACATCACCGCGTCGGCGACATCCTCGGGTTTGATCTTGTCCGGCTTCGGCGTGTCGAAGAACGGCGTGTCGACCATTCCGGGCGAGATCACCGTACAGCGCCCGCCCCATTCGCGCATTTCCTCGGACATGTTGCCGCCATAACCGTGCACGAACCACTTCGTCGCGGAATAGATCGAGCCCTTGATATGGCGTCGTCCCGCGGCCGAGCCGGTCAGCACCAGATGCCCTTTGGACTTGCGCAACTCCGGCAGCGCGGCGCGCGCGGTGTAAAGAACGCCCATCACGTTGAGATCGACCAGTTGACGCCACTCGTCGGGATCGCCGTTTTCGGTGCCGGGCGTGTCGAGGCCGCGGCCGGCATTGGCGAAGGCGGCATCGAGCGCGCCGAACCGCTCCACCGTTTGCGCCACGGCCGCCTGTTGTGCGGCCAGGTCGGTGGCATCCCCCGCAAGTGGCAACGCGGCATCGCCCAGCTCGGACGCGAGCGCCTCGATCCTGTCTGCCGATCGCGCCATCAGGCCGACATTCCAGCCCATTGCGGTCGCGGCACGGGCCGTCGCGGCGCCGATACCGGTGGATGCGCCAGTGATAAGCAGCGTTTTGGTCATCGTCGGCCCCCGTTTTCCTTGGTCCTTCAGTGAAACAACTGTTGCTGTGTCCCTGGAAGGCAAGTGCGGCCGCGGAAATGCTGCCCGAGGCAAGTGGGCCTTGCGCGCCGGGCGGCCCTCCGGGCGGGACACCGAGAAACCGGCCCCGCAAGCACGCGCCCAAAAAGGCAACACCAATCGCGGCGCAAGATCGGCCGTTGACCTTGCCCCACCGGGCGTCCCGTGCCACGGGTCCCAAAAGACGGTCTTGCGGTGACGCCTGGACGATCCGGCCTCTTATGTGCCTAGACATGCCGCCCCGGCTGACGTAGCGGTACAGCCTTTCGCGCCGCGCCGGCGCATGGCCCCACGGATGTTGCCCCGATGATCTCAACCCTTGCCGATGCCCTCGCCGAACGCGGGTTCGACACCCTGACCGAGGTACAGCAGGCCGTGACGGCCCCCGACCTGGCCGAAGCAGACCTGTTGGTCTCGGCCCAGACCGGGTCGGGCAAGACCGTGGGGTTCGGGCTTGCCATTGCGGCGACGCTGATGGGGCCGGAGGTGCGCCTTGCGCCCCCGGCAGCCCCGCTGGCGCTGGTCGTCGCGCCGACGCGGGAACTGGCGCTGCAGGTCCAGCGGGAACTGGCCTGGCTATACGCCAAGGCGGGCGCGCGGGTGGTGTCCTGCATCGGGGGCATGGACGCGCGCGAGGAACGGCGCGCGCTGGACCGCGGCGCGCATATCGTCGTCGGCACGCCGGGGCGGCTGCGCGATCACATCACCCGCGGCAACCTCGATCTGACCGGCATCCGCGCCATCGTGCTGGACGAGGCGGACGAGATGCTGGACCTCGGCTTTCGCGAGGATCTGGAATTCATGCTGGGCGCGGCGCCCGAAGATCGCCGGACGCTGCTGTTTTCGGCCACCGTGCCGCCGGCGATTGCCGACCTCGCCAAGCAGTATCAGCGCGACGCGGTTCGCGTGACGACCCTGTCGCGCGGCACGCAGCACGCCGATATCGCCTATCAGGCCGTGCAGGTTTCCATGGCCGATTGCGAACACGCGATCATCAACCTGCTGCGGTTTCACGACGCGCCCCGGTCGATCGTCTTTGCCAATACGCGGGCCGCGGTCGCCCGTCTGGCCGCGCGCCTTGCCAACAGGGGGCTGCCTGTCGTCAGCCTCTCGGGTGAGCTCAGCCAGGACGAGCGCAGCCACGCGCTGCAGGCGATGCGCGACGGGCGCGCGCGGGTCTGCGTCGCCACCGACGTGGCTGCCCGCGGTATCGACCTGCCGAACCTCGACCTGGTGATCCATGCCGACCTGCCCACCAATACCGAGGGATTGCTGCACCGATCGGGGCGCACGGGCCGTGCCGGGCGCAAGGGGATCTCGGCGCTGATCGTGCCCGACAAGTTTTCGAACAAGGCCGCGCGGCTATTGAAATGGGCGAAGATCGAGGCCGAATGGATCTTCGCGCCGACCCCCGAGGAAATCCTCGCCCTCGATGAAACCCGCCTGCTTGCCGATCCGGTCTGGACGCCCGAATTGACCGAGGCCGAGGCCGCCTTCGCAGCCGGGCTGATGGCCGAATACGGGCCCGAGCGGATCGCTGCGGCCTGCCTGCGGCTCTACCGAGCGCGCCTGTCCGCCCCCGAAGAGCTGAACGCGCCAACGGCCCGTGCCCCTCGAACCGAACGCGCGCCTTTCGGTCCCTCGGTCTGGTTCGAGCTGTCGGTCGGTCACGACCGCCGGGCCGAGGCGCGCTGGCTGCTGCCGCTGCTCTGCCGGGCCGGAAACCTCGACAAGACGCAGATCGGCAAGATCCGCGTGCTGCCCGACACCACCCTCGTCGAGATCGCCGAGTCGGCGGTGCCCGGCATGCTCGACCGGCTGGGACCGCAGGGCGAGCTGGAAGACGGTATTCACGCGGTAAAACGCGACAGCCCGCCCGAAGACACCCATGTGCCCCGTCCGGCGCCGGACCGTCCGCGCCCCGCGCGAGAGGATGACAGCGCGCCGCGCCCGGCCCGCAAGCCGCCTGCCCAAACCGGTGCGCCCCGCGCCGCGGCGCGCCCGGAAACCGCGCCCAAGCCCCCCCGGAAACCCGACCCCAAGCCCAACTCGCCGGCGCCCCGGCCCCCCGCCGCGCCAGCGAAAGCCAAGGAAAAGGACGCCCCGCGCAAGCCGCGCCACCCGGCCCGGAAAAAGGACGCGGTACGGCCCAACGCCGACCAGCGCGGGCCCGCGCAGGCCGGGCCGAAGGGCGAGGCCGGCCGCGATGCGACGCGTGCCGGTGCCATGGACACCTCGAAACGGATGGACCGGCCCGATGCCAAGAAACGGCGTGCCGGGAAATCGACGCCGAACCGCAAGGGCGGCGACGCGCCGCCACGACGCAAAAGGTAACGCTTTGCGCCGGCCGCCGGCGTTCAGCCGCGGCGCCGGTCGGATATTGCGGCACACACGCCGCTCTTATCCTGCACGGTCGGTGTCCTTTTCTCGGCGCGGACAGTGGCGGTTGGCGGGGCTGTTTTGGACGTCTGGGGTCAATCCGCTAGGCTTTCACCATCTTCGGACCGAATGCGGGGAAACACCGTGCTGGACATCTTGATACCGCTCGTCGGCGGATTGGTTCTGCTGATTGCCGGCGGAGACCTCCTTGTGCGCGGCGCTGTCCGGGTGGCCGCAACCTTGGGAGTCTCGCCCCTCGTGATCGGGCTCACCCTGGTTGGCTTCGGCACATCGACACCGGAACTCGTCACCTCGGTACAGGCCGCTCTGACCGACGCGCCAGGGATCGCCTACGGCAACATCGTCGGTTCGAATATCGCCAACGTTCTTCTGATCGGCGGGGTTGCCTCGATCGTCTTCCCGATTGCGGTCACCTCCTCGGCGCTGAGGCGAGACGCGTTCGTCATGCTGGCCGCGACGGTCGCCTTTGCCGGTCTCGCCGCCACGATGTCACCGAGCCGGCCGCTTGGCGCCGTGTTCGTGGCGGCGCTTGCGCTCTACATCTATCGCGCGTTCCGTCAGGAACGCTCGCCGGCGCATCCGGACCACGGGGCCGTCTACGACAAGAGCCGCGCCACCCAGGACGCCGACCCGGCGCTTTCGCCGCCGACGGCGCCCGGTGGATCGATGGCGGTCTCGGTGTTGCTGGCCGTGGCCGGGCTCGCCCTGGTCGTTCTTGGCGGAAAGCTTCTGGTCGAGGGGGCTGTCGCACTGGCGCGGGGCTTTGGAATGTCCGAAACGGTGATCGGTCTGACTATCGTCGCCATCGGGACGTCCATGCCGGAGTTGGTGACCTCGATCGTCGCCGGGCTGAAGCGACAGAGCGATGTCGCATTCGGCAATATCGTCGGCTCGAACATCTACAATATCCTCGGTATCGGCGGTGCGACCGCCTTGATCGCCCCCGGGGCGGTACCGCCGGAAATTGTCCGCTTCGACAATCTCGTCATGGTCGGCGTTTCGTTTGTGCTGGTCGGTTTCGCCTATAGCGGCATGCGGATCGCACGGTGGGAAGGCGGGCTGCTGCTTGCCGGCTATGGTGGGTATGTCTTCTACATCTGGCCCTGATCTGTCCGGGGCAACGGCCGATGCTACGGTTCGGCCTGCCGAGGGTCGGCGATATCGGGCTGGTTGACCAGCGGCATCGCCTCGTCCTCGCCCGCTGCGAGCGCGGCGGTTTCCGGCGTGGCCCCGCGGGCCGGCAGACCGACCTGAAAGGCGCCTTTCTCGGCCTCCGGAACCTTCGGGCTGCGCGACATCCGCCAGAGCGTGTACGCGATCATGGTCGCATGGTCGCATGGGCGCAGATGGTCGTCAGGAACAGGCCCTGGGGCCCGGCCTTTGACATCATGACACCGGCAATCAGCGGCCCCACGATCGAGCCCAGGCCGAATACCATCAAAAGGCCGCCCGAGACCTGGATCGACGTGCCCGGCGGCGCGTGGTCGTTGGCGTGCGCGACGATGATGGGGTACATCGCAAAGATCGCGGCGCCGAACAGCCCGGCCAGAAGCAGGTTTTCCAGCCGTCCCTCCGGCGCGAGCAGAATGAACGCCAGGTCGGCCGACAAGGCCGCGACGGCGGCCGCGATCAGCACGATGCGGCGGTCCATGCGGTCGCTGGCAAAGCCGATCGGCACCTGCGACAGAGCGCCTGCAAGGACCGGAACGCTGGCAAAAAGCGCGAGCGATGTCAGCCCGAGGCCGACCCGGTCGGCATAGACCGCAGCCAGCGTGCCGAACGCGGCGTTGGAAATGCCGACCATGAAAACCGCCGCGACGGCAACCGGCGAGTTGCGCCAGAGCGCCGGCAAATTCAGGCGCACCGTTGTCAGCGGCGCCGGCGAGGCCGATGTCGACAACGCCGTCGGAACCAGGGCCAGGCAGTAGAAGACAGCGCCCACGGCGAAGAACAGGAACCCCGTGGTATCGCCCTGTGAAATCGCCATTTGCCCGGCGGTGAGCGCGACAAGGTTCACCATGGTGTAGATGCCGAAAATGGTGCCCCGCGTGCTTGGCTGGGCGCGGTCGTTCAGCCAGGATTCGACGATCATCGCGGCACCGGCGAAACAAAAGCCCGACACGGCCCGCACCGGGATCCATGCCCATTCCTCTACGATCAGCGCCTGGATGAGGATCGAAACCGCGGCGAAGGCGCACATCACCCCGAAGGTGCGGATATGACCGACCGCCCCGACCAGGCGAGGCACGAACAGGCAGCCCAGCACGTAGCCGATGGCCCAGCCCGTTCCAAGCAGCCCGAGGGACGTGGCTGTGAACCCCTCTGCCGAGCCGCGCACCGGCAGGATGAGGCTGTGAATGCCGCCCGCAAAGAGAAGAAGGGCGGAGCCGAACAGAAGCGCAGAAATCGGAAGAAGATGTCTTACCATAGGTAACGGACTTCGTGGGCCGACACGCAGAGGTGGGGGCGGGAAGGCGGCAAGGGCCGCGTGGGTCCTTGCTAGCGCGGTTCCGCCCCCCAGTCCAACCGATAGGGTGGCTGCGCGGTACGGCTAGGTCAATGCATGCCGCGCCGTCGAGATGCCAGCCGGGCGAGGATGATCGGGCGGGGCCGTCCGCGGTGGCCTGCGTGCCGGTTTCGGCCGGGCCGGGCGGTTCGCTCTCGGCCGAAGGTGGTCTGCCGCGCCCGAAAAAGCGCAGCCAGCGGATCAGACGGCCGAGACGAGGTTTGCCGTCAGGTTCCGCAAATCGCCGAAATACCCGCTGCTGCGGGCGGGGCGCAGCGGATCGGACGTGATCACGATCGACAGGCGGCGCTCCGGCACGACAGCCAGCATCTGCCCGCCATAGCCCCGCGCATAGGCGGCGTCGCGCCCGCCGAAGCGGGTCAGGAACCAGCCATAGCCGTATTGGTCGCCCGAAAACGGCGAGCGTGTGCGCGGCTGCCACGAGACATCGAGCCACGCCTCGCTGACCACTCTTGTCCCGTCGATCTGCCCCCCGTTCAGCACCATGTCGCCGATCCGCGCCAGGCCGAGCGGGCTGATCGCCATGTTGTTGCCGCCGAGGTAACGGCCCTGCGGATCGGCGGTCCAGGGCGGGATGACGATGTTCAGCGGATCGCCCAGCCAGTCTTGCGCCAGACGATGCAGGTTCTTGCCGGACGCGCGGGCCAGCGCCGCGCCCAGCACATGCCAGCCGCCGGTCGAATAGATGAAGCGCCCGCCGGGGCGGCCGTTCAGCGGCTGCGACAGCGCGTAGTCGACCCAGTTGCCGCTGGACACCCACGCCCCGTAGTTGCCGCCCGACGTGCTACCGAGGCCGGTCCGCATTGACAGCAGGTGACCGATCGTCAGCGCGTCGCGGTCGTCGCCGAATGGGGCGCGGCCCAAGATCGGCAGGACGCGCTGATCGGTGCCGTCCAGGACGCCCCGGTCGATTGCGATGCCGGTCAGAAGGGCGACGATGGTCTTTGAGACCGACTTTACATTCGCGGGCCGGTCGAGAGCCGGGCCGCGGAACGCCTCGGCGAAGAGCGGTTCGCCGGCCTGATGGACGACCAGCGCGCGCATCTGGTCGAGGTTTCCGGCCTCGGCGGCAATCGCCGAGAGACCGTCCTGCGCAGAGACGCGGCTGCCGATCAGCGCGGCGCCGAGAGTCGAGGCGCCGCAGGCCAGTATCCGTCGCCTGGTTTGGCAGTGCATGATCGGGTGCCCGTCTGTTTCGATATGACCCGTCTAAAGTTTGGGCGCCGGGCCTGCGGGTCAACCGCCCGGTCGGCGAATGGCGCCAATGCGCGTGGCGACCCCCGCGCATACGGCCAAAACCGCAAGGCCGCCGGTCGCGCTGGCCCTGTCGTGTCAGGGCTGCTCAAAAATGCTTCGGTTTGGCCAAAGCTTGCATCGTCCTGCGATTAAAAGGTCTTTTCAGCCGTGGATTCTGGCACTCGGGCCGACGCTTCGGTATAGAGGCGTCGAGGCGGGGTCGACGCGCCGACCCGGTGCCCCCAAGGTCCGCCCTTTTCGCGCAAAGGTGTTCTTGATGGCGATTTCCAAGAGTGTGAGCGAAGGGCTCGAACGCCGTCGCGCAAGCGCATTGGAGGCGGGTGGCAAGCAAAAGGCCGACGACCGCCACGCCAAGGGCCGGCTGACCGCGCGCGAGCGGCTGGATTCGCTGTTTTCCGCCGGTACCTTTCAGGAGGTCGGGCTGCACGCGCAGCATGCAACCCGACATTTCGGCATGGAAAAGAAATCGCTGCCCGGCGACGGCGTCGTCACCGGCACCGGCTTTATCGGCGGCCGCCCGGCAGCCGCGTTCGCCCAGGATTTCACCGTCGCCGGCGGAACGCTGGGAGAGATCCACGCCAGGAAGATCTGCCAGACGCTGGACCATGCGCTGAAGGCCGGCATCCCCGTCATCGGGTTCAACGATTCCGGGGGTGCGCGCATCCAGGAAGGCGTGGGCGCGCTGTCGGCCTATGGCCAGGTCTTTTACCGCAACGTGCAGCTTTCGGGCGTCGTGCCGCAGATCTCGGTCATCGCCGGGCCCTGCGCGGGCGGCGCGGCCTACAGCCCGGCGCTGACCGATTTCATCATCATGACCCGCGAACATGCCAGCCTGTTCATCTGCGGTCCCGAGGTCATTCGCGCGGTCACCGGGCAGGCCACGACGATGGACGAGATCGGCTCGGCTGATATGCATGCGACGGTGGCCGGCACGATCCATTTCATCGCGGAAGACGACGCGCATGCCGTGGCGATCGTCCACCGGCTGCTGTCCTTCCTGCCCTCCAACAACATGATGGACCCGCCCCACCGGATCGAGCCCGAACTGTCGCTCGCCGACGATCCGGAGTTGGACGAACTGGTGCCGGACGACCCCAAGACGCCCTTCGACTGCCGCGCGGTGATCGAGCGGCTGGCCGACGACGGCGATTTCCTGGAGGTCAGCGCCGGCTTTGCCCAGAACATGGTCATCGGGTTCGGCCGTATCGGCGGTATCGTGGTGGGCTTCGTTGCGAACCAGCCGATGGTCAAGGCCGGGGCGATCGACATCGACGCCAGCGACAAGGCCGCCCGTTTCGTGCGCTTTTGCAATGCGTTCAACGTGCCGCTGGTCAACCTGGTGGATGTGCCGGGGTTCTTGCCGGGTGTGCACGAGGAACGCGGGGGCATCATCCGCCACGGGGCAAAGCTGCTCTTTGCCTATGCCTCGGCCACCGTGCCGAAGCTGACCGTGATCATGCGCAAGGCGTATGGCGGGGCCTATATCGCCATGTGCAGCCAGGACATGGGGGC
Organism: Rhodovulum robiginosum; assembly: GCF_003944755.1. Classification (GTDB taxonomy): domain Bacteria; phylum Pseudomonadota; class Alphaproteobacteria; order Rhodobacterales; family Rhodobacteraceae; genus Rhodovulum; species Rhodovulum iodosum. Next base: position 438,825 of record NZ_RWGU01000051.1, read on the forward strand.
CGACCGCATCATCGCCTGGCCGACCGCGGAAATCGCCGTGATGGGCGCGGAAGGCGCGGTCAACATCCTTTACCGCAAGGAACTGGCCGAGGCCGACGACCGCGCCGCGCGGGCCGCAGAGCTGGCCGCGGAATACCGCGAGGAGTTCTCGTCGCCCTATCTCTCGGCGGGAATGCTGTTTGTCTCCGACGTGCTGCAGCCCCGCGAAACGCGCGCCGCCATCGCCCTGACCCTGCGCGGGCTGATGTCAAAGCGCGAGACACGGCCACCGAAGAAGCACGGCAACATTCCCCTCTAGAACGGTCGCGCGCGCCATGCTGGAAAATCTCGAATTGGTCGGTACGGGTTTCGCCGTGGTGCTGTCGGTGCTGATGCTGATCTGGGGGGCCTGTGCCGCGGTCGGGCTGGCGTTTACCCGCAGCGCAAGGTCCGCGGCACCCGTCGATACGCCGGCCCGCGAGGCAGGGCAGACGGCCCCCGGCGTGCCGCCGCACCACATGGCCGCGATCGCCGCGGCCGTTGCCCATACGCTGGGCGAGGGGCACCGGGTGACGCGCGTGTCGGCCCCGCCCCACCTGATCGCCGGCTGGCCCATGGAGGGGCGGATCGAGACCTTCACCGCCCACCGCATCCGCACCGATTGGGGCCCGACCCGGCCATCCCTCGGCGGCGAGACCCCCGACATTCTGAGAGGACATCGGAAATGAAACGTCTGCGCATCACCGTGGAGGGCATCGCCTACGATGTCACGGTCGAAGAGCTCGACGCCGCGCCGGCGTCATCGCCGGCCGCCCCCAAACAGGCCAGCCCGACCGCTGCCGCCGTGACGGCTCCGGCCCCGGCCCCGGCCGCGGTGCCGCGCGCTGCGGCCCCGGCCCAGGCGCCTGCCGCCACGGCAGAGCCCGGCGCGGTGCCCAGCCCGCTGGCCGGCACGGTCGTTCAGGTCGAGGTGTCGGTCGGACAGTCGGTGGCGGCCGGCGACAGCCTGCTGGTGCTGGAGGCGATGAAGATGAACACCACCATCTCGGCGCCCCAGAACGGGACCGTCACCGCGATCAGCGTCGCCCCCGGCGCGACGGTGACCGAGGGGCAGGCCCTCCTCACCCTGTCCTGAGGAAGGCGCAGCGCGATGGAGAACGGCACGTCAACGACGGCTCTGCTCGACCAGATCTGGGCCCTGAACGCGATTGCGGACGTCACCTGGCAGATGGTGGTGATGTGGGCGATCGTCGCCCTGCTGTTCTACCTGGCGATCTACAAGAAGTTCGAGCCGCTTCTGCTCGTCCCCATCGCCTTTGGCGCGTTGCTGGCCAACCTGCCGACCGAGGGCCTGATCAACCCGCCCGAGGGCGGCGGCGCGGGGGGGCTTTATTACTACATCGCCAAGGGCGTGGAGTACGAGATATTTCCGCCCCTGATCTTTCTCGGCGTCGGGGCGCTGACCGATTTCGGGCCGCTGATCGCCAATCCGCGCACGCTGCTGCTGGGCGCGGCCGCGCAATTCGGCGTTTTCGCCACGTTTATCGGTGCGACGTTGATCGGGTTCAGCGCAATGCAGGCCGGGGCCATCGGCATCATCGGCGGCGCTGACGGGCCGACCTCGATCTTTCTTGCAAACAAGCTGGCGCCGGATCTGCTGGCCCCGATCGCGGTGGCGGCCTACAGCTACATGGCCCTCGTCCCGCTCTTGCAGCCGCCGATCATGCGGGTGCTGACCACCGAGCGCGAGCGCAGGATCCGCATGAAATCTCTGCGCCCGGTGTCGCGGCTGGAAAAGCTGATCTTCGCGTTGCTGGTGACGGTGCTGGTCATCTTGCTGGTGCCCGCGGCCTCGGCCCTGATCGGGATGCTGATGCTCGGCAACATCCTGCGCGAAAGCCTCGTGACCGAGCGCCTGGCCAAGGCCGCCCAGAACGAGCTGATCAATGTCGTCACGATCTTTCTCGGCACCTCGGTGGGCATCACCATGACCGGCGAACGTTTCATCAACGCGGACACGCTGAAGATCCTCGGGCTTGGCGTGATCGCATTCTGCGTCGCCACGGCGGCGGGCGTGCTGATGGCCAAGGCGATGAACCTTGTCAGCAAGACCAAGATCAACCCGCTGATCGGGTCGGCCGGCGTGTCCGCGGTGCCGATGGCCGCACGGGTCAGCCAGGTCGAGGGCCAGCGGGCGGACCCCGGAAATTTCCTGCTCATGCACGCGATGGGGCCGAACGTGGCCGGCGTGATCGGCACCGCCGTGGTCGCGGGGTATTTCATCGCGTCTTTCGCGCCGTAGAACGGCCCGCATCGTTTTTTGGAATGCGCACGCGGCCACGCTGGCGCCGGTGCCGGTCGCGGGGCAGAGCGGCCGTCGCCCGCGCCCCGGTCGGGCACCGCGCAGCCTCAGGCCAGTGCGAGGATCACGTGGCTCGACTTCACCAGCGCGGTCGCCGTGTCGCCCGGCTGTATGTCAAGGGCCTCGGCGCTTTCGCGGGTGATGGTTGCGGCCAGGGTCTTGCTGCCGCCGAGGTCCATGACGACCTCGCTGTTGACCGGGCCGTCGGTCCGGGCCGTCACGGTGCCGACCAGGCGGTTGCGGACCGACATCTTGCCGTCCTCGCGGCCCTTGGCCAGGATCACGAAGCTGGACTTGACCAGCGCGAAGACCTCGGTCCCCGGCGCGAGGCCCATTTCGTCGGCGCTATGCCCGGTGATGACGGCGGCGAGGGTCTGGCCGCCGCCGATGTCCATCTGGACCTCGGCGCTGACCGGGCTCTTGGTGACGGCCGTGACGGTGCAGCGATAGGTGTTTCGCGCCGAGGTCTTCATCATCATGCTTCGGACGAAATCGCCCGGATCGAGGTCGATCTGGGTTTCCAGCGTCGCCGCGACACGTTCCAGCCCCTCTTGCAGCGCGCCGAAGGCGGCGATCACGCGTTCGCCGGCGGGTGTCAGGCGCGCCCCGCCGCCCGAACGTCCGCCCGGCGCGGCGACCACCAGCGGGTTGGCAAAAAGGTTGTTCATGGCGTTCACGCCGTCCCAAGCGGCCTTGTAGGACAGCCCGATCTCGCGCGCGGCGGCCGATATCGACCCAGTTCGCCCGACCGCCGCCAAGAGCGCCACCCGGTCAGCGCCCATCCGCGCGCCTTGCCGTTCGAAGGTCAACGCGCCCCGCAATCCCGCCGGTGTCGGCATGTGTCTTCTCCCTTGCGCCCGGTTGTCTTACCGCGAACGGACGCGCGGTGCCACTTTTCGTGCGTGGCTGCGGCGCAGCCGCCCGGCCTGCGCCGCAGAGGTCATGTCGCGTCCCCCCCGCCCATGGTTGCCGAAAAACCAGGATGCCTGGGCACGATACCGCTATATACCCGGGCTATCCAACGAATCCACTTGCGTTCTGCTTTCGTCCGGCGATAGGCAGTCAGGGTATATAGCGAAAACCAGCTTGTCAGAGCCCGCCAGCCCATGTCGAAACCCGTGCCGACCCGCCTGCCCGCAAGATGTCCAGACCGGCCGGACCCAGAGCGCCGGTTCGGCGACGGCGCCCGCGGCGGCCCGGTGCAGAGCAGCGCGCGAAACGTCCTGATCGGCACCGTCACCGCGATCATCCGGGGTAGCGTCAACGCCCGGATCGACCTCGCGCTGCCCGGCGGTCACAAGCTGGCCGCGGTCATCACCGAACGCAGCGCCGATGAAATGCGCCTCTGCGTGGGCGCGCGCGTCCATGCGTTGGTCAAGGCCAGCTTCGTGATGCTCGCCGCGGGCGCGGATGGCCTCGCCGTTTCTGCCTGCAACCGTGTGGCGGGCACCGTTGCCGCCCGCAGCGATGGGCCGGTAAACAGCGAAATTACCCTCGATATCGGCGAAAATACCATGCTGGTGGCGACGATCACGACGACAAGCGCCGAGAGCCTGGGGTTGCGGCCCGGCGCCACGGCAACGGCGCTGTTCAAGGCGAGCCACGTCATCCTCGCCATACCCTGATCCCGAAACGCAACCGGCACCGAAGGTCTTGCCCTCCATGATCCCCCCCAAATCCGCGATGCGCATTGGATGCGCTGCCCTGCTGGCGCTGCTCGTGCCGACCGACCCGGCCCGCGCGGGCGAGACGCTTGCCGCCGTGGCCGCCAATTTCACCGAGGCGGCCAAGGAAATCGGCACGGCCTTTGCCGATGCCACCGGCCACACGGTGAGCTACAGTTTCGGCCCGACCGGGCAGATCTACACCCAGATCACGCAAGGTGCGCCTTTCGAGCTGTTCCTCGCTGCCGATCAGGCCCGCCCCGAACGGGCCGAGGCCGAGGGTTACGCCGTGCCGGGCGCGCGCTTTACCTACGCGGTCGGCCAACTGGTGCTGTGGAGCCCCGATCCCGCCAGGGTCGCGGGCCGCGACGCGCTGGCCGCCCCCGATCTCACCCATATCGCCATCGCCAACCCCAGGACCGCCCCCTATGGCGCGGCAGCGGTCGAGGTGATGAGGGCGTTGGGCGTCTACGATGCGCTGGCGCCCAAGCTCGTTGAGGGCAAGAGCATCAGCCAGGCCCATCAATTCGTCGCCACCGGCAATGCAGAGGTGGGCTTTGTCGCGCTGTCGCAGATCGTTGGCCACGACGCGGGGTCGCGCTGGGCGGTGCCGCAGGAGATGTATACCCCGATCCGGCAGGACGCGGTGCTGCTGGCCGCCGGTGCCGACAGCGCCGCCGCGAAGGCCTACCTTGCCTTTTTGCAGGGCCCCGAGGCCCGCGCGATCATCGCCCGATACGGCTACGGCACGGGAGACTGACCCATGGCAGAAGGCGCCCTGCTGGACGCGGCCATGATCGAGACGATCATGCTGACGCTCAAGCTGGCAACGGTCACGACCGTCGTGCTGCTGTTGGTTGGCACCCCCCTGGCGTGGTGGCTGGCCCGGTCGCGCGGGCTGTGGAAAGACGTGGTCGCCACGGTCGTGGCCCTGCCCATCGTGCTGCCGCCGACGGTGCTGGGCTTTTACCTGCTGATCGCGATGGGGCCGGACTCGCCCCTGACCGCGCTTTTGGGCCGCAAGCTGTCCTTTACCTTCGAGGGGCTCGTGGTCGGGTCGGTCGTCTATTCGCTGCCCTTCGTGGTCAACCCGATCCGCAACGCGTTCGAGGCGATGGGCCCGCGCCCGATGGAGGTGGCAGCGACGCTGCGCGCCTCGCCTCTCGACGCGTTCTTCACGGTTGCGTTGCCGCTGGCGCTGCCGGGGCTCTTTACCGGCGCGATCCTGGGGTTTGCCCATACGGTGGGCGAGTTCGGCGTGGTGCTGATGATCGGCGGCGGCATTCCGGGCGTGACCAAGGTGCTGTCGGTCACCATCTTCGACTATGTCGAGACGCTGCAATGGGCCAAGGCGCATATCCTGGCCGGTGGCATGCTGGCGATGTCGTTCGTCGTGATCCTTGCGATGATGCTGGCCGAGCGGCGGCTGAAGAAGGCGCGGCGATGATCGAGGCATCCTTTCGCGGGCGGCTGGGCAGCTTCGATCTGGATGTCGGGTTTGCGGTGCCGGGCCGGGGCATCACGGCGCTTTTCGGCCCGTCGGGCTGCGGCAAGACCACGGTGTTGCGCGCCGTCGCGGGCCTGATGCGCCTGCCCGGCGGGCAGCTTTGCGTCAATGGCGCGCAATGGCAGGCGGGCCGCCGCTTTGTCCCGCCGCACCGCCGCGCCATCGGCTACGTTTTTCAAGAGGCCAGCCTTTTTCCCCATCTGTCGGTCGAGGCGAACCTGCGTTTCGGCCTGCGCCGCGCCCGGTGTGCGCCCCGTATCGGGATGGACGATGTGGTGGCGCTGCTCGGCATCGCGCCCTTGTTCGACCGCCCGGCGGAAATGCTGTCGGGGGGAGAGCGTCAGCGGGTGGCCATCGGGCGGGCGCTCTTGTCCCAGCCCGACCTTCTGTTGATGGACGAGCCGCTATCGGCGCTCGACCGGTTTTCCAAGGATGACATCCTGCCCTATCTTGAACGGCTGCACGCGGCGCTGTCGATCCCGGTGCTCTACGTCAGCCACGACATCGCCGAGGTCGAACGGCTGGCCGATACGCTGGTGCTGATGCAGGCGGGCCGTGTGCGTGCCGCGGGGCCGATCGCCGATCTTTTGGCCGATCCCGCGCTGCCGCTCATCCACTTGCCAGAGCCTGCCGCGGTGATCGACGGCAAGGTGATCGCATCCGACCCGCAATACGGGCTGTGCGATGTGAACGTGCCCGGCGGTGTCGTGGTGGTGCCAGGCGATCTCGGACCGCCCGGCACGCGCTGCCGGCTGCGCATCCCGGCCAGCGATGTCAGCCTCGGGCGCCACGTGCCGCTCGACACCACGATCCTGAACGCCTTGCCCGCGCGGATCGAGGGCGCCGAGACGACCCGCGACCACCAGATGACCGTGCGCCTTCGGCTGGGCGCCGACGGCGAGGGGGCGGCGCTGCTGGCCCGCGTCTCGCGCAAGTCATGGGACCGGCTGGGCCTGCACCAGGGCGAGCAGGTCGTCGCCCGGCTGAAGGCGGTGGCGCTGGCCGAGTCCGGCCCGCCATCCGGTCCAGTGCCGGATCCGGCGGAAAACAGGCGCGGCTAGGGGCCCTTTGACCTGCGGTCGCGCTCGTTTCCGGGCCCATCGGGGCGGAAAGGCAAACCGCCGGCTTGCGCCGGACACTTGAATTCATCACGCCCAACTGCAAGTCTGCCGCATGCAACAGGGGCGTTCGCATCGCGCGGGCTGAGAAGCACCCTTTGAACCTGACCCGGATCATGCCGGCGGAGGAAGTTGCGGGGCCACATCGCGCGCGATGTGCGTCCCGTGCCTCCGCCCCAAAGGAGGCAAGATGACCAACCCCGGCGCCTATCTTCAGTCCGTGCGGGACACGGGCCCGCTCGTCCACAACATCACCAATTTCGTGGCGATGAATTTCATGGCCAACGTCCTTCTTGCGATCGGCGCCTCGCCCGCGATGGTCCATGCCCGTGAAGAGGCGGCGGAATTCGCCGGTCTGGCGCAGGCGCTGACGGTCAATATCGGCACCGCCGACACCGCCTGGGGCGCCGCGATGCAAGAGGCTGCCGCCGTGATGGCCAGGGCAGGCCGCCCCTGGGTCTTCGATCCGGTGGGGGTCGCGGCGACGCGGTTTCGCCAGGAGTTGTCCAACAGCCTGCTCGACCTGCGGCCCACGGTCGTGCGTGGCAACGCCTCGGAAATCCTCACGCTGGCCGGGCTGGGCGGCGCCGCGCAGGGTGTCGATGCGGGTGACACCGTCGAGGCCGCCGAGGGGGCGGCGGCGGCGCTGGCGCAGCGCACCGGCGGCGTGGTCGCCGTTTCGGGGCCGGTCGATTACGTCACCGACGGCGCCTGCGCCCTGCGCGTGGCGAACGGCCACCCGCTGATGGCCCGGATCACGGTGATGGGGTGCTCGCTCAACGGTGTGATCGCGGCCTTTTGCGTCGGCCAGCCGACGCTCGACGCGACGGCCGCCGCGCTCGCCGCCTACGGCGTGGCCGGAGAGGCCGCAGGCCGCGAGGCGCACGGGCCGGGCAGCTTTCAGCCGGCCTTCCTGGACGCGCTGTATCGCCTGACGCCGACCGCGCTGGACGCCTCGGCCCGGGTCGAGGCGGTGACATGATCGGCCCGGTCTACGTCGTCACCGATCCCGGCGCGGCGCGGTCGATCATGGATCAGGCGCTGGCCGCTGCACGCGGCGGGGCCTGGGCGGTGCAACTGCGCGACAAGACCGCGAGCGATGCCCAGATGGCCCGGATGACCGGCGCGCTTATGCAGGCGCTGTGTCCCCTTGGCGTGCGCGTCTTCGTCAACGACCGGGTCGCGGTCGCGCAGGACACCGGGGCCGATCTGCATATCGGCCAGTCCGATGGCGACCCGCGCGCTGCGCGCGACCGGATCGCTCCTGACGCGCTGCTCGGTCTCTCGGTCGAGACCGTCGCGCAATGCGCCGCGATCCCCGAGGGCGTCAGCTATATCGGGGCGGGTCCGTTTCGTGCGACGGCGACGAAACCCGATGCGGCCCGGCCCATCGGCGCGGCGGGCCTTGCGCGCATCGTCGCCGCGTCGCCGGTGCCCACGGTGGCGATCGGCGGGCTGGGCGCGGGGGATGTGCCCGCGCTGCGTCAGGCCGGGGCGCGTGGCATGGCGGTGGTCTCGGCGGTGTCCCGCGCGGCCGATCCCGAGGCCGCGACCCGAACCCTTGTCCAGACATGGAGGCAGACATGATTGCGAACATCCTGGCGATCGCCGGGTCCGACCCGTCGGGCGGCGCCGGTATCCAGGCCGATATCAAGGCAATCTCGGCGAATGGCGGCTACGCCATGGCCGCGATCACCGCGCTGACGGCGCAGAACACGCAAGGCGTGCAGGGCGTCGCGCTGATCGATCCCGAGATGGTCGGTGCGCAGATCGCCGCCATCCGAGAGGACGTGCGCATCGACGCTGTCAAGATCGGCATGTTGGGCAGCGCGGCCATTGCGGCGCGTGTCGCGGATGCGCTGGCCGGGCTTTCGGCACCCATCGTGCTGGACCCGGTGATGGTCGCCAAGGGCGGTGACCGCCTGCTCGCGCCCGAGGCCGTTGCCGCGGTGCGAGAGCGGCTGTTGCCCCGCGCGTCGGTTGTCACGCCGAACCTGCCCGAAGCCGCCGACCTTCTCGGGGACGTCCCGGCAACGACACGCGGCGAGATGGCAAGGCAGGCGTATGCCCTGCTCGGGCTCGGGTCCGGTGCCGTCCTGCTGAAAGGCGGGCATCTGGGCGGCAATGACAGCCCCGACCTGCTGGTTTCCGCCGAGGGCGAGCACTGGTTCGAGGGCCGGCGCTGCGCCACGGAAAACACCCACGGCACGGGCTGCACCCTCTCTTCGGCGCTGGCCGCGCAGCTTGGGCAGAAACGTCCACTGGCCGAGGCGGTCCGGCAGGCCAAGAGCTATATCTCCGGCGCCATCGCCCAGGCGGGTGCGCTGAACGTCGGGTCGGGTCACGGACCCGTCCACCATTTCCATGCCTTCACGCCGGAGACCGCCCGAACATGACACCGCACATAAAAAACCGGACCGTGCTGATCACCGGGGCCGGCCGCGGCCTTGGGGCCGCGATTGCCCGTGCCTGTGCCCGCGAGGGCGCGCGCGGTCACGGGCCAGACGCTGGTCGTCGATGACGGGCTGGTCTGCTGCTGAGCGATTGGCGGGCGTTGCCTGTCCCGCGCGGTCCAGCTTGGGACCTGCGCCGGCTTTCGTGTAGGCTGGTGCGCGGAACAGGCAGACCGGGGGATGGCGCAATGTGGACTTGGCTGATCGCATTTCTGATCGCATTTTTCGTGAGCGGGGCCGCTACGGCACAGCAAGAGGCCGATACCGTCGCGCCCGAGGCCGGGTCGGACGCGGCGGCGGCCTTTGCCGGCCTGTCCGCGGACGCCCGCGCGGCGATGATGGCCAAGCAGGCGGGCCGGCCGACCGAGGCAGGCGAATGGATGGTCGCCGCGGCCAATCCGCTGGCTGTCGAGGCCGGGGCGCGCGTGCTGCGCGCGGGCGGCAGCGCGGCGGATGCGATGGTGGCGGTGCAGGCCGTTCTCGGCCTGGTCGAGCCGCAATCCTCGGGCCTTGGGGGCGGGGCGTTCCTGGTTTGGTACGACGCCGAATCCAGCGCGATCACGACGCTGGACGGGCGCGAGACGGCCCCGCTGGCCGCCACCCCGCGGCTGTTCCAGACGGCCCAGGGCGAGCCGTTGAAGTTTTTCGACGCTGTCGTCGGCGGGCGCTCGGTCGGCACGCCGGGCACACCGATGCTGATGGAAGAGGCGCATCGGCGCTGGGGCAGGGCGAACTGGGCGGGGTTGTTCGACGACGCCATCGCGCTGGCCGAGGACGGGTTCACGGTGTCGCCGCGGCTGGCCGATCTTGTCGCCGGTGACGCGAAGCGCCTGCGCCGCTTTCCCGCGACCGAGGCCTATTTCTTTCCCGACGGGGGCCCCATCGCGGCCGGGGACCGCCTGACCAACCGGCCCTATGCCGCGACGTTGCGCCAGATCGCCGGTGACGGCGCGCGGGCCTTTTACGCAGGTGCTGTGGCCGAGGAGATCGTGGCCAAGGTGCGCGGCGCCGGGGGCAACCCCGGTGTTCTTTCGACCGTTGATCTTGCGCTATACCGGGTCAAGGAACGTCCGCCGGTCTGCGTCGCCTATCGCGGCCACGACGTCTGCGGGATGGGCCCGCCGTCGTCGGGCGCGCTGACGGTCGGGCAGATCCTGGGCATGCTGGCGCATTACGACCTTGCCGGGCTGGGCCCGCAGTCGGCGGAAAGCTGGCGCCTGATCGGCGACGCCTCGCGCCTGGCCTTTGCCGACCGGGGCCGCTACATGGCCGATGCCGATTTCGTACCGGTCCCCGCCGAGGGCCTGGTCGATCCGGCCTACCTTGCCGAGCGCGCCGAATTGCTGTCGGGCGACGATGCGCTGCCGCAGGTCAGCCCCGGCGCGCCGCAATGGGACCATGCGTTCCTGTGGGCCGACGACATGTCGATAGAGCTGCCGTCGACCTCGCATATCTCGATCGTCGATGCCCAGGGCAACGCCCTGTCGATGACCACCACCATCGAGAACGCGTTCGGATCGCGGCTGTTCGTGCGCGGCTTTCTGCTCAACAACGAACTGACCGATTTCTCGTTTCGAACCCATGCCGACGGCGTGCCGATCGCCAACCGCGTCGAGCCGGGCAAGCGGCCGCGCTCGTCGATGTCCCCGACGATCGTTCTGAAAGACGGCCAACCCGTGCTGGTGATCGGCAGCCCCGGCGGCAGCCGGATCATCGGCTATGTGGCGCAGGCGATCATCGCCCATCTCGACTGGGGCATGGATGTGCAGCAGGCGGTGGCGATGCCGCATCTCGTCAATCGCTTCGGCAGCTACGACCTGGAAGAGGGGACAAGGGCGACCGAGCTGTCGCAGGCGCTGGCGGCGTATGGCTACGAGGTGGGGGCGCGCGACCTGAACTCGGGCCTTCACGCGATCGCGGTCGGGCAAACCCTGCAAGGCGGTGCCGATCCGCGGCGCGAGGGCATCGCCCTGGGCCAATGAGGCCCGGCGGCGATCATGCGGCGCGCCGCGGCCAGCCGCGCTCAGGCCGACAGCGCCTCTTCCAGTTCGCGGGCGAGCTTGCGCGTTTCCACCGCACGGGGCGGTGAAAAGCGGGCGAGCAGGAGATAGGCCACGGGTGTGAGGTAGAGCGTCGACAGCGTCGCCAGCCCCAGCCCGCCGACGATCACCCAGCCAAGCGCCTCGCGTGCCTCGGCGCCGGCGCCGCTGGACAGGATCAGCGGCACGCCGCCCAGCACCGTCGAGGTCATCGTCATCATGACCGGCCGCAGGCGGATGGTGGCGGCGTCGAAGATCGCCTTGCCGATCTCCGCGCCGCCATCACGCAGCTGGTTGGCGAACTCGACGATCAGGATGCCGTTCTTGGCCATGATCCCGATCAGCATCACCAGGCCGATCTGGCTGTAGACGTTGAGGCTCTGCCCGGTCAGCAACAAGGCGACGACCGCGCAGGCCAGCCCCAGGGGCACCGTCGCCATCACCACGATGGCCGAGACGAAGCTTTCGAATTGGGCGGCCAGCACGAGAAACACCACCGCGATGGCAAAGCCGAAGATGATCGCCAGGCCCGAGTTGGTCTGGCCCAGCGTCGCGGCCTCGCCCAGCGGCACGATCCTGTTTTCCTCGGCCAGGAGATCCTCGCCCAGGCGCTCGACCTCGCGCAGCGCGTCACCGAGGGCCAGCTCGGGCGTCAGCCCGGCCGAGATCTCGACCGACCGGCTTTGGTCCTCGCGGTCGAGTTCCGGGGCGACGGCGCGTTCTTCGAGGCGGACGAAGCTGGACATCGGCACCATCTGCCCGGCGCTGGTCTGCACGAACACGTTCTCCAGATCGCCGGGATCGTCCACCGGGTCGGAGGTCGACAGCATCTGCACGTCGTAACTCTTGTCGCCGATGAAGACCGAGCCCACGCTGCGCCCGTTCAGCACCGCCCTGAGCGCCTGTCCCAGCCCGGCGATGTCGATCCCGAGGTCGGAGGCGCGGGTGCGGTCGATCTCGACGAAAAGCTGGGGCTGGGTGCGCTCGTATTCCAGCCGGACCGAGCCGAAGGCGGGGTTTTCCTCCATCCGCGCGACCAGGGTTTCGGACACCTCGGCCAGCTGCTCGTAGCTGTCGCCGGTGATCGCGAAACTCAGGCCCCGCCCGGCGCCGCGGATGCCCAGCGAATTGGGCTGGATCACGAAGGCGCGCACGCCCACGATCTCTCTGAGCCGGGTGTTGATGTCGTCGACGATTTCCTGCTGGCTGCGTGCGCGGTCGTCCCAGCGCGCCAGCGTGAACACCATGAACCCGCGGTTATCCGCGCCGAAGCCGGAGATCGAGAAGACATTGGTGATCTCGCCGCTCTCGCGCAGGGTGGCCACCGCGTCCTCGATGCCGCGCATCTTGCCCTGGGTATATTCCAGCGAAACGCCTTGCGGCGCGGTGATCCTGAGCAGCGCCACGGCGCGGTCCTCGCGCGGGGTCAGCTCCTGGCGGATGCCGTCGGCGACCAGCGCGGCGGTTGCCGCGAAGAGACCCGCGGCCAGCACCACGACGAAGGGCACCGCAAGCGCCCAGCCCAGGGTGCGGGCGTAAAGCGCGGCCAGCCGGGCGCCGACCCAGCCGATGGGGCCGGGCCGGCCGCCGGTGTCTTCCTTCAGCAGGCGGCTGGCCAGCACCGGGCACAGCGTCAGCGCCACCACCGACGAGATCGCCACCGCGATCGCCAGCGTAAAGCCGAATTCGCGGAACAGCCCGCCCGCCTGCCCCGGCAAGAACGACAGCGGCACGAAGACGGCGGCCAGCGTGGCGGTGGTGGTGACGACGGCAAAGAACACCTGCTTGGTGCCCAGAACGGCGGCGGCGCGCGCGCCCATGCCCTCGGCCCGGCGGCGCACGATGTTTTCCAGCACGACGATGGCGTCGTCCACCACCAGCCCGGTGGCCAGCACCAGCGCCAAGAGCGTCAGGATGTTGACCGAAAAGCCCACGAGATAGATCGCCGCAAGCGTGCCGATCAGCGCCACAGGCATCGTCAGGGCCGGGATCAGCGTGGCGCGCAGATCGCGCAGGAACACGAAGATCACCAGCACGACGATGCCGATGGCCAGCCCCAGGGTTTTCAGCACCTCGACGATCGCGCCCTTGACGAAGACCGCGTCGTCGGAGGTGACGAAGATCGAGATGTCGTCGGGCAGGGTGCGGTCCAGTTCCGCCACCGCCGCGCGGACCGCGCTGGAGATATCCAGCGTGTTGCTTCCGGCCTGCCGGATGATGCCCATGCCCACGCCGGTCTGACCGTTGGCGCGCAGGATCGTCTCGTTCGGCGCGGGGCCCAGGCTGACGCGGGCGACGTCGCGCAGATAGACATTGGGCGCGATCCTGAGCGCCTCGAACGCCTCGGACGAGGCCACCATGGCGGTGGTGCGCACGTTGATCGACTGCCGGTTTCCCGCCAGATCGCCCGCCGCCGCGTTGAACCCCGCATCGGCCAGCGCATCGCGCATGTCCGCCAGCGTCAGGCCCCGGCTTGCCAGCTGCGCCTGGTCGATATCGACACGGAAGATCGGCTCTGAATCGCCGTAGATATTGACATCGGCCACCCCCTCGACCGAGACCAGCCGGTCCTCGACCCTGTCCTGGACGATTTCTGTCAACTCGTGCGAGCTGCGCGAGGGCGAGGTCACCGCGATGCGCATCACCGGCTGGGCGTCGGCATCGGCCTTGACGATCTCGGGGTCTTCGGCGCCGTCGGGCAGATCGTCCGCGATGCGCGCGACCACGTCGCGGGTGTCGGTGGCGGCCACGTCGATGTCGATGCTTTCGGAAAACTCCAGCGTCACCCGGCTGCGCCCGAAGCGCGAGTTGGAAGAGATCGCGCGAATGCCGGCGACGCGGCCCACCGCGCCTTCGATCCGGCCCGTGACCTCCTGGTCGATGGTCTCGGGCGAGGCGCCGGGGAACTGCGTGGTCACGGTGACGACGGGCCGGTCGACGTTCGGCAATTCGCGGATTTCAACGCCGAAGAGCGCGGCAATGCCGGCCAGCACGATCAGCGCGCTGACCACCAGCGCCAGTATCGGCCGGCGCACGAACAGTGCCGGGCCGCCCCCTTCCGCCGCGCGGGTCGCCTGTTCCAGCATCTTCTGGCTCTCCTAGAGCGATTGCGCGCCGGGCGGGCGCTTGACGGCTGCCTGCGGCGCGACGATGCGTAGCTCGGCGCCCGGGCGCAGCGTTTGCACGCCCTCGGTTACCACCTGATCGCCCGGTTCCAACTCGGCCTCGACGAGCACGGAATCGGCGTTGCGCTGGCGGATCTTGACCGGCACGCGCGCCGCCTTGCCGTCGCGCACGACCCAGACATAGGCGCCCTCGCTCGACCATTGCACCGCCAGCGGATCGACGCTCGGCAGCGCCTCGCCCGGCAAGCTGAGCGCCACCTCGAAGGCCATGCCGCCGCGCAAACGGTCGCCATCGTTTTCGAGCCGGCCCTGCACCCTGAGCGTCCGGCTGGTGCTGTCCACGATGTTGTCGAGGGCGTGCACCTCGCCGGCCAGCTCCAGCCCGGGCAGGGCCAGCGGGTGGGCGGCAAGCGGCATTCCCGGCGCGATCCGGCCCACCACGCGCTCTGGCACATGGAAATCGATCAGGATTTTCGACCGGTCGGTCAGCGTGACCAGCGTGTCGCCGCTGGACACGCGGTCGCCTACCGAGATGTCAAGCACGCCCGCCCAGCCCGCAAAGGGGGCGCGCACGGTGCGTTCGGCCAGGTCGAACTCGGCCTGGCGCAGCCCCAGCTCGGCGGTGCGCAGGGCAAGATTGGCCTCGCGGCGCCGCACCTCGGTCACCGCGCCGGTATTTTCCAGCCGGACGATCCGCTCGGCTTCTTCGCGCGCGTCGTCCAGCACGAGGCGGGCGCGTTCGACCGCGATGCGCTCGGCCTCGTCGTCGAGCCGCACCAGCACCGCGTTTGCCTCTACCCGGTCGCCGTCCGAAAGCCCCAGCTCCA
This sequence comes from Rhodovulum robiginosum, assembly GCF_003944755.1. Classification (GTDB taxonomy): domain Bacteria; phylum Pseudomonadota; class Alphaproteobacteria; order Rhodobacterales; family Rhodobacteraceae; genus Rhodovulum; species Rhodovulum iodosum. The sequence goes on from NZ_RWGU01000051.1 coordinate 453,899, forward strand.
CCACCTGGCCGGTGACCTTGGCGCGCACGGTGACGTTGCGCAGTGCCTGGCCGTCGCCAATGGCGATGACCTGGTCGCGGATCGTGCCCTCGTCCACCTCGGTCACCACGACCGCGGCCGGGCCGCCGCCGCCGAACCGGCGCCCGCCGGAGCCGCTGTCGGCTTCGGGGGCCTCCAGGCCCACAAGATCCAGAACGCCCAGGCGGTCGAGGACCGGCATGGCCGACGGCACATAGGCGACCCATAGCGCAAGCGTGCCCGCGATCAGGAGGATTGAAAGGAGGAGTTGCCGCACCGAAGATGCTCCATGTGATCTGCGCCGGGCAGCTACAGGCCCAGCAATGATATAGAGCAGCCCGGGCAAAGTCACTTTTGCCGTCTGCCCGTTTTCACGAACGTGAACGCGCCCCTGCGGTCATTGATCGGTGCAGGGGCGACAGAATGTTGACGCTGCCGCAAGGCGTGACCTAATGACCCGATGACGCATTCGCGGGATACGCCATCGCGCGCGCCGCTCTGGCTGCTGATCGCGCTGCAGGCCAGCGTGTCGGGTGCCAGCCTCGTGGTCGAGATCGTGGCCGGGCGCATGATCGCGCCCTATGTCGGCATGAGCCTTTACACCTGGACCGCGATCATCGCCGTGGTTCTCGCCGGTTTTTCGATCGGCCATTGGTGGGGCGGGCGTATCGCCGCCCACGAGACCGGCCGCGCCCTGCGGCGTGCCGGGTGGACGATGGTCGCAGCCGCCTGTGCGACCGCGGGCGCGTCGCTGCTGTTGCGGGCGGCGTCGGGCCCGGTGCTCAGCACGTTCGCTCATCCCCTCGCCGCGATCACGGTGCTCAGTTCGCTGGTGTTTTTCCTGCCGTCGCTCTTCGCCGGGGTGCCGGCACCGGTGCTGGCCGTGGCCGCCATGCGCGGGCGCACCCAGTCGGAGCGGGCGCTCGGCGCGATGTATGCGGCCGGCGCCGCGGGCGCGATCGGCGGGACGTTGCTGGCGGGGTTCGTGTTCGTGCCCTGGCTCGGCTCCGTGGCCACGCTGGGGGTGATCGCCGCGGTTTACGCCATCGCCGCGCTGTTGTGCTTTGCGCTGGGCCGGCCGGGGCGGGGCCAGATGCTTTGGGCCGCGGCCGGGCTTTCGGGCGCGGCCATGCTGGGGATCGGCGCGGCCGGCCTGCCGTCGGTTTGCGACCGGGAAAGCAGCTACTACTGCATCCGCACAGTGGCCTTGTCCGAGGATGCCGACGACCCGGTGCACCTTATGGTCGTCGATCACCTCGCCCACGGGATCAGCGCGCGAGAGGCGCCGCGGCTGATGTTCACCGACCACGCGGCGATGCTGGATGCGCTGCCGCGGATGCGCATGGGCCGCACCGATTTTACCTCGTTCCATATCGGCGGCGGGTCTTATTCCGTGCCGCGCGCCTGGGCCGACCGCGGGATCACCGGCATGACGGTTGCCGAGATCGACCCGGCGGTCACCGCGCAGGCCGTCGAGGATTTCTGGTTCCGCCCCGAGATCGCCACTGTGCTGCATCGCGATGCCCGGATCGCCCTGCGCGCCAGCCCGGTGCGCTATGACGTCATCGTAGGCGATGCGTTTACCGACATCGCGGTGCCCGAGCACCTGGTGACCGAAGAGTTCTTTCGCCTCGTGGCCGAGCGGCTGACGCCACGGGGCGTCTTTGCCATGAACCTGATCGATGCCGCCGACCGGCTGGACGCGCTGGCCGCGGTCGTCGTGACGCTGGACGCGGTGTTTCCCAGCGTCGAGGTCTGGACCGAGGCGCGCCCGCCCGAGCCCGGAGAACGCCGGGTCTTCGTCCTTTTGGCCGGCGCGACGCCGAGCCCGGTTTCCTCGATCGCCACGCGCGCGCCCGAGCCCAAAACCTTCGCGGTGCTCGACCGGCGCTTTGTCGACGGCATCGTCGCGCAGCGAAAAGCGCGGGTTCTGACCGATGACCATGCGCCCGTCAGCCGTTTGATGGGTCTCGACCCGGTGATCGACTGAGGCGAGAGGACGGGGCGGCCGCGCTGCCCCGGTTGTGTGCCGTGCGACAGCCGGGTGCACGGGCCAGCGGGCTGGCGGTTGCCGTGCAGGGCCGGGGGCTGGGCGCCCATGGGGCCGAAACCCTGTGACCGCGGGCAGGAGCCTGCCCGCGATCATGCGCATCAGCCTGCCGGTCACGCGCGCTTGTCGCCGGTGACCATGCTGTGAGCAAGGTTTTCACGATGCACCATGCTGGCCAGAAGCACGCCGCCGATATGCAGGAAGATCAGGAACAGCGTGATATTCGCGGCGCTTTCGTGGATTTCTTCCCAATTGCTCTCGCCGCCTTCGTGCTCTTCGTCCTCGTCGTGTCCTTCACGCTCATACGCGTCGGGCAGGGTGTCGCCGACGCGCTCTGTCCTTTCACTCTGGGCGATCACGCCGGCCAACGGGCCTTCACCCTCTTCCGCGGCCAGGGTCGCCATGCCGGAATAGGTGGTGAGCGCCAGCATCGCCAGCAGCGCGACGGTCATCGCACCGCCCGCGGGGCTGTGGCCCAGATGCCTGTCCGCCTTGCCCGAGACGAGGTCCTTGAGATAGGCGATCACCGCGGCGGGGCCGGTCACGAACCCCGTAAACCGCGCATGCTTTGGCCCGATCAGCCCCCATACGATACGGGCTGCGACGGTGATCGCGATGGCGTAGCCGGCCCAGGAATGCAGCCATTCCGGCTCGCCCTCGGTGATGTAGGCGATGGCGAATCCCGCCACCAGGACCCAATGCCCGATTCGCACGACCGGGTCCCAGACCCGCACCAGCGCGCGGTCTTGAACGGTTTCGTCCGCCATCAGTCGTCCTCCCTTTCGATCCGGTTCGCGGGCATGCCGGTGGCCGGGTCGAGATAGGTCTCGACGATCATGCCGTTCGCATCCTGCATGCGAACCTGCCAATACCGCCCGTCTTCGCGCTCGGCCTCGAGAACGCTGTAGCCCTGGCCCTCAAGCTTGGCGATCAGTTCGCCCAGCGGCATCCAGGCCGCCGGCTGTTCCACCGCGATACGATCATCGCCCGAGGCCAGCGCAGCGGCGGGCGAGAGCAGCCCCGCGAGTGAGGCCAGCGCGGCCGTGAGGAAAAGCGTGCGTTTCATGTCGGTCTCCTTTTTTCGGTTTGCATGTTCGCCAGCGGGTCGCCGGCGGTGATGGGCATGTTTTATTGCAGGGCTGCTGACGCGGGCCTGACCGCGCTTGTCAGCGCGCTGTCAGACGGGGCAGAGTAAGCCCGTCGCATGAAACCAACATCGATTTTGCCATGCCTCGTGCTGGGGCTCTTTGCGGGGTTCGCACCGCCTGCCGTGGCCGACAGTGACCGCGACCACGACCGCGACCGCGACCACGACCGCGCGCGCGCGGCGCTGGCGCGCGGCGAGATCCTGCCGCTGCACACGATCCTTCCGAAACTGGAAGAGCGTTTCGGCGCGCGTATGCTGGAGGTGGAGCTGGAGCGCGAGCACGGCGTCTTCGTCTACGAGGTAGAGCTGATCACCCCCGGCGGGCGAATCATGGAGGTGATGGTGGATGCGACCACCGGTGCCGTGCTCGAGCATGAGACCGAGGACGATTGATGCGGGTGCTGGCCGTCGAGGATGACCCGAGAATCGCCAGCGATCTGTCCGCCGCGCTGGGCGCGGCGGGTTTTCGCGTGGAAATCTGCACCGACGGCGAAGAGGCGTGGTTTCTGGGAGATACCGAGGATTACGGCTTGATCGTGCTCGATCTCGGGCTGCCGGGCCTCGACGGGCTGACGGTTCTCAAGCGGTGGCGGGCCAATGGCCGCGAAATGCCGGTGCTGGTGCTGACCGCCCGCGGCACCTGGAACGAGCGGGTCGAAGGCATCGACGCGGGCGCCGACGATTACCTGCCCAAGCCGTTCCGCATGGAAGAGCTGGTGGCGCGCGCGCGGGCGCTGGTGCGCCGGTCGGCCGGGCAGGCCAGCGCGGTGCAGTCGGCGGGCGATCTGACGCTCGACACCAACCGCATGACGGTGTCGTTGCGCGGCGTGCCGGTGGATACCACCGCACTGGAATACCGGCTGCTCGCCTATCTCATGCTCAACCGCAGCCGGGTCGTGCCGCAAACCGAACTTCTGGAACATCTTTACGGTGACGACGACGCGCGCGAGGCCAACGCGCTGGAGGCCGTGGTCGCGCGGCTGCGGCGCAAGCTGGGCGCCGGCGCGATCCAGACACGGCGCGGTTTTGGCTATTTCCTCGATGCCGGAGACGGCGACCGATGAGGCGGCTGTCGCTGCGGCTGCGGCTGGCACTGGCCGGCGCGGTAACGGTGACGCTGGCGATCCTTTTGTCGTCGCTGGGGCTTGCGGCGCTTTTCGGCGCGCATGTCGAACGCCGCGCGCTGGCCGAGCTGTCGGTGCAGCTCGACCAGGTCCTGGCGAGCATCGAACGCGGGCCCGAGGGCCAGCTGATGCTTGCGACCGCCCCCGCCGACCCGCGCTTTCGGCAGGTCTATGGCGGGCTTTACTGGCAGATCGCGGCGGAGGAGCGGGTGCTGCGGTCGCGGTCGCTGTGGGACTACGAGATCCCTCTGCCCGCCGACAGCCTCGCCGACGGGGCGGAACATGTGCATACGCTGCCGGGACCGGCGGCGCAGCCCCTGCTGTTGATCGAGCGTAGCGCGACCCTGCCCCGGCGACTGGGCGGCACGAGGCTGCGCGCGGCGGTGGCGATGGACCGGACAGAACTGGCCGCGGCGCGCGCCGACTTCCTGCGCGATCTGACGCCCTACTCGATCCTGCTGGCGGTATCGCTGATCCTTGCAGGGTGGGCGCAGATCGCGGTCGGGCTTCGTCCGCTCGGGGCCATCCGGGCGCGGGTGGTCGACATCCGTTCGGGCCGGGCAAAGCGGCTGGGGCTCGATTTGCCGTCCGAGGTGCAGCCGCTCGCAGGCGAGGTCGACGACCTGTTGGCCGCCCGCGAGGAAGAGGTCGCGCGGGCGCGCACGCGGGCGGGCGATCTGGCGCATCTGCTCAAGACGCCGCTGCAGGCGCTGATGGGCGAGGCCGGGCGGCTGCGGGCGCAAGAACAGGCGGCCGCGGCCGACGCCATCGAAGAGATCGCGGGCACCATGCGCCGGCAGGTCGATCGGGAACTGGCGCGCACCAGGGTGGCGATGGGCGCCCGGCAGCCGGCGGCCGATCTGGCTCAGGTCATCGGCGGGCTGGTGCGCGTCGTGCGCCGAACCCAGGACGGAGAGCGGCGCGACTGGCAGGTGGATGTATCCGATGGGCTGCTGGCCGCGGCCGATGCCGCCGATGTCGCCGATGCGCTGGGCGCGCTGATCGAGAACGCCGCACGTCATGCGCAGGCCCGTGTCCTGATCGCGGGGCGCCGACTTGGCCCGCTGATCGAGATCACCGTACGCGACGACGGCCCCGGCATCCCGCCCGAGCGCGTCGAGGCGATGATGGCGCGCGGGGCGCGGGCCGACACGCAAGGCACGGGTCTCGGCCTTGCCATTGCCAGCGACATTGCCGAGGCCCTGGGCGGCGCGCTGGAGCTGCGCCCGGCCACGCCCGGCCTGGAGGCTCGGCTGACCTTGCCGGCTGCGGACAGCTTGCTGACAGATCGCTGACGGGCCGGATCAGGCCAGCGTCAGGTATCGTGTGCGACTGTCGGCTCGACCCTGTTCAGTGGAAGAGCCGCGCCGATGCAGACCCGATCCCGAACCGTCCCCGTTTCCCCTGTCCCTGTCTGGGACATCTGGGTACGCCTCTTTCACTGGGGGCTGGTGCTTTGCATGGTCACGGCTGCGCTGACCGGTTTTCTTGCCGATGCCCGCTGGGCGGCGGTGCATGTCGCCGCCGGGCTGGCGGCGGCAGGGCTGGTTCTGGCGCGCATCGTCTGGGGCGTGCTGGGCACGCCGCATGCGCGATTTGCCGACTTCCTGCCGCGCCCGGCTGCGCTGCTCGCGCATATCCGCGGCACCGGCCCGCGGCATCGCGGCCATAACCCCCTCGGGGCCTTGATGGTCCTGGCGTTGATTGCGGCGGTCCTCGCGCTGACGGTAAGCGGTCTTGTGATCTTGGGCGGGTGGTTTCGCCTCGGGCCGCTGGCCGCCGGGCTCGATCCCGATGCGGGACAGGCGGCGCGCGCGCTGCACGAGGTCGTCGCGTTCGCCGTGCTTGCGCTCGTTGCGCTCCATGTTGGCGGCGTCGCCGTCGAGAGCCGCCGCGACGGCGAAAACCTCGCGCGGTCGATGGTGACGGGGCGCAAGCAGGCGCGCCCGGGCGATGCCCGGCCCATCGAGGGCCGTCCGCAGGGTGCCTCGGCGCTCAAGGTCATCGCAGGGCTTGCCGCGGTGCTGACGCTGGGCGCGCTCGCGCTTTGGGCGCGGCCCGCTGATAACCTGCCCGTCCGCCAGATCGACCCGCTGACCGCCGAGGAATGCGGCGCCTGCCACATGGTCTATCACCCCAGTCTCTTGCCCGCGGCATCGTGGCGGCAGGTGATGACCGGGCTCGACTCCCATTTCGGCGAGAATGCCTGGATCGCCCCGGCCGACGCCGCCGAAATCGAGGCGTGGCTGACGGCCAATGCCGCCGAAACCGTGGCCACGGGGCCTGCCACGCTGTTTTCCCGAACCGATCCCGCCGCGCCCGGCGCACTGACCGAAACCCCGGCCTGGCGGCGGATACACCACGACCTGCCCGATGCGCTGTTCGAGCGCGCGCCGGTGCTGTCGCGGGGCAATTGCGCCGCCTGCCATGCCGATGCCGAAACCGGCCTTTTCAACCCCTTTGCCATCAAACTTCCGAAGGAGACCACCGAATGAAGACCTTTACGCTTGCCGTCCTGCTGCTTGCCGGCGCCGCCGCGCCCGCGGTTGCCCAGGATACCTCGCCCGCGAAGCTGATCGCGGGGTACGAGGCCGCCGCGGGGACCGCTGCGGACCCTGCCGCGGGCAAGGACCTGTTCCTCGCCGAGCATGGCGGCGGCAAACCCGAGACGCCGTCCTGCACCACCTGTCACACCGCCGACCCGCGTGCGGGCGGCCAGACCCGTGCGGGTAAGGCCATCGACCCGCTGGCCCCCGCGGCCAACGGCCAGCGCATGACCGATACCGGGAAGGTCGAGAAATGGTTCGGCCGCAACTGCAACAGCGTTCTCGGCCGCGACTGCACCGCCGCCGAGAAGGCCAACATCATCGCCTGGCTTGCCAGCCTCTGACCGAAAGGACCAAAGAATGACCCGATTTTCAGCAGCCCTCGCCCTCGCGCTTGCCGCGTCGCCCGCCCTGGCCGACGACGACTACATTCCGCCGGTGACCCACGCCGCCACGCAAGAGGAATGCGGCGCGTGCCACATGGCCTACCAGCCGGGTTTACTGCCGGCGCGATCCTGGAGCGCGATCATGGGCGACCTGGCCAACCACTTCGGTGAGAACGCCGACCTGGACGAGGCCACGCGCGCCGAGATCGAGGCATATCTCGTGTCCGGGGCCGCCCGGCGCACCCGGAGCATCCCGGCCGACGAGACCCCGCTCAGGATCAGCGAACTGCCATGGTTCAAGCATGAACACGATCACGAAGTCAGCCAGCGCATGAGGGACCGGGCAAAGACGATGTCGAACTGCGTCGCCTGCCACCGCGGTGCCGATCGCGGCTATTACGAAGACGACTGAGGCCGGTTTCGCACCGGCGTAATCGACGCGTCCTGCGTTGCGGGGACCGCCGGGCATCGGCAGATGCCCGGCGGTCCGCTTTTGCTGCGGCCTAAAGGCTGTGCTCTGGCCCGAGGCCGAAGGCGGGGTGATGGAACAGCTGTCCCTGCGGCGTGTCCGCGCCGAACGGCAGGGCCTGCACCGCCTCCGCAGGCACGCCCGGCATTCGCAGGCGGGGAAAGGCGCGAAAGCCGAAACGGCCGTAGAAGACCGGATCGCCGACCAGCACGGCCCCCCGGCCGGAGCGCCGCAGCCGGTCGAGGGCCACGCGCATCAGGGCCGTGCCGACCCGGCGGCCCTGCCGCTCTGGCAGGACCGCGAGGGGCCCGATCACGTGCCAACCGTCGGTGTCGCCGATCCGCCCGCCGGAGGCGGCGAGATGGCCGATGACCGTGCCGCGATCTTCGGCCACCAGCGACAGCGACAGGGCGCCGGCGTTTCGCAGGCCCGTGACGATGTCCGCCTCGGTTCCGCTGGAATGAGGCGCGGCCCGGAAGGCGTCCTCGACCAGGGCGGTGATGGCGGGGATGTCCCGCGGGTTTTCGGTGCGGACCAGCATGTCAGCCTCCCTGGTTGTCGAACTGGGCGCGCACGGTGCACCGCCCGCGGTAGGAGATGGTGTAGGGCGCGCCATTGCGGGATTCGATCAGCCGCTTGCGGCGCAGCGACTGAAAGACGGCGAGCACGCAATCGGACAGGATCAGGCCTTCGCGGGTCACGCAGGTGACGCCGGTGACCTTTCGCCGATGGTCGCGCTCATGGTGGATACGGCCCCCAAGGGCCAGAACGTGCAGAACACGCTGTTCGAAGCGGGAAATGTTCATTGGGGTCTCGTGTGACAGATATGACAAACAGGCCGGCCGCGGCGCGGTCAGCCGATTTTCAGATCACGAGGCTCTCTGGCGGGCAGAGAGCCTTATCACACAAGCTCTGACATAAAGTCTCCATTGGGCGCGCTCGGGCGCCGCGGATCACATACGCCCGGCCCGCCGCCGCGGCAACCCCGTTGTTTGGGGTGTTGCCTTTGGGCCATCGGCGGCCGCTCTGTGTACGGTTCGCCGCGGCGCGCAAGGCATCAACGCGATGGATCGGGCGCCCGTTCTGTACTAACAACCAATGAAAACCAGCTAATGGAGGCAGACCAGGGATTGCCGGTTCCGCGCAGCCCTATTCAGGTGGAAGGCATGAAACCGTTTCGTAGACTTCGCGCGGTCGGCGATCGCGCCGTTTCTTTGACCATCGCGGGCGGTTTCTGTCGGCATGGATAAGAAATGGTCGAACGCCGATGCCAATCGCTTTCTAGGCACCGTTTCGGGCTGTTTTCTGACCTGCAGCAAAGACGCGGACGTGCGCGCCGGGGCCGCCTCGGGCGGAACCACGTCCCAGATCCTGATCGAGCTGCTGAGCAAAGGTTTCATTGACGGCGCGCTGGTGTGGAAGCTGGGCACGCGCGACGGGCGCCCCTGCGCCGAGCCCATCATGGCGACAACGGCCGAGCAAGTCCTTTCGGCCAGGACCAGCACCTATGTCGCCACCTATTTCGCCCGCGACGCCATGCCGGTGATACAGGCCTTCGACGGCCGCATCGCCGTGGTCGCGCTTCCCTGCGACGCAACGTATCTTCGCCGCCGCATGGAGCGCAGCCCGGAGCTTGAGCAACAGGTCGTCGGCATTCTTGCCCTGTTTTGCGGCCATAACTCGCTGCCCGATCTGACCGAAATCGTCTGTGCGCGCCACGGAGTCGATTGGGCCGACCTGGAGGGGTTCACCTACCGCACCGGATCTTGGCGGGGAAATCTCACCATGACGCCCAAGGGGGACGCGCCCATCGTCACCTCGACCAGGCAGTTCACGCATTTCCAGAACCTTCACTATTTCTCGGAAAAGAAGTGCCTCGCCTGTTTCGACCATTTCGGCTTCGATGCCGATCTGTCGCTGGGCGATTCCTGGACGCTGAGCGAAATGAACCGGGACATAAAGCCGACGGTCTGCGTGTCGCGGACCGCGGCGGGGGACCGGATGCTGGAGCTGGCCCGCGCGGCGCTGGACGTGCAAGAGATCGCGCCCGAGCATGTTCTTTCGGGAAACAGCCGGGGGCTGCTTTACCACTACAATGTCAGCGCCCGATCCCGTGCCGCCGGGGGGATGGGGCACACGATCAATGACCGGCTGCACCTGCCGACGTCATTTCTGGACCGCATCATCGCGCGGATGGGCGTCGGTAACGCGCTCTGGTCGTGGCGCGATGCAGATGCGCGGCGGAAACTCGAACGCCGGCCTTTCTGGGCGGTCAAGGCGCAGATCTATGCCTTCAAGGCGCTGCAGGAATTGAATTCCTACGCGTGGCGCCGTTACCCCGACAACCGGCAGATTTCACTGATCGGCGCAACGCTGACGGGCAACCAGGGCGCTGCCGCGATGCTGGAGACCAGCATCGGCGAGATATCCAAACGCTTTCCCGAGGCGCGTTTCGTCGTCCATTCCTATTTTCCCGACGCCGACCGCGCGGCCTGCACCGCAAGCCATGTCAGGATCGTCGACGCCAGGCCAAAGGCCCTGGTTCTGTCGGCCCTGCCCGCCATGATCGACGGTGTTATCCGGCATGTCGGTCTCAGGGTGCCCAATGTCCTGCTGACCGATAGCCTGAGGGAAATCCGAAACTCGTCGGTGTTGGTCGACATTTCCGGCATTTCGCTGGCCGACGGGCGGGAAAAGTTCCTGCCGTTCAATCTGCTCTGCACGTGGCCGGCCGTGCTGACCGGGACGCCGGTCGTGAAGCTGTCGCAGGCGATGGGGCCGGCGAAACGTCCGCTGACCAGGCTCTTCGCGCGTTTCCTGTTGAACCGTATGCAGATGAACTTCGCCCGTGGCGAGACGACGATGGACCTGATCGCGCCGCTGGTCGCCGAAGAAAAGCGCGCGATTGCGGCCGATATCGCGTTTCTCTACGCAAGCGAGTACGCCCTGGTCCCGCAATGGTCCGACAAGCTCGACGAGCTGGCATCGACGATTTCACGCAAGCACGGCACGACCATTGCGATTTCCGTCAGCACGGTCGTCGCACGGCTGGTGAAGGGGACAGGGCAGGATTACGTCGACCTCGTAAGCCGGACCATCGAGCGGCTTTTGGAAAACGGCCATGAGGTGGTGGTCTTTCCGAACGCCTGCCGCGAAGGCACGGACTCGACCCACAATAACGATATTCCCCTTATTCATGCCCTCGCGGAGCGACTGGGAGACAGGGACGGGCTTTACCTCGTCGATCATGCGATCAACACGGTGGCCATTCGCAAATTGCTGTCGGCCTGCGATTGCCTGATCACCAGCCGTTTCCACGCCATGGTTGCCGGTCTCAGCCTGGCCGTGCCGACCTTGGTGTTGGGGTGGAGCCACAAATACCAGGAGGTCATGAAGATGTTCGGCACCGAGGGGCGTTTCCTGGCTGCCGGCGAGATGACCGAAGCGGCGATTGCCGCGGCCGTCGAAGAGCTGCTGTCGGGCAAGGACGCCATTCGACAAGAGCTTGCGCAGCATGGCGACGAGGTGCGCGCGCTCGCCGCCGTTCAATTCGAGTGGCTGGATGCGTTCCTCCAGCCCGAGGCAGAGACGAGCGGGACAGATGGCTAAGCCGGGCCCGATCCTGAAACTGATCGGCCTGTTTCTCGGGCTCGGGCTGTTCGGTTGGATCGTCGCCGATGCATTTGCCAAGACGCAGTCGGTCGACTGGCCGCCGCTGCCGCTGGCCGAGCTAGCCGTCGCCTCGGTCCTGGTGTTGCTCGCACACGGGCTGCACGGGGTGGCCTGGGCGCTGGGCGCGCGAAAGATCGCGCCGCAGCTGGGCTGGACCGAAGGCGTCGCCGCCTACAGCGTCTCGTTTCTTGGCCGCTACCTGCCCGGCAAGATCTGGCAGGTCGGCGGGCTGTCTTACCTGGCGCGCGGCCGCGGCGCGGACCCGATGCAGATCGCAGGGTATTCGCTGGCCTTCCTGATCGCCTTTCAGGTCGTCGGCGCGCTGTTGCTGCTGTTGAGCTATCTTTTGCAGGACTACCGGTGGGGCTGGATCCCCTGTGTGGCCAGCGCCCCGGTCATCGGCATTGCTTTGGCGGCGTTTTACCATGTCTTCAGCGACCAGATATTCAAGCGCCTTCCGGCCGCCCTGCGCGCGCGCCTGCGCGGCGCGCTGCATCAGCCCTTCGATGCGCTGGCGATGAACCTGACCCTGCTGGCGGTGGTCTGGCTGCTGCTGTCGAGCTGCGGGCATCTCATCGTCACCGGCTTTGCGCCCGACTGGAACGGGACCTGGGGCCAGAGTGCCGCCGCCACCCTGGGCGGGCTGATCGCGGGGTTTCTGGTGCTCATCGCGCCCTCCGGGGCGGGCGTGCGCGAATCCACCATCGCGATCTGGCTGACCGCTGTCGGGGTCGATCCCGTGGTGGCGATCGCCATCGTCATCGCGCTGCGTGTCACCATGACCTTGGGAGAGCTTCTCTGGGCTGCCGCCGGCCTTTTGCTGTTCGCCCGGACATCACCGAAACCAACAGAGAATTAACAGCCCATGCCCGATGCACCAGATTTCAGTTTCGTCGTCCCGGCCTACAACGAAGAGGCGTCTATCGAGATCCTGGCCGGCGAAATCCACGCGGCGATGGAGACGATCGGCGGCACGTACGAAATCGTCTGGGTCGATGACGGATCGTCCGACGGAACCACCGCCGCGATGAAGCGCACGGCAGAGCAGGCCGAGAACGTCCATATCGTGCGCCTCGGCCGCAACATGGGAAAATCCGAGGCCTACACGCGGGGATTTGCCCGCGCCGCCGGGCGGCGGGTGGTAACCCTCGATGCCGATCTTCAGGACGATCCGGCGGAGCTTCCGAAACTGCTGGCGGTGATGGAGGAGGGCTTCGATCTCGTCGTCGGGCGCAAGCTGGGCCGGATGGGAAACGAGCCTCGGAAAAAGCTTGTCTCCTACCCCTTCAACCTGATGCTTCGCGTGCTGTTCGGGTTGCAGCTTCGCGACACCAACAGCGGGTTTCGCGTGATGCGCCGGGAGGTTGCCAAATCGCTTGAACTCTATGGCGATCTCTACCGGTTCATTCCGCAGATTTCGCACATGAACGGGTTTCTCGTCACCGAATGCGGCGTGATCCACCGCAAGCGGACCTTCGGCAAGAGCAAATACGGTGTCTCGCGCTTCTGGACCGGGCTTCTCGATCTGGTCACGGTGGCCTTCCTGGGGCTTTACGTCAAAAAGCCGCTGCACTTTTTCGCCACCCTAGGTGCGGCGTTTGCGGTGATCGGGGTGTCGCTCGAACTCTACGTGCTGATCAGCAAGCTGTCCGGGAACACCTTTCAGCAACACGTGGCCGCCATCGTCATCGGCGCGATGCTGATCACGCTCAGCGTGCAGCTGTTCATGAGCGGCGTGCTGGCGGACATGCTGGCCTCGCAGCACAGAATGATCCAGGACCTCAGGCGAACGAAGAAAGACCAGTGAGCATGGTCCGGCGACATTGGGGTCTTTTCCTGGCCCTCGCCCTGGCGACGGCGATACTGCTGCCGTTCTCGGTCGTCGAGCTTGGGCGCGACCAGGCCAACTGGCTGACGGTCGCAATGGCGTTGGAGAATGGCAGCGTCATGTACCGCGATGTCGCGGTCGTGAACACGCCGGGCCTCGGCGTTCTGTTCGTGGCGGTCAACGCGCTTTTCGGAGATCCGCCACTGACCCCCTGGATCGTGCATCTTGCCGCGGTCCTGGCGACGATCACCGCCGGCTACCTGTGGGCCTACCATGCGCTCGGCCGGGCGGCGGCGATGGGCGCGGCCCTGCTCTGTGCGGTGCTCTGGCCGCAAACCATGGATTGGTGGAACATCGCGCAAAAGGATGGCGTGACCTTCGCCTTCGCGCTGATGGGCCTGGCGTTTCTGGCGATCGCTCCGCCTCGCAGGGGCTGGGCCATCGGGGCGGGGGCGTTGATGGCCGCCGCCGTCTTGACCAAGACGACCGGGGTGCTTTACGCGCTGCCCCTCGGCGTCCAGCTTTACTTTTCCAGCGGCAGCACGCGCCAGTTTGTCGTGCGCGCGCTCTGGTGCGTGGCGGGCGGGCTGGCCGTTCTTGCGCTCGCCGCGGCGTATCTCACGTGGCATTCCGCCTGGCAGGCGGCCTACATGTCGCTTTTTGGGCGCGCCTCCGCTTATGGAGGGTTCGCGCGGTATTCCGTGGCGGTGATGCTGGTACGGCTGTCGATCCTACTCGGGCGGGCGCTGGGCTTTACGCTGTTGCTGCCCGTCCTGTCGTTGGGCGCCGGCATTCGGAATGCCGCCCGCGTCCTGCCGCTTGGGCTGATGGTCGTGGTTGCGGTGCTCGGCTTCGTCCTGCAGGGGCGTGGCTGGACCTATCACAGCGTGCCGGTCACGGCCTCGGTCGCGCTGGCACTGGGCGCAGGTCTGGGCCTGCTTCTGGCCAATGCCAGTCGCATGAGATCGGTTATGGCGCTGGTGCTCGTCGTGCTGAGCCTGACCGCATCCTGGGCCCGATACGGCGAGCGATGGGTGCCCTACGCCAAGCGTTTGGCGGGGATCGTCCCGCAAGAGGCCATCGACCCGATGTTCGACGCCCCGGATTTTGCCGGCCCCGCCGAGTCGCGGGAGGTCGCGGCCTGGATAAGACAGGCGACGGAACCGACCGACCGCATCTTCGTCTGGGGCATGGAAAGCCAGCTTTACGTCTATTCGAACCGCATGTTCGTGGGCCCCAGTTTTGCCGACGCTCCGATCTGGCACCCGCAACTCGCCCCCCGGAACCCGGCGTATTTTCAAACCCAGCGCGCGAACTTCTTTGCCGCCCTGACGCGCACGCCCCCGGCGGTCTTCGTCGTTGCCCGCAACGATGCCAACCCGGTAGAGCCCTGGGCGTCGGACCGATCCTTGCGATCGCTTCCCGAGATCGTCGAGTTCATCGACAGCAACTACACGCTTGAGAAGACGACCGATCATTTTCTTGTCTACCGGCACCGGTAGTGTGGCCGAGGCGGTCGCCGCCACGCCAGGGCCGACGCCTGCGCTGTCGCCCTAGCGCAGCCTCAGGCGCGGCGCCTCGCCCAGCGGGACCGGCCCCAGGCGCATCCGCCCGTCACGCAGGACCAGCGTCGCGTCCAGCGTGTCGTCGCGGCCGGACAGACCGGCCAGAAGCCTCAACGCGATTTCCAGCTGGTCGGCCACGCCCTGGGGCAGGCTGCCCGCTGCCACCGCGAGGCGCAGCATCTCGCGCCAGTTCTCGGCCCTCAGCGCGATCTCGCCGCTGGCGCGGCCTTCGGCATCGACGGAAACCGACCCCGCCGCGTCGAAGGCCAGGTCGGCCCAACGGGCCTCGGCGCGTTTGAGCGTGATCGTGGTGATCTGCGGGCGCCGGTCCTCGATGGCCTGCCGGTCCCAGGGGGCGTCATAGTCGATCTCGGCGTCGATCGTGATCCGGTCGATCACCTCGGGCAGGACGCCCGCGGCCTCGATAAGCTGCATCAGGTCGGCCGAGAGACGCAGCGAGGTGGCCTCGGCCCCGAGGGCGCGTCCGTTTTCCAGCCCTGGGGCCGGGCGGCTGGCCAGAAGCGCGCGCTCGGCGGTCATGCCCCAGCCCGCGTCGGACTCAAGGCGCAGCCCTTCGCCGACGATCGAGGTCCGGTCGAGCCGCCAGTCGGTGTCGGGGACGAAGACGAAGCTGCCGCGCAACCGGTCGCTGGTCACGTCGATTTTCTGCCGCGGCGTTGCGAGGCGCTGTTCGGATGGCCAGGCGGCGATGAGGTGGTCGCGCTTGTAGATCAGTGCGAGGATCTGGAACTGCGGCATCTGCCAGGCGAGGCCGGTCTCTGGGTCGGCAAGCGCGAGATCGGTAAAGGTTGTGTCCAGCCGGTTGGGAAAGCCCCGGACGTCGAGGTCGGCGTAATCGGCCACCCAGCCCTCGGCCCGGCGCGCCTCGATCCAGTCGGCCAGCCCGGCCTCGCGCCGCTGGGCGCTGACCACCCAGAAGCCAGACCAGATCAGCGCCGCCGCGATGACCACCGTCAGAAGCGTGCGCATGACTGCCCCCCTTTCGCCCCGTACCGGGTTCGTGTTTACAGGGGGCCGCAACGGAGGACCAGTAAGATGGACGACGCGATGTGGGTCTTTGGCTATGGCTCGCTGATGTGGCACCCGGGCTTTGCGGTGGCCGAGCGGCGGCTGGCGCGGCTCGACGATTGGCATCGCAGTTTCTGCATGCGCTCGATCCACCATCGCGGCACGGTCGAGGCGCCCGGGCTGGTTCTGGCGCTGGACGCGGCGCCGGGCGGGGCCTGCCACGGGCTGGCGTTCCGAGTGACCGCCGGCGCCGAGGACGAAAGCCTCGCCTATCTGCGCGAGCGCGAGTTGATCTCGTCGGCCTATCTCGAAACGCGGCAGAGCGTTGAGTTGGCGGGGGGGCCGGTGGTCGAGGCGGTGACCTACGTGATCGACCCGGTGCACGAGCAGTATTGCGGCGGCCTGCCGCTGGAGGAACAGGCCGAGATCATCGCCCGGGCGATCGGCGGGCGCGGGCCCAACCGCGAATACCTGTTCAATACCGTCGCCCATCTCGACGAGTTGGGCATCGCCGATGCCGAACTGGCCTGGCTGGCGGCCCGTGTCGCCCAGATCACGGCGCCGCACGCATAGGGTCATTGCGTGTTGTGAGCCCTTGCCGAGTTGCCTACTGTGCAAGCGAAAATCAAAGGGCCGGGACCATTTTTATGGACATGACCGACCGCGAGGCCGAGCCGCAGTTTACACAGCCGCTGCGCCAGATCGTACTGATGCTTCTGGCGGTGGGGCTGTTTTCCTTCGGGGCCTATATAGCGTTTCCCAAGGTCGCGCCGGTCTTTCTGGCCAATCTCTACCTGAACGGCGCCATCCTGGTGG
Source organism: Rhodovulum robiginosum (assembly GCF_003944755.1). Lineage (GTDB taxonomy): Bacteria > Pseudomonadota > Alphaproteobacteria > Rhodobacterales > Rhodobacteraceae > Rhodovulum > Rhodovulum iodosum. The sequence continues at coordinate 470,549 of NZ_RWGU01000051.1, forward strand.
TTTTCCTGATCGGGGTGCTGGCCTGTTTCCTGCAGGTGTTTCAGCTGATCTCGTCGGTGAACTGGATCGAGGGCTTTACCCGGCGCAGTCCCGGCCACGGCATCGTGCGCGCGCCGCGCCTGCTGGCGCCCCTGGCGGCGCTCTTGCGTCGGCGCGGCGCGCGGATGCAGATCAACGCCACTTCGGCGCGGTCGATCCTCGAATCCGTCGCAACCCGGATCGAAGAGGCGCGCGATATCACGCGCTATATCGTCAACCTACTGATCTTTCTGGGGCTTCTGGGCACGTTCTACGGGCTGGCCACCACCGTTCCGGCTGTGGTCGAGACGATCCGCTCGCTCGCGCCGCAAGAGGGCGAGGGCGGGGTCGAGGTGTTTTCCCGCCTGATGACCGGGCTGGAGGCGCAGCTCGGCGGCATGGGAACGGCGTTTTCCTCGTCGCTTCTGGGCCTTGCGGGTTCGTTGGTGGTCGGCCTGCTGGAGCTTTTCGCCGGGCACGGGCAGAACCGGTTTTACCGCGAACTGGAGGAATGGCTCTCGACCATCACCCGGCTGGGCTTTTCCTCTGGCGATGGCGAGGTCGGCGAGACGGGGGCCGAGGCGGCCTTTGCCGAGGCGGTGCTGGAGCAGATGGACGCCCAGACCGAGGCCTTGCAGATCGCGCTGGCCCGTGCCGAGGAAACGCGCGGCCGCACGCTGGACCGGATGACGGCGCTGCACGGCGCGATCGAGCGGATGGCCACGCAGATGGAAGAGGGGCAGGGCGCGGGCGCTGTGGCCGCGCTGGACCGCGTTGCCCACGGTCAAGAGCGGCTGATCGGCCTGATCGAGGAGCAGGCCGCCGAGGCCGCATCCGCCGGCGGCGCGCATGTGGATGCCGAGGCGCGTATGCGCCTGCGCTCGATCGATGTGCAGCTCTTGCGCATCCTCGAAGAATTGTCGGCCGGCCGGCAGGAGGCGATCACCGAACTCAGGGGCGATATCGCGGCGCTGAACCGGGCCATCCGCCAGCTGGCCCGCGAGGACGACCGGTGGAGCTGACCCCATGCCGCTGACCCGTCGCACCGGCAACCGCTTTCAGGCCTCGATCTGGCCGGGTTTCGTCGATGCGATGACCGCGCTGCTGCTGGTGCTGATGTTCGTGCTGTCGATCTTCATGATCGTGCAGTTCATGCTGCGCGAGACGATCTCGGGCCAGCAAAGCGAGCTAAGCCAGCTCAACGCCGAACTGGCCGCCCTGGCCGAGGCGCTGGGCGTCGAGGAGGAGCGCGGCGCCCGGTTGCGGACCGAGGTGGGCCGGCTTGGCGCGGCGCTGTCCGACACGCAGCAAGAGGCTGCGGCGCAGGCCGCGCTGATCACCTCGCTCAACGCCCAGCTCGACGCGCAGGCTGCTGACCTGCAAGGCGCCGAGGCGCGGATTTCCGATTTCGAGGCCCAGGTGGCGCGGCTGATTTCCGAGCGCGACGCAGCGATCAGCGAGGGCGCGGAACTGCAAGGGCAGGTGGCCGAGCTGGAAGAGACGCGCGCGCGTCTCGTCGGCGAGCGGGCCGATTTGGAACAGGCGCTGGCCTCGGTGCGCTCCGAGCTCGACGCCGAGGCCGAGGCGGCGCGGCTGGCCGCGGCCCGGCGCGAGGCGCTGGAGGCGTTGGTGGCCGATCTCAGGCGGCGGCAGGCCGAGGCCGGGCAGGCGAACGAAGCGCTGACCGCGCGGGTCGACACGTTGCAGGCGGACCTGTCGGAGGAAGAGGCCGCGCGCCTGGCCGAAGCCGCCGCCGCCCAGGCGCTGCGCGAAGAGCTGAAGGGCGCCGAGGACGAGTTGACGGCGATGACGCTGGCGCTGGAAGAACAGCGCAGGCGCGCCGAGGAAACGCTGACCATGCTGGCCGCCGCCGAGGCCGCGCGCGACGATCTCGACGCGCAACTGGCGCAGGCGCTGTTGGCCCGCGAGGGGCTGGAGCAAGACCTCGCCGGGGTCGAGAACAGGCGCGCCGAAATGGCCGAGCGCATCGCCGCAATCGAGGCCGACCGCGACGACCTGGCCCAGCGTCTGGCGCTTGCGGTGTCGGCCCGCGAGGCGCTGCGCCAAGATCTGGAGGCGGCCGAGGCCACCGCGGCCGAGCGGGCCGAGGCCGTTGCAAATGCCCAAGAGGGGCGCCGCGCGACCGAGGCGGCGCTGCAAGAGGCCATAGCGGCGCGCAAGTCCGCCGAGGCGGAACTGGCCGCGTTGCGCGCGGCCAGTTCCGAGACCGAGGATGTCGAGCGTCAACTCGCCGCCGCGCTGGCCGCAAAGGTCGCCGCCGAAGAACGGGCCGCCCAGCGTCTGACCGAGGCCGAGCGCCGCGCCGCGCTCTTGGCCCAGGCCAACCGGGCGCTTGATGCGGAAGAGGCGAAATCGGCCGAGAGCCAGCGCAAGGTGACCTTGCTGAACCAGCAGATCGCCGCGCTGCGCGCCCAGCTGGGCAGTCTTCAGTCGCTGCTCGACGAGGCCGAGGGCCGTGATGCCCAGGCCAAGGTGCAGATCGAGAGCCTGGGTAACCGGCTGAACGCCGCGCTGGCGCAGGTCGCCTCGGAACAGCGCGCGCGGGCCGAGCTGGAAGAGGCCGAACGCAAACGGCTGGAGGAAGAGGCAAAGCGCCTCGCCGCCGAGGCCAGAAAGCTGGAGAACTACCGCTCGGAATTCTTCGGGCAGTTGCGCAGCCTTCTGGCCGGGCGCGAAGGGGTGCGCATTGTCGGCGACCGTTTCGCGTTTTCGTCCGAGGTGCTTTTTCAGCCCGCCTCGGCCCAGTTGGCCGACGAAGGGCGCGCGCAGATTGCCAATGTGGTGGAGATCCTGCGCGAGGTGTCCGACCAGATCCCGCCCGATATCGACTGGATTCTGCGGGTCGACGGGCACACCGACGATGTGCCGCTGATCGAGGGCGCGGAATACGCGGACAACTGGGAGCTCAGCCAGGCCCGCGCGCTGTCGGTGGTGCGCTACATGATCGACGATCTGGGCTTTCCGCCCCGGCGGCTGGCTGCCACGGGCTTTGGCGAATACCGCCCGGTCGACCCCGCCGACACGCCCGAGGCCCGGGCCCAGAACCGGCGGATCGAACTGAAACTGACCGAGCGGTGAGCTAGCCGCCGATGCGCAGCGTAACCGTGCGTTGGCCCAGCACCTCATCGCCGCGCATCAGCTGAGCCGTGCCGCGATAGGCCCCGTCGGGCCAGCCCCCGGCGGGCGGACGTCGCCCGGCAGCGCGGAAAAAGCGCACCTGCGCCCGGTCGAGCGTGGCACGGTGTTCGAAAATCCGTGCGCCGCCGGGACCGTCGATTTCAAACGCCACCGCGTCGCCCGCGCGCCCGCCAAAGGCATGGGCCCAGAGCACCAGCGCCGGCGCGCCGGCGGGCAGGGTGGCCGGCGAGGCAAGGCCCGCCTTGACCGCGTCAAAGCCCGGCACGGTGGTGGAAAACCCCGCGCCGACCAGCCCGCCGGGCGCATAGGGCAACGGGTTTTGCCAAAGCGGCGCTGCGGCGGCGCGGCCGCAGGTGGCGGGGCCCGATGCCGGGTCGAACGGATCGACCACGCGGCCGTCGCGGCGGACCGAAAGGTGGACGTGGGGAAATTCGGTGCGCCCGGACAGGCCGACCTGTCCCAGAACTGTCCCTTTTGCAACGCGCATCCCCTTGCGCACGGCGACGCTGCCTTCGCGCAGATGGCAGTATTGGGTTTCCCAGCCCTCGCCGTGGCTGACCACGACGCCGTTGCCGCAATCGCGCCCGTCCAGCGCCGGGGCGCCGGGCCGGTCCATGGCGATGTCGGGCATCCCGTCGCGGGTGGCCTTGACCGTGCCGGGCGCGACGGACAGCACGCTTACCCCGCGCGCCATGTCGGCCTCGGTTGGCAGCGCGAAATCGGTGCCCTTGTGGCCGTCATAGGTGAGCCCCCCGCAGGCGAAATCGGCCGCGCCGGGGCCCGGGTCGCGGTCGACGTAGTTCTGGATGAAACAGGTTTCGCCCAGGGTGCAGTCGATGGGCGGCGCCAAAGGAATGTCCCCCGCCACGGCGGGCGCGGCGAGGGACAATAGGGCGAGTATCGTTTTGGCGCGGATCACTCCGCGGTGAGAAGCGGCGGTTTCTTCGAGCCGATGCGCCGCTTTTCGGGTTCGGCGATGCGCAGGTCGATCTTGCCGTCCTTGACGCCCACCTTGACCACGCCACCCTCGGCGAGCTTGCCGAACAGCAACTCTTCGGCGAGCGGCTTCTTGATGTGCTCCTGGATGACGCGGCCCAGCGGGCGTGCGCCCATGCGGTCGTCGTAGCCCTTGTCGGCCAGCCATTCGGCGGCGGGCCGGGTCAGTTCGATCGTGACCGAGCGGTCCAGCAACTGGGCCTCGAGCTGGAGGACGAATTTCTCGACCACCTGCATGATGACCTCTTTCGGCAGCGGCGCGAACGAGATCACCGCGTCCAGCCGGTTGCGGAACTCGGGCGTGAAGGTGCGCTCGATCGCGGCGGTATCCTCGCCCTCGCGCCGCTCGCGGCCAAAGCCCACGGCGGCCTTGGCCTGCTCGGACGCGCCCGCGTTGGAAGTCATGATCAGGATCACGTTGCGGAAGTCGACGGTCCGGCCGTTATGGTCGGTCAGCTTGCCGTGGTCCATCACCTGCAACAGGATGTTGTAGACATCCGGGTGCGCCTTTTCGATCTCGTCGAGCAGCAGCACGCAGTGCGGGTGCTGGTCGACCCCGTCGGTCAGAAGGCCGCCCTGGTCGAAGCCGACATAGCCCGGCGGTGCGCCGATCAGGCGGCTGACCGCATGTTTCTCCATGTATTCCGACATGTCGAAGCGCAGCAGCTCGACCCCCAGGGTGCTGGCCAGTTGCTTGGCCACCTCGGTCTTGCCGACGCCCGTGGGGCCGGCGAAGAGGTAGTTGCCGATCGGCTTTTCGGGTTCGCGCAGGCCGGCGCGGGCCAGCTTGATCGCCGAGGACAGCGCCTCGATCGCGTTGTCCTGTCCGAACACCACGCGCTTGAGCGACTTTTCCAGATCCTTGAGCACCTCGGCGTCGTCCTTGGAGACGCTCTTGGGCGGGATGCGCGCGATCTTGGCGACCACGGTTTCGATCTGGGGCGAGTCGATCGTCTTGGCCCGGTCATCCTCGGCCAGCAGGTGCTGCGCCGCGCCGGCCTCGTCGATCACGTCGATGGCCTTGTCGGGCAGCTTGCGGTCGTGGATGTAGCGCGCCGACAGTTCGACCGCCGACTTGATCGCCTCGGGGGTGTAGCTGACATCGTGGTGCTTTTCGAAATACGGCTTGATCCCTTCGAGGATCTTGACCGCGTCATCCACCGACGGCTCGTTGACGTCGATCTTCTGGAACCGGCGGGACAGTGCGCGGTCCTTTTCGAAATGCTGGCGGAACTCCTTGTAGGTGGTCGAGCCCATGCAGCGCAGCTTGCCGCCCTGCAGCGCGGGCTTGAGCAGGTTGGACGCATCCATCGCGCCGCCCGAGGTGGCGCCGGCGCCGATCACCGTGTGGATCTCGTCGATGAAGAGGATCGCGTCGGGATGCTCTTCCAACTCGTTCACCACGGCCTTCAGCCGCTCTTCGAAATCGCCGCGGTAGCGCGTGCCGGCCAAGAGCGCGCCCATGTCGAGCGAGTAGATCGTGGAGTTGGCCAGCACCTCCGGGGTTTCGCCCGACACGATCTTGCGGGCCAGCCCCTCGGCGATGGCGGTCTTGCCGACGCCGGGGTCGCCCACCAGCAGCGGGTTGTTCTTGCGCCGCCGGCATAGCACCTGGATGCAGCGCTCGACCTCGTGCTCGCGCCCGATCAGCGGGTCGACATCGCCTTTCTGGGCCTTGGCGTTGAGATCGACGCAATACTTGGCCAGCGCGGATTCGCGGTTTTCGGCCTCTTCGGCCGGGTTGGCGCCGGCCTGGCTTTCCTCTTCGAACTCGCTTGCCCCCGAGACTGGGCGGGTTTCGCCGAAGGTGGGATCCTTGGCCACGCCATGGGCGATGAAGTTGACCGCGTCGTAGCGCGTCATGTCCTGCTCTTGCAGGAAATAGGCGGCGTTCGATTCACGTTCGGCAAAGATCGCGACCAACACGTTGGCCCCGGTCACCTCGGTGCGGCCCGAGCTTTGGACATGGATCGCGGCGCGCTGGATCACCCTTTGGAAGGCCGCCGTCGGAACCGCCTCGGAGCCCTCGATATCGGTGACCAAAGTGGACAACTCGTCATCGATGAACTCCACGAGTGTCGAGCGCAGCTTTTCCAGGTCGACCGAACACGCCTTCATCACCTTGGCGGCGTCGGGTTCGTCGATCAGCGCCAGAAGCAGATGCTCCAGCGTGGCCAGCTCGTGGCGCCGGGCGTTGGCCAGCGCGAGCGCGGCATGGATGGCTTGCTCGAGTGTATTCGAAAACGAAGGCACGTGGAGTGCTCCTTTCCTGGGGTCGAGGGGGGCGTGGCCCCGTCCCGACCGTGGCCTCATGATAACAGACTTCGGTGTTTGCAGGCCCGCTTCAAGTATTTTCTGTTCACATCTGTACCTCACTCTTGGAAACGCCCTAAAAAAAGGCGCTGTTTGGCGGGTTAGAACCGGTCTTTCCGCGCGCGGATCTCGGCGAAGACGGCGGCATCGGGCGCCTCGGCCATGCCCAGTGTGGCTTTCACCTCGGGCAGCCGGGCGCGCAGGAAGGGGTTGGTCGCCAGTTCCTCGGACAGCGGCACCGGCACCGTGGGCCGGCCCGCCGCGCGGGTTTCGGCGATGCGATCGGCCCGGGCGGCCAGATCGGGATTATCGGGTTCGATCGTCTTGGCAAAGCGGGCATTGGCGGTGGCGTATTCGTGCCCGGAATAGACCAGTGTCTCGGGCGGCAGGGCCGCGAGCTTCGACAGGCTCTGCCACATCATCTCGGGCGTGCCCTCGAACACCCGTCCGCATCCCAGCGCCATCAGGCTGTCGGCGGTGAAGACCGCCGCGCTGTCGGGGAAGTGGAACGCGATATGTCCCACGGTATGACCCGAGACATCCAGCACATGGGCGGTTTGCGATCCGACCTCGACGCGGTCGCCCTCGGCCACGGCCTTGTCGAGCCGGGGCAGGCGGCCTGAATCCGCGGCCGCCCCGATGACCTGCGCGCCATGGGCGCTGCGCAGCGCCTCGACACCGCCGACATGGTCGTGGTGGTGGTGCGTGATGAGAATGCTGTCGAGACCCCAGCGCCGCTCTGCGAGGGCCAGTTCGATGGGGCCGGATTCGGGCGCGTCGACAACCGCGGTCGTCCCGCTGGCCGGATCATGCAGCAGATAGGCGTAGTTGTCGGACAGGCAGGGGACGGTGACGATCTCAAGAGGCATGGCAAATCCGCTCCGTATCTCTATCTTTACCCCGAGAGTTGCCGATCCCGAGGTGGACCGCAATGCACCTGGACGTGCTGGACCTGAGGAATTTCTACTACCGCACCAATCTGGGGCGCGTGGCGCAAAGGGCCATACGCGATCAGGTGGTGGCGCTGTGGCCCGAAGCCAAGGGGCAGACCGTCGCCGGGTTCGGATTTGCCGTGCCGCTCTTGCGCCCTTTCCTGCCCGACGCGCGGCGGGTGGTCGGGCTGATGCCGGGCCAGCAGGGGGTGATGCCCTGGCCGGCGGGCAAGCCCAATGTCACTGCCCTGGTCGAGGAGACGGCCTGGCCGCTGCCCGACGGGCTGGTCGATAAGCTGATGCTGCTTCATGGGCTGGAAACCAGCGAGAACCCGAGCGCGGTTCTGGAAGAAGCGTCGCGCGTGCTGGGGCCGGGCGGGCGGATGCTGGTCATCGTGCCCAACCGGTCGGGCCTGTGGGCGCGGCGCGACAAGACACCGTTCGGCTTTGGCCGGCCCTACACGCCTGGACAGCTCGACGCGCAGCTTCGCAACCACGGCTTCGAGCCGCAGCACAGCGGTGCCGCCCTCTTCGCGCCGCCCAGCGAGCGGCGATTCTGGCTGCGCAGCGCCGCGATGTGGGAACGCGCGGGCCAGCGCGCGTCTGCCTATTACGCGGGCGGGGTGCTGATTGTGGAGGCGACAAAACGGGTATACCGGCCGACCGGCAGCGTGGTAAAGGACACCATGGCGCGCCCGCTGCGGGTGCTTGAAGGGTTGCCCGCGCCGGGGGCAGAACCGGCCTGAAGGCCCGGCGAGCCAAGAAAACAAGGCTGGGGCCGGGTGCGGCCCGAAGTGGCCGACACGCAGCGATTTTCGCCCCTGCGCGGCCCGTCACAGAATGCTGCGCTTGGCTGTTGCGAGGCGGGACTGCCTCTGCTACACCCACGCCGATTTCGGAAGCGTGCCCGCCCGGGCGCGTAGCTTGATTTGCCTCGTGCCGGGTTCCCGGTGCAGAACGGGGCTTCAGATATCGGAAGGGTGGACGTGTCCGAACCAGCTTCGATTTCGACCGGCATTGCTACGCGCTATGCCACGGCCATCTTTGAATTGGCCAAGGAAGAAAAAGCCCTCGAAAAACTCGAAACCGACGTGGCCGCGCTCGACGCGGCGCTGGTCGAGAGCGAGGATTTTCGCAGCCTTATCTCATCGCCGCTCTACAGCCGCGACCAACAGGCCAAGGCGATCGGTGCGCTCGCGCCCAAGATGGGCCTCGACAAGATGATGGCCAACGCGCTGCAACTGATGGCCTCCAAGCGCCGCCTCTTCGTGCTGCCGCAGCTTAACAAGGTACTCTCCGCGCTGATCGCGGAAGAGAAGGGCGAGGTCACCGCCGATGTCGTCTCGGCCCGGCCGCTGAACGACGCGCAGACCGCCGCACTGGCCAAGACGCTCAAGGCCAACGCCGGCAAGGATGTCAAGATCAACGCGACCGTCGATGAGCGCCTCATCGGCGGTCTGGTCGTAAAACTGGGCTCGAAGATGGTCGACACCTCGATCCGCTCGAAGCTCAATGCACTCCAGAACATTATGAAAGAGGTCGGATAAATGGGTGTCCAAGCTGCAGAGATCTCTGCGATCCTCAAGGAGCAGATCAAGAACTTCGGCCAGGAAGCCGAAGTCGCCGAAGTGGGGCGCGTGCTCTCGGTCGGGGACGGCATCGCCCGTGTCCATGGCCTCGACAACGTGCAGGCCGGCGAGATGGTCGAGTTCCCCGGCGGCATCCGCGGCATGGCGCTGAACCTCGAAGTCGACAATGTCGGCGTCGTGATCTTCGGCTCGGACCAGCAGATCAAGGAAGGCGACACCGTCAAGCGCACCAACTCCATCGTGGACGTTCCGGTGGGCGATGCGCTTCTGGGTCGCGTGGTCGATGGCCTGGGCAACCCGATCGACGGCAAGGGCCCGATCAAGGCCAGCGAGCGCCGCGTCGCCGACGTCAAGGCGCCGGGCATCATCCCGCGTAAATCGGTGCATGAACCGATGGCCACCGGCATCAAGTCGGTCGACGCCATGATCCCGATCGGCCGCGGCCAGCGCGAGTTGATCATCGGCGACCGCCAGACCGGCAAGACCGCCGTCGCGCTCGACACGATCCTGAACCAGAAGAGCTATAACAAGGCCGCCGGCGACGACGAGAGCAAGAAGCTCTACTGCGTCTACGTCGCCATCGGCCAGAAGCGGTCGACCGTGGCCCAGCTGGTGAAGAAGCTTGAGGAAACGGGCGCCATCGACTACTCGATCATCGTGGCCGCCACCGCCTCGGACCCGGCGCCGATGCAGTTCCTCGCCCCCTACGCCGCCACGGCGATGGGCGAATATTTCCGCGACAACGGTCGCCACGCGCTGATGGTCTACGATGACCTGTCCAAGCAGGCCGTCGCCTACCGCCAGATGTCGCTGCTGCTGCGCCGCCCGCCGGGGCGCGAGGCCTACCCGGGCGACGTGTTCTACCTGCACTCTCGCCTGCTGGAACGTTCGGCGAAGCTGAACGAGGATCACGGCGCCGGGTCGCTGACCGCGCTGCCGATCATCGAAACCCAGGGCGGTGACGTGTCGGCCTTTATTCCGACCAACGTGATCTCGATCACCGACGGCCAGATCTTCCTCGAGACCGAGCTGTTCTACCAGGGCATCCGCCCGGCGGTGAACACCGGCCTGTCGGTGTCGCGCGTGGGCTCTTCGGCCCAGACCGACGCGATGAAATCGGTCGCCGGCCCGGTCAAGCTGGAACTGGCCCAGTACCGCGAGATGGCGGCCTTCGCCCAGTTCGGGTCGGACCTCGACGCGTCCACGCAGAGACTGCTGAACCGCGGCGCGCGCCTGACCGAGCTGATGAAGCAGCCGCAATACGCGCCGCTGACCAACGCCGAGATCGTCTGCGTCATCTTCGCCGGCACCAAGGGCTATCTGGACAAGATCGCGGTCAAGGATGTCACCCGCTTCGAGGCCGGCCTGCTGAGCCATCTGCGCAGCAAGCACCAGGACCTGCTGGACGACATCACCAACAACGACCGCAAGGTCAAGGGCGAGCTGGAAGACAAGATCAGGGCCGCGCTGGACGAGTACGCCAAGGGCTTCGCCTGAGGGCGGCGCGAGAGGATCGGATAGATGCCAAGCCTCAAGGACCTGAAAAACCGGATCGATAGCGTCAAGTCGACGCGAAAGATCACGAAGGCGATGCAGATGGTCGCCGCAGCCAAGCTGCGGCGTGCCCAGGATGCAGCGGAAAACGCCCGCCCCTATGCCGAGCGCATGGAGACGGTGCTGAGCGGATTGGCGGCCTCGGTCGCCGACCGCGGCGACGCGCCCCCGCTGTTGGCCGGGACCGGCGACGACCAGGTGCACCTGCTGGTGGTCATGACCGCCGAGCGCGGCCTGTGCGGCGGCTTCAACTCGACGATCGTGCGGCTGGCCCGCATCCGCATCAACGAGTTGCTCGCCGCGGGCAAGACCGTCAAGATCCTGACCGTCGGCAAGAAGGGCCGCGAGCAGCTCAAGCGCGACTACTCCGATCACTTCGTCGGCCATGTGGATCTCAGCGAGGTCAAGCGCATCCGGTATGACGATGCCAACAGCATCGCGCAGGACGTGATCTCGCGGTTCAATGCCGGCGAGTTCGACATCGCCACGCTGTACTTCAACCGCTTCCAGTCGGTGATCAGCCAGGTGCCGACCGCCCAGCAGATCATTCCCCGTCCGGTCGAGGACGAGGCCGACACGAGCCGGTTCTACGAATACGAGCCGTCGGAAGACGAAATCCTGCGCGATCTTCTGCCGCGTGGGGTGGCCACGCAAATCCTGGCGGCGTTGCTGGAAAATGGCGCGTCCGAGCAGGGCGCGCGGATGTCGGCAATGGACAACGCCACGCGCAACGCGGGCGACATGATCGAAAAGCTGACCATCGAGTACAACCGCTCGCGTCAGGCCGCGATCACCAAGGAACTCATCGAAATCATTTCGGGCGCCGAGGCGCTCTAAAGGAACCGGAGAAACGAGATGGCAACTGCTACTGGCAAAGTTACCCAGGTGATCGGCGCCGTCGTCGACGTTCAGTTCGACGAACATCTGCCCGAAATTCTGAACGCTCTGGAAACCGAAAACAACGGCAAGCGGCTGGTGCTGGAAGTGGCCCAGCACCTGGGCGAAAGCACCGTGCGCACCATCGCCATGGACGCGACCGAGGGTCTGGTGCGCGGCGCGAAAGTGTCCGACACCGGCACGCCGATCTCGGTGCCGGTGGGCGACGCCACGCTGGGCCGAATTCTGAATGTGATCGGCGAGCCGATCGACGAAAAGGGCCCGATCGACGCCAAGGAAACCCGCCCGATCCACCAGCCCGCCCCGACCTTCGACGAACAGGCAACATCGTCGGAAATCCTGGTGACGGGGATCAAGGTCATCGACCTGCTTGCGCCTTACTCCAAGGGCGGCAAGGTGGGCCTGTTCGGCGGCGCCGGTGTGGGCAAGACCGTGCTCATCATGGAGCTGATCAACAACATCGCCAAGGTGCACTCGGGCTACTCGGTGTTCGCCGGTGTGGGGGAACGGACCCGCGAGGGCAACGACCTCTATCACGAGATGATGGAATCCGAGGTCATCAAGATCGACAACCTGTCGGAGTCCAAGGTTGCGCTGGTCTACGGCCAGATGAACGAACCTCCGGGGGCGCGTGCCCGTGTCGCGCTGAGCGGCCTGACCCTGGCCGAACAGTTCCGCGACCAGTCGGGCACCGACGTGCTGTTCTTCGTCGACAACATCTTCCGCTTTACCCAGGCAGGCTCCGAGGTGTCGGCGCTTCTGGGCCGTATCCCCTCGGCGGTGGGCTACCAGCCGACGCTGGCCACCGACATGGGCGCGCTGCAGGAACGCATCACCTCGACACGGGCTGGCTCGATCACCTCGGTGCAGGCGATCTACGTGCCCGCGGACGACCTGACCGACCCCGCGCCGGCCACCTCGTTTGCCCACCTCGACGCCACCACCGTGCTGTCGCGCGCGATTTCCGAGCTCGGCATCTACCCGGCGGTGGACCCGCTCGACTCGACCTCGCGGATTCTCGATCCGGGCGTGGTCGGCGAAGAGCATTACCAGGTGGCGCGCGACGTGCAGGGCATCCTGCAGCGCTACAAGTCGCTGCAGGACATCATCGCGATCCTCGGCATGGACGAACTGAGCGAAGAGGACAAGCTGACCGTGTCGCGCGCGCGCAAGATCCAGCGCTTCCTCAGCCAGCCCTTCGACGTGGCCAAGGTGTTCACCGGTTCGGACGGCATCCAGGTGCCGATCGAAGAGACCATTTCCTCGTTCAAGGCGGTCGTGGCCGGTGAATACGACCACCTGCCCGAAGCGGCCTTCTACATGGTCGGCGGCATCGAAGACGTGGTGGCGAAGGCCGAAAAGATGGCGGCGGACGCTGCATAAGGGGGCATTATGGCCGACACGATGCAATTCGACCTCGTTGCGCCGGAGCGCAAGCTTGCCTCGCTCGACGCGAAGCAGGTGATGCTGCCCGGCGCCGACGGGAACATGACGGTCCTGCCGGACCACGCGCCGGTCATGACCACGCTGCGCCCCGGCATCGTCGAGGTGGTCGGCGAGAAGGGCAGTGAGCAATTCATCGTCACCGGCGGCTTTGCCGAGGTGGTCGGCGACCGCGCCACGGTGCTGGCCGAGCGGGCGCACCCGGTTTCGGAGGTCACCCAGGAGATGATCGACGAAATGGTGGCCGAGGCCCACAAGGCCCACAAGGAGGCCCGCGAAGAAGAACATCACGACCTCGTCGACAACACCCAGCACCTGCTGGCCGACATGGTTGCGATGGGCACCCATCTGGGTCTCAACCCCAGTGTGCCGAACGACTGACCGCGCGTGCCTTGAATTCGAAAAGGCCCCGTTTTGCGGGGCCTTTTTCATGCCGGCGCCGAAGTTTCGCCCGGTTCACCGGGCACCCTGACGCGCCAGAGGAGGTGTCACGCGATGCAGACATTCGACGGCCGGATGATCGGGGTCGACCGCGGTTCCGTCGTGCTGTTTTCCGATTTCGAGCATGACGGCGTGATGTGGACGGGCACCGGCCCGCGTGCCAGCCGCACGCCCGTGCGCTTTTCCCAAAGCTTCCGCGCGCCGCCCGTGGTCTATGTCGGGATCTCGATGTGGGACCTCGACCAGAAGACGAACCAGCGGGCCGACATCTCGGCCGAAAACGTCACCGAGGACGGGTTCGACGTGGTGTTCAAGACCTGGGCCGACACCCGTGTCGCGCGCATCCGCGCCGACTGGATGGCCATCGGCGCGGCCAGGCACGAGGATGACTGGGACGTAACCTGACCGGGCCGTGCGCCGGGGCGCCTAGCCGTTGAGCGCGTACATGCCCTCGTAGATCGGCGCCAGTGTCTCGTGCGCGAAAAGCGACGAGACCGACGTGCCCTGCCAGATATTCATGATCGCCTGGGCGAAAAGCGGCGCGGTGGGCACGATGCGAATGTTTTGCGTGGCCTGAACCGCTTGGGTGGGCTGGATCGAGTCGGTGATGACGACGGTCTTCAGCCGCGAATTGCTGATCCGCTCGATCGCCGGGCCCGAAAAAACGCCGTGGCTGATATAGGCGTGCACCTCGTTGGCGCCGTTCTCGGTCAGTACCTCGGCGGCCTTGCAAAGCGTTCCGGCGGTATCGCAGAGGTCGTCGACGATGACGCAGGTCTGCCCCTCGACATCGCCGATCACCGTCATCTCGGCCACCTCGCCCGGACGCACCCGGCGCTTGTCGACGATGGCCAGGCCCGAGCCGATCCGCTGCGCCAGTTCGCGCGCGCGGGCAACGCCGCCCACATCGGGCGAAACCACGGTGATTTGGCCGAGCTCACCGCGGAAATGATGCTCGATATCCAGCGCAAAGATCGGCGCGGCATAGAGGTTGTCGACGGGGATATCGAAAAAGCCCTGAATCTGCGCGGCGTGCAGGTCCATCGTCAGGATGCGCTCGATCCCGGCCTCGGTCAGCAGGTTGGCCGCCAGCTTGGCCGAGATCGGGGTGCGCGCCTTGGTGCGGCGGTCCTGCCTTGCATAGCCGAAATAGGGGATCACCGCCGTGATCCGCGCCGCCGACGATCGGCGCAGCGCGTCGGAGATGATCATCAGTTCCATCAGGTTGTCGTTGGCCGGGTTCGAGGTGGGCTGGATCACGAACATATCCTCGCCGCGGACGTTCTCGAACACTTCGACGAATATTTCGCCGTCGTTGAAACGTTCCACCCTGGCATCGACCAGATCGACATTCAGCCCGCGATGCATTGACATGCGCCGGGCGATGGCGGCGGCAAGCGGTCGGTTCGCGTTACCGGAAATCAGTTTCGGTTCATTGGCGTTCGGCATCTGGCAGGGTCCCCGGGCGGCGTTTCGTGCAACGGAATCGTGACTTTGACACCGCTTATCACCCGGCTACGGTCTTGCAAACCTTGCGCGGCTCCGGAGGGTCAAGATGGCTCATATCGACTATTTCTTTACGACGATTTCGCCTTTCACCTACCTTGCCGGCACCCGGCTGGAAGAGATCGCGGGCCGCCACGACGCGACGATCACCTACAAGCCCTTGGACATCATGGCGCTTTTCCCGCGCACCGGCGGCCAGCCCGCCGGCGCGCGGCCCGAATGCCGGCAGACCTACCGCGCGCAGGAAATCCGCCGGCAGTCGGCGAAGCTGGGGATGCCGATCAACCCCAAGCCGGCGTTCTTTCCTGCCAATATGGCGCCGTCCTCCTATGCGATCATCGCCGCGCAGGCCGCGGGCGGGGGCGATCTGGGCGGGCTGGTGCACAGCCTTTTGCGGGCCTGCTGGGCCGAGGACCGCGACGTGGCCGACGATGCGGTGATCCGAGACTGCCTAAAGGCGGCGGGATTCGACCCGGGGCTTGCCGATAGCGGGCTTCTGGCCGGGGCAGAGACCTATGCGGCCAACCTCGAAGAGGCGGTGGCGCGGGGCGTGTTCGGCTCGCCCTTTTACATCGTCGGGGACGAGCGGTTCTGGGGGCAGGACCGTCTGGACGATCTGGACTTGCACCTGGCGGGCAAGCTCTAGGTCCAAGCGGGGACAGGGGCGCCAAGGGTTTTCGAAAATCCGCGGCGAAATGGTTCGACGGGTTTTGCGCCGGGCTCAGCCCGCCACGACGTTCAGGAACCGGTCCACATCCTCGTCGGTGGTCGACCAGGAGCAGACCAGCCGCGCCGAGAGCGGCTCGTCATCGGGCCCCTCCATCGACTGGTCCATCGGCCAGAGGTAGTATTGCGCGCCGGCCGCCTGGGCCGCCGCGTGGCCTTTGCGCGGCCAGGCGGCGAAGACCGCGTTGGCCTCGGTCGGATGCAGCAGGCGCGCGCCCTCCAGCGCCGCTATGCCGGCCGAAAGGCGCGCGGCCGCGGCGTTGGCCCGCGCGGCGAGCTTCAGCCATAGGTCGTCGTCGAGATAGGCCGCCATCTGGGCCGAGAGGTAGCGGTGCTTGGAAAACAGGTGCCCGCCGCGCTTGCGCCTGAGTTCGAATTCCCAGGCTTTCTCGGGGTCGAAGATGATCACCGCCTCGGCACCCATCAGCCCGTTCTTCGTGCCGCCGAAGCAGAGGATGTCGACGCCGGCCTTCCAGGTCAGCTCGGCCGGGCTGGCCGCGGTGGCCGCCAGCGCATTGGCAAAGCGCGCCCCGTCCAGATGCACCGGCAGCCCGGCGCCCCGGGCCACCGCGCAGATCTCGGCCACCTCGGCCGAGGAATAGACCGTGCCCGCCTCGGTGGCGTTGGTCAGCGACACCGCGCCGGGCTGGACGTTGTGCACGCCCGCGCGCGCGGCAAAGCCGATGGCCTGTTCCAGGGCGGCGGCGGTCATCTTGGCGTGGGCACCGTCGATGAGCGTCAGTTTCGAGCCCCCGGTATAGAATTCGGGCGCGCCGCATTCATCTTCTTCCACATGGGCGTTGCGGTGGCAAAACACCGTGGCCCAGGGCGGGCAGAGGCAGGCCAGCGCCAACGCATTGGCCGCCGTGCCCGTCGCCACCAGATAGACCGCGGCGCCGGGCGCCTCGAAGATCCGGCGCAGCCGGTCCTGCACCTCGGCAAAGATCGCGTCGGCACCATAGGGCATGGCGTAGCCGTGGTTGGCCTCGATCACCGCCTCCAGCACTTGCGGGGGCACGGGCGAGGTGTTGTCCGAGGCGAAATGCATGGGGCTTAGAGCTCCTCTTCGATCAGGTGGTCTTCCCACTCTTCCACGGGCACGTCGAACTCGGGCACTGTCCAGCCCCGCACCGACACGCCCGCCCGGTGCACGCTGTCGGGATCGCCCGAGACCAGCGGGTGCCAGTCGCGCAGGGCCTTCCCCTCCCAAAGCAGGCGATAGGCGCAGGAGGCCGGCATCCAGTAGGCGATTTCCTCGATATTGCCGGGCTTGAGGACGACGCATTCGGGCACGATGGTCTTGCGCACGTCGTAATGCGCACAGCGGCAGGTGTCGTCGTCCAGAAGGCGGCAGGCCACGCGGGTGAACACCACTTCGCCGGTGTCGGCGTCTTCCAGCTTGTTCAGGCAGCATTTGCCGCAGCCGTCGCAGAGCGCCTCCCATTCGCGGGGGTTCATTTGCTTGAGCGGCACCCTTTCCCAGAAACGGGGGCGCAGGCCGGTGCGGTCGATCGGGTCTTTCATCGGGCGGAGCCTAGCGTTTGGGGCGCGAAAGGGAAGGGGTCAGAGATCGGCCAGGATCGCGCGCGCCCGGTCGCAGTCGGCGTGCATCTGTTCGACCAGCGCGTTGAGATTGTCGAACCGGGCCTCGTCGCGCAGAAACTCGATCAGCGCCACCGACAGGTGGGTGCCGTAGAGATCGCCAACGAAATCGAACAGGTAGCTTTCGCAATTGGGGACGTTCTCGCCGAACATCGGGCGCACACCGATCGAGGCGGCGCCGTCATAGGTGCCCTTGTGCGGGCCTGACAGCACGTCGACCTTGACCGCGTAAACGCCAAAGCGCGGCCGGTGCAGCCCGATGATCGACATGTTTGCGGTGGGAAATCCCAGCGCCCGGCCGCGCGCGTCGCCGTGCAGCACCTCGCCCTCGATCCGGTGCCAGTGGCCCAGCATGGCCTGCGCATCGCGCGGGCGGCCCTCGCTCAGCGCGGTGCGGATCGAGGTAGAGGAGACGGCGCCGGCGTCGTTTGCCAACAGCTCGGCCGCCGTGACGCCGAAATCCATCGCCGCGCCAAAGCGCTGCAGGTCGTCCACGTTGCCCTTGCGGCCCTTGCCAAAGCAGAAATCGACGCCGACGACGACGTGCGACAGCCCCAGCCCGTCGTCCACGACCTCGCGCGCGAAGGCCTCGGCCGAAAGCCCGGCGAGCTGCGCGTCGAAGGGCAGCTGGTAAAGCTGGTCGACCCCCAGCTTGGCCAGCCGGTTGGCCTTGGCCTCGGCGTTCATCAGCCGAAAGGGCGGGGCGTCGGGGGCGAAGTATTCGCGCGGGTGCGGCTCGAAGGTCAGGATGCCCAAGGGGGCGCCGCGGCGGGTGGCCTCGGCGCGGGCGATCTCGATCACCTCGCGGTGGCCCAGATGCACGCCGTCGAAATTGCCGATGGCCGCAACTGCGCCGCGCGTGCGCTCGTCGAGCCCTTTCCAGGTGGTGAAGGTCTGCATCGGCCCCCGATTGCACCGGAGGCCCGGCGCCGTCAATCGAATTTCTTGGTGGGCGCCAGCACTGTAGCCTCGCCCTTCAGGACGGGCTT
Organism: Rhodovulum robiginosum; assembly: GCF_003944755.1. Classification (GTDB taxonomy): domain Bacteria; phylum Pseudomonadota; class Alphaproteobacteria; order Rhodobacterales; family Rhodobacteraceae; genus Rhodovulum; species Rhodovulum iodosum. Next base: position 488,714 of record NZ_RWGU01000051.1, read on the forward strand.
ATCGTCCACGAGGCAGCGGCAATCAAGGGTCACCCGGCGTCTGGAATAGTCGATGGCGGTTACCTCGACTTCGGCCACCACCACGTCGCCCGGCCGGACCGGGGCGAGGAATTTCAGCGTCTGGCCCATGTAGATCGTGCCGTGGCCCGGAAGCTGTTCGCCGATCACCGCCGAGATCAGACCTGCGGTCAGCATGCCGTGGGCGATGCGGCCCTCGAAGATGGTCTGATGGGCATACTCGTCGTCGAGATGCACCGGGTTGCGGTCGGTCGAGACCTCGGCGAAAAGCTCGATATCGCGGTCGGTCACCTCCTTGCGCAGGTGGCGGCACATCCCGATTTCGATGTCCTCGATGCAAATCGTCCCGCGTGGCATGTTGTCGAGCATTCCCCGGCTCCCGGATTCCTTGTTTGCGCCAGACCATAGCGTTACGGCGCGAATGCTGCAATCGCGAAAGAAACTTTGACACCATTAAGAGCGAAATGACGCAATTTTGTTGCGTGACGGTACCGGGCGGGTGATCGCGCCGGACGGCCCGGTCCGCGGCCTGCCTAGCTGCCGAAGGCCGTGGCGTAGACCAGCACCTCTGCCGGCGCGTCGCCTTCGGGCGCCCTTTGGTGCAGGGCGGTGAACTCTGGCGGGTAGGGCGATGTCAACCGCGCCGCGCGGTCGACCGAAAAGCCGAAGCGCGCGTAATAGCCGGGTTCGCCCACGACCACGACGGGGGCGTCGGTCATCTCGAGCGCGCCGAGAATGAGGGCGCTGCCCACCCCCTGGCGCTGTTGCGACGGTGCCACGGCCACGGGCGCCAGCGCCAGCCAGCCTACGGGCGATCGCATCTGCGACAGGGCCAGATAGCCCCACAGGCCGTTCCCCCTGCGCTCGACCACCAGTTCCAGCGCCATCGCGCCCTCTGCGCGCAGGGATTCGACCAGCAGCGCCTCGGCGGGTTGGCCGAAGGCGGCTGTCAGCAAGAGCGCAATGGCCGGTTGGTCGTCCGGTTGGGCCTGCCGCAGATTCATTTCGTTAAGATACGCAAAAAGAAAGGGGCCCGCGAAGGCCCCTTCCAAAGTCCATGTTGCCGCAGGGCAGATTACATCATGCCGCCCATGCCGCCCATGTCGGGCATGCCGCCACCGGCGCCGCCCTGGCCCTTCGGCTCGGGCTTGTCGGCCACCATCGCTTCGGTGGTGATCAGCAGGCCGGCGACCGAGGCCGCGTCTTCCAGCGCGGTGCGGACAACCTTGGCCGGGTCGATCACGCCGAAGGCGAACATGTCGCCGTACTGTTCGGTCTGGGCGTTGAAGCCGAAGTGAAGATCGTCGCTCTCGCGGACCTTGCCGGCCACGACAGCGCCGTCGACACCGGCGTTTTCGGCGATCTGGCGCAGCGGCGATTCCAGTGCGCGGCGCAGCATCGCGATGCCCGCGTTCTGGTCTTCGTTGTCGCCGGCCAGGCCCTCGATCGCCTTGGCGCCCTGCACCAGGGCAACGCCGCCGCCCACGATCACGCCTTCCTGCACCGCGGCACGGGTGGCGTTCAGCGCGTCGTCGACGCGGTCCTTGCGCTCTTTCACCTCGACCTCGGTCATGCCGCCGACGCGGATGACGGCAACGCCGCCGGCCAGCTTGGCCACACGCTCTTGCAGCTTCTCACGGTCGTAGTCCGAGGTGGTTTCCTCGATCTGCTGACGGATCTGCGAAACGCGCGCCTCGATTTCGGCCTTTTCGCCGGCACCGTCGACGATGGTGGTCTCGTCCTTGGTGATCGACACTTTCTTGGCCGAGCCCAGCATGTCCATCGTCACGCTTTCGAGCTTCATGCCCAGATCTTCCGAGATCACCTGGCCGCCGGTCAGGATCGCGATGTCCTGCAGCATGGCCTTGCGGCGGTCGCCGAAGCCCGGGGCCTTGACGGCAGCGATCTTGAGGCCGCCGCGCAGCTTGTTGACCACGAGGGTGGCCAGGGCCTCGCCCTCGACGTCCTCGGCGATGATCAGCAGCGGCTTTTGCGACTGGATGACCTGCTCGAGCAGCGGCACCATCGGCTGCAGTGACGAGAGCTTTTTCTCGTGCAGCAGGATCAGGCAGTCTTCCAGCTCGGCGACCATCTTGTCGGGGTTGGTCACGAAGTAGGGGCTGAGGTAGCCGCGGTCGAACTGCATGCCCTCGACGACCTCGACCTCGGTCTCCATGCCCTTGTTCTCTTCGACGGTGATGACGCCGTCATTGCCGACCTTCTGCATCGCGTCGGCGATGAAGCGGCCGATATTGGCCTCGCCGTTGGCCGAGATGGTGCCGACCTGAGCGACCTCGTCGGAGTTCTCGACGGGACGCGCGGCGGCCTTGATCGCCTCGACGACCTTGGCGGTGGCGATGTCGATGCCGCGCTTGAGGTCCATCGGGTTCATGCCGGCGGCGACCGCCTTCATGCCTTCCTTGACGATGGCCTGGGCCAGGACGGTGGCGGTGGTGGTGCCGTCGCCGGCCTCGTCATTGGTGCGAGAGGCGACCTCTTTCACCATCTGCGCGCCCATGTTCTCGAACTTGTCTTCCAGCTCGATTTCCTTGGCGACGGTCACGCCGTCCTTGGTGATGCGCGGCGAGCCGAAGGATTTTTCCAGCACGACGTTGCGGCCCTTGGGGCCGAGGGTGACCTTGACCGCGTCGGCGAGAATATTCACGCCCTTCAGCATGCGGTTGCGGGCATCGGTATCGAATTTGACGTCCTTAGCAGCCATGATTGCTTGCTCCTAGAATTTCGGTGTCTGTCAGGCGACGGCTCAGGCGATGATGCCGAGGATGTCGCTTTCCTTCATGATCAGCAGCTCTTCGCCTTCGATCGTCACTTCCGTGCCCGACCATTTGCCGAAGAGGATCTTGTCGCCTTTCTTGACGCCCATCTCGATCAGTTCGCCCGAATCCTTGCGGGCACCTTCGCCGCAGGCGATCACTTCGCCTTCGGCGGGCTTTTCTTTCGCGCTGTCGGGGATGATCAGACCGCCCTTGGTCTTATCGTCGCTCTCGACGCGGCGGACCAGCACACGGTCATGCAACGGTTTGAATGCCATCTTCGAACGCTCCTTGGTTCAGGTTTCGCGGGCGCGGTGTTGGCACTCGCGCCCGGTGAGTGCTAACGAGCCGGAAATAAGGAGACCTCACGGCGCTGTCAACACCTCGTTCGCGGGAAAGACGCGCCGCAGGCAGCGCCCTGGGCGCGGGGCGCCCGCACGGCGGGGCGGCGCGCGCTGACCGAGCCTGTTCCGATGGCGCCCGACCCGGCGATCCGGGGCCCACAGACCGCCCGTGACGCGGCGGAGCGGAAAGCCACCGTCCGCGATGCCGCAGCGCAGAAAAACACCGATCGCCATGGGTGACAAGCCCCGCCGCCCCTTCTATAAGGGCGCCGAATTCCGACACATCAAGCGGGCAAAATCGCATGACCATCAAAGTTTTCGGCCACAAGGCCCCCGACACCGACTCCACCGGCGCGCCGCTGATCTGGGCGTGGTACCTTTCTGACGTGAAAGGCACCCCCGCCGAGGCAAAGCTGTTGGGCGAGCCCAATACCGAGGCCAAGTTCGTGCTGGAACGCTGGGGTTTCGACCAGCCCGAGATCATTGCCGACGTCGCCCCGGGCGAGGACGTTGTCGTTGTCGACACCAACAACGTGGCCGAGCTGCCGGCCCATATCAACGACGCCAACGTCGTGGCGGTGATCGACCATCACCTGCTGCAGGGCGGCCTGAAAACCCGCGCGCCGATCGAGATCACCGTGCGCCCGCTGGCCTGCACCGCCACCGTCATGCACCAGCTGATGGGCGACGACGCCGCGAAGATGCCGGAAAACGTCAAGGGCGCGATGCTGTCCTGCATTCTCAGCGACACGCTGGAATTCCGCTCGCCCACCACCACCGAGGTGGACAAGGCGCTGGCCGAGGCGCTGGCCGCCGATCTGGGCGTGTCGATCTCCGATTACGCCGCCGAGATGTTCGCGGCCAAATCCGATGTCTCGGCCTTTTCCGATGCCGAACTTCTGCGGATGGATTCGAAGGAATACGAGGTCGCGGACAAGAAATTCCGCGTTTCGGTTCTGGAAACGACCTCGCCGGCCACCGTGCTGGCCCGCAAGGACAGCCTGATCGAGACGATGACCACCGTCGCCGCAGAGGACGGTGTCGACCAGGTGCTGCTCTTCGTCATCGACATCCTGAACGAAGAGGCGACGCTGCTGGTGCCCAACGATCTGGTCAAGACCGTCGCCGAAAAGAGCTTTGCCGCCAAGGTCGATGGCGACATGGTGGTGTTGCCCGGGATCGTCAGCCGGAAAAAGCAGATCGTCCCGAACCTCCAGCTCTGATCGGAGCTTCCGATTGGCAGGGGGGCGCCGGCGGCGCCCCCTCCACGTTTCAGGACCGCGCGCCCCATGACCCAGATCATCGACAGCCTCGACGAGATATCCGCCCGCTACGACGCGATGTTCGTCGATCTGTGGGGATGCGTGCATAACGGGCGCGCGCCCTACCCCGAGGCCGTCGCGGCGCTGCAACGCTACCGCGCAAAGGGCGGCATCGTGATTCTGCTGACCAACGCGCCGCGCCACCGCACCAGCGTCGAGGCGCAGCTGGCCGACCTGGGCGTCGCCCGCGACTGCTGGGACAGCATCGCCACCTCGGGCGACAGCGCGCGGGCGGCGATGTTCCGCGGCGCGGTGGGTGAAAAGGTGTTCTTCATGGGCGCCGATCACGACCTGACCTTCTTTGATCCGCTCAAGATCGTGAAAGACCCGGTGGCGATCAGCCGGGTGCCGCTGCAGCAGGCCGAGGGCATCGTCTGCACCGGCCCCTTCGACGTGCACGCCGACCCGGCGGTGCTGCGTCCCGAATTGCTTTACGCCAAGCAGGAGGGGATGAAGCTGCTCTGCGCCAATCCCGATATCGTGGTCGACCGGGGCGAGACGCGGGAATGGTGCGCCGGCGCGGTGGCGCGGCTCTATACCGAAATGGGCGGTCAGAGCCTCTATTTCGGCAAGCCCCACCCGCCGATCTACGATCTTGCCCGGCGGCGGCTGGCGCAATTCGGCGATGTGCCCGACCAGTCGATCCTGTGCATCGGCGACGGTATCGCCACCGACATTGCCGGCGCCATGGGCGAAGATCTCGATTCGCTCTTCATCACCGGCGGGTTGGCCGCGGAAGAGACGAAAACCCGGCGCCAGCCCGACCCGGCGGCGCTGGAGGCCTTCCTCGGCCAGGCGCAGATGTCGCCGCCCTACGCGATCGGGTTGCTGCGCTAGCCCGTCGCGGCCACGGGCGGCCGGGGGTCAGCCGGCCGGGCCCAGCCGGCGGTTTACATGGCCCATCTTGCGGCCGGGCTTGACCTCGGCCTTGCCATATATGTGCAGCGCGCAATCGGGGCGCGCGGCGAGGTCGGGCACCCGGTCCATGTCGTCGCCGATCAGGTTTTCCATCTCGATGTCGGAATGCCGGGTGCCGTCGCCCATCGGCCACCCGGCAATGGCGCGGATATGCTGTTCGAACTGGTCGATGACACAGCCATCCTGCGTCCAGTGCCCGGAATTGTGCACCCGCGGCGCGATCTCGTTCACCACGAGGCCGCTTTCGGTCACGAACAGCTCTACCCCCATCACGCCGACATAGTGCAGCGCGTTGAGGATGCGGCCCGCAAGGATCACCGCGTCGGTGCGCTGGGCGGCGGTCAGCGGCGCGGGCACGGTGGTGGACCGCAGGATGCCCTCGCGGTGGACGTTGGTGCCGGGGTCGTAGCAGGCGACCTCGCCCGTCAATCCCCGTGCGGCGATGACCGAGATTTCCTGGCCGAACTCCACGACCCCTTCCAGGATCGCCGGCGCGCCGTCCATGGCGTTCAGCGCGCGGGCCCCGTGTTCGGGAACCAGCAGGCGTTCCTGCCCCTTGCCGTCATATCCGAAGCGGCGGGTCTTGAGGATGGCGGGCGTGCCGATCTCGGCGATGGCCTCGGCGAGGTCAACCTCGTCATCGACGGCGGCGAAGGGGGCGGTGGCAAGCCCGAGATCGGTCAGGAACGCCTTTTCGATCAGCCGGTCCTGGCTGACGGCGAGCGCCCGCCGGCCGGGGCGGATCGGGCGTATCGCCTCGATCGCGTCCAGCGCGGTGGTGGGGATGTTTTCGAATTCGTAGCTCACCACGTCCACCGCCTCGGCAAAGGCGGCCAGCGCGGCGGCGTCTTCGTAAGACGCCGTGGTCACGCGATGCGCGACATGGCCCGCGGGGGGCTCGGCGCCGGGCTCGAAGATATGCGTCCTGAAGCCCAGCCGCGCCGCGGCGACCGACAGCATCCGGCCCAGTTGTCCGCCGCCCAGGATGCCGATCGTCGCGCCGGGGGCAAGCGGTTCAGTCATCCTTCGGCACCTCCGGGATCGACGCCGAGAGATCGGCGCGCCAGCGGTCCAGCCGCTCGGCGAGCGCGGGGTCGGAGATCGCCAGGATCTCGGCCGCCATCAGCCCGGCATTGGCCGCACCCGCCGCGCCGATGGCCATGGTCGCCACCGGAAAGCCGCGCGGCATCTGCACGATGGAATAGAGGCTGTCGACGCCCGACAGCGCCCGCGTCTGCACCGGCACGCCGATCACCGGCAGGCGGGTCTTGCTGGCCATCATCCCCGGCAGGTGGGCGGCGCCGCCCGCCCCCGCGATGATCACCTTGAGGCCGCGCGGAACGGCGGTCTTGCCGTACTCCCACAGGCGGTCCGGGGTGCGGTGGGCCGAGACGATGCGCGCCTCGTAAGGCACCTCCAGCGCGTCGAGGAGGCGCGCGGCCTCCTGCATCGTGGGCCAGTCCGACTGGCTGCCCATGATGATGCCCACATTCACGTCCGTCATAGTGCCCCCGTTCATTGCGAGGGCGCACTATAGTGGTGCGCACGGGCTACGCAATGATATCGGGGGTAAGCTGATCCTCGATCTGGGCGATCTGGTCCTTCAGCGCAAGCTTCTGCTTTTTCAGCCGCTTCAGCGTGAACGGGTCGCCCGTGCCCTTGCCTTGCAGCGCGTGGATCGCATCGTCAAGGTCGCGATGCTCGCGCCGGAGCACCTCGAGTTTGACGCGGAGCACCTCTTCGGAATTCATCTCGCTGGCAATGTTCATATGGTTGTTCCCGTGAGTCGGCGCTGTACCGAGGAACTTAAGATAACGTTTTTCGGGGTTTGCGGGAAGGCGGTCTTGCGCGGCTGCGGCAGCGCGCCCATATCGGGTCAAGGGTCGCCGGACTTAGGGGCCCGCCTCACATTCAGGTCGCTTACCCAAGGACTTGCCAGATATGACGAAACTGACCCTCGGCTCGCACCCTTTCCTGCTGGGGTTCGACCAGCTCGAACGCCTCGTGGAGCGGACCGCCAAATCCGGCAACGAGAGCTATCCGCCCTATAATATCGAACAAACGTCCGAGAACAGCTATCGCATCACGCTGGCCGTGGCGGGATTCCGCGACGGCGATCTGTCGATCACTCTGGAAGACCGGCAACTGACGATCCGTGGGCGTCACGACGAGGACGACACCGGCCGGGTGTTCCTTCACCGGGGCATCGCCGCGCGCCAGTTCCAGCGCAGCTTTGTGCTGGCCGACGGCGTCGAGGTGGCGGGTGCGACAATGGAAAATGGCCTTTTGCATGTGGATCTGGAACGCGCCGCGCCGGACAGCGTGGTGCAGACGATCCGCATCGACCGGGCCTGAGCGAGAGGGGAACGCAATGGATACCGAATACGATTTCCTGCCCGAGGGCAGCGACAAGATCGTCTATATCCGGCCCGTCAAGGTGGCGGACCTGCCCGACGAGCTGCGCGAGCAGGTGCAGGGGCAAGAGGCGCTTTACGCGGTGCACGATTCCGACGGCGAGCGGCTGGCGCTGGTAAGCAACCGGCAGCTGGCGTTTATCCTCGCACGTCAGAACGACTTCGCGCCGGTCAGCGTACACTAAGAGGGTGGCCAAAGTCCGAATCGACGGTGGATCAGCGCCGCGCAGGCGGCGTTGGCCGCGGCCCGGCCCATCCCCCCGACGCTGGCATCCTGAAGCGCGCCGGGCCGGTCGAGCGGCGTGACCATCGCCCGCGCCGCCGGCGCCAGGCGGATCGCCAGCCCGGCATGGGCGTACTGCCCCGATAACCAGATATCGTCGACGCTCCACGCGGGTGGGGGGATGTCCCACGCCGCGGGCGGGATCGTGTCCGGCGAGACCAGCACACCCGAGAAGCCTTGGGCGATGTCGGTCTCGCCCAGCGGCGCAGAGCTGCGGCGCATGAGCTCGACCGAAAACCCCGAGGCGGCCACGACCTCGCGGCCCTGCCGCGCCGCCAGCAGGGCGGCAGCCCAGCACGGGCCGTAAAGGCAATCGTCATCGCAATAGATCAGTTGCGCGCCCTGCCCGGCCAGGGCGCTGGCGGCGGGCAGCACCTTGGTGGCCGGTCCGAGATCCGCGTCGACCCAGAGCAGTTCGATGCCGGCGGGTAGGGCCGGGGGTGTCACCGGGCCGGGAAAGCGGCGATAGGCGCGGGGCAGGGCAAGGATCACCCGGTCGGGCCTGGGCCGCTGGCCGAGCAGGGTTTCCAGAACGGGCCCAAGCCCGGCAAAGCGGGGCGGTATCGAGGTAAGGCTAACGGCCAGCACGAGTGCAACGCGCGGGCCGCGCAGGTGCGGCCCGCCCGGGCTCAGTTCAGGTTGGGGCCCCAGCTGCCCGAGATCAGGCCGAGCTGTTCGAGCTTCAAGAGCACCTGATGCGCGCAGTTGTCGACATCGACGCCGGTGGTGTCGACGCTCAACTCGGGGGACTCGGGCGCCTCGTAGGGGTCCGAGATGCCGGTGAACTCCTTGATCTTGCCCTCGCGCGCCAGCTTGTAGAGGCCCTTGCGGTCACGCTTTTCGCATTCTTCCAGCGGCGTGGCGACATGCACCTCGCAAAAGGCGCCGTAGGCCTCGATCATCTCGCGCACCGCGCGGCGGGTAGAGGTGTAGGGCGCGATCGGGGCGCAGAGCGCGATGCCGCCGTTCTTGGTGATCTCGCTGGCGACATACCCGATGCGGCGGATGTTGATGTCGCGGTGTTCCTTGGAAAAGCCGAGCTCGGAGGACAGGTGTTTGCGCACCACGTCGCCGTCCAGCAACGTCACCGGGCGGCCGCCCATTTCCATCAGCTTGACCATCAGCGCGTTGGCGATGGTCGATTTGCCCGAGCCCGACAGCCCGGTGAAGAACACGGTAAACCCCTGCTGGGCGCGCGGCGGCTTGGTCCGGCGCAGCTCGGTCACCACCTCGGGGAACGAGAACCACTCGGGGATTTCCAGGCCCTCGGACAGGCGGCGGCGCAGTTCGGTGCCCGAGATGTTGAGCACGGTCACGCCCTCTTCGATCTCGTCTGCGGGCTCGTACTGGGCACGCTCCTGCACGTAGACCATGTGCTTGAACGGCACCATTTCCAGCCCGATCTCGGGCTCGTATTCCTTGAACATCTCCTGCGCGTCGTAGGGCCCATAGAAATCTTCGCCGGCCGAGTTCTTGCCGGGGCCGGCGTGGTCGCGGCCGACGATGAAATGTGTGCAGCCGTGGTTGCGGCGGATCAGCCCGTGCCAGACGGCCTCGCGCGGGCCGGCCATGCGCATGGCGAGGTTCAAGAGGCTCATCGTGGTGGTGGCCTGCGGGTACTTGTCCAGCACCGCCTCGTAACAGCGCACGCGGGTGAAATGGTCGACATCGCCCGGCTTGGTCATGCCCACCACGGGGTGGATCAGCAGGTTGGCCTGGGCCTCTTTCGCGGCGCGGAAGGTCAGCTCCTGGTGCGCGCGGTGCAGCGGGTTGCGGGTCTGGAACGCGACGATGCGGCGCCAGCCCAGCTTGCGGAAATAGGCGCGCAGTTCGTTGGGGGTGTCGCGGCGGCCGCGGAAATCGTAATGCACGGGCTGCTGGATGCCGGTGATCGCGCCGCCCAGGTAAACTGGGCCGGCCACGTTATGCAGGTAGTTCACCGCCGGGTGGGCCAGGTCGTCGGCGCCGAACACCTTTTCCGCCTCGCGTGCCTTGTTCGGGGTCCAGCGGTCGGTGATCGACAGCGTGGCGAGGATCACGCCTTCCTGGTCGCGCAACGCGATATCCTGCCCGATCTCCAGCCCTTTGGCGAAATCCTCGGACACGTCCAGCGTGATCGGCATCGGCCAGAGCGTCCCGTCGGCCAGCCGCATCGTCTCGACGACGCTCTCGTAATCCTCTTGCCCGAGGAACCCCTTGAGCGGGTTGAACCCGCCGTTCATCAACAACTCAAGGTCGCAGATCTGTCGCGCAGTCAGGTCCCAACTCGGCAATTCGCCGGCCTCGACCTTCAGTTTCTGGGCGCTGTCGTACGAGACGTAGAGTTCGGAAATCGGCGCGAGATTGGCGAGGTTGGAATTCGACATTGGGGAACCCGGATATTTGGCCTTAGGAAAGCTTTACAGGCCCGGAGGGGCCGGTATCGCGGGCGCCATATCGTGCAACTGCGGCATAGTGCAAGCCAAATGCAAAACCGGCCGGCCAAAGACGGCCGATGCCGCGTTTTGTCGGCAACAGGGCGACAAAGCCCCGGGAAACCGCCCGTGCGAATGCCGTGGCGGCCTAGCCCGAAAGCCGCACGCGGACGCCGATTTCCTTTTCCATGAACAGGTTCGAAGTGATGTCGGGGTAGCCGCCGAAGGCCTCTGTCTCGCGATAGCCCATCGCACGGTAAAGCGATACGGCCTCGTGCAGCGCGTGCCCGGTTTCCAGCTTCAACAGACCCAGGCCGATGTCTCGCGCCGCGGCTTCGGCCGCCTCGATCAGCGCGCGGGCGACGCCGCTGCCGCGGGCGGTCTCGGCCACGTAAAGCCGCTTGATCTCGCCATAGGCGCCCTGGTCCACCAGCGCGATGCAGCCGATCGCCTCGCCATCGTTGCGGGCGACCAGGAATTGCGTGCCCTTTTCCGCCAGTTCCTCGGCGGTAAAGCTGAAACATTCCTCGGGCGGATAGACCGCGAGCAGCGCGGCCTCGCTTCTCTCGACCAGGCGGCGGCCGTCGGCCGAAAGCGGGGGTTCGGTACGGATATTCATGGCCATGCCCCTATGACCTCTTGCGGACGGACGGCGCACCTCGCGCCAAAACGTTAACGATTTCATGACGTTTTTCCACGAGCGGTCAAGACTGATTCCAAGAAGCTGACGTTACGTTTTGCCGCGGTGCAGCATGGAGGTTTTTCCCAAGATGTTGTGGATAAGTCTGCCCGCTGCCGCAGATGATGGGGTGTATGCTTGACTCGGGGCCGGGCAGGGCAAAGGATAGCCCTCTCAAGAGGAATCAAGAAGAGCGGTCATCGGTGCGCTTTACCCGGATTCGGCTGAACGGCTTCAAGAGTTTCGTCGACCCCACCGATCTGGTGATTGCCGACGGGCTGACCGGTGTTGTCGGGCCCAACGGGTGCGGCAAGTCCAACCTGCTCGAGGCGCTGCGCTGGGTGATGGGCGAAAACCGCCCGACCGCGATGCGCGGTGGCGGCATGGAAGACGTGATCTTTGCCGGGGCCGCCACGCGGCCGGCGCGCAACTTTGCCGAGGTCGTGCTGCAGATCGACAATACCGAGCGGCTGGCGCCTGCCGGGTTCAACGATGCCGACATGCTGGACATCGTGCGCCGGATCACCCGTGATGCCGGCAGCGCCTACAAGGTCAATTCCAAGGACGTGCGCGCCCGCGACGTGCAGATGCTGTTTGCCGACGCCTCGACCGGGGCGCAGTCGCCGGCGCTGGTGCGGCAGGGCCAGATTTCGGAGCTGATCAACGCCAAGCCCAAGGCGCGGCGGCGCATCCTGGAAGAGGCGGCGGGCATTTCCGGGCTCTACCAGCGCCGCCACGAGGCCGAGCTGAAGCTCAGGGGCGCCGAGACCAATCTCGCCCGCGTGGACGACGTGATCGAACAACTGGCCGGGCAGTTGGCACAGCTCGCGCGCCAGGCCCGCCAGGCGGCGCGCTACCGCGAGATCGGGGCGCAGCTGCGCCAGGCCGAGGGGCTGCTGCTTTACCGCCGCTGGCAAGAGGCCGACGCCGCCCGCGCCGAGACCGAGGCCGCGCTGCGAGAGGCGACCACCGCCACCGCGCGGGCCGAGACCGCCGCGCGCGAGGCCGCCCGCGCAAGGGCCGAGCGCGAGGCCGCCCTGCCGCCCCTGCGCGAGGAAGAAGCCATCGCCGGCGCCGTGGTCCAGCGCCTGACCGTGCAGCGCGACAGTTTGGAGGCGCGCGAGGCCCAGGCCCGCGCCGCGATCGAGACCCTGCGCGCGCGCATCGCCCAGCTCTCGCTGGATATCGAGCGCGAGAGCGGGCTCAACCGCGACGCGGGCGACACCATCGCCCGGCTTGAACGGGAGGCGGCGGAACTGGACACCGCAGACGAGGGGCACGAAGCCGCGATCGACGAGGCCGAGGCGGTGGCCAAAGAGGCCGCGTCGGTTCTGGACGCGCGCGAGGCGGCGCTGTCCACGCTGACAGAGGATGTCGCACGGCTGGCCGCCCGGCACCAGTCGGCCCTGCGCCTGCGCGACGACGCCGCCAAGACGCTGAGCCATAACGAGGCCGAGGCCGCCCGCGCCCGCGCCGCCGCCGAAGAGGCCGAGCAGGCCCTGGCCGAGGCCGCCGAGGCGGTAGATCGGAAGAGCAC